>CAVYOB010000035.1:0-17756 GCA_963769925.1 uncultured Prolixibacteraceae bacterium
AAGGGGACCGGAAAGCTTTGGAAACGTTAATCAAGGCTAATTTACGATTTGTGGTTTCTGTCTCCAAACAATATCAAAATCAGGGTTTAAGTTTACCCGATTTGATCAACGAAGGAAATCTGGGATTGATAAAAGCAGCCGAAAGATTTGATGAAACCCGTGGGTTTAAATTTATTTCCTATGCCGTTTGGTGGATTCGACAATCAATTTTACAGGCATTGGCTGAACAAGCGCGTATTGTTAGGCTTCCTTTAAACAAAATCGGTTCAATTAATAAGATCAATAAAGTATTTAACAAGCTCGAACAGGAATTCCAACGAGAACCTACCGTGGAAGAAGTAGCAGAAATGTTGGAAACCCGACCCGAAGCGGTTGAAGATTCGATGAATTTTTCAAGTGTTCACGTTTCAATGGATGCACCCATTCAGAGAAGAGGAAGCCAACAACATGTATGATGTGATGTTGAACGATGATTCTCCAAGCCCGGACAACGATTTAATTGATAGTTCGCTTCGAAAAGAGATAGAACGCTCGTTTTCGACCCTGGGTGACAGGGAAGCAGAAATTTTGCGTTTTTATTTTGGCTTAAATGGATATCAACCGCATACCTTGGAAGAGATTGGTGATGAATTTGGTTTAACAAGAGAAAGAGTTCGGCAGATAAAAGAAAAGGCAATTAAGAAATTTAAAAATCAATATCGGAACAGGTTGTTGAAAACATACCTGGGAAAATAAGTTCTGCGAATGAAACGATTGGTTGCACCTTCTATTCTTTCCGCTGATTTTAATCATTTAGGAAAGGATATTGAAACGATTAATAAAAGTGAGGCAGATTTTATTCATTTTGATGTAATGGATGGAGTGTTTGTTCCTAATATTTCATTCGGAATTCCGGTTATAAAAGATGTAAAAAAAATAGCAGAAAAGCCACTGGATGTTCATTTAATGATTGTAAATCCGGATAAATTCATTGAACCTTTTGCCACTGCTGGTGCGTCATATATAACCGTTCATTATGAAGCTTGTACACATTTGCACCGAACCATTCAGTTAATATAAAGAACAAGGGGTAAAAGCCAGTGTTTGTTTAAATCCGCACACACCCGTCGCTTTTCTGGAAGATATTATTGCTGAACTCGATATGGTTTTGTTAATGTCGGTAAATCCTGGTTTTGGTGGCCAGAAATTTATAGAAAACACGTATAAAAAGGTAAGCCAGTTAAAAGAAATGATTGAAAAATATAATCCGGATTGTTTGATAGAGGTGGATGGTGGTGTGAATTATGAAACGGGAAAAAGCTTTTGGATGTTGGCGCGAATGTACTCGTAGCCGGTAGTTTTGTTTTTAATTCAGAGAATCCAAAAGAGACGATTCGTAAATTAAAATCACTTTGATTATTATTTCAATTCTTTTGCACAGATTGGCATTATCAGAGTTACTGATGTGTTAATGGTGTCACGAAGAACACATTCTGCAGAACAGTCAGCGCATTTGTGTTTAGTCATTTGTTTTACTGATTTTGCAACTTTCTGAACGTTTTTTTGTGCTGAATTTGCGTTTTGATTTTTAAAACTGCAACCGTAACTGCGGCTCCAATAATTAAAAATGTAATAATTTCCTGTACCATATTTACAAAATTAAATTTCCAATTTGAAAAACCACAAAGGCGGCAATCCAGGCGAATGCAGTAGTGTAAAATAATAGTGAATGCAGCCCATTTCCAGGAGCCTGATTCATTTTTTATCGTTGCCACCACTCCAATACATGGAAAATAAATCAAGAATAAAAATAAGGAATGCCAGAGCCGTAGGTTGGGTAAAAACTTTTTCACCTTTTCGTTTTCCTGTTTCAAAAGTTTCATCTTGTAATTTATGTTGAAGATTTACCGTTGTTTCGTCGTCTCCGCATTGGTACAATACGCCCATTGTGCTCACCACAATTTCTTTAGCCGGAAGCCCGGCAAGCAGAACTGATGCTCATTTTCCAGTCGAAGCCCAGAGGACGCATGACAGGTTCAATTATTTTTCCTAAACGTCCGAGATAGGAATGTATCAGCCGGTCAGATTCTAGTTGCTGTTCTACCATTGCAGTTGCTGTTTTTTTACCGTTTCAGGTAAACGTTCGTTTTGTTTGAATCTGTTCAATTTGTTGTTCAAATTGTGCTGTTTTTTCAGTATGACGAGGGAAATATTCCAGAGCCCAGATAATAATAACACCAACCAGAATTATGGTCCCGATTTTTTTTAGATAATGTTGTGTTTTATCCCACATGTGATAAAGAATATTCCGAAACGTCGGCAAGCGATACGTTGGAAGCTCCATTACAAACGGAGTTTCTTTATTTTTAAAAACCGTTTTATTAAGAATTTGGGCAGTAAGAAATGCAAAAAAAATTCCTGCGGCATAAATTCCTCCCAGATATAGCGTGTGGTATTTTTTGAAAAAAGCTGAAATAATAAGAATATAAACCGGAAGCCTTGCACTGCACGACATAAATGGAATGATGAGCATAGTGAGAATACGATCACCCCGGTTTCTCATGGTTCGTGTTGCCAGAATAGCCGGCACATTGCAGCCAAATCCCATAACCAATGGAATGAATGATCGTCCATGTAACCCAAACCGGTGCATGATTTTGTCCATAATAAAAGCAGCACGAGCCATGTACCCTGTTCCTTCCAAGCAACGAGATAAAGAAGAATAGTATGATGATATTAGGCAAAAAGACCAGTACACTTCCGGCTCCGCTGATAATTCCATTCACCAGTAAATCCTGCAGCATTCCGTTGGGCATTATATTTGAAACCAGATTTCCAAATGAAGTAACTCCGGTATCAATCCAATCCATTGGATACGCTCCCAATTTAAATGTGGTATAAAACATTAAAAACAGAATGGCTGTAAACAACGGAAATCCCAGGTATTTCTGTGTAAGAAAATTATCGATTTTTTCGGAGCGGGTTTTTTTCGACTGGTTTGGATCATTAAAAGTTTCTTTTAATGCTCCGGTTATAAAGCCATATTTTGCATCAGTAATAACGGTTTCACTGTCTTCGTTTGCAAGAGCTTCAATTTGTTTTATTTCTTGTGCGGCAATAGATCTTTATTTCATCAAAGTTTTTATAGTCAGTGAGAAGATTTAAAACCTGTTTATCCTTTTCCAGAATTTTAATTGCCAGAAAGCGTGAAGAGATTTTGTCGGTAATCGGTTTATTCTCTTTTATTTTCTGCCTGACTGCTGTTAATCGATTCTTCCAGATCTTTCCCATAATTAATATGAATATGCCTTGTTATTTTTTCCCGGCCTTCAAAAACTTCAATAACTTTATCAACAACAAGTCAAGGCCAATTCCTTTTGAACTAATGGTGGGTACAAAAGGGACTCCCAGTAGTTTCGAAAATTCCTCCCGGTCTAAAAAAAGCTTTTTCTTTTCCAGTTCATCAAACATGTTCAGCGCAACAACAATGCGTAAATCCATGTCGATGAGCTGAGTAGTAAGAAAAAGGTTTCTTCCAGGTTGGTTGCATCCAAAACATTAATTACAATATCAGGTGTTTGTTCGTAAATAAATTTCCTTACAAATATTTCTTCTTTGGAATAGGCTGTTAAACTGTACGTTCCGGGTAAATCAAAAAAATTAAATGTATAACCTTTGGTTTTAAAAGTGGCTTTTTTTATGTCTACCGTGACACCAGAATAATTTCCAACTTTTTCTTTCGAGCCAGAAATATAGTTGAACAGAGAAGTTTTCCCGCAATTTGGATTTCCAACCAGGGCAATATTGATGGTTTTGGTTCTTTCAGATTGGTTTATAAGGTCTATTTTTCGGTCGATAACTCCTTCATAATGTTGGCCATTTAACCCTTTTTTAAATTTTTCTGAAGGAATTACTTCAATTAAATCAGCTTCCGATTTACGTAAAGATACATTGTAGTTAAGTATTTTGAATTCAATAGGTCCGTTAAAAGGGGCATTTTTTATAACCTTTACCTCTTTTCCTTTTACAAAGCCCATTTCTGAAATTCGTTTCCGAAAAGAACCATGCCCCAATACCTTCGTGATGATTACCTTTTTACTATTCTTGACCTCACTTAATTTCACTCCCTCTCACCTTCCCTATTGAAAATTAAATTAAATAAAAATAAGGGTACAAATATATTCACATTTCCAATTATTAAAAATAAAATGTTAATCTTCTGTACTATATTACGACAAGTCACTATTTTTGTTGTAGAAATCAAAGGCATGGAAGAAGACAAATTTTATAACAACATTCAGAAAGCACTGGAAAATTTACCTGAAAATTTTAATATTCTCGAGGAACAGATTGATATTGAAATACAAATGGAGTATTTTGAATTTTCGCGGAAAATAAGAGATAAAGAACGATTTAAAGAATTTTACAATAAGAAAGATGAACTTTTTTCTGATGAGGTTGATGAGGAAAGAAAGAAAGAGATTTTATCTGTTTTGGCAACAATCGATAATGTAAAAGCATACCGGACCATTGAAAAGTTTCTTGGAGTTACGGAAGGAATTTTGAAATCGTGGGCAGTTTTGGCGTTGCAGGAAAACCGGATGTTACTTCAAAGTTCGTTGCTGGATGAACAACAGGTGTTTATTTCAACAGGATTGGGGGGTAAAGGTCAGAAATTAAGATATTTTGTTGTGTTTATCAGTCGAGGTGAAGACAGAATTTTAAACGAAACACAACAAAAATTACTTAAAAATGAACTTATTTACAAGTTGAATCACATGAAGGTGAGTTTGAATTGATTGATTTTTGGGAAGGATTTTCAACTTCCATGGTTATGCTTCCGTTGCGTGCAGATTTAAAAAAGTTTTCAGAAATATTGTAGATGAATGTAACCAATATGGTAATTTTTTGCAGGAAGATATGATTATCACCAATGTGAAAGTATTATCAAAAGCGAAATTATAGAAATGCTAAATAAGAATAAAGATGGATGAAAGAGGAGATTGGAAATCGAATAAAATTAACGTGGCTATCCAGGTATTGCCGGAAGCTGAAGGAAAAATAAAATACGAATTGGTTGATAAAGCCATTCAGGCAATTGCAGAATCCGGATTTAGATACCAGGTTTGTCCTTTTGAAACCGTTGTTGAATGTAGTTTTGAACAATTACTTCAATTTGTTGGAAACAGTGCATAATGCATGCAGAGATGCAGGAACTGAAAAAATGTTTACCAACCTAAAAATACAAGTCAATTTTGAAAATGAAGTTACCATTGAAGATAAAATGGAAAAGTACAGTTAAAGTTTTATAAATAATTGTCGTGTTTTCTTCAAAAAATATTATATTTGCACCGCTTTTGAACGGAAGACGAATATAAAATGGACCTGTAGCTTAATGGATAGAGCATCTGGCTACGGATCAGGAGGTTAGGGGTTCGAGTCCCTTCAGGTTCACATTCGAATTTAGAAGCAAGATAAGCCTCTCGGTGAGAGGCTTTTTTGTGTTCGAACTTTTTAAAACCCAATTTCGGGCAATTACAGTAAGGTGCTTATAGTGAGAATGTTGAATGGTTCGAACTGTAGCTTTTTCAAGAATTCTTCTCATTGTCTATAATGAAATAGGCATTCTCTGTTATCATTCGGCATACTACAGATATTAAAATAACAAAAATGTATTCCCGTATCAATATTATTTTATACCTTCGCGGCCTTGACAATCAGGTTTTTATTGAATTCGTAAAAAGCAATGCTTCGTTTCGCTTCCTGTAAGCGAACCTTTTCATCGTCAATTCGACATCAAAATCAACTTTCTTGTTTAGATTAACAAGTCGCGAAGTGTGCTTCACAAATATCGTGACACACTTTTTAATGTATGATAAAATCATTTTTTTTAGGGAATACGGAAATCAAACTCCCGGTTATTCAGGGTGGTATGGGGGTAGGAATTTCACTTTCCGGATTGGCTTCAGCGGTTGCAAACGAAGGTGGTATTGGCGTGATATCAAGTGCCGGACTGGGATTGCTGTACAAACAATCGCCCGCTAACTATATAAAAGATAGCATTTGGGGTTTAAAGGAAGAAATTCGCAAAGCGCGTGAATCAACCCAGGGGACTATCGGTGTAAACATAATGGTTGCACTGTCGAATTTTGCCGACATGGTACGAACCTCAATAGCAGAAAAAGCAGATGTAATATTCTCAGGAGCAGGTTTGCCGTTAGACTTACCGTCTTATCTGACCGGCGAGAGTAAAACACTTCTGGTCCCGATTGTCTCGTCAGCCCGGGCTGCCAAAATAATTTGCCAGAAATGGCTATCTAATTACAATTATCTGCCAGACGCCCTAGTCGTGGAAGGTCCTAAAGCCGGAGGACATCTTGGATTCAAAACAGAGCAGATTGAAGACGAAAACTATTCACTGGAGAAATTGATTCCGGAAGTTGTATCAGTTGCTTCAGAATACAATCATAAAAAAGTAATTCCTGTAATTGCAGCAGGAGGAATAACAACCGGCGAGGATGTACTGCGTATCATGGAACTCGGTGCCGCCGGAGTGCAAATTGGCAGTCTGTTTGTTCCGACACAGGAATGCGATGCATCACAATCATTCAAGCAATCATATATAAGCGCGTCACCGAAAGATACAATGATTATCCAAAGTCCGGTAGGAATGCCCGGTCGTGCCCTGGATGGAAATTTTATCCGAAGTGTAAACGAAGGCAAAGAACGTCCAAAGATATGCCCGTTTCAGTGCATAAAAACATGTGATTATACAAAAAGTGCTTACTGCATTATTATAGCCCTTTATAATGCAGCAAAAGGAAACATGAACAAAGGCTATGCTTTTGCAGGAGCCAACGCTTACCTGGCTGAAAAAATCAGAAGTGTTAAGGAAGTGGTGCAACAACTTAAAGAAGAGTTTACTGATGCCCAAAAAAGATTATCAACGAAAGAAATATAGCTTTACGGCTATATAGTGATATCTTGACGGACTTATGATTCCACACGCCCCCGCATATTTCACTAGAATTATTAATTAATAAGAAGTGCTGTGATTAAAAACGGCAAATTAAAGTATGACATTTAAAGAATTAAATATTTCAGAGCCAATACTTAGAGCTCTGACAGATAAAAAATACGAAAATCCTACTCCTATTCAAGAGAAGGCCATTCCCCCCGCATTAAAAGGTGGCGACTTGCTTGGAATTGCCCAAACAGGTACAGGCAAAACCGCGGCTTTGCGATTCCGATTATTCAACAGATAGAAGCAGCCCCAAATTAATGAACGAAGAAGAGAGATAAAAGCGTTAATACTTAACTCCGACCCGGGAGTTAGCGATACAGATTGGAGAGAGTTTTGGTGATTATGGTAAATACACTGGTCTTCGTCACTCTGTTGTTTTCGGAGGTGTAAACCAGAGACCGCAGGTTGATAAACTAAGACGGGGAATTGATATTCTGGTAGCTACTCCCGGACGATTACTTGACCTGATCAACCAAAAGTATATTTCGCTGGCTCACGTCCAGCATTTTGTACTTGACGAAGCCGACCGTATGCTTGACATGGGTTTTATTCATGATATAAAACGTTTGTTGCCAATGTTACCAAAACAAAAGCAAACGCTGTTTTTTTCGGCAACGATGCCTTCAGAAATTAGTAAACTTTCGAGATCGATTTTGCAAAATCCGGTAACTGTAAGAATTGTTCCGGTATCTTCAGCTACTGATATGATTGAGCAACATTTGTATTATGTGGAAAGACAGGAAAAGAACCAATTGTTGATTTCATTATTAAGACAAGATTTAAACAAGTCGGTTTTGATTTTCTCACGCACCAAACACGGTGCCGACAAAATTGCAAGGGTACTGAATAACAACAGGATTGAATGCGAAGCAATTCATGGAAATAAATCACAGGGAGCAAGACAAAGAGTATTATCGAATTTTAAATTAAGAAGAACCCGTGTGATTGTTGCTACCGACATTGCTGCCCGTGGAATTGACATAGCCAATCTGGAGCTCGTAATTAATTACGATCTTCCTGATGTAGCAGAAACATACGTACACAGAATTGGACGTACCGGACGGGCTGGACAGCATGGAACAGCACTTTCATTCTATTCTCAGGACGAACACATAATGGTTCGGGATATACAACGGCTGACCGGAAAAAAATTAAATCGGGTATCGGCTAATAAAAAATAACACTAAAAAAGATTTGAATGGGTAGATCATCGATTTCTTATAATAAAAAAGAATTAGAGAAAAAAAGAGCACAAAAAAGAAAGGAAAAACTAGAGCGTAAAGAAGAACGCAAGGCGAATAGCGGAGGCGGATCATTGGATGATATGATCGCTTATGTGGATGAAAACGGGGTTATTACCAATATTCAGCCTGATCCGAAGAAAAAGAAAGTAGATGCAAAGAAAATCGCCATTTCGACCCCAAAAAAACAGGACGAGGAAGAATTGGTTTTAAAAGGGCGAGTAGAGCATTATAAAAAAGACAAAGGTTATGGCTTTATTAAAGACACTGCCGGTACCGAAAAATACTTTTTCCATATTACCGATGCTTATCCCAATATTACTGAAGGTAGCAGGGTTTCTTTTGAACTGGTAAAAGGAAACAGGGGCTTAAATGCCATAAAAATTGAACCAGCTTAGTAAAAATTTTATTCACCATTTAAATAAAAACAGATGAATATTTATGTATCAAATTTAAGTAATAACACTACAAGTGAAAGCTTAAAAGAATTATTTGTGGAATCCGGAGTAGTAACATCCGCGAACGTTATCATGGACAAATACTCCGGGAATTCTCGTGGATTTGGTTTTGTTGAAATGCCTGACAATACGGAAGGTGAAAAAGCCATTGAAGAATTGAACGAAACCGAGTTTGAAGGCAAAACGATAAATGTAAACGTTGCCCGTCCAAGGCCCGACAGGAATGATCATGGCAAGGATAACCGTGGTGGCGGAGGATTTAATAGAAGACGTTACTAATATTTTAAAAGAATATCATGAATAAAGGAACAATTAAGTTTTTTAATGAAACAAAAGGATTTGGTTTTATCAAAGATGCAAATTCTGAAAAAGAGTATTTTGTCCACTCAACAGGACTAAAAGATTTTGTAAAAGAAGGTGATGAAGTAAACTTTGATTTACAGGAAGGACAAAGAGGATTAAATGCCGTAAATGTTAAACGAGATTAACGCTATAGAATGTAGTAAATATAAATCCCGTATTTTGCGGGATTTATTCATTTTTTTATTGGTTAGAAGTTGAATTGATGATAGGATTTTTAGCCACTATTTGTGGTAATACAAGCTTACACGTCAACCCGGTTTATGTCAGATATCGATTTAAGAATAAATGAATTCAGAAACTATTACGATTCCAATCAGGAATTTTATAATTCAGCATTAGCTTTTTTTATCGGGCTCATTGAGTCGCTGACCAACATTGAATATGTTACCGGTCGGATAAAAGATTATGATGAATGCCTGAGCAAATTTGAACGGAAGTATTTACCTGGAATTGAAAATTCAACCAGGGATTACAAAATTTTCGACTATTTATCTGATTTTGTGGGAATCCGGATAGTATGCCCCTATTTAAAAGATGTAAATATCATTCGAAAAAAGCTAAATGAATATTTCAGAGAAGTTTCCATAACCGATAAAACCGTTCAGATCGAAAGTACCGAAGATAAATTTGGATATAAAAGTTTGCATCTGGATCTTAAATTGAATGGAAAATACGGGAAAAAAACAGAATACGTTCGCTATGCGAATATCCAGTTTGAGCTTCAAATCAGGACTATTATCCAGGATGCATGGAGCGTTCTGGACCATAAAATCAAATACAAGAAAAGTATTCCACAAAGCCTGAAAAGAAGAATAAACCGGTTATCCGCATTATTTGAAATTGCAGACGAAGAATTTTTGCGAATAAATGATGAAATTACCACAGAAGAAAAAAGAATAAGTAACCGGATAAAAAAAGGCCAATCTGTTGAAAAAAATAAGCCGCTGGATGTATTTCGGTTTTTATTTGTTGTCTTACGATATTTTCCAGAGTATAATTTTATTGAATTTAAAGTAGATGGATTTGTTCAGGAAATTCTGAATGTTAAAAGAAAATTTACTGAAAGTGAATTAAATGACGCACTGGAAACCTATCTGATATCGGTGAATAAAATAGCAGAAAATGAAAATAAGGACTTAAATCCGTACTCAAAAATCCGTTATTGTCTTTACCTGTTCGACCGTAACTTATTTTCAAGAATATTATCTGATTATCAAAAAAATACCGTTTTGTTAATTAAATGATGCCTGAAATTTTTCATATGAGTTTACTTCTATTTATACGCCTTGGCAGAATTAATTCATAACTTGTTGGTTCACAGTTCTCCCGAAATTTCGGGACGCTCACTGTGACAGTCAGGCTGAGCGCAGTCGAAGTCTGATTATTAGTCATTTATAAAATAATTCAGCCAACAGGTTTTTATTTATATCCGTAATTGTTCCAGTATATCCATTACCTTTAGAGAAAATAAATGCAGGTAACAGTAAACAGGAAAGATATTAAATTTCTACCCGATGCCTCCAGGGTAATCGCACGGTTTCTTTACACTGGTGATGAAAGGGCGCTTAATACCATCCGCTCGGTACTTGGTATGTCTGAAAATTCTGCATCGCAGGCATTGAGCCCGTTGTTGAGAGATTACTCGCTACGTCACCGAAATATTTCCAAAATTTTTGAAAAGCATTTTAATAAGATTGCTCATTTGTTAAAGTTGTTAAAAATTAAACCCGATTCGCTTGACATTTCGCAAAAGATATTGATCGGCTCCTATTTTACCATGGAGTATTCGATTGAATCGGCTGCATTTTTTAATCCCTCCATTGTAGAACATCCCGACCAGTCGGAGACTGGCCCAAACGAAAAAAGAGTTATTCTAAGTTTCAGGGCCACCGGAGAAGGACACATTTCTTCCATTGTTTTCAGAACAGGAGTTCTTGATAAAAACAATAATCTTACGGTTGAACCTGTTGGGAAAATGCTGGAAGAAGCTGAGCATATCCGCAGGCACATTTACGATAAGAAATCGTTTAAAATGAAACTGGACGAAATGAAAGATATTCATGCCATCATCCCATCCGGTTTAATACTCAACAAGTTAAAGGATAAGTTTTCTTATGGCGAACTTCGGGATTGCATTAAAGAAGCCAGAAAATCATTGCATCTTACTGCAGAGAAAGAAGTGCTGTATAATCAGATTATTTGGTTGGCTTCGTCGCATTACGAACTTGAATTTTCACTGGACGCCAACATTTCAGAACGGGTAATTTTCCCGGTTTCGATAAAAGAAAAAAATGGGATTGAAGACGCCCGCTTTGTAAAATTTACCGACGATAATAATGAATCGATCTACTACGCAACATACACGGCATATGACGGTACTACGATATTGCCAAAGATACTTGACACAAAGGATTTTTATCATTTCAGGATATTACCGCTGCATGGAGAAATTGCCCAAAACAAAGGGATGGCTCTTTTCCCGCGTAAAGTGAATGGGAAATATGCAATGCTCTGCCGTTTGGATGGTTTCAATAATTACATTTCATTTTCTGATAATATTTCGATTTGGCGCAATGCAACATTATTACAACAGCCTAAATTTCCCTGGGAATTTATTCAAATCGGAAATTGCGGCTCACCTATTGAAACACCGGAAGGTTGGCTGGTATTAACCCACGGGGTAGGTTCAATGCGGGAATATGTTATTGGGGCATCACTTTTTGATCTTCAAAACCCTGAGATAGAAATCGGACGATTAAAATATCCACTAATAATGCCCAATACAGAAGAAAGGGAAGGATATGTTCCCAACGTAGTTTATTCCTGCGGATCGATGATTCATAATGACGATTTGATTATTCCATATGCCATGTCAGATTATGCTTCAACTTATGCAACTGTTAATTTAAGAGAACTTCTGAACGAGCTAAAAAATTCGAAATAATCTCTTAATCACATTCTAAAATCATTTTTATCAATTTCGTTCACAATCTGTTATTCAAAAGGCAAAATGTGTGAATGATGTAACTCTTATTCAGAATTATATAAAACTTTCTGCACCATTTCAAAGTATTTTTACTTAAATAATTGAAGTACTATTATAAGTTAATGAAATCAATGGGAATACTTGCAGTTCATTGGGCCATTGTAACGTTTGGACTTAACTCATTTCGTTATATTTTACTTCCTGCTGCCGAATTTAATGATGTTACTTCGAATTCTTTATACAAAAAACTTGAAATTCTGTTTTAAGCAATGAATAATCAAAAAACTACCGCAGAAAATATCGACACACTGCGCCAAAGAGCGGAAAAGTTGATAAAAGACACACACGAAAATCCGGTCAAGCAACGCTCTGAAACTGATAATTTAAAGCTTATTCATGAGCTTGAAGTGCATCAGATTGAACTGGAAATGCAAAAAGATGAACTTACTTTGGCAAAGGAAATAGCAGAACAGGCAGAAAATAAATTTACCAAATTATATGATTTTGCCCCTTCCGGATATCTAACACTCACAAAAGAAGGTGAAATTGCTGAGTTGAATTTTAGGGCAGCACATTTACTTGGGAAGGAACGATCATACCTGATTAAAAAGCGCTTTGCACTTTTTGTTTCGTCTGATACAAGGGCCGTATTTAATCATTTTATTCAAAACATATTTCAAACCAAATCAAAGGGTACATGCGAGGTGAAACTTTTAACAAACGGAGATTCTCCAAAACATGTCATGGTAAATGGCATCTCAGGTAATCAGGATGATAGTTGCCTTATAGCCCTTGTTGATATTACCGAACTTAAAATTGCCGAAGCTGTAATAAAAAAATCAAATAGAGAGTTAATCAGGCTAAATGCAGAAAAAGATAAATTTTTCTCCATCATTGCTCACGACTTGCGCAGCCCATTCAGCAGTTTTATGGAACTTACCCGATTTATGTCTGAAGAACTGTCTGTGTTAACAATGGCAGAGTTAAAAAAGATGACATTGGCCATGAAGAACTCAACCAGTAAACTTTATGGTCTTCTGGAAAACTTACTTGAGTGGGCAAAGTTACGGCAGGATTTACTTCCGTTTAATCCAAAAATAGTTCAGTTGCATCCACTGGTAAACGAAAGTTTAGAGGCGATAACGGAATCAGCCGCAAACAAAGAAATTGGAATTACGAATACTATTCCTGGTAATACTGCGCTTTTGGCTGATCAGGGGATGCTTCAATCTGTAATCCGCAACCTTGTTACCAATGCGGTAAAGTTTACGCCAAAAGGAGGAAAAATAACTCTTTCGGCAAAAACTTGTACTGACAAAAGTGTTGAAATATCTGTTAAAGACACGGGAATTGGAATGAACCCGGATATGGTTAAAAATTTATTTCGTCTTGATAAGCAACCCAAAAGAGTAGGAACCGAGGGTGAACCCAGCTCAGGACTTGGATTAATACTTTGCAAAGAATTTATAGAAAAGCATGGTGGAAAACTTTGGGTGGAAAGTGCTGTAGGAATTGGATCTACCTTTAGTTTCACCATTCCATTTGACAATGAAACCGAAAAAAACAATTTTATTAAACCAGACTCTTAAGTTATATTTTGAATTTTTTATAGTAAATCCAGTGAATTTAAATGTTTATAGAATGTTCAGGTTATTTTCAGCGACTCAGTCATTTCGTCAATTGCAGCCGCCTGGAATACCCTTTCAGGAAGTTCCTCAATGTTAGTAAGCCTGTCAATGACCTGCCTTTCCAAAAGTTTTTGAAAAAAGGGATCAGGTGTTATTTTTTTTCTGAAAAGAAACTGAAGGCCGGTTGCGGTTGAGTCGGTGCTGCTTGAAAGCTGATGGTTCCTGACTTCAACAGGTGAAATAAAAATAACTTCAAATAAATTATCCGGCAAGCTGTTAAGCACTTTATAAATGGCTTTTGAAGCATGGAATTTCGCTTTTTCAACCTGATTATTTTTTGCTTTTACTGTACTGTTGTTTCCCTCAGTTTTAGTTGATGTATAATCAGGATTAAACGCGGTTGCAGAAGTGATGAAAATAACTTTTCTAATCGAATTGCTTTTTTGAATGGCTTTAAACAGAGTTCCGGAATGTTTTATAACTGGTGCATAAACCATTGTTTCAGAAGATTTAATATTCAAACAAATGGGATCCCCGCAGTGAACTACCAGCTCACAATCTTTAATAAAACTTTGAACTTGCTCAGCATTGGTTAAATCGGTTTCATGAAACTCGATATTTTGATTTATGCTGATGGTTTTAAACAACGGATCTTTTGTTATTTGCCTTTTGTTTGAGATTTGCACCTTAACTTTATAATCTTCGGCAAGAAATTTTAATGAAATGTAACTTCCAATTAAATCTGAACCGCCTATAATACCTGCCTTTTTCATTATTTTATTTATTGGTTGAAAATGATGCAATGCGAATTTAGGCAAGGCGGCTGCGATTTATTTATACTTTTCGCGCAATCAGTGGTACTTTTCAACCATTGTGGAAATATAGGTTGTTGGAAGAAAAAACAGGTGGTTAATTTTCCCGGTATTCGGTGGGTGTGTGGCCAAATTGTTTTTTAAAAGCCCGCGAAAAATAGGACAGGTCGCTAAATCCAAGATTATAACAGATTTCAGAAACGCTGGCGGAATTTTGTTTTAGCAAATCTGCAGCCCGTTGCAATCGTAACGACCGAATTAACTGTCCGGCGGGTTGATCGATTAACGCATTTAATTTTCTGTTTAGCTGCGAAATACTCATGTTTATTTTACCGGCCAGCAATTCTACCGAAAAGTTTTCGTCATGGAAATTTGATTCAATTAGTTTAAGGGTCTTCTTTAAAAATAACTGGTCGGCAGAAATTGCAGATACCTCAGTTGGCCTGATAATAGTTGCATTACTGAACCGTTTTCTTAATTGTTCTCTCTGGGTGATCAGATTTTTTATCCGGATTTTTAACTCTTTTGCGCTGAATGGTTTTGTAACGAAAGCGTCAATTCCTGTTTCCAAACCGTTGATTTTATCATCGAAACCTGCTTTTGCAGTAAGCATAACAATCGGAATATGACTGGTTTTTTCGTTGCTTCGTAATTTCAGGCAAAACTCGTATCCGTCCATTCGTGGCATCATTACGTCAGTTACAATTAAATCAGGCAGTTGATCTTCTGCTGCTAAAAGTCCTTCCTCGCCATTTTCGGCTTCTTTAATGCGATAGTCATTTACCAACTGTTCTTTAATGTAATCCCGCACTTCAGCATTATCTTCCACAACAAGAACAATTTTTTGGTGATTTTCAGCTTCTGCTTTGTCTGCAAGTTCAGAATGAATTGCAGATTGAGCTTCGGGGTTAAAAAAAGTTTTTTTCTCTGCCGTTTTAACTGTTATATTTTTGCCCGGGACACTCAATGATTGTTCAAGAGATAACGGAAGAAGAATCCTGAATTCAGTTCCATTATTTTCCTTGCTCGAGACAGATATCTTTCCGTTATGCAGTTCCACCAGTTCTTTTACAAGCGCCAGACCGATGCCTGCACCTTCATGTTTTCGGATAGATGAACTGTCGGCCTGGAAAAACCGGTTGAAAATGTGTGGAATCTGTTCAGGGGGAATGCCAATTCCGGTATCTTTTAAAATGATTTCGATTTGTGCTGACTCCATTACTTTTATTGCAAGTGATATTTCACCCGGCCCTTCGGTAAACTTAATTGCATTTGAGAGCAGGTTATAAAAAATGGTTTCCATCTTTTCATGATCAAATGCAAGGTTAATATTTTCAGTCTCTGAATGAAAAAGAAGCAATACATTTTTTGATGAGGAGAGAGACTCAAATGAAAAGAAAATGTTTTTTAAAAATGTAACCAGATTTCCATTTTCATTTTTCAGCTTCAGGTTGCCGGCATCAATTTTTGAAAGTTCAAGCAACTGATTTATCAAAACCAATAGTTTATTGGCATTTATGTTTGCAATTTCAAGCTTTTTTTTGTCAGCTGAATGAATATTCGATGCGATTACATTTTCAACCTCGCCCATGATAAGGGTGAGCGGAGTCCTGAATTCGTGAGAGATATTTGCAAAAAACCGGGACTTCAACTCGTCAAGCTCCTGAAGTTGTGCCTGTGCTATTTTCAATTCATTTAAAGTTATTTCAATCTTGTCTTTGGCTTCTTCAACATTTTTAAAGTCTTCATACCGGGCATAAGCTATTGAAAATGCTTCAGCCAATGTTTTAACCAGTTCCAGTTTTTCATCGGTAAGGGTAGAAACATTTCCAACATAGAGTATGCCCTGGGCGAAAGGAACAAAGTGCAGGTAAAGAGATTCCGGTGGGGTAGATGAACCCTGGTAAGTTTCCACATTTTGAACCTGTCCGATCTTCAATCATGGATTTTGTCCAGTTGATAAATTTTTCCCTATTCCAGCGCTCTTTGTAAATCTGGTTCTTTTTCCAGTACTTAATTGCATTATTTGTAAGATCATTAGCATCAAAAGATAGATTTAATGCTGCCAGCGACTTACCATCTGGCGTGGTTAAATATGCCTGAATTTTTTCGTTCTCATTATCAATAATAAAAACACCGCAGCGAATAAAAGGAACCTCCAGTGTTTCCAGCTCCCGCCAGATAATCGTTGTAATCCGGTTGAGGTCTTCAGAGGTACGCATACTGGCAATTTCACCGCGTACCCTGTCTGCAGATGCTTGTTTAATCGCTTCATGCGCCAGGGCTTCTGCTTTTTGGATGTCGAGAAACCGGGTGTAGCTCTGTTCAAAAACTTTTCCAAAGCGTTTCAAAATCTTGTTATCGTCATCAGATAATCTTCTCCCAAAATGATTAACTACAAATATGGAGGTATAATGAGAAACAGAAACAGACCTGGTATAGCCCCCTTCACGGGAAAAAACCTGCTCCTTCCATTCAGGAGTAGATGAATTGTAAGGCGGAAATTTAAATAAATGCTCAAAGAATTCATTTTTTTCCTCCCGTGTATATTCCTCCACAAAAAAATGTTCTCCTTTGGTTGTCGCCTCAGCCAATACTCTGTAAATGGGGCGATCCAGAAAAGGGATAGCCGCTTTCTTCATATAAATTTCCGCCACCCCCGTAGATCCCCAAAAAGTGAATTGTTTATCAATTTCGTCATTGTTGATTAGCATAAATACCCCGGTGATATCCAGGTGCATATTGTTCAATTCCTGAGCAACTATGTTGACAATCTTCTGCAAATCAGATGAATGACGCATTGACATGGCATGTTCTCTTACTTTCTCTAAAGCTTTCTCAATTTTCAACTCACGGTTTTTCACTGCAAGTTCTTTTTTAAGCGCTTTTATGTCTGATTTTGATTGTTTCATTTGTGAGTATTTAAATAGCGGAATTTAATACCCCGACCAAACAACTCCCGAGAGCCCGTAATAATGAATAAGATTAATATGACGCTTTTAAAATTTAGTCTCATTCCCGATCAGAGATATAAGGTTTTTTTTGAATTATTCAATATACAAATATTCTTATAAATGTAAATGTTTACAAGAGGTGTTTTGCAGTGTAGCAGCCGGAATTACTTAAACCACCACCTCCCGCGGTAAGGCGGGGGGTACTCCGCCTTAACCGGGAGGAGAAACGTTCTACACGCATTTTATCTTCTGCCACCGATTATGCTAAAGGCATTATTTTGTGACAAATCACTTTTATCCGCTTAAAGTTG
>CAVYOB010000036.1:0-8993 GCA_963769925.1 uncultured Prolixibacteraceae bacterium
CGGCTATTTCGCATGAAAGTACCATTCATAAATCAATTCCAAGTGAGGACTTAAGACACAGTCCCGAAAAGGTTCCACTTCCTCCGTATCATCCTGCAACGCCTGAAATGAAACACGACTGGGCTCAATATTACGACAAGGTAGAAGACATGGACACCTGGGTAGGGAAAAACTTGAAGGAAGTTGGACGAAGCCGGTTTGTCGGAAAATACGATTGTTTTTTATTATGGTGATCATGGTGGCGTTTTTGCACGCAGCAAAAGATACGTCTACGAAACCGGAACACGAGTACCATTTATTGTTCGTATTCCTGAAAAATATAAATACCTTTTTCCGGCAAAAGAAGCAGGGTCGAAAGTTAATCCATTGGTGAGTTTTGTTGATTTGTCCCACATTGTTAAGCATCGCCGGAATTGAAATCCCGGATTACTTGCAGGGAAATGCTTTCCTGGGAAAACAAAAAACTCACGATCCTGAATATGCATATATGTTTCGTGGAAGAATGGATGAACGTTATGATATGAGCCGTGCCGTCCGTGATCAAAGTTCGGTATATCCGAAATTATATGCCATACCGCATTTACGGCCAGCACCTTGAATATTTGTGGAAGGCACCTTCCATTCGGTCATGGGAAAAAGCCTATAAAAATGGCGAATGTAATGAGGTTCAAAGTGCATTTTGGAGACCAAAACCAGCGGAAGAACTGTATGATACTGAAAATGATCCCTGGGAAGTGAAAAACCTGGCCGGTGATCCTGAATATAAAGATGTTTTGGAACGAATGCGGGCTGCTAATAAAGACTGGGTGACCGAAATTGATGATACCGGTTTTATACCGGAAGCTGACCGCGATTGACCGTGCCGGGGAATTCCTATGTATGATTATATGCGATCAGGGAAAGTAAATCTGGATGAAATTATCGATGCTGCAGATGTAGCAATCATGGGAAACCCTGCCAACCTTGACAAGATGATTTCGTATCTGAATAATTCAGTAAGTGCTATTCGGTACTGGGGAGCCACAGGAATATTAATTTTGGGTGACAAGGCAACAGAAGCAAAAAAGGCTCTTAAAACAGTGTTGGATGATGAATCTCCTGACGTGGCAGCAGTTGCAGCAGAGGCTCTGTACAAACTGGGAGAAACTGAACCGGCTAAAAAGAAACTACTTGCCATTTTGGAAAATCCAAATGCTTATGCGCGGTGTCATGCGTTAAATGCCATCGACGGGATTGAAGATGACAGCCCTGAGATTGTGAGTGGAACAATTGATATGATTAAGCGTTTGCCGGAGATGAACAAGAACCGTTATGATTTGCGTGCAGCTCGGGGATTACTGGAAAAATGGGGGATCGATCCGTTGAAATATAATCTGGTCTTTAATTGGTAAACTAATTTACTTTTTCAATGACCCCTACCAATCTTCATAAACAGTGAGAACAATGTTTGTTTCATAACTATTGGCACCCAAAACAACAGACAAACCACTTATTCTGAATTGTAAAGGGATATAAGCAATTTCGCTTCTGCCTTTAAAAAAGTAAGATGGTACATCTGTAATTTCCTGGTAACTTTCTCCATCACTAATCAATTGAAACACCTTGTGAATCATATTCTTCCCGGAACCGGTTCTTATCGCTTCCACTGTTAAACTCGGATTCCAGATCAGGTCAGATTTATTAATGAAAATACGCCATTTCTGATTTGGGTTGGCTTTAGCATTCGAATTATCATTATACAATACAGATATATTAACGGTAGGCTCACTTTCGATAGAAGAAGGAAAATCCAAGCCTAGCTTCATCAACTGAAATCAGGGAATTGTCAAAATTAATTTCCCCGTTTAGCTGCACTATTAGTGCCTGTCCCGAGTGAAGATATATAAGTAAATAAAAGCGCTGTAATCCAAATATATTTTTTCATAACAGTAATTCAGTTATCAGTAATCGTATAAAGTACCATAAAATTCAGTTCGTCAGATGAAACGATCTTTGAATAATCGGAAATGCCATTGAAAAAGTAATCAGATGACCATTATTGATTCCGTCACCTGTAAAACAATTCCCGATATTAGTAATAATTTGTGTTGGCTGATTGGTTATTTCCACTTTCCCTGTTGATTGGCCAAACTGTCCTCTTCCTGTACCTGAATAATCCGATGCTTCAATATATAATATTATTCCTTCAGGAAATGTACCTTGCGAAATTTCAGCAATAATCGACCTTGAGTTTTGCGCACTGGTAAGCGATGATGAATAATTGATCCATAGATTTTCCCCGGCAGTCATCTCAGCAACGGCAGGATCGCCGGATTCAGTTGCCGGGGTAATGGCAAAATGAATACTGTTATTAATGCTCGGTTCAATATCCACCAGCGCAACTTGGGGCAGCCTATATTTGCACTTAATTGCCCTTCTTCCCACTGACAAAACGCAACATTCGAAACGAACATCAGCATTATTGAAATAAAGGATATAATTATTTTTTTACTTTTCATGTCATGTGGTGTTTTGGTTTGTTCATTTTTGCAAAACATCGTTTTTAAAAACCACTACAAACGGATTTCTGAATTCTGATTCCAGTTTTGCCCTTTCCTTTTTTGCCTCTTCAAGCGTCTTATATCTGCCAATGAAATATTTGTACATATTATCAATTTGTTTTTCAAAATCAAAATGTTTCTTACTAAAAAATCGGGACTTGTTGGTTTGTTGCTTTCTGAACGCACCAACCTGAACCGAATAAAAAATTGATCTGGCAGTTGAATCAACACTTTTTACCTGATTTAATTTCGTTGAGCCAGGTTCTTGATTCTCTTTTTTCACTGGCGTTAACATCAGATTCTGCGATTTAAATATGATATTTCTCTTTTTCGGTTTGAGTTCGATCATGTAGGTTTTGTTCTTCGCCGGGAGAAAAATCAAACTGGTATTCCGATTTTTCAAGTTCGATATCCTTCAGGGATTGAATTCTCATATATTTTGAATGTATAGTTACCAGGTCGAACCAGGGGAAAAGAAAAGTTTCCCTGATTATCAGTGGTAATTCTAAACTGGTTAAAATCGTTTTTCAATTCAACGATGATACCTCCGGCAGTTACATCCGAATTTTTAAGAAGCTCATCGCCGCTTTTCGTAATAGAAATTTTGCCGGTTAATTTTGCACCTGTAGTAATTTTAAAATTAACAACCGTTTCCTGATCTTCAAACACATCAACTTCAATCGGAGAAGGAATATCGGTAACTTGATTAATTTCAAATTTGGAACGATCGACAAACAAAAGATGCCGCCCTGGTTGAACAGTACTAATCAAAAATTCACCATTTTTATCGGTAATTGCAGTTTTATTCTGCACACTCAAAACAATTCCTTCAGCAGGCTCCCCATTATCGTAAGTAATTTGTCCCTTTATATCACCTGCTTTTATTACTTGTTTCAAAGGTACCCCAAATTATAGGCATAATTAATTGTTGCTGTAAATTCCGGATCATTTACATATTGTCTGAAAAGTGTATAAAAACGTACGGGCCGAATTGATGATGTTTCAGAAATTATATTCAATATTAAATTGCATTAAGTTTCTGTTACGGTAATAATCATCAATATCGTACGCATTTTGAACATGAAAATTGGCTTTTAGATTTTTTGTAAGCTGGCTCATAACATAAATACCCGCAGTAATATTTCTTTTATCTCCTGAAACAAAGCTGTTAATATTCGACCAACTCCGGTTAGCCGTATGCTGTTTTTTGAATTAAAATGATATCCCAGGTTTGCTATACCCCTGTAAGTTTTTTGCTCATTATTTTCGGACAAAAGAAAATTTGTAGTTTCTCCATATTCTCCAAGCAAATTATAATCAATTTTTCTGAATTTGTGACTAAAATGTGCATTTATTGATTTTGTTTTATAATGAAATTTATCGAATACCAACCTGTCTTTGCGTTCAAATTCTCGCCAGTAAACCCTCAGGTAAGCCCGCTGTGCAATATTATAATTTATGAATGTTTGAAATGATTTTGTATAAGGTGCCGTAACAAAAAAAGTATCGAGTTCCGCGTTTTGATAATCTTCTTTTGCAAAAACACCCAGACTTAACTTTTGGGTTAAATGCGCTGAAATATTTCCCGAATAAAAAGTGGAATTGGAGAAATATCCCGGATAATTTTTCCCGGTATAATAATACATTCCGGCCAAATGAAAAATCCAGAACTGTGTATTAATGCTGGTCCTGAAAGCATTGTCAGATATCTCATTGTAGTAGCCGCGAGAAAATTCGGCTTCCAGGTTTGTTCTTTTCAGCGGTACCAGACGAGCCGAGAAACTGGCCAAATGAATCGGATTTTTATCAATCAGACTGTTTTTCTGCACATAAAACAGTTTTATTTCGTTATCCTTATTGAATTCAAATCCGGTGAAACTCGAAATTTCATTTTGAATATCTTCGTAAAAACGTGGTTTGACATAAATAAACCCAAAGTTGAAACCATTGTTGAAAATAATTTTACTTTCAGTTCCAAATCCAAACCGGAATGATTCAGTGAGAGGGGTAAAACTGAACGCCTTTTCACCCACAAACAGTTCCAGATTTTTATTTGAATAAGAAATAAAATACTGGTCATACAAACCAAGAAAACTTAAATTTGTAAGATTTGGCCCGCGAGCAAGAAATTCAAGGTGATGTTTCCCTTCCGGATCCAGAGTTCCGTTTCCTGAAATCTGGAACTGGTACCCGGTTTCAAATTTATCACGAAGATTAGAAGCTACATATATTGCAGAAATCGAAACGGGAAATCGAAAAAAAAGATCTTTCTTTCCTAGTGTGGTTGGAAAAACAATAAATGAACGATAAATGCTTTTTTTTACTTCCCCCGAAACAACAGCCCGAACCGTATAAAATTCTCTTTTTGCATCGGTTATCTCTGCTGATGTTTTCTTTACTACATCAAACTGAACTGATTTACCTGCATCAACTTTTATCTCTGATGAACCATCGACATCACAATTTTGAGTTTCAATAAAAACCTTTTTTGTTGTGTTACCCTGATTTTGAATTAAATAAGTGGCTTTTAGCGTATCGCCGGCATTTATATTTTTTGAGCATCAATAAACAGCATCGATATTTTTTCAATCTCTTTAACATTCAATGAGAACATTTGTAGTTGATAATGTTTCGTTCAGTTTAACATTGACTACAGACATTTGTAGTTTATAATTCCCAACCGGTGAGTTGGATGCAGCCTGAACAGTAAATAACACTAATTTTTTTTCTCCTGGATCAAATTGTACGCGCTTGGGATTTTAAATATGATCTTCCATTCCGTAGGAGCAGAAATAGCACAATTTACATCCCGGGCTTTCCGATAATTGTTTTTGACCATAAAAGCAAGAGTTACAATTTGCCCGGGAGAAACGGTTTGTTTCCTTTTCAATATAATTTACAGAAAATGAACCGTTTTGCTGAGCATTTAGATTCGTCAACAAACCGATAAACAGAATACAACTGAAAAAGAACCTTTTAAACATTAATCCAGTTCAAACGAAACATTCGTACCAAACACATGATCTTCATCGCAATCGGCAACCAAAACACCAGTGTATTTTCCGGGTTTTATTCCTTTAAGATCTAAAGTTGCTTTTATTGATGTCCCCGGAAAAGTCTTTCTTCTTTCCGCTTTAAGTATCCCAACAGATTTCCCGTTTTCATCAAATAACTCCAGAGCTAATTCCGGCCTCAACTGACGTTCACCTGTATTTTCAACAATAATATTCAAAACGTTATCTTGATCCTGTTTTGTTAATTCTACCCCGGAAAATTGCAAATCAGAAGTACCAGTGTTTCCAATGTTTGTAACTATCTGCACAGCATACCTGATTGCCGTATTTATAGTAACACCCCTGTTATGTTTTGTTGTATCCGGCGGAATAATTCCTTCCACCATAATTACACTCCAGTAAGTTCCTTTTAATGAATCATTGGCAGGAACTTTTACTTCATACTCAATCGTTACTTTTTCGCCAGAAGCAAGGGTTACCAATTCAGGATTAAACGTTATCCATCCGGCGTTTGACCGTGCCAGTGTTCCAGGTGCATCAAGACTGCTCTCTCCTTTGTAGTTGAACAAATAATCTCTTAAATAAACCTTTGCACTTTTCTCATCATTCCCCGAATTTTGAATTTCTATCGTCCCTTTGTAATTTTCTCCAGGGGATACAACCTGTTCGTGTGTAAGCCCATTTAAAACAACAATGCTGCCCAATAATAATTTACTTGCTAACACAAATACAACCGATATCAAAATCTTTGCGACAAAATTTTTAAAATTCATTTTACAGGGTTTTTAAGAGTAATCTCTTCATTTAATGTCGCTAAAGTATTAATCTTTCGACTTAAAACAATAGAAAATTACTTCTTAATTTGTATCGGTAAGCGTGTAAATTACATTGAAAGAAGTTCCGGCCTGAAGAAGCTGAGAATAGCTATTGGAAGATGCATCAAATTCAAGTTTATATTTTAATAAATGCCCGTTGTTTGTTCCTTTTCCGGTATAACAACTGCCAATATTATTGATTATTTCGATAGGCTGATCTGCCAATGTCACTAATCCTGATGAAATTCCGAGTTTTCCTTTTCCTGATCCTGAAACTTCTGATGCTTCCACCAACAGATGCATCCCCGCCGGTATATCACCCTGCAATATCGCCACTACTTTCCTCGAATGGTTTTTGTCCTTGTTTATTGAAGAGTAGTTCAACCAAACATCATTATTCTGATCAACTGTTGCAAAGTCAACTGGATCGCCGGCTTCAGTCGGAGAAGTTGATTCAAAATTTATATCACTACTATTATCTGAGACCAATGCGAGCAGGGCTACATCAGGTATTCTCATATTGATTTTATGCGTTACCATATTACTTTGCGACGATGCAAATACAAAAGTAATTACAACAAAAAAGAGTGTTAATATACCTTCCCTGAGATTCATGCTTAAAATTAGCTAACTGCCAACATATAAGCAAGGTAAGTTTTACTGATTTTCAGGGTTAAAAATTCTGATTTTTAATTGCCAATAGTTTATATATAAAAAAAGGCTGCTTTCAGCAACCTTTTATTTCGAATTGGTTTTTAATTAATTATCATCTAAAATAGTATATGTAACTGTTACGGAATAATCATCCTGAACAATAGACGCGTAACTACCATCATTAACAATAACACTGTAAGTTAAATTGCTTCCTGCCTCGGCGCCGTCTCCTGTATAGCAACTTCCAATATTATTAATTACGGTAACACTTGAAGAAGTTGACAATGTAGTTGCCGATCCTAATGTAGCCTGACCCAAATTTCCTTTTCCGGCAGAAGGAACCGCAGCAGCAGCAATTACCTGTAAAGAAATCCCTGCAGGAAAATCAGCACTCAGACTTGCAGAAATTTTACGTTTATTTCCGCTAACAACGATAGAAGAATAATTAAGCCAAAGATCACTGTTTGTTGCATTACTAAAATCAAGTCCTAAACCAGCCTCTGTTGGCGCCTGAGGATCAAGCGTAATATCCGGAGAACCATCTGTTGCACTTGATTCTATGTCAATTAAAGCAACGTCTCCTACACTTATTCCAACGTTATGAGAAGCAGAAGTACCATCTGCCTGAGCATTTACGTTAATAGCTGTAAAACTTGCGAAAACAATTGATCCGAATACTAAAAATAACTTTTTCATGATTTTGTGTTTTTAATTTGTTTATTCTTTTTAAATAATTTTTCTAAATGTTTGTAATTAAATCATCTTAAGCGTCGATGTGCCAAAAGGTAAACAATCGGCATGCCAAAAATTTTTATTATTGATAATCAGTCACTTACTAAAGCTCAACAAGAAATCCATGGTTTCATTATGGGACACTTTTCCCATAATATAGACACGTGCCCGATTTGGGAATTCGAGAAAATTAATTGTGGTTGTCTTTAAATAGAGAATAAAAATTACTGTGAGCAATAAAGAAATTGATTTGCAGCATCTAATCACGAATGTTTTTAATGTGTTCTGCTGCAATTTCTACTTCTTTGAACCACTCTTCACCGTATTTGCGGATAAGTGGTTCTTTAAGGAAGCGATAAAGCGGCGTTCTATTAGCTGCACCACAAGCTTTTCCGGGTTTACATATTGCGAGTTCCTGGTAATTAACTGCATCCATATTATAATACTCGGTGATTCTTATTGGGAAAAGATGACAAGAGATTGGTTTTCTGAAACTGGTCTTACCTTCAAAAAAAGCCCTCTCAATTCCACATTTTAAAATTCCATGCTCATCGGTAAAAGAATATGTGCACTGTTTATTATTCACCAATGGAGTTACAAGATCTCCGTCGTTGTCTATGATTGAAAATCCCTGCTTTTCAATTTCCCGGCGGTGCTTTTTTGGTAAAAACTCTTTAAAATGATCATAATCACGGGCAATAAATCTTGCTTCTTCAGAAGTCAATGGCGCACCCGAGTCACCCTCCACACAGCAGGCGCCTTTGCATTTCAACAGATCGCATACAAAATGTTCCTCAAAAACATCGCGACTGATTATGGTGCGTCCGATTTCAATCATCTCTACTTTATTTATTATCTCGAATGCAGAGAGAGATCTGCAACAGATTCCTCCCTAAGTTTGGAATGACATTGAAAAATTACTTTATCAAATTCTTTCCGGTCATTTCTTTCGGAACTTCCAATCCCATCACGTTCAGTAATGTGGGAGCAACGTCAGCCAGAATTCCATTTTCGAGTTGAATGCCTTTTTTATTGCTGATAAAAATACATGGAACCGGGTTTAGCGAGTGTGCCGTATTTTGCGAACCATCGGGATTGATTGCATTATCAGCATTTCCATGGTCGGCAATAATCATTACGTTAAAACCCCCTTCAAGAGCCGCTTCAACTACATCTTTTGCACAAGCATCGACCGCCGACACCGCTTTATAAATAGCTTCGTAAACTCCTGTATGACC
>CAVYOB010000037.1:0-573314 GCA_963769925.1 uncultured Prolixibacteraceae bacterium
TTATAATAATAAATCCACTGGCAAATGAAACCCATGCCCATATTTTGGCATTTCTGCTGGCATCAATGGCACCTTGATGATCTCCGGCATTCCATCGGGAATTTACCTGCGAGGCATAAACAATGGAAATAATTCCCAGTATCTGGCAACAAAAAATCGTGGTTAATATGGCAAAAACTAAATAATTCGGAGGAGGAGACTGCAGCGGTTGTTGGTCGTTCATAATGGTTGTAGTTTAATTGGCCTACTCTATCAGGTTTTCGGCTTTCCCTTATTAACAAATTTAAACGATGAATTTGTAAAATAAAATAATTCATAGGAAAAGTTCATAGCCTGTTGATCTTTCTTTTCCAATTACTTAACGTTTTGAACACTCCCCGGATTAAAGACAATTTAGTATTTATTAACAACTCGTTAACAACTTTTTCATTAAACCATTAAAAGAGATCAATGTCTTATTTTCTAAAGAAACAAAAATAGTATTCAGAAAACAGAAAATTAGATGATGAAAAACCTGATTGCAATCATTCTTCTATTAATTGCTAGCAGCAGCTTCTTCCGCGTACATTAATCCACTAAAAATAATAGATTCGGATGATGACAAACCCGGAATAATTAAAGGTAAGGTAGAAGAACAGGGGACAGGACAGCCACTGGAATTTGTAAATATTGCTGTTTACGAAAAAGCTGATTCCTCATTGATAACTGGTGGTATTACGGATGATAAAGGAAATTTTGAAGTCAAGGGCATGACCTACGGAGAGTATTATTTGGTAGCCAATTTTGTAGGGTTTAATAAAACAAAAATATCAGATATAGTCATTAATGAGGAAAATCCTTTAGTTGAAATTGGCGACATCGGATTAAAACCTTCTACTGTAGAATTAAACAGCGTTAATGTGGTTGCTGATAAAAGTCCTATTGAGTACAAGTTGGACAAAAAAGTGGTGAACGTAAGTCAGATGATCAGTGCAACCGGGGGAACCGCTGTTGATGCACTTGAAAATACACCATCGGTTCAGGTAGATATTGATGGAAATGTGTCGTTACGAGGTTCATCCAATTTTACCGTTTTGATTGACGGCCGTCCAAGTGTACTCTCCGGAAGTGATGCTTTACGCCAGATTCCTGCTTCTGCCATTGAAAACATAGAAATTATTACGAATCCTTCAGCAAAATACGAACCCGACGGAAATGCGGGGATTATTAACATTGTAATGAAAAAGAATTCGCTGATAGGTGTCAACGGTATCGTAAACGCATCAATTGGAACAAGGGATAAATACCGGGGTGATTTTACATTAAACTACCGAACTAAAAAGTTCAATTTCACAGATTGGTGCTGACTGGCGCGAACGAAACCCGTCTAGGGGGCAGGAAATCAAGAAGGGAAACATATTCTGCAGACACAACGGCTTATCTGAACATGAATGGTTCGCGCGACTTTATCCGCAGCGGTCATAATTTTAAATCAGGAATTGACCTTTATCTTACACCAAAATCAACATTATCTGTTTCCGGTGAACTTGGCAAATCGAACAATACGAGAACGGGGAGTGGAAATACGCATGCATACAGTGTTCCGGCTTCTGAAGAATTATTTTCTGTGACTGATGAAACATCGAAGCGTCTTAACGATTTTTACAGTGGCAGGGTGAATTTTCAGCATAACTTTAATAAAAAGGGGCATAAAATTGAAGCAATGGCTTTTTACTCAAATGAAGACGGAAATAATTCAGATGAAGAGAATGAAATTTTTGCCAATGAAAATTATGTTAAAACAAATAATTATTTAACCCGGGTATCAACACTGGAAACCGATAAAGAGAAAGATTTCAGGTTGCAGGTTGATTATACTTACCCATTCAGTGAAAAGGGAAAACTGGAGGCCGGAATGTTGAGCCGGTTAAATAATGAAAAGGAAGGGCATACATTTAAAGATTTCGATCCGGCTACTAACGATTGGATCATTAACAATTATTTTACCAGTTCTACCGATTTTAGCCGCGATATACACGCTGTATATACTACATACAGTAATCAGTTGGGCAACTTTCAGTTTATGGCAGGACTCAGGGGCGAGCTGACTATTAGAGATATAAAAAGCTCTTTGCAAACCGGAACTTCATCATTACACCGATTTGATTTGTTTCCCACATTCCATTTGTCATATCCGTTTACTGAAACAAACGAACTGATGACAAGTTACAGCCGGAGAATTAACCGGCCACGGGGATGGGATCTGGATCCAAAACCATCCTACTGGAACAGATATACAATACGAATTGGAAATCCGGATTTGAAACCTGAATACACCGATTCATATGAGTTGGGTTATATGAAACATTTTGGCCGATCTTATATTTCACTCGATGCCTTTCACCGGGTAACACATAATAAAATTGACCGGATTGATTCCCTGGGAACCGGTGATGTTTTTTATTCTCTTACCCGAAACTTCGATAAAGACTTTTCTACCGGATTAGAACTTTCCGGGAATGTCAATTTTACCAAATGGCTTTTGGTTAATGCCAGTGTATCGATGTATAACTACCGGATTTCAGGTGATTTAAACGGAGAATCATTTGTAAGGGAGAGTACCAACTGGAACGGGCGAATGAATACGACAGTAAAATTTTCGGAAAATTCACGTTTACAGGTTAACGGGTTTTACCGTGGCCCGTCGGTTTCGGCACAAGGTCAATCAAAAGCGATGTTTTTCTCCAATGTATCGTACCGGCAGGATTTCTTTAATAAAAAACTTACAGCAACACTTAGCGTCCGGGATCCGCTTGGAACTGCTCATTTTGAAAATGAATCACGTGGCGACAATTTTAAGAGCTGGTTCAGATGGGAGCGTGAACCGCGCGTTGTAATGTTGACACTGAGTTATAAAATCAATAATTTTAAGGAAGATAAGAACAGTGGAAATCAGGATAACAGTGGAACAGGCATGGATTCTGGTGGAGAAATGAATTAGTAATATACCATGAAAAAAATTGAAATGCTGCTATTTAAGTGGCATTTTTTTTGCGTTAAATAATTTTTAACTGAAAAATAAGTTAATTAACTGAAAAAATAGTTGTAAAACTGAAAAATCAGTTGTATGTTTGTTTTGTGAATTTGTATTCGTCATCCTGAACTTGTTTCAGGATCTTTTAATCAGGAAATTCTGAAACTCCCGATAGCTATCGGGACTGAATGACGTTCTAAAAGGAATTAATAATGAAAAAACTTACCCGTAAAGAAGAAGAGGTAATGAAAATCCTCTGGAAACTAAAAAAAGCGTTTGTTAAAGATATCATTGAAGAATACGATGATCCAAAACCACACTACAATACTGTTTCATCGCTTGTGCGGCTTTTACAGGATAAGGGAATTGTTGGCTTCAAACAATATGGTAATACTTATCAGTATTTCCCGCTGCTTTCAAAAGAAGATTATAGGAAATCGTTTATGAAACAGATCGTAAGCGATTATTTCGATAATTCATATAAAAGCGCCGTGGCCTTTTTTGTAAAAGAAAAAGGTTTATCTCCTGAAGAGCTTGAAGAGTTGATAAAAATGATCAAAGAAGAGAACTAATGGAAAATTTTCTTATTTATATCGGTAAAGCATCCGTTGCAGCGGGAGTTTTTTACCTGGCTTATTTACTGCTTTTTCAAAAACAGAAACAGTTTAATTTTAACCGGATTTATCTGCCCGTTTCAATGATGCTGAGTTTTGTTATCCCGTTGATTACATTTACTACAGTTAAATATGTTGAATTACCTAAACTTCAAAGTTCAGTTTCTGATTTTGCTTACTTAACCACTCCAACAACCGGGGAATATGTGCCTGCACCATTTGTTTTTGAATGGTACCATTATTTGTTTGGAATGTATATTCTTGGGAATTGCAGGATTTCTGTTCAACCTTTTATTTGGTCACCTCAAAGCCATTCATATCATTCGCAAAAGCCGAGTTCAGAAATTATATAACCAATTGATAAACATAACTCAAAAAGATGTTCACCCCTTTTCGTTTTTTAATAAAATAGTTCTTTCAGAAAAAACCCTTTCAAGTCCCGATCTTGAGATGATTGTCAGCCACGAGAAAATTCATGTCATGGAAAAACACACGTTCGATATTCTTTTTGCCGAAATTATGTTTTTGTTCCAGTGGTTTAATCCGTTTGTATGGCTGATAAAGGATGCAGTAAAAAACAACCTCGAATATATGACCGATGATCAGATTATAAAAATGTACAACGCCCAAAAATACCAACTGGCCATGGTTGCCCTGGCCGACAAAAAAGGAGTTGCACCATTTTTAACTGCCTTAAATGGCTCTCAACTTAAAAACCGCATAGTCATGATGAAAAAGAAAACAGAAAACAAATTTGCTGTTGTAAAACAACTGATCGTTCTTCTGCTCCTAGCTGTCTTGGTAATGGGCTTGTCGAACAAGGAAGTGAAAACTGAATTTATTCAACCTGAGAAAAAAGAAATCAGATCAGATGATCTTACAAATACAATTTTTGCAAAAAAAGAAAAGACACTACCGAAAGGCATTCTTTACATTGTCAATGGAGCTGAAATGAAGGATATTGATCATATTCCTAATGATGAAATCCAATCCATTTCAATGATTGAAGGTGAAACCGCTGTTCAAATGTTTGAAGAAAGAGGTAAGAATGGGGTGGCTTTTGTTGTCACAAAATCGGCAAAATCGCAACCTAATGAGATTTTTAATAATCCATTAATTATTATTGATGGAAAGGAATACGAAGGATTGGATGTTCATTTATCAAGTGATGAAATTTCAAGTATCTATATGTTTAAGCTTAACTCTGTTTCGAAATTTGATACGAGCAAGATTCGGGATGGAGTGATAATTATTAAAACTAAGAAAAACAATAATTCTAAAGAAACCTCAAGGAAGATCACAGGTAAAGTAACCGATGAAAATGGGGTAATACAGGATGAGAAAAACGGCAATATACAAGGAAGCACTTTTCTAATACTTCAGGTTGGAAAATTTCAGGGGAATTTAAAGGCGTAACTTCTCTCAATAGTGAAGATTTAACTTTATATCCTTCCACAGATAAGGGAATAACAATAAAACAAAAAGGTGATAAGAAGAAGCCACTTATCCTGTTAGATGGAAAAGAAATAAAAAATCTTGAAATTGTCCCTCCTGAAGATATTAGCAGCGTTTCAGTATTAAAAGATAAATCGTCGATTGCATCTTATGGCGAAAAAGGTAAAAACGGGGTGATTTTGATAACCACTAGGGCTAAAACAGTAGATAACAAAATAGCAACACAAAATAAGTTTCTGATTTCTATTCAATATGAAAAAGATAAAATAATCCTTCAGGGACTTAAAGGTTGTGCCTTTAAAGAATTAACATTTACAATAAAAGATAATTCTCCGGTTTCCATTGATCAATTTGGAATGAAATCTCCAAAAGACAAAAATAGAAATACTCCCGGCGATACAAACTCAGATTTCTTATTTGCAATTGAAAAAAATCACGATTTAATTAATCTGACTGGAAAAACAGGAACAAATTGGATAACATTAAGTTTTGGTGCTATTAATAAGAAACATTTTATTAGTGAAACAGGTGTTTTCTTTGCTAGAGATGGAGTAGATGGACCAATTTTTTCCAAGGTGGATGAAATGCCGGAGTTCCCGGGAGGAGAATTAGCCATGAGGGAATGGATTGCTAGTAAAATAAAATATCCTGTCATTGCGCAGGAAAACGGGATTCAGGGGAAAGTATATGTAACGTTTGTAATTACAAAGGAAGGGAAAGTTACTGATCCCAAAATAGCAAAAGGAGTTGATCCAAGTCTTGATAAAGAGGCATTGCGTGTAGTTTGTACATTACCTATGTGGAAACCGGGAATGCTTGATGGTGAACCGGTGAATGTATCTTATACTGTTCCTATAACATTTGCATTAATGTAAATAAGTTGAATGAAATACCATTAATTTGGTTAGGTTAATAGGCAATATTTTATTTTGTATTACAATAAGTAGTAAAAATTAGTAAAGGAGTCGCAAGGCTCCTTTTTTGGTGAAATTAGCCGGCTATTTTGATATGTTTTGTTTAAATTCTTTCTTTCTGTTTTTTTTGTAACTTTTCAATTATTTTCATACCCATTAATTTTGGATATCATTTCTCAATTTGAAATACATTAAATTTATTGATTAATAGTTTAAAACATAATTGAATGAAAACAAGAATTTTGCGCTTTCTGGCCTTAGCCACACTAGTGCTGGTTTGGGCCTGTGCCCCACAAGAACAGTTTAAAGTTGGAGAAACATACCATGGGTTTAAGTTGGTTAAAAAGAAATTTGTTGAGGAGGTAAATTCCGAATGTTTATTATTTACACATGTGAAAAGCGGGGCTCGTTTGCTGAAAATTGCTAACGACGATCAAAACAAATTATTTAACATCGCTTTTAAAACAGCTCCGGAAAATGATTATGGAACTCCGCATATTCTGGAACATGCGTTGTTAAATGGATCAAAGAATTTTCCGGTAAAAAGTCCTTTTGACGTATTGATGCAAGGTTCGTTAAATACCTTTTTAAATGCAATGACCGGTGCAGATATAACTACTTTCCCGGTAGCCAGCATGAATAATAAGGACTATTTTAACCTGATGCATGTTTATCTGGATGCTGTTTTTAATCCGTTGATTATTTCCGATCCAAGAATTCTGGAACAGGAAGGATGGCATTATGAATTGAATTCAAAAGATGATCCGATAGCTATTAAAGGCGTGGTTTATAATGAGATGAAAGGTGCATTATCAAGCCCCGAAACGGAGTTAAGTTACCAAATCAACAAAATACTTTTTCCGAATAATACTTACGGCGTTGAATCGGGAGGATATCCTACGGAAATACCAAAACTTACCTACAACTACTTCATTAATTTTTACAAAAAGTTTTATCACCCTTCCAACAGCTATATTTTGTTGTACGGCAATGCTGATTTAGACAAAGAACTGGAATTTATCGACAGTGAATATTTATCGAAATATGATGTCTCTGATATAAAAGTGGAGATTCCACTTGAGAAACCGTTCGATAAAATGAAAGAAGCTGAAAAAACGTATGCTATCCCTGAAGGTGCACCAACGGAAAACCAAACCTACTTAACATTGAGTTTTGTTGCCGGGGAAAGTACTGACCGTGCCTTGTGTATGACTTTCGACGTTCTGACCGATGCCCTTGTGAATCATGAATCGGCGCCGCTCAGGCTTGCCTTACAGGAAGCCGGCATTGGCAAGGATGTAAGGGCTTCTTTTAACGAGGCAAAACAAAATGTGTTTCAGATAACGGTTAAAAATGCCAATCCTGAAGATAAAGATAAATTCAAAGAAATTGTTTTTAATACGCTGAAAAAGGTAAGTAAAGAAGGTTTTGACAAATCCATGGTTGAGGGGATTATAAACCGGACAGAATTTAACCTGAAGGAAGGGAACAGCGCAAACAAAGGATTGACGTATTTAATGATGACCTATCAACCCTGGTATTTTGCCGACAATCCGTTTTTGGGTCTTGAATTTAACAAGCCGCTTGCAGAGGTAAAAAAGGCGCTGGATACTGATCTTTTACAGCAAACTGTGAAGAAATACCTCATTTCAAATCCGCATGCTTTATTGATGGTTTTTAAACCTGAACCCGGATTACAGGCAAAACTGGATGCTGCCACAACTGCTGAGCTTAAAGCTTACAAAGCCGGGTTAAGTGACACGGAATTGGATAGTTTGGTCAAAGAAACCAAGGATTTGGTTGCGTATCAGAAAAAAGAAGATTCGCCGGAAGCTTTGGCTACAATACCAATGCTTGAATTATCGGACATTGATACGAATATTGCATGGTATCCGGTAGCTGAAAAAACAGTTACAGAAGTGCCTGTTTTACATTACAATGATTTTACCAACGACATTGTTTATGTGAGTATGTATTTCGACATGAGGACATTACCGCAGGATTTAATTCCCTATGCGTCTTTATTAAGTTCTGTATTGGGAAAACTGAGTACAGAGAATTATTCCTACGGAGAACTGGGGAACCAGTTAAATATTCATACCGGGGGATTTTATTCATCAACAAATTCATACCTGGAAAATCAATCGGACGATCAGTTAATTCCAAAGTTCCTGGTTTCTTCAAAAGCAACGGTTGAAAAATCCGGGAAGCTTTTTGAATTGGTATCGGAAATTCTGAATAAGTCGAATTTTAAAGAAACAGAGCGTTTAAAAGAATTGATAACCAGGCTGCAGTCGAGGCTTGATGCGAACATTAAAAACAATGGTTTTAATTATGCTATGACCCGTCTCGAATCTTATTTTTCAAATTCAGGAATGTTCCAGGAAGAAGTTGGTGGTCTGGATTATTACCGATTTATAACCAAAATCGCCAAAAATTTTGATGACAACGCGGAAGAAATTGAAAATAAATTACAGGAAACGGCTGAATTGCTTTTTTCTAAACAAAATTTAATTACCGGTATTACTTGTACGGATAAAGATTATCCGGCATTTTCAGCGGGGATGGAAACATTTGTTAAAGCATTACCTGAAAAAGAAGTGGCATTGAACGACTGGAAATTTAATTTGAAAAAGAAAAATGAAGGTTTGTTGACGGCTTCCAAAGTTCAGTATGTTTTACAGGGCTATGATTTTGATAAGCTTGGATATCAGTATAATGGTAAGATGAGAGTTCTAAATCAGGTTCTTTCTACCGATTGGCTTCAAAACCAGGTACGAGTAATTGGTGGTGCTTACGGCGGATTTGCGGGATTCTCTCCTAATGGTACTGTGTTTTTTGGTTCATATCGCGATCCGAATTTAAAGGGAACGCTTGATATTTATGACAAGACTCCTGAATATTTGAGCAACTTTGAAGCGGATAACAAAGCAATGACACGTTTTATTATTGGTACAATTTCCCGCCTCGATCAACCGATGAATGTGTCGGCAAAAGGAGAGCTGGCGTTTAGAAGATATTTCGAGAAAACGACACCGGAATATAAAGAAGCAGAACGCAAGGCTGTTTTAACAACTACTCCCGATGATATAAAATCGATGAGTAAACTTGTTGAAGACATATTAAAACAAAATGATATTTGCGTTTATGGAAACGAGCAAAAAGTAAAAGAAAATAAGAATTTGTTTGAAAATCTTGTGAATATAACAGATTAAGAATTGACACAGAATAAAATGAAGAAAGGAGCTTTTTAAAGCTCCTTTCTTTTTCCCATTTTTATCTTCAATAAATCGACACACAGTTTATCGAGTCAATCCATTAAAGCTATCTAAACTAATTTCGCGTTCAATTCTATTTTTGCTGTACCTCCGGCATATAACCTGGAAATCGGGCATTTTTCTTTGGCCGCCTGGGCAAGTTCAGCAAACTTTTCCTGACTTAATCCATCACATTTAACAACGCAGTCCAGTAGAATGTTCGTTATTGCCGGTCCGCCATCAAGTTCGCCTAATGAAACCGATGCTTCTGTTTCGATACTTTCAGGAACCAGTTTTTCTCCACTAATCAATGCCGATAAAAACATGGAATAACAACCGGCCTGTGCGGCACCAACCAGTTCTTCAGGATTAGTACCAGCAGCATCCTCAAAACGAGATGCGTAAGTAAACGGGCCACTATACCCGGTAAAACTCATTTTTCCTTTTCCCTCTTTCAGGGTACCGTTCCAAGAGGATTTTACTTTTCTTATTTTCATGATATTTTATATTTGATTATTTATTATTCAGACTAAATAAAACATAATGCAAATATAATCCAAGCATTAAGTTCAATCAAATCGATTTTTTTGAAGCCAAATAGATAAACCCGATTTTTTGAAAATAATGTATTGAATTCTAAAAAAATCGAAGAACGGTTAATAAAATTTATGGTAAGTCAAACCACTAAAAAAATCCGTTGAGATGCGTTTAAAACACGTAAGGAAATTTTTTAAGCTACTTTTTATATACTATATTTAGCTGTTTTTTGTGAAAAAAATTAATCGATAGATACCTATCCAATTAAAACTTTTAATTATTATGGAAAATAGTTCGAACAAAAATTCTGTTTCAAGAAGGTCTTTTCTTGGAACAACAGCAGCCGTTGCTGCAGGAATAACCATTGTTCCAAGTCATGTAGTTGCAGGACTGGGACATAAAGCTCCGAGTGATAAACTCAACATTGCCGGCGTTGGTATTGGTGGAATGGGAGCTACTAACTTAAGGAATCTGCAGACGGAAAATATTGTTGCACTCTGTGATGTGGACTGGAAATATGCAAAACCGACTTTTGAACGTTATCCCAATGCGAAAGCATATAAAGACTGGCGTAAAATGTTTGACGAGATGGGCAAAGATATTGATGCAGTTGTTATTGCAACCGCTGACCATACGCATGCAATTATTGCCTCACATGCCATTACCATGGGGAAACATGTTTATCTGCAAAAACCATTAACTCATACGGTTTACGAATCGCGCTTACTTACAAAACTTGCTGCCAAATATAAAGTTGCCACACAAATGGGTAACCAGGGCTCATCGGGTGAAGGTGTAAACCTGACCACAGAATGGCTTGCAAATGGTGAAATTGGTGAAGTAAGGAAAGTTGAAACTTTTACCAATCGTCCGATTTGGCCACAGGGATTAAATACTCCAACAAGAGGTGACTGGGTTCCTGAAACACTGGATTGGGATTTATTTACCGGTCCTGCCAGAATGCGTCCGTACAACCAAATTTACACGCCATGGAACTGGCGTGGCTGGTGGGATTACGGAACAGGTGCACTTGGCGATATGGCCTGCCATATTTTACATCCTGTTTTTGTTGGTCTTGAATTAGGTTATCCGATTCATGCACAGGGAAGTTCTACTTTGTTGTTAAAAGACTGTGCACCAACGGCTCAATCTGTAAAACTTACATATCCTGCCAGAAAGCCAAAACGCTCGTGGAAAGGAATGAAAAGAAATGCTGAATTGCCGGAGGTTGAAGTATATTGGACTGATGGTGGTATTAAACCTACACTTCCTGAAGGTTGGCCAGATGGAAAAGATCCAAATGATGCCGGTGGTTATGTTTGTTTCCATGGAACAAAGGATAAGCTTATTTGTGGTTGCTATGGTAAAGATCCTTGGTTGTTATCGGGTCGTGTTCCTGATGCACCAAAATTCAGAAGAAGAATTGAAAATGCCATGGGCGGAGGTCACGAACAGGATTGGGTTCGTGCTTGTAAGGAAAGTCCTGAAAGCAGGGTAAAAACTGCTTCCGATTTCAGTGAAGCCGGTCCGTTCAACGAAATGGTTGTGATGGGTGTTTTGGCCGTTCGTTTACAAACACTTAATAAAGAACTTGACTGGGATGGCCCGAATATGCAATTCACAAACATTTCTGATGGTGACAAATTAAGAATTGTTGAAAGAGATGACTTCCATATTATTGAAGGCGATCCTAAGTTTGATACTAAATACACTGATCCGATGTCTGCTAAAGCTTTCTCGGAAGAGTTAATTAAACATACTTATCGCAAACCTTGGAGTTTGCCTGATATGCCGGCTTAACCATTAGAATATTAATAATAAAATTGGCATCTGTTTTATTGCAGGTGCCTTTTTTTGTCTTCTGTTTGTAAACGTTGGTTAATAATTCTTCAAAATTCTTAAAGAATAGGTAAAACCTTATATTTTTTCTAATTTGCAACTTCCTTTTTTTATCGGAAAAGAATGAATAATATGAGTAAAGAAAACAGTGTTTCTCGTCGGTCATTTATTGGTTCAGCGGCAACTTTTGCAGCCGGAATAACAATTTTACCATCAAATGTAATTGCAGGGTTGGGGCATAAAGCGCCCAGCGATAAACTAAATATTGCCGGAATTGGTGTTGGTGGTCAAGGGTACACAAATCTTCGGAATATGGAAACCGAAAATATTGTAGCTCTTTGCGATGTGGATTGGGATTATGCTGGCAGAAATGCATTTAAAAAATGGCCGCTTGCAAAAAAATACATGGATTATCGCGAGATGTTTGATCAGCAAAAGGATATCGATGCGGTGTTGATTGCAACTCCTGATCACTCGCATGCTTTACCGGCAGTTTTGGCAATGCGTGCAGGGAAACATGTTTATGTGCAAAAACCTTTAACACATTCAGTGTATGAATCCCGGGTTTTAAAAGAAACAGCAGAAAAATATGGTGTGGCTACACAAATGGGGAACCAGGGAAATTCCGGTGAAGGGATTCGGTTAATTTGCGAATGGATTTGGGCAGGTGCAATTGGGGAAGTTACTCATGTTGATACCTGGACAAACCGGCCAATCTGGCCACAGGGACTCACTGCTCCCAAAAAAAGCATGCGTGTTCCGAAAACACTTGACTGGGATCTATTTATCGGAACAGCAAAATGGCGCGATTATAATTCGGTCTATCATCCCTGGAATTGGCGTGGCTGGTGGGATTTTGGAACGGGAGCTTTAGGTGACATGGGATGTCATATTATTGACCCCGTTTTTAAAGCATTAAAGCTGGAATATCCTGTTTCGGTAGAAGCTTCTTCAACACCTTTTAACAACGATTCTCTGCCAAATGCTGAAATTGTTCGATACGAATTTCCGGCAAGAGATAATTTGCCAAAAGTTGCCATGCCTGAAGTTACATTACACTGGTATGATGGAGGGTTAATGCCACCACGACCTGATGAGCTGGCAAACGACGAGCAGATGGGAAATGATAGTGGTGGTTGTATATTCTATGGTACAAAAGGTAAAATAATGTGCGGCTCTTCTGCGCAAAATCCAACCTTACTCCCAACCAGTAAAATGAAAAGTTTTGTTCAGCCTGAAAAATCAATACGGCGAATTTCAAACGCTATGGAAGGCGGTCATGAACAGGATTGGATCCGTGCATGTAAAGAGGATAAAAATACACGGCTGGAAGCATCCTCCAATTTTAAATATGCCGGACCGCTGAATGAAACTGTTGTTATGGGAGCACTGGCAGTTCGTTTACAAAGTTTAGGTCGAAAATTGCAATGGGACGGACCAAATATGAGATTTACCAATATTGGCACGTCTGATAAACTCAGGATTCTTAGCAAGAACGATTTTGAAATTGTTGATGGTGATCCAAGATTTAACAAAGAGTATCAAACCATGCAGGCACTTGATATGGCAGAAGAATGGATCAGACACACTTACCGAAAGGGTTGGGAACAGTTATAATATGTAACCTTAATTTGTATAAAGCCCTTCTGACCTGAAATCAACATTGTATGTCCATGTTTTGATTTTCATTATAACACGATTTGAATAAGACAAATATAAATTTATACCCCGCACAGTTGCCGAACATTTGAATTAAAATTTTATATTCAAAGATTAATTTTTTAACCTTACAAAAAGGGAGAAAAACGAGAATGAAAATAAACATCAACCGAGTCTGCTATGCCATTATTATCTTCGTTTTTACCATTGGTCAGTCGGTACATGTAAAAGGTTCGGAACAAAATCAACAGGAGAAATTTGTAACAGATAGTAAATCTTCCGGGAGTTTTACAATAAGTGAACATGGCAAAGTGGTTGCTCCAATTGTTATTAGTAGTAATGATTTTGAGGGGGTTAAGCGAGTTGCCAGGTATTTCCAGTCGGACGTTCAAAAGGTGACAAACACAGAACCCAAACTGGTTATAGATAAAATTCCCGATGAGAAAGAAATAATCGTTGCCGGAACAATTGGTCACAGTAAGTTAATCGACGATCTGATAGCGCAAAAAAAGATCAATGTTGATGATATCACCGGGAAATGGGAATCTTCAGTAACACAGGTAATTGAAAAGCCATTTAAAGGAGTAAAAAAAGCACTTGTTATTGCCGGTAGTGATAAACGCGGAACCATCTACGGTTTGTTTGAAATATCAAAACAAATGGGAGTTTCTCCCTGGTACTGGTGGGCAGATGTTCCGGTAAAGAAACATGAAAATTTATATGTAAGAAAAGGTCGATATGTTATTGGTGAACCCAAAGTAAAATATCGTGGAATATTCCTGAATGATGAAGAACCGGCACTCGGTCGTTGGGCTGTTAAAAATTACGGAGGTTTCACACATGAATTTTATGAGAAGGTTTTTGAGTTGGTTCTCAGATTAAGAGGGAATTATATGTGGCCTGCAATGTGGTGGGCTGCTTTCAGTACTGATGATCCTCAGAATCCGGTGCTGGCTGATGAAATGGGAATAGTAATGGGAACTTCTCATCATGAGCCCATGACAAGAAACCAGGCAGAATGGAAACCCTGGGGCGGGAAAGAATGGAACTACGAAACCAACGGTGAACAACTTCGGAAATTCTGGACAGAAGGAATTAAGCGAATGGATCATCGTGAAAATATTGTTACGATTGCCATGCGCGGCGACGGCGATGTGGGGATGAGCCCGGAAACAAATGTAGCGTTACTTCAGGAAATTGTAGAAGATCAGCGGAAAATTATTGAGGAAGTGACCGGAAAACCTGCTGATCAAACACCTCAACTATGGGCACTTTATAAAGAAGTTCAGGATTATTACGATAAAGGAATGCGAGTTCCTGATGATGTAACATTATTGTTGTGTGATGATAATTGGGGAGATGTTCGGAAATTACCTGAACCAGGCCAGAAAAGAGCAGGTGGATATGGAATGTATTACCATTTTGATTTTGTTGGAGGACCAAGAAATTATAAATGGGTAAACACAAACCTGATTCCAAGAATCTGGGAACAAATGCATTTAACCTATGAACATGGTGTAGATCGGATTTGGATTGTAAATGTGGGCGATTTAAAACCAATGGAATTACCTATCTCTTTTTTCCTCGATTATGCATGGGATCCCGATGCGTGGACAACTGATAATTTAAGCGATTATACTTTGCTTTGGGCAAAACAGCAATTTGGTGACGAGCAAGCAAAAGATATTGCAGAAATACTTGATTTATACACTAAATACAACTATCGCCGCACCCCTGAAATGTTAAATGCAAACACTTACAGCCTGGATAATTACAGAGAATTTGAAACAGTTGTGAAGGATTACAATACTCTCGAAAAGAAAGCCAAAGCTCTTTACGATCAGATAGAACCTGCAAAAAAAGATGCATTTTATGAATTAGTGTATCATCCGGTTCAGGCCTGCTCAAATTTGTATGATTTGTATTATGCAAATGCATTAAATAGAAGTTATGCAGAGCAAGGCAGGGCCGCGACAAACGACATGGCTGAGGAAGTAAAAGAATTCTTTGGGAAAGATTCGACAATAACAAATTATTATCATCGTGAATTAGCGGGAGGTAAGTGGGATCATATGATGGCGCAAACCCATATTGGATATCAGAGCTGGCAGGAACCCCGCAGAAATACAATGCCAAGGATTCAGGAAATTGAAATACCCGAAAAGGCTGAAATGAGAGTGGCTGTTGAAGGAGTGTCAGATTACTGGCCGGGCCGTTCTTCAGAAGCGGTTCTTCCTACGTTCGATTCCTATAACAATCAATCGTTTTATATCGAAGTATTTAATGCCGGAAGTAAGCCTTTTGATTATAAGATTACCCCAGGTGAGAATTGGATAAAGATATCTGACAATAAAGGTACCATCACAAAGCAAGAACGAATTGAAGTTAGTATCGACTGGGATAAATTGCAGCCGGGATCGAAAACATCAGAGGTTAAAATTACATCCGGAAATAGTGAATCTGTTGCTGTAAAAATCAATGCTGAAAAGTACGATGCAAAAAATGCGAAAGGTTTCATTGAAAAGAACGGTTATGTAAGTATTGAAGCTGCTGATTATTCAAACGCTAAAAACGGAAAGGACATTCATTGGTTGACTATTCCGGGTTTGGGAAGGACCGATTCGGGGATTACAACGGCGCCGGTAACAAAAGCTGTGGAAAAGCCGGGAAGTGATACACCAGTTCTTGAATACCAGTTCTATTTACTTAATGCGCCGGGGGAAGGCAAAATAGAAACTGAAATTCAGCTTGCACCAACATTAAATTTTAAGGGAAAAGATGGGTTAAAATTTGCCATTTCTGTGGATGATGGAGAACTGCAAACCATAAATATGCATGAAGGAACTGAAGTCCAGGACTGGAAGTATCCAAAATGGTTTAACGATGCAGTAAGCAATAAAACAATTGTAAAGAGTTCATCACTTCAAGTTTCAAAAGCTGGATTACACACCTTGAAAATCTGGATGATTGATAACGGAATTGTATTTGAAAGAATAATCATAAATAATGGTGGGCTGAAACCTTCATATCTTGGACCGCCGGAAAACTTAAAACTATAAATCACTTATTATGTCAGACTCTAACGTAAAACTATCGCTTAAAGAAAAGATTGGCTACAGTTTAGGCGATCTCTCTGCTAATCTTGTATTTCAAACGTTGGTAACCTACCTCGCCTATTTTTATACCGACATTTATGGATTAAAGAATAATGATGCATCGCTTATAATTTTGATCGTTGGTCTGGTTGCAGCATTTTTATTTAATCCGATTATTGGGGCACTTGCCGATCGTACAAAATCGAAATGGGGAAAGTTCAGACCATGGGTATTGTACACTTCTGTTCCACTTGGAGTTATTGCATTACTTGCATTTACCACGCCTGACTTTTCATATAAAGGGAAAGTAATTTATGCCGCTGTAACATACACGCTTCTTTTACTATTTTATGCAAGTAATAATTTACCATACGCTGCACTTAGTGGAGTTCTTACTGGTGATATGGCCGAACGGAATAGTATATCATCAATCCGTTTTGTAGCTGTTATGTTTGCACAGTTCTTTGTTCAGGTATTTATGTTGCCAATTATTCTGTATGCTGGTCATGGCGATAAGGCAGCAGGAATTGAGATCGTTATGACATGGCTGGCAATTATTGGGACGGTGATGCTGATCATTACTTTTATTTCTACCCGCGAAAGGGTTGTCCCAACACCGGAGCAGAAATCCACATTAAAAGAGGATTTATCGGATTTGATAAAAAACAAACCCTGGATTATTATGTTGGTTTCAACGATTCTGGTGTTTGTAACGCTTGCTTTAAAAGGTGGCTCTTATGTTTTCTATTTTGAAAATTATGTTGATGAAGTGGCTTTAGCAAAATTCATTAGTCCGATAACAAATGCACTTACTTCTGTCGGAATAAATTTCTTTGGATCTGATCCGGCGTCGGCGGGTTTTGGTTTATTTAATGCCGGTGGAATTATTTTTATGATAGTTGGGATTTCAATATCGAAAAAGCTGGCCGACAAATATGGAAAGAGAGATGTCTTTTCATCGGCGCTGTTTGTTTCCACGCTTTTCATTCTCTTTTTCATTTTCTATAAACCAGAAAATGTTATTCTGATGTTTGCGTCTCAAATTCTGCACGGTTTCTTTTATGGTATTACAATTCCTTTACTTTGGGCAATGATTGCCGATGTTGCGGACTTTTCGGAATGGAAAACAAACCGCAGGGCAACTGCTATAATTTTTTCTGCAATGATGGTGGGTCTGAAAAGCGGCTTGTCAATTGGGAGTGCATTAGTAACATGGATTTTAGGACTTTACGGATACATTAATAAAGAAAGTGTTTCTGCCGTACAGGAAATTATTCAACCTGAATCAGTTGCTCATGGTGCCAAAATGCTTGTCAGTGTTTATGCATCAATCCCGTTTTTCCTGGTAATAGTACTTTTATTTTTTTATGAAATAAATAAGAAAAAAGAGGTACAGATTGAACAGGAACTGATTGCTCGAAGAAAAAAATAAGAGTAACCGCGCTATTTTATGAAAATAATTGAATCAGTTTATTCGTACATTTTTACAGTATAAATTTTAAAGTGTTTTAAATGAAGAAAGCAAGATATTTAGTTAACAATCTTTATACCGCTGATCCGGCAGCTCATGTTTTTAACGGGAAAATTTATATATATCCTTCGCATGATATTGAATCAGGTATTCCTGAAAACGATCTCGGTGATCATTTTGATATGAAAGATTATCATGTGTTTTCAATGGATTCAGTTGAAGGTGAAGTTACAGATCATGGTGTAGCGCTGGATATTAAAGATGTTCCCTGGGGTGGACGACAAATGTGGGATACTGATGCTGCTTATAAAAATGGCAAGTACTATTTGTATTTCCCCGCAAAAGACAAAACAGATATTTTCAGAATTGGTGTTGCCGTAAGTGATAAACCCGAAGGTCCGTTTATTCCGGAATCTCACCCTATTATTGGGAGTTACAGTATCGATCCGTGTGTTTTTGAAGACACTGATGGACAGCACTACATGTATTTTGGAGGTTTATGGGGTGGACAGCTACAACGATACAGGAACAACAAAGCACAGGAATGTGGTTCTGAACCCGCAGATAATGAACCGGCGCTATATTCAAGGGTTGTAAAAATGTCTGAAGATATGCTCGGATTTGCTGAAGGACCCAAAGACTTGGTAATTCTGGATGAAAACGGAAACCCACTGACAGCAGGCGATCATGAACGTCGTTTCTTTGAAGCATCGTGGATGCATTTGTATAATGGGAAATACTATTTTTCTTATTCTACAGGAAATACCCATAAGTTGTGTTATGCAATTGGCGATTCTCCTTACGGACCTTTTACTTATCAGGGAGTAATTTTAATGCCTGTTGTTGGTTGGACAACGCACCATTCCATTGTTGAATTTAAAGGAAAATGGTATCTGTTCCATCATGACAGTGTTCCATCAGGAGGAAGAACCTGGCTACGGAGTATGAAGGTGATTGAACTGGATTATAATGAAGATGGTACTATAAAAACTATTTACCCTGAAAAAGGGTAATTGGCCAAACTCATTTAACAAAGAAGGGAAACATTTTAATGTTTCCCTTCTTTGTTTTTGATTGTTCCAGTTAATTTTTCTTTGCTTTATCCATCATCGCTGTTAAGTTTTTCAGCACTTTGGTGTAATGATCGATAATTTGCTGTGCCAGTTCGTCATTTGGATTATCAAACATTTCTTCCAGGTAGGGATACTGACTTAAATCAAGATCCTGGAGTTTAGCATAATTCTTTGCTTTAGATAATGCTTCCTGGATGTTGTGATATTCCAATGCATCACTCTGGCTCCCAATTATATCCTGAAGCGATTGCGAAGTGGTAATTTGATTCCTGTTCATATTTGAACTTCCGCTTACTGCATATAATTGTGGCTGAAAATCAGGATTAACTTTTGCCAGTGCAAGCTGCATATCATTGATTGTTGATTGCATATTGTCAATAATTCCTGCCATATCGTTGGAATTAATTCCTACGGCTGTATTTACGTAATCAAAAAGCTTTTTACCGTTCGATTCGCCCCAGGCAATGCCGATAATTCTTGAATAATCGAGCGCAGCCATTGAATTAGGTGAGACAGCTATCGCCATCCCGTCGTGATTCCCTGAAGGAAGAATATAATCGCCTTTTTTTACTTTGCCAATTACTTTTACCGGAACCTGACCCATAAAAGCAATCCTTTCAAATTTCTTTTTATTTGTTTCTTCCGGCATGGCACCAATAACTGTTGGATCTTTTGAAATTACCATGTAATGTTCAGCTTTTTTGAATTTTTTTGAAATCAATCCTCCTTTTACGCCAACCACATCACCAAAAGTAAATGCCTCATCAGGATCATTTTTTTGAAGCCACTCTGCATAATCAGCACCGCCGGATTCAAAGGCAACCCCACGGTTAATTTCATTGTAAGTAATATATCCGCCCAATTGGATACCGTTAACTACTAAATCAACGGCGCTCCAAACTACATCATCACAGTCTCCTGTCACACAAGCACCCGAAGCTCCTATTGCATTTACTGCAAATTTTATAATTGAGTTGACAAAATCAAGTGTCAGAGAATAAGCGCCAAAAGCGTAATCATTATTAAAATACTGATTGGCTGAAACAGAAGGAGCACTCTGATTTCTGCTTTGAGAATTTCCGATTACATCATCGAATCCTGGTGTTCCGCCTATGGCATCATTTACAATACTTCTGGCGATTCCTGTAAGTCCCTGCATTCCTTCAATCCGGCCTTTTATACTTCCATCGCCGCCCCAAAAGGAGACAAAGTTATTGGATCTGCCCGGATCGTTTGGCACCAGTTTAATTGCTATTCCCTGCTGACTACCCTGTACCTGGAGCGGATAATTATCATAAGTGCCTTCAGCTGTGCCCAATGATTTGTTTATTGTAACCTGTCCGTCGGCAAACAAACGGTTAACAGTTGAATTGCCGGTTACATTTAAAGTACTTTGTAAAGTTGTTGCACCGGTAACATCGACTGTATTACCAAAACCTGCAGTTCCATTTACATTCAGATTTTCATTTATTCCTACACCGCCAGCTACTGTTAACGCACCGGTTATTGGTGAGGTAGATGATGTTCCATCGGTAATGCTGACAGCATTTTCAAGTTGCGTATTTCCACCGACAAACAGATTTTCACCAATACCTGTTCCTCCGGCAACGACCAGTGCTCCTGTTGAAGTACTTGTTGAGCCCAATCCTGCATTATCCAGTGTCAGTTTTTCTTTGAACAATGCATCTTTGTTGGTTTGCAAAGTTCCGGTGAGTAGTGTTGAACTCATATCCTCAACCGTAAAGTTTCCATAGTTAACAGTCTGCCCACGAGGTGAAAATGCATCGTTTACATTCAGGAAAACATCTCTGCCAACGTATAAATCTTTATCGATACTTGTACTGTCGCCATGAACTTGCAGGTTTCCGCCAAGTTCAAGTCCTACTCCATCAGGAGTAATCAGTTTACCTTCAGCTGTAATTCTTAATCGTTCCTTATTATTAGTAATAAGTACGAAGTCTTTATTGTCTGTGGTCCCCAATTTATCCGTTTCAGGATTTGTTTTTGAGTTTCCAAACAGAGACCATGCCTGTGAAGGAACACCACTTTTGAGATTCCGGTGCGAACTTCCTGTAAGTTCATTAGCCGTTAATGCATGAAATGCATAAGGAACGGATAATAATTGACTCGATCCCATTAGCTGGAAATTATCTCCACCGTTAACATCCATTTCAATCTGTATGTAATGGTCACCTCCGGCCCAGTCAATATCTGCCATGCTAGCTACTACCGGTTTCCCTGTGCCAATTTTCAGACTAAATACACCAAACTGCGAGGTATGAACTTTGTGAACTTCGGAGAAAACTGTTGGGCCATCAGCATTATCTTTTAAAATGCTGATGCGTAATGAAATTTCTTTATTTGCAATAACCATACCTGCGTTATCGCGGGCAACGCCCTGGTAGTTCATAATTTGGGGTTGTGCAAAAGTCGGTAGTCCTAAACACAGAACTAAGATTAAAGTAAGTAAAATGTGTTTCATAATGGTATTATTTTGATGATTTTATGATCCCATATGTAGTTGGGTGATCGGTAATAACGTTTAACAGATATTTACCGTCGGCAAACTTTTTTAGGTTTAGTTTGTAATCTTCCAATGCATTGATTTTTTCCTCATGAAGTTTTTTCCCCGACATATCATACAATTCAATGTTTACTTTGCCGGAAATATTTTTCATAAAAATATGTACAAAATCTCTGGCAGGATTTGGATACACTTTAACTGAGGAGTAATCTGTTGTAAGAACATTGGCTTTAGCTGCGGTTAAAAAGGTCTGATGAAATCCCTGTGTGTCAATGTAGGGATAAGCAGTCAGTACATCGGTAACACTTTCGCCTAAAGTCCAGTCAAGGCTCACATTGCCCGCAACAAAATTCTCTCCTGAATTAGCTATAACATCGGAGGAAATTGACTGTGCAGACACGATTTGAGTTATGAGAAACAAACTCAATAATTGGGTAACAGATAATAAGAATTTCATATTGTGGATATTTGTGAGGATTCAAGTTATGACTTAATGTGTTAAAAAACAATAAAGGAGTATTAAAACTTTTATAAAATATGTTAATTGAATTTGGATTAGTAGAGCGAGTTAATTTTAATGATAAATATCTTTGAATTTTCAGATATCAGAAAACTGACTGGCTGGAATTACTAACTGTTTGTTATAGTATAAAAAAAGCCCCCTGTAAAAACAGGAGGCTGAAAAATCTAAAAAAAAATTGCTTAACGGTTCAATATCATTCTGGTTGCTTGTGCTTCTTTTCCATCAATAAGAATTCGGCAGACATAAAATCCGGAAGTTACCTGTGTTCCGTCATCTGATTTTCCGTTCCATGTAACCGAGTAATTTCCTCTCGGTTTTACCTCATCGACAAGGGTTCTTATTCGTTTCCCGAAAATATTGTAAATAGTGAGGTTTACGTTGGCCATGTCAGTTACATTAAACAAAATTTTTGTTGACGAATGAAATGGGTTAGGATATACTTTTAGTGTTTTTTCCTGTAGTCCTTCCCGGTTTTCACTAGATGTTGTGCTACTTTTCTGTTTTACTACAATAGTGCTGAAGTGTTCAATACGAGCATAAATCTTATTTCTTATGGTATCTATTTCTACTTTATCATCAGCTGTTGTAACAAAACCAGTGTTGTCAGCAAAAAATACATCCAGATCTTCAGGATTTACCTGCAACGAGTCAAGTAATCCCTGTTTGAAAACCAGGCTCAAAACTACCGGGATATCAAATGGATAAGGTTCAACTATTTCATCGCTGCCTGCAGGTAACACACTAAATTTAACTCCTGTAATTATCTGCTCAGTAAAACTAACCTCCGAGTTTTCATCATCTGTTTGTGCATATTCTTCAGGAATAAACATGTAAAGTGTAATATCTTCATGAATACAACCGAAGGGGAAATGCAACATTCCTGCATTTAATATATTTAAAGGATATGGTAGTCCACCAATTTTGTATGACTCACCTTCGCGGAATTTTTTTGGAGGAAGTTCGGTTCCATCAGGAAGTACACGGTGAACAGTAATTGTATTTACAGTAAGGTCAATATTCGGATCAACCACCAGAAGCTCAGCAAAAGCCGTTATTTTACCAAAGGTTGCCTTTACCAGTGTAATTCCTGTCTGATCTCCAAGCGTAAGTAATCCGGTTTCTGCATCTATAGTAGCAATTGATTCATTGGTAACCGACCATTTTATTTGTGTGTTATCTGAATTTGAATTTTTTATAACAGCTGTGTATTGTATGGTTGTACCGGGTTGAAGATGTACCGTTGTATCTCCCGGAAGAATTACAACACGTTTGTTATTTTCATATTCATGTCTCACTTTTGGCTCTATAACCGTCAATCTTATTGTATCTGCGAGTTCACCTAAAGATGCAGATATAAATCCGTGCCCGGGATTACCAGCAAAAAACATACTTGCAGTGTCGTGAGGGAACGTACCAAGATCAGGATCAGAAACTGACCACTGGAAGAATGTGTCAACTTTTTCACCCAATTCATTGATATAAAAAGCTCTCAACTCAACTGAATCTGCCGATTCAATTTTTACACTTCCGGGAACAATTTTTACTTTCGGGTACTCGTCTTCTTCAAGGTCGTCTCCTTTTTGAGGCCCGGTAATAACTAACGGGATTGAATCAAGTAAATCGCGGAATTTGGCAAAAAGAAAACCTTCTCCCGGATGATTAGCCAGCAAATTTTCTTTTTTATCTATTCTTCCCAGGTAACCGGGTTCGGTGTGCCATTTAACAGACACATTTTGCAGGCTTCCATCCTGATCGTAATACTCGGCTTGTACCTGTAATGTTTGGCCGGGATCAAGTGTAATTACATTAGGTTGGTTTACAATTTTAAGCTGTGGAAATTCCTGCCCAAATGCAAAACATGACAGAGACAGCAAAAACAACAGGAATAAATTGTTAAATAAGACTTGGTAAATTTTTTTCATTTTTTATCAGTTTTGTGTTTATGGTTGCAATATTTTGAATTCGCTTGCGTCAATTTATCAAAATGCTTAGTAAAATCCAACAATATTTTTCATGTTGGATTTTTAAACCATTATGCGGCAATTAGTTAACAACAATACAGACCAATCTTAATGTTTTATCTCACTATTTATACGATAAGAAATTAGCGTCCTTGTATATTAATATTCCAAAAACATACAAAAGGTTACCTCTTTTTTTGCTAAAAATTTGATTTTCAGCTATAAGGGTTTTAATCAATACTAGTTATCTGATAATAATAATTTCCTTATGAATGGACTGTAATTTACATCCAATGTTGATGTTTTTTACATTCAAAAATGCCTCCGAAAGACGTTCATTTAATTTGTTTATGTTACCTGGTTTCTCATAAAACGATTTATGATTCATAGGAGTATTGTTTTATAATACGTTGTTTATTAGATAATTGCAATAATTTTATTGTTAAGCAGGGAGAGTTTTTGCTTCATTTCTTCATGGTTTTTTTATTGTGAGTTTTCACGTTCATAATTTATTATCTTTAACCCGAAAAATTTACCATTAAACCGAATTTAATTTGGAATCACTTAAAGAAAAACTTGAGAAGTTTAATACCCCGCAGCAATTGATGGCGGAGGGCATTTATCCATACTTCAGGCCACTTTCATCTGATCAGGGTACAGAAGTAATGTTAAACGGGAAAAAAATTTTGATGTTTGGATCAAACAGTTATTTGGGGTTGACCAATCATCCACTGGTAAAGGAGGCTGCAAAAAAAGCAATCGATAAATACGGAACTGGCTGTGCCGGGTCGCGTTTTCTTAACGGAACGCTTGACATTCATATTGAACTGGAAGAACGCTTGGCAAAACTGGTTGGGAAAGAAGCAGCATTGTGTTACAGTACCGGGTTTCAGGTAAACCTGGGCGTTGTTTCGGTGCTAACTGGTAAAGACGACTTCGTTTTACTCGATGAACTCGATCATTCCTCAATTATTGAGGGTAGCCGACTGGCATACTCAAAAGTCTTGAAATTTGCTCACAATGATATGGCTTCTCTTGAAAAGAAGCTGAAAATATGTGATAATGACAGGGTTAAGATGATTGTTGTTGACGGGATTTTTTCAATGGAAGGCGATATTGTAAAGTTGCCTGAAATTGTGGAAATAGCACAGAAATACGACGCCATAGTTATGGTCGATGATGCGCATTCTATAGGAGTACTTGGCGAAAATGGGTCTGGAACAGCTTCGCATTTCGGATTGACTAATGAGGTTGATCTGATCATGGGAACATTCTCCAAATCGCTGGCATCTCAGGGAGGTTTTATTGCAGCTGATAAAAATTATATCAATTATATCAAACATTTTTCCCGGTCGCTTATCTTTAGTGCCAGCATGACACCGCCTTCAGTGGCAACAGTTCTTGCAGCACTTGATATCATGGAAAATGAACCGGAACGCAGGGGAAAATTATGGGAGAATACCATGTATGCTTTGGAAGGTTTTAAAGCCATGGGGTTTGATACCGGTAAAACAGAATCCCCGATAATCCCGCTTTTTGTGCGCGATACGATGAAGGCGCTAAAAATGACACGAATGTTACTTGACGAAGGCGTTTTTGTTAATCCGGTAGTCGCGCCGGCTGTTCCCAAAGAAGATTGTCTTATTCGATATTCGTTAATGGCTACGCATACAAAAGAGCAGATTGAAGCTTCTGTTGAAAAAATTACTGCGGTCGCGAAGAAACTTGATCTTATTTCAGAAACTGTAAGATTTTAAAATAAAAAGCTAATCTGAAAAAACGGATTTGTGGGAAAAGTAATTCTTATTACAGGAATATCATCAGGGTTTGGCAAGGAAACTGCATCGTTACTGGTAAAAAACGGGCATAAGGTTTATGGTACTGTCCGAAAACCTGCAGAAACAGATCCGCTTGTTCAGATGCTAAATATGGATCTTACCGATCCTGAATCTATTAATCTGGCAGTAAAGACAGTACTCACAAAAGAAGGAAGGATCGATGTGTTGATCAATAATGCCGGGATGCATTCCGGCGGACCAATTGAAACCTTGCCTGTTGAAACCATCCGGTTACAAATGGACACCAATTTTATGGGAATGGTTTTGCTGACCAAAGTAGTTTTACCTGTGATGAGAAAACAGGGTGGGGGAACGATCATTAATTTTGGATCAATTGGCGGATTAATGGGGCTTCCATTTCAGGCTTTTTATTCTGCAGGGAAATTTGCCATCGAGGGTTTCAGTGAGGCACTGAGAATGGAAGTTTCTTCTTTTAACATAAAAGTGGTTGTTATTAATCCGGGCGATTTTCATACCAATAATTCACAAAATCGTCGTGGTTTTCTGGCGCCAACCAATGAAAACGATCCTTACCATTCACAGTTTGAAAAAACACTTTCCATCATTGAAAAGGATGAAAGTAAAGGTTGGAACCCATCACGACTGGCTAAAAAATTGGTAAAGATTGTGGAAAGCACAAATCCAAAGCAACGTTATATTATTGCATCAACGGAACAAAAACTGGCAGTACTGGTCAAAAAACTTTTACCAGGAAGAATCTTTCGCAAAATTCTTCAGGACCATTACGGGATAAAATAGAATTCACTAATACTTCAAGATAACTGTTCTTCCCGTTTTAGCGGATTCACGTGCAGCATCCAGAATTCTTACTACTTCAATATTATTGTTCAACGAGTACAGTCCGTATTCAGGAACGGTTATTTTTTTATGAATAACATCTGCAAAATATTCAAATGGATCTTCGTAAACTGCAACATCAACGGCTGTGACCTTTTCCTGTTTTTCAGCTTCCATTCCTTCTTTTCGAATTTTCATGTCCGAACTGTTTTCGGCAAAAATATATCCTGAATCACCATAAATTTCCATGTCTTTTCTTCCAAAAGGCCAGTTCCACGACGCCTGGATGATGCATTCAGATTCCGGGTAAGAAACAATTATGGTTGCATCGTCATCTACTTTTGGATAAATATTGGGTTTAAACTGTCGGGTTACTGCTGTCACAGAAAGTGCTTTTTCGCCGTTGGTCAAACCCGTCATTAAATTAGTGCCATAACATCCAAAGTCAACAATGGCTCCACCTCCGTTTAAAACAGGGTCAGTAAGCCAATCCAAAAAGAATTTATCACAACCGATTTCTTTTGGTCCCTGGTGTCCGTCATGAATAACTACTTTACGCAATGTCCCTACAAAATTCTCATTTTCTACCATTTCCATCGATTTGGCCGTAGTTGGGTACCACGATGTTTCGTAATCGGTAAGTAAAAAAATGTGGTATTTATTTGCCAGTTTTGCCATTCGCTGTGCATGTTCCATGTTTACTGCCAGTGGCTTTTCTACCATCACATGAATTCCACGTGGTGCACAGGCTTCCACAACAGTAAGATGATCGTAAATTGATCCAAATGCTACCACGGCTTCCGGTTTTGTTTTATCCAGCATTTCTTCCAGGTTGTGGAAAACGATGTCAGGAGAAAGATGATATCTTTCTTTTAATTCGCTGGTTCGCTCTTTGTTGGCATCAAAAACTCCCACCAAATCAAAATCGCCTTTGTCAGGTCGCCCAAGAATAAAAGCAATATGTCCGTGAGTCATTCCTGCAACTGCCAGGCGGATTGGTTTTTCATCTTGCGATTTTGCCACTATTGAGATGCAAAAAAATATCAGGAGAAGAATTGCTATACTAAATCTTTGAATTTTCATGATGAAGTTTTAGTTGGTGTTATCTAAATGCAAATGTAAAAAACTGAATGAATAGAGTAGCTTTAAATTTCATTGAATTAATAGGCTTTAAAAACGATTTTCAGCTTTAAAGTTTTGAATCACATGGGTTCGAACTGAACAATTGACAAATCGATTATATTTGCTTTCTAAAGAACTTGTCTAGTGGCAAACTTACGAGAGATAATTTCAGCAATTACATTTATTGGCGTTGTTTTTCATGAATTCGGGCACAAGATTTTTTGCAATTTAACTGGAGTTAAGGTGGTAAAAGTCTGCTATTTCCGGTTTGGAAATCCTTCCGGTTATGTTATTCACAACAGACCTAAAAAATTCACTCAATCATTTCTAATTGCTGTTGGGCCACTTATTTCAGGAGCTTTTTTTTCGTTGCTTTTTTATTTTCTGTCGAAGCAATATTCCTGGGAAGAATGGCAAAAATACCTGTTTCTTTGGCTTGGTGCTTCTGCAGCTGTAAATTCTTTTCCCAGCGATAAGGATGCTGAGAGTCTTTGGAAAGACACCAACCGGCATATAACGCGGAACTTTCTGGCTGTTATCGGTTATCCTTTTGCGTTTTTAATCTGGATTGCCAACAGTTTACGCCTTATCTTTTTCGATTTGATTTATGCCGGTTTTCTTTATTATTTGGCAGCAACATTTAAATATTTCTAAATTTTGACTTCAAAATCTTGTGCTCTGATTTGAGGATAAATGGACATGTGTAAACGCTGAGCAGGAGTCAGGTATCATATTAATTTTCACTATATTTATATAAGTCCATTAACCTAACCTTAAACGATATGAAATTTTTGGTATTATTCTTTTTTGGTGTCTGTTTGAGTTCATCGCTTACGGCACAGAAAACATTCGATTTATTCACCGTTTCCGGGCGATACGGATTTCCTCAACCTTATGAGTCTACGTACAGCGGGAATGCCACTGAGGTGGGAGGTATGATAAATCTGGCTGTGCCAATTCAACTATCTGATAAAGTAATGTGGTTCACCAATCTTAACTATTTCTACTGGAATGTTGAAAACAATGAATCAATGCCATCAAATATCAGTAATCCAATAAATCTTAATGGATTCCTTCTGCGAACCGGGTTGATTAAAAAACTCACCAATGATCGTGAGATTCAGCTGTTGTTTGCTCCCCGGTTGATGTCGGACATGAAACATATAAACTCAGATCATTTTCAGTTGGGTGGTATCGTAATGTACAAGAATAAATTCAGCGAAAAGCTGACGATGGCTTTTGGCATCATGTATAATCAGGATTTATATGGCCCTTACATGGTTCCATTAGTGGATATCGACTGGCAGTTATCAGAACGGTGGGCTATCACAGGTTTATTACCTGTTTATTCCAAGATAAAATATAAAATCAATGATAAGTTTAATGCCGGGATCGCGCATTTTGGATTAATAACTTCGTATAAACTCGGAGATCCCGAAAATAATGGCGACTATATTGAACGCACAAGTATTGATTTGACCGCATATGCAAGACACAAGATAACTGGAAATTTTTATGTGGAAGGACGATTTGGCCGCGCTTTGGGAAGAAACTATGCACAGTATGCTATTGATCAGAAAGTTGATTTTAGTCTTCCGCTAATTGGTTTTGGTGATAACAGGACGCAAAAAAATGTAAGTTTTGACGACGGCTGGATCGCAGATATCAGGCTGATTTACAGCATTCCTATCCCTGATAAATAATGCTAAAAAGACATTCTAATTTTATCAGATTTCGATTTCGTCTGTTAAAATATCTGACATTAAATACTCACTCTCAATCTTCAACACTGGAGATTAAGGATTGAATATTGAAAATCTCTTAATTTAAAGCTCAATATCTTTTATCTAACATCCTTGTTCTAATAATCTTTCCTTTATTTTTCTGCACTTTTAAACAATTGACTTTTAATAAGTTTCTGTGAAACAGGAAATGAGTTAACGATATTAAAAGTAAATTTAGTCTTGTAAAAATGAGACTGATCTTTAAATTCTAAAAAGAAAAGCTTATGATAGTAGTTGTTACCAGTGCAATGCTTTTAGTGATGTTGATATCAGTGATGATGTATTTAAGTTATCGCGATTTAAAACAGAACCAGTAAACACCGGTTCGGCGAATAATTGTTGAAATATTCTTTTATTAAGTTGGGGTTTCAAAACCTCAGAATAGGGAGAATTGCCAATAACTGAAACTGAAAAACCTCCTGATATTCTCCAATCAAAAGCTATCTCAAACCTCAAAATATCCAATATCGAATATTCAATTTTTAATTAATAGGTTATTAATAGTTGAGGATAAAGTTTTCAGGTGATGCGGTTTGCAACCGCATTTTGGAAATTTAAGTTTATGTCTGTGCCAAAAGGAAACGAATATTGCTTAAGACCATCAAAATATTTGAAAATATTTTTTCCCAATTCCTTTTTTGCAATGAACCAGAGGCTTTTTAATAATCCCAAATTATTCTTTCATTCTTAAGATCAATCGTTTTAGCTTCTTTTAATTTTATAACGCCATAATTATTTTCGTTTAGCTTCCAAGCTGTTCTTTTAAATGCGTGGATTAGTTTAATTTTATGGGTTTCAACAACTTCAGGTTTAAGTGCTAAATTCATCCCTTCATCTTTATGTTGTACACTTGAATAAAAAATTCCATCCAATTCTGTACCTCTCTTTAAAAATGAATCGTTACCCGTGGTGTCATACATATAATTTGCAAAAGCACAACTTAATACGTAGTTAGATTCTAAATTTTTTGCATCCAGAAAAAATTCGTTCGAGATAAAATCTAATAATTTAACTGGTATTTCTATTCCCCTGAGTAAACGATCCTTAATTAATGAATCATATTTATTGTAAAGATTTTTTGCTATAATATTTATATCTTTAATCTCTGAATGAATAGGAATTACTCCTACTCTTAAATCCTTCTGAACACTCCAAACGCCCATAGTTGTGTATTCAAACCTTGGCCTGCAATTTTGTCTTGATATTTTTGAAACCTCAAAATACGCAGTGTCTTTATTGGTGCTACAATAGAAGATGCTCTGTCTTGGTTCATTTGCTCTACCATAGTTTTGAATCTTTTCAATATCTTTTATGTTTGTAAAATCATTAAGATCTTCAAAATAAATTTCATTTGACTTATGAATCCTCCCTCTATATAAAATCTCACCAATAGGAATTGTAAATGTTGGGAATGGGAATTGATAATTATATATGACTTCTTTTATAAATTCATAGGATTTAATCGACTTATTTTTCGAATATTCTATTAAGTAATTATATAAAAGATTAAAGTCCATGTCAAATTTATAATAATTTCCTTTTTCTGAGGTATGTTTTTTTCATATATAGTTTGGTTTAATCTTTTAGCTTTTTACAAATTTAAAAATACTAATCCCAATTATTCTTATGTTGATAAAAACTGAATTAATCCAAACAAGTGTCACATCGAACCCAAAAACCTTCTTATTAATGCGGTTTGGAAACCACATCACCCACAAAAAAAAGCCCTCCATCTTATAATGAAAGGCTCAATATCTAAACACTAACTACTCTATACTAATGTAACCATCAACTCATCCCCCTTTTTTTCAACTTTGGCCATTTTTTTGCCGGTAAGTCCTTTAATGGCTTTATCCCACTTTTTGTTGCTTAAAGCCGAAGCTGTTTTGAGTTCATTTAAATCAATAGGCGATTTTGCTTTTAGCAATTCAACCACTAGTTTTTCATCTTCCGTAAGTTCCACCGCTTTTTTCTCCGGTTTCATTTGCGGGAAGAAAAGCACATCCTGAATGGAAGAACTGTTAGTCATAAACATGGTTAGCCTGTCAATTCCCATTCCCATTCCAGATGTAGGTGGCATTCCATGTTCTAGTGCCCGGAGAAAATCCTGGTCGATAAACATGGCTTCATCATCTCCTTTTTCCGACAGCCGAAGCTGATCCTCAAAACGTTCACGCTGGTCAATCGGGTCATTCAGTTCCGAATAAGCATTTGCCAGTTCTTTTCCGTTTACCATCAGCTCAAAACGCTCCGTCAGTTCCGGGTTGTCGCGGTGTTTTTTCGTTAATGGCGACATTTCTATCGGATAGTCGATTATAAATGTTGGCTGGATGTAGTTGTGCTCACATTTCTCCCCGAAAATCTCATCAATCAGCTTTCCTTTACCCATGCTCGGATCGGTTTCAATATCCAGTTTGTCGCAAATATCGCGAAGTTCTTCCTCGGTTTTCCCTGTAATATCGTAACCGGTATGTTCCTTAATTGCCTGGGTCATGGTAACCCTAGGATAAGGAGTTTTATAATCGATAATATTTTCACCCAGTTGCACTTTCGTGGTCCCGTGTAAAGCCACAGCAACCCGCTCACATATCTCTTCGGTGAAACTCATCATCCATTTATAGTCTTTATAAGCCACATAAATTTCCATCACCGTAAATTCCGGGTTATGCGTACGGTCCATTCCTTCATTACGAAAATCCTTGGAAAACTCGTAAACTCCGTCAAATCCCCCAACGATCAGTCGTTTTAAATAAAGTTCGTTGGCGATGCGCAGGTACAGCGGCATATTTAATGCATTGTGATGTGTAACAAATGGCCGGGCTGCTGCTCCCCCTGGAATAGGTTGTAAGATGGGTGTTTCCACTTCAAAATAACCATACTCGTTAAACATATTGCGCATGGTATTAACGATTTTGGTTCGCATCTTAAATACTTCTTTCACCTGCGGGTTAACAATGAGATCGACATAACGCTGACGATAACGTTGTTCAGGATCTGTAAATGCATCGTATGTTTTTCCCTCCTTTTCTTTAACGATTGGAAGCGGACGTAACGATTTATTCAAAACAGTGAACGCTTTTACATGAACGGAAATTTCGCCCATTTGGGTGCGGAACACAAAACCTTTTACCCCAATAATATCTCCAATGTCCAGCAGTTTTTTGAATACATCGTTATACAGTGGATTTGTCTTCGCCCGGGCAGATTTCGTCGCGGTTAACATAAATCTGAATTCTTCCTTCATGATCCTGAATTTCAGCAAAAGAGGCTTTCCCCATGATGCGAAAACTCATGATCCGGCCAGCCAGACTCACCTCCCAGGTTTCTGTGCTTTCGTCTTTAAATTCTTTTTTTATTTGGGCCGAAGTTGCGTTTACTTCATATGCGGCAGCCGGGTAGGGATCGATGCCCATTTCCCGAAGTTTTTGCAATGAATTTCTTCGAATGATTTCCTGTTCACTTAATTCCTGAATACTCATATTTTATACCTGTTCGTTACGATTTTTCCGTTAAAAATAAACGACAAAATTAGTGCTTTAAATTAGCTTCCTGTGTACTTCAAAAAATTTCAGCAAAGATAATAAAAGAAGTGTGAATGCTTTCTTTCAAAAGGTTAGTGGAAGTTAGTTTTAAAAAAAAGTTCTGATACGATTATTTCATTTAGATATCGTTATGCATTTTGTATCTTTGTACGCTTTAAGACAATAAATTAAGGCAGTAGCGTATGGAAAAGGTCTGGAATCTGAAAAAACAAGGCGACCTGAATGAGGTGAAACACCTTTCGGCGGCATTGAATGTAAATATGGTTCTTGCCAGACTGCTTGTTCAGCGCGGAATAAAGACCTTTAACGAAGCAAAAGCCTTTTTTCGCCCCCGGTTAAGCGATCTCCACGATCCATTCCTTATGAAAGACATGGATAAAGCTGTTGCTCGTCTGGAAACTGCCATTACCAATCAGGAAAAAGTAATTGTATATGGTGATTATGATGTGGATGGAACTACCTCGGTTGCTATGATGTATTCTTTTCTGAAATCACGCATTGAGCAAATTGAATACTACATTCCGGATCGTTACAGCGAAGGTTATGGAATTTCACCAAAAAGTATTGATTATGCCATTGACAATGGTTATACACTGGTGGTGGCGCTCGATTGCGGTATTAAAGCGGTAGGAAAAATTGCGGATGCAAAAAACAGGGGCCTCGATTTTATTATTTGTGATCATCATAATCCGGATGATAAAATTCCACCGGCTGTGGCTGTTCTCGATCCTAAAAGAGTGGATTGTGAATATCCCTATAAAGAGCTTTCGGGTTGCGGTGTGGGCTTTAAACTGTTACAGGCATACTGCCAGAAAAATAATATTGAGCAGGAGGAGATTTACGATCTTCTCGATATGGTGGTAGTAAGTATTGCATCTGATATTGTGCCAATTACAGGAGAGAACCGGGTGCTGGCTTATTATGGTTTGAAAAAGCTGAATTTTAATCCGGGAATTGGTTTGCAGACCATTATTAATCTGGCAGGAATTGGCGATACTGAAATTACTATCAGTGATATCGTTTTTAAAATCGGACCAAGGCTAAATGCATCAGGCAGAATTGAGCACGGGAAGAAATCGGTTCAGATCCTTGTTTCTGAAGATGAGGAAAAGTCGGATTTAATTGGCGAAGAAATCGACTCATTTAATGAGATCAGAAAAACGCTCGACCGCGATATTACACAGGATGCCATTGAAATGATTGAGAAGAACGAGGAGTTGAAAAATAAGAATAGCACTGTTTTGTACAATCGTGACTGGCACAAGGGGGTGGTTGGAATTGTTGCATCGCGGGTTACTGAACAGTATTATCGCCCAACAGTAATTTTAACAGAATCAAATGGACTGGCAACAGGTTCGGCACGTTCAGTTCGTGATTTTGATTTATATGAAGCAATAGGGCAGTGCAGCGATCTGCTGGAATCGTATGGTGGGCACATGTATGCAGCCGGGCTGACACTGAAAATTGAAAATATCCCGGCATTCCGTGATCGGTTTGAAGAAATTGTTACCAACCAGATTACCAGCGTTCAACAAATTCAGTCTGTTGATGTAGATACAAAAATTACACTGAGCGAAATCACGCCAAAATTTCATCACATTTTAAAGCAATTTGCTCCGTTTGGCCCACACAATATGACACCCGTTTTTATAACTGAAGATGTTTATGATGCCGGAACCAGCAGGCTGGTGGGGAAAAATCAGGAACATATAAAACTTGATTTGGTAGAACCTGACGTAAACTCAGGAATTTTCCCTGGAATTGCATTTAATCAGTCGCAGGCTTTTGAAGCCATTACTTCCGGAACGCCTTTCGACATTTGCTACACCATTGTAGAAAACGAATACAGGGGGAAGACAAGTTTGCAATTATATATTAAGGATATTCGGATTCGGGATATCTTTTAGAAAGTGCGTTCGTATAGGATCACTTTATTATTGCCAAATGTTTTAATTTTTTTGTAATCCTTTTTTATCATTTTTTCCACTATTGTATTTTGTCGCTGAACCAGTACAAATCGCGGGTTCGAGTTAATAATTTGTTGAATACTTTCATTGGCATCTATCCCGAATGCTTTGTAATTATTGGTAAAAAGGAGATTTGAATGGACAAATTTTGTAGGCGCGTCAATACCGAGCAAATAATAAATAACCTGTTGGTAATTTGAAACAAATACTTTGTCATTTCTTTCCATCTTCCCTGAAATATAGGTTGCTACTTCTTTTTCCAGGTCGGGTTTTAAAACTTCATTTTTAAAACTTATGATTTGAATGATCAGCATGACCACTCCCAAAGCATACCACCCATACTTTTTTGAGAAAATCAACCTGGTTATTTTGTCGGTTTTAAATTCAGGGTGGAAAAACAATCCGGCCAATAAGCTTAACGGCAACATTAATTGGATGGTATAATGGCTGAACTCTTTTCCGGGAACATACATAGCAATAAACACGCTTGCAATCCAAAGTATGAAGAACCACTTGGTTTCTTTTTCCCAAAGTTTGTTTTTGCTAAAGATGACATAAAATAGTATGAACGAAATTGGAAGAAATTTTGCCGTTAAATCGAGTAACATCGTAAAGTATCGGGTAAGTGAGGGACTACTTCCATATTTCCCCGGAAGTAAATAAGTAATATAGTAAAAATCTTTAAAGTGATCACCCATCCAAAAATAGAGGTTTGTAAGGGCAAATGGAACTAAAAATGCAAGTCCTGAAAGAAAATAGCGCAACCAGATTTTTACATCGCGTAAATTCTCCTTCTCTTTCATTTCCATGATAAAGAAAAATAGCATAAAGGCCCCGAAATCGAATAAAACCAGGTATTTTATTATAAACCCGATTCCCATAATTAAACCCGACAGAATATAGTTCCATTTATTTTTATTCAGAAAAAGTAACAATGCAATAGCCGTACAACAGTTAAAAAGCAACTCGGTGTTGGGCGAGCGGCCATGATAATTCCAAATGGAGGTATAAATAATATAGATTAGTACCTGAGGCAATCGCTACTTTATTTTGTTTAAACAGTTTTTTAGAAATGCGGGAAATCAGGAACCCGGTTAATCCGACGATTACAGCAAAAACAAAACGTTTCCAAAAAATGGAGCTTCCAAAAAGAAATTCAAGCCCGGCATAAAATAAAAAAATGCCCACAGGTTTTGTATCGGTTACATCGGAATACAATGATTTTCCATGTAAAATGTCACGTCCGATTATCAGGTAGGTTGATTCGTCATGGTCTAGTACACTGGGGAAAAAGCTAAAAAAACGTAATCCTACCGAAATGAGCACAAACATCAAAAAAACGGTATTGGGATTTTTGATCGAAATTTTATTTGTCATTAAACGGGCTCTGTTTTTAACTTAATTGCGTCAAAGATAGATTTTTGATTTAAAAAAATATGTGATTTCAAACACTTAAAGCATAATTGCTTAAAGTCGGTATAGAGTTATATTTCCTAATAAGAAAAGGAAATTATATTACCTGAAATGAGTTCCCCGATTTCATGAAGTACGTTTGTTCCGGTTTTTTCCAGTCGTTCAAACGACTGATGTCCATCGGCAACTAAAATACAATCGATGCCAAGTTCCCGGGCAACTTCAAAATCATGAATAGTATCACCAATAATTTTGGATTTAGTTATTTCAATGTGAAAATCTTTTCAATCAATTGCCGACCTCTTTCAATTTTCGATACCGCATAATGATCGTTTAAGCCAGCTACGCCTTCAAAGTAATCCAAGTATGCCATTATGATCCAGCGTTTCTTCAAGCATGTTTTGGTGCATTGCAGAAAGTACAAATTGTTGGGTTCCTTTTTCGCGAAAATATTGAAGAACCTGTATTGCAGCCGGATGAAGAGAACAGGTTTTTACGTTTTCTTCGTAAAGATCGATAAACTGGTGTGCCGGAATTGAAAAGTCTTCTTTGCTGAAATCAAAACCAATGGCCTGGTAGTAGTCTTTCACCGGAAAGGAAAACACTTCTTTATAAATTTTTTTGTTTATTATCGGTAAATTTCTTTTCTCCAATAAAACATTAATACTAGAGATGCAAACATCCAAATCGTTCAATAGTGTTCCGTTCCAGTCCCAGATGATTGAATTCATTTAATATTGGTCACTTTTAGCTTGTTGATCACCGGGTTGGCATAGAGTTTCAGGAAACGCTCCTGGATATCGGTAATGGGGAAGTCGATGTGAATCATGGCCTGTTCAACCATCATTTCAAACCGCTTTTCTTCGGTGTGGGTATATTTATTCTTGAACCGGTGTTCCTGCATTAGCATATCGTAAGCGATATAATTATTTGGCCAGAGCTTGTAGTTGGAATAGATTTGCGTATCGATTTTATTGGCAATTTCTTCGATGATCTTGTTTTGTTCTTCTTTTGTCTTAGCTTCATTTGGCAAATCATCCAGGTTAAGAGGCGTTCCAAATGAAAAACGCATCCTGCCTTTTGGGTTGAACATTCCCATCGACATGCTCTTTAAATCGTCTTTGTTGGTTTTTTTCTGGCCGTAATGCTCTTTTTTGATCAGTTCCTTTAATTTTGCTAAACCGCATGGTTCAATTTCATAAGATATGGAAACCGGCACAATGTTGAGATCTTTGAATCCATCCTTTATACTTTTGTTATTGCTCATGTTCATCATTTTCAGCACACTCAACTGTGTTTTGTCAAACCCGTCTTTGGTGCGCCCTTCACGTTGAGCAATCCATACCGAAACTTTGTCTTCATTTATCGATTTACGCATAAAATGCGAAACTTTCTTCGAGGCTTCCATCAGTTCACGTGGGGGCAGGCCCCTTTTGATCACAAAAGCTCCGTTAAGTTTTACGGCATGTTCTATCCATTTATATAACAGTAGGTTATTTCCAATAGCTATCAGTGTGGTATTCATCCCCTTTTCAAAAATCAGATAATTGAGCAGGGCAGCGTCGAGAATTATATCACGATGATTGGAAATAAACAGGTAAGGCTTCTTTTTGTCCAGTTTCTCAACCCCGGAGTACGACAACCCGTTTGACGTTTTGTTGATGATCATTCGTAACAGGTCGTAAATAAAAGTGCCCTGCAATTGTTTGATGGATTTAATCATGCGCAGTTGCAGTTTTACCATCTCAATCTTGGGGCGGAACTTGAAAACATGGGTTAGCACTTCATCAAAAACAGGATCTTTTACCATTAACCTGATCTTTGATCTGGCCTCTTTATCGGTGTATGGACGAATATCATCAAAATTAAATTCAGTCATAACAATTGCTGTAAACATGGCAAAGTAAGGCAATCCGTTTTATATTTTCAATCGAATTTGAAATTTTAATTCGGTTTTATTGTTTCCTGAAATCTCGTTATATCCTGAACTAATGGTATTTCGATCGTTCCAGTGGGTATTGCCAATTTTAATCCAAACATCGACTTTAGGGCTGATTTTGTAATTCAGATTCAAATAAGTCCGAAATCCTTTTCCATAATATGCAGGGATGGAAAATGTGTAAAGCAAATCATTTTCGTAAGCATAAATCCTTGAATTATAGCTGTCTGTTGAAAACCATGCAAATCGAACAATAGATTTTAATGGAAATTTTTCTGGTTCAAGTCCGACATCCTGAAATACAAGAATTCCATTTTCTTTTTCTTCGCCGGAATAAAAAGCATTTTCCAGTCGGGTTTTTAGGGTGAGAAAATCAGTTGGATGAAATTGGAAATGAACCCGGAGGTGTTGAATTTTTTCAGGCAGATTAATATATCGTTCTTCGGGCCGGAATTTTTGTTCCTTCTCTTCATTTTTATAACGAAGATAAAATTCAAACTTTTCTGAAAATACAACAGAAGCCTGTGCAAAAATGTCCCATCCCTGTGCAGGGCCGGCAGTAGAATAGTTAAACCATTCAGAACGGTAAAAATCGGAATATGCATTGAGTGTAACATATTTTACCGGGAGAATTTTAGTGCCAAAATAAATACCGGTTTCATTGCTGATATTACTTCCTTCGGCAAATGTGTTAGCCCAAAACGCATGATAATTTTTATCAAAGTGACGAAACAGCACTGAGAACCCTAATTGATCAGTCAGGTTGGCAATAGCGCCCTGCAAAAAGGCATTCCCCGATGATTTTGATCGGGCTGCTTCGCCAAATAACTGGTATTTTTCTTTGCTGAAAAGGTAATTCAGCCCACCGGTGTAATTCTCTTTCCCGGTAAAACGAAACTTTTGATAAAGCTGAGTGCCGGCTGCGTAGGGCAGATTAAAACGTTCGTAAACAAATGTGGCGCCCAGTTTCAGATAACGAAATGTGTATCCTGCAACTGCTCCAGTGGTAGTTCGATGTACCGATCTTTCATCTTCAATTTCGCTTTCTGTTCGATGATAACCGGAAGTTTGCAAACTGGTAAATTCTGGATTTCCCTCGTCGGAAATAATTTGATTGGCATCCGTATTTTTTGATGAATAGAATAAACTCAAACTGGCTTTTTTATATTTGAAACTGGCCGCTGTCCCTCTGAAAAATAAATTTTCATCTACTGAAGTATAAGGCCGCACGCCCTGCGCTGTTTTTGAAATATCGAGTGTGTAGACTGATTTCCCGGTAGTAAATCCCTGCCAGAGCACTAGTCCCTGTCCGGCTCTTACAATATAATCGCCAACCGTAATATTTTGAACAACTCCTTTAAAATTTATGCTTGCATGACCAGAATAAAAATCAAATCCGGATTTATTTGATCCGCCAAAAAATGCTTCACCCGGATCTTTTTCTGCAGTAATTCCCATTGAAAAGTGGTCGCCGGCTTCAAACTTGTATCTTGAATAATAACGAAACTGGTTTCCTTCGTAAGGTGTTTTTCCTTCGTCATTTGGATTATATCCTCTTGCTTTTTGCGTAGTTCCAAGAGTGCGAAGCAAAAGTTGCTGGTCAGTATATTTAAAAGATTCAGAAAATTTTTCCTGAGTTTTTTCTTTCGGCCCAAACCAAATAAAAAGGTTTAGTTTATTCAACAAATCAGGATTAAATCCGTCAATTGTATTTAGCTCATAAATTGAATAAACCGGTCCAAATTCATGGATGTAATTCAACAGGTTTTCAATCTGAATGTCATTCAACAGGTAAAGTCTCGACAATTCTGTAGCGTTTGTAGCATTAATATTGATGGGGTGTTCAGCAAAATATTCGAGGTCTTCAATTACAAGGCTTGCATACGTTTCTTCATCCATGTTGTCAAGTTGCGATTCTATAATGGCTTCCAGCATATTTGTTTTATCAGTTTCCTGTGCCATCGAAATCGTTGATAAAAGAATAAAAACAAACAGCCATATTTTTGCTAACAACTTCATTTCAAAAGGTAAATTGTAATGAGACAGCCGGGGTAATTCCAAGATTTCCGTGATAGCCAAAACTAATGTCAGTAGTAAGTTTTCCAACAGAGTAACCGATTCCGGCCGTGTAGTTTACCGGTTTCCCTGATACGCCAAATCGCAGTGCAAGATTTTTAGCCGGTGAAAACTCAATTCCACTTTTAACCAATACTTCCGTATCCTGAGTTTTTTGAGCTTCCAGAACAACCATCACCATTTTTGTAAACTGGTAGTGTCCACCAGCCCGGAAAACCCACGGCATTTTTTCTTTGCTTTGTAAAGTTTCAATTCCTCCCTGAACCGGATTAAAAATATGTGCTCCGAGAAAAAACTCTTTTGTAGGCTGATAAATGATTCCTGTTTCAAAAGTGATAAAATCTTTGGATCGGCTGTTTTCGGGAAAACGTTCGGAAAAATAATCGAGTTGAAGTGCAGCCTTCAGTCTGTTGGAAAACGGAAGTGCAAATACAAGTGCGTATTTATTTTCCTTGAAAGTTCCTTTCCCAAACTGGTAGAAACTAATACCCAAACAACCCCTTTTTAAAGGCATCAGTACTGAACCGGCAGCGAGTGAAAGTTCATCAATCATATACCGGGATTCGTAATAAAAACCTGCAGTTATTTGGGTCCAGTCGGCAATTCCGGCCTGGTTGTGAAAGGTGCTCCAAAGATCGGAAACAGAAACAAATGCATCAGACAATGCGCGCGACCGGGCGCCGGCATGGTGATTTTCAATCGCCCGAATCCCGGAAAACGAAAAAAACAGTATCAGCAGGGTTAGCAAAACTATTTTCATGATCAAACAAAAGAGATGTATTTGGGTACATCTCTTCTAAAATACATAAAAATATTTTGTTATCCTTAATTTGTTTTGAATTTGTATTTCACTTCCGAAAGATCTTTGTTCGCCTGAACGATTTTTTGCTTTAACCCTTCTTTGTACGAAATCAGTTTTTGCATCAGTTCTTCATCGCCGGTTGCTATCATTTGAACGGCCAGAATAGCGGCATTCATAGCCCCATTAACTGCAACAGTTGCAACCGGAATTCCCGGAGGCATTTGCAAAATAGCCAAAATAGAATCGAATCCTGATAGACTGGCATTAATAGGAACACCAATAACCGGAACAGGAGTCATCGCTGCAATTACACCAGGCAGATGGGCAGCCATTCCGGCGCCGGCAATAATTACTTTAATTCCCCGGTCTTTCGCACCTTTGGCAAAAACTTCCACCGCTTCCGGAGTCCGATGCGCCGAAAGTGCATTTATTTCAAACGGAATTTCAAATTCATCCAGTAATTTTGCTGCTTTTTCCATTACACCCAAATCAGATGTGCTTCCCATAATAATGCTAACTTTTGCTTTCATGTTTTGTAGTATATATTTTCAGATCAACGAATTGTTTTGTTAATTTGTGCCTTTAATTTTCAAAGTGTGAAAATACAGCAATTTATCAATTTTTGAAAATCCCTTTTATTGAACATGAAGCAGGTGCAAATCCACGACAAAACATTCGAAATATATCTTCCTTATGAAAAAATAAGAGAAGTGGTCGAAAAAATGGCAGAAAAAATGAACGCTGATTTAAAAGGAAAGAATCCGCTTTTTTTGTGTATCCTAAACGGATCGTTCATGTTTGCTGCCGAACTTTTTAAACGCATCAACATGGTAGAAACCGAAATCACTTTTGTGAAGCTTGCTTCTTACAATGGTGATAAATCATCGGGCAAGGTAAAACAGCTTATCGGACTGAATGAAAACATTGAAGGACGTACGGTGGTAGTTTTGGAAGACATTGTGGATACTGGGATTACCATCAACCATATTAGTGAGCAGTTAAAAGAGCTTAATCCTAAGGAGGTAAAGATTGCTACATTGCTGTTAAAACCCGACGCGCTTCAGAAAAAGGTTCAACTGGATTATGTGGGGTTGGAAATACCCAACGATTTTATTGTAGGATACGGGCTTGACTATGACGGCTTCGGCCGGAATTTACTCGATATTTATTCTGTAATTAACAACTAAAAACCAGATTTCAACATGTTAAACATCGTATTATTTGGCCCTCCCGGAGCAGGGAAAGGCACACAGGCCGAGTTTTTGATAAAATCTTTTAAGTTAGATCATTTATCAACCGGCGATCTCCTGCGAAGTGAAATGACAGCAGGTACTCAACTTGGACTGGAAGCAAAACATTATATGGAAAAAGGCGAATTGGTTCCTGATGAAGTAGTGATTGGGATGATAAAAAGCAAACTGGAAAGCAACAAAGAGTCCAACGGTTTTATTTTCGATGGATTTCCAAGAACGGTTGACCAGGCAAAAGCGCTTGATGAATTGCTGGAAAAGAACGGAACGCCAATTAGTGGTATGCTGAGTCTTGAAGTGGAAAAACAGGAATTGATTAACCGGTTGCTTAATCGCGGTCAAAGCTCAGGTCGTGCTGATGATCAGGATCAGTCGGTGATTGAAAACCGGATTAATGTTTACAACGAAAAAACGCTTCCTTTAATTGAATATTACAAACCTCAGGGTAAACATTTCGGTATAAACGGAATGGGTACTATCGATGAAATTGCCGGCAGGTTAAAAGAAGTAATTAAAAAACTATAATTTCCTTTTATTGTCATTTCGAAATCTGAAGAATGAAGATGAGAAATCTGTTCATTTTGAGATTTATCTCCGTCAGTTGACGGATCGAAATAATAGGGTTAAATTTTAGAAAAGTAAATAAAGAATGGCTGAATCGAATTTTGTTGATTATGTAAAAATTTTCTGCAAGTCAGGAAATGGCGGAGCCGGTTCAGCTCATTTGCGTACCGAAAAATTTGTTCCCAAAGGTGGTCCCGACGGTGGTGATGGTGGTCGCGGTGGTCACATCATCCTTCAAGGGAATCAACAGATGTGGACATTGCTCCACCTAAAATACAAGAAACATAATACGGCAGGGAACGGGAATCCGGGTGGCAAGCAGCGAAGTACAGGTGCCGACGGCGAAGACGTGGTTTTGCAGGTTCCACTAGGAACGATAGTCCGCGATGCAGAAACCGGGGAGTTTATTTTTGAGATTACTCAACACGGTGAAACAAAAATTCTGATGCAAGGTGGTCGTGGAGGTCTTGGGAACGACCATTTTAAGTCAGCTACCCACCAAACGCCGAGGTTTGCACAGCCCGGCGAAGAAGGAGTTGAAGGCTGGCGGATTCTTGAATTAAAAGTGCTGGCAGATGTTGGTTTGGTTGGATTTCCAAGTTCAGGAAAATCAACGCTATTGTCGGTTGTTTCGGCGGCAAAACCTAAAATCGCTGAGTATCATTTTACTACTTTAGTACCTAATTTAGGCATTGTTGGTTACCGTGAACAGCAGTCTTTTGTTATGGCCGATATTCCCGGTATTATTGAAGGAGCACATGAAGGGAAAGGGCTTGGACTTCGTTTCCTGCGACATATCGAGCGAAATTCGATGTTGCTTTTTTTGGTTCCGGCTGACAGTAAGAACCATTTGCAGGAATATAAAATATTACTTAACGAACTGGGAAAATATAATCCCGAATTGCTGGACAAACAACGTTTTCTTGCGATCAGTAAAGCTGACATGCTGGATGATGAGCTGATGGATGAAATAAGTAAAGAACTGAAAGGAGTTCCACACTTGTTTTTTTCGTCGGTAACCGGGAAAAACCTGCAACAGCTAAAAGACAAAATCTGGGAAATACTGAACAGTTAAATGGAATGGTTTCAGAAAATAATAGAACTTGATAAGGAAGTTTTCCTGTTTTTAAACGGGTTTTACAACAATTACTGGGATACAGTGATGTTATTTGTAACCCGCAAGGAAACCTGGTATCCGTTTTATTTGATCATTATTTTTTTTACTATCCGAAACTATCGGAGTAAATCGTGGCTGGTTATATTTTTCCTGGCACTTACTATTTTGGCATCCGACCAGTTGTCAGTCCTGATTAAAGAAACAGTACAACGTTTGAGGCCGGTTTATGAACCCGATATTCAGAACCTGGTGCACAATGTGCTTCGTAAAGGAGGACTTCATGGATTTGTGTCGTCGCATGCAACAAACTCATTTGCCATTTTTGTATTCACAGCCAGAGTCTTTAAAAACCGCGGATATTCTTTACTCTTATTATTTTGGGCTATTCTGATGTCGTATTCCCGAATTTATTCCGGGGTGCATTATCCACTCGACTTAATTGGAGGCGCATTGGTTGGCTGGGGATTGGGATACCTTTTCTTTAAAGCACTGATCTTTACAGAAACACATTTCTTTTTAACCCGAAACCCTAAAATTGAAAGGACTTATCTCACCGGTGAGCAGTCAGGCGTAATTCTGATTGTATTTTTGGTGTTGGTCTCAACATTGTGCATTACATCCGGGATTCTTCATTATTACGGATATCTGTAACATGAAAACTTCAACAACAGAATTTTACCGAGAAAAAAGAGAAGTTTTTTCCAATGAACTTACTTCTGTTACGCAACAACTGAAAGGATTTGCCTGGTATCGTTTTATTACTTTCGTGCTAATTTTTGTTCCCCTGTTTATTTTTAGCTGGCATAGGTATTTAGGATTGTTGTCATTAATAATTGCGGTACTATTCTTTTTTCTGGTAAAAAAGAATATTCAACTCGATCTAAAAAAAAGAAAACTTACCCTGCTGAAAAATATTACTGAAGATGAACTTCTGGCACTTGAACATTCGTTTTCACATTTTAAGAACGGCAGCGAATTTCTTGATACCGGGCACTTTTTTTCTTACGATCTTGACCTTTTTGGAGAAGGTTCACTTTTTCAGTTTCTAAATCGTACTTCCAACCTCGGAGGAACAGAAAAACTTACAGACTGGCTAATCAGGCCTTCATTGAATAAGGTTGAGATAGAGAAAAAACAGGCTGCCGTTCAGGAACTGTCGGAAATTCCGGATTGGCGTATTCAATTTCTGGCTGAAGGAAAATTTTTTGAAGAAACCAGCGAGATGAACCGGGAAATGAAGTCGTGGTCGGATATAAACTCTGGAACTAAAACAGGTCAAATGGCTAAAACCGGTTTTATTTATTATACCTGCTATAACACTGTTTACATTTATTCCGACTGTAATTACCGGAAATTATTCACTTACGTTGCTGATGGTTCTTGCCCAATGGGGCATCATGTATTTCTTTCGAAAAAGAATTAATCAGTATTATGAATTTTTTGGTCAGAAATCGGAGTTGCTGTCCAAATACATGCAATTGTTGCGATTGATTGAAACGCATGAATTCAGTGTAAATTACTTGAATGAATTACAGGCGAAAGTGTTAAAGCCGGTTTCGGCGAGCCAGGTTTTTAGCCGGTTACAAAAATTGGTAAAAGAGTTTGATTACCGGGGAAATTTATTGGTTGGTATCATTCTTAATTCACTGTTTCTTTGGGATATCCGATGCGTTTATCGGCTTTGGAACTGGCAAAACAGTCATCATAAAAAATTTCCCGAGTGGCTTGATGTTATTGCCGAAATGGATGCGTTAATCAGTCTGGCAAACTTTGCTCAGAACAATCCGGATTATGCTTATCCTGAAATTGAAACAGAACATTATTTCTTACATGCAGAAAAAATGGGACACCCTTTGTTGAATCCGGCAAAAAGAGTGACCAATGAGTTGGAAATAAATGGCTGGTCGAAAGTATTGATTATTACCGGAGCGAACATGGCCGGTAAAAGTACTTTCCTTCGCACCGTGGGTGTGAATTTTATTCTTGGAAGAACAGGGGCGCCTGTGTGTGCTTCAAATATGAGATTTACACCGGTAGCGATTTACACAAACATGCGAACCACTGATTCATTGCTACTTGACGAATCCTATTTTTTTGCCGAACTGAAACGAATAAAAGGGGTACTTGACCGGTTGCAAAAAGGCGAACAAATTTTTGTCATCCTCGATGAAATGCTAAAAGGAACCAATTCTGTGGATAAATTAAATGGTTCAAAAGAATTAATACGCCGACTAATAAATTACCAGTCAATTTCATTGATTGCCACTCATGATTTGAAACTTAGCGAAATGGAAAAGGAGTTTCCGGAACAGATAAAAAATCTTTGTTTTGAAATTCGGATTGAGAATAATGAAATGGTTTTCGACTACAAACTTTCTGATGGCGTAACTAAAACCATGAACGCCACCTTCCTGATGAAAAAAATGGGAATTATTTGATTGGTTCATTCAAAATACCAAGCTTTTCATAGACAGGTTGTATTGACTTTTGCAATTTGGGCAATTTACTGAAGTAAAAAGCAGCGCCAAGAACACAACTGATGCCGCTGATAGCCAAAGTCAGCGGAGTTCCTATAATTTTAGCCATACCGCCTGCAATAAGACTCCCAAAAGGAGCGGTTCCCATAAATGCCATGGCATAAAAACTCATCACCCGGCCACGTTTATTATCGTCAACAACAGTTTGAATTACTGTGTTGCTCGATGCCATTCCAAGCATCATTCCTGCACCTGTAATGATCATCATAAAAGCTGACAGCCAAAAAATCCTTGTAAAAGAAAGCAGAATTAAACCGGCTCCAAAAACTGAGGCTGCAACCGGAATAAGTTTCTCAAGACCAGCGGCATTTTTTCTCGAAGCCAGGTAGAGCGCCCCTGACAAAGCTCCAAGTCCTGACGCACCCATTAAAAAGCCAAAAGTATTTGAACTTCCATGAAGAACTTCTTTTGCAAAAACCGGCATTAATACAGCATATGGCATTCCCATCAAACTAACCATTGCCAACAGTAGAATGATAAATTTTACGGGCATAAAACCAAATGTATATTTAAATCCTTCTTTCAATTCAAAAAGAACATTGGTATTATTTCTTTCCCTTTTTTTCAAATGTACATTCATCTTCAGTAACGAAAAAATTACAACAAAATAACTCAATCCGTTGATGAGAAAGCAGGTTCCTTCACCTGCCACAGCAATTAACACTCCGGCAATTGAAGGCCCAAGTAAACGTGCTCCGTTCACCATTGTCGAATTCAGCGCAATTGCATTTCCAAGGTTTTCCTTCTTTTCCACCATATCAATCATAAACGATTGGCGGGTGGGCATATCAAAAGCGTTAATCAGTCCCAAGACCACACTTAACAACAAAATGTGCCATACTTGTATAGCGCCGGTAAAAACCAATATAGCTAAGGTAAGTGCCTGCAACATGGCTAGAACCTGTGTTGCGATGAGAATGTAATATCGATTTCTGCGGTCAACAATTACGCCGGCAAACGGTGCCATCAAAAACGTGGGTATTTGTCCGGCAAAGCCAACAATTCCAAGCAAAACTACTGAATGCGAAATGTCATAAACGAGCCATGGCATTGCAATTCGCTGAATCCAGGTGCCAACCAGCGAAATACTTTGTCCACCAAAAAACAGTCGAAAATTCGGGTATTGCAGGGAACGGAAAATATTTTTGAATCCGCTGAAAATTCTGTTCTGACTTTTAATTTGGTGTTTGCTCATAAAGTATTCCCCAACGTTCAATTTTTTGAAACGATAAAATTAGTCAATTTGAAATTGCCGATGCTCTTTCGTCAGAATTATCATTTTGATTTGTAAAGAATTAGTATTGGAGAAACAAATGGATTTTGTAATATTTATCGACCGTTCAGATTGTTTATTGTTTTGGGGAGTTAGAATACAACAGTCACTAAAAAATAAAGTGCAAATGCCGATAAGATTACGAGTCCTGTCCAGCTAAGAATTTTTAATGCTTTTCCGGGTTGATTTTCCTTTGATATATTATTTCCGGTCACTGCTTTGTAGTTAAGATATCCTAAAATCGGTGCTGTAATAAATGAAAGGGAAGTAGCAATATCTACCAGAAGTTTCATTTGTGTTGCAAAAGATGTCATAATTAAAAACGCCCCGGCAAGTAATAATGTAATCCAGAAAAGATTTAGATATTTCCCGGCTTCCTTCTTTTGTAGTGCAGGAATCAATATTTGTGTAACCGGTTTCAAAACCCTTGGATAAGCATCAAGAACGGTCAAGGTTGTACTAAACATGGTAGTTGCAGCCGCAATGGCAATAATGGGATAAGCCCACGAACCAATAGTAGTTGTGTATAATTTGAAAAGCTGAGTAGCAAAAGTTGCCCCGCTTTGCGAGAATAAAGTTCCGGAACCATACATACAAAGCGCACCCAATGAAAGAAAAGCCAGGGCGAGAAATACAGTCCCGATGTACCCGATTTTAAAATCGAGAAGAGCCTGTTTCAGGCTCGGGTAATAACCGGTTTGTTTAATTTTTGCCAATGTCCACATGGAATGCCATACAGAAATGTCGATGGCACTGGGCATCCATCCGGCAAGTGCAATTATAAATGCAATATCTGTATTGGTCCATGAAAAGGTTTTGGCAAATTCAGGATTGGGATGATACCCTTTTGTAGCAGCAGCAATAACTGCCACAATCGTTGATAATGAAAGAATAAGAATTATCACCTTCATTACCCGATCCAATGCTTTGTATTTTCCAACGACAATTATTAGAAGACATAAACCAAAAATCAGGATAATCCAGCCCTGATAACTTAAAATTCCCGGGAAAACAGAACTGATTATTCCAACGGTAACTGCTGACACAGCGGCTTGTATTGTAAACATGGTTCCGAGAGTCATAACGAGAAACAGATAAACCGCCCATTTCCCAATTCGTAAATATCCATGAACAAGACTTTCTCCTGAGGCAACGGCATATCTTGGGCCGAACTCAAAAAATGGATATTTTAGCAGATTTACCAATAAAACCAATCCTACCAACTCAAAACCAAAACCTGCGCCAGCGCGCGTTGACTGAACTAAATGGGAGACACCAACCGCCGCACCTGCCCAGATTATTCCCGGACCCAGCGTTTTCCAAAAGTTTGTTTTCATAAGTTAGCCGAATTTAATCACTTTAAAGAAAATATCTGCTATATAACTAAATCAGTTTCATGCAGTGTTCATTAATAAAGGCAGTAAAAAAAAATTCTGAAATATGATCCATTTCTCAATATTGAAATGAATTGTTTATTCCGATTTAATTATAACTGAACTAACCCATAAATTGTTGAATGAAGAAATTATTCACATTACAAATTTAAACCTGGTGCAAAACATTCGAAACACGAGTAAAATCAGTACTTTCTGCTTTGACTTTTCAACTATAAAATGTTAGTTATTGTACCCCTCAATTATTCGAATTCCACCTGTGTTTTCGTTATATTTGTCCGAAATTGCAAAAATTGACTATTTACCTAAGCAGACTTGAAGGACGAACAAACCTGCAACAGGAAAACGGTGAATATATTCAAAAGGAATAAGTTTAGCAGAAAAACGGAATTAGATTATGACTCCGAATTACGACGAAGGAACGATTAGAACGCTTGACTGGCAGGAACATATCCGTAAACGGCCAGGGATGTACATTGGTAAACTTGGTGATGGTTCAACTGCCGATGACGGAATTTACGTGCTTTTAAAAGAGGCACTCGATAATTCTGTCGATGAATTTATGATGGGTTTCGGGAAAAAAATTACGGTAGCTATCGACCAGGAAAAAGTTACTGTACGAGATTATGGCCGCGGAATTCCGCTTGGAAAATTGGTTGATGTTGCCAGCAAAATGAATACCGGTGCTAAATACGATTCTAAGGTGTTTAAAAAGTCGGTTGGATTAAACGGGGTAGGTATTAAAGCTGTAAATGCGTTGTCTTCTGAATTTATTATTAAATCAGTTCGTGAGGGTGTTGGGAAAGAGGTGCATTTTAGTCAGGGAGTGATAACTGAAGAGAAAGATTTAACCGGGCTTGAAGAACCAAATGGAACAATGGTTTCTTTTGAACCTGACCTAACTGTCTTTAAAAAGTATAGGTACATCAGCGATTTTGTGGAAAACATGATCAAGAACTACACGTTCCTGAATGCAGGGCTGACCATTGAATATAACGGTGAAAAATTCTATTCAAAAAACGGGTTGCGTGATTTGCTGGAAGAAAACATGGATCATGATCCGATTTATCCAATTATCCATTTGCGTGGCGAAGATATTGAAGTGGCGATTACACACGGAAATCAGTATGGTGAAGATTATTATTCGTTTGTAAACGGACAACATACAACGCAGGGCGGAACGCACCTTCAGGCGTTTCGTGAAGTGTTGGTAAAAACCATTCGCGATTACTACAAAAAAGATTTCGATCCTTCTGACATTCGGGCTTCAATTGTTGCTGCTGTAAGTATAAAAGTTGAAGAACCGGTATTCGAATCGCAGACAAAAACAAAACTTGGATCAAGAGATATTGGTCCCGACGGTCCTTCAGTGCGCGCGCACGTTGGAAATTTTTTGCAAAAAGAACTGGATAATTATTTACACAAAAATCAGGAAACTGCCGAAGTTTTATTACGTCGTATTGTTGAGTCGGAACGTGAAAGAAAAGCGATTTCAGGCATCAAAAAACTGGCAAAACAAAGGGCAAAAAAAGCCAGTCTGCATAACAAAAAGCTACGTGATTGCCGTGTTCATTTTGATGAGAACAATGAAAGGAAAGCTGAGTCAAGCATTTTTATTACCGAGGGTGATTCAGCGAGTGGATCAATAACAAAATCGAGAGATGTAAACACACAGGCAGTTTTTAGTTTAAGGGGAAAGCCTTTAAATACTTACGGGTTGACTAAAAAAGTGGTTTACGAAAATGAGGAATTCAATCTTTTGCAGGCAGCACTAAATATTGAGGATAGTATCGATGATCTGCGGTATAACAAAGTAATAATTGCAACTGATGCGGATGTTGATGGGATGCACATCCGGCTACTGTTAATTACATTTTTTCTGCAATTTTTTCCGGAGTTGATAAAAAAAGGTCATGTTTTTATTTTGCAAACTCCGCTTTTCCGTGTTCGAAACAAACAAAAAACATTTTACTGTTATACCGATCAGGAACGGCAAAATGCAATTAAAAAATTAAAAGGTAAACCTGAAATAACACGATTTAAAGGTTTGGGTGAAATATCACCCGATGAATTCAAACATTTTATTGGGAAAGACATCCGACTCGATCCGGTAATGCTAAAAAAGCATGAGTCGGTTGCGCAAATGCTTGAATTTTACATGGGGAAAAACACACCTGACCGTCAGGAATTTATCATAGAAAACTTGTATGTTGAAAAAGATGAAGTAGCTTAATTATTAATCTTTATGAGAAAGAGATTGCTTCATCAGGAATTTTGCTGAAAATAAACGGAATGTCAGAAGAAAATATCGAACAGGAAGGAGTACAGGGAGAACCTCAGGAAGAAGAGATTAAAGATGAGGTGATTTATTTATCGGGGATGTACCGGAATTGGTTTCTCGATTATGCTTCGTATGTAATTCTTGAACGTGCTGTGCCTTATATTAATGATGGATTAAAGCCTGTGCAGCGTAGGATTTTGCATGCCATGCGCGAAATGGATGACGGACGCTATAACAAAGTAGCCAACATCATCGGGCAAACCATGCAATACCATCCTCATGGCGATGCATCAATTGGCGATGCCATTGTTCAGTTGGGTCAAAAAGAACTATTGATAGATACCCAGGGAAACTGGGGTAATATTTTAACTGGTGACGGTTCGGCAGCACCGCGATATATTGAGGCAAGACTTTCGAAATTTGCGCTCGAAGTGTTATTCAACCCAAAAACTACACAATGGAAATTATCTTATGATGGGCGCAAAAAAGAACCGGTGACTCTTCCAGTAAAGTTTCCGCTGCTTCTGGCACAAGGTGTTGATGGGATTGCCGTTGGTTTGGCTTCCAAGCTTTTCCCGCACAATTTTATTGAGCTCTGCGAATGTTCAATTGCCTACCTCAAAGGAAAAGATTTCGAATTGTATCCTGATTTTCCAACGGGCGGAATGGCAGATTTTAGTCGTTACAATGATGGTTTGCGTGGAGGTAGTGTAAAAGTTCGGGCTAAAATTGAAAAGCGCGATAATAAAACGCTTGTAATTAATGAATTGCCGTATGGGAAGACAACAACTACTTTGATTGAAACGATTATCAGGGCCAATGATAAGGGAAAAATCAAGATTAAAAAGATTGATGATAACACCGCTGCCGAAGTTGAAATACTTGTTCATCTGGCGTCAGGAGTGTCTTCCGATAAAACCATTGATGCTTTGTATGCATTTACTGATTGTGAAGTGTCGTTGTCACCGAACTCGGTGATCATCGAAGATGATAAACCTATTTTTATCGGGGTTAAAGAAATCCTCAGAAAATCGGCCGACAGTACACTTGAGTTACTTAAACTTGAGCTTGAAATCAGAAAAAGTGAACTGGAAGAGCAGTGGCATTTTTCATCACTGGAAAAGATCTTTATAGAAGAGCGGATATACAAGGATAAAAAGTTTGAGGATTCAGAAAATATGGATCAGGCAGTGGCACATATCGATAAGCGGCTTGATCCATGGAAACCAAAATTGAAACGTGAAATTACCCGAGATGATATTCTGAAACTGATGGAAATCCGCATGGCGCGAATTCTGAAATTCAACAAGGATAAGGCGAATGACCAGATAAAAGCCATTGAAGACGAAATTGCGGAAGTTGAGAACAACATAAAAAATATTGTTCCATTTACTATAAAATGGTTTACTCATCTGAAAAATAAATACGGGCCTGGCCACGAGCGAAAAACCGAAATAAGGAGCTTTGAAAATATTGTTGCTTCAAAAGTAGTTGTCCGCAACGAAAAATTGTATGTCGATCGCAAGGAAGGTTTTATGGGAACCAGTTTGAAAAAGGCAGAATATGTTTGCGATTGTTCCGACATTGATGATGTTATTGTTTTCCGTCGCGATGGATCTTATTTTATAACCAAAGTTCCAGATAAGGCTTTTATTGATAAAAATCCGTTGCACATTGCCGTTTTTAAAAAGAATGATAAACGAACCATTTACAATGTGGTTTACCGCGATGGGAAAACAGGTTATCATTATATGAAAAGGTTTTATGTTACCGGTACTACCCGCGATAAGGAATATAACCTAACGATGGAAACCAAAGGAACACGAGTAGTATATTTTTCTGCGAATCCAAACGGAGAGGCCGAAGTATTGAAAATATTATTAAAACCAAAGCCGCGAATCAAAAAACTTAACTTTGAAATCGACCTTGGTGAACTGGCAATAAAAGGCCGCCAGTCGATGGGGAATATTCTTACCAAAAACGAAGTTCATAAAATCAGTCTGAAAGAAAAAGGATATTCTACATTGGGTGGACGTAAAATTTGGTTCGATGAGGATGTTCTTCGTTTAAATGCAGATAGTCGTGGAAAATATTTGGGTGAGTTTGCCGATGATGATATAATTCTCGTGATCTATAAAAAGGGTGAATATCAGCTATACAACTACGATTTGAGCAACCATTTTGAGCAGGATATTCTTTCCATTGAAAAGTATGATCCGGGCAAAATCATGTCGGTTGTATATTTTGATGCTGAACAGGAATTTTATTACGTAAAGCGTTTCGAACTGGAGGATGCAGAAGGAAAATCATTTCGGTTTATTGGAGACAGTCTTGAAAATAAATTGGTAAGTGTAACCTGGGTTCGTTACCCTCGACTTGAAATTGAATTTGGTGGTAAAAACGCTGAACGTGATAATGAAATCATTGAAGTAGCAGAGTTTATAGGCATTAAATCATGGAAAGCAAAAGGTAAACGGATTTCAAATTACCAGGTAAAAAATATTAAGGAACTGGAACCGGTTATAAAAGATGAATACGATAGGCCGGAACCGGAAGAATCACCGGAAGAACCAAAGAAAGAAGACGACGATTTCGAGGATATTCCGTTTGAAATAAAGCGGCCAAAAAAGGATGACGGAACGAACCAAATGTCACTTTTTTAGTTCAGCGTTCCGGGATAAAATTTATTGAAATAGGCTTCTGTTTCAGTCATTCCCCTTAATCCCCCTTTGAAGGGGGAATCGCTACAGAGTAGCGAGGGGATGAAATAGAAGCGTAATTGTGTTGCGAATCATAATCTTTATGAGAATTTTTCTGATCGGATATATGGGCAGTGGAAAATCCACGTTAGGCAGAAGATTGGCAAAGCATCTTAATTTGCAGTTTGTGGATATGGATCATTATATCGAAGAGCGCAATTATAAAACCATTCCTCAGATTTTTGCAGAAGAGGGTGAGGCAGAATTCAGGAAAAAGGAACGAAAAGCGCTGGAAGAACTTTCTGAATTTACCAATATTATTATTGCCACCGGCGGAGGAGCTCCCTGTTTCTTCGACAACATCGATATTATGAATCGGCGCAGGGAAAACCATCTATCTGAATATCAATCCTGAAATTCTTGCTGAACGTTTACTGAAATCAAAAACAGAAAGGCCGCTTATAAAAGGAAAATCGCGTGAAGAGTTGGTCGCATTTATTGATGAAACGCTAAAAAAGAGACACGCGTTCTATTCTCAAGCGCATTACCAAATCACGCATCCTGATGTGGATTTGGATGAGTTAATGACCATGATTTCCTGATTTTAGAATAAATTTTCAAGCAACTTATCATTAACCAGATTTGGTAGTGTAATTTTTAGCTCCGGAGATCTCTCCATTTCCCTTTCAATGGCAAAACGGGCATTTTTATTTCGCGCCCACGAACGACGTGCAATTCCGTTGTTAACATCGTAAAACAACATGCGTTGCAAACGAGTTTCGGTTTCAGAACTTCCGTCGAGCAACATTCCAAATCCTCCGTTGATTACCTCACCCCAACCAACTCCACCACCATTGTGAATGCTCACCCAGGTTGCACCGCGGAAACTGTCGCCAATAACATTGTGAATTGCCATGTCGGCAGTAAATTTACTTCCGTCATAAATATTGCTGGTTTCACGGTAAGGTGAATCGGTTCCACTTACATCGTGGTGATCACGACCAATTACTATCGGAGCTGAGATTTCTCTACTAGCAACTGCTTTGTTAAAAGCACTTGCCAGTTTCATCCGTCCTTCGGCATCAGAATATAAGATTCGCGCCTGCGAGCCAACAACCAGTTTATTTTGACCGGCCTCTTCGATCCACCGAATGTTGTCTTCCATTTGCTGACTAATTTCTACCGGAGCAGTCTCCTTTATTTCTTTCAATACCTGAACAGCCAAACGATCTGTTTTTTCAAGATCTTCTGGTTTTCCAGACGTACAGACCCAGCGGAAAGGGCCAAACCCATAATCAAAACAGAGTGGACCTAAAATATCCTGGACATATGACGGATATTTGAAATCAATACCATTCGATGCAAAAATATCGGCGCCGGCACGTGAGCATTCCAGTAAAAATGCATTCCCGTAATCAAAGAAATAGGTTCCTCTTTCACTGTGCCGATTGATAGCTGCGGCATGTCTTTTTAGCGATTCCTGAACTTTTTCCTTAAATACTTCCGGGTTGCTTCGCATCAGTTCGTTCGATTCATTGTAAGTTAAACCGATCGGATAGTAACCGCCTGCAAACGGATTATGAAGTGATGTCTGGTCGGAACCAACTTGTACAAAAATTCCATCTTCATAAAATCGTTCCCATAATTCCACTACATTTCCAACATAGGCGAATGAAGTCACTTCTTTATTTTGCTCCGCTTTTTTTATCTTTTCAACCAGTTCATCGTAATTAAAAACCAGTTTATCTACCCACCCCTGGTCAAATCTTTTTCTGGCTGCGCTTTCATTTACTTCGGCACAAACAGTAATACATCCTGTAATATTTCCTGCTTTTGGTTGTGCACCACTCATTCCCCCAAGTCCGGCAGTTAAAAATATTTTTCCGGCGGGAGTGTCTTCTTTTTTCAGATTATTTCTGAATGCATTCATCAGTGTAATTGTTGTTCCATGTACAATTCCCTGCGGTCCTATGTACATGTAAGAACCGGCAGTCATTTGTCCATACTGCGTTACACCAAGTGCATTATATTTTTCCCAGTCGTCTGGTTGCGAATGATTTGGGATCATCATTCCATTGGTGACAACTACTCTTGGTGCATCTTTTGACGAAGGAAACAAACCCATGGGATGACCCGAATACATGTGCAGTGTTTGTTCGTCGGTCATATTTGCCAGGTACTGCATCGTTAAAAGATATTGAGCCCAGTTCTGAAAAACAGCTCCGTTCCCTCCATAAGTAATCAACTCTTCGGGATGCTGGGCAACCCGTGGATCAAGATTGTTCTGGATCATCAGCATGATAGCTGCCGCCTGCCAGCTTTTTGCCGGGTATTCATTAATTGGCCTTGCAAACATTTTATAATCCGGCTTAAAACGATACATATAAATGCGGCCAAATTCTTTTAATTCATTGGCAAATTCAACAGCCAATTCATTGTGCCATTTTTCGGGAAAATAACGAAGCGCATTTCTTACCGCCAGTTTTTTTTCTTCGGAAGTCAGAATATCCTTTCGCTTTGGCGCCCGGTTAACGTTTGCCGGGATTTCTTTTTTAGGTGGAAGTTCATTCGGAATTCCCTGAAGTATCTGTTGTTTAAAATCAGTTGTCATTGTACTTTTTCTGTTTAATAAACTTCAAAAAGTTCATCATATTCACCCGGTTGAAAATATGCTTTGTCGTGTGTGATTTCTAAAATCTCACGGTTTTTGATGATTTCAATTGCCTTCTCAATATCGTTACTAAAGATTCGATCTTCTTCAGCATGATCTATTTTGGTGCGAATGAAATCGTGAACTTTTTCAAGCACTGCGGTGGATTTAAGTGGTTTCTTATAATCAATTGCCTGCGCTGCGCAAACCATTTCAATGGCCAGAATTTTCTCCAGATTCTCTACCACCCGAAGCGCTTTTCTTCCGCTAATAGAACCCATGCTTACATGGTCTTCCTGACCAAGTGAGGTTGGAATACTGTCGGCGCTGGCAGGAAAACACAAACCTTTGTTTTCACTAACAAGCGCTGCTGCTGTGTATTGCAGGATCATCATTCCTGAATTCAGCCCTGTCTCTTTCATCAATAAACGCGGCGTGCCGGCAGTTTTTCCTTCCAGTGATAAATAGGACCTGCGGTCAGAAATATTACCCAGTTCAGCAGCAGCCAGACAAGCATAATCCAACGGCAATGCCAGTGGTTGACCGTGGAAATTTCCGCCACTGATCGTAAAATCTTCTGAAAAAACAATTGGATTATCGGTTACCGAATTGATTTCTGTTTCAACTGCTTCTTTTAAATGAAGCCAAGCATTTCGCGAACTGCCATGAACCTGTGGAACACAGCGAAGAGAGTAGGGATCCTGGACTTTTCCGCAGTGCATATGCGAAAAAATTATTTCCGATCCTTCCAGAAAATGCCAGATTCGGTTGGCAACATGCTTATTCCCTTTAAATGGACGTATTTTATGCAGATCTTCATGAAATGGCATCATCGATCCTTCAAGTCCTTCAATCATCATGGCGGCAACAACATCGGCAACTGAAAGACAATTAAAAAGTTTATCCACTACAAAAATGGCATGGGCAGCGATAAACTGTGTTCCGTTAATCAATGCCAACCCGGCTTTAGGATGAAGTTCCAGCGGCTCCAGATTAAATTCTGCAAGTACGTTTTTTGAAGGAACAATTTTATCGTTATAGAAAACTTTTCCCTCACCAATTAATGGTAGAAAAAGATGTGAAAGCGGTGCCAGGTCGCCGGAAGCGCCAACCGATCCTTGTTCAGGAACAACGGGAATGATTTCATTTTCAACATGCCATAGAATTCTTTCAATAACATTGATTGAAACACCTGAATAACCTTGTGACAGTGAATGTACTTTAAGGATCATCATCAGCTTAGCTATTTCTTTGGGAATGGGATTTCCCACCCCGACACTGTGGCTCAGCAACAAATTTCGCTGAAGTTTGCCGGTCTCTTCCTTATCGATTTTGGTACTGCAAAGAGGCCCGAAACCTGTATTTATTCCATAAACAGCTTTTTCGCCTGCTGCAATCGACTTCACCGCCTGGTGGCACTGTTCTATATTATTCCTTGCTTCTATATCAACAATTGCCTCTGTTCTTCCGTGCAAAATATCCAACGCTGTTCCAACCGTCAGATGATCTATTCCATATTTAAACATCCTGCTTACCTTTTATTATCGATACAAATTTCCCATTAATTTTTTGAAATAATCATAGGATTTATCATGGTTGCCAATTTTCAATCTGTTGGAGAACAGGCATTATTATTCAAACTTAAAATCTGAATTGTAATATGGTTTAAATCGGCAAAACCTGATATAGGTCAATTCATAGTTGAAAGAATTGTAGTACTTTTTCGGACTCAAAAAAGCCGGAGGTAAACAGGACTCTGACTTAGAAATAACAGAACGTCAGAAACTAATCTCCAATCACGGGAAGGCTAAAAGTTTTACAATTAAAATTAATATTATATGAAACGAAAATTAATGGTGCTGATTGCAGTTGTTATGTCGGTTTATGCAATGGCGCAAAACAATGTGAGTAAAGGAAAAATTGAAGTTGTTGAAGGTGGCAAGGGATTTTATTATGAGTCAATTCTGAAAGATGTAAGGGCTGTTGACGAGAAGATGGAGGAGAAAGAACCTTACAAGCGATTTGTTATGGACCAGTCGGGGATGGATTTACCCAACGATAAATCGTTATACACAACTGCCTGGTGTCAGCCAACCATTTCTCAGGGAAATGCCGGAACATGCTGGTGTTTCTCAACAACCTCGTTTTACGAATCGGAAATTCTAAGGCAAACGGGCAAAAAGGTAAAACTGTCGGAAATATATACGGTTTACTGGGAATATGTTGAAAAAGCAAGACGGTTTATTGAAAAACGTGGCGATTCAAATTTTTCTGAAGGTTCGGAAGGAAATGCTGTTGCCAGGATTATGAAAGAATATGGTGCTGTTCCCGAGAACGTTTACACCGGACTGTTAAACGGGCGTAAATTTCATACACATGCCAAAATGATGGAAGAAATGAAAGGTTTTCTGAATTCAATGAAAGCATCGAATGCGTGGAATATGGAGTACGGACTGGCAACTATAAAAGACATTATGAATCATTATATAGGAGTACCTCCAACAGAATTTACGGTTGAAAGCAAAAAATATACTCCGATGACATATATGAAGGATTATCTGAAGTTAAACCCGGATGATTTTGTTGAAATTCTTTCATACAAACAGGAACCTTACTGGCAACAGGTAGAATATAAAGTGTCGGATAACTGGTGGCACAGCAAAGATTATTATAATGTTCCGCTCGATGTTTTTATGAAAATAGTAAAAGACGCCATTAAAAATGGTTACACAATGAGCATTGGCGGTGACGTTTCAGAAAGTGGTTTTAGCAGGGAAACCAATTGTGCAATGATTCCGGATTATGATATTCCTTCAAAATATATAAATGAGGATGCCCGTCAATTTCGTTTTTCTAACGGAACAACTACCGATGATCACGGAATGCATCTGATCGGCTACCTGGAAAATTATAAAGGAACAGGCGACTGGTACCTGATTAAAGATTCAAGTTCGGGGTCAAGAAACGTTGGAGAAGACGATCCGAAATTTGGGTATTACTTTTTTAGTTCAGATTATATTAAACTGAAAATGATGGGATTTACCATTCATAAGGATGCGGTAAAAGATATTCTTAGCAAATTCAAGTAATTGAAATATTAGTTTCCGGGAAAAGGTTCTTTTTAAGAGCCTTTTTTCTTGCTTTCAATTATCGTATATTCCAATCACAAAAATTAGTATTCATGCCAACAGTCGCAAAACAATTTGCTCATACACTTCGGGAGATCGGGGTTCGGTCCGTTTTTGGTGTTCCCAGCGGAAATATGATCGATTATATTGAAGCCTTGCGTCAGGAAGATGGGATAGATTTTATTACCACTGGGCATGAATCAACTGCCGCTTTTATGGCGGGAGTTTGCGGAAGACTGACTGGTGTGCCGGGAGCTTGCTTTGGAACTTTTGGACCTGGAGCAACCAATTTAAGTACCGGTGTCGGAAGTGCTTTTCTCGATCGGTTTCCGATGATTGCTTTTACCGATGAAATGCCGGAAAGAATGCAGGGGAGAAAAGTGCAGATGAATATTGATCATCAGGCATTGTTTCAGCCAATCACCAAATGGACTACCCGTTTTGGTAGTGATGATGTTAGTGAGATTATTCTGAAAGCAGCGGGCATCGCAGTGGATGAAGTGCCGGGGCCGGTACACATTGGCGTTCCCTCAGGGATCGGACTTTTCAGGGCTGACGAATCGGCAAAACAAGTGAATTATCTTCGGGTGGAAAAAAAACTGGTTCGGAATAATTTTGAAGAATCGATTGAAGAAGCAAGAAAATTATTGCAGAAATCGGTTAACCCGGTTTTGGCAGTTGGATTGGGTGCCGTGCGTGCAGGGACAAAAGATTTGCTGAATAAATTTATTGAAAAAATTCAGGTCCCTGTTGTGCTAACTCCCATGGCAAAAGGAATGGTTAATGAGGAAAATCCATGGTATGCGGGGGTGTTGTTTCATGCTCTTTCCAACCGCGTTGCTGAAATTTATAAAGAGGCGGACTTAATTATTGGGATTGGTTATGATCCTGTTGAATTTAATTATGAGCAATGGATGCCGCTGGTTCCGTTGATTCATATCGACACAACTCTGGCAGATGTTGATGAGGACATGATTGAAAATGTAGTTAATCTAACCGGAAAAATAAAATATAGTCTGAACCGGTTGATGCAAGTGGATACTCCGTTTTATCATTGGAGCCGAGAACATATTGTTCTTCACAAATCGTTGCTTTTTGATACTTTGATTCCGCAAAATGATATTTTAACTCCTTCTACTGTAATTACTGAGCTTCGTGAATTTCTGCCGGAAGATGGGATTTTAACTGTGGATGTTGGCGCGCACCTTCATTTGGTTGGGCAGCTTTGGAAAACTCCATCACCTGAGAAACTGTTGATGACAAATGGTTGGTCGTCGATGGGATTTGCCGTTCCTGCGGCATTGGCTGCCAAACTTTGTTATCCTGAATTGTCGGTTGCCTGTCTGGTTGGCGACGGAGGTTTTCGCATGTCGGTGGGAGAGTTGGCCACTGCAAAACAACTTAGCCTCCCCATTGTATTTGTGGTAGTTGTTGACGAAAGCCTCTCGCTTATCAGGATTAAACAGGAGAAAAAGAATTACAACAATCATTATGGAACAGATTTGAACTTGCAGACGGGAGAACCAACCAACCATTATTTCGGAGTTCCGGTAAAAAGAGTTGAATATTTAACGGATTATAAAAATGCGCTAAAAGAAGCTTTCACTTTAAATCATCCTGTAGTGATTGAAGTAGTTGTTGACGGGAAAGCGTATGACGATTTGGTACTGAAGCCCAACAAATAAATGTTAAGGTTTTTAATTTAATAAATTGTGCAATGTCTTTCAGTTTGCTTCTGGTATAACATGTCTGATGTATAAATTTAAAGGAATGGAAATTCAAAAGATCAATTTAGTAGATAAGTTCTCGTTGTTTAGCGAATATTGGAGTCCTAAAATAATCGGTGAATTAAACGGACAACATATTAAGCTAGTAAAAGCAAAGGGTACTTTCGACTGGCATAAACACGAAAATGAAGATGAACTGTTTTTTGTGGTAAAAGGATCTTTTGTGATGGAACTTGAAGGCAAGGATATTCAGATAAACGAAGGCGAATTGATTGTTATCCCGAAAGGGACGATGCACCGTCCAGTTGCTAATGAGGAAATTTTGCTGATGCTGTTTGAGCCAATTTCAACGTTGAACACAGGCAGTAATCCAGATTCGAAATATATTAGAAAAGATTTGGAATGGATTTAAATATGTTTGATACTCACCGAAATAAAATCTTTCTCAAACGCAACACTATATTGAAATTACAGTCGTTTAATAGGAAAACAGTAATCAACATAAATTCAAATCAAAACAATCTGAATGTTATGAAACCAGGCAAACTCGCAGTTCTGTTTTTATTTATTACTCAGCCTTTATTCTTAAGCGCACAAAGCAAAGGAAATCCATCCGGCAACAAATTTTCTTTTGGAGTAAGTTTTTCGCCCGATTATACTTACCGGCATTTAAGTATGAAAAATGATGAATTTAATTTTGTTGATGCAAGAAATGAATTGGATGATCCCCGGGTTGGATTTACCACAGGGTTGGTTGCAAAATATAATTTTAAAGAGCGGTTTGCATTGGAGTCCGGGGTTCAGTTTTCTGACCGAGGCGACAAAATGGAAATGGGTGGAAATGAGTGGATAACTCCAGACGAAATTTTATCCATTGATTCTGATCCAGATCCCTCTATTCCTGATAAGTTTAAATCGTCGTACCATTATTATTACCTGGGAGTTCCGGTTAAACTCAATTACTATTTTCTGAATGGTAAAATAAAAATGTATGCTTCTGCTGGTGTTGCTGCTGATTTTTTTGTAGACGGGAAAAACCGAACTGTGATGGAATTTAAAGACAGGACTGAAAAAGAGACTCATAACTTAGATGAGAATTTTAATAAAGTAAATTTTGTTGGTTTGGCGGGTTTGGGAGTGGAAACCGATATTTTTCAGCTTTTAACACTTAGGCTTGAACCGGTTTTCAGATACTCTTTTACTTCGGTTGTTGATGCTCCCATGAAAGGCTATTATTATTCGGCAGGGGTGAATATTGTTTTATTTTGTAATTTATAAATCAAAATAGGACCTTTGTAGTTTTAGTAAAAACGTATCTTTATTTTTCTGACTGAGAATAAATTCAATGGAAACCAACAAACAACTCGAACTTGCTTTCAATTTTGTTCAATACACAGGGCAGAATATCTTTCTCACGGGGAAAGCCGGAACCGGTAAAACTACTTTCCTGAAAAGTTTAAAAGAACGCTCCCCAAAACGGATGATTGTTGTGGCGCCAACCGGTGTAGCAGCAATAAATGCGGGCGGTGTTACCATTCATTCCTTTTTCCAATTATCGTTTGCGCCGCAAGTGGGACAAGAGAATGAGCAAAACCGGCAGATGCGTTTTAACAAAGAGAAAATCAATATCATCCGTAGCCTTGATCTGCTTGTTATCGATGAAATTAGCATGGTGCGTGCCGATATTCTGGATGCCATCGACAAAGTAATGCGGCGTTTTAAAAATGGCAGAAACCCTTTTGGCGGTGCCCAGCTACTTATGATCGGAGACTTGCAGCAACTTTCGCCGGTAGTAAAAAGAGAAGAATGGGATTTGTTAAAAACTAAATATGAAACAGCTTACTTTTTTAGCAGCAAAGCATTAAAAGAAACACCGTATGTAAGTATTGAACTCACCCAGGTTTTTCGTCAGCAGGACGATAAATTTATTTCGATACTAAATAAGGTGCGTGACAATATCCTGGATAAAAAAGCGCAGGATGAATTGAATCAAAGGTACAATCCCGACTTTGCCCCGGGTGATGAAGACGGTTTTATAACCTTATGTACACACAACATTCAGGCGCATCGGATGAATGAATCGAAGTTAAAAGAATTGCCTTCATCTGAAAAAATATTTACAGCAAGGATAGAAGGGAATTTTCCGGAGTATTCATTCCCTACTGATTATGAATTGCGACTTAAAATCGGGGCACAGGTAATGTTTGTAAAAAACGATCCCGATCCTGAAAAACGTTTCTTTAACGGGAAAATTGGGCAGGTTACCAGTATTGAAGATCATTCCGTTTTTGTACAGTGCCCCGATGAAGAGGAGGAAATTGAGGTGACTCCGCTTTTATGGGAGAATATGAAATATTCCATTGATAAAAATACAGCGGAAATAAAGGAAGAATTGGAGGGATCGTTTAACCAGATTCCATTAAAGCATGCATGGGCGATTACTATTCATAAAAGTCAGGGATTAACTTTCGAGAGGGCAATTATTGATGCGGAATCTTCTTTTGCACACGGGCAGGTTTATGTGGCGCTCAGCCGTTGCAAAACACTGGAGGGGCTGGTACTGAAAACGCCAATCCGCGGGCACAGCATTATTTCGGACAAAACAGTTGGCGGCTTTATTCAGCAAGTGGAAAAAAATCAGCCGGGAGAAACTGAATTAAACGATGCAAAGCTGGCATTTCAACGTGAACAATTGTTGGAGTTGTTTCGCTTTTACCTAATGAGTTATTTAGTAAATTCAATTGTAAAAACAATAGATGAAAATAAAGGCAGTTTCACTGAATTGCTGATTGGGCATTTTCAGAAGATGAAAACCAATTTTCAGACTGAACTAATTGAAGTGGGCGAGAAGTTTCAGCAACAAATTGAGAAATATTTACAGATGGAACCGGATGTAGAGAAAAATAACGACCTTCAGGAACGGGTGAAAAAGGCTGCCGGTTATTTCTCGGAAAAAACAAAAACGATTTTTATTGAAACGATTGAAAATACCGATTTGGAAATTGATAACCGGACGATAAAAAAGCAAATTGTAAAATGGGTTAATGAATTGGATGGGGAAGCTAAAACAAAACTGGCTGCTTACTTTGAGTGTCGCAATGGTTTTTCGGTGAAAAAAATAATGGAAGCACGGGCAAAAGCCATGATTGACGACAGTGTTCCGAAACAAAAAAGACAAAAGGCAAAAGAAATCCTCGATTCTGAAAATATTCCGCATCCTGAATTGTATAAGCTACTGCGTTCGTTCAGGTATGAAAAATCAAGTGAGCTGGGAATACCGCCCTACATGATTTTTTCGCAAAAATCGTTGATTGAAATGGTGAATTATTTACCCACGGATTCATTTTCATTGCAACTAATAAACGGTTTGGGGAAACGCAAAATAGCGCAATTTGGGGTTGATATTGTTCAATTAATTCAGAATTATTGTAATGAAAATGAAATTGACAAAGGTGAGATTCCGCTGAAAGAAGATTCGAAAAAAAAGAAAGAACCAAAATCCGATACAAAAAAGGTGAGCCTTGAAATGTTTCAATCCGGTAAAACCATTGAACAAATTGCCAAAGAACGCGGATTAGTAGAAACAACCATTGCAAGTCATTTGGCGCATTTTATAAAAGAAGGAGAGGTTGATGTTTTTCAATTCCTTTCAAAAGAGAAACTCAATAAAATTGTAGCGTATTTCAAAAGCACAGATAACCGGAATTTAACTAAAGCCAGAGAAACGTTAGGCGAAGAATTTGGGTACAGTGATTTGCGGATGGGGCTGAGTTATCTGGAATCGAAAAAATAGTAATTTAACAGGATATAAGTACACAGTATTTTATCAAGCTATTATATTCCGGAGTGAACCATGCAATCTTTTACTAAAAATATTCAATACTACAAGTTCTGTTCCTACGGGTTTTTGAAAAATCTTCGGTTTTTCGATGCATTCTTTATTTTGTTTCTGGTTGAAAAAGGAATGACTTTTACACAAATCGGGATTTTATATGCCGTTCGCGAAATTTCAATCAATGTATTTGAAATACCTTCAGGAATAGCGGCTGACACTTACGGTCGCATCAATTCCCTAATCGGTTCTTTTTTTGCGTATATCATTTCATTTTTGGTTTTTTACTTTTCCGGTAGTTTCTGGTTTTTTTTCCTGGCTTTTACTTTATATGGCATTGGAGATGCATTTCGCACAGGCACGCACAAAGGAATTATTATCGATTATCTGAAAATGAACAACTGGGAGAGACAAAAAATAAGTTATTACGGGCACACACGGTCGTGGTCGCAACTCGGCTCTGCGGTTTCATCATTAATAGCAGGCGTTATTGTGTTCGTAAGCGGCAGCTACGATAAAATATTTTTGTATTCCACTATCCCTTATGTTTTAAATCTAATTCTGCTTTTTTCATACCCTTCGGTTTTAAACCGAAAAGCCGCGAAAAACGACATTGAAAAACGAAATGGATTTATTCCAGCAATGGTTTCATTATTCAAAGTTATCAGGCAACCCCGGGTTTTCAGGATTGTAAATAATTCAGCCATGCATACTGCATACCTGGCCGCTGTAAAGGATTACATACAGATTTTGATGGTCAGCGTGGCAGCTTTAATTCCGGTTTTTGTTGCACAGGAAGAGGAAAAGAAAAATGGAATTATTGTCGGTATAATTTACTTTTTTATTTACATCGCAACGTCATTTGCCTCGAAAAACGCGTCGAAAGTTGCGGATAAAAACCGGGGAAACGTGGCCGTCGTAACGTTAATAGCAGGTTTTGCTGCCGGATTTGTATCAGGAGTATTCTTTTATTTTGAAATGTGGATAGTTTCTTTGCTTGCATTTATAGGAATCTATCTGATTGAAAATCTGCGGAAGCCGATATTAACCGGTTTTGTATCTGATAATGTTCCCAACGAAATCCTGACGTCGGTAATTTCTGCTCAATCGTTACTGAAAACCATTATTACTGCTGTACTTGCATTTTTTCTTGGTTTATTTGCCGACCATTTTGGAATCGGAAAGGCCTTCGTTTTTATTTCCGGTTTCCTGGTAATCAGTTCGGTTTTTATCGCTTTTTACAGGAAAAGAAAAATTTCATAATCAATATCCTATTCAGATATTTCTGATTTTCTGTTGGCATTATGCAAAATTGAAAAAGTCTTTAGGGAACCGTTCTTTTCTAAGAGAACTGTTCCCTAAAATCAGTGTTATAATTTTAAATATCAGGCGCATTTTTTAGCAAATATTCCTCTGCTTTCAGGTTCCACAAACCTTTAGTTTTGGCTGCCAGTTTGGCCAATTCAGCATAAAACGGATTTGTTTTGCCAAGCTCATTAAAATCTGAAATGGCAATCAACGGGAGCTTTTTATGGGTATAAATTAATTTTTTTCCTCCAGGAATATTGGGCAGATTTAGCGTTGTTTCTGCAACAGCATTTAATCCGCCAACATGCGTTATTAATCCTGCAGGATCGAGTCCTTTGCTCATTATTTCCAACGCTTCAACCATATCGTCATTGTTTCCTCCTGATGTTCCAACAATATGTGTGTAAGCGTAATGGACATTATAAAAATTCAGTTTTGCAGAGAATTCAGGATTGGAAGGTCCCGCAAAAAAATTAAGACACCCATCATGGGTAAGAATGGCATCGGCTTGTTCAACCACCGGAGTTACCGGGGCAAAAACAAAAACATCATCATAACCACCACCTGAAATTTCTTTTAATTTTTCCACCGGATTTTCAATGTTTCCGGTATTCAGATAAATTAGCTCAATCCCATTTTCTTTGGCCCATTTTACGGAGAATATTTCAGTAGCCCGGTCAAGACGTTCCTGCATAATATCTGTAACTACAAGCAGGGAAGGTTTTCTGTCATTACGGTTAACCACATAATTAATGGCTGCCAAACCCATTGGACCAACACCGGCAAGAATGGCCATTTTACCTCCCTGTTTGATTTCCATTTGATGAACATAGGAGCCCGGTTTTGTGTGGTAATTGGCATGCATCGCTCCAATCACACAACTCAAGGGTTCCGACAGAGAAGCCGCGTAAAATCCGGGACCATTGTAAACCAGAAGACAATCCTGCTCAAGTACGTCTTTTGGAATGATAACGTAAGTGGCGTCGCCACCAATGTACTGGTATGAATAACCGGGAGCACTCAGAATTCCAACGGGTCCGTTTTCATAATAAATAGCTGGTTGAATGGAATATTTCTGTCCGGGTTTGAATTTGTGTTGCCATTTGGCTCCTACCTCTACAATTTCTCCGGCAAACTCATGACCAATAATTATGGGATTTTCAGCCACATTTTTAGGAATTCGTTTGTGATCAGTCCCCTGTGTAGCTGCCTTGTAACTCGACATGCAAATACTATCGGATACTACTTTGGCAAGTATTTCATCATCTTTTATCTGCGGAAGTTCAAACTCCTCTAATCTTAAATCCTTTTTCCCGTATAATCGAACTGCTTTTGTTTTCATCATTATAGCTTTTAGCCACTAGCTACAAGCTGCTAGCTTATTAATACAATTAACATCCTCTTGCCACACTTCAAAAACTTGAAGCTTGAAGCTTGAGACTTGTGTCTATTTTAACATATTTTGTCCCCCGGTTACAGGAACTGCCTGCCCGGTTTCGTATTCCTGGTCGATAACATATAAAATTGCTTTTACCACATCTTTTACCGTGCACCCACGCCCGGCCGGAACACGCGATTCATAAAATGTTTTTACATCAGCGATGGTTTTAGCTCCCGGAACTTTGCCTGTATTTAAGTATTGTACAAACAAACCCTTTTCAGGATCGTTCCACAGCGGCCCATCGAAAAAGTTACCCGGACAAATGGAATTCACTTTAATATTAAACGGCATCAATTCAAGTGCAAACGACTGGGTAAGGCCAATTCCGCCAAATTTTCCTCCGGCATAAGCAAAGTTTTTATTGCTTCCTTTTAATCCTGATTTTGAATTGATTTGGATGATATCCATATAAATATCAGGGTTGAAATTGTGCTGAACCTTCATCACTTTTTGGGCATATTTAGCACAGAGAAAATAACCGGTGTAATTCACTTTAGTCATTAGTTCAAAGGTTGCTTGGTCCATTTCATCGAGACTTCCGGCACGCAAAATACCTGCGTTGGAGATCATAACATCCAAACCCCCGAAATTCAGCACTGTTTCGTTTACCAGCTTTTCAACCGACTCGGCTTCAGCAACATTGGCTGCAATAAAACAAGCTTTGTTTTTTGACCCTTTTGCGTTAATTCTTTCAACAAGCTGTTTCCCTTTTTCTTCATTAACGTCAGCAACAATAATATTTGCTCCTTCGTAATGAAGTACTTCAGCTATTCCGGCTCCAAATCCCTGTGCAGCGCCGGTTACAACTACAATTTTATTTTCAAGCCGACCCGTTGGTTTTCCTCCAAGCGAAACTTTTTTGCGGTAATTCTCCACTTCCCAGTTTTCAATAAAAGCCACCTGTTCAGTTGTCATTGGTGACCGCCCGCCAAAGTTTTCAGCATATTTACCGATCTGGCAGAAGTCGTTTACCATGTCTTTTAAATAACCAACAGAAACAGCTGAATCTTCAACTGCAATTGCTCCTTCGTTTTGTACAAAAATGATTTTAGGGGAAATGCCGCGGCGATACTTAAATTCTTCAATCTTAGTTTTCGCTTCAGAGATAATTTCCCCGGGAGTTGTACTGTTTTCAATAAACATGTATTCCGACAGACAATAAACCATTTGATCAGGATTAAACGGTCGTGAGATTCCGTTTGTAAAGGCAGCTTTATCTAAAATGAAACTTGAAATAAATGAGCTGTTAAAAGCTGACGCTATTTTTATTTTTTCTTCAGAAAGTAACATTCGAATAGCAGGCAAAGCTTCAATCATTTTTCCGGAAACCGAAAATTCTTCCAACGTTGGAAATATTTCAAAAGCACCTTTTAGTTTCGATTCAACGCCGGCATAAATTCCTCGAATCTCATCGATTGTATTGGCAGCTACAAATATTCCGTGATTTTGAATGAATACGATTTGCGGGTCGCGACCAAATTTCTGGTTGTATTTTGCAATTTCTTCTGCAATAATTTTGAAAAGCATAAAACCCGGATCGGAATACGGCACAAACAATACACTTTCACCAAAAATTTCCTGTGTTTTTTCTTTTGCGAGTTTGCTGCACATTAATCCGTTAGCCAGTGTCATATGGGTGTGGACAACAAAACTGTAGCTAAACAAATTGTGCAGTGAGGTTTCCACGGAAGGACGTAATCCGGAATCAGGATTAACACGTGCATTCAACAATGCGTTTTTGACCTGCTCTTCACGTGTTGCGGAATCCTCGGAAAATTGTTGCTGCGGAATCTCGTTGAGCTTTTTACGGTTAAGTACGCAAAACCCGTTTTCATCGATATCGCCTAAACTAATACCACTTGCTTTTATCCACAAATTATCTTCATCCTTGAACGATGTATTTCCTCCTCCGGCAATTACAAATTGTTTCTTTTGTCCGTAGTATCTTGAAATGTCAACTAAATCTTTTACACCCTGATTCATGATTTTTTATTTTTTCTCTTTGAACCTCTGTGTATTCTCCGTGTACTTTGTGTTTATTTTTCTAACCACAGAGGACGCAGAGTCCCGATAATTATCGGGATCACAGAGAAACACAGAGTTTTATTTCATTTTAGATTGTTCGAAATTTTTCAATCACTGCTTTGCCCAATTCAATAAAGTGTTTTTTTTCTTCTGTTTTGGCTTTTCTGCCTTTTAAATAACCTTCCTTTTCATTCGCCTTTAAATACTGATGAGCTGCGATAATCGCTGCACCTTCGTAATTTATTTTTTTTAGTTCATCATCGAGTTCATTTCCTTCGCAACTGAGTTTCATTGGGTCGAGTTGTGGGGTGTTGTGCTCGCTGCCAAAAGTGATTATAAATCCGTTTTTGTGGAAGTAAGTTACATAATCTTTTAGTACATGGTTGCTATTTCTTTCCGGGATCATTTCAACAGAATAAACGTCATTCTTTATTAACTCCTGAAGTAGCTTTTCTTTGTCCGCTTCATAATCGGTAAAGTTGCCATTTCCGAAATCAAGCAAAACGGGGTAGCAGGGAATTCCCCCGGCATCAATAATTATTTCGATAACCTCGTCGAGTGAAAGAAATGTTTTAGGATCTTCCGGCACAAATGCAGCGCCACCGGCTTTTAACAAGTTGCCACGAATTTCATTTTCAAGCCCGGCCACATCGTCGATAGCAGATTTTATCATTTTCCCCTGAAAAATAGAATTTAACAAAGCTGCTCTTCCAAGATCGGCTTCCTCTTTTTCAAACACTGCAATTCGAATTGCCTGTGCGATGTGTCTTTCGCGGAACAGGTTCTTTGCCAATCGCCGTTGAAGTTCAGCGGCATCAAACTGAATATCGATATTATTTTCAGCAAAGAAAATATTCAGTTTTTCAACCATTTCATAAGTCTGCCGGTTACTTTCTGTCTGCAGATCTTTTATTTTTTGAAAAGAGGCATTGCTCATTTTTGCCGGTTGCCGCAAGCCTTTTCCACTGAAATAAGTACGACCCGGGTTGTTTGGGTCATTTACCCGAATTCCGGCTTCCTGCAAATCATTTTGCAACGCCATAAATTCGATATTGAATAATGGAAAAACCTGATGTTTTTGCGCCTGCTTTGCAAATTCATCATATCCGTCGGTAGTATAAAAATCGTTAATTCCCAGTAAAGAAACACCTTCCTTGTTTGCCATTTTAAATGGTTGTTCAATACTTGAAAATGCGCTGAATGAATGCGGCGTGTGAATGTGCCCGTTAATATCGGGAACCGGTTTTTTTGTTTTCAGGAGGTGGAAATGAGGAAAATATGCTATTGTTTTTTGCCATTAAACTGAAATTAAATTTCAATGCAAATTAATAAAAGCAGCTGAATCGGGCTGTCCTTTGGTGTCCTGTTTTTTTTATAACATAATTGGAAGCGGTGTCATAAAGATGCTGAATTCTGTGTTTTGTTGTCAACTATATGAGGGAATACTGCAAAAAGTGATTCCATCTCCTCAAGGAGATGGAATCCGTATTAGAACTAATTTTATAACTGATACTTATTTAAGTCCAAAATGGTTCACTCTATTGCTATAAAATGTTTAACATGTGCCAACTTGTAACGTTTATTATCAATCTCTTCAACAATATAAATGTTAGGTTTATTTCTTAATGAATCCGGAAAATTTACGGCCAAGTGCCTTAACCATTTATTATCTCTTAAGGGTTCTTCCTTAATGCCAAACTCTCTTTTAGACATAATTATAGAACTTTTATCCGGCTTAAATCCATACCAAAATGCTCTGTCAGGTTTTATTGTGAAATAATAAGAACTATCCTGAGCTTTAAACATTCCATCTTTCTTATTTATAAAACAGAATATATAATTCATTCTTAGGATTTTGTGCGTAACAATATCCGGTAAAAAATAAAAATATTATAAATATGGCCGGGCTTTTAATTTTCATTGATCATTTAACACGGAAAATAAATAATAGACGAATGATTCAAACCTACAGAAAATTTATTTGTTTACTTCAGTAAATGTAAAATAACTACAATGAGCAAAACCATATTGATGACTGCCTCCGTGTTTTTAGTCTTTGCAGTTGGCATTGGCGCTTTTGGTGCGCACGGTTTAAAAAGTCATCTTTCAGAAGAAATGATGCAGATTTATAAAACCGGAGTTGAGTATCATTTTTATCATGCGCTGGGATTATTACTGATTGGTGTATTATCACTGTCAATGCCATCAGGTTACTTAAAATGGTCGGCAATTTTGCTTTCGGCAGGCATCATTTTATTTTCAGGAAGTTTATATTCATTAGCAATAACCGGTATGAAAAGTTTAGGAGCGATAACTCCGTTGGGAGGCCTTAGTTTTATTGCCGGGTGGGTGTTGCTATTTATCGGCGTTTTAAAACATTTCAAATAAAAAATTTTTCTGAAATCTTTTTGTTTAACCTCTTTAAAAAAATCACATAGCGATTACGTTATTTGCTGGAGAGCTGTGTTTCAGGCAGGTCAATTTTTAGAAATTTATTAAACTTGTTTTCTCTTAAAATAATTCTCAATAAGTTTATAAAGAACATCTTTTATTATGGGTTTTGGAATATAATCGTTGCAACCTGCCTGCAGCGCTTTTTCTTTGTCTCCTAATAATGCAAATGCTGTTTGCGCAATAATAATCACATTTTTATTGAATACCCTGATTTGTTTTGTTGCTTCCAGTCCACTCATATCCGGCATTTTTATATCCATCAGGATTAAGTCAACATCGGGGTTGTCTTTGCAGAACTGGATTGCCTTTTCCCCGGAAACTACGCTATGAATTTTCTTATCATCGCTGTTTAGAAAATAATTCAAGAGTTGCACAGAAACTTCATCATCATCCGCAATTAAGATGTTTAACAGCCACTGATGTTATTTTTGATTTGTGTGTTATGGCTAATGATGTTTGGTTTCATCATTTGCGGCCAGGAGATATTTTCACTAAATGAAAAATGAAATATTGATCCTATTCCCAAATCACTTTCAACATCAATTTTTCCACCTAACATTTCAATATACGCTTTTGTGATCGAAAGCCCGAGTCCGGCACCTTGCCTAGCTTCCCTGTCTTCAATGTCGGCTTTAATAAAACGTTCAAAAATAACTGTTTGTTTTTCTTTGGGAATTCCAATACCTGAATCTTTGACATAAAAATTGAAATCTTCAGTTGAAATTTCCGGTCTGTCAGCATCCTGGTTTTGCAACTCATAGCCAAATTCAATAAAACCTTTATCGGTATATTTAATGGCATTTTTCACCAGGTTGGTAAAAATGGCAATAAACTTTTCCTTATCTGTTTTAATAATTGCTTTTGGAGTTTGAAGTTCGCATTTAAAAAACATATCCAGTCCTTTTTGTCTGGCCTCCAAATACAACAGGTTAAAAACATATTCAATAACCTCGTTAAATTGACTTCTGAAATGTTGGTAACCACCATCCCCGATTCAATTTTTGAGATGTCGATAACTTCATTAATAATGTTTAGCATTCTTTCGCCGCTCAATCGGTGAAGTTTATAAATTTTGTGGTTTTCGCCGGAAAGGTCTGGTTCTTTCAGCAGATGGGCAAATCCCATAATCCCATTCATAGGGGTTCTGATTTCGTGACTTATATTGGCCAGAAAAGCAGATTTTAAACGATCCTTTGTTCTGGTTTATCTCGCGCTTTAATAAGTTCTTCTTCCATATGTTTACGTTCGGTAATGTCTCTTAAGGCTCCAACAATAAATTGTTGATTATTCTCAGAATCTTTTACCAAACGCGCATTTATAGAAGCATATTTAAACTCATTATATTTCGATCTTAAAAGAATTTCGTAGTCATTTACTACCCCGTATTTATTTAAGTTTGAAACAAACAATGCCTGATCTTCCCTGTTTTTGTAGAGATCAGTCACATCTTTCCCCAGTAAATCTTCTTTGGAATATTGCGAATAAATTTCTACTGACGGGCTTATATCAATAATATTTCCATTCAGGTCTGCTTTATAATATATGTCCTGAACGTTTTCGAATAAGAACCGATATTTCTCTTCGCTCTCTTTAAGTGCTTTTTCTGCAACTTTTCTTTCCGTAATATTGCGTACAATTGAAAGAAGATAATTTTCACCATTTAACTCAATACAGGTTAAAGAGACTTCTGCATCAAAGAGGGAACCATCTTTCCGATAGTGCTTCCAGTAGAATTTTTTTGGAATACCTGCGTATGCTTCTGTAATTAATTTTTTAGCTTTTTCTGCCGATGAAGATCCATCAGGTTGTTTCTCAGGAGAGAATTCAACCGGTGAATGCATAATAATTTCATTCTTATCTTCTACTCCAAACATTTTCAAAGACATTATTACAATCAATAAATTTTTCTGATGCCATTAAAAAAATGGCGTCATTGGCCGATTAAAAATTGGCCGGTATCTTTTCATGCTTGAAGTGAGTGTATTAGCCGTTTGCTCGTGGTTTGTTTTTTCTGTGTTATATTTTTTTTCTAAAGCATGATATTTTTCCTGTAGTTCGCTTAACTTTCTCTTTAAATCCCGATTTAATCCCTCATCGCCATTCATAATATTTGTTTTTCAAGTCATAAGAAAATTGCAATTAATAACCTCTGTCTGATTTTAGAAGATGATAAATCGGGAGTGAAATTACAAATATTCTATTTCAATGAACCTGATTTTTAAGTTATTCAGAATAATGGAACAAAAAATCCGACTTTTGCTGAGCCAAATTTTTTATTTCCGTATGTGGTCAAAAATCGCCGGACTCTAAATTCCTTTGGCATTTCTGTCGAGCTGTTCTGCTTCCGAAAAATCATTTTCACAAACATGTCCTTCCAGCGGTAGTATTTTTTCATGAATAGCATCGATGATCCACTCCGGTTGTGGAAAGAAATAATCTTCCAGTTCATGTGCCGGCGTGATCCAGTTGCGTGAACCAACCACTACAGGAGGTGCATCGAGATAATCAAAAGCCAGCTCGGTTATGTTGGAAGCGAGATCGCGAAGGAATGATCCACGAGCCGAAGCATCTCCGGAAATAACAATCCGTCCGGTTTTCTTTATCGATTCGATAACAAGTTCGTAATTGAACGGTACCAACGAACGGGCATCGATAACTTCTGCAGAGAGATTATATTTTTCCTCAAGAATTTTTGCTGCATCCAGAGCGCGGTATAATGTTGCCCCAATGGTTAAAATGGTGATATCATTTCCTTCTCTTTTTACATCGGGCTCACCCAGCGGGATTTCATAATAATCTTCAGGAACACCGCCTTCGTGAAACATTTCGCCAATATCGTAAATACGCTGGCTTTCAAAGAAAATCACCGGATCGGTTCCCTGCAATGCGCTGTTCATCAATCCTTTTGCATCATAAGGAGTAACAGGAAATACCACTTTTAATCCGGGAATATGGGCGGCCAGTGCAGTCCAGTCTTGCGAATGTTGTGCCCCATATTTTGAGCCCACGGAAACTCTCAGCACAACGGGCATTTTAATTAGGTTTCCACTCATTGCCTGCCATTTCGGAAGCTGATTAAATACTTCATCACCGGCACGCCCTAAAAAGTCGCAGTACATAATTTCCGGAATCACCCGACCACCACACATGGCATATCCAATGGCAGTTCCAACAATGGCGCCTTCTGAAATCGGAGAGTTGAACAACCGATGGTATGGAAGTGCTTCGGTCAGTCCGCGATAAACGGCAAATGCACCGCCCCAGTCACGGTTTTCTTCACCATAAGCAATAAGTGTTGGATCTTTATAAAACCGGTCGATGATAGCTTCAAATATTCCGTCGCGTAACCCGTATGTTTTTATTTTTGAATGTGGGTTCCCATCTTCGTCAAACATAAACCGCTCTTTGGTAGCTAGTTGTTTAACCCGTGGATTTTCTTCCATCGGATGATTCACTTCTACCGGACGATCTTCCATTTTGTCCATAGCGCTGGTTGCTGAACATCATTTCACCAATAAGATTCGGATATTTTTTCATATCCATATGTGGCGAGACTTCATCATCGATAGCCAGTTTGAGTATATTTGTAACCAGTTCCGTTGTATTTTTCTTGATTGCTTCCAATTCATTTTTTTGGGCAATGCCCGCTTTTTCCAGTTCACTGGCAAACCAAACAATCGAATCCTGTTTTTCCCATGCTTCAACTTCTTCTTTCGACCGATATGAAGAAGCATCGGAAGGGGAGTGACCACTATAACGATAGGTCAGAACATCGAGCAGAACAGGCCCTCTTTTTTCTTCAATTATTTTTCGTTTTCGTTTGTAAGCATCAATTACGGCTAATGGATTATACCCGTCAACACGTTCGGCATGCATTTGATCTTTATTTAATCCAGCACCAATTCTGGCAGCAACTTCATAGCCCATGGTTTCGCCACAGGTTTGTCCTCCCATTCCATATTGATTGTTTATGATGCTCACAATCAGTGGTAGCCCACCTTTAATATCACCTTCCCAAAGTTCCGTAAACTGGTCCATGGTGGCAAAAGTAAGTCCTTCCCAAACCGGGCCGCAGGCCATTGAAGCATCACCAATGTTAGCTACTACAATTCCTTTTTTGCGATTTACTTTTTTGTATAACGCTGCGCCTACTGAAATATCACCGGAACCTCCAACAATCGCATTGTTTGGATAAACCCCAAACGGTATAAAGAAAGCGTGCATCGAACCACCCAGTCCTTTGTTAAATCCGGTTTCGCGTGCAAAAATTTCAGCAAGTGTTCCGTAAAGAAGGAATTTTATTGCCAGTTCTTTGGTTGTACCTTTATGACCAGCTTTTACCGGGGCCAAGTGTTTTCCCATCGAAATGGTTTTCCATAATATTTTCAAGGGTTTCATCATCCAATTTTGCAATGGCAGATAATCCTTTGGCCAAAATTTCCCCATGACTACGATGTGAACCAAAAATAAAATCATCCATATCAAGTGTGTAAGCCATTCCAACCGCAGCGGCTTCCTGTCCGATAGAAAGGTGTGCCGGACCAGGATGATTATATGGAATTCCATTGTATTCCCCACGTGTCTTAATCAGGTTCAGCATGGTTTCAAATTCACGAATGACTACCATGTCATGAAATATTCGCATAAAATCATCTTTTGAGAAATTTTCCTTTTCTTCTTCGATGGTTTTATTGTATTGATTTATTGGTACCGGTTTAAATTCCAGTTGACGTGGTTTTCTTACTTCTTCAGGATTTATGAATTGATTCTTTGGCATCTTTCTGAGTTTAAAGTTTAAAATTTCGGGTTTAAAGTTGCGCTCTGAATAAACTTATTTATTTCAATTATTTATATTTTGTTCCTTTAATTTCACTTGAACTTAAATGATTTATTAAACCTCCCGTTAACCTACCTGCTTCTTCTGCCAGATTAAAAGCCTTTTCGAACTCCTTTTCTGAAATATATTCATTATCTAATGCACGATAAAGTTGAGAACGGGTTTCACCTGCAGAGCCTTTTGAAATAAACAGAAACTGAATAAATTCTTTATTTCCGCCTCTCTCAAATCCTTCAGCGATATTGTCCATTACAGAACCTGAAGAACTTTTAATTTGACCTACCAGTTTAAAATCTCTTGAAAAGGTTTCCTTTAAAGTATAATGATGAATCAGTTTACAAAGATCTCTGGCTTTTTGCCATGCCAATATTTCCTCAAAACTTTTAAATGTTGCCATGTTCTTTACTTTAAACTTTGAACTTTAAACTTTAGACATTAAACTTCCAGATTCTCGATCTGGCTTTTTATTTCTGCTAAAAAGCGGGTGGCTTCACCGCCGTCAAGTGCCTGATGATCATAAGTGAGCGAAAGCCCGATCATCGGGACAAAACCGTAAACTCCTTCTTCGATTTCTTTTGGCCGAGGAATTATTGTGCAAACCCCAAGAATGGCAGTCTGTGGTAAATTAATTACCGGGGTAAACATTTCTACGCCGTAATTTCCAAGATTTGAAACGGTAAAACTGGCGGCTTCCGGATTTAATAAATCGGGATTAATGTTTCCGCTTCGAGCTTGTATAGCAAGTTGTTGTAACTCTTTTGATAGACTGGCAAGCGAAAAATCATCTGCATTTTTAAGAGCAGGTACCATTAATCCACGGTCAGTATCAACTGCCAAACCTAGATGCACTTTTTTAAACCATTTCATTTTGTCACCCAGATAGTGCGCGTTTACCTGCGGATAAATTTTTAATGTTTTAATTACTGCGTAACACACCAGGTCATTAATGGTCACGTTCTGCGCAATTTTACCTTCAGAATATTCTTTTTTGTATTTCTTTCTGAGTCTCAAAATCTGCCTTGCATCGGCACTTAAATGATGTGTCAGTTGAGCCGAATTCTGCAGCGACTGGTGCATGGCAGTGGCGATGAGCTTCCGGATATTCGGAATACTTTTTATTTCGAAATCATCGCCTGAAGAAATTACATCCGTTGAATCAGGTTTTGGTTCCGCAATTTTAATATCACGTGCAATAATTCTTCCTTGAGGACCAGTTCCTTTTATTTTTGAAATGTCAACACCAAGATTTTTGGCCATATTTTTAGCTAATGGAGAAATACGAACCTTGTGGCCGGCTTCAGTGTTTTCAATTTCAAACTCAATTACTTTGGAAGTTTCTTCCATCAAGTCAGGTTCGGGTTTTCCCGGCTCACTTTCAGCAAATGTTCCCGGGCGAAATTCTTCTACCGGTTCATCTTTTTGGCCAATAACCGCAATGTTTGTTAACACCGGAATTTCATCACCTTCCTCAAAAAAAGTAGCTAGCAGAAATCCATCTGCTTTGGCTTCTTCTTCAAAAGAAGCTTTGTCAGTTTCGTATGAAAAAAGAAGATCGCCTTCTTTTACTTCTTCGCCAATTGATTTATACCATTGCCCCAGAATACAAGTTTCAACCGATTGTCCCTGCCGTGGCATAACTACTGGTATTGCCATATTTTATTGTTACTTGTTAATACAAATATATTATAGTCAAAAAAATATAAATAATTGAAGATCAATATATATTAACGTAATTATTTTTGACGATGTAAAAATATATTTTTTAACTTGTATTTACAAGTTGTTTTATATGTTTTAATTTTTTTTTAATTTCGGGGCAGAAATGGAAAACATTCCTCAATACAGAAAATTGTACGAAGTACTTCGGAAACATATTGTTTCGGGAATTTACCAGGAAGGTAGTTTGCTGCCATCTGAAAATGAGTTGTGTGCTTCATATGAAATAACACGGCCCACTGTACGTCATGCATTGGACTCACTTGTGAGGGACGGTTTCATTGTAAAGAAACAAGGTAAGGGAAGTATTGTAAGAAAGCCACCACAGAGTATCGGGATTTTGTCTATTTCCGGCACAGCTTCAGCGGTTGGGGTACGTTATCTTAAAACCGATATTTTACAAAAACCGGTAATAAGGCCCTGGCCCGAAGTTTTTCCTTTTGAGCTTTCCGCAACTGAAATGGAATCAGGTTGTGTTTACATGGAACGTTTGCGCTTTGTGGATGAGGCTCCTGTTTTTTACGATATTAATCATTTGCCCAACATTTATTTGCCAAGAATTGCCAATCGTTCCTTTGAAAATAAATCGTTGTTCGATATTTTAAGGAAGAACTATCAGATAGAAATTATTGGTGGTGAGCAAAAATTAAAAGCGATTAAACCCGACAAAAAAATAAAGGAATTGCTTCGTTTGAAAAGTGGTCAGCCAGTGCTTCATATTGATCGCAAGTTATTTACAAATAAAGAAGGATTCAACATTTACAGTACCATTTTCTTCAACTCTGAAAAGCATTCCATATTCGGAAGTTTTTAATACCAAATTCATATTTAATATTCAAAAGATTAAAATTTTTGTACCATTTTCGAATAATCCTATTTTTGTTGCCAAATTTGAAAAGGAACAGATGAGTTTTTCGGAAATTTTACCGAAACCGGTAAATGTGAGGGGAGAGAGCGCAACTTTTGTGGATGAAAAATACAGTCAACATCCGCGAAATAATTTTGATATTTGGTTGGCAGATTTGCGAAAGCCCACACCACTTGTGATTTATATTCATGGAGGAGGTTTTATTGGTGGCGATAAATCGAAATATTATGCTTCCGAAGACCTGGTTCGGTTCCTCGATTCCGGAGTTTCGGTAGCCGTAATCAATTACCGGTTCATGAACGAACCTCCTTACGGAATACTGAGCAGTATGAATGATTCAAAACGTTGTTTGCAATACATACGTTATCATGCGAAAAAGTATAATATTGATAAGAAAAAAATAGCTTGTACTGGTGGATCAGCAGGGGCTGGTACTGCGCTCTGGCTTGCATTTTCTGATGATATGGCTGATCCTGAAAATGAAGATCCGGTTTTACGCGAGTCAACCCGGCTGACTTGTGCCGGGGCATTTGCAACACAATCAACTTACGATGTTTATCAGTGGAATGCAATAATAGGATTACCTGAAGATAGTTCGCCCGAAAAACAGTTGGCTATAGCACGGGCATTTGGTTTTAAAACAGCAAAAAATTTGAACACGCCCGATGCTGAAATAATCAGGAAAGAACTTGATTTCCGCTCAAGAATGAATAAAAATTCTGCGCCGTTTTTTGTTTTTAATAAACAAAAAGGCGGAATTCCAACCACATTGGATGAACTAAACCATCATCCAAACCATGCCAAAGCACTAAAGGACAAAGCTGAAGAGGTAGGCTTGGAAGCAGTTGTTTATGCTCCTGAAATCGGTATTGTCGATCCTTCAGGAAAAGATCTGGTACAGTTTGTTTTGGAAAAATTTGGCAGGAGTAATTTTGAATAAAATAGATTTAAAACAACCGTATTAATCTGCGTCAAATAATTTCTGACAGTTTTATTATCACATAAAAATAATCATATTTGCACCCAATTAGTACGTTGAACAGAAAAGGAATATGAAGGTTTTAAAATTTGGTGGAACATCGGTCGGATCGTCTGAAAATATGAGGGCGGTAATAAAACTAATTGCTGATGGCGAACAAAAGATTGTAGTTCTTTCGGCGATGTCAGGGACAACTAATTCGTTGGTTGAGATTTCGAATTATCTATATAAAAAGAACAAAGACACTACCTTTATTTGTATTGGTAAACTAGAGGCAAAATATAAAAAGGTTGTAGATGACCTTTTTGCAACGGATGAAAATAAAAAACGTGGCTTAATTGTGATTAGGGAAAGTTTTGAAACCATTCGTTCATTTACATCTGGCAAGTTCGATTTAACACGCGAAAATACAATTCTTGCACAGGGTGAACTGATGTCAACACAACTATTTACTATTTTAATGGAAGAAAATGGTTTCGATGTCAAATTGATTCCTGCCCTGGACTTTATGCGTATTGATGAAGAAAAAGCAGCCGATTCACAGGCAATCCGGAAAAATCTGCAAAAAGTGATGAAAGAAGCCGGTGAAGCACAGTATTATGTTACCCAGGGTTTTATTTGCCGGAATGCTGACGGAGATATCGATAATTTGCAGCGGGGCGGCAGCGATTATACTGCATCGTTGATAGGTGCTGCCATCGATGCAGAGGAAATCCAGATATGGACAGATATTGATGGATTCCACAATAACGACCCTAGGTTTGTGGAGAACACTAAAAAAATTGAACAACTTTCATTTTATGAAGCTGCTGAGCTGGCCTATTTCGGAGCAAAAATACTTCATCCGCAAACCGTGTTGCCGGCACGTGTTCACAATATACCGGTTCGATTGAAAAACACGATGAATCCATCTGATAGTGGAACACTAATTACTTCGGAATCGGACGGGTCCGGAATAAAGGCGGTTGCTGCCAAAGACGGAATAACAGCGGTTAAAATTCGTTCCGGGCGTATGTTAATGGCTTATGGATTTCTGAAGAATGTATTCGAGATTTTTGAGAAATATAAAACACCAATTGATATGATTTCTACCTCCGAGGTAGCAGTTTCACTTTCGGTCGACAATACCAAAAACCTGAACCAGATTCGGGCAGAGCTGGATCAATTTGGAACCGTTGAGATAGATGAAAATATGTCGATTATTTGTATTGTAGGCGACATTATTCAGGTAGAAAAAGGTTTTGCTTCGAAAGTTTTTAATGCACTTGACGGCATCCCGATCCGAATGATTTCTTACGGTGGAAGTCGTTATAATATTTCAGTGCTGGTTCCAACATCGCGCAAAAAACAAACGCTTCAGGCACTTAGCGATAATTTGCTGAATAACTGACGTGGCATCTGTCATTTCGAAATGTAAGGAGAAATCTGCTCATCAGAAATCTTATAATTGAAAAACTTCACCTGCTTCATAGCGTGAAGTTAATTTTACCAGGAAGCGGGTTTCCAAAGGACTGATTTCGTTAAAGGCAATTTCAGGCGAATTATTTTCTTTTGAAATATGGCTGAGAAAAACGCATTTCAAATGATTACCTGCATGTTTATCAAGCAACTCAAATGCCTGCCGGTTTGATAAATGCCCGTGCATGGAAGAGATCCGCTGTTTAAGAAACCAGGGATATCTCCCTTCGAAAAGCATTTTTTCATCATAATTGGTTTCCAGAAAAAGAGCGTCGCACTGACCCAGATTTTTTGTTACTCTTTCACACGGTTCACCAATATCTGTAAAAACGCCTATATTTTTCCCTTCATATTCAATACGAAAAGAACAAGGTTCCGAAGCATCATGATTTTTCAGAAAAGAAACCACATTAAATTCACCGGCTTGAATTTCTTCCCCCGGAGTAAAGAAACGGGGATAATCAGGACGAATGTTTTTGTAAGCACCGTCATAAGTTTTGGCAGTAACATAAACCGGAATGTTGAGCCTTTTTCCGGTAACTCTTGCCCCCCGCATGTGGTCAGTATGTTCGTGTGAAATAAACAGTGCTTTCACTTTTTCAGTTTGCAACCCTTTTTCTTTCATCCGGGACATAATCATTTTATAGGAGATACCGGCATCAATCAAAATTGCATCGTTTTTATTTCCAATGTAATAGCAGTTTCCGTTACTTCCTGAAGCGATGGCACAAATTTCGAGCATGTTATTTACTTTACCAGTTTTGAAATAGTTTTGAATTCAGAAGCTGCTGAAGAACGTGTCAGCTCAAAAAGAATAGATTCCATGGAAGTCATCAAAATTTCCTCGAAACGAAAACGTTCTTTGGCCAGTTCAACGCTTTCCGGGTTGCGTGATGAAACACAGTCCATTACAACAATCGGATTAAATCCTGCTTCTTTTAAATCAACGGCAGTCTGTAGAACACAAACATGTGATTCAATTCCGCAAATAATAACATTTTTGGCTTTTAATTCCGAAAGTTTTTGTATAACTGCCGGTTCATCGCAACAGCTAAAAACTCTTTTTTCTATTGCTTTAAAAGGGGAGAGCAGTGATTGGATTTCGGGTATGGTTTCACCCAATCCTTTTGTATATTGCTGGGTAAGTAAAAGCGGTATTTCCAGCTGTTTCAATCCTTCAATCAACGTTGTTGTAGTTTCCAGAAATCTCTCTTTTTTGTACATTACCGGGAACAACCGTTCCTGAATATCAATGATCAACCCAACCGTATTTTCTTTTAAAATTCTCATTTATAAATTTTTGATTTACAGTAAACAGAAACTGAACACTGCCTACTTTTTCAATCTTGCCTGTTCCCTCGATTTATCTCCCAGATAACCTCCGTGATGACGCTTGGCATAATCTTCACTTGTAAATCCGATTTTTTCCATCATTGAAACTACCAGCGCATCGCCAATAACTGTCATCACTGTAGTTGATGTAGTGGGTGTTAAACCTAACACGCAGACTTCGGGTGGGTTGCCGGTTGGAATATAAACATCGGCGGCTTTTGCCAGCATGCCTTCCGGATTTCCGGAAATTACGATCAGTGGTAAGCTGGGATGAAGATTATTTGCCAGGTCAACCAGTTCGATGATTTCACGTGTTTTTCCTGAATTTGAAATCAACAATAAAATGTCATTTTTCTGAATGATACCTAAGTCCCCATGTTGCGAATCGCTGGGATGTAAAAACACTGCCGGCGTTCCGGTAGAGCTGAATGTTGTGGCGATATTAGCGGCAATCTGCCCGGCCTTTCCCATGCCACTGGCAACCAGTTTCCCGTTTTTTTCATGCACGCGGTGAAAAATTAAATCAATTGCTTTCTGAAAATTTTCATTAACAGGAATATTTTTGATGGCTTGTGCTTCCTGGTCGATAACCCGGCGAAATATATCTGTCATTTTTATTGAATTATTTTGCAAATCTAATTGAAAAAAATTTACCTGTTTATGAGGGTGAATATCTTTTACATGTTTGTCTAACGCAGAATACTGTATTTACGTGTTAAAAGTCATAAAAAACCAACATATTTATAGTTCTCGATGTGTAAATAATTCTTACTTTTGCCCATTGTTTTTTAAGCCTTTTTATTCGAATATTCGATGGAAAGAAACCCGGACAAAAGAATCGTAAACGATAAGATTTAAATAGGAATTCGGAGCCGGACAGAAATTTGGCATCGGATTTTAAAAACAAATAATTTAATACAATGAAGATTCACGAATATCAGGCCCGAAATTTATTCAGGAAGTACGGGATTCCTGTTCCGGATGGCGAAGTTTGTCATTCGGTTGACGAGGTTAAAAAGAAAGTATCTGATGACGACAAACTGCGTGTGGTAAAAGCACAGGTTCATGCCGGAGGACGAGGAAAAGCAGGCGGTGTGAAACTTGCAAGAACAAAAGCTGAAGCAATTGAAAAAGCCGATGAAATTCTTGGAATGACCATCAAAGGATTAACGGTTGAAAAAGTGCTGGTTGCTGATGCTGTTGACATTGAAAAGGAATTTTATGTTGGTTTGATCAACGACCGTAACACAAAGTCGGTAACCTTGATGATTAGTGCAGAAGGCGGTGTGGAAATCGAAGAAGTTGCCAAAAATTCACCGGAGAAAATCATTAAAATACCAATTGATGCAACAATGGGATTAATGGATTGGCAGGCACGTAAAGTTGCGTTGCAGTTGTTCTCCGACCCGAAAGAAGTTCGTCAGGCTGCTGCTATTCTTGTAAATCTTTACAAGTTGTATGTTGACACCGATTCGTCACTGGCTGAAATCAATCCATTGGTTTTAACGCCTGATAAAAGAGTACTTGCACTCGACGGTAAAATGAATTTTGATGACAATGCACTTTTCCGCCAGCCGGAAATTTTAAGTATGCGGGAAGTTACACAGGATGAAAGGAAAGAAATTGAAGCTTCTGCAAAAGGACTTTCATACATTAAACTCGATGGAAATATCGGGTGTATGGTAAACGGCGCCGGTCTGGCAATGGCTACTATGGACATGATAAAGTTGTACGGTGGCGATCCGGCTAATTTCCTCGATATCGGTGGTTCATCCAATCCACAGAAAGTAGTGGAAGCCATGAACATCCTGTTGGGTGACAAAAATGTAAAAACAGTGATGATCAATATTTTTGGCGGAATTACCCGTTGCGATGATGTTGCACGCGGACTGGTTACTGCGCTTGAAGAAATTAAAACTGATATTCCGATTGTGATCCGTCTTTCAGGTACCAATGCAAAAGAAGGCTTACAGATTATTAAAGATTATGGCTTGCCAACCGTTTCAACCATGAGCGAAGCAGCCCAAAAAGCCATCGAATTAAGTCAACAGTAGAAAGATTAAGTCAAAGATTAAAGTCAAAAGTAATGAGCATATTAATAAATAAAGATACTAAAGTCATTGTACAGGGAATTACCGGTCGAGACGGTGGTTTCCATACCAGTAAAATGAAAGCTTACGGAACCAATATTGTTGGTGGTATTTCACCTGGTAAAGGAGGAATTGAAGTTGAAGGAGTTCCGGTTTTCAATACAGTTGAAGAAGCTGTAAAAGCAACCGGAGCCAATGCTTCCGTAATTTTTGTGCCGGCGCCTTTTGCAGCGGATGCCATAATGGAAGCCAGTTATGCAGGTGTTGAACTTGTAATTTGTATTACCGAAGGAGTTCCGGTTCAGGATATGATTAAAGTAACTCCTGTTTTGAAGAAAAATGGAACTAAAATGGTGGGTGCAAATTGTCCGGGATTGATCACTGTTGACGAATGCCTGATTGGTATTTTGCCGGGAATGATCTTCAAAAAAGGAAATGTTGGTCTGATTTCACGCTCAGGAACCCTTACTTACGAAGTGGTTAACATGTTAACCGAAAGTGGATTGGGACAAACAACTTGTGTTGGGATCGGCGGCGATTCAGTTTCAGGATTGTATTTTAAGGACCTGCTTGAAATGTATGAAAATGACCCGGAAACAGAAGCTGTTGTTTTAATTGGTGAAATTGGTGGCGATGCAGAAGAACAGGCTGCCCAGTTTATTAAGGAGAAAATGACAAAACCGGTTGTTGCATTTATTGCAGGTCAGTCGGCTCCTCCCGGAAAACGAATGGGACACGCCGGAGCTATTATTTCCAGTGGCTCGGGTACTGCGGAAGAAAAAATTAAGGCTTTTAATGCTGCCGGAGTGCCGGTAGCCAAAGAACCAGGCGAAATTCCAGAGTTGGTAAAAGAAAAACTTGGATTGTAAAAGCTTCTTTTTTGTCACTCTAAAGAGGAAAAGATCGGTGTCGGACTTTTTAAGTCCGATAAACTGAGATAAAATATTGAAACCGGTTGCTGAATAGTGGCCGGTTTTTTTGTGCTGTTATTAAATCTCTAAATATTCAGGAATTAACACTTCATCAAAAAGAGCAGAGATGCCTTTCCTATAGTTTTCTATGAATTTTCTTTTATAGACTAAAATAAACGATGGATGGTGAACAGGGACATAAAGGATGTCATTAATTTTAAATTTTTCATAGACAAATTCTTCACTTAAAGATTCAACTTTAATGGCATGTTTTCCTAATACGAAATTTGCTACTTGTTTCCCTAATAAGAATATGATTGATGGCTTTAGTTCCTCAATTTCAAATTCAAGATTGGGATAGCATTTTTCCATTTCATGTTTCACTGGATACCTTATTTTCTCGTTTTGCAACGGTAAGCATTTTACAACGTTTGTTTTATAAAAGGAAATTTCATTTTTGAATGGTTCTTCAATAGATTTAATAAGAGCTCCAGATCTTGTATGAGGAGATAAAGGCTTTTTTACTTCATTCTCTGCAATTAACACAGATGAAAGTCCTACCCAAAAAATATGTGATTTTTGTTGATGATCTAAAACCGGAAGTTGATTCAAATTTAACCCACATGCTAAACATCTTCTTCTATTATTGGTATCAATGAATGTCTGAATTAATGTCTCGGTTTGTTCCATTGGATCATATTTGTTTTACAAATATAATCATGTATAGTATCCAAACTAATATTTGAATAATTATTCGAATGGAAATTAAATTGTTCTCGTCCAATCAACTTCGATAATTCTTTGTTTTGAGAAACAGATTCGTTGTGAAACCCTGGGTGTCTTTTACTTAATTTTTCATATATTTCTGTTCCATGATAAGGACGAAACTGGAACACACTTGTCCTGAAATTAGCACCATATTTTATTGAATCTTCTTTTAAATCCATCGCCAAGTTATAAGTCATTCGAGCATCCTGTTCAGTTTCTTCAGGAAATCCAAAAATAAAGTAGCCTTTAATATCAATTCCTACTTTAAATAATTTTGACAAGTTCTTTTTTATCAGCACAACATTATCAGTTTTATGAATACTTTTCAAAATTTTAGGTGAACCGGATTCAATGCCAATAAACAATTCTTTACATCCGCTTTTTTTCAAAGAACTCAAATATTCCTGTTTAATTCTGCTAAATGTTCTGACATGAGCCATTGAACGCCATTCCAAATTAAATTGGGAGAAAATTTTATAAGCTTTTTTTATTGATTCATTTGATTTTAAAAACAAATCGTCAAGTACTCTGATTGAATTAACTTCAGGATATTTTAAAACAATTTTATTTAGCTCTGCCAATATGGACGGCACACTTCTTTCTCTTACACCGAATTCTTTGTTTTGTGATCGTGCCGCAGCACAAAAAGAACAATTATAAATACAACCCCTGCTAGTTATTAAATTTACTTCTGGTTGATTGTAAATATTAATATTTGGTTCATTTAAGAAAAAATCCCTATTCAATGGGATATTTGATATTTCATCGATGTGATATTTGGAGAATTTGTCAATTTTGAATACTCTGCGGTGGTTACTTTGATAAAAACATTTATCCTTTATCATTCCTTTAACCAAATCAGGCATTATTAACTCGCCGTCCCCGATCACAATATCTATCTGATTATTTGTTTCCCATTTCAATATTTCCTTATAAAGAGTTTTGGTGGCCAGGCTTCCAACAATGATGTGAGTTTTTATTTTTATGCGGGTTACTAAATCCTTAACAATTTCATAGTTAGTTGTAAAGATATTAAGGCCCAGGAAGTCAGGTTTTTTTGTCTCAATCTTATTAATAAGGCTTTCTACGCTCAACTTTCCAGCAACTGCATCAATAATTTCTACTTCAATATTATTTAATAGCAAATTTGTTGCAATGTAACCTAATCCGTATGGCGGTAATGAATCTTCATCGGAAGTTTCCGTAGGACTCTTTTAAATAATGGAGTATTTAGGAGCAACACTTTCATCCTTTAATGTTTTCTAATATTTCAAGTAGCTTTTTAATTTCTTTTATTGGTGCCCTTATATTTACTTTCGGATATTCTAATAAGACTTCTTTTGCATGTTGTACAGAAATTATTCTTATTTTCAGCTAATTTATAAATTATCCATAATAATCCTCTGACTTCTAGGTTTTTACTTTTTGAGATATTTCGAAGTTTTTTATCAGAACTTAATAAAACACCTTTCATCCTCAACGCTAATTCCAACACAGAACTATCAGTATAGCTTAATCCATTATAATGATCATATAGTAATTCAATAGATTCAAGTGTAGCCGAAGTTATCAATTTTCAAAATTTCTTTTGAAATGTATCTTTCAATAGTTGCTAACCTGATTTTCATATTTTATTTCTTGTATTACAAAATTGGTTGTAAAAAAAGAGTACTCAAGGCAAAAGAAATCATCAATTAAATTTAAGTCGATTAAATCGAAAAGAATGCATGAATCATTGATTAATATTTTATTATTATCTGGCACCGGTCAATCCTTTTCTTATATTGTTAATACTCGTGTTTAGTAATACAGCAGCTTTACTGATGCTGATAAAATCCTCTGAAAGAGCCCTGTCAACTAATCTTTCGAAAAGCTCAATCTTTTCCTCGGTTAATATAATTGCCTGGTTCATTTTTCTGCCCATAAGTTTTACTTAAGTACACCATCCATTTGCTATAATAAGTTTGAGTAATGATATTCAGCTGTCGTAATCTGTAAATTATAGCGCGAATAGATATGCCATAATATTCCTTTATTGAGATTAATTCTTTAATCGCAACATATTGGCGGTGGTTCCCCCAATCATTTCGATCAATTTGCCATTAGGTATCAGGAAGCTACTGGAAAATCGATGACATAATTTTTCAATTAATTTGGAGTCAGTCCTAGTCTTTTCATCAAACTTAAGAATTAGATGTGCCAGTTCATGGATAATGGTAAACCGAATTCTTTCGGTTGATTTTGCCCTAATATTTACAACTACAACAGGGATATTATTCGTGGCAATAAATGAAATTCCATCTATCTCATCTACTTCATCAATTAAATAAATTTTGACTCCTTTTAACTCCAACGTTTGGGTAATGTTGGGTATTGGGTTAAGCCCAAGTTCCCATGATTTTCTGAGTTGTTCAGACGCTCTATCAGCATCTGTATAATCATTAATCAATAAATTTTTTATAGGATTTTTAAAGTTATTGTCAATACCCTAAAAGATTCTCAATTTCTAGAAATCTTTCCACATAATCTCGAGCTTTCTCAATTACTGATTCTTCAATCTTTACAGGAAGATTTACTTTTTTCCGAAAAGAAATATTGCCAATTTCAATAGATTTTTTCTTTAATAAAATAATCGGGTTTTACATTTAAAACATTGGATAATGCAATGATTATTTCATTAGACGGTTTCATTAAACCTTGCTCGTACTTACTTAGTGCCTGTTTGGTAACTATGTTCTGAAGTAGGTCTGATAAATTCTGCAATGACATTCCAGCCATTTTTCTTGCTAGTTTCAATCTAACTCCAAGAATGTTTTTATCTGCTGAATCCATAACAAAACGGTTTTTGTTGACAAAGTTATAAAAAATATTTAATTTGTCAACCAATAATTTTAGGATCTTTAGGAAATATATTTCTTTTTGAATAAAATTATAGGTAGGTTAATGATGTTGTCATTAGATTTGGGAATTAGAATTGACTTTAAGAGATAATCGTAGTCAGACTCCAAGCCCAGTCATCACAGAGTGAATGTATTCAGTCTTTATACTTGTTCTTTGAATTATCCTTTTAACTTTTCCTTCAAACATCTTTTTCAACTGTTTCCACATCTCCTTTCTCCTTTAAAATATTCAACCTGTGTACTTTTTTCAAAAGTTAAACCAAAAGGAAAAACATTGACTTTTTCAGAATCAGGATATTCCGTAAGGTCAAAACCCATGTTTGTGCGGATGTCAAGATAAACACAGGGCGAATCAGAATGATTATAAAACTGGTGCGCGCTGGTTTCACCCAATTCAAAAAATACCATTTCTCCCGCATGAATAACTTCTAATTTATCCGGTGTTCGTACAGTCATTTCTCCTGAAATAACATACATTAATTCTTCCGAATTCCGGTGAAAATGGTACGGAAAAGAATATTTGCCCGGGTTTAACCGTCGTATATCAAAAGTCAGTTGTTTGGCGTCAGTCATCTTTGCCAAACGTGGCTGTATTGTTTGTAAGTCAAATTGCGTTGGAGCAGAAGGATTATTGCCATATTCGAGTTCTGCAGGCTTAATAATTGTTGCCATAATTCAATTCTTTATATTGGAAATTTATTGAGTCAAATCAGTATTTCAACAACTATCCGTAATGAAAAGTTTCTTATTTGTTTTGTGACTTTAATATGGCCTGGGGCTTGGGTTGTACAAAAGAAGCTGTTCAAAAAGTAAGTATTATCGTCATTTTGAACTTGTTTCAAAATCTTAATTTGCTGATAAAGAGATCCTGAAATAAATTCAGGATGACGCTCTATACTCAATCTTGTTCATTTTGGACATCTTCTTTTACAATTTACCTTAAACTAAACATTAATGGTATTATTTTTCTTTCAAATGCGAAAAATAAACTTACAGTAAAGTCTTCACACTTTTGACTTTATTTTCTTTTCCCCCACAATATTTTCTAACCAACGAAATTAAATTATCAGGGTTGTAAGGCTTCGAAATATAATCGTTACATCCAGCATCCAACGCTTTCACTTTATCCGATTCCATCGCATAAGCAGTTTGAGCGATAATTGGAACCTGCTGATCTGTTTCTCTGATTTTTTTGGTTGTTTCATAGCCATCGTACTCACCCGGCATTTTAATATCCATCAATATCACTGAAATTTCAGGATTATCCGCAAATAATTTTATGATCTCTTCGCCACTAACAGCATGCAACAATTGAAATTCTTTTGAAAGAATACTTTCCAGAAAATAGAAGTTCACTTCATCATCTTCTGCAACTAATATGGTATGTTTTGTTTTCATCATTTTTTTGTTTCCATTAATACTGACTATTTTAGAACTTTCCACTACAGGTGAATATGGAATAGAGAAAAGGAATGTACTTCCTTTGCCAAGTTCCGATTTCATCTGGATATTTCCTTTTAAAGCTTCGGTGTAAGCTTTTACAATCGAAAGTCCAATTCCCGAACCTTCGTAACCACGTGTATTTCCCAAGTTCAACCTGAACAAACCTGTCGAAAATAAATTCCAACTTATCCTGCGGGATTCCTTTTCCGTTATCCGACACATAGAAATACAGCCTGCCGTTTTCAATATAGCTGCCAATTTCAATCGTCCCTTTTGATGTAAACTTTATTGCATTTATTATAAGGTTCATCAGAATGCCGTCAAGTTTTTGTTTATCGGCTTTAATAAATGCTTGTTTTCCCTCAATTAGTTTTGCAATTTTGAGTTCAATGCCTTTTTCAAAGGCCTGCAGCTTGAAAAAATTGGAATGAAATTTCATTAATTCTGAAATATCTATTTCTTCGTATGCGAGATTAATATCGCCAATTTCAATTTTTGAAATCTCAACAATATCGTTAATGGTATTCAGCAGACGTTCACCGCTTTTGTTGACGGTATCAATAAACGATTGTCTTTCTTTTTCATCCAAATCCTGGCTCATTTAGCAAATTAATAAATCCAAGAATCCCGTTCATTGGCGTACGTATTTCGTGCGACACATTCATTAAAAAGGCGGATTTTAACTGATCGCTTTCTTCTGCTTTTTCTTTTGCTTCTATTAATTCCTTCTCAATTAATTTTTCTATCAGTAATATCCTGATTTACGCCATAAATTTTAACCGTTTTGCCATTATTGTCCTTTTTTAATAAAAATTCGAACTCCTATATATCCTGTACTTCCATCACTAATATTTTATCTTGTGTTCTATGTACTAAGTTACGATAATTTGGATCATTTGATTCAATCGCCTCTTTTATTTCTTTCTGCAACAAGCGGAATAATCATCTGGATGAACGAATTTTCAATATATTCTTGAATGGTCATTTGATAACTACCTATTTCTTTAGCAGTGGTGTTAAATATTTTGTAGAAAGTTATCTGGTAAATGTAAATATACCTGTTTCAATGTCAAGCTCCCAATTACCCAGCTTCGCCATATGCCTGTGATTCTTTTAATTGAGTTTCATTTTCTTCGGTCTTTTTCTTTGGCTTTAATAAGCTCTTTTTCAAAATGTTTCTGCAGGGTAATATCCTGTAAAACTCCGGTTACTTTTACAGGATTATTATTCTTATCTTTCTAAAACTTCCGCTTTAGAATCGAATGACCTTTCGCTCATCGGTATTTTATGGGAATAATGGTAAAAATAATATCATAAGGCTTGTCTTTTGCAACTAAGGTCGATGAGAGCTTGATTTACTGATTTCCTGTCCTCTTCAATAACACAATTCATAATATCTTTTGCCGGAAAATCTTTTTTCTTCAAACTAAGGTTATAAATTCTTTTACTTTCGTCTGATCCCCAAAATATGTTGTTTTTTAAATCATATTCCCAACTTCCAATACGTCCAACTTCCTGTGCTTTCCTGTACCGGTATTCACCCTCTTCCGCCTTTTCTTTGGCTTTAATCAATTCCTCCTCATGTTGTACAAGTTCAGTAACATCTCGGTGAACGCCTAAAATCATTTTATCATTTCCGATCGTTAAAACCGTCCCGTTAATATCGACATAAATGAATGATTTATCTTTTCGCATCAATTTTGTCCTGGAAGAATTTCCTTTTTCCTGGTTTTGCAGTAAACGATGAAACAACAGGTTCTCTCTGTCATTCGGTGCATTTAAATCGTAAATTGACATGTTTAACAATTCTTCCCTGGAATATCCAATCATTCTGCAAAAGGCCTGGTTCACAAAAATGTATTTACCTTTCAGGTCAGCGAGGGCAATTCCGTCCATAGCTTCTTCGGAAATGGCTTTAAAGCGGGTCTCGCTTTTCTCAATTTCTTCGTTGGCTTTTTGTAACAGAATCTCCGTTTCTTTTCTTTTCGTAATATCTCTGATCATTCCTTGTGTCCCTTTTATCTTTCCTTGTCCATTATAAATATATTTGGCATTCATCGAAACCCAGAATGAAGAGGAATCTTTTCGTAAAGCCTTATAAGTACGGTCGTAAACCAAATTGGATTTGCTTAAATCCTTATACAAGTTTTCTCGGTCCTTTTCGCGGGCATACAGATTTATCACAGGCATTCCAAGCATTTCTTCCACAGATGAATATCCAAACATTTTAGGTGCAGCCGGATTTACATAGGTAATTTTTCCTGACAGACCGACCTGAAAATAAGCATCATCCAGGTTATCAAGAATACCCTGTAGTTTTTCCCTGATTTCTCTCAGTTCTCTCTCGGCTTTTTTCTTTTCAGTAACATCAGTAAACAACTTTAAAAATGCTTTCTTCCCTTTGTAAAGAAAGCCGGTATGGCTGATTTCCATTGTGCGTTCGCCATGAATTCCTTCGGATTCAATCACTTCGGTTTTTCCTATTTCAAAACCCTTTTTCAGCGGGCAGCCTGGGCAAGGCTTTTTATATTTTCGGTAAGAATGCCAACAAGTTTTTCCTATTATATTGTGGCCAAAAAGTTGTTTCATTACCTGGTTGGCAAAAATGATCTGTCCTGAATCATCAATGATTTCCATTCCAAAGGGAAGCGATTCAACCAGTAGCTGGTTAAATTCATTTACTTCCTGTTCAGCTTTTTTTAACGATAAAATTTCGGTAAGGTCAATGAATGAGGCAATAGCCAGATTTCGTCCATTGATATTGATAACTTTTGTATTCAGAATTGTGGTTTTAACCTGTCCTTCTTTAGTAATATACTCATATTCCAGGTTTTTAATAAATCCCTGGCTGTTGATATCACTGTGAATCTTATCGATAATTTTTTCGTCTTTAAATAATCCGATGACTTTGGGCCGCTTGTTAATTAATTCTTCCCTGGTGTAGCCAGTGAGTTTTAAAAAAACCTCATTTACGTTCGAAAACTGGAAGTTTTGATCGAGATCAATAATACATTTTGCTACCGGGCTTTCCATGAAAATATTGTGAACTCTTCTTCCAGCAATTTCCGGGTAGCAATTTTACCTAATCTTTCTGCAATTACTTTTAAAAGACTTCGCTCTTTTTTTAAAAAAGGTCCTTCAAATTCATCGGGTTTGTGTTCCCGGTAAAACACCTCGATTGTGCCTCTTGGTTGATCATCGATAAATACAGTTTCCGATTGTCTCCATTGCGAAGTTTTAAAATTCTCTGTTTTGTATTCATCTTTTCCAAGTGTAATTTTTGCACAGGTTATTTCAGGATATTGCCATCCTGAAGGAATAATAGTTTACTATTTTTACCAAAATTTCAGGCAATAACAATGTGTTATTTTCCATCAGGGAACCCAATTTATAGATAACCGTTAATTCTTTTTCCCGCTTGGCCAATTCCTTTTTAATATCGGATTTTTCGTCCTGAAGTTTATTAAAACTTTGTTGAAGAGAATTGTAATTAGCCTTGACCTGACTTAATACTCGAATAATATCCTCTTTGGATTTTTCATGGAATTTATCTAAAGAATACATAACCCTTATTTTTAGAGAAAATCTGTAAATCTGTCCCGTTTCGATATTTGCGACTTCCGATTTGTTTAATGTTCCAAGATAGTGATTCCTAAAATGTGAAAATTGTCCGTATCCCTATTTTAACATCAGATAATTGCTGAAATCTTGGTAAGTATTTTTGAATTATACCGCTATTATTTCAATGGAAACAGTTCTTATAGCACCTGTGGTGATTGGTGCGATTATGTTTTTTTAAGCAAGAAGGGGAAATTCTAAGCCTTTTCCCTGTTCATTTTAACTTGCCTTGGGTGAAGTTATCAGTTTTTAGTCAATAAGAGATTCCATCTCTTTGTAAAGATGAAATCTCTTAAATATAAATTTCGGGAAGGTCATTACTTTTTCAGCAATTTAAATGCAGTATTCCAGTTGTTTCTAATAAATCCCGGGATGCACCATAAGATGGCCAGTGGTTCAATAGCACGGGCAGCTTCAACGGCTCCCATATCTTCGGTTTCCCAGCCAAATTTGTCAAGAATTTCAGTCACTTCTTCTTTTGCTTTTGCATTATTTCCGCAAATAAACATGGTTGGTTTACTTTCAAAAGACGGATTTACCATATGGGCATTTCCGGCACAACAAAAAGCTTTAACAAAATTTGCTTCCGGTGCAATTTTCTGTAGTTCTTCCATAAGACTCTTATTAATAGATGTTGTGTATTGAATTACACCATTTACCGGCGGCAAATCTGCAATCGGGTTGGTTGTATCTATAACTGTTTTTCCTGAAAGATTACTGATTCCCTGCAGATTGAAGCGCTTCTTTTGCTTGAGTACCTTTTACAGCAAAAACAATCAGATCGTTGTTTTTTGCTGTATTTTGTGGTGTATCAGTCTTCAGTTTTCCATCGAATTCCTTTTCAATATTTTTCCGGGTTTCTTCATTTCGGGAGGCTATTGTTGTTTCGTACCCAAGGTTAACAAAACCATGTGCCAACGCCTTACCTACCATTCCAGAACCTATAATTCCTACTTTTTTCATGGTTTTCAAATATTAATATTTATTGTGTTACTAACCATTAATAGAAACAAATAAGCAGGAATTTGTTCTTAAAAATGCAGGTATTTTTCTTTTAAATTTTTTAATTCGTCAGAATTAATTTAAATGTTTCCAGATTATTATTTCTGTTTAAACGTAAAAAGTAGATTCCTTCATTCAGTTTTTGACCCCGGTTATCTTCACCATACCATGAAAATGTCTGAATCCCTTTAGATAGTTTTGAATTGTTTGCAAGCGAGCGTACCAATCTTCCTGTAATATCATATATTCTGATGCTAACCGGCTGATCTTTTTCTAAGCCAAATAGAATGGTCGTTTCATTGCTGAAAGGATTTGGGTAGACTTTTGTTTCTATTGTTGTTGCATCAAAATTATTCTCTTCCGAATCAGCAATAAGTCCCGATTTTGTGGCTGTTGCAGTTTCGCATTGTACTGTTACAACATTTGCATCAGGGTTATAGGTGTACCCGTTTTTTGAAACATCAGTAACTTCAAAACACCATGAACCACGCGGTTTTTTTGATGATGCGGAGGAGAGCTCTACAAGACCGTTATTGTCGGTATAATCCACTGGTTGTCCCTCTGGTTGGGCCATCGTAATTTGCTGTAACCAGTGCATTGGCAACCGGCTGATTAATTTGATCGAGCACGAGTACCTGATCAACAGCCATCCATTTTCTTCTGTAATACTGCCTGATTACATCTTGCGATCCTACATGAAGTTCATTTGTTGTTGGAGCAGTTACTTCAATAGAAACCATATCGGTTCCGGTCGCACCATTGTTATCCGTAACTGTTAATGTTACTACATAAGAGCCCGGATTTGAAAAAGTATACGACGGATTTGGATTTGTCGTTGACAAGCTGCCCGACTGCCAAAGATATCCAACAATTGTTCCGTCCGGATCATACGAACCATCTGAGTTAAACTGAACTGTCAGTGGTGCTTCTCCCGAAACAGGACTGGCAGATGCGACTGCCACCGGTGACTGGTTGGTTGGCGCAGTAAAACCGGATTCCAACGCACCCATATCAGGAGCATTTCCATTGTACTGGGAAGCATCTATATTAACGATAGTTGTTCCCTGCCATTCATAAAAAGCTGTTCCGGCATCAATACACTGAGAAGATGACAACAGTGAAAAATCACCAATGTCAGCATTTGTGAATTTTGGATCGATACTGATATTTCCTTCCTGCCAGTAAACAATTCCATTATCTTCAATTCCAACTCCGCTTTCGCCACCTTCAACATCACTGTATGCAACTGTAACTGTGCCGGGATTGTAAGATGAGGCAATAAATATTTCTTCAGGTGAGTCGTTCCATAAAATATTGTTGACGGCCACGGGACTTGAATTATATATGAAAATGCCACCACCTTGCGGATTCATACCACTGGCACTGTTGCCGAAAATTGTGTTGCCGGTAATTACCGGACTGGAATTCCACACAGAAATTGCTCCTCCACGAGAATATGTTGGTACGTTGCCTGAAGCCGATGAGGTATTTAAACTTATGATATTCCCGTCGATGACAGCATCCGATTGATTCAAACAAATAGCGCCTCCGTTTGCATTTGCCGCATTGTATCCTCCTGAAGCGCCAACACTGTTATTGCTAATCCGGTTATTTCGGATAATTGGCTGGGAATTATTTGTTGAATATATGGCACCTCCGGAAGCCGCAGTGCCGAATCCTGCCATATTATTCGAGATATCACAATCTTCAATCAAAGGGCTGGCATTATCACAATAAATGGCTCCTCCATATCGTGAGACCTGGTTGTTTCTTAAGGTACTGTATTTTATTGTTGGACTTGAATTGACAAAATAAAGTGCGCCTCCGCGATCATTCGGTTCTGCTGCCATCGCTTTTCCGTTTTCAATGATGCAATATTCCAGGGTACTTGTGTTATCGGCATCAACAAAATCGATTCCTACCCATCCCGGCGCTCCCGCTCCCGGTGGTTCAGAAGTAAAAAGAATGGAATCATTTTCTGTTCCTATTGCAACTAGTTTTCCATTGACCAGAATTTTGTACCAGCTGATAAATTCGACTGTTACTCCCGGTTCGATAGTAAGAGTTTCACCTGTTGGAACCACAATGTCCCCTTCAACACGATAAGGTGAACCGGACAGCGTCCATGTTCCTGAAACATCACCTCCCGTTAAGGTTGTACCATCCTGAACATCTAATAATAATTGCTTTCGTATTGGTTGCATTTTTATCGTCGGTAACTGTTAATGTTGCGCTGTATTGGTTTACACCGATATAAGTATGTGTAGGATTTTGTTCTGATGAAGTGGCTCCATCGCCAAAATTCCAGGAATATGAAACAATTGTTCCGTCAGGGTCTGAAGAACCTGCAGAACTGAATTCAACCGTCAAAGGCGAACTTCCGTGATCAGGTGTGGCAGTTGCCATTGCAATGGGAGCCTGGTTAATTCCACCAGTGCTTCCATACTCAAGAGCTCCCATATCCGGTGCGGTGCCCAAATATTCAGAAGCATCCAAATCAACGAAAACAGTACCCTGCCATTCATAATAGGCAGTTCCTGAATCAACAGCTTTTGAATTGTTTTGTAAAGAAAAATCATCATTTGCAGGATCTGTAAATTTTGGATCAATGCTAATATTCCCTTCCTGCCAGTTTACAGTTGAATAGTCACTGGTCACAATTCCCTGTTCACCTCCAGTAATATCAGAATAGGCTATCAGGACAGAACTCAATCCGGAAGTGTTAAAGAAAATTTCCTGGGCTGAATCGTTCCAAAAGATATTGTTTACTATCGAAACATTTCCTCCATAAATGTATAATCCGCCACCTTCGCCAGGCGTACTATAAACCAGGGTAGTATTTCCGTAAACTGTATTCCCGGTTAATTTCGGGTTAGAAAAATAAGTGTAAATTGCACCCCCTCTTGCATACGTTGGCACATTTCCTTGTGCATCAGCCGAATTAAAACTAATAATGTTTTTTTCGATCACTGCATCTGACTGATGTAAATAAATTCCTCCACCCAGCGCATTTGCAGCGCTGAAACTGCCGGAAGCAAATACCTGATTATGACTGATGATGTTGCCCTTAATATGAGGCTGTGAATTGTTGGTACAGTAAATGGCCCCACCTGCTGCTGCACTGGCAAATCCAGCTGAATTATTGGTAATGGTACATCCTTCGATCAATGGACTGCCGTTATCGCAATAAATAGCACCACCATATTTGCTTACAGTATTATTTCGAAGCGTGCAGTATTTAATTTGCGGACTTGAATTTGAAATATAAATGGCACCTCCGCGGTCGTTAGGAGCAGCGGCCCTTGACTGACCATTCTCAATAACACAGTATTCAAGCTGACTTGTTCCTGTGGCATCAATAAAATCAATACCCGGCCAGGCAGGCTCGCCAGGTCCTGCGGGAGTTGAAGTAAAAACAATTTGTTGTGAAGAAGTTCCGATGGCTTGCAATGTGCCATTTACGGTAATCTGATACCAATTCTGAAGTTCAACAACAACACCCGGTTCAATGATTAATGTTTCACCCGTGGGAACAGTAATATCTCCATTAATCAGATAAGGAGATGAAGCCAAATCCCAGGTTCCCGATACATTTCCTGCCGGAACGTTTGTAGATGCAAATGCATTTGCGGAAAGTAACAAAAAGACAGAGACCGCAATAAGAATATTCTTGTGAAGAAAAAAACGAAGTAAAAATTTCATAACCATAACTTTTTTGAATAAAGTTACGGATGAAGTATCACAAAAATATCACGATAATATAAAATTATATAAATCAGTCCTTTATAATCAATTCAATCATAGTCTTAATGAAGAGTCTGATCTGTGAAAATAGAGATTATTGGAAATCTATTCTGATAGAATTAAGTTTTCTTTTTAATTTTCAATTTTTGCCCAACATACAAACCACGCTTCATTGGAAATATTATTCAGCCGCATAATTTCGTCGCTTGTAATTCCGGCATATTTTTGTGCAATGTCCCAAATACTATCGCCTTTTTTTACAGTATAATATTCGTAATTTGGATCCAGTGGTTTTACTTCTTTAGGGAATGAATTTGTAACCGATTTTCCGACGGAAGCCTGTTTTTCAGCAAATGACATTTTGGCTACTTTTTCGTATTTCTCTTTTTCTTTTTCAGGAACATAAATGGCCAGTTTTTGCCCAACCCTAATAATGTTTCTGTTAATATTATTCCAGTATCTTAAATCATTTTGGCGAACATGAAACCAGGATGAAATAAATCCAACATTATCACCTGATTTAACGGTATAAATAACTTTTGCTTTTCCTTTTATATCTACCGGGGTAAAATATCCTGAAGTACTTTCAGTTGGTTTTACCAGCGTATTATTTGGAAAATATTTTTCCCGATTCCCATGCAAAAACGGTAGTGTCTTTATCAATAAATTCCATAATTTTGTCTTGGGGCAAAACTAACGGATAAGGTTTGTCTGTTTGGCCGGAATCACATTTCTTCTATACATTGGATTTAGTGAATAAATTTCGCTCTTTATCCATATCAAGCGCTTCAGCAATCTGGTCAAAGTGAAGATAATTGTTTACCATAATCGTGTCGACATCGATTGGAAATTCGGGAACTTGGGGTACAAGAATGTGTTCTTTGTAATAATTCATTACATAAGCGGCTGCAATAAATGCCGGAACATAACCTCTTGTTTCGCGCGGCAGCCGGTAATAAATATCCCAGTAATTGGTTTTTCCCCCGATCGGCGAATGGCACGGTTTACATTTCCCGGGCCACAATTGTATGCTGCAATGGCAAGATGCCAGTCTCCATAAGTATCATATAATTGTTTTAAATATCTGCGCTGCAGCATCTGTTGATTTTACCGGATCGCGACGTTCATCAACAAAACTTGTGATTTCAAGATGCATGTTTTTTGCCGTGCCATACATAAATTGCCACAAACCATTAGCTCCGGCTCTTGACCTTGCAACTGGATTAAGTGCTGACTCAATAATTGGAAGATATTTTAATTCCAGAGGTAGATTATATTTATCCAGGATTTCTTCAAACATTGGGAAATAATATTCTGATAAACCAAGCATCATTTCCACCTGGCTCGCGTTTCTTTTCCGTGTACATCTGGATAAAGTTCCGAACGACTTTATTATACGAAAGGTCAATCACCTGTTCTGTGTCCATAAGCCGATGGATATAAACCGAATCAGGAAGATTTTTGGGAAAATTCAACAGACTTTGCTATTTCCAGAGAATCTGCATTCATAAAATTTTTTAAATGCCATACATTGGATGGAACTGTCAATTTTTTCAGAAAAGATATCGTTAAGATTTTCGTCGATTTCAATATTTTCCGGTACAACGGAATCCATCCTCAGGCATGAATGTATCATTCAAAATGCCAATGTATCGGTAAACACGTAAATCAATAATACAGCGAATCTAGGATATCCTGTGCCTGTAAAATCGGTATTCAAAAATCAATATAACTCAAGAGAATATGTATTAATATAAGATATGTAAAATGTTGTCATTCTTTCATTTTAAAAATTAAACGTACAATTAAACCCATAAATGAGTTGGTTGTCAAATAAATTAGTGGCAGGTTGCCAGTTAAACGATAAATCGTCACTGATATCAAAATTGAAAAAGTGTGCGTCAACACTTGCATCGATAATATTTAATCCGTAAAAGCCTACTGTACTGATAATTAGCAGGTCGCGATTTCTGCGGAAATATTCCTGTTGTTTCGACAAACCGGTTTTAAAATTACTATAATCTGTTGGATTATTCAAATCGTAATATTCATATGCCTTTAAATTTTGAAATGAATTAGTGTTATCATTTCCATCTGTGAGGTCGATATAAGCCTGTTTATATGTCTGATAATATTTGTTGTTCCAACCAATAAAATATCCCATGGTTCCAAATCCGGCATATATAATTGGAATTTTCCAGTATTTTTTATTGTATGCCTGACCGAGACCCGGTAAAATAGCAGAATATAACGATGCTTTTTTAGGGGAATGTACTTTCTTCGGCATTTTCAGGTACTGTCTCAATTTTTGTAGAATCGGTTTGAAGAACTTGTCCGTGAACGTTAAGTGTTCCCAGCAAGAGCAGAGTAAAAACGATATATTTAAATAAAAACCGATACTTTTTCACACCTGGAATTTTGTGCAAAAATAGAAGATTAGGCTTATTAAACGGGAGAAAGGAGTGTATTATTTCTGGTTTTCAATTATTTTAACAATTTTCTCCAGTTCAGTAGCTGATTTAAAAGGAATTACAATTTTGCCTTTTCCTTTTTCGTTAATTGAAAAACCTATTTTCGACGGGAAAATACGATCGAGTTGCTTTTTGACTGATTGATATTCTTTTGGAATTTTTGGTTTTTCAGTTTTACTGTCAGAATCTTCCTCAAGATTCAGGTTGCGAACCAGTTCTTCTATCTTACGCACAGAATAGCCATTTTTAATGATCTGGTTATAAAGTAGAATCTGGGTCTCTTCATTTTCGATATTAATAATAGCCCGGGCGTGGCCCATTGAAATCTGTTTATCAATGATTCCTTTCTGGATGATTGCCGGGAGTTTTAACAAACGCAGATAATTGGCAATTGTAGAGCGTTTTTTCCCAACTCTTGTACTTAGTTCTTCCTGTGTAAATTCCAGTTCTTCCATTAATCGCTGGTAGCTTAATGCAATTTCAATGGAATCGAGGTCTTCACGCTGAATATTTTCCACCAATGCCATCTCCAGCATTCCTTCGTCTTTTGCCTTTCGAATATAAGCCGGAATGGTTTCCAATCCAGCAATCTGAGCAGCCCGTAACCGACGTTCGCCAGCAATGATCTGGTATTTATCGTTGGCAATTTTTCGTAAAGTGATTGGCTGAATCAACCCTATTTCTGCAATGGAAGTAGCCAGTTCCTTCAAAGCTTCTTGATCAAATTTTGTGCGTGGCTGAAAAGGATTTGCCTCAATTTTACTGATTTCAATTTCGTTGATTCCGGCACTTAACTGCATTTTTTCTGCATCGTCAATAAGTGCTCCGAGTCCACGGCCTAATGCATTCCTTTTCACCATGATAAATATTAATTAATTACAATATTTTTTTCTTTTCTCATTTGGGTCATCTGGTTTCGCTGTAAAATCTCGCGGGCAAGATTCATATGGTTGATGGCCCCTTTTGAACTGGCATCGTACAAAATAACAGGTTTCCCGTAACTGGGAGCTTCACCCAGTTTTACATTTCGCTGGATGACGGTTTCAAAAACCATATCCTGAAAATGGCGTTTCACTTCTTCATAAACCTGGTTCGAAAGATTTAAACGCCCGTCGAACATGGTAAGTAAAAATCCTTCAATCTCAAGATCTTTATTTAACCTGTTCTGAATTATTTTGATCGTATTCAGCAGTTTTCCCAAACCTTCCAGTGCAAAATATTCGCATTGTACCGGAATAATAACTGAATCGGATGCCGTTAGTGCATTAACCGTGATCAATCCCAGCGAAGGAGAACAGTCGATGAGAATAAAATCGTATTTTTCTTTTAAATGTTCGATCGAATGTTTTAGCACCATTTCACGGTTGGGCAAATTGAGCATTTCAATTTCAGCGCCCACCAAGTCGATGTTTGACGGGATAATATCGAGGTTATCAATTTCTGTTTTCATGATCACCTTTTCGGCCTCAATTTCATCCACAATACATTCGTAAATGCTCGATTGAATATTTTTCAAATCGAAACCCAACCCCGATGTTGCATTTGCCTGTGGATCAGCGTCAATTACGAGTACTTTTTGTTCCAGAACTGCCAAGCTGGCGGCAAGATTAATGGTTGTTGTTGTTTTTCCTACGCCACCTTTTTGGTTTGCTAACGATATTATTTTTCCCATCTATACGATAACTATTAGAATTGACAGGTTTCAAATTTAATAATTTACCAGAAACCTTTGTTTGTTTTTTATCAACGGATTGGTTAACAACTGATAAACGGCTGGAATAGAACCGCTAAGCGTGTTAAATTTTTTGTGACAGCATTTCCTTTATCAACTGTTCTTTATCGACAGGAACAACTCCCAGTTTTTCGCAGACCAGGCCACCTGCCAGATTCGACATCATTGCCGTTACTTTAGGATGCAGGCCTGCGGCTACCGCCAGACTTGCTACACTGATCACGGTATCGCCGGCACCCGAAACATCTGCAATATACCTGATTTCAGCGGGGAAGTACTGTTCATTTGTCCCGTTGCTGATAAATACTCCCAGCTCTGAAAGGGTAATAAAAATAAGCTTGAAGTTTTGCTTTTGTTTGAATTCTTCAGCCACTTTTTTCAGCGTATCCAGATCTCCTTTTCTAAGCTGAATCCCAAGTCCATCTACAAATTCTTTAAAGTTGGGCTTAAATAGCGAGATGTTGGTGTAATGGTGAAAGTTCCTTTTTTTCGGGTCAACAGCAATGGGTATATTTTTTTCTTTTGCCAGCTTATTGATCTTGTCGAATAAAGAAGCCGTGACCACACCTTTATCATAATCCACAAAAATAATTACGTCAATCTTTTCTTTCTGGATCAGTTTCTCGATAGCGGCAACCAGCGATATTTCCATTTCAGGTTCAATGAAATCGGTACTTTCTTCATCAACTCTTGCAATGTGTTGTCCCTTACTTATAATCCTGTTTTTTACGGTTGTAATTCGTTTAGGGTCGATAAATATACCTTCACAGGAAAGTTTTTTCTTTTCCAGTAGTTTTCTGAATCTCCGGCCTTTATCGTCGTTTCCAATTACAGCAAATAAATATGGAGTTGCTCCCAGCGCCTGCAAATTCAATGAAACATTTGCAGCACCGCCCAAACGGTTTTCACGCTGTGTTACAGAAACAATTGGGATTGGCGCTTCGGGCGAAACCCGTTCAACTTTACCCCACATATAAGAGTCAACCATGGCATCGCCAATAACAATGGCCCGCATTTCTTTGAACCGGTTGAATATTTGATTTACTTCTGAATGCTCCACCCAATTATTTTAAAAGTTACAAAGCTAAAAAAAAAATGATGTCATTAAAAAGACATTTTTAATAAATCCCTGCAGAATATTTAGTTTTCATGATCAGAACGGATCAACATCCACATTTATAACGCAATTACTGTTAAGAGGAAGATTTTTTACCACTTCAACTGAAGACAAAATATATGATTTGATGTTATCCAGATGAAGTTTTCGATCCAGTTTCAACCAAATTTCCTTATTGTACCATAGTTTTATTTTCCCAATCAATGGATATTCCGGCCCAAGAACAATCAATTCCCGTTGTTTTCTCAGTTCACTTGCCAGCTGCAAGGCAACACGATCGACAGTTTCTGACTTTTTATGTTTCACCACAATTTTTATCAGCCGGTAAAACGGTGGGTATTTGAATAATTTTCGTTCATTAAGTTGGCTATTTAGCATCGATATGTAATCTTGATTTTGTACAAGATGTAAAAGTTGATGTTCGGGTTGCGTGGTTTGTACAATCACTTTCCCTTGTTTATGTTTACGGCCTGCCCGTCCGCTAACCTGTGAAATGAGTTGGTATGCCCTTTCGTGCGCCCTGAAATCAGGGAAATTGATAAGATTATCGGCATTTAAAATGCCTACAACACTCACGTGCTCAAAGTCAAGCCCTTTGGTAACCATTTGTGTTCCAACAAGAATATTGGTTTTTTGATCTTCCAGATTTTTTACAATTTTATCGAAGGCATTTTTTGCGTGGGTTGTGTCCATATCCATTCGTGCAATCTTTGCATTTTTGAATAAAGATTTTAGTTCATCTTCAATTTTTTCGGTTCCGAATCCTCGCGTTTTAATTTCCGGCGATCCGCAATTGTCGCATGAATGTGGCAGCGGTGTGCTGTAACCGCAGTAATGACAACTCAACCTGTTTTTGTATTTGTGGTAGGTAAGGCTCACATCGCAGTTTTTGCATTTCGGTATCCATCCACAGGTAAAACACTCTACAAACGGTGAATAACCTCTCCGGTTTTGAAACAGGATAACCTGTTCCCGATTGCTCAGTGCAGTTTCCATATCGTTGTACAATTCCGGGGTGAGTACCGAATGCATCTGTTTTCGGTTACGGGCTTTTTTGATATCTGCAATCATCATTTCCGGAGATTCAACACTGGCGTGTTTTTTTGATAAATTCACCAGTGCATATTTCCCGGTTAAAGTGTTGTAATAACTTTCGATTGATGGAGTTGCTGACCCCAACAAAACGCGGGCGTCGTTCTGATGTCCCAAAACCGCTGCCATATCACGCGCGTGATAACGCGGGGCGGGGTCATGTTGCTTGTACGAATTTTCATGTTCTTCATCCACTACAATAAGGCCGAGTTTAGCAAACGGCAAAAACAGTGCTGAGCGTGCACCCAGAATAGCCTGGTACCCGTTTTCAGGATCTTCGCCAAATTGCAACACTTTTTCCCAGATTTCCACCCGCTCGCTGCTGCTGAGTTTGGAATGATAAATTCCGACTTTGTTGCCAAATACATTTTTTAACCGCCGGATTATTTGTGTGGTAAGTGCAATTTCAGGAACCAGGTAAAGCGCCTGCCTGCCGGTTTTGATGATTTCATCAATAAGGTGAATATAAATTTCGGTCTTGCCGCTGGCGGTAATTCCGTGAATCAATGTAACCTGTTTGGTTTGAAAAGCATTCTGGATTTGATCGAATGCTTCCTGCTGATGAGGATTAAGCATGTTTATTTCCATCTGCCCATCGTTGGTTTCTTCCAGCCGGGATACCGTTTCCTGGTACTGTACAAGTATTCTCTTTCGGCTAAGTTCATTTAAAATGGCAGAACTGAATGAGGTATCTTTCAGCAGTTCTTTTTTTGAAATAGTGGTTATTTGATCCTTTTCAAATGCATTTGTTTTATCGCAAAAATGATAAAGCAGCGCCAGTTGTTTTTTCGCCCTTCCAAAGTTTTGAATGTGTTCTTCGAGTATTGATTCAGATGTAATTTCTGAATGAAACTTTACAAAGGTCTCCGTTTTTGGAAGGTATTTTTCAGTTACTTTTTCTTCCACAGAAAGAAGGTTCTTTTCTTGTAGTGATTTTAATGTGTCAAAAGAAAAGTGATGGCCCAGCTTTTTTTGAATTTCTGATAAAAATACCGGACCGTTTTCCAGTTCACGAATCAATATTTCTTCTTTTTCATTGATTGAAATTTCTTTGTCCAATCCGGTAGAAACGATCCTCGATTTGCTTTCCAGTTTCAATCCCGTTGGCAGAGCTGCTCTGAAAACATCGCCAAATGTACAGCAATAATAATTTGCAATCCACTCCCAAAGTTTAAGGTTTTGCTGTAAGACAACAGGTTTTTCATCCAAAATTTCAACAACCTCTTTGATTTCGATGATATTGTCAGCTGATTCTGAAAGTGATAAAACCAGCCCGGCGTAAAACCGTTTTGGTCCAAACTGAACGATGACCCGTTGACCCGGCTGAATACTTTTTTGCATCGGTTCAGGCACCGAGTAAGTGTAAGAATCGTGTAACGACAGCGGTAAAATTATTTGTGCGAAAAGTTCAGCCATTGCCTAAATTTAAACAATATCATAAAAGTAGTTCAAATTAATTGAAAACGGAGAGTGAGTAGGTTTGTAACCTCCAAATGGGTATAGCAATTTTAGTTATCGATTAACCTTGGATAAGAAAGTTTTTAACTTATGAAAAAAACGCGGATCCTATCCGCGACACCTGATGCGAACCTCTATTTTAGTTATATTTTTGATCTATCCAACCAGCCACCTTTTCCATCAACCAGTTGGGTGTGGAAGTTGCTCCGCATATTCCTACTGATTCGACGCCATTAAACCATTGCTGGTCAATTTCCTCCAATTTGGAAATAAAATGTGAATTAGGATTTTCTTCACGGCAGATTGTATAAAGATATTGTCCGTTTGAGCTTTTAACTCCGGCAACAAACAGGACCATGTCAAAACTCGATGCAAATTTTTTCAGGTTGGGTACCCGGTTTGAAACCTGGCGACAAATGGTATCTTTTATTTCCACGGGAATTCCAGGCTTCATTTTTGATTTAACAAGATTGGCGATGGCATGAAAATCTTCCACACGCTTTGTGGTTTGTGAATACAATGCAACCGGCCGCGTAAAATCAATTTTGTTTACTTCGTCAATACTTTCAATGACTAACGCGTTGTGTGCAGTCTGCCCGTTTAAACCTTCAATTTCAGCATGACCTTTCTTCCCGTAGATAACCACTTGCCCGTTTTCTTCTTTTTTCGTCAGGTAAGAGATTTTTACTTTTTCCTGCAACGTAAGCACAACCGGACATGTGGCATCAATTAGCTCAATATTGTTCTTTGAAGCATATTCGTAAGTTTCGGGTGGTTCACCGTGCGCCCTGATCAGTACTTTGCAATCTTTCAGGGTAAAATATTTTTCTTTTGAAATGGATTCCAGTCCCATTTTTTCAAGCCGCTCTACTTCCATTCCATTATGAACAATATCACCCAAACAATATAATTTACTGGTTGTTTCCAGCTCATTCTCTGCTTCCCGAATCGCATTGATCACTCCAAAACAAAATCCCGACCGTCTGTCAATCTCAACTCTCATTTCTCCTCCGTAATTTCTTTCACTTTGTTCAATGCCCACTGCAATTGTTCCTTGCGTGTAAGATGGCTGTTGTCAAGAACCAGCGCATCGTCAGCTTTTTTCAGTGGACTAACTTCCCTTGTTGAATCAATTTTATCGCGGGTTAATACATTCTGTAGAATTTCATCAAAATCAACTTTCTGTCCTTTTTCTTTTAATTCCAGATATCGTCGTTGCGCCCTAATTTCAGGAGAGGCAGTCATAAATATTTTCAGTTCGGCATCAGGAAAAACAACGGTGCCGATATCACGGCCATCCATTACGATTCCCTTGTTTTTACCGTTTTCACGCTGCTGTTTTACCAGTTCGTGCCGCACTTCAGCAACAGCGCTTATCGGACTTACATTTTTTGAGACTTCCAGTTGCCTGATCTCTTCCTCCACATTTTCTCCATTCAAAAAAGTGGTATTTTTTTCAGCAACAGTGTCCCATTCAAAGGTGATTTTAATGTTTTTCAGTTCATCAATAATTTTTGCAATATCAGGAATACCGTTTTTGATCAGTCCCATTCGCAAGGCATATAACGTAACAGCCCGATACATGGCTCCACTGTCGATATAAATGTAATTCAGCATGCGGGCCAGCGTTTTTGCCACGGTGCTTTTACCACACGATGAATGGCCATCAATAGCAATAACAATTTTTTTACCCGACATTTTATTGATTTTAGGACAAAGATAATTGATTTTTTATACCAGACATGAAAGTCTTTTTTGAAGGCGGAAATTTAAAGGTCATTTAAATTAATAGCCAGCGAAAATAAACTTGATGACCCTGCCAGATGATATTGGGCGATGCCGTAATCGAGCGTAAAACGTTTAATTTTTATTCCAAAACCAAAGGAAAAACCAACGGCTGACAACTTTTCTTCGTATTTCAGTTCCTGCCGACGCTGGTAGTTGTAGCCTGCTCGCAACGTAAAATTGGGTGACGGAAGAATTTCAACACCCCAAACCAGGTGCCGCATCAGTTGTTTGCCAAAACCTTCGTCGCGCTGGTAAATATCGGTTATAAGATCACCGGAAGTTGTGGTAGTATTGCTGGTCAGGTTCCAATGGTTAATATGTTGCATATTAATAGAAAGAAGTATTGGGGCATGCATCAGTTTGCGACTGATTCCCGGCCTGAAGGTTAAATGGTATCGACTCCCGTTCACCTGAATTGTAATAGGTAGTAATTTGTCCCCCAACATTTCTGGCAACCATTGCAACGTTGGTATATTTATCTTTTGAGGCAAAACTGATTCCAAAATCGGCAGCAATTCCAACTGATTGGTAACTCTCGAACGACGAAAGAATGGGTTTTAAAGTGGCGCCATATTTCAGCCTTTTATATTGTCTCGAATAGATAATATTTAGTGCATATTCGGCAGCCCTAAACTGGTTCCCGGTTAGTTCACCAAATTCTGTAGCTTCCTGAAATTTCCCATAATTAATGTAGTGCATTCCAAGGGCAAAGTTTCCAATTCTGTCAAAAGATCGGGCATATGAAGCGTACCCGTAATTGATATCTGACAAATAATTCACATAATTAACCAGCACTTTCTTTTCCATACCTTTGTTCAGTAATGCAGGGTTTTGATAAGGAAGATTAAGGTCGGTCGTGTCGAGAATTGCTGTTTGACTACCACCCAATGCAGCAATACGTGCTGAATTGGTTAGCTCAAGAAACTGGTAGGTACTTTCGCCACCCACCTGAGCGCCGGAGGTTAAAATCCCAAAAACAAATAAGATAGCCAGGTAGTATTTTAGCTTCATCCGATAATTTACGTTTTGTGTAAAACGCCAAAGATATTTAAATATTATTGTATGAGGATGATTTTAAGTGTTGATGTTTTTCTATGTGAAGGAGGAATGTAATTTGCAAAATAAACGATTTAAATCAAGTCGAATTTTACTGAAAGAAAAGCAAGTAAGGCAATAATTAATATTAATGCAATAAATAAACTGATGATATTAAAAATGAATTGTTTGCGATTTTCTGTCTTTGATTTCTGATTCCAATTTTTTACGGTAAACTGCGAGAGAATTTTTTCTTAAGAAGATTTTCAAGTTTGTTTGATTTCAAGTGATAGTAGTCGCTGATATTGGGCCCATCAATTGCCTTCCAACACCGCCGCCATCAGATTTGGTTCTTTTTCCCATAAATTTTCGCGGTTTCATGTATCGAAAGCCAGCTTTTGCATTGCAAAACCCATGTAGCCCATATTTTTAATTTTTGAGGAGATTATTATTGAATGTAAGTTAGTGAATTTTTTAACAGGAGGATGCCAAATTTTGGGTCAGATGGAATCCGTTACATGCCAAGATCAATTCCGAAGGTTATGGTAATTGCGTTTTTACTTAGTGATTTAATATGGATTAGTAATTTTTCACTGATTTTTTGTAACTTATATTAAATCAAATAAAAACAATGAATCATTCAACTGTTAATCGAAGAGATTTTGTTAAAACCTCACTGGCAGGGGCACTGGCATTGGCTGCAGGGGTTTATCCATTTACCAACCGGCTATTGTTAGTATTGTAAAAATAAAAAGCGGGAATATAAAAAATGCTGTTAACGAAGCAGTCCGTTTAATAGGGGGGTTGATAAGTTTTAGGGGTAAACAGCGAATTATGCTCAAACCTAATCTTGTTGCGCCTGATCCAAAATGCACTACAAAACCTGAAGTTATCAAGGCTCTAGCTGAGCTTTTTAAGAATGCAGGAAAAGAAGTTTGTATTGCTGAAGGATCAGCTGCTGCAGACGGATTTAACTACAAAAATAATGTTCAGTACCGAACAAAAAAAACAGAAATTCTGGATCCGATGCAGAAATACGTTTTCGATCAGTTGGGTTACACTGCATTAGCAAATGAACTGGACATTCCGTTAATAAATCTCCATTCCGGCGAAATGGTAGATATACCAGTTAAGGATGGACTGATGTTTGATAAAATTACGGTTCATAAATCGGTGGCCGAAACGGATTTGTTATGCTCTGTTCCAATGATGAAAACTCATGTGCTGGCTCGGTTACCTTGGGAATGAAAAACCTGATTGGCGTTTATCCCGGTAGTGTTTATTATTCGGTTCGATCATTTTTACATGACCGTGCAGCAGAAAAAAACTCTCCCGGGATTGCTTATGAAATTGTTGACATGGCCAGGGCAAGTAAATTAGGACTAACCGTTATTGATGCTTCCACTGCAATGGAAGGAAATGGTCCGTCAGAGGGAGAAGTGGTAAAAATGAATTTGATTATTGCCGGTACTAATCCGTTGGCAACCGATATGGTGGCAGCCAATATTATGGGATTTGAGCCTCAGGAAATTCCCACTTTTAACTGGGCTGCGAAAGTTGGGATGAAACCTTCGAAATTGGATGATATTGAAGTGAGAGGCGAAACCATTGCCAGCGTACAACGAAAATTCAAAAGACCGGAAATAGTTCCATGGAATGCTATAAACAAATTTTGGGGGGTTGCGGAGTTATAATAGAAGGATTCCTTCTTTTTTGAGATATACAATCCTTAATATTGTTTACCAGTTTTTCATTTTCATCTCCTCAAAGATCTCATAAACTACCGGGCAGGTTTCGCAGTTTTTATGTGAAAGATTTAAAATCTGGTAAAATCGTTTTCGGTCGGTGTGAGGATATTCACGACAGGCTTTGGGTCGGTTTTCATAAACCATGCAATAATTATCAGGCAAAAGAAAAGGGCAGGGGTGGTCTTTAAAAACAAAATCTCCGTCTTCATCGGTTACAACATATTGTTCCAAAAATTCTGAAGGCTTTATTCTAAAATGTTTGGCCAACCGGTCAATATCTTTGTCAATTAGTCGCGGACCAATGGTTTTACAACAATTGGCACAGTCCAAACAGCTAAACTTTGAAAAGCATCAACATGTAACCCATGAACAAAATCATCAAGGTCTTTTGGTTTTTTCTTTTTCAGCTTTTTGAGAAAAGCAACTGTTTCTGTCCGGGTTTTGTCGGTGAGTATTTTAAGTTCTTCCGGTGTTTTGAATTCTACTTTTTTCATTTTTTAGCTTCAACTTACAAGCTTCAAGTATTTTGTCCACTGAGACTGAAAACTGTGACTGTATATTGCGACTGTTAACTGATCACTGGTACTATCCTTTTCGTTGAGTGGTAATTTCAATTGGTTCAATATCTTCTCTTTTATTTTTTCTTTTAATCTGAGCCAGGAATAATCCGGCAACTACAATCAAAATCCCTGTAATTTGTTGAAGTCCTAAATTATCTTTCAAAATAAAAAATGATAGTATTGCAACAAAAACCGGAATTAAGTTAATAAAAGTATTCGACCGGTTTACACCAAGTTTCCGGATGCTTTGGGTAAAGAAAACAAAGCCGAGTGTTGAGGCAAAAACCGCCAGAAAAACAATTGCTTTAAAAGCTTGCGGATGAAAAGGCCTGGATAAAAAGTCGTTAAACTCAAAAATCAGCCAAATCGGAAGGAAAAAAATAACACCGATAATATTTTGATAGGCAATAATGGTAAATGTATTGTATTTTCCAACAAGGTGTCGTAAAACAATTGAATACGCAACAGCCGATAAAACAGCCATAAACTCAAGGCTAACTCCAAGAGGAGAAGCATCGAAACGAAAAGAGCCATTTAGCACAACCAGCCCGACTCCGGCAAACGAAAAAAGCAGGCCTAAAACATTCATCCATTTTATTGTTTCGCGGTGGAACATCCATGCGGCTACTGGAGAAATGAGTGGAATAGTGGCAACAATAACCGCTGCAACCGTTGAGGAGATATATTTTAACCCATAGCTTTCGCCAATAAAATAAAGAAAAGGTTCAAAAAACGACATCAACACAAAAAGCCAGAAATCCTCACGAGCAATTTTTTGAAGCCGTTTCATTCCAAGCGCGATAACGGTCATTAAAAGTGCTGCAATTCCCAGCCGGAAAATTACTACCGTGATTGGGTTGTAACCCTGGTAAGCAATTTTAAACCAGATAAAGGAAAAGCTCCAGAAAAATGCAGCTCCCAGTGCAGAACCAAATGCAAGAAAATCTTTGTTTTTCACTTGAAATTTTTAGCTGGCACAAAAATAATCTTTTATGTCAAAGAATAATTGGATGATACAAGGCTATGGGCCGGTTTTTTATTCATAAAATGAAATGCAATGTAAACAAGTGCAGCAAGCGTAATTCCGTAAATATTTGCATCCAGTTCAAAAGGAAGTTTTACCTGGCTGACAATAAGAATGAGTGTTACACTGCCACCGGTAACCATCGACCAAAAAGCCCCATTAATACTTCTTCGCTTTGCAAATAGTCCGGCAAGCACGGGGATAATCAACCCTGAAACCATAAAAGAATAAGAATAAAGCATCAGATCGAGCACGTTCGGAACTTTCCAGGCAATAAATAATGCAACAACACCAAGAAACAATGTTGTAATTTGTGAAAGCGACATGACTTTACCTGAATTGTGTTTGCCTAAAATATCGGTAATAATGTTCCCTGACGCTGCCATAAGACAACTGTCGGCAGTTGACATTACAGCCGAAAAGTAGGAAGATAAAACAATTCCGGTGAGACCAACTGGAAGCAATGTTCGTAAAAGCACTGGTAATCCCATTTCGGGGTCGAGGGCTCCACCCAAATGATTTTCGATCATTCCGTTTTCGTAAGCAACACGCGCGAACATACCCAGCAAAACGCCGGTAAAAGCCATCAGCGGATATTCAAATAAACCGGCAATAAACCATGCCCGTTGAGCCGTTTTTTTATCGCCGGCTGCATAAATCCGCTGGTAAAGTGTCATTCCGATAAACCAAATAGGAATAATAGTTATGAACCAGTTTACAATTTGCTGCCATGAAATAGCAGATAAATTAAAAAAATCATGTGGAAGGGTTTTTGAAATCGTTTCAAACCCGCCAACACCTTTATAACAAATCGGGATTCCAATTAATAATAATCCTCCCATTAACAGAATCCATTGAACTGTGTCGGTATAAATTACTGCTTTTAGTCCCCCAAGTGAAGTATATAATACGGCAATCATTCCCATGAAAATTAACGCCTGTTGAAATGAAATTCCAGGGAATGTTGCTGAAGCAAGTTTTGCTCCTGCCAGTATTTGTGAACTGGTGAATCCCAGGTAACCGATTGCTGAAATTATTCCGGCAATAAATGCTACTTTCCAGTTGTACAACTGTTTCAGAAATTGCGGGAAGGAAAGAAATTTGTGTTTGGTTGCCATTACCGAAACTTTTGGGATTAAAACTACCGCGCTAATCCATGCCCCAACTAACCCGGTGAAAAGAAGCCACGTGCCGGAAAGCCCCATGGCGAAACCCAAACCACCCAATCCAATAGAAAATCCGCCACCAACGTCAGTTGCAACTACCGATAACCCGATATGAAAAGAGCTCATCTTTCGTCCACCAACAAAGTAGTCGTCGGCCGACTGATTTTTACGCATAAAATAAATGCCAATCCCCAGCATTACTGCCAGGTATGTAGCAAAAATAGAATAGTCAATCCAACTCATTCAGTTTATTTCGATTCGGTATTTAGTTCATATTGAAGGGGAGGATCGGAATGGCGGATAATGCCTCTTGAAAGCAGTGTATTAATACTTTTTAATCCTGTGGAGTTTGATATTTTAAGTTCTTTTACCACTTCTCCTAAAATGCTCGGGCCATTTTTGTCAAGGAATTCAATAATTTTTTCATTGGTTTCATAATTATTTTCTATCATTTTCTGAGATTTATATTTTATATGGTGTTGAATCTGGATTTACCGGCTCTCCTCTTTCCAATGCATTAAAACGGGCGCAATTGCTCCATCCTTTTATGCCACGGTTACAGAACACGTTTCTAATCAGAAAAATTGGCTTTTTCAGATTTTTGATTTTACCCTGGTATGCAGGACACTCTTTTGCATATTTGCATCTTCTTCCTAGTTCCATGTTATAATTGTTTATAAAAAAGATTCATACTTTCAATACTCCCACTGATATTAGTATTGTTTAGCAAAGTTCCGCTGTATTTATAACCCGATTTCAGGAAAGTCTTATTGATACCCGGTTCATTCAAACGGGCAATAGTGTAAACCGTTTTTATATTGATGAGTTTCATTTCCTGTTCCATTTTCATCAGTAACCGGAAAGCAAGGTTTTTTCCCCGATATTCCGGGAGTACAGCAAAGTCGGTCATTTCTGCATGTTTGTTCAGGATATCGATTTCTGCCGATGAAATCCCGATCAGTTTTTTCCCTTCTCTTATGCCAAAATACCGGGTTTTATCTCTCTTCATCGTTTCCAGAATATATTTTGGCTGGTGAATTGGAAACGGATAGGTTTTAAATACCTTTCTGAAAATCTCTGCGATGGATTCTGCATCAGATTTTCCCAATCTTTCAAGGGTAAAACGAAGGGCATGTTTGTACTTTAACCGGTTAACCTTGCCTGTTAATGAAACTAGATTTCCAAAATTCTTCATTTGTTCCTTTGGAACTGTTTTTCTTGATTCGTCCAGAAATTTCGAGACAAAAAAACAATCGGTTCTGTTATTGAAAAACTTAGGGATAAAACCTTCAACGATATAATTATTATTTGAAAAAAAAGGTAGAGTTGCAGCGGGAATTTTAGCAAATATTTTTGCATACCTATTTTGGAAGGCTAATTCATCTAATTTATCAATGATTTGTGGTACATCCTGGGGGTCAAGTTTCATTAAATAAATGCGGTCGTTAAATTTACCATGTTGTAGAACCGAACCACCCAAATTCTCAATCTTATCTTCCATCGTCCTCCCTTCTGTTATATCGTTCATTATTGTCAGGAACTAACGAAATGGTAGAATCCACATCCAGCAATAATTTTTCAATACCAATAGCTTTTTGTTCATTTACTTCTTCAAGATTTAATTCCAGGTTACAATTATCGCAATCCCGGTCGCAAAATTTTGCATCGTATCGGTCGGGTTCTTTGTATGTGGTAATTATGCCTTCGTAATTTCTAAGAATTACTTTGTTGGTTGACCATGAAATGATGTAATTGGGCATTACCGGTATTTTACCGCCACCGCCCGGAGCATCAATAACATATGTTGGCACAGCAAAACCAGTAGTATGCCCGATCAGGCTTTCCATAATTTCGATACCTTTTCCTATTGGTGTTCTGAAATGTGATAATCCTTCGGATAAATCGCACTGGTACATATAATAAGGACGCACCCGATTCTGAACCAGTTTCTGAACCAGTTTTTTCATAATGCGCGGACAATCGTTTACATTGGCAAGCAGAACCGATTGGTTTCCAAGTGGAAAACCGGCATCAGCAAGTTTGGCCAATGCTTCTTTCGATGAAGAGGTGATCTCCCGCGGATGATTGAAATGGGTGTTTATCCAGAGTGGATGGTATTTCTTCAAAACTTTAATCAAATCATCGGTGATCCGGTAAGGCAATACTACCGGCATTCTTGTTCCAATACGTACAATTTCAACATGAGGAATGGCTGTTATTTCACCCAGTAACCAGTCGAGATAACTGTCGGAAAGCATTAGCGGATCACCACCGGACAAAAGTACATCTCTTACTTCCTCATTATTTCTTATATATTCAATCCCATCCATCAATTGTTGTTTTGAAGGTATGAAATCGGTATCGCCAACTTTTCTTTTTCGTGTGCAATGTCTGCAGTACATCGAGCAAATATTGCTAACATGAAACAATACCCGATCAGGATACCGATGTGTGATTCCGTGTACCGGGCTATCGTTTTCTTCTGCAAGCGGATCTTTCAGGTCTGATTTTAACACGTTTAGCTCATCAATGCTTGCAAAAGATTGTTTAAAAACGGGGTCATTTTCATAGTTCTCATTATCGATTAACGACAGGTAATAAGGAGTTATCGAAAGCGGAAAACGGTCAAGTGTGGTTTTAAGATTTTTTTTCTCCGTTTCAGAAAACCTGACACCAGTTAATAACTCAAATTTATCAATCGTTTTTATAGCATTTTTTAACTGCCATTTCCAGTCTTTCCAGTTTGAAATAGTACTTTCTTCATTGATCTTTTTTGCAATCTCCTGCTGTACATCATTAAATATTTCCATATAAATAGTTTCTATGCGAACAAAAGTACTCAATTTATTTTAGTGGGCAAATTCAAATAAAAATCAAGAAAGGTAAAAAAATGAAATAAGTTATTGATTAATAATGTTTTAAAATAATTAGAAAATTGAATTGTTGTGGGGTAGTAGAATAATAATATGTTTTATAGAAATGAATTTATCTTACTATTTCCGGCTCTTCCAGGTGATCCTCAATCGTAATCATTGGCGAAGCTTCCAATGCATGAATGTCAAGTAATCCGATCAGAAGTTCAAGGCTGTTTTCAAGGTTTTTTAGTTCATTGGGGTCTAGTAATTTGAGCTTATCCGAAAGCTGTTCGTGAAGTAACGACGGAATTTGTTCCAGCAGTTTATTCCCTTTTGACGTTAGCGAAATGGTTACCGTTCTTTTATCACCAAGTTTAGGTAATCTTGCAACTAAACCTTTTATTTCCAATCGGTTAATAATGCCGCTAATGGTACTTGAATTTAAATGTAAAAATTTTCTGATTTCCCCTTGAGTGGCTTGATAATTTTCAGACTGGTTTAAATAATTCAAACATAAAATCTGTGGAATACTTACTCCATATTCTTTTTGAATCTTTTTTGATTCCAGGTTTATTGACCGGACTATTTTTCGAATTTTAATCAGAATTTCAGTTGTATCCATAATATTCAAAAATGACGGTTAAAAATAATATTTAATTTTTATTTGTACAGAAATGATTTGCCTGACTTTTTGAAATTAAATTGAATTTTATGGTTATGCTTATTTCTGTTTGCTAACTTAATTTGAATAAATTTGTACTCATAGACTAAAATTCAAGCGAGTATTAACCTAAATTGGAAAATAACTATGAACAAATCAAAAATGAAATTCTTCTTAAAAGCGGGTTTGGCAGTTGCATTGATAATAAGTTCCATATCATGTGGTACATCTACGAAAAAAACTTCAGCTGACAAAACGAAAAGTAAGTACATTGGTTTACAGCTTTGGTCAGTGAAAGACGATATGGCCAAAGATCCGGCAGCTACATTGGACAGTGTGGGTAAAATGGGATATAAATTTGTGGAAGCTGCCAGTTATGCTGATGGGAAAATATATGGTTTGGATCCCATTGAATTTAAAGGCCTTTGTGAAGACAACGGTCTGGATTTTCTGGGAGCACATACAGGTCAGGATGTTCCTGATGAAGTCAGTTGGGATAAAACAATGGCATGGTGGGATACCTGTATTGAAGCTCATAAATCGGTTGGCGTGAAATGGATTGTTCAGCCCTGGATGGGTGAATCGGGATATGCCAGCGTTGAGGGTTTAAAGAAATACTGTGAATATTTCAATGCTGTTGGAGAGAAATGCAACGCAGCCGGAATTCGCTTTGGATATCACAATCATGATAAAGAATTTTCTACGGTTCTTGATGGGAAGCCGGTTTATGATTGGATGCTGGAATTTACTGATCCTGACAAGGTAATGTTTGAAATGGATTTATACTGGATCATGTTCGGTGGTGGTAAAGCCACTGATTATTTTGAAAAATATCCCGGGCGTTTTGAACTTTGGCATATAAAAGACAAAGCTGAAGTAGGTGCCAGTGGGACCATGGATTTTGCATCAATCTTTGCTGAAAAAGAGAAAGCTGGAATGAAATATGGAATTGTTGAAGTAGAAGAATACAATTTTGAACCCCTTGAAAGTTGCAGGAGAAGTATTGATTTTTTAAATGCGGCCGATTACGTGAAATTATAAATATTTGTAGTAAAGGAAAAGCCAGCGATTGTTCTTAAATCAAAACAAGCGCCGGCTTTTTTGTTCTTTCCAGGAATATTAAAACTTACCAAATTTAAATGTTAGTCCGAAATTAAAGCCCTTCAATACATCCGCATCGGTTTGATACAATTGAATATTTGAAGTGTACCTGTAGCTTACTGAAGCTGCCGCACGGAAAAAACGAGCAACGTTAAATTCGAGTTCAACGGCGGGTTCAATAACAAAAAATACGTCGTAACCGTAATCCATTACCGGATCGGCAGGTCCCCAGTAATCCCAGTTGTACAAGTCAACCAGTGAAACGCCTCCCATCCCCATTAAGATTGGAAATGAAACATGAACGGGATATCTTCCGGCTACAATTGGTTCTACAAATATTCCTCCGTAACCACCTGCCAACGACAGGTCATTATTGCGATAATAATGATTATCAAAATTGTTTACAAAACCGTAACCCCCAAGTCCAATGGCAAGCATGTGGTCGAAAATAAAAGCACCCCGGGCACCGGTTATAAGAGCATCGTGTCCGTCAATTTGGGAATATCCCAGCATTAATGCTCCGTATCCTCCATTCGAACGGTTTTTTGTGAAGATCGTTCTGATCTCATCGTCTTGATATACATCCTGCGCCCCAGCTATATATACGAACATAGAAAGAGCAAGGATTAACATGTTTTTTTTAATGATCATTGCTAAATTGTTTTTATTGCTTTAAAATGAGTTTTAAAAAAGGTATTTTGCTGTTAATGCAAAGTCGAAAAGGTTAAAATTGAAAACGTCTCTACCCCAAAAATCAATATAAGGTTTAACCTCGAATCCTACTGATACCGGAGCTTTATAAAACATGTATTCCAGGCCGGCCAGTCCGTCAATACCAGCGATTAACGCCGTATGTGTTCTGAAATAACTGGTGTTATAATTATAATAATGTTCATCCCAGCGTTGGTATCCTACATGAGCGCCACCACCAAAAACAAAGATTAATTGATCGGTAAAATCAAAAAGATCGTATTGATGAAACTCTTTCAGGGCATGCAGTTGAATTCCCCGGTCGCGAGTGCTTAACAGGAATTTATATGAATTATAATCGTCGGTAAAAATCCGGTATTCAAAACCTGCAGTCCATCCTGCCCGGATGCCAACTGCCTGATGAAATCCCTGGGCGAAAGCAGCTTTTCCAAATAAAAAAATCAGTGTCAGAAAAAAAAGTCGTTTCATAATTAACAGTTAGAAATATTAGTTATCTGCAATTAGTTTTCCGGAACCGGAAACATGAGCTTCAAGATTAGGACTACCGATATAATAAACGTTACCACTACCCGAAATTGTTGCACGAATAAAATCGCTTGCAGAAACATACATATTTCCCGACCCTGAAATCCGTGCATCACAATTGCGGGTGACAAGGTCGTAGCTATTAATTTGTCCCGAACCGCTGATATTTAAATTGGTCTGTGTAGCATTACCTGAGATTTTTATTTTGCCGGAACCCGAAATACCTGCATCAACTGCCGCGGCATCAACAGCAGTTGTAATTGAACCGGAACCGGAAATAAACAACTCGAAATTATTTGCTTCAAAATAGTCGGTAGTTATGGCTCCTGACCCACTTTGTTTTATGCTTTTCATTTCAGGAGTAGTTACAAAAACCTGCATCGGCAGGCGGTTTCTTACATTGTGTATTCCCCTGATATCAATATGGAGAGTGCCTCCTTTTACAGTGGTTTCGATGTAGGGAATAATGTTGCTTTCGGCATTAACAACAACCTCATGATTGTCTCCTTTGGTAATGTGTACATCAAATGAACCCGATGATTTCAATTCGTTAAAGTTAGTAATTACCCGGCCCTCAGTAGCTTCTATCCCGTTTCCACCAATTGTGAAATCTTCCCAACAACCGGTGGTTATTAAGAGAAGTCCGACAGCGGCCAGAAAGAAAATTTGTTTCATTGTTTTCATGTGGTAAAAGTTTTTAACTGTTTGTTTATTAAATTGTTTTCTGGTGTTATCAATTTTAATTGACAAGCAAATTTTCCTTGCGTTGCAATTTGGAAGAAATTTTTTTCAAAAAATCTTTATTTATCAGAATGAATCCCTATTTCTCCGCCAACAGCATTGATGTATAGCTTTGCATTTTCAGTTTCTCCACCAAAATTCCCGGTAAGTTTTACCTTACTTTCTTTTTCGTCGAGCGTTTCTGTATTGGTTATTTTCATTTGCTCGCAGAAAATGGTATCGGCTTTGGTATTTGTTATTTCAAATTGAAATTTCGACGATTCATCAAAATAAAGGTCAATATCTGTTGAATGAGATTCTATGTAAACAGTACTGAAATCGGGAATAATCTTTTCAATTTCAATATCGCCATATTCAACGCGTAAAGTAGCTCTGTCAGTCAGTTTATTCAACCTGAAATTTGAGAAGCTTCCTTTTGCATCTATCAAATCGGCCTGTTGAATCCGGAATTTATCGCGACGCGATTCAACAGTTAATTCTTTTATTTCATTAATATCGAACTCAGAAGACTTACTTGAAACTCTTAAGTTATCTGCCCTCTTTAAATAAACTTCGCCATAATTGCAGTTGAGAGTGCCTGTTTTTATTTGGTTAATTGTTGCATCGGCAAAATTTAGCGTAATATTTATTTTTCCATCAAAATCGTGCGATTTAAGGTTTCCGTTCGAAAGATCAATGTCAATATCTCCGGCGTAATCACCAATATAAACATCGCCGAATTTATTTTCCAGTTTTAATTCGTTTGTTTTTGGAAGCCACACTGTGTAATTGATCTCCATGTTTCCGCTGGTTTGAAAAACAGATTCCTTAAACTTTTGAAATTCTTTTTCAAGGCTGCTCATATTTCCTCCAACTGCGGTACGGATAATAAGAAAGTTCTGACTGCTGGTAATATCGAAATCGATTTGGTCAACCGATTTTTCCAGTTTTGAAAGTTTTTTGTCTTCCACCCGGATATCAATATCTACAACAACTGAATCTTTGTCCCAGGTATTCAATTCAACTTTACCATATTTATTGGTAAGTTCAATGCGGGTCTCCGGTGTAACCTTAAATCGTTTATTGATGTGCCTTGTTTCGGTGAATTGTCCAAAAACCAACTGCGGCAATGCCAGCAGGCAAACCAGTAATATTCTATTTATTGCTGTTCGATTCATTGTTTCTTTTTTAACATTTAATCTGTTCAAGCACATCATCCACCAGTTTTAACCTGATCCGATTGTTTTCAATCATGGCTTCAATTACTGCTTTATTCGAAATATTATCTTTCAGATCGAGTTTAAGGCTATTATACATTTCCTGAAGTTGATTAAGGTCGGTTTCAACTTCATCTTTTATATCCGGATTTGTGTAGTAACATTTTCTGATCTCTTTCAGTTTGCCGTCAACCTGTTGTGCATAATATGTTTCGGCTTCCATAAGTTCCCGAAGTTCCGGATCATTGTTTTGCGCCATTTTTTCGGGCGAAAGAATGTTGGTTTTCACCAGTAAAACTGATGCAATAACCACAAAAACAACAACCGCTGCCACCCTAACAATGATTGTATTAAGCCGAAGAATCCTGTGTTTCTTCGAGTTCTTTGAAATGTTTTCCCACACTTTTTGTGAAGGTTCCATTTGATCGAACCCGGCACGGTTTGCTTTTATAAATTCTTCCAGGCGATTTGTTTCCATATTCATTTATAATGTCGGGATTTTAAGTCCCGGATTTTCTTTTAAAATTTCAATAACACGACGTTTTGCCCTCATAAACTGGCTTTTTGAAGTCGATTCGGTAATATTCATAATTTGTGAAATTTCACCGTGATCATATCCTTCAAACAGATAAAGTGAAAAAATCATCCTACTTCCTTCCGGTAGTTTCTCCATTGCCTTTGTAATTCCAGCAACGGTAAATTGCACATTATCTTCCTCCTCTTCTTCCGGCGTTTCATTCCGGTAAGGATTTTCACAATATGTCAGTTCAACTTTTCTCCTGTTGATCGCATTCAAACAGGTGTTTATCACAATTCGTTTCAGCCAGGCACCAAATCCCGATTCATAACGATAAGTTTCAAGTTTTAAAAATGCCTGCGTGAAAGCTTCCTGAAGCATGTCCTCCGCTTCCTCGCGGTTATTCATCATTCGGTAGCACACGTTGAACATAGCTTTTGAGTACAACTGGTAGAGCTCGTACTTTGAACGTTCATTTCCCCGTTTACAGGCTTCGATGATATGTTGGTGTATGTGCTCTGTTTGTACCAAATTTGTTAGCTTTCGGTTATAGTGACAAATAAAAAAATGAAGGGTTGCATAATGGCTACATTTTCTTTGAATTTATTATCTCGTTAATTTCTTGTGCAGAGTAGGAGGGAACGGCACCCATTCTGGAAGCAACTAATGCACCCGTAGCGCAGGCTTTTTCAAGAGCAATTTCAGGTGGTGAATCGTTTTCCATTAAATCGGATATAAGTCCAGCTATGAATGCATCACCTGCCCCAACTGTGTCAATGGCTTCCACTTTAAAACCCGGATGATTGAAGAACTTGTTCCTGTAATATAATACAGCACCATTTTCGCCACGGGTAACGCAAACTGAAGGGCATCTGTAATGGTTTGACATCCAAAGGATTTTTTCATTTTCATTTCCTTTAACGTTATACCAACTTGAAATGGTATTCAATTCATCATCATTGAGCTTTAAAAAATCAGAACGTTTTAGCAACTCTTCAACGATCCCTTTTTTGTCGTAGGGAGGACGAAGATTAACATCGCATAAATGCAATGCTTTTGATTGATCAAGAATTTGAAACAATGTTTCGCGTGTAGTCCTATTTCTTGATGCCAGCGATCCAAAAATTATCAGGCTGGCTGCCGATAGAATATTTTTGTTCCGGTCATCAATCTGAATATTATCCCAGGCAACCGGCTCACAAATTTCATAGGTTGCATTTTTATTGTCATCGAGATGAACCAATACTTTGCTGGTTGGTAATTTTGAGTCTGTTTTGATAAAGTCAGTATTTAACCCTGATTCATTGAGAAACTGCAATAATTCTATTCCCTCTCCATCTTTTCCAACTTTACTAAAGAGAATTGAGTTTTGTCCTTGCCGCTTTAAATGTATAGCAACATTTAGTGGAGCACCTCCAGGTTTCGAGCCGTTTGGAAGCATATCCCAAAGTACTTCTCCAAAGCAAATTATAGATCCCGGTTTCATCGTTTTATGTGTTTTTTTCAAATTTAATTTTTTGCTTTTGAACCAATCCTGTCCTAAATAAATTTTTAAAATTAAGAAACATATGCATTCATGGTGTTTAGTGCTCACAGAATAGCATATTTTAAAATAAAACCCCTTGCATTGCATCATTGGTTTCTTGGGTGGTTCATCAAATGGTTTATCTAACCACTGCTGCAGTTCTATTTTTACAAAAAGGTTCAAGCGAATAAAAGCAACAAGGTTTGATAATCTCCAACCAAATTTCGAAAGAGCTTTCAAGTATTTTAGGACAAGTATTGTTATTAAGGCAGTCCAAATTTGTATCATAACTGCGTTCTCACTTGTTCCGATAAACGATTTAATGTGAAGGAGCTGTTTTATTTCCCTGAAAAATATTTCGATTTGCCACCTACTGCGGTAAAGTTCGCTGATTGTATTAGCAGTCCAAGACATTTGATTGGTAATAAGTTCGATCACCTGCTTGTTTTCATCGTCCCATATGGCGACTCTTCTAAGTCTTTTAGGGTATTTTTGTTTAGCTTGGACTCCTGTAAATTCAATAATTTCATCTTTTAGCACGTGTTGGTGTCTATTGTCGGGCAATTCATTTTCTTTTATTGTTTTAAACTTCAGGTTCTCTTTGTGCCGAATCACAAAATATACCGAGTTGCTGTCCCAAACGTTTAAAAGGGAAAAGTCATTATAATATCGGTCTGCAACAATTACGCTATTGGCAAGTAATGGTAAGTCATATGCCCCTTTATTATCAGCTGTTTTGCCATCGGTAACATTTACATATGCAGGTAAGTTCCCGTCGTAATCAAGTAATGTGTGCATTTTTACGGCTCCCTTTGCTGTTTTGTATTTTGCCCAGTCAAACAAGCTTAAACAAAGGCTTATTGTTGACGAATCCAACAAGAATATTTTCGACTTTATTCGGAACTTTGTTTGCTTCACATTCATTTGCTGTCCTAATTGTGAAAGCAGTTTATAATAATAGTCCTTAAATAATTGCCAGTCACGATTCTTGTTTTGATAACTTATAGTGGACTTGGAAGGGGCTTTTTGAATCCCCAAATGATTTAGGTTCCCTGTGGCCGATTTTAAACCATTACTAATATCTCGCACCGATTGACTTTTTGCAAACTGGCAAAACAACATCGATACAAGATGTGACCAACTGGTATAGCCTTTCTGATGCTTGTCGGTTTCTCTTTCCTTTACTAAGGATTTAAAGGAACTACGATCTAATTTTGATATTATCTGTGAGAATAAATTTATCTTTGACATGTGAGAAGTTTTTTTTGTTGTGCAACTCAAAGATAATTTGAGATACTTAAATATCTTCTCACATTTTTTTATCGTTTAGGACGCTATTGCTTTTGAACCATTCAATTATTTATTTATTTTTTGAGTTCAGAAAAAATAAAATAGTATATTTGCCACCGCAAAAAATGGTGGTTGTAGTTCAGTTGGTTAGAACGCTGGATTGTGGTTCCAGAGGTCGTGGGTTCAAATCCCATCTACCACCCACCAGAAGAGCCCTGAATTTTTTTCAGGGTTTTTTATTTGGGTTTGCTTTTTGAAGATGTGATTGATGAATCACGACTGGAGCCCTGGAGAAATCCGGGGCTTTTTGTATTTAATTTGGTTAGCCTTTTTCTATTTTTGCTGAATGCAAATTACAGGAATTATACTTGCTGGCGGAAAAAGTACCCGAATGGGAACTGACAAGGCTCTTTTAAAAATTGAAGGAGAAACATTATTGTCGCATGCAGTAAAATTATACCGGTCGGTTTGTAATCAGATTTTAATCAGTTCTAATTCTGCCGATCACGAAATTGAAGGAATTGTGCGTGTTCCCGACGAAATAAAGAATTGCGGACCAATCGGTGGTGTTTATTCCTGTTTGAAACATGCTGAAAACGAATGGAGTTTTGTTATCAGCGTTGATGCGGCTTTTGTAACTCCTGAATTTGTGTCTTTCCTGGTTTCGCAGGCAAGTAACAAATACGATGCAGTTGTTCCGGTTCATGAAAAAGGGAAAGAACCGTTGATTGCATTGTATAATAAAACTGTATTACCAATTGTTGAAAAGAATATTGAGTCAGGTAATTTCAAAATGCATTATTTATTGGAAAACGTAAGAACAAATTTTGTTGATTCTCAAGAGTGGATAGAACATAATCCAAAGCTGTTTTATAATATTAATTCACCTGAAGATTTAATAAGCAGATAAGGTTGATTCATTTAAGATAATTTGCAATTCAACTGCAAATTATCTTAAATATAACTGCAAATTATTTTAATATTTCCAATCGGGCAGGACACATTTTTTGCTCAGATTTTTCAGCAGATTGTCAAAGTTATTAAGGCTTTCCTTCATTACTTCTGAATTTTCATCGTGGCAGGTTAAACAGGCTCCAACGGTAAGAATTTGTTTTTGCTGATCTACGTTTAAAGGAAATACGTTTGTGCGCGTTGAAACAGTTCCTGTGCGATTTTGCAAAAATCCTGTCCATGCATCAGCTGGCAGGTTATCATGTTTGTCATTTTCGTAAAATGGATCAAATTTCCAGTTTCCTCTTCCCGCATTGATTACATAAGTCAGTTTCCCTTCTCCGTATCCAAGAGCAACCGGATCATTATGGCAGCTTTTGCAACTTCTGCCTTTTGTTAAAGTGGTATGCGGTGAAACTGGTGAATATAGCCGGTGAAAAATCGTCGAATCATTTTTCGATTTTAACCAGGATTTCATGTCGATGGTGAGAATCATCCCCGGAGCCACCGGAATAATCTCTGTTTTTCCTTCGGATTTTCGAATTCCCAACGTAGGTAGTTTTGCCTCGTATTCACCAATGTATTCCATCCAGCTTCCCTTTTGTTCCCGGTTTTTTACCATGTTGTAGCCAGGTTCATTCGGATCAAAAGTATTATGGCACCCGATGCAGGTTGGAACCCATGAACTGTGGCAACTGGAGCAGGAGAGATCGGAGTGAGCTTTGTTGCGGGTGCAAACAGCAGCCGGAGGTTTCATAGCCATTTTTTTGCCACTGATTTTACCCTGAAAATAGATGGAGTCATTTTCAAAATAAGTATTTATCAATGCGCGATTATGTTTTTTAGTGACAAGGAATTTCCTTTCTAAAATGTTGCCAAAACGAAGCGCAGCAATAATTGCAGATTCATTATCCAATTCAGATGCGGAAATAGTTTTGGGAGTTCCATCAATGTGGCAATCGGAACACTGAACATCCTGTTGGTCTTCCTGGTGTGCATAATGATTTCCGTCGCCCATCACTTCATAAGAATGATGACAGTCGATGCATTCAAGCCCCAACTGATGATGAACATCTTCCTGCTTTTTAACAAAAACCCGGCTATTTTCGACAAGACGATAATTTGAACTGTCCGGCATTTGAGAAGCTTCCAGTGTAGTTTCATGCCAGCCTTCGTAATTGGTCGAGATTCTACCCGAACGACTGTGGCATCCAAAACAATGATTATTACTAATCTGTAAACTTATCGATGGGTGCGTCCGGTGAATTTGATCCGGATTATCAGTTTGTTCTTTTTCAGCTTCTTTAGTATAGTTCAGATGGCAGGCAAGACAACCGCCACCTCTGCTGTCTTCATTTACCGGCCCTATTTCTGTTTTTGGATTTCCCAGATGACAACGTACACACAAATTCCGAAGGTGTTCATCGGCTGCTGAATTCCCCAATTGATTGACATCAGCTAAAATATTTGGATTATCCTGTTCATTAAAAACATACCTATCAACACTAATCATTCCGCTCAATGTTGCCATTAATCCTGTTGGCACTCTGTCTGCAATTTCAGGATGACACTGCGTAGTTCCGCACGATTGTTTTGCTGTTGCAAGATTCCCGGGAATCAGATTCATATTTTGGTGTGCCTGATTCTTCACACCTGTAAATGGGTTGCCGCCGTGACATGAAAAGCATCCAATTGCTTCCGGCTTGTGTGAATCAGTGAACCCGTGAGTGTCTGTATGACAAGCAAGGCAACTTTCTTTTCTTCCCTGAATTACCGGCGAGGAAACAACATCATCTAAAGTATAATCAGGCGTAAAATCAACCCGGGAAGTTCTGAAATTATGAAGGACGCTGTACTTATAACCGGATTCTCCGGGATTTGTCCATTTCCAGCTCTCGCCCCGAAAGAAAAGTCCGATAATGGTAAGTGTGAAATAGAACGCTGCAAAAACCAATAACGAGCGTTTACTGTAAAAAACTGCTTTTCCTTTTTCCGAATTTACAATGTAGATAAGGATAATAACAGCTAAGAATAAAAGTAACGACCATTCCGGATGGCTTAACCAGTGTAGTATTTCCTGGAAACCTACAAAATACCACGGACCTTTTACCGTTGGATTCATGTTATCGTGTAACGGGGCACTAAAAAAAATGCTCATCCCAAGTACCACAAAAAACGAGAGAATAAAATCAAGTACCGGCGGCCAGAATTTTTTACTGTGTTCCACCATTATTATACCAATAAAAACGGTAAACGTGGCAATGTGATGCACATAAATTAATTGGTAACTATCGGAACTTCCGAGCAATGAAAATGCAATTGATTTTCCAACTAGTGGAATGCGCTCTGCCAGGGTTTGCAAAATTAGCCGTGCCTGTACACTGTCGGCATCTCCTTTTAAAAGAAACCCGGTGATCATAGCCAGAAAAATGATTAAAACTCCTAAACTTAAACGGATAGCAATTCCCGGTTTTAACCCGATTTTTTTCTTGCGATGAAAATGGTCATAAAGATGGATCAGGCTCAGAATCAGGAAAAACTGGGAACTCCAGTAATGGGCATTTCTCGTAGCAGCTGCCCACGGGTTTCCAATCATCAGTTTACTAATACTGAGATAGGGAGACGCAATATCGAAAGGAATAGCCAGAATAACACCGGACAACAAAACCAACCAAAACATGGCCAAAGCCAGCGTTCCGAAAGTCGTTTTGTCGGCTTTTTTCTTTTTAGCTGTTAATTTCGATTTGCGCTCCATCAGAAGATATTTTAAACGGAACTTCGTCCAGATTTTTATAAGCAGGGCCTTTTACAACTTTCCCCGAAAGATCGTATTCCGAACCATGACAGGGACAAATCAACAAATCGTTTTCCGTTTTGTTAATTTTACACCCTAGGTGGGTACAGTGTGATGACAAAACTCTTGTATTATTGTTCTGCCTGATTACAATATAATCGTTAAAAAAAGATACCAGTTTATTTTGAGGCATAGGAAAATTGACTTGTTTTTTACTGCTTGATTCGATGTAGTTCAACGTAAGTTTGTTCCAAACAAAAACAAAAAAAGAAGCAATCCCAATCATTCCAGTTTTCAGAAAAGTTCTTCTGCTCTTCATATCCATCCTTAAATCCATCGTGGCAAAAATAACAAATTGACTTATTTAAAGCCGGTAAAAAATAACATTCCATTATTCAATGTAAATTTCATTTTAATTTTTATTGAAAACCGCATGTTATTAAACATGTCGAAATGAACAAAAGATTGGTAATTGTCAAACTGCCTTTGATTTCATGAATAGAACATAAGTTTAATTAGTATTTGCTTATATTAACCTAAATATTTACAGTATTCATTGTGTTATAATTTATAATGATCTGAATAAGAGTTTTTTGTATTTTATTAATTTTGAAATTTATGTTGATGCTTTATTTGCGTCACTCTTTAAAAACAAGGCTTATTTTTATCGATTTCAAATAAAGAAACGATTACAAATTTCATTGAATCCTTACCTATATTTGTGGTCAATATCTATAAATATAAATAGTTAGATACTAAGTAATGTAAGGGGCAAGAAAATTTTATTCAAGACCCTGATAATATGAGGTAAAAAGCAGTTTGGAAAATTATTCACGTATGAAGACAAGACGGGATTTTATCAAAATTTCAACTGTTGGTGTCGGAGCAGCAGCCATAAGTATAAAAGCTTTTGGCTCAAATGGTTTCGGAATATTTAATTCAGAATCGGAAGAACCGGTAAGTGATGAGGATCTGACACCATATCCCACCTATTGTGAGGTATGCTTTTGGAAGTGTGCCGGGTGGGCGTATGTCGATAAAAGCGGTCGCATTCGAAAAATTGTTGGAAATAAAAATGATCCGCACTGTAACGGACGTTTATGTCCGCGCGGAACAGGTGGAGTAGGGATGGTGTACGATGAAGACCGGCTAAAAACGCCATTGATCAGAGTACCTGTCAGCGATGGAAAACAACAGTTTAGAGAAGCATCGTGGGATGAAGCGCTGGATCTGGTAGCCAGCAAAATGAAAGAGATCAAGGAGAAATACGGTCCTGAAGCTTTTGGTTTATTTAACCATGGAACCCCGGGCAGTCACCTTGAACATTTGCTTCGTGCATACGGTTCGGAAAGTAATGCAGAGCCGGCTTTTGCCAATTGTCGCGGACCACGTTCATCGGCTTATTATTCTACTTTCGGCGCTTACATCGGGTCTCCGGAAAATACGGATATCCGCGATACAAGATGTCTGGTATTAATTGGTTCTCACATCGGTGAAAACATGCACAACTCGCAGGTGCAGGAAATGTCGCAAGCGATTGATAACGGGGCAACGATTATCACCGTTGATCCTCGTTTTTCAACAGCTGCCGGACACTCAAAATACTGGTTGCCGATAAAACCGGCAACGGACATTGCATTATTGATGGCATGGATTCATGTGCTGATTTATGAGGAATTATATAATAAGGAATTTGTTGAGAAATATACTTTCGGATTTGATTATCTGAAAGATCATGTAAAAACAATGACCCCGGAATGGGCTTATGGAATTACAGATATTGAGCCTGAAATGATCCGCAGAACGGCCCGTGAAATGGCTGGAGCAGCACCTGCTGTTGTTATTCATCCCGGACGCCATGTGGTTTGGTATGGCGATGACACGCAACGTGAAAGAGCAATGGCTATTTTAACCGGCTTGCTCGGCGCATGGGGAAAACGGGGAAGTTTATATTTACCAGAATCTGTAAGTCTTCCAAAATATCCGCAGCCGGAATACCCTGAACCGGAATGGACATGGAAAGATCTTAATGAAGGTAAATTTCCGCTTGCAACCATGGGAATTACCACCGAGTTGTTAAAAGCATCAATTCCATCGTACAATTATAAACATCAGGTTAAGGCATGGCTTGTTGGCGGAACCAATTTGCCGCTGTCAATGCCGAATAAAAAATTGTTCCACGAAGCGGCACAGTCGGTTGAATTCATTGTAGTTATGGATACAATGCCGATGGAAGTTACCGGTTTTGCCGATGTAATTTTGCCGGAAGCAACTTACCTTGAACGGTACGATTTTATACGGGCTGCCCAAAACCGAGTGCCGAATGTTGCACTTCGGATGCCGGCTATTGAACCAAAATATGATACAAAACCTGCGTGGTGGATAACCAAGCAAATTGGCGAAAGGCTGGGACTTCATGATTACTTCAATTACAATGATTATTCTGAAGTAATTGATTGGCAGTTAAAACAAATAGGTACTTCGCTGGAAGAAATGAAGAAAATAGGGGTAAAATCGTTTCCAAGAAAAAGTGGGCCACTTTACCTAGCCGACGGTGAAGATTTTGAATTTAATACCAACACAGGAAAGGTGGAATTATATTCGGTTGATTTTGCCGATCATGGTTTTGATGCTCTTCCGGTATATAAACCACATCCTGAACCGCCACAGAATTTCTATCGGCTGATTTACGGACGTGCACCAATGCATACATTCAGCCGTACATCGAACAACCACAACCTGTGGGATTTGATGAGTGAAAATAGTGTTTGGGTAAATCCGAAAGTAGCTGATTTGTGGGGATTAAAAAAGGGACAAAAAGTTTGGCTGAAAAATCAGGATGGAGCAGTTACTTCATTTCCGGTAGCAGTTCGTGTAACCGAAAGAATCCGCTGGGACTCGGTTTATATGGTACACGGTTTTGGCCATTCGGATAAAAAATTAACGAGAGCATATGGCCGTGGCGCAAGTGATGAGGAGATGATTACCAATGTTGCTATTGACCCGGTGATGGGGGGCACTGGTATGAGAGGAAACTTTATAACATTTTTGAAAGAAGATCCCGCGTTGGAAGGAAAGGAGGTTAAAGCATGAGATATGCAATGGCTATAGACACGAAGAAGTGTGTTGGTTGTGCCGACTGTGTAGTTGCCTGTCAGACAGAAAATAATGTTCCACACGGTTACTGTCGCGACTGGATTGTGGAAAGTGTTGACGGAACATATCCAAGTCTTGACCTTGAATTCAGGTCAGAGAGATGTAATCATTGCGACAATGCGCCTTGCGTGCGTTGCTGCCCGACAGGTGCAAGTCATATTGAAGAGGGTGGGGCAGTTTTGGTCACCCACAATAAATGTATCGGTTGTGGCGCCTGCATTGAATCTTGTCCTTATGATGCGCGTTATCCGCATCCTGACGGCTATGTCGATAAATGCACATTCTGTTTGCATCGCGTGAAAAAAGGTCAGAACCCGGCTTGTGTTGAAGTTTGTCCAACACACTGCCTGCATTTTGGCGACCTCGATGATCCGAACAGTGATGTTTCACTGGCTTTGAAAGATCGTAAATGGAAAGTACTGGCTCCCGAAGCCGGAACAAAACCGCAACTTTATTTTCTTACTTAATATTTAAATTTCTGGAAGATGAAACGAGTTCGGAAACGGTACGAGTTACATCTTACACCATAAAAAAAGACAATTTTAATAAGATGAAAGAAGAATTATTTGTAAGCGGACGGAATATACCAAATATTGATCCGTACCTGAATATTTGGCACTGGCAAATTCCACTTTATTTGTTTTTAGGTGGTCTTGCCGCTGGCATTCTTTTCTTTGCCGGATTCTTCGTTGTAAGAGGTAAAGAAAAAAAGATGCAGGCTACTGTTAAATGGGCGCCAATTATTGCTCCTGTCGCATTGATTCTGGGACTTGGTGCTTTGTTCTGGGACTTAAAACACAAACTTTTTTTCTGGCAGCTTTATACAACCATTCGTTTGGAATCGCCGATGGGATGGGGAGCATGGACACTGATGATAATTACACCAATTGCATTTATCTGGGTGGCAAGCTATATGAAAGAAATGATTCCTGGATGGAACTGGCGATTCAAAATATTGGATCAGTTTGAAGCGCTTATAATAAAGTACCGTGTTGGTTTGGCCTGGGTGATGATGGTTTATGCCGTAATCCTTGGAGTTTATACAGGTATATTATTATCGGCATTTAATGCACGACCATTGTGGAATACTTCAATCCTGGGGCCGCTTTTCCTGGTTTCAGGTTTTTCAACAGGTTTGGCGACGACAATTCTAATTAGTAAAGACGCAAAAGAACGTAAAATATTAAGTCGCATCGACTTGGTTTTTATCGTTGTTGAAATGTTTTTAATTGTCCATTTATTTATGGGATTCCTGGCGGGTTCACAAACAGCAATTGAAGCAGCCAATTTATTCCTTGGAGGACAGTTTACCGTAAGCTTCTGGGTATTTGTAGTACTGCTTGGGCTGATCTTTCCGGCCGTTCTTGAAACATTGGAACTTTGGGGTTTTCATGTACCAAGATGGTTACCACCGGTTATGATATTGTTTGGTGGTTTAATGTTCCGTTTTATCATTGTTGAAGCCGGACAAATAACGCGATATCTGTATTGATAAAATGATATATCATGGATAAAAAAGAAATCACATTGAGCGAACCTAAATATATCAATCCGTATTTGGGGGGAGTTTTACTGGGATTGCTGGTTTTAATTACTGTTTATATTACCGGTCGCGGACTGGGAGCCAGCGGAGCAATCAAAAGTACTGTGGTTACCACAGCAAATGTAATTACTCCTGAAAAAGCTGAGGGTAATTCTTATATGAAACGGTTTATCAGCGATGATCACTCTCCGATGTACACATGGCTGGTATTTGAATCTATCGGAATTTTTCTTGGAGGATTACTTTCAGGAGTTATTTTCGGGAGGGTTAAAAAGTTCAGAACAGAACATAGTCCAAAAATTACCAGCAGAAAACGATTGATCTTTGCATTAATTGGTGGAATGCTGTTTGGAATTGGCAGCCAGTTTGGCCGCGGATGTACCAGTGGTGCAGCGTTGAGCGGATCTGCAACTTTTGCACTGGGTGGTGTAGTGGTGATGTTTGCCATATTTGGAACCGGATATGCTGCAGCCTATTTCTTCAGAAAATTATGGATATGAAGAAGTTGGCAGTCGCAGTTTTCAGTGATTTATACTGAGACTGAATGCTAAAAGTGAAAAATGAGAATCATCTTTAATAAATACAGAACTTCAAAAAAATAAAATATGGGACCTTTAATTCCAAATGGTATCATAAATGGAAGTTGGGATTTTGTAATTGCCATTGTGCTGGGTATTGCTTTTGGGTTTATTCTTGAAGCTTCAGGATTTTCTTCGTCAAGGAATATTACCGGTGTTTTTTATGGTTACAATTTCGTAGTACTTCGCGTTTTCTTCACAGCCGTAATTGTTGCCATGGTTGGTTTGCTGTACTTTGATTACTTTGGCTGGATCGACATGTCCAAAATATTTATTCTTCCTACGTATTTAACTCCAATGATTTTTGGCGGTGTGATTATGGGAATCGGATTTATATTGGGTGGTTTTTGTCCGGGAACCAGTTTTACTGCAATTGCCATTGGTAAACTTGACGGGCTGATTTTTACCGTCGGTCTTTACCTGGGAATTTATTTGTTTTCCATTGGATTCCCGTTATTCGCGAATTTCTACAACAGTGGAAACCTTGGCAATGTAACGTTGACTGATGTTACTGGAATACCTGCTTACTGGTTTGCTATTGCATTTACAGTTGTGGCGCTTACCGCATTTTGGGTTACCATGTTTATTGAAAAACGAGTAAGAAAAAACATTACAGAATATAAATTCTAATCCGATGAACAGAAATTATATTTTCCTTACCATATTAATGGTTTTATTGGCATTCGGAACCATTTTTATTGCCAATAAAAAGCAACCAAAACAAATCGATCCGCAGCAACTTTTAGCGGAACTGGTACAACCTACCCGTTATGTAACTACCGATAAGGTTGCAAAGCTGATCATTGCGAAAGATCCTTCATTAATGTTAATGGATGTTCGCGATGCAGAATCATACGGTAAATATTCACTGCCAGGGGCTATTAATCTACCGATTGATAGCTTGATGAGTAAAAATTATATATCATATCTTGGAATTCCGGGGACTCAGGTGGTTTTCTTTTCCAACGATGACATTAAATCGGATGAGGCCTGGATACTGAGCAAGCGTCTGGGGTTTAAAAGTACCTATGTGATGAAGGGTGGTTTAAACGGCTGGATGGAAACCATTATTAATCCAAGTGCGCCTGCTGAAGACGCGCCTTACACAGCATACGAAACCTATACTTTCAGAAAAGGGGCTCAACTGTATTTTACCGGTTCTAAAGCTGATAATCCTGAATCTTCAAAGGTAAAAGTTCAGGTGCGGAGAAGGGAAAAGACTTCGGCTGCTGCCGGGGGGTGTTAAAAACAATTTGTTAAAGCAAAATTTTAAATAATGCATGTACACGAATTAAATCCATGGAGAACGCTAATCGCACTGTCCGTTTTTGTAATTGTGATTATCGTTGGTTTTCTGACCATGTCGAAACCATTGCTTACATATAAACTTGATATGAATCAGAGCGTTAATGAGCTAAAGAATGCAGACGAATTGTTTTATCCGTGGCAGTTGGATAGTTTTCTGACAGGTAAGCTTCAGAATGTAGTCCTTTATGATATTCGTGACAATTTTGTTTACGGACAGGGACATATTCCCGGTGCTGAAAATATGTCGGCAAATGATTTGTCAAAAGAAGAAAATATCAAGCGTTTGGAAGATCTGGATCAGAAAGGCGTTACTGTTGTTCTTTACGGTGAAAATCAGTTGCAGGCGAATGGCCCGTGGATGCTGTTTCGTCAGGTAGGTTTCAATAATGTAAAAGTTTTGGCAGGTGGATATCAATATTATGTGGCAAATAAGGATAACCTGATGGCTGCCAAATCCAAAGACGATTTTCTGAAAGGAATTCCACGTTACGATTACGCAAAAATGGCTGCACCAAAAGATGGCGATGAAATAAGCGTTGCCGATAAAAAGCCTGTTACTGTGCGCAGGCGTGCAAAAACAAGTGCGGTTGCAGGAGGTTGCTAAAAAAACCATTTATTATATACCAAATCATCAAATGAAAATCCTGTAGAAATTTCTGCGGGATTTTTTTTGTCTCTGTCGTTCAAAAGCTATTTTTGTTCATTAATAGAAAAACAGTGAACATGTCAAGAATTCTGGTTATCGATGATGAACGAAGTATTCGGAATACATTAAAGGATATTCTGGAATATGAAAAATACGAAGTTGATTTGGCTGAAGACGGAAATAAAGCCATTGAAAAAGTTAAAACGGCAGAATACGACATAGTTCTTTGCGATATAAAAATGCCTGGCATGGACGGAATTGAAGTTCTGGAAAAGCTGGGAGAGTTAACACCAGATACTCCGGTTGTAATGATTTCAGGACATGGAAACATTGATACAGCTGTTGATTCTATAAAAAAGGGAGCATTCGATTATATTGAAAAACCATTGGATCTTAATCGCCTGCTAATTACCATCCGAAATGCAATGGATAAATCGAACCTGGTGAGTGAGACTAAAATTCTCAAAAAGAAAGTCAGTAAAAAATACCAGATCATTGGTGAATCAGAAGCCATTAAAAAAGTAATAGAAATGGCAGATCGTGTGGCACATACCGATGCCAGGATTTTAATTACCGGGGCAAACGGAACAGGAAAAGAACTGGTAGCGCGCCGGATTCATGATCAAAGTACCCGTTCTGGTGGATCTTTTGTTGAGGTTAATTGTGCCGCTATTCCTTCAGAATTAATTGAAAGTGAACTTTTTGGGCATGAAAAAGGAGCTTTTACTTCAGCAGTAAAACAAAGGCAGGGAAAATTTGAACAAGCCAACGGTGGCACTCTTTTTCTGGATGAAATTGGCGATATGAGCCTTTCAGCACAGGCAAAAGTTTTGCGGGCTTTGCAGGAAAGTATAATCAGCCGGGTTGGTGGCGACAAACATATTAAAGTTGATGTTCGCGTTGTAGCAGCCACCAATAAAAATCTTTCTGCCGAAATTGCTGCAGGAAATTTCCGTGAAGATTTGTATCACCGCCTGAGTGTAATTCTTATCCATGTACCGTCGTTAAACGAGCGGTTGGAAGATATTCCTTTGCTTGCTGATTATTTCATCCAGCAGATTTGCGGTGAATATGGAATGCCCGTAAAAAACATCACTGAGAAAGCTATTGCAGAGCTGCAAAAAATGAAATGGACAGGTAACATCAGGGAATTTCGTAACGTTATTGAAAGGCTCATTATCCTTTGCGATCAAACTATTGATGATTCGGATGTTCTAAAATTTGCTGCACCGCTTTCCTGAAATTAGATTATCTGAAGTAAATTCGATTAAATCATCGAAGCAACTCTCTTAATAAATAGGAGACAGAAGTATTTTTTTCCCTCAGGCGAGAACAACTTTTATACTTCGTTGTTGAATAAGCAGTAAAGATTTTTAATAACAGCCTCTGTTACCGGTTTTTAATTTGTCATGGTGTATTACTAATGTTTTCCGCAGGAAAATATGATCTTCCGGTTTCAGGGGCTTTCTTTTTCCCCTTATTTGATATAAATATCCGTTAAAGACATAAAATAAGACACATGTTGTCAGTGGTTCATGGCTTGCCTAAAATTTAACATTAAAAATGTAAAATATCACATTCATAAAAATGTAAAGGAAGATAATGAAGGCTATTCCGTAAAAATTAAACAGAAGCAATAATAGTATTGATAATACAATGAAAAGATACCTGTACCAGTTTTCTTTTAATTTTAGTGAATGCGGTTTTAATGAAAACATGGGCATGGTAATTACCATTATACCGGCCATAAAAACCGCAAGAATTACCAGGTTTTTTGTGGAATAAATGAGTTGCAGTAAGTCATGGTATTTGGGTGATTCAAGCATTAAACCAAGTGATGCCCAGAAAATTCCATTAGCCGGAATTGGCAACCCGCGAAAGAAATTTTCGTTTGCTGTGCTGGTATTAAACCGTGCCAAACGAATAGCTCCAAAAACCGGAATTAGAAATGAAGAAAACAAGATCAGCCATTCGTACCACTTTGCTGCGATTTCATAAATAGGGTCATTTTTCCCAAACAATGAAAACTCAAGCAACGTGAATAAAATTGCTCCGGGAGCAACGCCAAACGAGACCACGTCGGCCAGTGAATCGAGTTGCTTGCCTATTTCGGAATAAGCTTTTAAAAGCCGGGCTGCAAATCCGTCCAGAAAATCGAAAACTGCAGCAGCACAAATAAAAATAGCTGCCCAAACAAGGTGTCCGTCGATTGCAAAAATTATTGCCAACGATCCTGAAACCAGGTTCAGCGAGGTTATAAAATTGGGTATTTGTCGAATTATACTTTTCAAGTTATTTGGTTTAAATAGTTGCAATTACTGTTTTCCCGGCAACCGGTTTTGTTCCAAGTTCAACTTCAACTTTTGCGTTTAAAGGTAAAAAAACATCAACCCTTGAACCAAACCTGATAAATCCGTACTCGGCACCCTGTTCCACAAAATCGCCCGTTTTTTTATAAGTACAAATTCTTCGTGCCATTGTTCCGGCAATTTGTCGCGACATGATTTCATCTCCGTTTTCAGTTTTAAAAACGGTTGAACAACGCTCATTCAATTCCGACGATTTTTCGACAAATGCCGGATAATAAACCCCTCTTTTGTGATGCTGATAAGTTACTTCCCCGCTAACCGGCGCACGGTTTTGATGCACATTTAACGGCGACATAAAAATAGAAACCTGGATTCGGTTATCGTTAAAATATTCTTTTTCAAAAACCTCTTTTATCTCCACAACATTTCCATCTGCAGGCGCCAATACGTGATTAATATTCTGATTTATTTTACGATCAGGAACCCTGAAAAAGAATACGATCAGGGCGGCCAAGACAAGCGAAGCAGCCATGAGCAGGTAAAATGCCAGGTAATCTCTCAGGAAATAGTAAATAACTGCGTCGAGGACTGCCAGCATAAAAAATGCTACAGGGATTATTTTTCCTCCTTCTTTATGAATCTTCATCTGTTAAATATTACCAAATAAATTCAACCAAATAAAAATAACGGGTATCGCAAACAACAGACTGTCGAACCGATCGAGTATGCCACCATGTCCCGGCATTAAATTTCCGGAATCTTTTACTTCTGCCACACGTTTCAGTTTCGATTCGAAGAAATCGCCACAAGTACCAAATATTACTACAATTATTGCAACAACAATCCATCGTGTCATACTTAGAGTGGGGAAAAGTACTGCATTCAAAATTCCCATGATTATGGCAAAAACTGCTCCTCCAATTAGTCCTTCCCACGATTTTTTTGGTGAAATACGGGAACATATTTTGTGTTTTCCAATCATTGAACCTGTGAAATATGCAAAAGTATCGTAAATCCAGATAATAAAAATTATACCGGCCATTATCCAGGGGTAAAAAACTACATCTGAACCGTTCCCCGGAAGTACGATAAAATTCAATAACCCAAACGGGAGCGAAATATAAATTAAACCTGCCAGTGTGATCAAACTATTTTCAAATCCTTTTTCGTTTTTGTTGAAAAGCTCAGTGAGAAATGGCAGGAAGGGTGTTAGAAGCAGAAAAAGAATCATGCTTTGGGGAATGATTCGATTTGCTACCAAAAAGAAAAGAATAAAAACAAGGATTCCTGCAGCGATCCCTGAAAAGCGCTGTGGTTTGAACCCTGATTTTTCGAGCAAAGAATAAAATTCAAACAGGGCAAGCACTGAAAAAACGGCAAAAATCAATGCGAAGATGATAGGATGAATTAAAACGCCGACGAGAACAACTACGGCAAACGCAACTCCGGATAAACTTCTTATAAAAAGGGTTTTCAAAGTTTCAAATTTTTAAGTAATTCAATTGCCTTGGTTTCATCTTTTTCGGCCACGTAAAGTGAGATATCGCCAAACGACTGGTAAGCAGTATCGTGCTGATTTAACATCACAACTTTAATTCCCTCATTTTCGAGGATTTCTTTTGCCATATCAGCTTTATATTCTTGTGCAGTGAAGTACACTACTTTCCAACCTTTTTCCATGCTGCAAAGGTAAAAAATAAAATAAATGCAAATATGCTATAAAATAGAGATAGTGACGGAATATTAGGAATAAAAAAGACAGCAAATGTATTCTTTTCAGGCAAGAAATACATGAAGCTCACGTGGACCATGCGCTCCCATTACAAGCGTTTTTTCAATATCAGCAGTTCGGCTTGGGCCGGTTATTAATGCCACATACGATGGTAATTTTGTACCATACTTCCGGGTTAAATTTTTATAGGCATTTTCAAGATAATCAACCAATTGATTACGTCTGGCAACAACAATATGTATTGGTGGGTAAACAAACATCCGGCGTCCACCATTTTGAGCAGAACTTACCATAACCGATCCGGTGTGTGTCACAAGAAATTCGCAACCTGTAATTCCTACCTCAATATTTTCAGGAATATTGAAAAACTCTGCTAACGGATATCCGGTTTTTTTTAACGGGTCGGTAATTTCCTTTTCAAAACAAACAACCGTGTTTTTATCAAATTCGGAGAGAAAGTCCTTTAAATTTTCAAATAATTCTTTTTCTGAAATAAATAAATGAACACTCCCGTTTACTTTTTCCAGGTTTTCTTTGAAAGCCAAATCCGATGGCTTATTAATGGAATGATAAACGGGAGCATCAAAATCAGGTTTTTCCGGAACTGGATGAACCGAATTTTTTAATTTATCAAGTATTTCCTGTCGTGCTGTTTTCACTATGCTAATGCAACCTGACCTTCAGTATCTTCTTTCTTGTCTTTTGAAGTAGTTTTTTCAACAACAGGAGCATCGATTGCTTTTTCAGCCTTTTTTTCACCGTTTCCCGGGATAACATGTTTGGCATCCCACGGACGTTCTCCGAAAATAGCTTCCAGATCTTCGCTGAAAATTACCTCACGCTCCAGGAGGAGATTAGCAAGTTTCGTATGACCTTCGGCATTTTCTTTTAACACTTTTACTGCCCGCTCATATTGGCTATCGATGAGAACTTTTACTTCTTCATCAATCAGTTCTGCAGTCTTTTCACTATAAGGTTTTGTGAACGAATAATCCGATTGTCCTGTAGAATCGTAAAAACTTACGTTTCCGACCTTGTCGCTCATTCCGAAAATGCTTACCATCGCATAAGCCTGTTTGGTAATTTTTTCAAGGTCGTTCTGTGCACCTGACGATATTTTTTTGAAAATGAGTTGCTCAGCAGCTCTACCACCCAAAGCAGAACACATTTCATCGAGTAACTGCTCTTTTGTAGTAATTGAACGTTCTTCAGGAAGATACCATGCAGCTCCCAGTGCTTTTCCACGTGGCACAATGGTAACTTTCACCAAAGGATGGGCGTATTCCAAAAGCCAGCTAATAGTAGCATGTCCTGCTTCGTGGAAAGCAATTGTTCTCTTTTCTTCCTGTGATATAATTTTATTTTTCTTTTCCAACCCGCCTACAATTCTATCAACGGCATCAAGAAAATCCTGTTTTGCAACCGAATCATGATCTTTTCGGGCGGCAATAAGAGCCGCTTCGTTACAAACATTGGCAATATCGGCCCCTGAAAAACCAGGTGTTTGTTTAGCCAGAAAATCTACTTTCAAATCTTTGCTCAACTTAAGCGGACGAAGATGTACATTAAAAATCTCAGCGCGTTCGTTTAAATCTGGCAGTTCAACATGAATCTGCCGGTCAAAACGTCCGGCACGCATTAAAGCGCGGTCTAATATATCAGCACGGTTGGTAGCGGCCAGAATAATTACACCGGTGTTGGTATCAAAACCATCCATTTCAGTAAGCAACTGATTCAACGTGTTTTCACGTTCATCATTAGAACCCATATTGGGATTTCTTCCCCTTGCACGCCCAATGGCATCAATTTCGTCAATGAAAACAATACAAGGTGCTTTTTCTTTTGCCTGTTTAAACAAGTCACGTACACGAGAAGCTCCAACTCCAACAAACATTTCCACAAAATCGGAACCCGACATGGAGAAAAAGGGAACATTAGCTTCACCGGCCACTGCTTTTGCAAGCAATGTTTTTCCTGTTCCCGGAGGGCCAACCAAAAGTGCCCCTTTGGGAATTTTACCACCCAGGCGCGTAAACTTTCCAGGTTTCTTCAGAAAATCAACAATTTCCTCTACCTCCTGTTTTGCCTCTGCTAATCCGGCAACATCTTTGAAAGTTGTTGATACCATTTGATCCTTGTCAAATATTTTGGCTTGTGATTTTCCTACATTGAAAATACCTCCGGCGCCGCCACCCCCGGCACCACGGCTCATTCTTCTGAATATCCACCACCACAAAAGAATGATCAGCACAAATGGTCCTATCGTCCATAAGAGTTCGCCACCCCAGTTTCTTTCATTTTTATAATCGAGTACAATCTTATTATTACTGTTCTCCTGGGCATCGCGTAAATTTTGTTCAAATGTTTCGACTGAACCAATATTGAATTTGAATTGCGGCCCGTCTTCTGCAGGCTTTGTAAAATGAGATTCAAACTGTTTTTTGAATTTATCTATTTTATCTTTTTTTAGATAAACATTAGCCACTTCTTTATTAATAACCACAATTTTTTCAATATCGTTATTGGCCAGCATATTGGTTTTTACATCGTTCCATGTGGTTTCAATCGGCCCCCGGCTGTTGCTCAGGTAGAACTGAATAATGATAAAAATAACGGCAATGATCCCGTAAATCCAGTAAGCATTGAATTTTGGACCTTTCCCGTCATTCTTTTTTCCGCTGTTAAACCGGTCAAAAGGGTTATTCGGATTTTTATTTTTATTGCTTTTATTTTCCGCCATGTTTTCTTTTCTAATTTTCGTCTTCTAATCTTTTTATTTTGGCATCTGCCCAAAGCCCTTCCAAATTGTAAAATTCCCTGGCTTCTTTCTGAAACACATGAACCATTACATCGCCGTAATCAAGTAAAATCCAGATTGCGTTTCTGTATCCGTCTTTATGCCATGCATCTGTACCTGTTTCTTTCTTCACTGTTTCCTCTACCGAAAGGGCAATTGCATTTACCTGAGTATTCGAAGTTCCGTGGCAAATGACAAAATAACCACATTCCGTATGATGTATTGTGTTTAAATCAATAATTGTTACTTCTTTTCCTTTTATTTTTTTTATTCCTTCCAGAATTCCTTCCAGTAATGTTTCTGTTTCTACGTTACCTCTATCCATACATTTGCTATTCCTTGCAAAGATAATCTTTTTGTGTAACTCTCTTTTTCCTTAATTTGCGTTTCTGTAATTTACGATGAATGAAATATTTCATGTTAATTTTACAGAAACCACGTTTTTTCAAAATAGTTTACGTTGTAGTTGCAATTATGGAAAGAAAAAATATAAAAATTATCTTTTTGAACGAGGTTGAATCCACCAACAATTATGCCAATAGCCTTATTTTGTCGGATGCGGCAGAAGAGGGTACTGTCGTTTTGGCACGGTACCAAACGCAGGGCAAAGGTCAGCAAGGAAATCACTGGGAAAGTGAGGCTGGTAAAAACCTGTTGATGAGCCTAATTATGTACCCACGTTTTCTTCCTGCAGGCAAGCAGTTTCTGGTTTCAAAAATTGTAAGCCTGGCAATAACCGATTGGTTACAGAATGAAGTGGAAGAATGTACTATAAAATGGCCAAACGATATTTATATTGGCGACCGGAAAGTGGCAGGTATTTTAATTGAAAATACGGTTAAAGGCCAGCATCTTTTTTCCTCGGTAATTGGAATAGGAATGAACGTAAACCAACTGGCTTTTAAGTCGGATGCACCAAATCCGGTTTCCCTGCAGCAGGTCACAGGGAAAAGCTATGATATTGAGAAATCATTGGATGTATTATTAGCCAAGCTGAACTACTGGTATTCAAAATTGGTTGATCAGCAAAATGAAGAAATTGACGAAGCTTATTTTTTACGCCTTTACCGGAGAGGAAAGTGGAGTTTGTTTTCTGAGCCAGGCAAACTGGCTTTTGAAGCTTGGATCAGTGGGATAGGAAAATTTGGTCAGTTGCAGTTAAAACTTCGGGATGGTACTTCCCGTGAATTTATGTTTAAGAAAGTGGAATTTATTTAATAATTTCTCTGTTTACTGGTAAGGTAATTTTGAAAGGGTATCTGCAAGCTGGTTAATCCCATCTTCAAGTTTATTTCCGGCCATCATTTTAATCATCATACTCATTTCCGCATGTAAGGTGAGCCGCATTTTTGTCTGGTACTGATCGACTGGTAATAGTTGTATCCAAAAAGTGAAACTTAGCGGCAAACCTCCCGAACTTTCTACTTTAATGGTATTAAAAGGATCTCGGTTAACTATTTTGATCTCGGCAACTCCAAGTCCGGTAATATTGAATTTACACGAATCGCGGTCCGATTTAAAATCTGTAATCTTAATTTGCGGAACTTTTTCGGTTATTTTTTCAATTAATCCGGAATTCAGGTAAGTTCCCAGATTTTCAAAATTAGAGAGATAATTAAAAACTACCTGCTGATTATGATTGATCAATTTAACTTCGCTGGTGTATTTACTTAAACTCATTTTAGTAGTTTTAGTATGAAAAACATCTCACAAAATGCGGGATGAATTTAGGTAGTTAAATTTTTATTTTCCCCAATTAGCCGGATCTTCCCTCCATTTCATCAGGGTTTCCACTTGCTCAGGTGTAATTTCTCCCAGTTCAACAGCAGTGTCAATTAAAACCTCGTAACGACTAAGCGGCGTAAGTTCTATTCGGGCTTCTTTAAAATTTTCTTTTGCATACGGGAAGTTGTATGTAAAAATAGAAACCATCCCAACGACTTCAGCTCCGTTGTCAACAATCGCTTTGGCCGCATTCAGACTACTGATTCCTGTTGAGACCAAATCTTCGATAACTACAACCTTCTGATTAGGCAAAAGATCGCCTTCAATCAGGTTTTCCAGTCCGTGATTTTTGGGTTTTGAGCGAATGTATATAAAAGGTAATTTCAAAACTTCGGCGACCAAAACTCCAATAGCAATTGCTCCGGTAGCAACACCGGCAATTACCTCGGCTTTGGGATATTTTTCACTGATAACATCCACAAACCGATCGCGAATAAAAGTTCGGGTCTTTGGATACGAAAGTATTTTCCGGTTATCGCAATAAATTGGCGATTTCCAGCCGGAAGCCCATGTAAAAGGGTTTGAAGGTTGTATCTTTATGGTGTTTATTTCGAGTAATTTTTTTGTAACTTCAATTTGAGTAGATTTCATTATCTCAGTGCAATTTTAATTCGGGGCAAATGTATAAAGTTTTTTTTAATGACCGGGAGATTATCATTTCGCAAAAAGCGGATATAACATTAAATAAATCCGTAAAAACAGAGACAAATCTGCGTACTTCAAACGATGTAAAAAACTGGTTTTTGCAATTTGTTCAAAACGATGAAAATAAGGTTTTTCTGTTGCATGAATCCGCAGAAGATTTCCGGGAAAATGTGTTTATTCCGGCTTTTCGGTTTATTGCTGCTGCGGGGGGAGTGGTTGTTCGTAATAATAAAATACTTACGATTTTCAGAAATGAAAAGTGGGATTTACCTAAAGGTAAAATAGACAAGGGTGAGTCGGCAGAAGAGGCAGCAATCAGGGAAGTGCAGGAAGAGTGCGGCATTTCAGGACATATTATTGTGAAAAAACTGCCGTCAACATATCACATTTACCAGTCACCATATAAAAAATCAAAAGGTGAATGGATTCTTAAAGAAACATTTTGGTTTGAGATGCACTATAACGGAATTGATCACGGGAATCCGCAAACGGAGGAAAATATTACTGAAATTCGGTGGTTTGAAAGAAACGATTTGAACGAAGTATTTGAAAACACCTATGAAAATCTGAAACAGATACTTGTACTTTATTGCGATTGATTCCGCTGCTGTTCAAAGAGTTTGTTTTTCAGAAAAGTGCCAAATTGCTGTTCAAACCCGTCCAAAGGCGCTTTTGTCGATTCAAATTCCACCTTGTGGTTCTTATCCAGAAGAAAACATTGCGGGAACGATCTTATCCCATATTTTCGCGTAAACTCCCCGTTTTTGTCTATTAGAAGATAACCGGGAACCGGATTTTCATCTATAAATTTTTTTATTTCCGATGTGTTGTTATCCCGAAATATAACATAAATCTCAAGGTATTTTTGAAACTTTTCATTAATGGCAGCAATGTATTTCAGGTGTTCCCGGCAAACAATCATTTCAATATCAGCAAAAACCAGGTATTTATATTTTTGGTTATCTTTTGTTGTGCAAATGATTTTTCCGTTTAAATCGGGCAGACAAATTTCGGGTGCTAACGTTCCGGTTTTCAGAAAGGTAAATTTAAAATAGATGTTTTCAGCAGTTCTTCTGATTATCGGGGAACTGCTATTTTTGAAGAAAGATGACTGAATCGTCGACTCAATAGCATTTTTCGAGAAATCGCCGGAATAATAACCGTCATGTAACAATTTAAGAAGAACTAACTGAGCCATTTCTCCCGAAACCTGAAATTTTGAATTCACCCATTTTTCAAGGTATTTCAAATCAGAGCTGTTGGTCGCTTTTCGAAGATCCTCGCCCTTTATAGTTTTTGCGGCAAAACTAAGCTGGTTATTAAAAGTCTTTTCAAACAAATTCTCAAATGCCGGATCCTGCCAGTATTTCGATGAAATATCAGAAAATTCAGAAGAATATTTTTCCGGCTTTAAACGAAAAACATCAACTTTCAGCATCCTTAATGTCAGGTCCTTATTTGTTTTAAACGTTCCCGATTCATTGCCACTAAACTCCTTATTTAACTGAAGGATCAGTGAGTCGTAAATACTTTTTGACTGTTGAAAATACAGCCGATCGAAATACTTATCAGTGTATTGGTTCAATTGGATTGTAAATGCGGAAATCCTGTTGTTAAGGTTATCTTCTTTAGCTGTATTAAACCAGAAAGGTACCGGCTCGAAATAAGGATTTTTCTGATCCGCAAACGATTTTTGGCGCAACGGCGGCATTTTTAATACGACATCTTTCCCGGGTTCCAGAAATAAGGATCCACGATAAATGCCGAAATTGCTATAATAGCATGTAATATTTTTAATATCAACGGTTGTCGAAGCTTTCCCGTTATCATCGAATTGCAGCGAAAATGCAAGTGCCTTTTTCAACGTAACGGGGTCGGAATGATAATAAAATTCGAGTTTTTGACCTGCATATTCCGGCTGGCTGGAAGAGATTGTTACGCCGGCCCAAAGTTCTGGTATCGCAAAAAAAAGTATGGATAAAAAAAGCAGGTATCGCATTTGAAGATTTACTTTTTATTCTTCTTCACAAATTCACTTCTATCCAGCCCTTTCGGCAAAAACATACTGGCATCGCCGCCATGAAAAATAATATCGCGGATAATGGTGGCATTTATGGGGGTATGTTCCGGCAATGTAAGCAGGAAAATAGTTTCTATTTCCGGATGCATTTTTTTATTTACCTGCGCAATAGCACGTTCATATTCAAAGTCGGCAGAAGTACGGATTCCCCGTAAAATATATTTGGCGCCTACTTCCTTGCAAAAATCAACGGTCAACCCTTCATATACCTTCACTTCCACCTTGTCTTCATCTTCAAACACCTGGTTGATCCATTTTAATCGTTTTTCAATGGAGAAAAATGATTTTTTGTTGGCGTTAAATCCAATCATAATAATGATTTTGTCGAACATAGGAAGTGCCCGGCGAACAATGGACTCATGACCGATAGTAAAAGGATCGAACGACCCCGGAAATATAGTAACCTTGCTCATAGCGGATTTTTTAAAATTAAGCTAAAATAGTAAATACAAAACTAACGATTCTTTTAGTTTATTGCCTTTGCACGGTTCGAGCTGACAAACAAAATATTTCCCAAGTCCTGGTATCCTTCCGACAATTCCTCAATATTTACAAGCATTTCAGAACTAAAGCCAATTAATGTTAAATCAGCATCGGCGGAGTATTTCATGATCACGTTCTTTTTGTTTTCCGATTCGTACGGTACCATTGAAATATTTGACGGGCTAATTGGTAACCTCCCTGTTTTTATCAGTTCCAGAAGTTGTTTTCTTTTTTCGTCCATCATTTCTTCAGGGTACAATGCGAAAATTTTGATTTTTCCTTTTTTCCAGTCAGGATGGCCGAGTATAATGTAGCCCAGCAAAATCATCAGGTTAGCATTTCGGTAGTCTTCAGGACTAATCCAAATATGGATTTCATTTTTGTACCCAAAACTTTTATAAGAAGTATTTAAAATACAGATATCAAAACCTGCTGATTCCACCAATTGATAATTAGCGGATATCTCTTTCAGATTTCCCGGATCTGTTCGTGAGAATTCAAATAAAATAAGGTTATTTCCTTTTCCTGATATTCCTGAAAGCTGCACCACCTGAGCAATTGCTGATGTATATGAAGGGGAAATTATTGTGTCGAGATAAACACGATTTTTACTTCCTGAAGAAAGTTGTATCAAGCGGTCAAGTACTTTTTTTGATTCTTCAGTGGTTTTTTCATTCAAGTATCCTTTTATGAAATGTATATAAGTTCCGAATCCATATTTATAGGAAATCCAACGCATAATATCGAAAGCGGAACGACGCTTAAATGTGTCGTGCGAAATACAAACTCCAAACGGGCGCCAGCTATTTTCATTCTTGCTACTATCTGCACGTTGCAGGAATATTTGTAACTGACGGCTAAGTTGAAAAATTACTCCTTTGAAAAGTTTATTCAACCCCTGGTTTTCATCGTTGCTTCTCATTACTACATAATAAATCATTGCCATAATCAGTACCGAAACTGCGGCATAGGTAGCATTCATTTTAAACATCAGCCAAAATGAAAAAGCTGCACCAAGCGCAGAAGTATACCAATTGGAACGAAATGTTGGGCGGTATGCCGGGTCAGCAGCAAAATGTTCAAGAAGTGAAATGAGGCAGATGGCTCCGTAAGTAACCATAAAGAACATGGAAATGATCTGGGCAACGAAATTCACATCGCCAATGAAAACAAAAACAAATGCAATAACTATGGTTATCAGCGAACCGTTAACCGGCTCATTATCTTTCACTTTTCCTTTTGCGAACCAGCGATTTAAAGAGTTCTGGGGGAAAATATTGTCAAAACCTATTGCCTGAAGCGTACGTGGTGCCACCATAATCGATCCAAGGGCAGAACTTAATGATGCAGCAGCCAAACCAATTGGAATGATCGGTCCCCAAATGGCAATTTTGCTCATGATCAGCTGATCACTTACCATATCTCCCGGAGATGCTGAAATAGCGAACTTATAGGCCACAGCGATATAAATAAACATGCCAACAACAGTTGCCCAAAGTGTTCCGCGCGGAATCGCTTTTTTAGGATCTTTCAAATCACCCGATAATCCTAAGCCGGCGGCCAGCCCGGTGAACGCCGGGAAAATAATCGTAAAGACATAAAAGAAATTAAGACTTTCGGGGATATGGGCGTGAAAATTTATTTCGGTTGGTTTTATAGGAGAATCGCCTAAAAAGAACATGATTAACGAAGTAAGCAAAATGGCTACTACAAAATAGAGTGCTTTCATCCCGATGTTGGCTCCTTTTATCAAAATCAGTAAAGAAAGGATAGACATCGTTGGAATTGATATCCACCTTCGGTCCGGTATTAGAAATCCGTAATTGCTGTAAATCCATTCGATAGCGGGTTCAAATGCTTCGCCAAAAGCAATTACATAAAAAGCTACGCTGATAGCCTGCGAAAAATACAATGCAATTCCAATGGCACCGCCAATATTCAATCCAAAAGAACGACTGATAATATAATACGCACCGCCTCCTTCAACACGCTGGTTTGTGGCAATTTCGGCAACGGCAAAAGCTGTTGGAATAGTAACAATATGCCCCAGCGCAATTATGCCAAGTACACCAAAAAAGCCTACCTGACCGACGGCCCATCCGAAACGCAGGAATAATATGGCACCAAGAATAGTTGAAAGTGCGGTAAGAAAAACAGGTAGTGTACCAAACTTTGCGTTGGAGTTTACCAGCGATTTCGCCATAATGGGTTCCTTGTTTTTGTTTTAAATTTGGATTAAAATTCTGAAAAAACAAATCTTTTTAAGGGAAAAGCGTCTTTTTAACGGCTATGAATTTGCTTATTAGATAACAAGGCGTCATTTGATTTTTTGATTTTTAAACATTATTCTTCAGTAATCACATGCAACTTATTGGCTTTTGGATTTTTAATCATCGTTACTTTTCCTGAAGGCCAGTAAACATTAAGTGAGTCAACTTTACGGTTTTGTCCTAACCCAAAATGGACAATTAAGCCGTTCTGTCCACCATATCCACCTCCTGTTTGCCCTGAAACTTCTCTTGTTTGAATTTTATCGTTCTGATGAAGTACTAACCTGGCGCCAATTGCTGATCTGTTACTTTTTGTTCCGATACATTTAAATTTAATCCAGCTATTATTATTTCCCGGATTGGTGTAAAGCAAATTTGGCTGATTCCCCCCGTTCGCAATAAACAGATCCAGATCGCCGTCGTTATCGAAGTCGTTCCAGGTGACGCCATTTGAATTAGAACTATCATTTGCAACGATGAGGTCTGTTAATTTAATAAACTCATTATTCCTGTTTTCAAAAACTGAATTATCACCGTCGTTAGTAACGATCAAGTCCAGATCGCCGTCATTGTCAAAGTCGCCCCAGCTCGATCCTTCAGAATTAAGCGATTCTTCTGTAATTGTTTTCCCTTTTATTTTTTCAAAACTACCATTACCAAGATTCCTGTAAAGCGCATTTTTCCCCCACCAATTGGCAACAAAAATGTCGATATAGCCATCGTTGTCGTAATCCCCGGTGGAGCATCCAAAAGAATTGTCCTGATGTTTTGCCGGCTCAATATCTGTTATTTTAGTGAACTTTAAGTTTCCGTCATTCCGGTAAAAGTCATTCACACCCAGATTAGCCACATACAAATCCAAATCTCCGTCGTTATCATAATCAAACCATGCACATCCCTGTGTTGATTTTTGATCGGTCGTAATTGGATCAATAAATATTCTTTTCAGGGTTCCGTTACCTTCATTCAGATACAGAAAATTTATTTGTTCTTTATAATTTCCAACAAACAGGTCGAGCCATCCGTCGTTATTAAAGTCGGCCCAGTTTCCTGTGTATGACCATCCTCCATCAGTTGAAGCCGGTGAATTTATAATTTTGGAAAAGTTTCCGCCACCGTTATTTATGTAAAGAAAATTGTTTTGGTCATTTACGTTGGCTACAAATAAATCAACATCGCCATCATTATCAACATCTCCCCATGTGCACCCATTTGAATTGCCCCCATCGTTGGCCGGAATTTGGTCGGTAATTTTAGTAAACGTTCCGTCACCATTGTTTCTAAGCAGAAAATTATTTCCGTTTGTCCAGCTGTTGGTAACAAAAAGATCTTCAAATCCATCGTTGTTGAAATCAGCCCAGGCTGTGCCCTGAGAAAAACCCGAATCAGTAACAATGTTTCCTGTTCTTGTCATTTCAAAATCGAAAGGATGATCGATTGGGGAACTGCAGCTAAAAACAACTATAAAGAGGATAAAAAGTATTGGAATAAATATTGTCGATTTCACGTGATTAGAAAGATTATTTTATTGTAAAATATAATTTACTATAGGCTCTGAACGTTTCCTATGCCGGAATATTCTGTATTCTTTATTAATGCTTATTTCGTGAAAACAAATGTAAGCAATTTTACACATTGTCTGGGGTAATTAATATATTTGTCGCCGGAAATTTATGACTCGTAATTTAAAAACAATATTAATCTTTTTATTTACCGTAGCGCTCTACAGTTGTAATCATATTGACCCTTTTCATAAAATTATTGGAGGGAACGATCTGCTAATTAAATGTGGAGCTGAGCAATGGAAAGATGACAAATTTGTGGATAGCACAGGGGTATATAAACTTTCCAATTCGGAAGGAAGATCAACAGAGCAAGTAAGAACCGGTAAGTACTCGGTCAAACTGGTTAAAGAAAGGCCATATGGAATGGCAATATCGCTTAAAGGCGTTAAGCCCGATGATTATTTTTATGTAACGGTATGGAGAAAAGGAGATGGACATCTCTGTGCTTCTGATGATAATCCAAACGGTTTCTACAAAGCAACTAACACGGTTGTTGAGACTGACAGTGCAGGATGGCAGAAGTTGAGTCTGGAGTTTTATGTTCCTTATGGCTATAAAAAAGAATATCTCAAAATTCTTTTAGCCAATTTCGGCACTGAACCTGTTTATTTCGATGACCTTACGATTTTTAAAACCAGCAACAGAGTTTTCCCTACGTATGAAAACAATGCAGTAATGAATATTTTCATTGATAAAGTGTCGTTTGAAAAGCTAAAGGAAAAAAGAAATAATGCTTTGGAAAAGGGTCTTTTGTTTACTGAAGACAATGATTGGGTAAAAGCGATCATTTTTTATAAAGATCAGGTTCTGGATGCCCGACTCAGATTGAAAGGGGACCGCCTCGATCATTTACAGGGGAAAAAATGGTCATTCAGGGTAAAGATTAAAGGCAATGAAGCGTGGAACGGAATGATAACATTTTCCATACAAACACCGTCAGCCCGAAATTTTCTGCACGAATGGCTCTTCCACCAGGCTGCAGACAAGGAAGACATTTTATGTACCCGCTATGGTTTTGTTCCGGTTACAATTAATGGCGAATCGATGGGGATTTATGCATGGGAAGAACATTTCGAAAAACAATTGGTTGAATCAAGGCAACGAAGAGAAGGCCCCATTCTGAAATTAAGTGACGACAGTTACTGGCAGTATGACAGATTAAGAGTCCAGAAACAACTCGACTATCAAATTCCGTTTTATGATGCGTCGGTTATTATGCCGTTCAAAACCAAAAGCATATTGAAAGATAGCGTAATGTTTGAAGAATTTCAGCGTGGGCGGGACCTGTATTATCAGTATAAATATGCAAAAGGAACGGCATCCGATATTTTTGATATTAAAAAGATAGCAAAATATTACGCCATCGTGGATGCGACAAATGCTTATCACACACTGCACTTTTTTAACCAGCGATTTTACTATAATCCTGCACTTGGCAAACTGGAACCTATTTTATTCGATTCTTTTACGCCGGAAGGAATTTTTGATTATAACGGGAAAAATATTGTTCCTGAAAAATATGATGAAATTAGCAACAGTGTGCATCTGAAATTATTTGCGGACCCGACATTCAAGAAATTATATTTTACTTATTTGAATAAATACTCCTCAAAAAGCTTTTGGGAAGAACTTTACAAAGAGGATAAGAGTGAGATTGATTCTCTGAATACACTGCTGGAAAAAGAGTTCAAAGACTATCATTTTAACATTCAAACCTTTTATGAAATTGCAGATGAGGCACATGTTGCTGGTGAAAAATTGGAAAAGCTGGATGAAAAACAGGATTTGTTTTCGAAATTTAAAAACAGAGAATTAAGTGAAGATAAAAGTTATAAAGGGAAAGCCGATTTTGATATTTTACCTTTTTGATCAAAGCATTTACACAGAATGAAAATTATTGCCGTGTAATTAATTATACAACCGATTCTATAAAACTTCTTGGTTTCGGGACTACTTCGGATCATATAACCGAAGACCTGAAGCAACCGATTTTGCTGGCACAGTCGAACTCCGGTAATCCTTATAAAACAGATGTAAAATGTAACTCAAAAGCCACGCCGTACCTGTTTGTGGAAATTAGGGGAAAAGTAATTGCTGTTGCCATTAATCCATGGGAAGAACCCAATAAAATTCCGGCTTATCAGGATGTGTTGCACTCTTTTAATTTGGATAAATATAAAAGCTGATGGTGTTGTCAAAGTTAAATCTGACACACTCTGGTTTTCAGGAAATATAACGTTGAATGAACGTGTAATTATTCCCAATAACTGGATCGTTTATTTCGAAAAAGGTACAACGGTTGATTTGGTGAAAGGGGGCTACTATTTTATCCTATTCTCCTGTATTTGTTAAAGGAACGGAAAACAAGCCAGTTATTTTTACCTCTTCCGATAGCCGCGGCGAAGGTTTTAATGTATTTCAGGCCAAGGAAAAGTCAGTTATTGAACATGCTTCATTTATCGGGCTTACCAAATTTCAGTATAGGTGGATGGGTTACCACAGCGTCTGTTTGTTTTTACGAAGCTGATGTAGATTTCAAAAACGTAAACTTTAGCAACAACATAAATTGCGACGATGCACTAAATCTGGTAAGGTCCCATTTCACAATCGAAAATTGTAGTTTTAATCATACTTTTGCCGATGCTTTTGATTCTGATTTTAGCAACGGGAATGTTATCTCAAGCAAGTTTTTTTTCACCCGGGAATGATGCCCTTGATTTTTCAGGAAGTAGAATAACGCTTACCGATTGCGATATTCATAATGCTTCAGATAAAGGCATAAGTTGCGGAGAGGAATCTAAAATAATAGTTAAGAATTGTTTGGTGGATGGAAGCAATATAGGTGTTGCTTCTAAAGATAAATCTGAAGTCTGGATTGACAATACAACCATAAGAAATGTAGTTGACGGGTTAGTAGCATTTTGTAAAAAGCCTGAATACGGACCGGCAAAAATATACACCAATAACGTGATTGTAAGTAAGTACATGAACTTGCATCTTATTGAAGAAGGATCGAATTTGAATTTTAATAATCGCGAAATTTTTGGGCAAGAGAAAAATCTGGCCAAAAGATTTTATTAAAACAACTAAAATGGATAAATGGAGTTTATTTCAACGTTTTCTGGTTACTGAAAGTTCTCAGATCAATGTTAGGGATTTTATTATTAATGCACTGATAGTGCTCATTTTGTCATTAATCCTGGAATTTACTTATGCAAGATGTGCCAAGAGCTTATCGGGAAGAAAAATATTTGCATCCAACTTTTTTCTTATCGGATTTACTACCATGTTGATTATTTCCATAGTAAAATCATCGCTGGCTCTTTCACTTGGCCTGGTTGGTGCCTTGTCAATTGTTCGTTTTCGTTCAGCCATTAAAGAACCGGAAGAATTGGCCTACCTGTTTTATACCATTGCCATTGGTCTTGGTATGGGAGCAAATCAGAGAGTAATTACTGTTGTTGCGTTTGTAATTTTACTGGCAATTATTTGGGTAAGGTATTTTGTTTCAGGGAAATCGAATAAACAGAATCTTTTTCTTACTGTTTCAGGTGCAGGCGAAACAAAAATAACACTGGGGCAAATCAATGAGGTTCTTGCTTCAAATTTTAAAGCAAGTTATTTAAATCGGTTCGATGAGTCAGGTGATACGATTGAAGCTTCTTTCTGGATAGAAATTTCTAATGCAAAAGATATTGAACGGTTTAACGAAGAGGTACAAAAATTATCTCCCGGAATACAAATTTCGTACGTTGACAATAAAATGTTTTAATAAAGAATGACTGACGGCTATACTCCGCTAAACGATTATCGCTACGAAAGAAAGTTCGTTGCTGCCACTTCAAACAAAGGGCAGGTTGATGTTATGATTCGCCATAATATAGCAGCGTTTCGCGAGATTTATGTGCCACGTCAGGTAAATAATATCTACTTTGATACCCCCGGGCTTAACTGTTATTATGATAATTTGTTCGGAATTGGTGATCGTTGGAAAGCACGTATCAGATGGTACGGAACATCAATGAATGAAATAAATCAGCCAATTCTTGAGTTCAAAATTAAAAAGGGGCATGCCGGTACCAAAAAATCGTGGAGGCTTGAATCGTTTGTGTTAAATGGTAATTTGAAAAACAAGCTGGCAGTCAGAAATTGTATAAATAATTCGAATTTGCCTGAAGATGTGAGGGGTAAATTACTTGCCATGCAACCAATACTTGTCAACAAATATTACCGGAGTTATTATTTGTCGGCAGACAAACGATTCAGGCTTACTTTAGACTCTAATATTGCCTACAGGGACTTTGCCTTTATCAACAGGGAAAAAGTGCAAATGGATAAGGAGAGAGAAAAATTGGTTATCGAATTGAAATATTCGCAGGAATTTGACGAAGATGCTGCTTCAATTACCCATTCTTTTCCGTTCAGGTTAGATAAAAATTCTAAATTTGTCTCCGGCATGAGGATTATACGTCCCGGTGTAGCTGAATAAATAAACCAAATGAGACTCAGTATAATTATTCCACTTTACAACGAACAGGATGATATTTTACTCGTCCTGGAACAACTTACTTCCGTGAAATTACCTTCGCATGTTGAAAGTGTCGAATATATTATCGTTGACGATCATTCTACGGATGGTTCATTTGAAACGGTTAAAAATTATATCGCTGGCAAGAATCATTTTACGTTACACCGACATGAAGTCAACCAGGGGAAAGGTGCGGCGGTAAAAACAGGTTTTAGTCTTGCCAAAGGTGATGTGTTTTTTGTGCAGGATGCCGACCTGGAATTAAGCCCGGCAGATATTCCTGCTATGGTCAACGCAATGAAAGAATTGAATGTTCAATTTATTAATGGCTCAAGGTACCTGCCGGGAATTGCAAGACCTCTTGCATCGTTTAAACGATATTGGGGAAACAAAATTTTTACAAACCTTACGTCTATACTTATCAATGTAAAACTAACCGATATGGCCTGTGGTTATAAACTTATTCATAGGAATTTATACGATAAGATTAGTATTAATGAGAATCGGTTTGGTTTTGAAGCAGAACTGATTATTAAAGCGTTACGTATTAAACGTAATAATGTAGCCGAAGTCCCGGTACGATATTTTCCGCGAAATGCAGGAGGCGGCAAAAAATTAAATAATTTGGACGCATTTAAAATATTGTGGACAATTTTTAAATACGGAGTACTGCGGCTTAAATAACAGATATGTCATTACGAAATAACCTTTCAAAATACTGTATTTACTTTTGTTTGCTGGTTGCGGCAATATTTATCCTGCAATCAAAAGACTGGAACAAAGACAACAAGGTAATTGCGGCCGACATTATTAGTTATTATGCTTATCTCCCTGCAACATTTATTTTTCACGATATAAAACTTGAAAAAAAGGAAACATATGCCCATGGTATTTTTTGGCCGACAACTCTAGCTGACGGTAAAAAAGTAATTAAGACCAGCATGGGAATGGCTATACTTTATTCCCCATTCTTTTTTATTTCACATGCATTAGCAAAAATATTTGGTTTAGAAGCATACGGTTATTCTCCGATTTACAAAGCCGGATTACTGTTAAGCGCATTTTTCTTTTTCTTTATCGGGTTGTTTTTTCTGCGAAAAATTTTAAAAATTTATTTTTCTGAATCGATCGTGGCATTAACATTAATTGCTGTTACCCTGGGAACCAATTTACTTTATTATGCTACCAGGGAAGCAACGATGAGCCATGTTTATAATTTTGCACTGATTAATGTTTTTATTTGGTTTACCATTAAATGGTATAAGAATCCAACGTTTTTAGCATTATTGGGACTTGGTTTTCTTTCCGGTCTTATCGCACTGGTCAGGCCAAGTAACATCATTGTACTGTTATTCTTTTTTCTTTACGGGGTTTACTCTAAAGAAACGGTATCTGCGAGAATTAAATTGGTTTTTGGCAAGTTTCACTGGTTTGTTGCAATGGGAATTGCATTTTTTCTTGTTTGGATTCCCCAAATGATATATTGGTATTCTATTACCGGTCACTTGTTTGTGAACTCTTATATTGGTGAAAGATTTTATTGGGGTAACCCACATTTTATTGATGGGTTATTTAGCTATCGGAAAGGCTGGCTTGTTTATACTCCTGTAATGATTTTTGCTTTGGCGGGAATTCCTTTCTTATTTAAGAAGTTGAAAGAACTTTCGTGGGCAATTACCCTTTTTATAGTTTTGTCTTTATATATCGTTTTTTCATGGTGGTGCTGGTGGTACGGAGGTTCATTTGGTATGCGCCCGCTTGTCGATTATTATGGGATTTTGGCTATTCCTATGGCGGTGTTGTTTACTTCGATTGCAAAGCTTAAAAAACACACAATTATTATTGTTATTACAATTGTTGTGCTAGCGGTTTCTCAAAATATTTTCTTTATGGAAAAGTATAAAAGAAATTCACTTCATTGGGATTCAACAACAAAAGCTTCATTTTGGTATTCATTCTGGCGTATAAAACCACAACCGGGTTATTGGGAGTTATTGCGTCAGCCCGATTATGATAAAGCCCGCGAAGGCATTGATGCCTATAAAGATGAATCAAAATAAAATCATTTAGTGATCCATTTTATTGGGTATCTGAAGTGCTGTTATCTGAAATTATGGAATATTTTTTTATGCTTAAATCATCAAAATAAGCTTCCCTAAATCGGGGATTCCACAGGTATATTTTGAGGGTTTTTCCTGCAATTTCAGGTGTTATTTTAACCTTGACTATTAACAGTTCCCATCCGTCTTTGTCAAATTTTACTGCCTCGTTCTGAGCTTGATAGTAGATGTTATTATCATTGGCAGAAACGATAAGATAGCCACTTGAAGCTTTTGATTTTCTCCAAACTTCTATTTGGTACATTTCTCCTTCTTTCGTGTCTTTCAGAAAATAATTAACAGCAAAGTGATTCGATCTTCCCAGTTTAACTGAATGTGTGCCCGAGCGGGCTTCTTCAGTTGATATTGCATGAGCCCTTCCAAATTCTTCTGCATTTGATCCTAAAAAATATTTTCGGTCAATGGAAAGCTGCTCTACATCGAAGTTAATAGTTGGGCCAATTTGTTGAAAGTTATATCTGACAGGCGGTACATATCTTAGAGTGTCGAGAATATAAATATTCTGGGCATGACCACTGTAAACCTGCTTTAATGGAAAACCATTGTCTTCTATTTTTTTTAGTTCAGAAGGATCAGTTGGTCCGTTCATTAATAATATTTTATTTCCATTTGCAGTAATAATATCATCGAGGGTTGTCTTTAAATCCCAGTTAAAAAATGTATTGCTCGATAATTCATAGAAATATGTTTTTGGGAACAGTTTTCTGAGGTAATAACGCATTTTGCGCTTGGCAAAATCATCTCCAAATTTAAGCCCGGTAAATTTATTTATTGAATAAATATAATAGTTAATGGGCGTGTATTGTCCGTAATTTTTTTCTACCCATAAATTAGCAGAATCAATTTCGGTACTGACAAGTTTATTTTGTTGGTTTAAGGCTAATAATTTTTTAGGATGGTTCCACGCAATAAATCCGGTAAAAGCTAAAACAAGAATTGGGAAAAGATATGTATTTAGTATTCTTAGGTTAAAAATTTTATTTATGATGTTAATAATCAAATACAATGTTATTCCTGTTAATAAAAGCACAGGTATTAAATAATGGTTTCCGCCATAGTGCTTTGCTACCAGTAATGTTCCGAAAAGGAAAGTGCTTAATAATCCGGCTAAAAATTTGATATCCCAGCCAATCTTTTGTTTTTTTCTAAGAAAGTAGCTGATGCAAAGGGTTGAAATACCAACAAATAAAATAATCGGTATTATGGGATTATTATGAAGGATGCTTTGAATATTTGGCAAATATGTTTTAGTATCGATAATTCCTCTTTCACCATGTCCGTATATGCCTGAATGGCTTATCAAACTTGTAAACCAGGAGAACATTCTGTTATATTCATGAATAGCAGGAATGGTAAACAAAACGAACGAAGGAACTATTCCCAATAAGTAGTAGGATTTTTTCTTAATTGTTGGAAGAATAAACAAAGGGAATATAACAAGTGGCAAAAATGTTGCTTTTGTAGCCAATCCTGCACCAGTAATTAATGCAAAATATATTACATATTTCCACTGGTTTTTCTCTTGCTCCAGGTAATAATATAAAACAAGAATGACATAAATGCAGGTTACGCTAAATAATAAGGGTTCGGGAGATAGTTTTGCCCAAATAACGAATAAAATAAATGTGGAAAGAATTGTACTAATCTGAAAGAATAAGGCAACCCAAAACGATCGTGTTTTTTTGAAGACGAACCAACCAAGTAAAAATAGCATTATTGAGTTTAGTACTACAAGCGCTTTTCTTATGCCATCAATAAATTCATTCGGATTTTTGAGTACTTGTTCTACTAACGGTTCTTTATTTGGGTTTGAAATTAGATGCATAAATTCAATTATGCCCGCCCCTAATTGCATTAATGTGGTTCCCGGGTTATCTATATGACCAACACCTTGTCCATTGCAAATGCACAAAGCATTTATCAGATAGATATATTCAGGATCGTTTGGATAATTGCTACGGCCAAAGTTGATTCCGGCCCATAAAAAAATTAATGGAATTACTACCAAAGCTAAGGTTGTAATCCTGAATTTCATTTTACTGCCTGATCTGTCAGTGAAAAATCAGCTTCATCGAAAATATCAACTCTGATGCCACCACGGAAAATGGCGCTGTCAACTTTATGATAGACACTGTCGAGGTGATTATAGATCAATTTTTTAGGATCTAACGATCTTGTATTATTCTGGTAATAGATGACCCGATCGGGTTCAAGCTTTTTCTTCCAAACTATTGCATCGTCATATCCCCATATTGGCAAAATACCATTTTTGTTTAGCGTGGGATAATAGTCTTTGGTATGTTTAAACAGATTCGGTGCAAAATGATAAGTAAATCCCAGAATGGCCCATTGCGGATAAACAATAACAATGCTTTTGTCTGTTGTGTTTTCCCGGGCATAATTTGCTGCATTCTTTACTTCCCTTACTGCAAAATTTTTCCGTTTTCATTTTACTAAAACTTAACCAAAGAACTAAAATTACAACCAAAGGCAACAACAGTTTTGTTTTATTATAAAGAAAATAAATGGCTGCACCTATAAATAAATAAAAACCAATAGTATTGAATAAAATATATCGGTCGATAAACATGGGTATTTTACTAGAAATAAAAAACATAGTGGAATAGGGTACAATCCACCACAGAAGTACTAGTAGCAATTCTTTCCATTTATCGTTCCTTATTTTAGTAATAAGACCAATAATAATTCCTACACCCAATATTATAAGAACTACATTAAGACCTAATCGTGAGTTCATAAATGATTTTAACTGATTTATAAAACCAGAACTCGGTGGTGGAGTAACCCAGGTGCCTTTGCTTGATCTAAGAAACTGTTTGATCAGAAACTTAAACATAGGAATATAAATTATTACAGTCCCTGCTATTACTGCCAGCACCTTTTTAAATGCTTTTTTTTCTTTAAAATAAAGGAAGCTTAATACAAATTGCATGAAAATTACAAACCAACCAAAATAGTGCCCGTAAACCAAAAAGAAATTTGCAATTAACAATGCCGCCGGGTTAGAAATTTTCTCAGGATTTTTTAATGTTGAAAGAAAATAGTACAAAGACGCGGCAGTTGCACATGAAATCATGGAGTAAGTTCTCGTGTCGCTACCATAGAAAAAATGGTAAGTAGAGAATAAAAAAAGACCTGAAGCAATTATTCCGCTCCAAAACCCAAAAAATTTCTTCCCTGTAAAGAAAAGAAATACAGTTGTTAAAGCGTTGAAGAATATTGGTACTATACGAACAGAATAAGGGCCAATTCCGAAAAATTTTATCCAAAAATGGAGAATAGCCATAAAAAGAGGAGGATTGGGTTCTTTTTTTGTTGGTAGCAATAAAATATCTTTTATACTTTCCTGAGCATGAAAAATGGTAAACGGTTCATCAAGGCTAATGTCCCTGTATTTGATTTTAACATATTTCCAGATAAAAGCCGTTAGAAATAAGACTATCGGGATGAGAATGTAAAGTAACTTTTCTTTGCTTAATGGCTTTCGTTGTCCTTTAAAAATTTTGTTATTTATGAGCCCCCATTTCTGTAGTCTGAATTGCATTGAAGTTTTAAGTACGCCAATTCCGTATATAGTGCTGTTTTTCAGATTAATGCTCGATGCATCATCAAAATATTTTGTTGGGCAGGTTATTTCGGCAATTTCATAATCCGGCATACCAAATCTGAGCGAGCATCTGGTTGTCAAAAACAAAGTTGTCGGAGTTGGCATTGTAGTTTACTTTTTCCAATACTTCGCTTGTAAAAGCCCTGTACCCTGTATGGTATTCTGAAAGCTTGGCATTCATCATAACATTCTGGATAAATGTCAGCCCACGATTGGCAATATATTTTAGCATTGGCATGCCTCCTTTCAAGGCACCTTTCCCAAGAATTCGTGAACCAAGTACAACGTGATATAATCCACTTCCCAGCAAATTGGCCATTGCCGGAATTAATTTTGGAGTGTATTGGTAGTCGGGATGCAGCATTATTACGATATCAGCTCCTATCTCCAATGCTTTGTTATAGCACGACTTCTGATTTCCACCATAACCTTTATTCTGCTCATGGGCAACAATGTGTTTAATGCCCAGCTTTTTCCCCACTTCAATCGTATCGTCTTTACTAAGGTCGTCAACGAGAATTACATCATCAACAATGTTAAAGTCTATTTCCCGATAAGTCTTCTCAAGTGTTTTGGAGGCATTATATGCGGGAAGGACTACGACTACCTTTTTATCGTTAATCATCCTTTAGTTTTTTTTGACGCGTAAAAATAGTAAGAAAACAGAACCTACAAATCATTTTTATGGGTTTAAAACAGAAAACCCGGCTATTCACCGGGTCCCTGTTTTGCTGATATTTTTAATTATTCTTTCGGATCCTCTTCCTGAGATTTCTGTTTCAATTCATACTTTTTAACCACAAGTTTCACCAGTTGGTACGAAACAATGATTAATACCGGCCAACTTGCCATCCACAATATTGCTTTGATATACATAATATTCAATTTTAAATTGAGAATTAATAAACATGTGATTCTTCCTGCATCTCTTTATCCGTAACTTTTTTACGGTTCATAGCACGCCAGAAATAAATAATATATGCCAGTACAAATGGAATCATCAGCGAAACATAGCTCATTGCTGTGAGTGTAAATTTGCTGGATGAAGCATTTTGAATGGTTAGTGATGATTGTAAATCGTAAATCGACGGATAGAAAGCGGTGTTGTTAAATCCTGCAATAATAAACAAGGCAAAAACTGTTAATACTGTTCCTACTCCGGCAAACCAGAATCCTTTACTACTTTTCAAAAATATTGTTGAGATAATTCCCCAAAGAACGCCAACTACACCAACCAATAGAATAATAGTATTCAGAGGCATTTGTAAAACATTGTGCAAGTATTTGAATTTTTCCATGAAAACTTCACCTGTTTCAGGATGAACAGCAAATCCTTTTTTTAGGAGCAGAGCAATTAAAAAATACAAAAAGAAAACCAGGAATGGAATTGTATTATAAAGTACCTGCTTTTTAGAGCGAGCAACAATTGCCTCATTATCCACAGTAAAAATAAAGTATAATGCTCCCAAAACACGCGCAAGGAAAAGAACTGCAAGTCCAAGTGCCACATTATGGAAAGTCAATACAGCTTCCAGACCACGGAACGGAGTCTGCCAATCAACCTGGTTGAGTTCATTTAGCGAAAACATGGCGCCATTATAAAAAGTTCCAACAGCCGTTCCAACGAGCAATGTGCCAAGTACACCATTTAAAACCAGAAATATTTCAAAAGTTTTTGATCCCAGCAGATTTGACGGTTTTTTCCGGTATTCGTAAGCTACTGCCTGAATGACAAATGCAATTAAAATCGCCAGCCAAACCCAGTAAGCTCCTCCAAAACTGGTGGCGTAAAATAATGGGAACGATGCAAAAAATGCACCCCCGAAAGTAACCAGCGTGGTAAATCCAAACTCCCATTTTCTTCCAAGGGTATTTAGTAGCATGGTTTTTTCCATTTCGGTTTTACCCACAGCATATAACAATGTCTGTCCACCCTGAACAAAAGTGAGGAAAACAAACAGCGCAGCCAGGATTGATACTAATATCCACCAATACTGTTGTAAAGCTAAAAGTGATAAATTTTCAAACATGATCTTTTCCTCCTTTAATGTTTAGGTCCGTTTTTAATTTGACGAAACATAATCTTTAGTTCAGCAATTAAGAGTACCGTAAAAAGTACCGCAAACAGCCAGAAGGTGAATCTTACCGAATTGGAACTAATACGCGTTACGGCAGAAATTGTAGGCATTAAATCCTGTACAACCCAGGGCTGGCGGCCAGCTTCGGCTACTATCCAGCCTGCCTGTTCGGCCAGATAGGCAAGTGGAATCGCGATAATTGCCAGCTTCATAAACCATCGCTTTTTATCTAACGTTCCTTTCAAAATATAAATTAACGAAAGAATAAACAGGAGTATAAAGAAAAAGCCAAGGCCAACCATTGTATGAAAGCTGTAAAATGTTAACGGTATATTTGGAACCAGTTTATTTGGATTGTCATAATAACCATAACCAAAATATTTAAAATAGTTTTCCTGGAAGTCGGTACTTGTTAGTTCCGCTTTTAGCGAATTAGCTACTTCTGTATTATGGTTCTTTTGCGCATCCTTAAACTGTTTAAGTTTTGCGATGGCAACTTTTCCTCTTTCAATCCGGTCGTAGTAAGACATAATACCGTACTTTTCATTCCCGTCGATAAGGTCGTTAACTCCCGGAACAAATGCGTTCCAATCAAGAAATGCCATATAGGAAAGGAAATTGGGGATCTCAATTTTCAGGTTAAAATCTTTTAGATTCTCATTTGTAGGGTCAGTCACATTATCTGAAAACACTCCAATGGCAACAAGTCCGGCTCCTTCACTTCCGTTGTATAAACCTTCCAGCGCGGCAAATTTCATTGTCTGATCGTTGGCAATTGTTCGGGTTGAATTATCCCCTGTAAAGACCAAAAACAGGGAAGATATAAGTCCAAAAGTTGAAACAACAACAATACTCTTTTTTGCCAGTTTGACTTCCCTTTTTTTCAACAGGTACCATGATGAAATTCCGAGAACAAAAACCGAAGCAAGTACGAATCCGGAAGAAGTAGCATGCAGCCACTTATCCATTGCAGTTTGCGAAAAAAGCACACTCCAGAAACTTTCCATTTCGTTTCGGGCAGTTTCAGGGTTGAATTTCATCCCAACCGGATGTTGCATCCAGCCATTGGCAACCAATATCCACAGTGCTGAAAGATTAGCCCCGATAGCAGTAAGCCATGTTGCCACGAGATGTGTTTTTTTACTCACTTTATTCCATCCGAAGAACATGATGGCAATAAAAGTAGATTCCATAAAGAAGGCTAAAATACCTTCAATGGCAAGCGGCGCACCAAAAATGTCGCCAACAAACCAGGAGTAGTTCGACCAGTTAGTCCCGAATTCAAATTCCAGAATGATCCCTGTGGCAACGCCAATAGCGAAATTGATGCCAAAAAGTGTCATCCAGAATTTGGTGATTTTTTTCCACTCTTCGTTGCCGGTTTTTACATAAAGCGTTTCCATAAACGCAATAATAAATGTAATCCCCAGTGTAAGTGGAACAAAGATCCAATGGTACATGGCCGTTAGAGCAAACTGCGCCCTCGACCAGTCAACTAAAGCAACATCAGCAATTCCAATCATATTTATTTAGTTTCAGTTATTATTTCCATTACATAATTACTTCGATCCTGATCGTTTTGAAAATTCTTCTTCAGAAAATCGGGGAAAAAGAAAATTTTGAGGATAGCGAACATGATGAATAATTTTACCAGTATAACAATCCAAACCTGTTTTCCCCAGCCACTCATATTTTTAAATCCGCCGGAGTAAAAATTCCAAAGCTGAAAAAGAAGATTTTTTTTTCTCATTTAGATCGCTTTAAAGATACTTTTCGAAATAAATGGCAAAAAAATAATAAACAAATGTCCACATCAAAATACGTAAATTAAATAAAGTTTCAGTTATGTATACCTCTCTGTAAATACTGGACTAGCAGACCGAAACTCGAAATTCAGTTCCGATTAATCCTTACGAAATTAGTTAATCTGATGAAAGTTGCAAACTAATTAAGCTAACACACAATAAAAGACATTAATGACTTTATTTACTAATAATGAGATAATTACGATTTTGAACGATATCCTTTGAAATTTATTTTTTATTTAAAATATTGATTGCTAATTACAAGATTCGGAAACCAAAAAATATTTGTTTCAGGCATTGAACAAATCTCAAATCTCATTGTTTAATACAGGTTTTGTTATTTAAAAGAATAAGTAAAAAACAGGGGGAAAATTATTTTGTGTTTTACAACATGTCTCTCTGAACAAGCGAGATAAAAGCAACAAACGGCGATTTAAATTCAAAAATTGGTTATAAATTTAATGATTATCGGAACCAGTATTTAAAAGTAGCAGGAAGAGTGAAAAAAAGTCTTAAAAAATGCATATTCATTAAACATTAATTCCTTTAAATGGTTTTCTTAGTGTAAAACTTCAAAGGGTTTTAGGTATATTTGTTAGCAATGAGAATTCAAATGAAGAATAAACAAACAAAAATCATTCAAATCAATCTGTTTTTCATTCTGTTATTATTAACATCCTTCGTTAAAGGACAGGCGGTAACAAATCCTGCCAAAAGTCAAGACGATGTTGAAATCGGGGTAGTAGAGCATTTGGGAGATTATCTTCCGGATAGCATCCAACTTATAAACGAACAGGGGGAAAAAGTTTACCTTAAAGATTTAATCGATAAACCTACAGTATTAAATTTTGTATATTTCCGGTGCCCGGGAATTTGTAGTCCGCTAATGGAAGCAGTGGCCGGAGTAATGGATAAATCAGATTTGGTTCCTGGAAAAGATTACCAGGTTTTTACCATCAGTTTTGATCCATCGGAAACAATTGATTTGGGCCTGAGAAAAAAGGAGAATTACCTGAATCTCATGACTGATTCTGTTAAAGCCGAAGAGGCTAAAACCGGATGGAAATTTTTTACCAGCGACAGTGCCAGTATTGTAAGGGCGACAAATGCTACAGGATTTAAGTACAAAAAAAGAGGAAACGATTTTTTACATGCGGCCTCACTTAGTGTGATTAGCCCGGATGGGAAAATAACCAGGTATATCAACGGATTATATTTTCTTCCTTTTGAATGGAAAATGTCGATTATAGAAGCAGCAAAAGGCCAGCCGGGACCAACATTTAACAAAGTGCTGCGCTATTGTTTTTCGTATGACCCGGAAGGACACACCTATGTTGTAAATGTGACCAAAATTAGTGGAACCTTAATATTGTTCTTCGGAGCTGTACTTTTATTATTTTTAGTTCTTAAAAAGAAAAAAAAGGTAAATTTAAACTGAACCTATATGCAAAATGATCATGTAGCTAACGAGGCAAACTATTTAACTTATAAAGGAAAATACAAAGGTTTGCTCGGGTGGATTTTGTCAACTGACCACAAACGGATTGGTTTACTCTATATGTACTCCATAATGACAATGTTTTCAGTTGGAGTTTTATTGGGGCTGGCTATGAAATTTGAATTGCTTGCACCTGGGAAGACGATAATGGGACCGCAAATGTACAACTCAACCTTTACGGTTCATGGTGTAATTATGATTTTTACGGTTGTTATTCCCGGGTTACCTGCAGTTTTTGGTAATATTTTAATGCCTATTATGATTGGCGCCAGAGATGTTGCATTTCCAAAGCTGAACCTGCTCTCCTGGTACTTGTATGTTACAGGTGTTTTTTTGGTTTTGGGTGCATTGTTTTTTGGACAACATGCTCCTGATACGGGATGGACATTTTATGCTCCTTACAGTTTTAAAGTTGGTACTAATCTTCTGCCTGCGGTTTTCGGGGCATTTGTTCTTGGGTTTTCATCTATATTAACCGGATTGAACTTTTTGGTAACTATTCACCGGCTTCGTTGCCCGGGAATGAAATGGCTAAAATTGCCATTGTTTGTTTGGACCATTTACGGAACTGCCTGGATACAATTACTTGCAACTCCTGTTATTGGTATTACTTTGGTATTAATTGCACTTGAACGAATTTTTGGTGTTGGAATTTTTGATCCTTCACTTGGAGGCGATCCGGTACTTTACCAGCATCTTTTCTGGATTTATTCTCATCCGGCGGTTTATATTATGATTCTTCCTGCTATGGGAGCTATTTCAGAAATCATTCCCACTTTTAGTCAAAAACATATTTTCGGATACAAAGCTATTATTGCTTCAACCATGGCCATTGCATTTGTTGGATGGCTGGTTTGGGGTCACCATATGTTTACAGCAGGTATGAGCGGAACTGCAGAATACTATTTTTCATTAATGACATTTATTGTCGCAATTCCCAGCGCCATTAAGGTTTTTAATTGGATCTCCACCATGTATAAAGGGTCGATAAATATTCAAACTCCGTTTTACTGGGCAGCCTCATTTATTTTCGTGTTTTCAGTCGGAGGGTTAAGTGGTTTGGTGGTTGGTTCACTGGCCACCGATGTTTATTTACACGATACTGCATTTGTTGTCGGCCATTTTCATTATATCGTTTTCGGTGGAACCGGATTTGCTTTTTTTGCAGCAATTCATTATTGGTTTCCAAAGATTTTTGGTAGAATGTACGATAAATCGTGGGCTAACATTGGCTGGCTGATTTTCTTTATTGGATTTTTAGCACTTTATACTCCAATGTTTTACCTCGGAATGAAAGGAATGCCACGCCGTTATTACGATTATCTGGAAGAATTTCACAGTGGAAACATATTAAGTACGTTTGGTTCGTGGGTTTTGGCCACCGGGTTAATTATTATAATTGCAAATTTGGTGCGTTCAGCCCGAAAAGGACCTAAAGCGGAGATGAATCCGTGGCATGGAAAAACACTGGAATGGACAGTAACTTCGCCACCACCGGTAGAAAATTTTGATGAGATTCCGGTTATTGGGGAAGATGACGGACCTTACAATTACAAATAAACTAAACACGCTTATGGAAAAATCAACAAAAGTCGAACATAGCCACTATGATGCGGAGTCGTCGAAAGTTGGAATGTGGCTATTTATTTTTACTGAGCTCTTGCTTTTCGGTGGGTTATTCATTGTTTATTCAATATACAGGTATTTAAATCCCGAAGCTTTTCATTTGGCAGGCGAGGAACTAAATCGGTTTATAGGAACTACAAATACAGTAATCTTGTTGATTAGTAGTGCAACAATTGCCATGTCAACAACTGCATTACAGCAGAAAAGAAAAAATTTAGCTTTACTCCTAATTTCAATAACTATTATTCTCGGAATTGCATTCCTGATTAATAAATATTTTGAATGGGGTACGAAATTTCATCATGGTATCTGGCCTGGTTCTCAGCACATGATAGAAACTTTTAGCCAGGGTGAAATATTATTCTTTGGGCTTTATTTTGTAATGACCGGCCTTCATGCATTGCACATCATAATTGGCCTGATCGTGATTGGGTTTGCTATGGCGGGAGTTGCCAATGGAAAAGTTAACGCTAACCGGGCCGCTTTGCTTGAAAATGCAGGTTTATACTGGCACCTTGTCGATATTATCTGGATTTTCCTTTTCCCGTTGTTCTATTTGATTCATTAAAAATACAGAACTATGTCAGAAGAAAAACAACATATTGTACCGTATAAAACCTATTTCCTGATTCTTTTAGCACTGATAACATTTACTTTTGCTTCAGTGGGAATTACGAGTATTGAGTTGGGTGAATATACAGTTGCCGGGGCATTAATTTTTTCAACCATTAAAACTTTTTTGGTTTTGACATTTTTTATGCACCTGAAATATGACAAACTCTACATTAGACTTATGGTAGCGTTTGTTTTTGGCGTTTTTATTGTTACAATTATTATTACGTTTTTAGATTATTTATACCGACAATAACTTATGAACAGCCAGGAATTTTTACAAGCATCAAATTTTGTAAAGGGAGTTGATACAGCTTTCATGGTCATCCTTGGAATATCTTTTCTCCTATTGATTGGACTCACTGTGACAATGCTGGTATTTATTTATAAATACAATAACAAAAGGCATCCAAAAGCAACACAGATTGAAGGAAATACAACACTGGAAATCGTTTGGACGATTATTCCTTTTGTAATTACTATGTTGATGTTCTATTTTGGTTGGTTAGGATGGAACCCGATGAGAAAAGCTCCTAAAGATAGTATGGAAATTACCGTTTATGGCCGGATGTGGAATTTCAGTTATGAATATGGAAACGGAAGGAGAACCGATACGCTTTTTTTACCAAAAAACAAGCCGGTAAAACTTAATCTGGTTGCGTTGGATGTGATCCATAGTTTCTATATTCCTGCTTTCCGTGTTAAACAGGATATGGTTCCTGACAAAAAAGATAACTTCATGTGGTTTGAACCAGAGAAAGGAGGAAATTATGATTTGTTTTGTGCCGAATATTGTGGATTGAACCATTCCTATATGAATTCAATTGTGAAAGTAATGGAGCAAAATGATTTTCAGGCTTGGTTGACAGATACTTCCAAAGTAACGACAGCGGCTGAAGTTGAATCGCCTGCAGCAACAGGGAAAAAAGATCATGCAGAATATTGGCTGTTTTGCTTGTCATACTATCGATGGAACAAAGTTGGTGGGACCCAGTTATAAAGGCATTTGGGGTGAAGAACAAACTGTAATAACCAACGGACAGACCCGAAAAGTTAAAATCGACGAAGAATATATTAAACGTTCCATATTAGATCCAAATGCCGATGTAGTACAAGGTTTCAATAAAGGTTTGATGGTGTCTTATCAAAGGACAGCTTTCGGATGATGATATTGCCAATATTATTGAATATCTGAAAACAGTGAAATAAAAATATAAATACCTTATTTCTTCTGTATAAGGCTGACTCGGCGATAAATTAATTTCAGGATTTGAGAGATAATATAAAAATCATTTATGAGTTGGGCAAAGTAAGAATTTCTTTGCCCATTGCTTTATCTGCTGTTACCGGTTATGTAATGTACACCGGGGTTTGGGATGCACAAGCCTGGTTACTCGCGGCATTGGCGTTTTTCTGATGTCATGCAGTTCAAGTGCACTAAATCACTGGCAGGAAAGAGATATTGATGAAAAAATGCCACGGACAAAAAACCGACCGATCCCATCGGGCAGAATTTCAGCAAATGGTGCTTTTTTAGTTGCAGTTGGCTTTGCAGTAACAGGATCGGTAATTTTATTAATGACCAATCCGGTTGTTGCACTAATTCTCAGTTGGACTACACTTTTCTTTTATAATGCAGTTTATACGCCACTAAAAAAAGTAACTGCTTTTGCGGTTATTCCAGGCTCCATGGTTGGCGCATTGCCTCCAATGATTGGCTGGGGAGCCGCCGGTGGTAATTTAACTTCCGAAGTAATTCTTTTGGTAGCTACTTTCTTTTTTATCGGACAGATACCCCATTTCTGGTTATTGCTGTATGATGTTTGGCGATCAATACCAACTGGCCGGATTACCAAGTCTTAACCAGATATTTAATGAAAGCCAGATCAAAAGAATCACATTTACATGGGTTTTAACAACCGTGGCTTCGGCATTGCTTGTGATCTTTTTTGTGCTTACAAACAAAGTTCTGATATTTCTTCCTCCTGTTTTATACTTTTTACCTGATGTTTTCACTTTCAATTGCAGTGCTGGTACAAAAAGAAATGAAAGTACGTCCTGCGTTTTTCAAGTTAAATCTTTTGTATTTGTTTATGATGTTTTTCCTGATTGCTGATGGTCTGCTTCGCGGATGATTGATATGTTGATTTGATGATTTACTGATGGGTTGAATGAGTGATTGATCTTCCTTTTAGGGGCTGGTGGTAGAAAAGCTCGAAACTCGAAATCGGGCTCGTAGCTATTTATTCATCATTTCATAAAACACACCTTCACGTAAAGCAAAATCAGTTTGAATAATACTGGTTATTTCAGCTTCTGAAATTAATTGTTCAATTAGAATTACAGCGGGAACAATCAGATCAACACGAACCATATCCATCCCTTTCATATTTAAACGTTCGTTTCGAGTGGATTTTATCAGTTTATTGATGCACAGAATAAAAGTCATGAATTGAAATTTCCTGTGTTATATCGAGCTTTTTCTCCCGGATTCACATGGTCAATTATATCGGCAATTGTGTCAAAAGCCCCGGAGCAGCCCAACAAAGTTTTTGCATTTTCTTCCCGGCATTTCTCAAAAGCATTGCGATGTTCTGCTGAAAAGAACTTTTTCAATTCATTTATTTCTTCTAATCGTATCGGGTCAGATAATTTGAACCGGTTAATTACCCGTGCCATTCCGGTAGGGCGGCTCTCTTTCCAAATCATTTCGTTTTTATCGGCAAGAATAAGTTCGTTACTTCCACCTCCAATATCCAAAATTACATAGGTTCTTTAAATTCATTTACAGCGAGTAAAACCCCTTTAAAAATTAGTTCTGCCTCCGTTTCTCCTGAAATCACTTTAATAATCCAACCTGTTTCACTACTTAAGTATTCCAGAAATTCAGATTTATTTGATGCATCGCGAACAGCTGAAGTTGCCAGAACCTGTAGCTGGTCAACATTAAATTGTCAATTATCGTTTTATGATTTAACAAAGATTGGAGCGCTCGTTGAGTAGCAGCCTCACTTATTTCATTGTTTTTTATTCTGTTATCACCCAGTTTAACCAGTTGTTTACTTTGGTGCAGAATGTTATATCCGGAAGAGTTGGTTTCAGCTATTAGCAAATTACAGGTGTTGGTTCCCAGGTCAATTACGGCAAATCTCATCAAGTAAATTTAAGAAATGCGAAGGACTTTTTATGCGTTTTTTAAGTTCCAATAAACACTACATGTTGTATTTTTTTGAAAACATGTAAATTGCCCTTTTAAAACATTGATTATGGAATTTCTACTTCAGCCTGAAACATACATTTCGTTAGTTACACTTACATTTCTTGAAATTGTACTGGGAATTGACAATATTATTTTTATATCGATTGTTACCGAAAGGATTCCGGAGCAAAATCAACGTCGCGTTCGAACCATCGGATTAATGATGGCTTTAGTGATGCGAATTATTTTATTATCGTTACTTACTTACATTATTCGCTTAAAAGAGCCACTTTTTACCGTTTTCGAATTTGACTTTTCGGTGCGTGACGTCATTCTTTTCCTGGGTGGTAGCTTCCTGCTGGCAAAAAGTGTTTCTGAAATTCACGAAAAGATGGAAGGTGTAGAAAAGGAACCGGTAACCGTAAAACGACATTCAATTTCTTACCTGCTCATGCAAATTGTATTGCTTGATATTATATTTTCTTTTGATTCGATTCTCACTGCAATTGGCTTATCCAAACAACTCGCAATTATGATAACTGCTGTTGTTATTGCTATGATTGCCATGATCTGGTTTGTGGAAATTATCAGTCGATTTATAAAAAAACACCCGACTTTTCAGGTGCTTGCACTATCATTTCTGATTCTTATAGGATTTATGCTGATCCTCGATGGATTCCATTTTGATATCCCCAAAGGTTACATCTATTTTGCCCTTTTCTTTTCAGTAATGGTTGAAATGGTCAATATGAAAGTGAAAAGGAAGGTATCAGCAGAAAATTAAAACGAGTGCTGGCTTTTAATTTATTTGGGATCAATTTGAATCAAAATATTATCGAAGGGCTACAAGCAATCCACCGGTGATAAAAGCAATTATCCACCATGCATAAGCATAACGCGAATAAAGATGAAGCTTCCCGGGAACTTCAGAACCGAAACCATTTTTTGATTTTGTTTTCCACATCAGAATTGCATCGGTAAGCATGCCAATCAAAGACGAATATCCGATAAATCCATGCAATGTAAAAGCACCTTCCGATGATCCCAAAATCATAAATGTTGTGGCAGTAATATCGAGAAAAACGCCCAGGGTTAAAAAAGTCAATACCTTTTTGCTGATAATCTTTTTACGTTGCTCTGTTATGATTGCAACCGAATACGAAGTCAGTGCAAAAATAACTACAGTTATACCGATGCGGAGAAATGGACTCATTATTCTAACTTTTGAGGTGGCGAAAATAGCAGAAAAAGCGATGAATACAAAAGTTTATTTTTCAGAATGTGAAGCAATTTTCATTTGCTGAAAATCCATTTTCTGAATCTGATGACTTGATTTAACAGGCGTTACACTTTTCGTTTCGCAGGCAGAACAACCACTGCAATGTGATGCTTTTTTTGAGGTAATACTTCTTATAACCGAATAAACCGTAATTATTGCGGCTGAGAAAACTATAATTAAAGCGAGAATATTTTGTGTCATAATCTTTACAATTTAATGTCAAAAAAATAATTTTCCAGCCTGAAATACCAGAAATGCAACAACCCATGCAATAAGCGTGGTATAAAACATGGTAAATGTTGCCCACTTCAAGCTTGATTCCTTTTTAATGGCTGCAATTACCGCCACACAAGGGAAATAGATCAGAATAAATAACATAAATGCAAAAGCTACAAGTGGTGTAAACACTTTTTGACCTGTTAATGAACCACTTGAATATTCCTGTTTTTGGAGTTTTTCAATCAGGCTACCTGAATTTTCATCAGCTCCTTTCCCCGCATGATAAAGCACTCCCATTGAACTGACTACAATTTCTTTGGCTGCAAGTCCCGTAACGATACTAATTCCGATTTTCCAGTCGAAGCCCAACGGTTGAATTGCAGGTTCAATAAAATGACCGATTCGTCCGATGTAAGATTTTTCCTGATGTTCGGAAGCTTTTGATAATTGCAGATCAGAAACCATTGACTGTTTTTCTGATTTGGTAAGTTTTGTATTGGCAGAAACAGAACTAATCTGTGCATCGTAATCAGTGGAATAGTTTACATGTCTCGGATAATAACTCAAACCCCAAATTAAGATTGATGCAAGCAAAATAAAAGTCCCCATTTTTTTCAGGTACTGCTGACCTTTGTGCCACATGTGAGCGGTTGTATTTTTTAATGTTGGAATTCGGTAGGGGGGGAGTTCCATTACAAAAGGTACATCCTGTTTGGAGAATACCGTATTTTTAAGCACAAGTGCAACAATAATTGCAATAATGATTCCAATGGTGTAAATGGAAAAAAGTACCAGCCCCTGGTTTTTGGAGAAGAAGGCCGAAATGATAAGTACATAAACCGGTAACCGTGCACTACACGACATAAACGGAGTTATCAGCATTGTCATAATCCTGTCCTTTCGGTTTTCAAGTGTACGGGTCGCCATAATTGCCGGAACGTTACAACCGAAACCCATTAAAAGCGGGATAAATGATTTTCCGTGCAAGCCGATTTTGTGCATCAGCCGGTCCATGATAAACGACACCCGCGCCATGTAGCCGGTATCTTCCATTAGCGAGATAAAGAAAAATAATATCAGAATGTTGGGAAGAAAAACAATAACACCTCCAACGCCTCCAATAATTCCATCGACAATTAAATCCCGCAATGCACCTGCGGGCATGGCAGTGCTGATTAATTTTCCAAGGTAAGTTACCCCGGCATCAATCCAGTCCATCGGGTAATTGCCCAGAGTAAATGTTGCCTGGAACATCAGCCACATAAAAAAGATAAACACCGGGAATCCCCAGATTTTATGAGTCAGAATGTGGTCAATATCCCTCTTTACAGGCAGTATTCCTGCAGTGCTGTCAATATAAGTTTCGCGCAAAGCTCCTTCAATAAAGCCATATCTTGCATCAGTAATTACTGTTTCTGTACTCTCTCCATACTCCATTTCAAGTTTGTACATCTCAGCTTTTGCCTGCGCTGCAATATTGTTTCGGTTTGGGTATTTCCCCAATAATTGTAAAGTTGTTTTGTCGTTCTCAAGTAATTTGATGGAAAGATAACGCGAGGAATAGTTGCTCGGTTAACGCTTTGTTCTTTTCGATTAACGGTTGAATTTTTGCGATAGAATCTTCAATGAAGTTTCCATAATTGATATTAACCTGTCTTACATCGGGATCTTTGTCTTCGTAAACTTCAGCGATTTTCTTAATGAGTTCGTTTATTCCCTTGTTTTTAACCGCAACAGTCGGAACAATCGGAATACCGAGCATTTTACCCAGTTCTTTGTAGCGGAATTCTACTCCTTTTTGCTCCAGTTCATCATACATGTTCAGTGCGATTACAACCTTCATATTCATGTCGATAAGTTGGGTGGTGAGGAACATGTTTCTTTCCAGGTTGGAAGCATCGATAACATTAACCACCACATCAGGATTGTTTTCCATGAGATGCCGGCGCACAAAAAGCTCTTCCGGTGTGTATTCGGTGATGGAATAGGTGCCGGGCAAATCGACCACTTTCAGCGAATAACCGTTTCGTTTAATTATTCCTTCCTTGGCATCAACCGTAACTCCGCCGTAATTACCGACCCTTTCGTGCGATCCTGACGCATAATTAAACAAAGTTGTTTTTCCACAGTTCGGATTTCCTACCAACGCAATGTTGATCTTTTTTGTTTTTATCTCTGATTCAGCTTTTACAATGTTTTCAGCCAGCGTAGTTCCAAATCCGTTTTGTTTATGCTTGTGATTATTTATGTCTGCCGATACCCTGAATCATCGATGCTTCGCTACGACGCAGTGAAATGTTGTAGCCCATTATTTCGTATTCCACAGGATCTTGCAAAGGAGCATTTTTTATCACTCTGACGGTTTTCCCTTTAATAAATCCCATCTCGGTAATTCGTTTCCGAAATGCACCCTGTCCGGTAACACTTGTAATTACGGCTACGTCGTTATTGTGTAAATCGGTAAGATATGTGTTGTTGTCCATTTTAATCTGTATTAAAAACTTATTCCCATTCGTAAGATAGCAGCCAATGCATTTGGCAACGGCGCGTTTGTTCCTGCAGGGTGAATGACAAATTGTGAATCGGGCTGGATAAAAATATATTTTGTCAATTGATATTGATATGTAAGTTCGATGGCTGTTTCGCTTTCTGTGTCACGTGTAAAGATTACGTGAGCACATGCCAGTCCTAAAATGTCGTTTCCATTTTTACTTAACAACCCTGTAAAGTTTATCCCCGTACCGAAATAAAGGTTATTGGTACTTGCAAATGAAGGGCTGTATCCCAATTGCACAAAAACCCCTGCGTTTCTGTGGTCTTTCGCCCAAATGGCCTGATCAACGTATGAATAAATCCCAACCAAACGGTTTGTAAGCGAATCAGGAGTGATAACATTTCCTCCTTTTCTATGAAAGTGGCAGTAGGCGCCAAATTTATAAGTTCCGGGCAGATCGTTGATTTTTATGTATTTCTGAATTTCTGAAATGATAAGTAACCCTTCTCCCGAATTAAACCGCCATTTTAGATTATAGGGATTATAGTCGAAATTGGTTGTACTCCCGTCGTACAAAGCATTGATCCATCGGATCTTTTTTGAAATGTTCCAGTCGAAAGTTAATCCCATTGTTGTCAGCGGGAAAATGGAAGCATTAAAATTGTTGGATATAATGGGGAGAATGCCAAACGAACTGTTGAGGTACGTTTGCGCATATTCTGAATTTGCAAATTCAACATTCAAATCCTGTAATCCCAAAGTAAATACAAACCTGTTTAATTGTTGTTTATACCAAAGTTCCTGAAGATAAGTATGATTTCCGGCTTCAATATTTGATACCACCTGCACATCACCAATCAGCTGTTGAGAAGGTTGCGCTCCATGCGTATTGGCGGTATTGATATAAAACCAGCCTCCTTTCCACAAACCGGCTTTTTCTGTATCAAAACCGAGGTTCAGATTTACCATTCCCAGATAAACAGAACCGGTTTTTATACCACCTAAAATATTATTAGCATTTTCGCCAAAATAAGAAGCCTGAAAGGAAAAAGGATTATTCTTTTTATCTGACAGCCTGGCGTAAACTGAACAGGCCAGACAAATAAAGGTGCCCAGAAAAAGACCAAATCTCAAACAAGCTTTTATCATCGCCAACAATCTCACTTTCACATCTGCAAAGGTAGTTACAGGTGAAAACTGTGAAATCCCCAAAAATTGTGAAATATCAATTTCGGGTCATCAGAACTAATGAGAGTAAAAGGGCTGTTGTTAGCTGTTCTCCAATGTTTTCTCCGCAAAATATTTCCGGATCAGCGATTCCAGTTTGAAAGCCTGAATGGGTTTTGCGATATAATCATTACATCCTGCTTCCAGCGCTTTGTTTTCGTCACCGGCAAGCCCGAAAGCTGTTTGTGCAATAATAATTACATCGGAATTGAATTTTCTGATTTCGTGTGTTGCTTCGTAACCGTCCAGACCGGGCATTTTTATATCCATCAGAATCAGATCGAAATCTTGGTTTTTGGTGGCTTCAACCGCGTCATCTCCGGTTTTAACGTGTACAATTTCAGGTTGATATTTGCCAAGCATTTTTGTCAGCAATATATCCGAAGTCTCATCGTCGTCAGCAATTAAAATTTTGAGCTTTTTAATTTTTAGGTTCTTCCGGATGAGAATTTGCCTCATTTGACGGAACATTTCTTTTGCTCCACAGTGGAATAATGCGGAATGGTAAAATAGAATTCGGAACCTGATTCGGCCCCACTTTTCACCCTGATTTCTCCCCCCAGTATTTTAACATACGATTTTGCGATTGCCAATCCTAACCCTGATCCCTGCAATGCTCTTTTATCCTCAATGTCGGCCTGAACAAACCGCTCAAAGATTTCATTCTGACGTTCGGCAGGAACGCCTATCCCGGTATCGGAAACAAAAAATTCAATTGTTTTGTCTTTCTTTTTATATCCAAATCCGATGGTGCCTTCATCCGTATATTTTATGGCATTTTTAACCAGGTTTGTCAAAACAGCAAACACTTTGTCGCGGTCGGTTTCAATTACCGACTTTTCATCGGGAAGGTTGAAAACATACGAAAACTGTAATCCTTTTTTTTCTGCTTCTGGTTTGAAAAAAGTGTAAATCTCTTTTAGCAGTTCATTGATGTTTGTTGATGAAACTTTTATATCGACTTGTCCCGATTCAATTTTTGAAATGTCAATAATATCATTTATTACACTCAGCAAACGGTTGCCGCTTTTTTTAATAATGCCAAGGTATTTCTGTTTCTCTTCGTTGCTCAGATTTGTGTTTTCAAGCAGATCCGTAAATCCAAGGATTCCGTTCATCGGCGTCCGTATTTCGTGGCTCATGTTGGCCAGAAATGCTGATTTTAACCGGTCGCTTTCTTCCGCTTTTTCTTTTGCCCGGTAAAGTTCTTTCAGAAGTTCTTCCCGCTCTTTGTCATTTTTTTCCAGCTTCCTTACAATCAGAAAAATGATCGTTCCAATGAATAATGAAAAACCTCCTACTACGGCTCCGACCACAATGTGTTCACGGTGAAAATAAGGGATATCAGGATGTTCAAAAAAATCAACCAGGGCGCTTATCTGGCTCATAAAAACAACAATGGCGCCATATATTAAAATTTTTGTAAGATTGAGTTTCGTATAATTCATACAAACTGTTTTAGTCTCTAACATTTAAAAATAAGCGTCTCAAACAAGGATTTGATTCGCAATAATACAATTTAAATATTCAATCCAAAAAATTGAGATTTAAGATTTTGAGTGTAAAAGTACATTTTAAAAAGGAAGTATTTTACTCTCTGTGCAAGTCGATTTAAAGAAAATCGTATTTTACTCTTTAATGGTGTCAATCGAGATCAACTTTTGGGTAACGGCGTAAATGGTGAGGCCCGAAACCGATTTGATCCCCGTTTTTTGCGAGATATTTTTTCGGTGACTGATTACTGTGTGTATGCTGATATTCAGCTGGTCGGCAATTTCCTTGTTGGCAAGACCTGTTGCCAGCAACTTCAGCACATCGATCTCACGTCCGGTTAGTATTTCCTGTAATGAATTTTGTTCGGTGTCATTTTCTTCATCGAGAAGTTTGAGCAGGGTTGTTTCAACTGTTTTTGGAGCATCGGCTGCAGAGATAAGCGCATCGAACATGGAAAGGATTGCCGGGTTGTGCCAGCCAAATACCAGCCCTACCCATTTTACCTGTTCAAACCTGTTTTTTGTGGTGTTAAACAGTTTTGGATTATTGTAAAAAAACGAAGGATTGACAATGATCAGCCGGCTTTTTAGTTTCAGGTACAGCATTTCGGCTTCTTCCAGCGAGTCGGCAAACGACAGGCGGCAACGGACAGACGTTTTACTTAAAATTCCCGCCAGGCCTTCCATCGCCAGCGGTAATGTTTCTACTGCAATAATGTCGATCGGTTTGCTCACACGTTCTGATTTAATTGGATCTCCATTTTTTCAACCAGCGGAATTAAAATATGCTCTTCGATTTGCGAATGAACGTTTAGATCGTATTCCAGCTCAAAGAGGCTGAATAACAGTTTCCGACGCAATATCCGGTCGCCTTTTTGCGGAAGGTATTTGAGCAGCAGCTTTTTCAGGTCTTCCAGTTTCTCTTCGATGTCGTTATGTTGATCGCGATATTCCACTACCGAATATTCCTTTTGCTGTTTTCCCTGCTCGCTGCTTTTTATCCGCTCGTAAAGATCGAGTACATACGGAAAAACAACATTGTTCTCGTAATCCAGATGCTCGGTAACTTCGTCGAAATATTCCGTAAAGAATTTTTTTACCAGGCTCATTTCGCTGCTGTGGTTGATTTCTGCCAGTTGTTTAATGGTATTTAGTATTTCAGGGTAAATTTCGTTGGAATAAAACTCGTGACTGTTTTTCAGGTAGAGGATAATGGCCCGTGCATCGTCGAACGATAACTTTGGCTCCGAGACCTGCCCGACGCCGTTAAAGAGATTGGCAAAAGAGAGTACCAGCGACGTATTCAATCCGTTTTCTTTGCAAACAGTATAAATCGATTTATCCTGAACCGGAAGTGTAATCCCAAAATGCTCAAAAAAAAGCAACATATACGGATTGTCCGGAATAATCTCCGAAATTTTAAGTTCAGGCGTAAAATATATTTTTTTTGTCTGGAACATGTTTTTTATCTTAAAATGTTTACTGCATTATTATTTACCCCGGAAAAGGTAAACGGTTTTACCCCGCCTGCTGTTCATTTTCGGTTTATTTTATCCTTTTTGATAGCATTAAAAAGGAAACAAAAATTCATTTTGTCCGAAATAAAAGACACAAAGGTACGTTTTATGTCTGATACTAATTTAAAAATGAAAGCCATGAAAAGAGAAAGATTAATTGCTGTTATTTTGGTATTTTCAATGTTAGGTTTTACCGCATGTCAGAAAGAGACAACCAGTGTAACACAAAAAGGGCCTTCTTCCCTGCAGATTAAAATTCAGACGTTAAATAAAAGCTATTCTTTACCCGTTTCGGAAACAAAATCGGCGATGGGGGGAACTTCCATGATCACCTGGGATTCAGCCCAAATGGTTGTGTCGAATGTTAAGTTTGATGCCGAATTGAAGAGTATGGTAACGCATCGTGATTCTATTGAGATTAGTTACAAATGGACCGGGCCGGTTGTAACCGACCTGATGGATACCTCAATTTCGTTTGGAAATTTTGTGCTTCAGCCGGGGTTCTACGATCAGGTTGAAATAAAAGTAAATGGTAACCATCACGATGCCGGAGATCAGCCGGTGTTTTATATGCACGGAATGTATTCTAAAGATACCACCACTATTCCTGTAATGGTAAAAGTGTTTGAAGATGTGTCATTTAAAACGGAAAAAGACAGTGTTGATGTAACCGACGAAGCAGTCGATTTCACCAGTTACATACAACTGTACCTCGATCAACTGATGGCGGGAGTCGATCCTTCTGCCTTCGATAATGCCACGCTAACCGATGGCATGATTGTTATTTCTGCGGAGAAGAACCGGGATCTTTACCGGATTTTTATGCATAATCTTGGTCACGATCATCATAGTTATTTTCATTTTTGGAACGATTTCGGCCATCATGAAAAAAATAATAACCACGGTGAGCACGACTGATTTTTAGTTTTGTGTTAAACCACAGAAGATTTTTATTACCATCTGTACAACCGTGAGTTTTTAACTCCATGTAAACAAGTTTCGGGATTTGGGTAGCGAGTTCAGGCGCCCGGGTCCCGATTCTTGTTTTTTAGCTACATGCTTTAAGCTTCAAGCTGCGAGTTTTGAGATTAATATTTCTTACTTTGAACACTGATCACTGCGACTGCCAACTTTTCTCTATTCACCCATTCAGTTCCTCAGTCCTTTAGTCCCTCAATACTTTTAACCACAGAGAACACTGAGTAGCCACAGAGCACCACAGCGATTTTTGTTCTTGATCTTGATACTTGTGTCTTGCTACTTGATACTGTTTACTGCGACTGCCAACTATTCTCTATTCACCCATATCAGTCCATCAGTCCTTTTAACCACAGGGAGAAATCTGAGCTAATACCAGCTGCCGGTCTGACAACTGCGACTGTTAACAACTTACACAGAGAACACGGAGTAGCCACAGAGCACCACAGAGATTTCTTTCCTTGATCTTGATACTTGTGTCTTGATACTTGATACTGTTTACTGCTACTGCCAACTTTTTCCATCTCTGGTCTTCTATCTATCATATCTGTCATTTCGACCACAGGGAGAAATCTGTCGCTAGCGGCTGCCAGCTGCCGGCTGCTGACAACTGCGACTGTTAACTAACTTAACCACAGAGAACACGGAGTAGCCACAGAGTACCACAGAGATTTTTATCCTTGATCTTGATACTTGTGTCTTGCTACTTGATACTGTTTACTGCGACTGCCAACTATTCTCTATTCACCCATTCAGTCCCTCAATCCATCAGCCCTTTTAACCACAGAGAACACAAACCTGCCCGACTGAGTCATTCAGGCGGGGAATCCACAGAGCACCACAGAGATTTTTATCCTTGATCTTGCACCTGTCGGTAATTCCTGTTTTGTAATGAAATAACAACAATTCAGACCTATTGAAAAAAAGGGAACAGCCTGTAAATTTTTACCAGGCAAAGAAGTCCCGGATTTATAACCGGGCAATTAAAAAACAACTAAAACAATGAAAAAGAACCGCCTGTTAAACCAGACTATAATTGTTGCTGCAACGCTGATTATAGGTTTATTCAATACCGTGTTATTACGGCCGGAAGACATAGGAACCTGGAAAAATTATGTAGGTTACGGGTTTCTTGTTATCTGCCTGGTAAATATTGTTATCCTGTTTTTTATCATCAGAAAAAATAACGCAAAATGAATCAGAAAATCTTTTTAATTACCGGACAGTTTTCATTGGTACTGGCGCTTGCCGGGTTTTTGTACAATTATCTTTCTCCGGAAATAAATGTTGCTGTGGCCTTTGTTGTTGGAGTTTTATTTGGATTGTCGTTAGTAATGAACCTGGCTTATTTTTTAAAAAGGAGAAGCCGGCACCGGTACGACATAAATTTAAAATAGTTGTTGAACTTCCGGCTGCAAACTGTAAGTGACCAACCACGGGCTGCGAGTTTTTTACCCCAATCCCTAAAGGGGAGAACATTCACATATTCCTGCATTTCAAGATTGCTTCGATCCATGAACTATGAGTCGTGAGCTATGAGCCAAATTGTTACCGGAAACAATTGTCCAATATTTTTACATACCCTATTCTTTTCACCTTTAAGGGAAATTGTCAGCAGTGTATGGAAAGTGGGTAGGTGATGACAAAGTGAGGATATTAGGGGACAAGCTTCGATCAGGATCGGGACTAAGCGGATGAAGAACTTCCAACCATTTGCAGAACAAAAGCTCAAAATAATTTTCATTTTTATTATGCCTGAACCTGAAATATTTAGTATATTTTATGAAAATAAAAATGACTAACCTATGGACTTTCCGTTGTTTCATCTCGATTTTATGGGTAACCGGACGCTGGTTGCCATCATTGCTATTTTACACGTAATAATCAACCATTCGCTGGCCGTAGGATTTGCGCCGCTGGTTACCTTACTCGAATTCCGGGGTTTCCAGAAAAAAAAGGTGGATGAAAAAAAAGGAGTGGCCTGGGACAATATGGCACGCAAACTGATGTTTTGGGCGTTTATTATTACCACGTCGGTAGGGGCATTAACCGGAGTTGGAATCTGGTTTGCTGCATCGCTGGCTAATCCGGCGTCGCTGGGCAGTCTCATCCGGGTATTTTATTTTGCATGGTTTACTGAATGGATCATTTTTGTGTTAGAAGTAGTGTTTATTATGATTTACTACCTCACCTGGAAAAAATCAAACGAATCGCCACAACGAAAGAAAAGACACATCATGTTTGGCGTTGGACTCAGCATATTTTCATGGCTTACTATGGCCATTATTGTAGCCATTCTTGGTTTTATGATGGATCCGGGAAGCTGGATCGAACACAAAACGCTTTTTAGCGGTTTTACCAATCCGCTTTATTTCCCGCAACTGGTTTTCCGTACCTCGGTAGCCATGATGATGGCGGGCAGTTTCGCCCTGCTAATTACAGCTTACACATTAAAACGAGGTAACTTTATCCGCCCCGAATTTTTGCAAAACATTTCTTTCTATATTTTAGTTTGGATGCCTGTGGCTGCTGTGGGAGCTTACATTTACTACTGGTACATTCCCCGGGCTATGATTGGAAATCTTCCGGTTGCGCTGGCCACTCAACAATTTCAAAGTTGGTATGCTACCATTCTGCTGGTATTGAAAATTGTTGTTGGAATTGGTTTTGCCGTTGGTATTCTGGGAACATTTGCCCCCAAAAAATTACCAAAGCATTTATTAATCATCCCGGTAATTGCCGCTGTTTTATTTTTGGGAACTTTCGAACGGTTACGTGAATTTATACGAAAACCTTATGTTATTGGCGATTACATGTATGCCAATGGAATTCTTGTAGATGAATACCCGCTCTACCAACAAACCGGAATATTAAAGAATGCGCCGTATGCAAAGGTTTCAGAAATTACGGAGGATAATGTGTTGGAAGCCGGTGAAGAGGTATTTACCCTGGCTTGTACACGCTGCCACACCACACACGGAATTAACTCAGTTGTTATCCGATTCGAACGGATGTACGGTACAGAAAAACCGCTCGATGTGGAAGCAATGAAAGCCTACATGAAAGGGATGCACAATGTTCGCTACTATATGCCGCCTTTCCCGGGGAATGATGATGAACTGGATGCGCTGGCGAAATATATCGCCCATCAGCAGAAGGTACCCGAGGTGCTTGAAGGTGCCCAGATTAAAGGAGTGGATGTAAAAGAAATTAAATACTAACCTGAAAATAAACCGTAAAAAATGATAACAACAATTCTGGCTCAAATACCCGTTCCCAAAGATATTCCTTTACCACTGCCACTTCCTGAAGGGATTCTGGTTTTTATCCTGATTTTATCTTTTCTTCTGCATATACTTTTTATCAACTTAATGGTGGGTGGTGGCATCCTGACTTTCTGGTACGAATTACGCGGAACCAAAAACAAAGATTACGACCAACTGGCCCGCGAAATTGCCAACACCATAACGGTAAATAAAAGTATGGCAGTTGTATTGGGTGTGGCACCACTACTTTCTATTAACGTATTATATACACTCTATTTTTATTCATCGAATGCATTAACCGGTAACTTATGGATTTCAGTAATCCCGTGGGTTACGGTAGCTTTTCTGTTGGTTTATCTTCACAAATATACCTGGGAACGGCTGGCCGATAACAAAACATTGCACCTCTCCATTCTGGGTGCAGGTGTTTTTAGTTTCCTTCTCATTCCGTTTATCTTTTTAACCAATATTAATCTGATGTTGTTCCCTGAAAAATGGGGCGTTATTCACGGTTTCACAGATGCTCTTATCCTGCCGAATGTTTTCCCGCGCTATTTTCATTTTATTACTGCTTGTCTTGCTATTACCGGGCTGTTTCTGGCTTTTTGGTTTGGCCGGAAAAAGTTCAAAACAGAAGGAAAATTCGAAAAACTTTCAAAAAAAGAAATAAAAAAGCAGATGCTGACCCTGGCGTTAATTGCAACAGGGGTACAGTTTATTTTTGGGCCGCTACTGTTTTTAACGCTCCCATCGAAAGGTGTTAGCTGGGCCCTTTTCTGGGTAATTATTGGTGGCGTTACGGTGGCAATAATCGTTCTTGTTCAATTATGGAAGTTATTAAAAGAGAATGAAATCATCAGCAAACGTTTTTATGTAGTAATAGGATTGTTTGTTTTGCTGGTTGCATTTATGGGAACCGGCCGGCATCTTTACCGGGAAGATGCACTTAAAACACATAAGGAATTAATGGCAGAACGTACCGCTGCGCATTGGGAAGCTGTTAAAAAAGCACACGAAAACCTGCTGATGCCCGAAGTTGAAACCAAAGAAGGAACAGTGATGCCTGGTGAGCAACTATTTCAAAACAATTGTTCTGTTTGCCATGCAGCCAACACACGGTTGGTTGGTCCGCCGATGACCGAAGCTTCATCAATTTATAAAAATAATATTGAGGGCCTAAAAAGCTGGATAAAAAAACCGGGGCGAAAACGAATGGACTTCCCGGCAATGACAGGGTTCCCGCAATTAAGTAACCAGCAGTTGACCGATATTGCGCAATATGTTTTGCAAAATTCGTGGGATAAAATATAACCAACTTTTTATTATCATTTTTATTTTACCCCGGGACTTTAAACATTCAACCCTTTAACCACAGAGGACACAGAGTAGCCACAGAGTACCACAGAAATTATTATCCTTGATCTTGATACTTGTGTCTTGATACTTGATACTGTTTCCTGCATCTGCCAACTTTCTTCATCTCCGGTCTCAGTGCTATTATCTTTCTTATCTGTCATTTCGACCACAGGGAGAAATCTGTTGCTATTTGCAGCAAGCGGTCGACTGCTAACTGCGACTGCCAACTTTTTAATTATGAGCCACGAGTTACGAGCTACGAGTTTTTAGATTTGAATTAAAGCATTTATGCATTCATTCCTTCAATAAATCAGCACATCTGTCCTTCAATCCATCAGTCCTTTTAACCACAAAGAACACAAAGAATCGGCGGGGAACACGAGAGTACCACAGAAATTATTATCCTTGATCTTGATACTTGTGTCTTGATACTTGATACTGTTTCCTGCATCTGCCAACTTTCTTCATCTCCGGTCTCTGTGCTATTATCTTTCTTATCTGTCATTTCGACCACAGGGAGAAATCTGTTGCTATTTGCAGCAAGCGGTCGACTGCTAACTGCGACTGCCAACTTTTTAATTATGAGCCAGAGTTACGAGCTACGAGTTTTTAGTTTTGAATTAAAGCATTTATGCATTCATTCCTTCAATAAATCAGCACATCTGTCCATCAATCCATCAGTTTTTAACCACAGACCAGCCCGACGATGTCAGTCTGGCGGGGAACACTGAGAATGCACAAAGAATCGCAGAGTATTTTTGCATTCTGGTCTTGCTACTTGTGTCTTGCTACTTGATACTATTTACTGCAACTGCCAACTTCCTTCATCTCCGGTCTCCGTGCTATTATCTTTCTTATCTGTCATTTCGACCACAGGGAGAAATCTGTTGCTAATTGCAGCAAGTGGTCGACTGCTAACTGCGACTGCAAACTTTCCTTTTGCCTTTCAACTTTTGCCTTTTTCCTTTCCACTTTTTCCTTTTTCCTTTTAACTTTAGAGGCATGGCCGATGTACACGACAAAGCAACCCCCGCCTGTAACATGAGCCACATAAGGGTAAAAACACCCATCCCAAAATATTTGTATCTTTAATCTCATAATCAACTAACCGGGAATGAGATATGAACGAAGAACAATACTCACAAGGAATCGATGATGATGATATTTTCGGGTGGCCGGCACATTCTCGCGGCGCGACTTCCTGAAGATTTCAGGTAGTGGCCTCTTTGTATTCTATACAGCAGGAACCTTTGGTATGGTAGGTATGCAGCAACATGGCAGAGCTTACCCAACCGACTTTAATGCCTATCTGAAAATTGGTGATAACGGCCGGGTTTCTGTGTTTTGCAGTAAAATTGAAATGGGACAGGGAATCATTACATCAATGGCGCAAATGCTGGCCGAAGAGCTTGATGTAGCGATTAATTTGATCGACATGGTGATGGGAGATACCATGCTGTGTCCCTGGGACAGTGGCACCACAGGTTCGCGCAGCACAAAATATTTTGGCCCTCCCCTTCGAAGGGCAGGCGCCGAAGCAAGAGCAATATTACTGCAAATGGCATCAGAACAATTCAATCTTTCACCTGAACGCCTTATTGTTAAAAATGGTACAATCAGCGATAAAACGAATCCAGCCCTTAAAGTCACCTATGCTGAGCTGGTAAAAGGAAAGCAGATCGACCGGCTTATTGCCGACGTGCCCATAAAGATCCGTTTCTGAACATACCGTATCGGGCAAGCCGATGTTGCGAATGGACGCCCGGCTAAAAGTAACAGGCGGGGCGAAATTCGCTGGCGACATTATACTTCCCGGCATGCTGTACGCAAAAGTCCTTCGACCACCTTCGCATGATGCGGCACTTGATTTCTGCCGATGTTTCCAAAGCCAAGAACATTGCCGGTGCGATTGTAATTCAGGAAGAGGACCTGATTGCTGTTTTGCATGAACATCCGGAGCAGGCAGAAAAAGCACTTGCGTTAGTTGCTGCAAAATGGGATGTTCCGGAGCCGAAAGTAGATAATCAGTCCATTTTCGATACGCTAAAAAATGCCGCACCCGATGGCCGTGTTTATGTGGAAGACGGAAACCTTGCCGATGGGAAGGCTGCGGCAAAACAGAACATTGAATCGGAATTTTATAATCACTATGTTGCCCATTCACCCATGGAACCCTATACCGTATTGGCACATGTTGAGGATGACCAGGCAACGGTTTGGGCATCGACACAGGCACCTTTTCGTGTGCAGGAAACAGCAGCAGAAACTTTAAATATTCCGGAAGAAAACGTTCATGTAATAACACCTTTTGTTGGTGGTGGTTTTGGAGGCAAAAAATCGGGCCAACAAATCAGCGAGGCAGTAAAATTGTCGAAAATTACCGGCCATCCGGTACAACTGGCATGGACAAGAAAAGAAGAGTTTTTTTATGATGCTTTTCGTCCGGCGGCTGTGGTTCAACTTAAATCAGGTTTAAATGCCAAAGGCCATATTACATTTTGGGAATGTGATGTCTTGTTCACCGGCTCGCGAAGTTCGGAACCCATTTACAACATCCCGCATTATCAGTGTAAAAACACGCAGTTCGGGCAATGTGCATCCATTTGCAACCGGTGCATGGCGGGGCCCCGGAAGCAACACCAACGTTTTTGCCATGGAGTCGCTTACCGATATGCTTGCACAGGCGGCAGGAATGGATCCGCTGAACTTTCGTTTGAATAACTTAACCGACAAACGAATGATTCGTGTACTCAAAGCTGCCAGCGGATAAATTTGGACATAATTTTAAGAAAGGTCCCAGCGGCAACGGATACGGTATCTCGTGTACCAATTACCTGAATACTTACGTGGCAACCATTGCACAGGTAGCTGTAAATAAAACAACCGGAATGGTGAAAGTTGAACGTGTGGTGTGTGCGCAGGACATGGGTGAAATTATTAATCCGCAAGGTGCAAAATTACAGATTGAAAGCGGGATTACCATGGGGCTCAGCGCTGCGCTGTCGGAAGAAATCGAATTCAGTGGAGGGGCAATACAAACGGAAAACTTTGATTCTTACCAGATTACCCGATTTTCTGATGTGCCGGCAATTGATGTTGTGCTGATTGATAACCCGGAAATTCCACCCCAGGGTTGCGGAGAGCCGGCAATTACAACCATGGGGGCTGCGCTTGCCAATGCAATTTTCGATGCGGTTGGAGCCCGGGTATATACCTTGCCCATGACACCCGAACGGATATTGGCAGCAATGAACAAGTAAGTAATCACCTTTGAAATTGAATGTAAAGACAAATATTTGTTTCAATGGTTAGCAGATTGATGGCAGCGGCATCACATATTTATAGAGACATTATTATGTACAAGAAATTCGACTCTCCGTGGAGTCGCACATTTCCTGTTAACCATTATTTCTATATACATCTAAATCCGCTGGATTTGGAATTTGTAACCTTATCCTGTCTTGATACTTGATACTTGATACTCAATACTAATGGATGTCCACAACAAAGCAACCCGCTCGTTTAATATGAGCCGCATTAAGGGGAAAAATACCAAGCCCGAAATGCTGGCACAATATGATAAATGAATATCAGATTTAAGCAAGTTTTCTTATTTTTATATTTTCTTAATTGATCTAAAATATACCTATCCTTTTAAATTATGATGCAGCAAGGCCTCTACGAACAGCTAATCAATAAACTGATTTCATCGAAATTAGATGAACTTAATAAAGATACATTTTACGTTAAAGAAAGCATTATTGATAAAAATGATGCATCACGAGTTTTATCACAATATTTAATTGAAAAAATTCGCTTGGCTTTAAATCTTGTTTCCGGTGATGGAAGCATCGAAAAACAAATTGAGATATCAAACAAAATTATTTTTCTTCTTCGAAATGAACTAAGTGACGAGGATTTTGAAGATGATTTAATTTCAACGGAAGCAAAAATACTTTCCGCCGTATTTTCAAAAATAAATTTTCCATTTCCCGATTTTAATAAATATATTAAGGAAATCACGCCATATACAAGCCTTTCACAAAGTGAATTGTTTACAGGTAACAACGCGGGCGTATCTCTTGAAAGTGAGATTAAAAAAAGAAATTCGTTCTTCAGATAAAATCAATTTTCTAGTTTCGTTTATAAAATGGACTGGTATTAGGATATTTGAAAAAGAATTAGTTGAATTTACTGAGAGAGGTGGAGTATTGAGAGTAATTACAACTTCATACATGGGAGCTACCGATTTAAAAGCAGTAGAGTATTTGTCAGGTTTAAAAAACACCGAAATAAAGGTTTCCTATAATACAGAAAACGAGCGATTGCACGCCAAAGCTTATTTATTTTACAGAAACACTGGATTTCATACAGGTTATATTGGTTCGTCAAATCTTTCCCGATCAGCTTAACAAATGGATTAGAATGGAACATGAAGGTCACGACAAAAGAAGTTGGTCACATTATCGATAAATTTCAAAAAACATTTGACACCTACTGGCATGACAACGAATTTGAGCTGTTTGATAGAGATTTACATACGCATAAATTACGTGTGGCTTTAAAAAGGGAGAAAACAAGTGACAAAAATAATTTTGTTACCTACTTTGATATTTCTCCATTTCATTTTCAAGAAGAAATTTTGGAGAAATTAGAAACTGAAAGAATTATTCATAATCGTTACAGAAATTTAATTGTCGCAGCCACAGGAACTGGAAAAACTGTTGTTTCCGCGTTCGATTTTAAAAATTTCAAAAAGAAAAATCAAAGTGCGAGACTATTATTTGTGGCTCACCGTAAAGAAATACTCCAACAATCACTAGCAACATTTCAGGGAGTTTTACGAGATAATAATTTTGGTGAGTTATGGGTTGATGGTATTGAGCCACAAAATTATGATGTTATTTTTGCTTCTGTTCAGACATTGAACAATAGGATTAATGGACTTAAACTATCAGCAACTTTTTACGATTTTATTATTGTTGATGAAGTACATCATATTGCAGCGTCAAGTTATCGTCCAATTCTGCAACGATTTGAACCAAAAATTCTATTGGGTTTGACTGCTACTCCTGAAAGAATGGACAATGAAGATATATCTGAAAGATTTTTCAGATACCATTGCAGCCGAAATTAGATTACCGGAAGCTTTAAATCGAAAATTGCTTTGTCCATTTCAATATTTTGGAATTACAGACAGTATCGATTTATCACAAGTTGAATGGAAAAATGGCCGTTATGTACCGAGCGAGTTAACTAGAATTTACACTCAAAGTGATAAAAGGGTTGGAGAAATAATTAATCAATCTTAATAAGTATTTGAATGACATTGAAAATGTTCGGGCTCTCTGTTTTTGCGTAACACAGGATCATGCTCAATTTATGGCTGAGAAGTTTGTCTTATCTGGATTAAAAGCTGATTATTTAATAAGTTCAAGAAGTGGTATAAGAGAGGAATTGAGAAGCAAATTATTAAGCAAAGGAAATTAACTATTTGTTTGTAGTTGATATTTTTAATGAGGGTGTTGATATTCCGGAAATCGATACAGTTTTATTTCTGCGACCAACTGAGAGTTTAACAGTTTTTTTGCAGCAACTTGGACGAGGATTAAGATTGGCCGAAGATAAGGAATGTTTAACTGTTTTGGATTTTGTCGGTAATTCACGCCCTGAATATGATTATGAAGGAAAATTCAGAGCATTGGTTGGAAAAACTAATACTTCAATTCAAAAGGAAGTTGGAGATGATTTTCCACATTTACCCTTGGGATGTTCTATTATTTTGGAAAAAAAGGCAAAAGAATATATTCTTGAAAATATCAGAAATGCAACAACATTAAACAGAAAACTGTTGCTCAATAAAATTCGCAATTATCAAATATCAAACATCTTTACCGCTAACACTAAAAAATTTTGTAAACCTATACCATATTCCATTACAGTATATTTATAAAAAGGATAGCTGGAAAAGGCTTTGTGTCGAAGCAGATCAGATTGAGGATTATTCAACGGAAAACGAAAGGGAAATTTATCGTGCAATAAGCAAAAAATGGCTTTCATGCAATTCGAACTCTTATTTTCAATTTGTTATTTCGTTGGCAAGAAAGGAATTTAATGTTGAATTTGACAATTTGAGTGAAGTAGAAAAGGTGATGTGTTTAATGTTGCATTATGATGTTTGGCAGGAGGCCGGTGGGTTTGATTCGATTAAAGAAAGTATAATAGCAATTGGTAAAAATAAAGTTTTAACGTCTGAAATAATTGAAGTACTTGAGATTCTAATTGATAGAATAGACTTCATGGAATTAGAAATTAAATTTCCTTATCCACAGCCTTTAAAAATTCACAGCAGATATACACGTGAGCAAATTTTGCTGCTTTTGGATTAAGTACATTTGAAAAAAAATCATCGAATCGGGAAGGGAATGCCGATAATAAGAATTTAAATACTGAAATTTTATTTATAGATTTAGTTAAATCTGAAAAAGATTTTTCACCATCGACCTTATATGAAGATTATGCTATAAGCGATACCCTATTTCATTGGCAAACACACAATGCAGCAAGACCAGATAAAGGAAGAGGATTAGCATATATTAATCATATTAAATTCAGGGAAAAGAATTTTGTTATTTGTCAGGGAACGAAATAAAGATGAGTATGGAAATACAATGGGTTATGTTTTTATTGGTGATGGTTCTATTAAAGAATATTACGGTTCAAAACCAATGAATATAAAGTGGCAATTGAAAGAACCGATGCCACCGTATTTATGGAAAGATTCAGCTAAAATGGCTGTTGGCTAATTACATAAATCAATAAATTCACGCCCCGCTCGCGCCGATTTGCAATCGGTGTGCAATTTGTAAAAATTGATTTACACCTTCTCCCCTTCGTCTGTGCCAAAAGGCAATTGCCCAAAAACAAATTAGGATTGTTTCCGGATTACTTCGCCAGGCTCGTAATGACAACTATTTATATAACCCCCGTCAGTGCCGATTTGCAATCGGTGACCGGGAAGTGTGCAATTTTACTCCACTTCTTTCAAGCCCAAAATACAATACCCGGGTTTTAATCCGAACGCTTCGGCTTCGCTGCCCTCTAATACACAGGTAATTTTTCGGCGCAATGTTTGGCCGGTATAAGTTTGCGTAAGTGGATTGTATTCGCGCAATAAAAGTTCGTGTCCGACTAAAAACCCGCGGTCGTTAAGCCGAAGTTCAAATGGCTTTTCGCCACTTTGCATCAGTTTAAAGTAACTACTCCATGTTTTAAGTTCGTGTACCATGGTCGCAAAATTACTAAAATTTGAGCTTTGTCGGCCTGTTTCCCCCACGCTACCAAACCCCCGCTCGCGCCGATTTGCAATCGGTGTGCATTTCGCCAGAATTGAAAAAAGTAATTGCCTGGAATATTTTATCCTTTAAATTTTTCAGCCTTTGGCTGAGGTACGAATTACATCTCGATCCGTCAGCTGACGAACTGGATGCACAAGCGGAGGACTAAAACCTGCATGATTTTATCCAATTATTGGATTTCAATAAGCCAAATCCTCATTTGTCGCCGGTTTCGAATAACTGTAAACGACTATTTAACCACAAACCAAAAAGTTGCTTTAATGTTTATCAGCAAAAAACTCCTTTTTTCCTGCCGAAAAATCGGCAAAAAGCAGCAGCAGTCGCTTTCAAAATACACATAATCTATTGACTGTTAACATATTTAGTTGTAATTTGAATAGCTGAAACAAATTATCAATTAAAATAAAACCAAAATGAAATCAACTAACAGGTTTATTTATGTGAAGATTTTCGCAAAAGACATTGTATTTTTTGTGTTATCCTGGTTTTTTGCAGGATGCGCTAGTTTTGAACCCGTTGTTGAGGCTGACGGCGGAACGAAACAAAGTGAAACAGAATTTGGGGGAGGAATTACGGGATTAGCAGGTACACAATTATCAAATGAACTTACGAGTGTTTACGGGCTTGCAGGTTACCATTATTACTCTTTTAACGGTGGTCACGACAATCTTTTTCAATTGGGAATACAAGGAAGACAAGCATTGGGTGAGAAAGGTTTGTTTTGGGTTGGTGGCGAAGCGGGATGGGCACACGATAAAAGTATTTACAAGGATGCTGAGTGGTCAAATCCAACTTCAGATGGATTTTTTATCGGCGCACTTGCCGGATACAAATTGCCTGTTTCCGCAGTTGACATGAGTGTTTTTACCGGATTAAATTATATCGGGTTCGGTGATTTTAAAGCCGACAATCGTGTAATTGAAGAGGGACACAACAGTATGCAGTTTAAACTCGGTATTAGTTTAGCGTTGTCATTCTCAAAGTGAGTTAAATCGAAATACTACTTGTTTTCGCCGATCCCCGCCACCCCTCGTTTGCAACGAGGGGTTCGCTATCTGTCGATTGTATCGACACTGGCGCCAATTTGTAACCGGTGTGCCATTCAGTCCTCTTCCGTGTCGAGAGGTAAACTGCTCGTCGTTTTTAACGACAAAAAATCCATCTATTGCGCAGCAACGGAGTTACTTTTGGCCAGGCTGTTACTTACGCCCGTTTTAAATGTTTTTAGCTGCCCCATACCGCGGCCGGAACAGAAAGCAGCACTGCGCTTCCGGGAAAAATCCACAGGCTGGTGGTCCAGGAACTGGGTTCAACAATGGCCGGGACAAAAACAAAAACATTCGTAATAAGCAGAACATACAACACGCTTTTGGGGTGCCGGCGGCAGATGTAAAAACAGCCTGCTGCAATAAAAACAGCGTGCAAAAGATAGCCCGTCATCTCTCCGAAATTGTCGGCAACACCCGGAATCGATCTCAATATGGCGGCCAGAATAAATAAGGCAAGCAAGGCAACCATCGCCAGCATCAAAGCCTGTAACCAAACCGGAATGCCTTTCAAAAAATCCCGTCTCTTTTGCTTTTTCATAGCAGTAGTTTTTAGTGCTAATACCGTGTACAACTAAAATAGTCGTGGATGTGCATCGGAAACGAATAATAATTTTATCTTTCTTTGCCACGCGATTCACTTGCACGGAAGGGGAATATGGTATTTTGAGTAAGGAAGGAACGAAGATTCCTGAGTATCTCGTTTTTGCTAAGAAGTTACTTCGACCCATTCCATCGAAGATGGCTCAACTGCAACATAATGTTTCATTTCGTTCGCATCGAATAATAGATTGTTATAAAAGAATTCTCCAGCCATTTCGGTAGTCTCATAAATTATCCCGTCATCCCTGTAAATCTTCACGCGAAATAACACAACCAGCCTGTCTTGGGTATTCTCAAATTTATACTTATACAGCTGAGGTATGATAAAAGAACCTACCTCGCTAAAAGTATCTTCATCATGACTTAATGTTTCACTGTCGACAATAAATGTGGTATTGTATGTATAATGTCCGCTTTGTTTACCACTGCAGTAAATCTTGCTAATGCTTCCTGATATTATTATCTTTTCGAGGGTATGATTTCCAATAATCCGTGAAGAAATTGGAATATTGAAGTTTAAGTAAATAACGGGTTCCTCCATAGTCTCCATTTTTGTGGCATCGCAGTCATCATTATTTTCTGAAAGAAGTTCGCAGGCACTTAAACCGAACAGAAGAAGAATAATTAGTAAGAGGATAGGGTTATCAGTTTTTTTCATTTCTAAGGTTAATTAAAGTTTGGTACAACAATTTAATAAAACTGGGGCACAATTCCCAGAATATCAACATTTAACTACTGCTCCTCTCTCGTTTAGCCTCACTCCCCCTCGTTTGCAATGAGGGGTAAGCCCCGCTCGTGCCGATTTGCAATCGGTGACCGGGAAGTGTGCAATTTTACTCCACTTCTTTCAAGCCCAAAATACAATACCCGGGTTTTAATCCGAACGCTTCGGCTTCGCTGCCTTCCAAGACACAGGTAATTTTTCGGCGCAGTGTTTGGCCGGTATAAGTTTGCGTAAGTGGATTGTATTCGCGCAATAAAAGTTCGTGTCCGACTAAAAACCCGCGGTCGTTAAGCCGAAGTTCAAATGGTTTTTCGCCACTTTGCATCAGTTTAAAGTAACTACTCCATGTTTTAAGTTCGTGTACCATGGTCGCAAAATTACTAAAATTTGAGCTTTGTCGGCCTGTTTCCCCCAAGCTACCAAACCCCCGCTCGCGCCAATTTGTAACCGGTGTGCCATTCTGCCCCTCTTCCGTGTCGGGCGGTAAACTGCCCGCCGTTTTAAACGACAAAAGAAACGGCCTGTAAAAATGAGTTGCAAACTAAAAAACAACAAGCCCCTTATTCGGAAACGAGCGGAAGGAGAGGAAAACAACGTCTCATTTGTTATTTAAAAACAATTCTTTTGTAAAATTCGTATCTAAACAAGTAAGAGTTAAAATAGTAAAACAGATGAAACGAGCATGTAAAAATTCATACACACAGGGGGATGATTATAAGCGGGTTCCATATGATGCCATAAAAACAAACAATGATAATCGTATGAAGCAGATAATATTGTGGATGGGGATAATACTTTTTATTGTAGCCTGTTCAACACAAAAAGGGGTTATTAAAGTAAAAAGTAACAACGAGGAAAGTATTGTTGAAGACAGTTTGGAATATGAACTGGAAACTTTTGATGGAAGATTTGAAACGTGGTATCAGTTGCATAAAAGTCCGGCAATGAATCACTCTCAGCAATACTACGAAAACTGGAACCGCCAATATGTTTCTGCATGGAACTATAACGCAACGGCCGGACGGAAAAATTCTTCATTTTTCGAACCTATTATTGGATACGAACCCAACGTGGATTATGGCTTTGAATTAAACCATGAGCTTTTCCATTACTTTCAGTATGTTGAGCATGTATTGAAAATTCAGATTATGCAGGGGGGGCCACGAGCAGGGATTTTTTAACGGCTACGAAATACAATCCGTTTATCTGCATCTGAATTCCCATCTACCCCGAGGGGTTCGCTGTCTGTCGATTGTATCGACACTGGCGCCAATTTGGAACCGGTGTGCCATTCAGCAGCAGTATTGCCCAACGCTGCCGCGCAAATTCTATCGCGTGGGTTAGTGGCAGATCTGGCTTTTCCTGATCACCCTTTCCAAAACATCAGCGTAATACATAAGGAGCACAGCAAAAAGGCATACAGGTAAAACGAGCGTAGGCTAAACTTTTCTTTTATCCACATTACCAGCGAAAGCAGCGGAATTAAAAACAACAGGCCCAGCATGGGCAACCACAGCAGTTCGGTAATAACCGATACCATGCCGCTTTGATTGTAGTTGACAAGAAGACTTGTAATCCAATAGCCGGATACCAGAAACGCAAAGCCAAAAACAATGGAGCTAAAATTTATTTTTTTCAATTGTTGTTGTTTTAGTGAATACCCCTTATTACGGGGCAGTGAAATAAAAAGATACAGGGATAAATATTCGTGCGGTGGCGGAGTTAAATAAATTGGCTCAAAAGGTATTTGCTTTGGAGATACAAACCGTTTTAAAAATGTGGGCCGCTAATCGTGTTTGCTACTACTACTCACTGCCCACATTGTAATTCCTGCTACAGTGATTAAGCTACCCGCAATAATAGCTAAATTCACATTACGTTGTGTTCTTTTTGCTTTCTTAAGCTGTTTCGAACCGATTCCGTTTTCTGCAATAAAGTTTTCCAGATTTTTGATTCTTCCTTCTAATTCTTCTTTAATTTTTTCGTTAAATTCCATATTACTAATGCATTAAGCTTTTTTATATTAGAACGCAGAGAAATTGAAAATGTTTGTTTTTTCCGCTATTATCCCGGTCAGACTCCGGTGCCGTTGAGCGCCGGATGGGAACGCTTTTAATCCTCTTCTTCCGGTTCTTCATACACCTGAACCGTGCACTCGTATTCCGGTTTTTCGAAGTCGTTTTTGGTCAGCCATTTTTCCGATGTGGTGATGACGTAAACACCGTCTCCTTTGTGTTGCAAATCCCACGCAATTCCTTCCGCCTCGGGAAAAGGTTTTTTACCTTCCACCTGGTCGCCGAGCAGGCGGTTGATTAAACTGTTTTCTGAAAGGCCGTAACTCAGGGCTTTCAATGCAGTTTCTTTTGTGATCTCCCCGGGAGCATCCTGCCCGTCGTTTATTTCGAACTGTACAACCGTTGCACTGCCCTGCGGAAACTTTCCGTTATAGGCTTTATACAGCAACTGATTGATCTTAAACAAATCCTGGTGAAGGTCGATCTCGGAATAGTTTTCAAACGTTTTTACCCGCAGCATTTCGTGCGAAAGATTATCGATCTGTCCTTCGGCCAACTTATCCGAAAGTTTGTAATCGAGCAGAACAGCTGCCGCTTCGTTGGGTTCAAAGTCGGAAATGGCCATAAAAAGGTAGTCCTTCAATTCTGCCGGTTTTAACTGCTCCGCATCGGGGTATTCAAATCGTGCCAGCAAAGCTTTAAAGTCATCGTTATTCCAGGCTCCATCCAGTTCATCGGTCGATTTAATATCAATTATTTTAACTAAATATTTCATTTATATTGTTTTGGTTCCTATAACTCTAACTTCAAGGCTCGATAATTGTTTCATTTTTTTATTGATTCGTTTTTCTTGTCCCCCTTAGCAAAAGGGGGAATTAAAGGGAGATTTTGTCATGATGAATAAGCAGTGCGCAATCCTCCGATCCGTTAGCTGACGAACGCCTCCTTTAAAAAGGAGGACGAGAACGAATTCTCCGATCCCTCCCGATAGCCATCGGGACCGGTCACCTCCCTATCTACCAACAGACAGTCTTTGCAAAGGAGGGCGATTTCTGTTTAACCTTTTTTAAGGCCTTGATTACAGGACGCTATAAAAAAAAGTTATAACTTAATAAAATACATATTAATCTTAAATTAAAAAGTTATGGCAAAGTTTCTTGTTCGCGCAAAATACATAGGCGAAGGAATTCAGGGTTTAGTTAAAGATGGTGGAAAAGGCCGGCGGGCGGTGATTGATAAATTAGCCGGTTCGCTTGGTGGGAATGTGGAATGTGTTTATTACGCATTTGGTGACTGGGACATTTATGGGGTAATGGATATGCCCGACAATGCAAGTATGGCGGCATTCTCGCTTAGAGCATCGGCAAGTGGGATGATAAACGTTAGCAGCATACCACTTATGACAGTTGAAGAGATTGATGATGCTGTTGCCAAAAAAAGCGACTTCCGTGCTCCGGGTAAATAGTTGAAGCTTTTATTACTTTATGGAAGCAATGCTTCCCAACTCCCTCTCGTCTGAGCCGAGGGGTAAGCTTCTTGTTACTTGCATCGACAAACCAATCCTCCGTTCTTTTTTCCTCGTCCCCTTTAGAAAAAGGGGGATTCAGGGGGATTTGAAGGAACTCAAACACTTTCGTTTCTGTTGAGAGGTTGGGGTTGCCTGTCGATTGTATCGATATCGATCCCAAATGCTGTTGTACTTCACATTTACGAAACAATTATTTTGATTGATTCGTTATTAATTTTATTATTTCAAAAAATTGAAGATATGTGTTTCAATGCAAGATATGGGATTTCTTCAGCGTTAAAACGTGCCATGCACGATGGCAGAAAAGAAGATGCAGAATACTGGCAGGAATTGCTTAAAAAATACGATGCCACATTTTCATTTGCTGATATATACCAGGTTTCGGCATTTTCACATCCGAAAGTAATTGTTTACGAAAACAATGCCCCTTTCGAACCGGTAATATCGCAGTGGGGGCTGATTCCGCACTGGGCAAAAGAGCCTGAAAAAATTTGGAACAGTACACTAAACGCAAGAGGCGAAACCATATTTGAAAAGGCATCTTTTAAAGACTCGGCGTACCATAAAAGATGTTTGGTGCCTGTTGAAGGATTTTATGAGCATCACGACTACAGAGGTAAAAAATACCCTTTTTATATTACGCGGAAAGACGGTGAGCCATTGTATCTTGCAGGTCTTTGGAATGATTGGGTAAACAAGGAAACAGGCGAAATACTAAATACCTATTCAATTGTTACCACACATGCCAATTCGTTAATGGCAAAAATTCACAATAAGCCAAAATTTTCGGGTGACCACAGAATGCCGGTAATTCTGCCTGAAAACGTTGCAGATGAATGGTTAAAACCTTTAACAGAAAAAGAACTAAAAGAACTTGCCACCTATGTTTTCCCCGATTCACAACTGGATGCATGGACCGTGGGAAAATTATCAGGAAAAGATTCGCCGGGCAATGTTCCCGATGCCAACAAAAAGCATAAATATGAAGAGTTGGTATTTGATGCCGGAGATCAACCCAAACTTTTTTGAGTTCAAATTCTTCATCTATCAGTCAGTCGAGCTCCAACTCCCCCTCGGCACAGACGAGGGGGAAGCAACCTGTCTGTCGATCGCATCGCCAAAAACTACTTAAACCAGCGTTGAAACTTCACTGCAATTCACCCCTCACTACAAACGAAGGGCAGAGCGAGGTTGCAAACTCCCGAACAACGAACCCCTTCCCGAATACCAGGGACAAATGATGGGCACTGGGGGGTTTTTCGCCGGAGAATGATAAAAACAGAACATCTGTACAATGTGTGAATATTGTAACTTTCCCCAAAAGTTATGTAACAACTTCGGCAAAGAATCACTTTACCTTTAAACAATTATACCAATTGCCCGGAATTAATGCAGATACTGCAACAAAACAGCATTCTGAACGACTTGCCAATGCAATCGGGAAAGTGAATTGAAAATCAGCGAAGACAATTAAAACAATAACGCTGAGCTAAAGAATGCCACATTTGGTTGTTAAACAGGTAGATTACCCGCACTAACTATGCAATCCGGACCAACTGCTTTTATTGCTGAAACGGCCATGATAAAAATTTTTTCACAAAGCAGAATGAAGGTAACGGGTGTTCTCACGGGTATCCGGGATTGACTTAAAAAATAAACAATTATAAACCATGAATTTATTAATCAATTTAAAATTTATCAAATGAAAAAGTTATTGTATGTTCTATCGGTTCTGGTGTTGGTTTCTTGCGGTCAACATAAAAAGGAAATTGCCCAAATGCAAGCCAAACAGGATAGTATTACGCAAGTTGCTGTACAGGAAAATAATACCATTCTGGAATTTATTGATGACATGAACGAAATTCAGTCGAACCTTGATTCGATAAAAGCGATTGAAAAAATTATTATCGGTCGAGAAAGCCTCCGGCGTTGAATTGAAACCCAGTGCTAAACAGCGAATTGCTGAAGACATTGCGCTGATTAATGATCTGCTTCAGAAGAACAAAGCGCTTGTAAAATCGCTTACGAATAAATATCGGGCTTCGAATGCAAAAATAACAGAACTCGAAAAAACGATCGACAACATGAACAAACAGATGGCTGAAAAAGATGCTGATATTGCCAGCCTGTCCAAAGATCTGGAAGCGCTGCACATTAACGTTACCAATCTGAACCAGCAGATTGAAACCATCACCGCGCAAAGCGAAAAAACAATAAGAGAAAAAAATCAGGCTATTGAAGAACAAACCAATGTAATGAATACCGCCTATTATGCCTTCGGAACAAAAAAAGAACTGGAAGAAAAGAATGTGATTGAAAAAGAAGGTGGATTTTTAGGAATGGGGAAAACCCTAACCCTGAAAAAGGACTTTAACCGCGACTATTTTCAAAAAGTTGATATCCGCGAGTTTAAACTATTAACGTTGAAAGCAAAAAAAGCGGAAGTAGTTGCTAATCGCCCTGCTGATTCGTATCACCTCACCGGAACAAATACCGTTGAAGCTCTGGCGATAGATAAACCGAATGAATTCTGGAAAGCTTCGAAATATTTGGTGGTAGTAGTAGAATAAGAATAAAAAGGCTCCTGGATCGGAGCTTTTTTCTTGCCATCTTGTCAAATTTGCCTTTTATTTTTTGCCTGCCCGTTTGCAACTGTTTGCATGAAATACCAACTCCCTTCGTCTACGCCGGGGAGTAAGCTGCCTGACGATTGCATCGACAAAAGGCAATTGCCAAATAACAAATCAGGATTGTTTCCGGATTACATCGCAAGGCTCGTAATGACTACTATTCATGTAATCGAAATACAGCGGACAGGATGAATCATTTTACGAATACGTTTGCCAGTGTCCGCTGCACAATACACGTCGTATAAGCGTCATGGCGAGGGAGTATAACGACCGAAGCCATCTTTTACTTTTTACATGCAAATACGACAAGGGGAACAGATTGCTTCACCTTCGGCTCGCAATGACGACATTCAGCGATATAAGAGTGCAGCGGACAAAATGAATCATTCTATAAACACGTTTTCCGGTGTCCGCTGCCGGACTACAACCCTTGATACGTCATGGCGAGGAAACGCAGTGACCGAAACCATCTTTTACTTTTTTAATGCCAATAAATAGATTGCTTCTCCTTCGGCTCGCAATGACGACAATAATCCTTTCAACAAAAACAGCGGACAGGATGAATCATTTTACGAATACGTTTGCCAGTGTCCGCTGCACAATACACGCCGTATAAGCGTCATGGCGAGGGAGTATAACGACCGAAGCCATCTTTTACTTTTTACAGGATAATAGTATGAGGAAAATAGATTGCTTCACCTTCGGCTCGCAATGACGACAATAATCCTTTCAACAAAAACAGCGGACAGGATGAATCATTTTACGAATACGTTTGCCAGTGTCCGCTGCCGGGCAACAACCCTTGATACGTCATGGCGAGGAAACGCAGTGACTTAAGCCATCTACATCTCCCCGCATAGCAAACGAGGAGGAGGATGAAGTTTTTTGTTTACATTCGCAAAGGTGGTTTTAGAGCACCGCAAAAACCGATTACAAAAAACAACAGCCAAAAAAATGAAACAGATCAAACTTTCTACACTGCTGATTATAGCTCTTGGAGTTACCCATTTATTACAGGCACAAAACGTTTACCAGTGGAGTGGCCCTGCCCGTAACGGAATTTACAACGAAACCGGACTACTGGCGCAATGGCCGGAAAACGGCCCACAACTGCTATGGTTTACAGAAAATCTGGGGCCCGGTTATGCTGCTCCGGTTGTTACCGCCGATAAACTGCTGGTTATGGGAGTGGAAATTGGAAACAGCACCTTGTTTGCCTTCGACCTGAATGGAAAACTGCTGTGGAAATCATCCAATGGGGAAGAGTTTACCGGTTCAGGATACGCATCGAACTTTCCGGGTTCACGCTCTACACCCACTGTTATCGGCGATTTGGTGTATGCCACTTCCGGGATGGGAAGGATTGCTTGTTTTAACATCAACACCGGAAAAGAAATCTGGGCTGTAGAAATGCTAAAGGATTTAAAAGGATACTTAAATGAATTCAGCTATGCCGAATCGGTGGTGGCCGATGAAAATACGATTTACTGTTTCCCAGGCGGTACAGATATAAATGTTGCAGCGCTCAACCGCTTTACCGGCAAAACCGTCTGGACATCGAAAGCAACCGGTGACACTACCCATTTTGTTTCACCGATCCTGGTTGAACTTCCATCGCGTAAAATTTTTGTCTCGGTTTCGCGCCATTACATTTTTGGAGTGGATTGCAGCAACGGAGAACTGCTGTGGAAATACGGCATTACCTTTAAATATGACGGCGACCATTGCAACACACCGGTTTACGATGCGCCTTTTATTTATCTGGTCACTCATGATGAAAACGGTGAGGGAACCATAAAACTCGAACTCTCGTCTGATGGGAAAAGTGTAAAGGAAGAGTGGACAAACAAACAAATAAAAAACAACCTTGGCGGTTTTGTGGTGGTTAACCATAAACTGGTTGTTACTACTGAAAACAAAAACCTAAATGTACTCTCGCCTGCAAGTGGTGAAGTGGATGAAAAGATTAAAGCTCCGTACGGTGGTCTTATTTTTGCCGACAATAAATTTATCTGTTACGGCAACAACGGTGATGTCGGCCTGTTTAACTACAAAAATGGCAAACTGACTGCGGGTGGTACGTTTAAAATATCCAAAGGAACCAAAGAACATTTTTCACATCCGGTGGTTGCCAACGGGATTTTATATATCCGGCATGGTGAGGCGCTGATGGCGTATCGTATCAAATGACATCAACAAAAAACCGCTGAACACATGGTTCAACGGTTTCTAGTACTGTTATAAATTCAGTTTGAGCGGTATTCAAATGTTAGTAACATTCTATCACTTCGTTGTCCACGGTGGCTGTCGGTTCCCCGTTTGCATTAAATTTAACCTGAGATGTAATGTGAACGTTAAAAACAGGATTCCCTAATTCATCGAAATAGATCGTTGTTAATACCAGTTTATTCAACGTAAAACTTGAATTCTGAATCGAATGGTGGGTATATACATTACCATCAGGATCGGTTAATTCACCAGTTGATTTTACCTGGTACCTGTTTTTAAATACTTTGAGTTGAAGTGTCATCAAATCACTTAATTCAACATCGAGGCATGCATTATTAAGCGACGTTTCAAATGAAAATGCATCTATATACACTCCATTTTGTGCACTTACTTCTTTCTGCATAACAGAAAACAAGCTTACCAATAAAACGAAGAGAAATAGTTTTTCCATAATTTTTATTTAATTAAAGAATAGCATACCTAAAGGTATTTTATTTGCACAACAAAACCTATACTTTATATAATATTTATTTTAGAATAAATTTCCTTGTATAATTCAATTTAGAGGGGTCTTAAAAAGAAAACAATTTTTTTTCGTTTCCCATGTTGAAGGGGGAATTAAAGAGGGATTGAAAAAGAGAAACTGTTTGTTATTGGTACCCATTTTTTGTAACTTTTAATCAACCAAAAAACCATCATTATGAAAACTTTTCTGCTAATCCTCTTCCTCTTGTTCTTTACATTCGTTGGTTTTTCACAATACAATTATTTCCCCGTTAGGAACAAGCCCGATACTCCGAATGATATGTTTGACATTCTTCGAAATGCTGCGTATATCGACGATCTTGCGTCCTTTAATTATGAACACCTCTTTACTTTTCACGAAAATATGGCGTTGGGAGCAAAACTTGGATTAATAATTGGAGATTCTTACATGCTGGTTCCCGATGTCAGTCTTGTAGCGGGGGGAGTCAGGCATTTTGGCGAATTTGGGCTTGGAGCTATAATAAATACCGGATCGGTAGTAAATTTTAATTTTTTTGATGCCAGCATTTTAAGTGGGTTGGAAGATGATTTTTATTTTACCATCCGTGCTGGATATCGTTACCAGTCACCCCTGGGATTTCTGTTTAAAGCAGGAGGATTATATTCTCCTCCTGACAAAATTCTTGTACCGCTAATCGGGCTTGGGTATTGTTTTTAGTTTTAATTGGACTTCCCGCTCAAGCTGCTCCGATAATTTTGGGTGTAACCGGTGTGCAATTCAGCAGAATTGAATTGTTTTTCAGCCAAGGGCTGAAATGCGAATTTACAATTCGCACCAGTGGGGGAACTCATTCCGAATAAAAATAATTCTTCAGGATTTAATTTTTGAAAAGATATTTTATCTCTTCAGCTGTTAAAGTACGATTGTAAATCCTGATATCATCGATTTTTCCAGTAAAATTATATGCACCCTCCATGCTCCCGATATTCATCTTTGTGTTGCTGGTAAGAGGAACAATGCCATTATAATCTACCTCCTTAACAAAATTGCCATCACGGTATAATTGCCATTTTGAGCCGGTCCATTGATAAACAATATGAATCCATTTGTTTAATTCTATAGGATTTGTGCTGAAGCACTGGTAATAATCGGCACCATGGGCAAAATGTGCTTCCAGTTTCCTGGTGTCCTTTACAATTTTAATCAGAAAATGGCGGTTGGGGTTAACTTTGGAAATAATGGTATTGTGCTGGATATTTAATTCAGTAGGATATGCCCAGAGAGATATACAAAATGTATCGAGCTGGTCGAAGAAATGTACATTGGGAATAGAAATATCACTCGATCCGTCGAAGTAATAAGCTGAATTAGATTGATCCTTTCTGTCGGTTGTAAGCGTTGCACCATTTACAATTCCATCGTTTTTATTAATACTTTCGTCGTTGGCATTTCCATTAAATGGGTAAAATGCAATATAGTCGGTTGCCAGTTCAGAATTAACATTTTCTTTCTTACATCCCTGAAATAGCAGGATGACAGAAAAGATACAGATTATCGGTTTGAGTGATTTTTGATTTTTCATTGTGCTGATTTTTAGTCAATTAGTGGTTTTGTATTAATAATAATATGTAAAATTGGACAAACATAGCAGTTTTTATCTTTTTTGACAATTATTTTAACGTCTGATGTTTAAATAAAATTTCTGCAGGGGCACCTCCCGGAAGCCTTGCCGGTGCTGATTTGCAATCTGCATGGAAATTTAAAATGAAACACAAAATACTGCTTTTTATGCCGTGACAACTAAAAACGAACCGATAACATTATTTTGCGCTTAAATTTATTCCTGTACAACTCTAAATATTACTTTTGACGTATGAATAATATTGTATTTTTAAGTATCCCGCTGGTGGAGTGGATTGGCTATATAGCATCCACCATTGTATTGATTTCCCTGAGTTTATCATCTATTTTGCGCCTGCGTATTGTTAATTTAATTGGTTCGGCGCTGTTTGCATTTTACGGGTTTTACATTGGCGCTTTACCTGTGGGGATCATGAATTTAATTATCGTGGCCTTTAACCTGTACTACCTGCAAAAACTGACATCGAAAAAAGAGAATTTTGAAATTATCAAATCCGACAGCAGCCAAGAGGTTGTGAAGAAATTTTTGGATTATTTTAAAAAGGACATTCAAAAGTATTTTCCTGAATTTAAACTGCAGGCTAACAGCGAACGACTTGTTTTAATGATAATGCGAAATATGAATTTTGCCGGATTATTTATTGCCATTGATAAAGACGATATTTTGGAGGTTGAGTTGGATTATGTTACTCCACAGTATCGCGATTATAAAAACGGTATTTTTCTTTTTAATCATTTCAGAGATGCAATAAAAGAAAAAAAATATAAAGCGGTAAATGCCAGCTCAGGAGTTCCGCAACAAATTAAATACTTAAAAAAGATTGGATTTGTGGAGGACCATTCAAACGCACAAAGCGGGACTTTTTATTTAAAACTTTAAACTTTTATACCGGCTTTTAGGCAAAGCCCTGCTTTTATACGGTATCGAAAGGCAATCCCGTCTGACCGAAATTATCAGGCAGGTTTGCAACAGAACTTTTACCAGGTATATTTTGTGGTTTTATATCCATGATTTTTAGGTACACAATTAGTTTTTTATAATTTTAATAGCGAAAAATAAAAACCGTTAAAAATGTTAAAAATCCTAACAGTATTTGTAGTATTAATTGCTAGTCTTCAATTTGGTTTTGCACAGGATGCTTTGTATGGATTGAACCAATACAGCAAACATAAGCCTGCTGACAAGATGGACAAACCTGTTCTATACGATTATGTTCAGGGGTCCCCTTATTTAACTAAAAATTTCATCGATGGCCAGATCATGTTAAATATAGGCAAGACTCTTAATGTCCCGGTAAGGTATGATATTTTTGCCGATCAGATTGAATATAAGGACTCCGACAATAAAATTTATTTAGTGCAAAATCCAAAAGCTATTCAGTTGGTTATCATTGATAGTTTAAAATTCAATTATTTCGAACCCGGGAAATTTAAGAATGTGAAAGGATTTTATGAACTGTTGGTTCTGGGAAACTATTCGCTGTATAGAAAATACCAGATATTACTTAAAAATCCGGACGCTGCCGGGCCCGGTTATCATTCGAGTGCAGCCATGTTTATTCCTCAGGATAGTAAATACTATATTATGGATACTGACGCTAATTTTATAGAAATAAAGAGAAAAAAGAATTTATTATTGTCAGGCAAAGACAGTGACGAGTTGGTAAAATTTATAAAGGATCATAAAATAAAAACCAACAAGGAAATAGATTTGATCCGGTTTGTTGGGTTTTTAAACCAGTAGCGGCAAAAGACTATAATCTTTCGTTTCCCATGGTCTGTTTTATAAGGGAGATGTAGCACCCCATTTACAGTACAGGCGGGTGCCTTGAATGCACGCATAACAGGATAGTGATAACCTAATGTATTTACTGATACCAAAGTAATACTTATTGTTTTTGTTTCACATACCAGTCAATATCAAACCTTTCTTTAAGGTAAATGCTTAAAGGACCCGGTCCAATTGCCGCCCTTCTTTTGTCCACGTATTCAGGTTCCTTAATCGGATAAGGCACACGCGTTGTATCCTCGAATTTACATTGAGTGCCAAACCGTTGTTCCTTTCCGTTTTCCACCAGTAAACGATCGTACATTTTTACGTATCGTAACGGTTGAGCCTCACCCTTTTTAGAAGCCGCCTCCAGCAAAGGAAAATATTTGGCCCTGATTTCATGTGTGCTGTGATTAATAATAAGTGCAGCCCCTGCTGCCGCGAATTCTGTAACCGACGAAGCTGTGTCTCTCATCTGCGAAGTCCACAAAAGTGCGCAGGTTGAAACAAGCTGATATGATATTTCCGGGGTAAGGGTTTGGGCGAAATCTGTTCCATATTTTTCCAGTGCCGGAACAAGCAATCCTTCACTTTTTAAACTGTCGGCCTGCCGATTAAATCTTGTCCCCTGGCAATTCCCAAAGCATAAACCAATAAACTACAAACTAATAAACGCTTCATAATTTCTGATTTTAGATTCGGCGGCGAATCTATGCAGTTTCCAATCCCGAAAAAAGTAAAATCGACAGATAACCTGTTTACTACCGGATTCGACAACTGATTTTCCGGTTCCATTTCTTTTTAAATCCTTTTTGAAGATGTATAAGGCTGTTCATCTATACTTCGTTTCCAAACTAGGGGAGAGAAGATCATATTCGAACATTTTGTTTTATTCCTTTTTGTTTTCCTTGTTTTTGAGATTTCGTTGCGACTTTCCCCATAATCGCCCGGCTTTCCGGAAAATGCTTTTAGTGGCTTTTTCAACCGATTTGCCCGCTTTTTGGTAAGCGTCACTTTCAAATATTTTGTCTGAAGTATCGTCAATGAACTCTTCCGTTTTATCGATCCATTTTTCTGCTTTATCCTGAATGTTTTCCTTTTTCTTTTCCGTTTTTCTGTTTTTATCCTCTTCCATATTTAAAATTTTTATTCTGACTTCAACTAAATATAGTTAATCATTAGCAGGATACAAAATGGCACATCCTCGCTAGCACGGATTTGTAATTGATGAGCAACGAGAATATTTTTTTATCCTGATAATATCACCGACAACAGAACAACTATTCGTTCAGCCAATCGTCTCATTTTTCCTGAACAGAGTCGGGGTTTTCAAATCACCACTGTACGTTGATAAATGCCTGATCCCCAATATTGGCGGGAGAAATCGGTAAGTTTTTCTGAACATCAGCAGGAATCAGTTCAAGTGCGTCGACGTTTGTAGTCCTGCGGAATCTGAAAAGTGCCAAAATGAATTTGTGAAGTTTGCTTCTATTCCGAATTATTGATCCACAATACTGAGTTATAAGTTCCTTCTGAGTTTTGCTCAAAAAGTTTATTTGCCGGATCTACAATCCAATTGCCATCAACAATAAACTTATAAATGTATTTTCCGGGCTTCAGATATATGGGGAAAATCCATTTCCCGTTATCCTTTATCATCCGGTAATCCTTGGTGCTCCAGTTATTAAAATTACCGGTAACAATAACCTGTTTGGTGTCCTGGTATTGATCGAGTTCAAAAACATAGTTGGCTTTCAGGGCAATAAATGAGTTAGTATAATTGCCCGAACCTGTTGTAAATGGGTTTTCCGGGTCGGTCATCCACTTGCCATCAACAATAAATTTATATTCATAGTTTCCCGGACCTATTACATAAGGCAATTGCCATCCTGTTGAGGTCTTATCCATCACGAGTTCATTTTCATCCCAGTTGTTAAAGCTTCCGGTAAGCACAATTTTATTCGCATCAGTATGGTCTTTAAGTTTAAAAACATATGGTGTACCAATACTCAGGAATGAATTTTTATTTCCACTGGCATCTGAACGTTCTACGGGATTAGCTGGATCAGTCATCCATTTTCCGTCTACAAGAAACTTGTAAGCATAAGTTCCATCTCTGAGATAGACGGGTAATGACCATCCGGTGTATGTCTTTTTCATGGCCAGCCCGCGTGGATTCCATCCGTAAAAATTCCCGGTTACAACCACTTTGTCGGCCTCCGGATAACCTTTTAATTCAAATATGTGGTTATAGCAATAGACTACTGAGTTGTCGGAGCCAGCGTCCCCCCGTACCCGTAATTTATTCTCCGGATCAGTCATCCAGCGACCATCCACTATGTATTTATACTCATATCTTCCGGGGTCCAGTTTTAGGCCAATTGTCCATCCGTTTCCGGTAGATCTCATAGGGGCTTGTGTGGTGCTCCAGTTGTTAAAAGTGCCAGAAATATATACTTTCTGAGCCGATGTAAAGCCTGCTAAATAGAATCTGGCCACGCCTTTTTCGTACATAAATACCTTGGAATTATCAAAGTTGTTTACCCCAAATTCATCCGATGTTTTAGGTTCACTTCCCTTGAAATTTATCCAGTTGCCGATGACCTGAAAAAGTTCATCCAAGCCAAATTCATTCTCGTTTTTAGACTGCTGCTGAACCGATTTTGAAAGTTCAACCCGGTTTGCTGAAAGTTTCTTTACTTTCCAGTGTTCGTCGTTGAAATCAATATTCGTTTCTCCTTTATAGACCTGAGCTATTAACGTGCTGTCGAGGTCGAAAAGCTCCGAGACTTCCTGTTTTTCTTTTTCTGTCCACTTCAGGTTGAGGGTAAATATCAACTGTCCGTTATCAATTCGACAAATTTTGTCCGGGTTAACCTGGGCAAATGTGCCTGATGAATAAAAAATCATGGCAAAGAAAAACAGTATGTACATCACTGTCTTTTTCATTTTTCGCCTCCTTTCCAGTAACGAATTGAAAATTGTTTTTTTACAAAATTGATACAAATTATTCCATTTTCCATAAAAGAGCATCCCAGCATGCCGTCGATAGTTTTGCCGTACGCTTCGCTTAAAGCATTCAGATTGGTAACAATGGTTTCCATGCCGGTGATTTTCCTGTTGCCAATTGTAAATTCATTCATCCTGCCAAACAGGACTTCAGAACCGGCGACACCTGCGCCCTTCAGCACTTTACGCCGGGTAATGGTTAACGTATTCAGAACCTTCTTATTTGTATAACTGCTTAACACATTGGTTTCAGCACCGGTATCAAAACAAAAATTCAACGTTTTACCGGCAATATCGGCTTTTAAAAACAGGATGTCCGATTTCTCATAAAATTCCTGGTTATGATCCGATAGAAATTGCCTTTTCGCTTTTCCTATTCTGTTCCCTGAATCATCGATCCGATACAATTTGAGTTCACTGTTTTTAGCGTCAATTACAATTTCAAGGTTTTTCATCATATTAAAACCGATCAGTCCGAGAATTTTGACATTCCGTTTGTTTTCGATATGCCCCAGGTCAGCAACGTCTGCCCTCAGATTTTCATAAAGCAGATTGGCAAATTCTATTTTTTCTATGGTAATTTGACTGACTTTACCAACCGAACCGGTTATGCCGCTTGAGTTAGTTCCGCCGGTTTTGACATGGTTTCTGAAATACGTGCTGTTTATTACCAACCTTCCCGCTCCGGTGTCGAATACAAGATTACCTTCAATACCGTCAACTTTGGCTTCGATTAAAAATAACCTACCTGCCCGTTTAAGTGGAATTACAACTGAATCGACATTGAATTTAAACTGAGGCTCATAAGATTGTGAAAGATTGTTGAAAGTAACAGTATTAGGAAAAATTACTACAGGAGGATCATTGTCAGATGCGGACCCAGTAGTTGCAAAAAAAGTTAAAATTGGAATAAATACAAAGATGAAAACAACATAGAAAAGCCGTCTTTTTAATTGTTCATGGTTCATCTTCGAAAATTTGAACCAAAATAGTCAATTGATTTCAGATTAACAACAGCGTTAAGATAAGTTAATTAGCGAAATTATCAATGTAAATATCAGAAGTTCAGGATACAATAAGCAGAAACTTTATTTGCCAAAAACTTTTTTACAGCTTTGCGTTGAGAAAGGGAATTTTATCGTTTGCCGGAATTTGCAGTTTTCATAAAACAATACTTTTATTTTGCTTGTTTTCTTTTTCAGGACGTACTGAACGATAAATTTGTTTTGGAGTTTGATCTGTTGTATCTTTTTAATGCAACAGAAATCATATCTGTTCGTTTGAAAGATTTAGTTATTTTTAAAGTGATGAAACAAGCGTGAGTTTTATTAATTAAAAATTACCGACCAAATGAAAAGATATATTATACTTTCTATTTTATTATTTGCAGTGTCATTGACTTCTTTTGCAAAAAAGGATGTTAATGCCTGGAAAAATGAGAAGAGCCTGAAACAGCAATATGCTGTATTCAAAGAAAATCTTAATTTCTGGAATGGTAATTACTTCCTGGATGAAAGACAATTGAACGATTTTTACAGTGCTTTGACTGATACTATTTCAGTATTGAAGAATGAAATATCGGATAAAGCAAATACAGTGAACTCGCTTCAGAATGAATTAAATTCAACCAATAATCAGTTGAAAAATACGAAAGAAGATCTCGATACCAGTGTTAAAAACAGAAATGCAATTGAGGTATTTGGGTTAAATGTTGAAAAAGGTTTTTACACCTTTATTATGTCTTCAATTATCCTGGCGCTTTTGGCTTTTCTGATCATTTTATATCTTCTGTTTAAAAGAAGTAATAAAGTTACTGTCAGAACCAAAAAAGATTATGACGAATTAAAGGAAGAATTTGAGGTGCATAAAAAGGATGCGTTGGAGCGATACACTAAAATAAATATGGAGCTGCATCATACAAGGATGGAGTTGAATAAGAAATAATAATGCATATCTCTGCTGAACTTTCACTTTTTAATTGCCAGTTCAAAATTTAAGACAAAATATACAATCCATTGTAGTTCCTATGAATACTACAGTAAAATATCCGGTATTTATTCTTTTTGCGCTTTATTTAATAACTGCCTGTTCACAGGCTTCGAAGAATAAAATAGAATCGCAGCAAGTATCGGAAATAGTTGCGGATACAAATGTCGTTCTTCCGCCTGCATGGGCATTTGGAATTATTTACGGAGCTTATACAAATCAGGAGCAGAGCATAAAACTAATTAATCAGATAATTGATCATAATTATCCGATCGATGGCTTTTGGATCGATTCGTGGTTTTGGGATTGGCGAAATAAAGGACAGGGCCCCAAAAAATTTATGGATTTTATTGCTGATACCGTTTCTTATCCCGATATGAAGGGGCTTTGGAATTTCATGGAAGCAAAACATATAAAAGCCGGTATTTGGATGTGGGACGCTATTATGAAAACCGGAAATGAAAGTAAATATGAAGATTTTAAATCAAGAGGTTATTTCAGCAAGGAAAATATAAGAACTGACGGATGGCACAACGGGTTAAGAACTACAATTATTGGCGACAACAGCCAGCCGGTAAAAGGTACCTGGTGTGGTGACATTGATTTTGAAAACCCGGAAGCGACAGCTTATTTCCAACAAAAAGTAAAGCACTTTTTTGAGATGGGCCTTGATTTCATTAAGCTGGATAAAACAGATGCTATTCCGGTTTGTAAAGCCATGTTCGAAACCACACAAAAGTTTGGGAAAGAAACTAAAGGTCGAGGTTTTATTCTGTCACATAGTCAAGGAACAGACAAGGATGAATACAAACGTTACCCGGCCAAATGGACCGACGATACCCGTTCAGACTGGACCGTGGAAAAACCAGCGCATGAATTTTCTCCCTGGCTGCCAAAAGTAGCTTTTAAAGAAAACCTTGCTATGTACACCGATAGTTCCCGGAGTACAAGTAAAATACCTTTTTTGACTAATGACATGGGTGGATTTGCCATTGGGATGGATGGAAAAGTTGATGAGGAATTGTATATACGCTGGCTCGAATTTGCCAATTTTGCACCTTTAACAACGCCTTTTTCACAACCTGAAAATCCAACCGGAAATATTGCATTTAAAATCTCTGAACGTGCCGATTCTGTATTCAGACAATATTCACATTTGAAGCTGGAGCTTTTCCCATACATCTATACAAATGCTCATCTCTCACGACTGGAGGGCAAGAATATTATCCGCCCAACCCGGTTATATGAGTATCTTTTTGGCGAAGAGATATTTGTGGCTCCGGTTTATGAACAAAGTGCCCGGGAAAGAAAACTTACATTACCTGACAGTTCAAACTGGATAAATTACTGGACCGGGGAAATCATTAAAGGTGGCCAGACTATAACCTGTCGGGTTCCGTTGAATCAAATTCCGCTTTTTGTTAAGCAGGGAGCCATCATTCCGAAGCGTGAATATTCCCGTTCCATTGAAACAGGAACTAATAATTTACTCGAACTTCATATTTATGATGGTGCCAGCGGAGAATTTAAACTTATTGAAGATGATGGTACAAGTAATGATTATTTAAAAGGTATATATGCTTCAACTTCCATTACTTACAATTATTCACAAAAACAGCGTAAAATAGTAATCGCCCCTGTTAAAGGATCTTTTAATGGAATGACCGATGCCAGAATCTGGCGTATTATCATTCATGGCGGAAACAACATAAAGACAATTAATTATGGGGAAAAATCACTTGACTTTAAAGTTAGCCTATCAACAATAGTTTTTGAACTTCCGGTAAAAAGTAAGCACGAAAAGACAGAAATTACGATTTTGTAAAAACTATAGCCAATTATTTTTAGGAAACCAACTTTATTGCAAGTTATTCTTTTATGACACCCTTACTTTTATCCTTACTACGAAACGTTCCTCAGTTCTCTTTCCCCGATCGCATTATCACTTGGCGTTCCAGAATCACGTAACTTTTCAATGACCTTTGCAGCAACACGTTGCGTTTTATTTATCTTGTACTGGAACCAACGCTGCCCAAACAATTTTCTAAACAGATCATCGAGATTGGAGAGAACAGCTACATTCCATAAACCACGTATCCAGTTAACCGGATGTGGTGATAAAGCACGATGATTGATGGCATAACCTCCTTCAAGATACTTGATATAGTGCCAATGGCCGCTGGGCATAAATAAGGTATCGCCGGGTTCCATAATGCAATGCAGCCCTTTTACATATTTTAGTCCGGGGTATTTTTGATAGTCGGGCTGATCGATATTGACGGAACTGTGCACACCAAACGGATATTTGTAAAGCAGTTTGGAATATCGGGGATGGAAAAGGAACACTTCTTTTCGACCATGAAGCTGGGTAAGAAAAACATTCGACCAGTCCATGTCCTGGTGTATGCGTACTTTGGAATTCTTTCCACCAAAAAACATAAAAGGTATTTTAATATATAAACGGGTAAGTGGTGGATAAGAAAAATCGTTTTTTAACTCCGGTTTATGTTTAAAAATATTGAAAAGAAACAAACGAACATCACTTTCCTTGTCAGCAGTGATAGTATCCAGATATTCCGAGAATTTCATTTTACGATGAGGTTGTTTAAACGATCGGTCCTCTTTTTGCAATTTCGAATCAAAAACCCCCACTTCAATATCTCCAAGTTGCTCTTTAAAATATGATACCGTCCATTTGGTAGCTGCAGGAAATTCTTTCCACAATCCTCTAAGAATTACTGGTTTTTCCTTGTAGAGATATTCCTTTTTAAACTGTTCCGGCGATATTTCTTCTACAATATCTATCGGTGTAAAAAATCGTTTTTCCATAATTGACATTTAAGAAGAATGTTATTTATAAAACAACTATTGTAGTATAAAGTTAAGGCAGACAAAAAAATAATCCAAACGTGACAAAATGATTGGTATAAGAAGGTAGGTAGATTTCACATTTAAATAACCGAAAATATTCTTTATTAAGTCATTTATCTTGGTTTTTATTGTTGAATTACTTTGGGTCAACTCATAAATAATATTCACTGACAGATCAATCATCTTTCTGCACACTGATGAAGATTGAAAAAAGATGAGTTAAAAGTGTTTTCATCTGGCTATTATGTTAATTATAATCTGGTTATTTTGCATAAAATTAGAAAATTGAGAGATACGACTTGTCGAAATAAATTTCCCCGATGGAAAATGTATCATTTATATCTAAAAACATATTTATTATTTTTTGTTTTTTCACCCTATCAGAATCTTTTGCCAGAAAAGGATTGTTTTGCCTTAAAATCGATTTTCCTCACTGAAATATTAACTGAATTGAATAATAGTTTTATATTTAACAAACCGATAATCAGCTTGTGGATTTATGATTTTCAATGATTATTTTTGAATAATATTAAGCCTGATTAAACATTCATTCTGTAAAACAAACTAACACGAAAATAAGCGATATGAATTTGTTAAAGGAAAAAAATCGGACAAACCGGACCTTTGTTTTTGGTCTGATACTTTTCATGAATATTGGCATTGCCCAAAGTCAGACAAACGATCCCGGAATGCCTAAGATTGTGGAAAAGGACGGACATCATGCACTTTTAGTTGATGGTCAGCCATTTCTTATGCTGGGCGGACAAGCTCATAATTCAAGTGCCTGGCCGGGAATGTTGCCGCATGTTTGGTCTGCTATAGAAGCATTGCATGCCAATACGCTGGAAGTTCCAATATACTGGGAGCAAATAGAACCACAACCCGGGAAATTCGATTTTTCAATTATTGATACGCTTCTCGTTCAGGCCAGAGAACGAAACAAACACCTGGTTCTGTTGTGGTTTGCCACGTGGAAAAATGGTAGCAATCATTACATGCCGGAATGGATGAAACGTGATTCAAAAAAGTATCCGAATCTTACGGATAATAAGGGAGAACTTGTTGATTCGCCATCGCCACATTCAACAGAAGCAATGAAAGCAGATGCAAATGCTTTTACCGCAGTGATGAGACATTTAAAGGAAGCGGACCAGCAGCATACTGTTATCATGGTGCAGGTGCAAAATGAGCCCGGTTCATGGTATAGTGTCAGGGATTATTCTGCCAAAGCGCAAAAGTTATTTGAAAGTCAGGTTCCGAAGGAATTGTTAAAATCGGATGTACTAAAAGCACTGAACAAACCAGTCGTTTCCAATGGAACATGGTCGGAAGTTTTTGGTAAAGATGCTGATGAATATTTTCATGCCTGGTCGGTTGCCCGGTATATTGAATTTGTTGCAGCGGCAGGTAAAGCTGTAAATCCTTTGCCTTTGTATGTTAATGCGGCGCTTCGCGATCCGCTGAGTAATCCGAGTGCGGGCACTTATGAAAGTGGTGGCCCAACGGATAATGTTATTTCCATCTGGAAAGCAGCTGCTCCTTCTATTGATTTGTTGGCTCCTGATATTTATCTTTCAGGAAGTGAGCGGGTATTAAAAGTGCTGGAGTTGTATTCCCGATCCGATAATGCACTTTTAGTTCCCGAGATCGGTTCAAATAATGAAAATGTAAAATATTTATATAAAGTATTGGCACACGGCGGTATCGGTTTTTCACCGTTTGGAATTGACAATAATGGAGAAGGAACAGTTGAAGATGCTAATAAACGTTTCGAATCTCTAGGTAAGGAATATTCAGTATTAAGTACTATGATGAGGGAAATGGCAGAGTGGGCGTTTGAAGGAAAAATCAGTGCAGTCGTTGAGCCTGAAGATCACAGTGAGCAAACTATAGATCTGGGTTCATGGGAGGCTATTGTAACTTTTGGCGGAGGAAGACGTGGAATGCAGTCTAATGACAAGCCTGTTGGTAAAGGGATGGTTGTAAAACTTGACGATAATGAATTTTTACTGACGGGGACTAATTGTCGTTTTACATTTAAGCCATCGGGCAAAAATGAAGGAAAGCCCTGGCAATACCTGAAAGTTGAAGAAGGAACTTTTGAAAATGGGAAATTCAACTTTTTGCGAATCCGTAACGGGGATGAAACAGATTGGGGCGGACCTCATATTGGAACAGAACCAGTGGTGTTAAAAGCAACTTTGGTTGTTCGCTAAACAAATGGGTTATTTAGTAATTGCATAAAAGTAAATCCACAGAAAAAATTATACAAAATGAAAAAATATCTTATCCTGGTCCTGTTTTCTGCGATTGTGATTTCCTGTTCAACAGGAGTGAAAAAAGAAAAACAGCTTCCACGGATTGCCATTTGCGGACTGGCGATTGAGGCAAGTACTTTTTCGCCGGCTCAGTCGGATGCTGAGGCTTTTCGGGTTCGCCGTGGTGATAGTATTTTTTCGTATTACCCGTTTTTGGCACCCGATTCAGTCGACCGTAAACGTGCAGAATATTTCCCGGCTTTGCGTGGACACGCTATTCCGGGGGGAATTGTAACCCGTGAAGCATATGAATCGCTGATGACTGAAATGCTGGATCGGCTGAAAAAAAATCTGCCTTACGACGGTGTATTTTTTGATATCCACGGCGCTATGAGTGTGGTTGGCCTTGACGACCCGGAAGGAGATATGATTATCCGTGTGCGCGAAGTTGTGGGTAAAGATGCACTTATTTCCACTTCGATGGATTTGCATGGAAATGTTAGTCGGCGACTGGCTGAAAACACCGATTTGATTACCTGCTATCGCATGGCGCCCCATGAAGATGCATTACAATCGAAACAACGAGCTCTTGAAAATCTGCTGGACAGGTTGGAGAATGGCAAAGGAAAACCTAAATATAAGGCCTGGATTCCCGTTCCAATTCTGCTGCCCGGAGAAAAAACCAGTACCCGAATCGAACCGGGGAAAAGTTTATATGCCAAAGTTGCCCCGGTAGCGGACCAGAAGGGAGTGGTCGATGCTGCGATTTGGATTGGTTATGCCTGGGCCGATGAACCCCGTAACGAAGGATGTGTGATGGTTACTGGTGATGATAAGGAAAAAGTTGTTCAGGGTGCCGAGTATCTTGCAAAAAGTTTTTGGGATGTTCGTAATGATTTTGAATTTGTAGCACCGGTGGCTTCATTAAAGGAGTGCCTCGATAAAGCAATTGCCAGCGATAAGCATCCGTTTATGATCAGTGATATGGGAGATAATCCAACGGCTGGTGGTGCGGGCGATGTTACCTGGACACTGACTGAAATTCTTAAACGCCCGGAATTCAAATCGGGAAATGGCCCGTCAATGATTTATGCATCATTGCCCGGACCGGAGTTTGTGAAAAAAGCGATTGAAGCTGGTTTTGGAAATCATGTAGAAGGTGTTGCAGGTGGAATTATCGATCACCGTTACGCGCCACCAATAAAACTCTCTGGAACGGTAAAAGCCATTGTAGAAGGTGATCCTGACGCTAAAACTGAAGTAGTCGTTAAGGTAGGTAGTGTAAATGTAATTGTAACACAAAAACGCAAACCATATCATTATGAAAATGATTTTACACGGCTTGGATTGAATCCAAGAGAGACAGATATTGTGGTTGTGAAAATTGGATACCTGGTGCCGGAATTGTATGATATGCGTGCTGATTGGATTATGGCATTGACTCCGGGTGGTGTTGATCAGGATTTAGAAAGACTGGGTTACAAACGAATTAATCGCCCAATGTTTCCCTTAGATAAAGATATGCCGGACCCTGATCTGACGGCTAAACTTGTACCTTTATCCGATGAAATACAGTAACCTGAATTTGTGTTGATATTCAGAAAATTAAGGCAATAGAATAAGTGGATCAACAATAATTTGTTTATCGAATATCGAGGTGATTTAAAATAACTTGTTTAATAAAATTCCGGGGAATATTATTTGCAATATTTGTCGATATATTCCATGGCTTTGAAACTACCGAGGTCAAGTGCTTTTCTAAAATCTTTACACGCAAGTTCCGGCTCATCCATAAGAACCCTTGCACTTCCCCGGTTAAAATAAGCTGCTGCAAAAGTTTCATTAAGTTCTATCGCTTTTGTGTAATCTTCAATTGCACCTTCATAATCTTCCAATGTCTTCTTTACCAATCCACGATTGTTATATGCTAATACATTTTTAGGATCAAGTTCAATTGTTTTTGTATAGTCTTCAATAGCTCCTTTATAATCTTTCAAATAGTTTTTGGTTAATGCCCTGTTATAATATGCTTCTTTAAAGTTATCATACAAACTAATAGCTTTGTTATAATCTTTAATAGCAGCTTTGTACTGCCTCTTGTCCAACTCTGTATTTGCAGTATTGTAATATTCTTTCGGAGTTTGGGCAAAACCAATTAAGCACAAACAAACAAACAGCAGGGTGGAAAGGATTCTTTTCATATGAATAAAATTTATTTTTGGTTACTAAGACATTATTTTCGGAGATAGGTTTAATGATGATATTTTTATAACGATATTATTGATGGTGTATTTCAACGCATATGAATAAATAAATTCTCTAAAAATTCTGTGTGCATCAAGCAAAAAAAGTGCCAATATTAGTTAATCTTCACCGGTTTATCAACTTTTGATTTCAGAAGGGCAATATCCAGTACATCCATTATCGTATGGACAAAATGGAAATTAAGACCCTTAAGATAGTCGTCTTTTATTTCTTCCAGGTTTTTCCGGTTTTGTTCCGAAAGGATAATATCGGTAATTCCTGCCCGTTTAGCTGCCAGAATTTTTTCCTTGATTCCCCCTACAGGAAGTACTTTCCCCCGTAATGTGATTTCCCCTGTCATCGCTAGATTTTTACGGACTTTTCGCTGGGTAAATGCCGATGCCAAAGAGGTAACCATAGTTACTCCCGCAGATGGCCCGTCCTTAGGAATTGCTCCTTCCGGTACGTGAACATGCACATTCCAGTTCGCAAAAACTTCGGTATTCAAATTCAATTCCTCGGCATGTGCTTTCAGATATTCATGGGCAAGCATGGCAGATTCTTTCATTACATCTCCCAAATTTCCGGTAAGTGTGAGTGAGCCTTTACCTTTACTCAGGCTTACTTCTACAAAAAGTATCTCGCCTCCTACTGCTGTCCAGGCAAGTCCGGTTACAACCCCGGCAAAATCATTTCCCTGGTATTTTTCCTTTGTATATTCTATCACACCAAGATATTCACGAATATCGGCCTTTGTCAGCTTTTTATTGTACGAAGTTTCAAAAGCAATTTTTTTAGCCACTCGCCGTATTACTTTTGCAATTTTTTTATCCAGTTCCCGAACTCCTGATTCACGGGTATAACCATCAATGATTAGCTCAATGACCTCTTTTGAAAAAGTTATATCCTTTTTCTTCAATCCGTGATTTTCCAGTTGTTTAGGTATAAGATGACGTTTTGCAATTTCAATTTTTTCTTCTACAAGGTAACCACTTACTTCAATCAGTTCGAGCCGGTCGCGTAGTGGTGGTGCAATTGTGTTCAGCGTATTGGCTGTGGCGACAAACAGTACTTTAGATAGGTCATAATCTACCTCAATATAATTATCGTGAAATTCAGAATTCTGTTCAGGATCAAGTACTTCAAGTAATGCCGAAGCCGGGTCACCGTGAAAATGTTTCGATACTTTATCAATTTCGTCGAGAATAAATACAGGGTTTGCCGATTTAGCTTTCCGGATATTTTGAATAATTCTTCCCGGCATCGCGCCAATATATGTTTTTCTATGTCCACGAATTTCAGATTCGTCATGCAGTCCGCCCAGACTAATGCGAACATAATTTCTTCCCAATGCCCTGGCTACTGATTTTCCCAGCGAAGTCTTCCCAACTCCTGGAGGGCCGTACAAACAAAGGATTGGCGATTTCATGTCGTTTTTCAGTTTTAATACAGCCAGGTGCTCCAGTATACGTTCTTTAACTTTTTCCAATCCGTAATGATCTTCATCCAACACTTTTGAAGCATGTTTCAGATCAAAATTATCCTGTGTATAATCATTCCATGGCAAGTCGAGCAAAGTTTGGCAAAAAGAGAACTGCACTGAATATTCACCGGCTGCCGGATTCAAACGGCTCAGCTTTTCCACTTCTCTGGTGAAAAATTTTGCTACATCTTCGTTCCATTTTTTCTTTTTAGCCCGTTCTTTCAATTCCTTGATTTCCTGTTCCATTGGGTTTCCTCCCAACTCGTCCTGGATGGTCTTCATTTGCATGTTAAGCATAAACTCACGTTGCTGGCGGTCCATGTCGGTTTTCACCTTTTTCTGGATATCATTTTTTAGTTCTAGCATCTGTACTTCTTTTACCAGGAAACTAATGGCTTGCACACCACGGTCTTTCAGGTTTTCGATTTCCAGCAGTTTTTGTTTATCTTCAACACTGATATCGGTGTTTGAGCAGATGAAGTTGATAAGGAATGTTGAATTTTCAATGTTTTTAACCGCAAACGTGGCTTCGGGCGGAACATTTGCTGAAAACTGTGCAATTTTTATTGAAAGATCTTTTAAAGACCCAACTATAGCATTGAATTCATTGTCGTCTTCCGGTTTGGTATCGTTGAGCGGTTCCACTCGTGCTTTAAAATAGGGAGTGTCTGTAACAAACTCTTTTATTTGGTAACGCCGTTTCCCCTGGATGATTACCGAAGTAGAGCCATCGGGCATTTCCAGTACTTTTAGTATTTCTGCAACTGTACCTATTGAATAAAGATCTTTTTCTTCCGGGCGGTCAATGGTATAATCTTTTTGTGCTAATGTTCCCAGTAGTTTGCTACCACGATTGACATCGCGAATCAGCTCTAGTGAGCGTTCACGACCAACCGTAATTGGCAGTACAACTCCCGGGAAAAGTACGGTATTTCGTAAGGGTAAAATAGGAAGTATATCCGGTACTTCCGTGTTCTTTAGATCCCGGTCGTCGCCGTCAGCAATAATCGGCAGAAAGTCATTTTCATTTCCCATTGAACCTGAACCAAAGATATGATGTATTCCCAAATTTTTCGTTTTTCCCATTATATTGAATTTGTGACAAACTGACGTTTGCATTTTTAAAACATTAAGGTTTTCCTGAATTGCAATCGCCGTGCCATAACTTAAATATTTGACGATCCTCTTTTGTTCATCTGTTTGGACTTAAAATGCCGACAAAATTTCAGCATTAAAATGGACAGATTTTTTAATTTTTACGAGGCACCATTCGGATTTAATTTATGAATGGCAAACCCCGGCAACTGAATACAAAAAAAAAGCTCCGTAATTACGGAGCTTTTTTTTGTATATCTGAAAATAATTATTTTTTCCTGTTTTCCATGTGTTTCCCGTAACGACTCATGAATTTATCCACGCGACCGGCAGTGTCAACCAGTTTCACTTTACCAGTGTAAAAAGGGTGAGAAGTATTCGAAATTTCCAATTTGTACAGCGGGTATTCAACGCCGTCAATTACTTCTGTTTCCTTTGCGTTCACGGTAGAACGGGTAATAAAAGTATGACCGTTCGACATATCTCTGAAAGCGACCAGTCTGTATTCTTTCGGGTGTATTCCTTTTTTCATCTCTTTTATTTTTTAGTTGAATGGTTGCATTTTACTACTACAATCCATTCGGTCAATTTTGTTATTCCTTTTTATCGGGCTGCAAAGATAAATATTGTTCTTAATAATCCAAAAGGAAGTTCTTTTTTTTCAGCGCATCATCCAAAATTTTAATGAATTAGAGGTGCTCGTTTAAAAGGCTTGCTCCGGTCGAACAAATAACGCATTGTGTAGTGGGTTTTCATCCTTTTCCCTCCCACCGATTCATACAAAGTAATAATTTTTGGGTTAAAATCACCAGCCCACGAAAGTTCCATTTCTTTAAACCAGGGTTTGCGGTACATTACCGGGCGCAGGTTATAAAAAATTGCCGATTCTATTCCCGATTTTTGATATTTGGCGGAAATACCTATAATTATAGCACGTGCACGGGTCATTGTTTTACGCCATTTAAGCCAAAGTAATTTTATCAACGAAAACAGTGTGATCTTTCCATTTAAATGCATTAATATCTGGTTAAGATCCGGTAACATCACAAACATTGCTATTGGTTCATCTTCATGATATGCAAACCAGATAAATTCTTCTTCGATGAGCAATTTAGCATCTTTTAGGAAATCGCGCAGATCATCTTTGTCGAGTGGTTTGTAATTTTCGTGGGAACGCCAGGCATTATCATACACTGTGGCAAAATCGTCAATAAATTTTTCTGACTCTTTCCAGCTAAAATGGCGGAAGCTGTACTGTGGTTTTTTTGAAACCCATTCAGCAATTTTCCAAAAACGATCCGGCAATTCCGGCATCGTAATATCGAGATGATAACTGTATTGTTCGAAGTAAACCTGAAATCCGTAGTTTTCAAACAGCTTTAAATAATAGGGTGGATTATAGGGCATTCCAAATCCCTGTGGTATGAATCCTTTAACCAAAAGTCCCCAGTTGATGTAGTTTTCCCCAAAATTTATTGGGCCATCCATGGCTTCCATCCCTTTTGATTTTAGCCAGTCCCGCGCTGCATCGAAAAGTAAATTAGCGGCTTCCTGATCATCAATACATTCAAAAAAACCGCAGCCTCCGGTTGGTTGTTCAAAAATTCGGGCTTTATCAAGATTGAAAAAAGCACCTATTCTTCCAACCAGATTTCCTTTTTCATCAGTAAGTACCCACCGAATAGCATCACCGCCTTTGAAAGAAACATTTTTTTGTGGATTAAAAATCTCTTCCACCATTCCTTCCAGCGGGCAAGCCCAGTTAGGATCGTTCTTATAAATAACATGTGGTACGCCGTGGAATTGTTTACGGGTGGTTTTATCGGTTACTTCTTTCAGTAGCATTGTTTTGTTTTATTTCAATATACGAAAAGTTGGAAGATTTATTCTATTACAGGGGCTCGTTTAAATTCTTTTTCCGGATCGAAAAGATAACGATAAGTGATGTGAGTATTTGTTTTGGTAGCTCCAAAAGATTTAAAAAGTGCGTTCATTTTAGGATTGAAATCACCGACCCAACTCATTTCCATTTCATTGTACCAGTATTTTTTAAGCATTACTTTTTTCAAGTGAAAAAATATTCCTGATTCAATTCCGCGGTTTTGATATTTAGGAACTATGCCTAAAACGATAACACGGCATCTGGAAATGACCTTATGTCTTTTCAGCCAGGCCATTTTAATTACTTTTAAAAAACCTAACTTTCCGTTTTTCAATGTTTGAACAATCTGGTTCAGGTCGGGTATCATCATAAAAAATCCGATAGGTATTTTGTTGTGGTAAACATACCAAATAAATTCTTCTTCCACGAAGCTTTTTGCTTCATTCAACATCTCCCTCAGTTCTTCGATTTTTACCGGTTTGTAATTCCCGTGTGCATTCCAGGCCTGCCGATGAATTTCAATAAAATCGTTCAGATATTTTTCGCTTTCAGCAAAAGTAAAATGTTCAAAATTATAACCCGGTTTATGGGTCACCCATTCGGCAATTTTCCAAAACCTGTCAGGCAAATCCGGGTTAGTAATATCTAGCATATAACTGTACTGTTCATAATAAGTCTTAAATCCGTAATCTTCAAACAACTTTTGATAATATGCCGGATTATAAGGCATCCCGAATGTTTGTGGTTTGAATTTGTTGACGAGCAACCCCCAGTTAAAAAAATTCTCTCCAAAATTTATCGGGCCATCCATGGCTTCCATACCTTTTCCAATCAGCCAGCTTTTTGCCGTGTTGAACAGAAGAAAGGCCGCTTCTTTGTTATTGATGCATTCAAAAAAGCCGCAGCCACCGGTAGGTTGTTCGTATCCTGATGCATAATCCGGATCGAAGAATGCAGCAATCCGACCAACATATTCACCGTCTTTCTCCAATATCCATCGTTTGGCTTCACCGGTTTTGAACTTGGCATTTTTAAGCGGATCGAAAACATTTTCTATAAAAACCCGCAATTGTGGAATCCAGTTTCTATCGTTACGATATATTTTTTCGGGAACCTGGTGAAATTCATCCACCATTTTTTTGTTAGCTACTTGAATAACCTGCATCATTTATTATGAATAAGTTAACAGGAAAGCGAATTTAACATTTTGGCTCGAAAACAAAAAGGATTTCAAACATCATAAGACAAATGAAATCCTTTTGTGTTAAAGTCTGTAACTGTATTATTTCTTTAATTACGGCTGCCTAATTTTGCCAGTAATCTTAACAATTCAAGGTATAACCAAATAAGTGTTACCATTAAACCGAATGCTCCGTACCATTCCATATATTTAGGGGCACCTGCCTGGGCTGCATTCTCAATAAATGAAAAATCAAGCACCAGGTTTAATGCAGCAATACCAACAACCACAAGGCTGATGCCGATACTTAAATTGCTGTTACCGTATAGAAACGAAAGATTTGCACCAAACATTCCGGCAATAAAACTTACAAAGTAAACTAAAGCAATTCCAGCAGTGGCAGCAAAAACCCCCAGGGCAAATTTCCGCGTTACTTTGATAATTCCAGAGCGGTAAAAAAATAACATGGCAGCAAAAACTGCAAGTGTTAGAGCAACTGCTCTCATAACTATTCCGTGATAAGTAGCTTCGAAGAAGGCAGATATTCCGCCTAAAAACAATCCTTCAAATACGGCATAAATTGGTGCCGAAATCCCCGAACTTTGCGGACGGAAGACAGTAATCAACACCGTAATAAATCCGCCAATTCCGCCAATGGCAAGCCATGGGCCCACGGCAGCAAATCCTTCCTGCGGATTGGTTACTACAGCTTCAAAAAATTTATTCCAGGTAAAAACGGCCCCTGCAATTACCAAAAGTAACATCAGCGCTGTTTTATTTATGGTCCCGTTTACCGTCATAACCTCTGTAGCTGAGGAATATTCCCGGCTAAAGACTCGTTCTTTAAATACCGGATTCGATGTTTTTGATAAATTCATTTTCTTCTTTGTTTAAATATTTTCAGTATGTAAAATACAATTCGCTTAGCTGCTTTTCAAAAAATCTGCCAGATGCAAAATACTGACAGCTTTTCAGGAATTGTTATCAAATCTTAACGTGTTTTGTTTTCCAACATTTCCAGCAGATACGGACTGGTCAGTTCTTCATAGAGGGTTTCACCAAATTTAACAGCCTCTTCCGATACACCTTGCTGAATTTGTAAAGCCAGTTCTACGCTTTGTGCATTCAACTGTTTTGACCGTGTTCCCAAAGCGATGATTGTTCGGTAAAGAACAGTATGCAGTTTCTGATCTTTAGCAAGTGTAGGTAATTCTTCAAAAAAAGGTTCGAACATTTCATCAATAGCATTTTTCTCTGTCAGGGCAAGCCGCCCGATAAGATGCACACCTGTAAAACGTATCAAATGTTTTTTGCCGCGGCACCATTCAAGAGCTTTTACAAAAGCGTACTTGGTTTTTACATATAAATTAGTGGATGATTGTTCCGCAATTTCAATATTCTCAAATGTTTTGGTATGGAAATCCATTTGCTCTTCAGTAACTAAAGCAGGTTCTTCGAGCATGGTTGAAAGAATCATTGTTTCCCGCCAGCCTTTGTTCCAAAGTTTCAAAGCCAGCACATGATCGGGCTCGAATAACTGTGCTATTTCACGGAGCTCAATCATGGAAACTCCCCAGTTGATTTTATATCGGATTCCTTTTTCATTCATCAAATCAGAAACATCTCCGTTTTTTTTGGTTTTTATCAAATGGAGAATCTGCCGGAACTTTCTTTCTGTTTCCTGGTTGTCGAGAATAATATCCATTCACAAATTTTTTTCAAAAATAGTTAAAATGTTTTCGGGGAAGAACTGGGCGAAAAAGAAACAAAGTTTTTATAAGGCTTCATTTAAATCTGATACTATTTTTTTTTAATGTATCATTCAATTTCCTATTTTTAACCAAGTTTTTAAAAGAATACATGTCAACTCTGATTGAGTCAATCAAAAACCTGTTCCGAAGTGAGTTTTACCGTAACATTCTCAGCCTGTTTTCCGGGATGTTTCTGGCTCGTATTTTTCCGGCACTTTTTGCCCTTGTAATTGTCAGGATTTATTCGCCTGAAAATTTTGGGATTTTTGTACTCTATCTTACCATTGCTTCCACGCTGTCAATTATTTCTACCGGGAAGTATGAAAATGCCATTATTTTAGCAGAAACTGCCGAAGAGAAAAGACATATTTTCTGGTTGTCTCAAAAAATTAACGGATTGGTTAATGCGTTTGCTCTGGCTGTAATTGTTATTTACATTCTTATAGCAGGAGTACAAGATGAATCAACTGTTATAATGTTGATCCTTATTCCCGTGTATTCGTTTTTTTTCGCTGCTGTTCAACTTGTTAGGAATATTTTTATCAGTAATAAACAGTTTCGGAAACTTTCATTCCTGGAAATAGTGAGGTCGGTCTTAACGGGAATACTTCAATGTTTGTTTTTTATTTTGCCTGTAACAGGATTGTTTATTGGCGCAGTACTTGCCCAGATTGTTACTTATTTCTGGTATTCGCGTAAATTGCCTGAAACGTCGTGGGGTGGTACTTTTAGTTTTACCTCCGATGAGCTGAAATATGGCAAACGATATATTAATTTTCCAAAGTTTTCGGTTGCGTCTGAGATTTTTAATTTTTTGAGTAGCCAATTGCCCGTTTTTATGGTGAAACCGTTTTTTGGCGCCACTATGTTGGGTTTATATTCGTTTCCACACCGTTATATAAGCATTCCGGTTCAATTGGTAAGCACCTCAATATCCAGGGTTTATGTTCAAAAGGCGCAGTCGCTAAAAAACAGTATTAGTGAGTTGGGGAATCTGACATTTTCTCTTTTCAAAAGGCAGTTTTTAATTGGAATTGTCCCATTTACTGTTTTGGCATTTTGGGGACAACCACTGTTTCATTTTGTTTTTGGAACTGAATGGGAATACTCCGGGTATCTGGCACAACTTATTGCACCGTGGCTTTTCATGGTTATGCTTAGTTCCCCGTTATCATCGATAATTATTGTGATGGAAAAACAAAAAGTTTCGATGGTATTTAATATATTTCTGTTAGGATTCCGTATTGTTAGTCTTTTAGTAGGCGCGCTCGTATTAAAAGATATTGAGTGGGCGATTGGTTTGTTCAGTTTGACAGGATTTGCGTTTTTTGCCGGATTAATTATTTATTCATTTAAGCTGGCAGGGGTTGAATTAAAAAAAGCGACAATTTTCACGGTAAAAGTTTTATTGATTGTTGTTGGGTTTTTGGCATTGGTTAAATTATGGCTGTAGAAAAAAATATTATTCTAAAAAAATATCACTGGGCTCAGTATAAATCTGTTTTTGTGACAGGTTTTGTATGGGTTGAAGGCCAATATTTTACCAGGGAAAAGCTGGCAAAATATATTGAAGGAATATCATCAGTTTCATTCGATGTTTTTCGAGAAAAATTGAAAGAATTAAACGGTCAATTTTCTGTTATCATAGAAAAGAAGGAAGAAATTTGGATGGCCACAAGCCATACATGGAGTTTCCCTTTTTTCTATCACCAGAATGATGATGGAATCTTTATTTCTGATGATCCTGAAGTTTTGTTAAAGCAAATTCCAAATCCTTCACCTGATGTTTTTTCAAAAAATTATTTCCTTTTATTTGGCGTGACTCCAGGGGATAGAACGCTTGTAGAGGCGATTTTTCAAATACAGCCCGGAGAATTGTTGGTTTTAAAAGGTTCAGAAAAAGAATCATTTTCACTTTTAAACGAGAGAGAAAATGTGCCTCACCAGGATATTTCTGAAGAAAAACTTCATAAAACGATTTTAGAAGTATTTGAAAAATATTACGGTTATTTAAAAGACAAGCAGGTACTTTTACCACTGACAAGCGGTTACGATTCTCGATTACTGGCTTGTTTGCTTAAAGAGTTTGGTCATGAAAATGTGTTGTGTGCCACGTGGGGAAGAAAAGAAAATACGGAATTGAATACTGCTCAAAAGGTTGCCAAACAGTTGGACTATCCACATATTTTTATAGAATACACCCCGGAAATGATTTCGGGTTTTCCTCAAACAGAAAAGTTTCAGGATTACGCCGGTCATGCTGGTCATTTATCATCAATGCCTTTTTTACAGGATTATTTTGCCATTGATTATTTATTAAATAACAAAATTATCAATAAGGATACAGTAGCGATGCCCGGGTATTCGGGCGACTTTTTTGCCGGATCGCATCTTGATGTGAATATAAAAAAGGCCAATGACAAGTATTTGCTTTCAAAAATGATCCAAAAATATAGTTCATCGTATCCGCTGAGTTCAAAAATGTTGAAAGATGTTGAACATTATATTGTGAGTGAATTTCTGTTTAATAAAGACTTTAAACCCTGGCAAAATTATGAGCTGTGGGATTTCCAGAATCGCCAGTGTAAATTTATAAGCAATGCAAACCATGCCTGGTTTTATCATGGAATTGAAGTATTGATGCCTTTATTTGATAAAGTTTTTATTGAGTTTTTTGAACAAGTTTCTTTCGAACAAAAATTAGGAGCCAATTATTATAATACAACATTAGAAAATCAGTTCTTTACCTCACGAAAAGTAAAATTCGATTTAAAAACCAGAGTTCAACCAAGGCAAAACTTTACACATCTTAAAAAACTGATTTTGAATATTACTCCAAGATTTATCAGAAATTATTATTATCCGCTGAACGACAATATTTTTTATCGGGAGATTACGGCAGAATTAAGAAATTCCGATAAGAATTTTAATTATAAACATCCGGTTAAATCGCATTTTTATAACAGTTATATTATGCAGTGGTATTTGCAATTCATTGAAAAAACAATCAAAGGGGAGAACTAATATTGAAAAATTAGATTTCTAATCTGAAAATTAATCAAATCGCTTCTGGTAATCAGTGAATTAATATTAGTTGATTTTTAAATACAGATCATCAGTATCATAGGAAGTTAACAGTTAAAAATTAGTTTGAATCGATTCTCTTTTCTCTTATATTTGTTAAAAACCATCAATATGTTGCAGCTTAATAACAAAACCCGTGGCATTTTACTGAGCATTGGTTTTTTGTTTGTTGCGTTTCTTATCTGGTATTTCAGCGCCATTGTTACATACATTTTAATTTCAGTTGTACTTGCATTTGTTGGTAAACCGATTAAGCACTGGTTAACACGAATTCATGTAAAAAAAATTAAGATACCGAATGGAGCTGCTGCATTAATCACCTTAATTGCAATGTGGGTAATTTTTATCTCTTTTTTCCGATTTATTATCCCGTTGTTGGTAAGTGAATTAAATACACTTTCTAAAGTTAACTTCACCCAGGTACTTGATTCAATTGGTGATCCAATAATTCAATTCCTTCAGTCCTACAGTCATAAGCCGGGTACAATGGAAAACCAAAGTGTTTTCGACATTATTGCACAAAATTTAGGAGATAAAATCAATTTCTCCCAGGTTTCCAATTGGATAAGTGTAGTTGCTTCGACCATTGGCGAAATACTTATTGGATTCTTCTCGGTTTCTTTTATTACCTTTTTCTTTTTGAAGGAAGAAACTTTGTTTCGTGATATGATTCTTTTACTCGTTCCTACTAATATTGAAACCAAAGTCAACCATGTTCTTGATTCAATCTCAAAACTGTTGCGGCGTTATTTTATAGGGTTGTTGTTTGAAATTTTTATGGTAATGTTATTGGATACCGTTGGACTCACAATTGTTGGTATCGGGTTTAATCATGCAGTGGTGATCGGGCTTTTTTGCGGATTGTTCAATGTGATTCCATATCTGGGACCATGGATGGGAGCTGCGGTAGGTTTGCTTATAGGTGCGTCACTTAATATAGAAGCTGATTTTATGTCGCACACATTGCCGCTTCTTGGTTTTATGACATTGGTTTTTGCACTTGTGCAGGTTGCCGACAATGTATTGTTTCAGCCTTTAATCTATTCGAGCAGTGTGAAAGCTCATCCGTTGGAAATTTTTCTTGTTATACTGGCAGCAGGAAGCATGGCCGGTATTGTAGGGATGATTCTGGCTATTCCGGTATATACCATATTGCGCGTAGTAGCCAAGGAATTTTTCGACAACCTGAAAATTGTAAAGAAAATTACCGAAAATCTTGATGAGGATAATTCTCCAAAAAGTTTTTCGCGAAAAAAATAATTGTAAACATAAAGCAGACATTAATATTTGGCAGAAATTCATATTATATATTTAAAATCAAAATTTTATAACGTGAAGTTTTGCTGGGAAATAAACATTTGTTAATTAATTGCAGATGGAATTAATTTGTGCATATTTATAATAAACGGAAGCAGCAAATATTTTCCAAAATTTTTGAGTATATTAAGAAACCTTTTGCTGACAAATTTTGTTAGTGTTTGTATCTAAAAAAATCAGATCGTTGTATTATTACTAAACTGAACAGAATGATAAAAAAAATCGTGAGAAAAACAGACATTAAGTTTTTGTCGTTTTATATTTTCCTGTTCGCGTTTATTTCCTGTTTATCCATTACCGAAAAATCATTTGCGCAATCGGGCGAATCAGCAGTTCCCAGCCGGGAATCGCAGGAAGAAATTACCCGAGGAGAACGATTTTTCCTCGGGTTGTTACCTTTTAAACGCACTTACGAATCTTGTGTTTCCTGTCATAACCTGACTCCGGTGGATACATTAAACTGGAATCCTTCTGCAATGGATATTGCACTAGAAATATGCCGGTAAAGATTTCGCTTCGTTTCAACAGGCAGTAATGCAGCCTTCCGGTAAAAAAATGGAAGCCTCGCATGTAAATTTTACCATTGAAGAGGCAGATTTAAAAACGGTAAAAGTTTACCTTGATAATCTTGCGAGTACTGGGACAACAGCTATTAGGCCAAGTTACAACAATCTGATTTTGTTCCTGTTTCTGGGCGTTTTAATAACCTGGGCGCTAATTGAATTGATTTTTCTCCATAAAGTAAAAAAGAAATTTATTCCGCTTATTATTTTTTTAGGAGCTTTTAGCTGGCAGGCAAAAATGATTGCTGAAGATGCTATTCATCTTGGAAGACAGGAAAATTATGCTCCCGACCAACCGGTAAAATTTTCACATAAAGTGCATGTGGGTGAAAATGGCATCGATTGTAAATATTGTCATACTACTGCAGAGTATAGTAAAACGGCAGGCATTCCGGCAACCAATCTTTGTATGAATTGTCATGTGTTATTAGGGAAGGAACACAACAGTGGTAAATTCGAAATAGCAAAAATTGTTCATGCTTCGGAAACTGGAAAACCCCTGGAATGGGTGAGGATTCATAATCTTCCTGATCATGTATTTTTCAGCCATGCAGTGCATGTTAGTTCAGGAAAAATCGATTGTAAACAATGTCACGGACAAGTTCAGGAAATGGACATAATGAAGCAGCAAAATGACCTGTCCATGGGATGGTGCGTAAACTGCCACCGCCAGACAAATGTTCATTTTGAAGATAACGCATATTATGATGACTATATCAAATTACACGAAAAATTAAAATCAGGCGAAATTGACTCTGTTAAAGCAGTTGATATTGGCGCCAATGATTGTATGCGTTGCCATTATTAAGAAGTTGAAACTGAAAGTTTGTAAAACCAGACTATGACAAAATATTGGAAAAGTATAGACGAGTTTAATGATCCGGTTGCGTTTAAAAAGAATGAGATAAAACTGGAGTTGGATGCCAAGCGGGCGGTTGCAAAAAAAGCTTCGGAATCATCACGCCGGGATTTCTTGAAGACATTTGGATTTAGTGTTGCCGCCGCTGCTTTGGTTGCAAGTTGCAAAAGGCCGGTGATGAGGCTATTCCGTATCTCGTAAAACCCGAGGAAGTAACTCCGGGAATGGCCAATTATTATGCTTCAACTTATTTTGACGCAAATGAATATTGCAGCGTTTTGGTAAAAGTACGCGATGGCCGGCCAATTAAAATTGAAGGGAACAATCTTTCATCCATTTCGCAGCAGGGAACTTCAGCACGGGTGCAGGCTTCGGTTTTGAATTTGTACGATGATGCACGTTTTAAAACACCCCTAAAAAATGGGAAAAGTACTACCTGGGATGATGTTGATGCTGAAATTAAACTGACGCTTAACCAGTTGAAAAGCGAGAATAAAAAGGTGGTTTTGTTGACATCAACCATTATTTCTCCTTCAACAAAAAAGATAATTGAGCAATTTACTTCAGCATATCCAAATGTTAAATGGTTGCAGTATGATGCAGTTTCAGCAACAGGAATATTAAAAGCAAACGAACTGGCATTTGGCAAAGCGCTTATTCCTGATTACCGTTTTGAAAAAGCAAAAGTAGTTGTAAGTTTTGGTGCCGATTTTCTGGGAACATGGCTTTCTCCGGTTGAATATACAAAAGGTTATACATCGGGCAGAAAAGTGCTGGAGAAAAATGATGAAATGAACCGGCACTACCAGTTTGAAACCGGAATGTCAGTAACCGGTTCCAATGCCGATGTACGTTTTCCGATTCGTCCATCTGAAGAAGGTGTAATTATCGCCAATCTTTACAATGCATTGTTAAAAGCAAAAGGTCAGGCCGGTGTTTCTGTTCCGCAAAGCTCAGTTGATTTGAGTGCATTGGTTGAAGATCTTCTGGATAATCAGGGAAAATCACTTGTTGTTTCCAATAGCAACGATACGCATATTCAGGTTTTGGTGAATGCAATAAACCAGTTGCTTGGAAATTACGGTTCAACTATTTTACTCGATAAAACTTTGCAGACCCGGCAGGGAATCGATGAGGAATTCGAGAAATTTGTTACAGAGTTGAAAAACGGAATGATTTCCGGAATTTTATGTTGGGGAGTAAATCCAGTTTATAATCACCCGGCAGGAGAGGAGATTAAAACCGGGTTAAAAAATATGGCGCTTTCAGTTTCTTTTTCCGACAGAAAAGATGAAACTACTGCGGCTTGTCAGTGGGTTTGTCCCGAACCTCATTATCTGGAATCATGGAATGATGCTGAACCTAAAAAGGGTGTTTACAGTTTGACACAGCCAACCATTCCAAAATTGTTTGATAGTCGGCAGGTTCAGGAATCACTGGCTAAATGGAGTGGAACTGCAGAACCTAATTATTACGAATATATTATTAAACACTGGGGTGATAATTATTTTAAATTGCAATCCAAATTTGCTGATTCCCGTCAGTTTTGGAATGATGTCTTACAAAAAGGAATTTTTGAACCAGAAATAAAAAATCCGGCAATTCCTGAATATTCTGAAAATGGATTGTCACAGGCTATTACCTCGGTTAAACCTGCAGGAAGTGGTTGGGAAGTTCAGTTTTACCAAAATATTGCCATGGTTGACGGTAGTTTTGCCAATAATCCTTGGTTACAGGAACTGCCCGATCCGATTGCAAAAATCAGCTGGGATAATTTTGCTGCCGTTCCGGTTAAATGGGCCGAAGAAAAAGGACTGCAAAATGAAAGTGTAATTACAGTAAATGGAATCGAATTACCTGTATTTATTCAGCCGGGACAAACTCCGAATACCATTTCCGTGGCTTTGGGTTACGGTCGGCAGTTGGCTGGAAAAGTAGGAGATGGTGTTGGTAAAAATATGTTTGCACATGACACCGATTGAAAATGGAGGGAAAAAATACTGGTTGACAAACGCAGAAGTTGTTGTTACCGACAAAACTTATGAACTGGCACTTTCGCAAACTCATCATTCGATGGAAGGGCGTGCTATTGTCAGGGAAACTACTTTTGATAAATGGCAAATTGACCCGTCATCAGGAAATGAAAAACGTGCGGAAATTGAGGAGGAAAGTGTTTCACTTTATCCTGAGCCTGAATTTAACGGTCATCATTGGGGGATGGCAGTTGATTTAAGTTCGTGCGTGGGCTGTGGAAACTGTGCTATTGCCTGCCAGTCAGAAAATAATGTCCAGGTAATTGGTAAAGAGCAGGTTCGCAATCGCAGAATTATGCACTGGATTCGTGTTGACCGGTATTTCTCAAACGATCCTGAAAACCCGGAAGTATATCATCAACCGGTAATGTGCCAGCATTGCGATAATGCACCCTGTGAAAATGTATGTCCCGTTTCTGCAACAACCCACAGCGAAGAAGGATTAAACCAGATGGCATACAACCGTTGCGTTGGTACAAAATACTGTATTAATAACTGTCCTTACAGGGTTCGGCGTTTTAACTGGTTTCGGTACGTTGAAAACGACAAGTTTGATTTTAATTCGAATAGTGATTTGGGAAGAATGGTGCTCAATCCGGATGTTACAGTACGTTCACGCGGGGTAGTTGAAAAATGCACGTTCTGCGTTCAGCGCATTCAGGAAAAGAAAATTCTTGCCAAAACTGAAGGACGCATGTTGGATGACGGTGAAATACAACCAGCTTGTGTTCAGTCGTGTCCGGGAAATGCATTAGTTTTTGGAGATTTTAAAAATCCGGAAAGTAAAATCTCGAAATTATTTAAGAATGAAAGAAACTACCATTTACTGGAAGAGTTGCACACTTTACCATCGGTAGGATACTTAACGAAAGTAAGAAATAAAAAAGCGTAACAAAATAGAACCTTATGTTCAATTCAAAAGTACGTGGCAGGCTTATCGTCAATGATAAGAGTTTTAGCCAGATTTCAAGAGAGATTACGGCGCCGTTAAACGATCGGACTCCGCTGTGGTGGTACTTTGCCACATTAGTTAGTTTGGGGATGTTTGGTTTTGGAATTTATTGTAAATTCGTAACAGTAAGTACCGGTATCGGAACCTGGGGAGTAAATAATTCAATTGCATGGGGCTGGGCCATTATTAATTTTGTTTGGTGGATTGGTATCGGGCATGCAGGAACTGCCTTTTCGATATTTCTGTTAATATTACGTCAAAAGTGGCGTACCTCAATAAATCGTGCAGCCGAGGCTATGACAGTTGTTGCTGTAATGTGTGCTGGATTATTTCCTTTATTACACATGGGGCGGCCGTGGCTGGCTTTTTATATTTTCCCGTATCCAAATACACGTGGGCCGGTATGGCCAAACTTTAACTCCCCGCTGTTTTGGGACTTTGTGGCAATTTCTGCTTACCTGCTTATTTCAGCAAGTTTCTGGTATTTTGGAATGGTTCCCGATTTTGCAACTATTCGAGATCGGACTAAGTCGAAAATTAAAAAGGCTATTTATGGATTTTTCTCTTTTGGCTGGACCGGCTCAAGCAAAGAATGGTTACGTTTTGAAGCATTAAGTTTTGTGCTTGGTGGAATTGCTGCTGTGCTTGTTGTATCGGTTCACTCCATTGTTGCAACCGACTTTGCAGCAAGCGTTGAACCCGGATGGCATACGACCATTTTTCCACCCTATTTTGTTGTGGGAGCCATTTTCTCCGGCTTTGCAATGGTACTTACCCTGGTAGTATTAATGCGGGTTCTTTATAAAATGAATGATTTTATCACCGATTCACATATTGATGCCATTTGTAGGGTGTTGATATTTATTTCTCTGATTATGGGAACTTCATATCTCACTGAAATGTTTTTGGCTTGGTATTCAGGATCGGAGTATGAAATGTTTACATTTTTTCATAACCGGATTTTTGGTGATTATGCTTCTCATTGGTGGATTATGTTTCTTTCCAACGCCATTGTTCCGCAACTGTTCTGGTTCAAAGCGATACGTAAAAAAATATGGATCGTTTTTATCATTTCAATCATTATAAATATTGGAATGTGGTTTGAAAGATACAATATTGTTGTAACCTCTTTAAGTAAAGATTATTTACCAGCAAACTGGGCAACCTATTCACCAACCATAATAGAAAAAGGATTTTTTATAGGTACACTAGGCATGTTTATGACCGGTGTGCTGTTGTTCTTCCGGTTTTTACCGATTATTGCAATTTCTGAAGTTAAAAGTGTGTCCAAATTTGATAAGCCAAATAACGGACAATTAAAACCTAAGACTCATGAGTAAAGAATATATTCTTGGTGTTTTCGACGATGAGTTTCACTTGGTTGAAGCATTTGAAAAGGTAAAAGAAAAAGGTATTAAACCGGTCGAGGTTTATACTCCTTATCCTGTTCATGAGATTTTGGAAGGAATGGGAAACAAAACACGCATTACACATGCAGCATTCTTTTTTGGGGTTTTCGGGGCTGTAGGAGTTCTCGGATTTTTAACTTATGCAGCAGTAATCAGCTGGCCACTCAATTACGGCGGTAAGCCTTTTAATGCTTTTCCATCGTTTATTGTGGTTACTATTGTAGCAACGATTCTCACAGTGACAATACTAACACTTTTTACATTCTCAGCGAGAGCAAAAATATTTCCGGGCAAGATTCCTACTATTGTTCATGAAAGAGCCACTGATGATAAATTTGTGATGGTAATTGATAAAAACAGCTTAGGTGAAAATGACGATTGGGTGACAAAAGTTATTGCCGAACACGGTAAAATTGAATAACCATTGATGAAAACATTTGTAATGAAAATGAATTCTGATAAATATAAAAAATATAGCCTGATAAAATTTCTGGTCTTTTTCGTGGCAATAATTATGTTGTCTTCCTGCGATTACACCCGCAGAACTACTGGCTGGGACTATGTGGATGATATGATCGTTTCAAAAGCTTACGAAACATACACGGCAAATCCAAATTTTCCTGATGGAAAAACGATGCAGCCACCGGTTGAAGGGACTATTCCGCGGGATATGATACCGTATGCATTTGCAAAAACTGATTCTGACAGGGCGCTGGCAGCGAGAACATTGATAAATCCATTGAAACCGACACCAGATAATCTTAGTCGTGGAAAAAAAGAATATGGAATTTTCTGTGCACAGTGTCATGGTGAAAAAGGCAATGGACAGGGTAGATTATACACAAGTAAAAAATATACTTATCCTCCGGGCAATTTATTAAGCGATAAAATGAGAGCTAACCCGGAGGCAGATATTTATCATGTTATGACAGTTGGTTGGGGAATTATGGGGGCTCACGGTTCAATGATCCGTCCCGACGACCGCTGGAAGATAGCAATGTATATTAAGCATGAATTGCAGAAGTAAAAACTAAAGGAAATAGATAAACAAACCAGTTATGGAAGAAAAGTTAGTTGTTTCCACGAAATTCAAACAAATTACCTACATTCTAATTGCAATAGGTGTTGTTTCATTTGTACTGGGTTTTTTGTTTGATGCAAAACGTACCTGGGCAAATTATTTGTTGAACAATTATTATTTCATATCGATTGCAATTGGGGCAGCTTTTTTTGGTGCAATTCAATACATAACAAATTCAGGGTGGTCTGCATTATTTAAAAGAATTCCGGAAGCAATGGCAGCTTACATTCCGGTTGCAGGAATCTTTTTTCTGATCCTTTATTTTGGAATGCATAATCTCTTTGATTGGACTCATGAGGATATCGTTCAGCATGATCAATTGCTCCAACATAAATCGCCTTACTTAAATGAACCCTTCTTTTTTGCAAGAGTAATCGTGTTTTTTGCTGTGTGGACACTGATGTCGAAGTTTTTAAGGAGATTGTCATTAAAAGAAGATGAAGTGGGTGGGATGGTTTATTTTGAGAAATCGGAATTTTACTCCAGGGTTTTCATTTTTATTATTGCTATTTCGTTTTCAGTGTTTGCTATTGACCTCTTGTTATCGCTCGATCCACACTGGTTTAGCACTTTGTTTGCCGGAAGAAGTTTTATTGCCGCATTTTTACATGGTTCATCCATTATCGCACTAATCGTTATTATTTTGAATCGTACTGGTAATTTTGATCTGCTTAACCGGAGTCATCTACACGATTTTACCCGATATATTTTTATGACCAGCATTATTTGGGGTTATTTTAATTTTGCTGAATTTATGCTGATCTGGTATGGAAATATTCCTGAAGAAACCATTTGGTTTGTTGAACGCTGGCACGGCGCTTACGAAGTGATCTTTTTTGCCAACATTATTTTAAACTGGTTTATTCCATTTGTTGTGCTGATGCCCCGGAAATCGTCACGAAGCAAAATGTTTATGGTCCCTGTCATTCTGCTTTTGATGGTAGGTCAGTACACCGAATTATATTACATTATCTGGCCGGCAACAGTTGGTGATGCCAAATTTGGTTTACTTGAAATAGGAACATTCATAGGATATGTTGGGTTGTTTTCTTTTGTGGTTAGCACATACCTGGCAAAAGCAAACCTGATACCCAAAAATCATCCGTATCTGGAAGAGAGTATAGCCCATCATTTTTAGGTGAATTTTTGATCGGGGAAATGCTATTGAGCATTAAAACATGAAAATGCTGTTTTTCGTGTAATTTGTTTTTTGTTATAAAGACTTATTGGATTAAATTTATATCATTAACAAATTGCGCTATCCGATGATTATAAATACCATTTTACCTGACTGGTCAGAGATAGGAATCTTTGAACAAGTGTTTTGGATCATTACAGTTCCTGCAACAGTAATATTTCTGGCTCTTTTAGTGCTTACTATTTTTGGTAGCGACTTTCACACCGACGTTGATGTTGATACCAGTATTGATACACATATCGATTCAGGAGATTCCATCCCGTTTCAGTTTCTTTCATTAAAGAATATTGTAGCTTTTTTCGCAGTATTTGGTTGGTCTGGCATTGGTTTTATTCACTCAGAAATGGCATCCTGGCTGGTAATTTTACTGGCAGTTTTGTGTGGATTGTTAATGATGTTTCTTATGGCATCGCTTTTTTATCTGATGTCGAAACTGGCAGAAAGCGGAACACTGAATATGAAGAATGCTGTAGGTAAACTGGGTGAAGTCTATCTTAGAATTCCGGCCAAGCGTGGTGGAATGGGGAAGGTTCAGTTAAATGTTCAGGGATCGGTACAAACGCTGGATGCAATTACCGACGATCTTGAATTCATTCCAACTTCTTCCATAATACAGGTTGTTGATGTTATCGATGATCATATTCTATTAGTAAAAAAACAAGGAAATTAATTCTTAAAAAAACCATATCAATGAATGATTATTTTGTTATCCTGATCAGCATTGCTGCATTATTCTTTTTTATCATTATTGTGGCAATGATGAGGCGGTACAAACGTTGCCCCTCTGATCGAATTCTAGTAGTTTACGGAAAAATTGGCCGTGGCGATGACCGTGAAGTACGCTCCTCAAGTTGTATTCATGGTGGTGCCGCATTTATCTGGCCCATAATTCAATCGTATGCTTTTCTTGATTTAACGCCAATTTCAATCGAAATTAACCTTACAAATGCACTTAGTAAGCAGAACATTCGCGTTGACGTTCCATCGAGATTTACTGTGGGTGTTTCTACTGAACCGAATGTAATGAACAATGCTGCTGAACGACTTCTTGGTTTATCGCAGGACTCCATCAGCAATCTCGCAAAAGATATTATTTTCGGGCAGCTTCGTTTGGTGGTTGCAACTATGGAAATTGAAGAAATCAACAGCAACCGTGATCTTTTTCTGGCAGCAGTTTCATCAAACGTTGAGGCTGAACTCAAAAAGATAGGGTTGAAACTGATCAACGTAAACGTAACCGATATCAACGATGAATCGGGCTATATTGATGCGCTGGGAAAAGAAGCTGCTGCAAAGGCAATAAATGACGCCAAAAAGAGTGTTGCTGAAAAAATGCGTGATGGTGAAATTGGTCAGGCAATGGCACATCGTGAACAACGTGTACAGGTGGCAAGTGCCGATGCAACGGCTGTTGAAGGTGAAAATGTTGCGAAAGTTACCATTGCAAATTCAGATGCTGACCGTCGTGAAAAAGAAGCCGAAGCTAACCGTCGTGCTGTGGCAGCCGAAAAAGTTACGGATGCCCAGGCATTGCAGGAAGCTTATGCAGCTGAAAAATTAGCCGAACAGGTAAGGGCTGAAAGAGACAAAGCTACACAAACTGCTAACGTAGTTGTACCTGCACAAATTGATAAACAGAAAGTAGAAATTGATGCTGAAGCTGTTGCCGAACAAAAAAGGCGAATTGCCAAAGGGGAAGCTGATGCAATATTTCTGAAAATGGCTGCAGAAGGAAAAGGTATTTATGAAATTCTGAGCAAACAGGCAGAAGGTTTTGATCAGTTAGTAAAAGCTGCCGGTAACGATGCACAAAAGGCAGTTTTGATGATGATTGCAGACAAATTGCCTGAATTGGTTAAAACGCAGGTTGAAGCCATTAAAAATATTAAGATCGATAAAGTTACCGTTTGGGAAACCGGAAATGGGAAGGATGGAAAAACATCAACTGCTAATTTTATGCAGGGCTTGTTTGGTTCAATTCCTCCGCTTGAAGATGTTTTCAAATCGGCAGGCATGGATTTGCCCAATTACATGAAGGGTGAACCTAAAGTGGAAGAACCTGTAAAAACAGTAGAAGATGTTAAAGAAATTGATAAAGACGAAACACCTGAATCATAGTTAAAACAGATCATTTAGAATACTTTCAAAGGTTAAATTCCATGATTGATTCATAAAGTATTGAAATATACTTTGTGATAATCAGGACAAACAAGTATATTAAAACGATTTTTTATCCATTAAAATAAAGATTCAATGGAAATATTTAGTGCGCGGAATGTCGATAAGGTTTTTGCGACAACAAAAGCTTTAACTGATGTCAGCATTTCGGTTGAAGAACAGAGTATTTTTGGATTACTTGGCCCCAATGGAGCAGGGAAAACAACCCTGATCCGAATCATAAACCAGATTACAGCCCCTGATCGTGGTGAAGTTTTACTTGAAGGCAGAAAAATGACACGTGCTGATATTGCAAGAATCGGCTATTTACCTGAGGAACGTGGCTTGTATAAAAAAATGAAGATCGGCGATCAGGCGATTTACCTGGCTCAGTTAAAAGGGTTAAGTCGTAGCGATGCCATTAAAAATCTGAAATACTGGTTCGAGAAATTTGAAATTATGCCCTGGTGGAATAAAAAGATCGAAGAACTTTCAAAAGGGATGCAACAGAAGGTCCAATTTATTACCACCGTAGTTCACAAACCGAAATTGTTGATTTTTGACGAACCTTTCAGTGGCTTCGATCCAATTAATGCAAATCTGTTAAAAAAGGAAATTTTGAATTTGCGTGAGGACGGGGCAACCATCATTTTTTCAACTCATAATATGGGTTCTGTGGAAGAATTGTGTGATCATATTGCTCTCATTAACAAATCGGTAAAAATTGTCGATGGCCAAACTGACGAGATCAGGGAACGGTTTAAATCGAATATTTATGAGGTAAAATACAATGGTAACATCCAGAAGGTGAATAAAGTGCTTGAAAAAGAATTTATTATTTTGGATCATCAGGAAACAACAAAAGAGAATCAACTAAAGGTTCAGTATTCCAATGGAAGTTCTAACAACGATCTGCTTAAAATATTGATTCCGGTAGCTGAAATTATTTCGTTTGAAGAGGTCATCCCGAGCATGAATGATGTTTTTATAAAAGCTGTTGAAGAGTCGAATAAATCAAAAAGCTGAGAAATGAACAAAACAATACTTATACTAAAACAGGAATATTTAAAAAGGGTAAAAAAGAAATCTTTCCTGATTCTTACTTTGCTTATTCCATTTTTGTTTGTTGGCATGTTTGCGCTTATTATTTTTCTGTCCATTCATAACGATAATGAAGAGCGAACCATTGCTGTTTACGATGAATCAAATCTATTTCTTGGAGAACTTGGGCAGGATGGAAGTACCACGTTTAAGTTTGTACAGCATGACGAATTTGATAAATTGGAGAAGAGTTTGAAAGGAAGCGGGTATTATGCATTATTATATATTCCCAAAAATATTTATTCCAGTAACACAGCTCAATTAATTTCTGAAAAGCAGTTGCCAATTGAAATTGGAGAGCAAATTGAACGGAAATTAAGCAGTTTTATTGAAAATGATAAACGTAAAAAGGTAATTGCAGAAACCGGAGTTCCCGATTTGGAAGAACAACTGGCTAACACGCGCACACGGATCAAGCTGAATACAATGAAAATTTCAGAGTCTGGTGAGGCTAAAAAAAGTTCCTCAACGGTTGCGTTTATAACCAGCTATGCCATGGGATTTATCATTTATTTCTTTGTTTTTATGTACGGAGCCATGGTGATGCGAAGCGTTATGGAAGAGAAGAAAAGTCGCATTATAGAGGTCATTATTTCATCCGTAAAACCATTCCAGCTGATGGCAGGTAAAATAATCGGGACCGCTTTAGTTGGACTAACTCAGGTGGCCATTTGGATAATTATTGGATTAGGAGCGATGATGTTTCTGCAGGGATTCTTTACACCACATGCCGCCCAGGAAGTGGGACAAAGTATTATGCAAAATCAGGGACAAATGAATCCGGCAATGATGCAGGCTGCTGAACCAAATAAAGTGAAAGAAATTATGGAAATGGTTGGTAACCTTAATATTCCACTGATACTTTTCGCTTTTGTTTTCTATTTTCTGGTTGGATACCTTTTGTACAGTTCGTTATTAGGAGCTGTCGGGGCGGCAGTTGATAATGACGAAGATACACAACAGTTGGTATTTCCGGTAACTTTCCCGTTGATCCTTTCTATTATGTTGTTATTTCCAATTGCCAGAAATCCTGAAGGGCCGGTGGCATTCTGGGGATCTATGATTCCGCTTACTTCGCCCGTAGCTATGTTGGCAAGAGTTCCATACGGAGTGCCGATTTGGGAACTGCTGCTTTCCATGTTTTTGCTTATAATTACCACAATTGGCGCAATAGCCGCTGCTGCAAAAATTTACCGAATCGGTTTACTGATGTATGGTAAAAAAGTAAATCTTAAAGAGTTGATAAAATGGCTCAGGTATAAAAATTAGTGTATTAAAAACATATTTGACTTAATATTGTTAATTAGATTTAGTAAAAATTATTTATTATTGTAAAACGATGAACAGTAAAATGAAAAATGCCTGCATGTGTTGTTGTTATTCCTACAAAAGGAAGGTATTTTTTATTGATTGATAAGAATTAATTTCAAAATAAAAAATAAAAGAGGCTTTCCTGTAAAATTCAGGAGAGCCTTTTTCATTTAACCGATTTAAAAAATAAAATTATGAAGGCAAAAAGCATTTTGGAAACTATTGGAAATACACCTCATGTTAGATTAAGCAGACTCTTTCCCGAAGATTACGAAGTTTGGGTGAAAGTTGAAAAAACAAATCCCGGCGGAAGTATTAAAGATCGAATAGCGCTTTCCATGGTGGAAGATGCGGAAGCTAAGGGAATTTTAAAGGAGGGGTCCGTTATTATTGAACCGACATCGGGGAATACTGGTATTGGACTGGCTTTGGTAGCAGCGGTAAAAGGTTATCGCTTAATTTTAACCATGCCCGAATCGATGAGTGTTGAACGAAGAAAAGTACTCCTAACATTTGGCGCAGAACTTATTTTAACACCAAAAGAGAGGGGAATGAAAGGTTCAATTGCCAAAGCTGAAGAACTGGCGGCTGAAATTCCTGATTCATGGATACCGTTTCAATTTAGTAATCCTGCCAATGTTAATGTACACAAGGAAAGGACAGCGCAAGAGATTGTTGCTGATTTCCCGGAAGGTTTTGATTATTTGATTACCGGAGTTGGAACCGGAGGGCATATTACAGGCGTTGCAGAAGTGTTAAAACAAAAATTCCCGAATATTAAAGTGTTTGCTGTTCAGCCGGATACAAGTCCGGTTATTGGTGGTGGGCAACCTGGTCCACATGGGATACAGGGAATAGGAGCAGGTTTTATTCCAGATAACCTGAATACTGCTTTGTTGGACGGCACCATTGAAGTTTCAAAGGAAGAAGCTTTTGAATATGCAAGAAAAGCTGCAAAAACTGAAGGATTATTTGTGGGAATTTCTTCGGGGGCTTCACTGGCGGCAGTAGCCAAAAAAATAAAAGAACTTCCTGCTGGTTCACGAATTCTGACATTTAATTACGATCATGGAGAAAGGTATCTTTCGATTGAAGGATTGTATTAAGTTTATTAGGATTAATGAATTAGGCCAACATTCAATTTGATTATCAAACAAATCCAGCGTATGATTGTTAACTAGACGGAATTCATACGAATCTTCCAGTTTAATTCACAGATTTTAATAAAATCAAAAATTAAGGTTACCATGAAAAAAATATTGTTTTTAGTTTTGGTTATAGCAGGTTTTGCAGCATGCCAGTCGGGAAATAAAAAAGCTCAGACTGAAACAGACAAGCCAGTGCAAATAGTACAAACCACATTCGATATTGGTGGTATGGATTGTGATATGTGTGTGAAATCGGTTGAAAAAGGAATCAATGGATTGGCAGGGATCGAATCGGTTGCAGTAAGTCTGAACGATTCGAACGCAGTAGTAAAATACGATGCAAGCAAAGTCCAGTTAGCTGAAATTGAAAAAGCAATTGAAAAAAGAGGGTACAAAGTTAAAGGTTCATTGTAACTGTTTGTAGCCCACACTTTTTCGAATTCCGGCAAAAAAAGCTGTTTTTTCCATAAAAATCGTGTTTTAACCGAATAATTTATGGGAATTGTTTTCATTTTCCTTAAATTGTGTCGCATTATTGCAAAGAAAACAATTATTATTAGAGCACAATGAATCAAAACGTTAACAACAGAGAACACTTGGTAAAGCAAATTGGACCGGTTTGGAAAGTAAGAGTAGCTGTTTATTCTCCGGTTGAAAAAGAAAGACCGCGGTTTAAAAATGGAAACCAAACGGTGGAAAATAAAAGAGATTTTGAACTAATAAAAATGCATCAGGAATTAGCCTGATGCATTTTTTTTGCTGTAAATATTTCTGCTAATATTCTTCCCAGCTTTTAATCGATATATCTTCAAGATTATATTTACAGATTCCGTAAATAAATGCGCTGGCTACGCGTGCATTGGTAATCAACGGAATATTATAATCAATTGAACTTCTTCTGATTTGATATCCATTTTTTAGTTCCCTTTTTGTATAGTTTTTAGGGATGTTAATTACAAGGTCAATTTTCCTTTCCTTGATATAAGTAATCGTATTTGGGGTTCTGGTCCTCTTCGTCAGGCCAGTGTAATAATGCATTTTCCACGCCATTATCCATCAGAAAACGATGAGTCCCTTCAGTGGCAAAAATATTGATACCACGATCGCGCAGCATTTTAGCACTATTTAATAATTCAATTTTCCCACGTGAAGGGCCGGAAGAGATAAGTACATTTTTAATCGGGATCTTATATCCAACAGAAAGCATCGATTTAAGAATGGCTTCGTAATAATTTTCGCCAATACAACCAACTTCGCCAGTTGAAGCCATGTCAACACCCAAAACAGGGTCGGCATTTAGCAGACGGGCAAACGAGAATTGAGGCGCTTTTACTCCAACATAATCCAGTTCGAAAAGCGATTTATCCGGTTTTTCAACATCGAATTCCGAGCATAACTTTGGTCGCAATTTCAATCAGGTTTAGTTTCATTACTTTCGAAACAAACGGGAAACTGCGCGATGCCCGAAGATTACATTCAATTACTTTAATGTCATTATCTTTTGCCAAAAACTGCATATTGAACGGCCCTGTTATTTTCAGGGCTTTTGCAATTTCACGTGCAATCTTTTTAACTCTGCGAATGGTTTCAATATATAATTTTTGCGGTGGAAAAACAATGGTCGCATCACCCGAATGAACGCCGGCAAATTCTACGTGTTCCGAAATTGCATAAGCAATCATTTCACCATTATTTGCAACAGCATCAATTTCAATTTCTTTCGCTTCTTCAATAAATTCAGAAACAACCACCGGATGTTCTTTTGAAACATTAGCGGCAAGTTCCAGAAAATGTTCCAGCTGGTCTGCATTTGAAACCACATTCATTGCTGCTCCGGATAATACATATGAAGGGCGAATAAGTAAGGGGTACCCAACCAGTTCAACAAATTTGTAAATTTCTTCTATCGTAGAAAGTCGTGCCCAGCGAGGTTGATCTACTTTTAACCGGTCGAGCAACGATGAAAATTTTTCCCTGTCTTCTGCATTGTCAATATTGACAGGAGATGTACCCAGTACCGGAACATTTTGGCCGTAAAGTTTCATGGCCAGGTTGTTTGGTATTTGTCCCCCCATGGAAATTATAACCCCGTGCGGGGTTTCCAGGTCAATAATATCCATTACCCGTTCAAATGTGAGTTCATCAAAATATAACCGGTCGCAAGTATCGTAATCCGTACTTACAGTTTCAGGATTGTAGTTAATCATAATCGACCGGTAATTTTCTTTCTTGATGGTATTTACAGCATTTACACTACACCAGTCGAATTCAACAGAACTGCCGATTCTGTATGCGCCCGATCCAAGAACAATTACAGATTGGTCATCATTGCTGAATTCAATATCATGTTCAGCACCGTTATAAGTCAGATACAGATAATTAGTTTGAGCCGGGTATTCGCCTGCAAGGGTGTCAATTTGTTTAACAAAGGGAATAACTCCGTTTGCTTTTCTGAAATTTCTAACCCGAATCAGATCTTCATGAATTCGATTGTTTGGACTCTTTAACACCAGTCGGGCAACCTGGAAATCGGAAAAGCCACTTTGTTTTGCCAGTCTGAGTAATTCCAGTGGAATATTGTCCAATTGATCAGTTTTCTCCAGTTCAAGCCTGATATTATATATATTTTTTAGCTTTTGTAAAAACCAGCGGTCGATTTTGGTTTTATCGTAAATTTCATCGATTGTATAATTATTGCTGAAAGCTTCAGCAATCGCAAAAATTCTACGATCCGTCGGGTTGGTAAGTTCCGATTCAATTTCCGAGATTTTGATTTCATCCCTGTTGGCAACAAAACCATGCATGCCAAGACCAACCATTCGGATTCCTTTTTGGATAGCTTCCTCAAAACTTCGTCCAATAGCCATAATTTCACCAACACTTTTCATTGAACTGCCAATGTTCTTTGAAACTCCGATGAATTTGCTCAGGTCCCAGCGGGGGATTTTTACTACGCAATAGTCCAGCGCCGGTTCAAAAGCTGCAGTTGTTACTTTGGTTACTGAATTTTTCAGTTGATGTAATCCGTAACCGAGACCCAATTTTGCAGCTACAAAAGCGAGTGGGTAACCTGTTGCTTTTGACGCCAATGCCGATGAACGTGATAATCGTGCATTTACTTCTATAACGCGGTAATCTTCAGAATACGGATCAAGGGCAAATTGTACATTACATTCGCCAATTACGCCAACACGACGAATGATCTTTATAGATATGGCTCTTAATTTATGATATTCAGTGTTGGAAAGTGTTTGCGACGGAGCAACTACAATACTTTCGCCGGTGTGAATGCCCAGCGGGTCGAAATTCTCCATATTACAAACAGTAATGCAATTGTCGTATTTGTCACGTACAACCTCATATTCCACTTCTTTCCAACCTTTGATCGACTCTTCAACAAGAATTTGTGGTGAGTATGAAAATGCTTTTGATGCCAGCGCTTCCAATTCTTCTTCATTTTCGCAAAAACCGGAACCAAGTCCACCTAAAGCGTAAGCTGCGCGGACAATAATCGGGAATCCTACTTTTTTTGCAGCTTCCCGTGCTTCTTCCATATTTGTGGCGGCAATACTTTTAGGCGTTCTGACATCAATTTCACCCAGCATTTTAGCAAAAATATCACGGTCTTCAGTATCGATGATTGATTGAACCGGCGTGCCAACCACTTTTAAATTGTATTTTTCAAGAACACCCGATTCGTACAAGGCAACGCCACAATTTAATGCGGTTTGTCCTCCAAAAGCAAGCAAGATTCCTTGAGGTTTTTCTTTTTTAATGATCTGCTCGACAAAAAAAGGTGTTACCGGAAGGAAATATATTTTATCCGCAATATCATCCGAGGTTTGGATTGTCGCAATGTTTGGATTGATCAATACTGTTTCAACACCTTCTTCCTTTAAAGCTTTTAATGCTTGTGAGCCTGAATAATCAAACTCACCTGCCTCACCAATCTTTAATGCTCCTGAACCCAGAACGATTGCTTTTTTAATATCTGTTTGTATCATTTGTATATTTGAATTTTGAATGTCGATTAACGATTTATGATTTTAGAATTGTAGCTTTCTAATTTCCAATTGTTAATGACAATCTTCATTTTTGATTCTTTTTAGCTGTTTCTATGCTCTTTACAAAAATGGATATCAATTCATTATTCTCTTTATAACATTCATTGAGAAGCTCAATTTCTCTCAATAAATCTGATGCCCTAATAATCTTGATATTAACATAGGTTTCTCTCAATTCTTTAAGACAAATGCTCATCTTATGTATAAAATCTTTTTTTGATTCTGAGCTTTGTGCTTCTCCATAATTAAGAGCGGGGGAAGAACCTGACCGCACAATTTGATTCTTTAAATAAATTCCGATTGGTGAATTTGGTAAAGACTCTGCCAGTTTAATTATAATCGCAGCAAACTTTATCAATCTATCTTCCAAATCGTATTTGTCCATCTTAAATCTTCATTCGTTAATCTTTATTCTCCAATCTTATCCTATTTCTTTGAAGCTTCAATATTCTTTATAAATTCGTCAAACAAAAACTCCGTATCAGTAGGACCGCTGGATGCTTCGGGATGGAACTGAGTGGAGAAGAACGGCTTTGTTTTATGCCTTATTCCTTCATTTGTATTGTCATTCACATTCGTAAAAAGCGGTTCCCAGTCGTCAGGCAATGTTTCAGTTGCAACTGCATAACCGTGGTTTTGAGAGGTGATATAACATTTATTTGTCCCTTCCAGTAAAACCGGTTGATTATGGCTACGATGGCCATATTTTAGTTTATATGTATCGCCACCTGCAGCCCTCGCAAGCAACTGGTTGCCAAGACAAATTCCCATAATCGGTTTTTCGACACCAATTACGTTTTTAATATTTTCTATCGTTTTATTGCACATTGCAGGGTCTCCCGGCCCGTTCGAAACAAATACGCCGTCGTAGGGCTCTTTGGTAAAATCGTAATCCCAGGGGACTCTAATCACAGTTGCATTTCGATCAAGTAAACAACGGATGATATTGTTTTTTACCCCACAGTCAACCAAAACAACTTTGTGTTCACCATCTCCGTAAACCTCTTTTTCAGTACAGCTTGCAATAGCAACAAGGTTCTCTTTGTTAGGATTATAAAAATCAATCGGTTCATCTTCGAATTCAATTTTACCAAGCATCGATCCTTTTTCACGTAAAATTTTTGTTAAGGCTCGCGTATCGATACCAAAAATCCCCGGAACCTTCCATTCTTTTAACCAGTCCGACAAACTTTTTTCGGCATTCCAGTGACTGAATTCAAAAGAATAATCAGATATGATCACCCCGGTAATTTGAAGTTTATACGATTCATAATACCGGTGTATACCATTTTCTTTGGTGTTAAACGGAACACCATAATTTCCGATCATCGGGTAAGTGGAAACTAAAATCTGTCCGGTGTACGAAGGGTCGGTTAAACTTTCCGGATACCCCGTCATTGCCGTATAAAAAACCACCTCTCCGGCAACTGATTTCTCGCTTCCAAAAGACTTTCCTATAAAAACAGTTCCGTCTTCCAGTGTTAATTTTGCTTGTTTAACTTTCAACATATTGCAAATATTCAGTTAAAAAAAATGCGCCTGCCCTAAAAATAGTTCAAACGCATTTTCTTAAGTCTTTATCAGTAATTAATTTTTCTTTTTCCCCCATCAAGATTTAAAAATGAAATTGTAAAATTATTGTTCCTGCAAAAATAGAAATAATTCTCAAACTTTTTGTTGTTGTTTATAAAAAATGAATAAATTTGCATTTAAAATGAATAAATATACACAATGAAGGATCGCACAAAAAGACAATTGGAGATTCGGAAAATAATTCTGAAAGGCAATATGCACAGCCAGGAAGAATTATTGGTTGAATTGAAACAGAAAGGTTTTGATTTAACCCAGGCTACATTGTCACGCGATTTGAAATTATTGCAGGTAGCCAAGATTCCGCATCCTGTTCAGGGATATGTTTATAACATTCCCGATGAGGTTCCGGTTGTAAATACGGCTGAACAAATTCGGAGTAACTACCTGGCAGATGGTTTTCGTGATTTGCGTTTTTCAGGAACCCTGGCAGTTGTGCGGACGCACCCCGGCTATGCAAGTAGTATAGCTGCAGTAATCGACAATGCCAATCGATGGGAAATACTGGGGACCATTGCCGGTGACGATACGATTTTGATAATTCAGAAAGAAGGAATCTCCAAAAAAGATTTAATAAATGCTTTAATATCAGTGATGCCAAATTTGAAAGGTAAAATTTAATTTTTCAGGAAAAGAATGAAAGAGTTGAAGAATATAAAGATAGTTGTTGCACGCGAAGAGCATGTTAAGTATGTGGATGACATCAATGATGCCATTGATGCTGCTTCAAAGCAACGTGGGACGGGTATTGCGCGGAGGACTTTTGAATATCTTTCAACAAAAATGAAGGAAGGGAAAGCCATTATTGCGTTTGAAGGGGACAAATTTGCCGGGTTTTGTTATATTGAAACCTGGCAGGAAAAAGGTTTCGTGGCTAATTCCGGGTTAATTGTAGGCGAAGAATATCGAGGAATAGGATTGGCGAAGGCGATTAAACAAAAGGCTTTTCAGCTGTCACGCGAACGTTATCCCAATTCGAAAATTTTTGGTTTGACAACTGGCTTGGCTGTAATGAAAATTAATCATAAACTGGGATATCGGCCGGTGACTTTTTCGGAGTTAACTGTTGACGATCAGTTCTGGAATGGTTGTAAGGGATGTGTTAATTATGATATTCTTTTGCGTACCGGACGCTCCAAATGTTTGTGTACGGGGATGCTTTATGATCCGGCGTGGGAAAAAAGCGGGAAGAACAACGCCAGCCCAATTAAAAAAAGAAGTCTGCTCGATATAATTCAAAAATTAAAGCCGCTAAAAGGAATTTCAATAAATAAAAAAGAAGTAAATAAAAGTAACAACCAAAGAGTGATAGCACGTATATTCAATGCCTTGTATTAAATTGTGCAAACGGGAATAATTTGACAGCAAATGGATGGATAGTTTTAAAATAAAATATACGTCGCTGTCGCTCTTTAAATAATATAAAAATGAATAAAAAACTGGTTTTGGCTTTCAGCGGTGGTCTGGATACCTCGTTTTGTGCCAAATATTTAAAGGAAGAAAAAGGTTTTGATGTTTACACTGCCATTGCCAATACCGGAGGTTTCTCGGAACAGGAACTGAAAGTGATTGAAGAACGTGCTTATAAACTGGGAGCAGTTAAACATATTACACTCGATGTTACCAATGAATATTACCAGAATTGCATTCGATATATGGTTTATGGAAACGTACTCCGTAATAACACTTATCCTATATCAGTAAGTTCTGAACGCGTTTTTCAAGCCATTGCAACCATTAATTATGCAAAAGAAATTGGTGCCGGTTATATTGCACATGGAAGCACCGGCGCAGGGAACGACCAGGTACGGTTCGATTTAACGTTCCAGGTTTTAGCACCCGAAATTGAAATCATCACGCCGACCAGGGATTTGATGCTCAGTCGTCAGGAAGAAATTGATTATCTGAGGAAACACGGTGTTCAGGAAGATTACATAAAAATGCAATATTCTATCAACCAAGGATTGTGGGGAACAAGTGTTGGCGGGAAAGAAACACTTACATCTTCAAAAGGACTTCCCGAAACAGCTTATCCGAGCAGGTTGGAAGCTGTTGGAGAACAGTTGGTTGAACTCGGTTTTGTAAAGGGAGAGTTAAAAACCATCGATGGAAAATCATATGAAAGTGGCCCCAAAACCATAAATGCTTTGGAAGAAATAGCATCGAAATATGCGATTGGCCGCGATATTCATGTGGGCGATACCATTATTGGAATAAAAGGTCGCGTTGGTTTTGAAGCTGCTGCGCCGATGCTGATCATTAAAGCGCATCATCTGTTGGAAAAACACACGCTATCAAAATGGCAGATTTACTGGAAAGAACAATTGGGAAACTGGTACGGTATGTTTCTGCATGAAGCACTTTATCACGAGCCGGTGATGAGGAATATTGAAACATTCCTTGAATCGACACAGGAAAATGTAACCGGCAAAGTATTTGTCAAACTGAAACCGTATCATTTTGAATTGCAGGGAATAGAGTCGGAGCACGATTTGATGAATTCAGGTTTTGGAGAATATGGTGAAACGGTAAAAGCCTGGACGGCTGACGATGTAAAAGGATTTACTAAAATATTGTCGAATTCGTTGAAGATTTACAATAAAGTAAACGGAGATTTATAAGAATATCGAATAATGATTTACGATTGAAGATCGGTTTATTGAGTTGTGTTTGAAAAAATAAATCAATAATCGTCATTCGTTAATCTTCATTCAAAATTCAATATGGAATGTTAAAGGTTGGAATCATAGGAGGAGCGGGTTACACTGCGGGCGAATTACTTCGGATTTTATTGAATCATCCCCAGGTTGATATTGACTTTGTTCAGAGTTCAAGCAATGCTGGGAATCCTGTCTCTGATATTCATACTGATCTGCTGGGCGAAACTGATTTGAAATTCACTGAAGAGATGCTTTTTTCAGCAGTGGATGTAATTTTCCTTTGCATGGGACATGGAAAATCAAAAGAATTTATGGATTCTGTTTCACTTCCTGAAACTTTAAAAGTGATTGATCTAAGTCACGATTTCCGGTTAAAAAGAGAGGGGAACAATTTTATTTACGGGTTGCCGGAATTGAATAATGAAGAAATAAAGAATGCAAAATACATTGCTAATCCGGGATGTTTTGCCACAGGAATTCAGCTTGCCCTTTTACCGTTGGCAAATGCAGGATTACTTACCGATGAAGTACACATTCAGGCAATTACCGGTTCAACCGGCGCAGGGCAAAAACCTACCGAAACTTCGCATTTTAGCTGGCGGAACAGTAATATTTCAGCGTATAAAATTATGGAGCATCAACACGAAGGTGAGATATTACAAAGTTTAAAACAGCTGCAACCAAATTTTAGTCGCGACTTCAATTTTGTGCCAATCCGTGGAAATCATACCCGTGGAATATTTGTTACTGCTTATACTCGTTTTGATGGATCGGTTGAGGAAGCAAACAATCTGTACAAAAAATATTACGATGAACATCCGTTTGTGTTTGTAGCCGATAACAATCCTTCGCTGAAACAGGTAGTAAATACAAACAAGGCAATTGTTTATCTTGAAAAACACGGCAACAAAGTTGTAATTATAACTGTTACAGATAATCTAATAAAAGGTGCGTCAGGGCAAGCCGTTCAAAATATGAACCTGATGTTTGGCCTTGATGAGAAAACCGGACTGAATTTAAAACCGGTTGCTTTTTAATTAAATATTCGAAAATAAAAATTAAAAATTGGGATAACGAATACAGAAAAATAGACTTCCGACTTCTGTCTTCCATCTTCTGACTTGAAACTATGAAACTTTTTGATGTATATCCGCTTTTTGATATCACTCCTGTTAAGGCAGAAGGATGCTATGTTTGGGATTCAACAGGTAAAAAATATCTCGATCTTTACGGTGGTCATGCGGTAATTTCCATCGGTCACAACCACCCTGAATATATTCGGAAAATATCTGATCAGCTTTCCAGAATCGGGTTTTATTCCAATTCTGTTCAAAACCCGTTGCAAACTGAGCTTGCTGAAAAACTGGGTGAGTTGTCAGGTTACAATGACTATCAGCTTTTCTTGTGTAATTCAGGTGCTGAAGCAAACGAAAACGCTATAAAACTGGCATCTTTTGTAACAGGAAAGAAGCGGTTTATTAGTTTTAAGAAAGGGTTTCATGGCCGTACTTCAGCGGCAGTGGCGCTAACTGACAATCCTAAAATTGTGGCTCCCGTAAATGAAACTGAAAATGCAGTTATTTTACCTTTTAACGATATTAAAACAGTAAAAAATGAATTGGAAAATGGGGGAGTTGCTGCAGTAATTGTGGAAGGAATTCAGGGCATAGGCGGTATTCATATTCCCGGGAAACATTTTTTGGAAGAGTTGGGTCAGTTGTCAAAGAAATATGAATTTCTCCTGATTCTCGATGAAATACAGTCGGGCTACGGACGAAGCGGAAGATTCTTTGCCCACCAGTATTTCAATGTGAAGCCTGATATTATTACTACGGCAAAAGGAATGGGCAATGGCTTTCCAATTGGAGGAGTTTTAATAGCTCCGGAATATAAACCCTGGCATGGCATGTTGGGTACTACATTTGGTGGAAATCACCTTGCATGCGCTGCCGGTATTGCTGTTCTCGATGTTATTAAAAATGAAAAGTTGGTTGAAAACGCTGAAAATATCGGAAATTATATGATGAAAAAGTTGACGGAATTCCGGACAGATTACGAAATTCGTGGTAAAGGTTTGATGATCGGGATTGAATGTGCCTTTCCAATTGCTGAATTGCGGCGAAAACTGCTTTTGGAAAAAGGAATTTTCACGGGTGTTTCTGGACAGAATATAATTCGTTTACTTCCGCCATTGAGTTTGAACCGCGAGCAGGCAGATCAATTTTTGGTGGCTTTTAGCGAAGTTTATTATTCGGTCAAAGAATCGGAAAACCAGTAAAAAGTGGAAATAAAATTTGTAACTATGGAAAATAAAAAAATTGCAATTATAGGTGTAGGAAATATGGGGGGCGCCATTGCCAGAGGACTGTTAAAATCAGGTTCAATTCCGGCTGACCATATTTTTATTTCCGACAGGAAAGAAAGTACGCTGGAAGAAATGCAGGCTTTAGGTATTAATGTATGTCATAAAAACGATGAAGCAGCAAGAAAAGCGGATGTAGTAATTGCAGCAGTTAAACCGTATCATATTGAAGGTGTTATTGAGAATATTAAAGATGAACTCACTGCGGATAAAATTTTTATTTCCATTGTTGCCGGGGTTGGCATTGAAGAGCTTGAAAAGATGGCCGGTAAAGAAATTCCGATTTTTCGGATGATGCCCAATACAGCTATTGCCCTTCAGGAATCTTTAACTTGTATTTCGGGAAACAGCCATACTGAAAATCATAAAAGTTATGTGTTTGAGTTGTTTGATAAGCTGGGTAAAACAGTTGAAATACCGGAAGAGTTGATGGCGGCAGCCACCGTTCTTTCATCTTGTGGAATTGCATATGCACTGCGTTATATTCGTGCGGCCATGCAAGGCGGAATTGAAATTGGTTTTGGGGCAGAAATGGCACAGTTTATAACAGCACAAACAGTGAAAGGTGCTACAGAATTGATTTTACAAAGTGGAAATCATCCTGAACGGGAGATTGATAAAGTAACTACTCCGCGTGGTGTTACCATTACCGGGTTAAATGAAATGGAACACAAAGGATTTAGTGCATCGTTGATTCAGGGCGTACTGGCATCGTACAAGAAAATCGATAATATGAAGTGATCAGAAAATGCAGCTTCGGTATAAAAAAATAACGGTAAAAATCGGGAGTAATGTGCTTGCTAAATCTGATGGTACGCTTCATGTTTCGCGAATTGCACATTTGGTAGATCAAATTGCATTTCTGCATAAAAATGGGGTGGAAGTGGTCTTGGTTTCGTCAGGTGCGGTTGCCGCAGGAAGAGCAGTTCTGGAACCTGCAAAAAAAACCGATGCAGTTTCGCAGCGTCAGTTGTGGGCTGCTTTGGGACAGGTAAAACTGATCAGCCGTTATTCCGATTTTTTTAATGAACATGGAATGATTTGCGCACAGGTTCTGACAACTAAAGAGAATTTTTCGAGCCGCGGTCATTACCTGAACATGAAAAACTGTTTCAATACGCTGTTGGAAAATAAGGTTGTCCCGATTGTAAATGAAAATGATACCATTTCGGTAACCGAACTGATGTTTACAGATAATGATGAACTTTCAGGACTGATTGCTTCCATGGTAAATTCCGATGCGCTGATTTTACTAAGCAATGTAGATGGCGTTTTTAATGCTCATCCAAAGTCTGTTGGAGCCGAGTTGATAAGGCAGATTGAAATTACCGACAAAGAGCCTGAAAGTAATACTTCTGCTGAACAGTCTGATTTTGGCCGTGGCGGAATGCTAACTAAATTCAGGATCGCTCAAAAGGTTGCCAGCGACGGAATTGGGGTTCATGTGGCAAACGGAACGCGGGAAAATGTGCTTGTTGATATTATGGACCTGGAAAAAGAATTGCCGCATACTTATTTTGTTCCAAGCCAAAAAGCATCGAGCGGAGTAAAAAAGTGGATTGGCTATTCCGATGGTTTTACAAAAGGAGAAGTTGTTGTTAATCAGGGAGCGATAAATGCTTTATTTTCTGATAAAGCCGTAAGTTTACTTCCGATCGGTATTATAGAAATTGCCGGTGAATTTAAAAAAGGCGATTTGATAAAAATAGTGGATGAGTCGGGTAGAATGGTTGGAGTTGGAAAAGCTGGATATGGTTCGGAACGTGTTGAAAGTGAGAAACATTCTGAAAAACAAAAACCAATTGTTCACTACGATTATTTATACCTGGAGAATAGAAAAATATAATTGGCAGAAGAATTGAAGGGACGGAAAAGGAAATCAAAATGGTAATAGAAAAACAATTACAGGCTGCATTGGAGGCTTCCCGGAAACTAAACCTGGTTTCGAAAGAGGTGATCAGGGATGTTTTAATTGATCTGGCAAAAAAAGCAAGGAAGAACAGCGATTTCATTTTAGCTGAAAATCAAAAGGATTTGGATCGAATGGATCCAGCCGATCCAAAATATGATCGTTTAAAATTAACCAGGGAAAGAATCGATGGTATTGCGGCCGATATTGAAAATGTAGCTAATTTAAAAAGTCCGGTGGGTGTGATTAAAAGCGAAACGACTCGCCCCAACGGAATGAAAATAACTAAAGTTACTGTGCCGTTTGGGGTAATCGGGATTATTTATGAAGCTCGCCCTAACGTAACTTTCGATGTTTTTTCACTTTGCTTAAAATCTGGTAATGCTTGTGTTTTAAAAGGGGGTAGTGACGCAATTAACTCCAATCAGGCAATTGTTTCTGTGATACAAAATGTGCTGAAAAAATTCAGTTTGGATGAGAACACCGTTACCCTACTGCCGGCCGGGCGGGAAGAAACCAATGAAATGTTGCACGCGCATGGTTACATCGATCTGATTATTCCCCGGGGTAGTCAAAACCTGATAAACTTTGTTCGTGAAAATGCAAAGATCCCGGTAATTGAAACCGGTGCAGGAATTTGCCATACTTATTTTGATGAATTTGGCGATGCAGAAAAGGGCACGGAAATCGTTTACAATGCCAAAACCCGACGTCCTTCGGTTTGCAATGCACTCGACTGTTTGATTATTAATGAAAGACGGTTGGGTGAACTTCCTTTGATCACGAAAAAGCTGGCAGAAGATCAGGTGATCATTTATGCAGATGAAGAATCCTATCAAAAATTAAAGGGAAATTATCCGGACAACATACTTATTCCTGCAACAGAAGAATCGTTTGGTACCGAATTTCTGTCGTTGAGGATGGCCGTAAAAACTGTTTCTTCCTTCGATGAAGCAATTGAACATATCAATAAATATTCCTCCAAACACAGTGAAGCCATTATCTCAGAGAATAAAGAGAACATTCAAAAATTTGAGAAAGTTGTGGATGCATCATCTGTGTATGCTAATGTATCCACTGCATTTACCGATGGCGCACAATTTGGTTTGGGAGCAGAGATCGGAATAAGCACTCAGAAATTACATGCTCGAGGACCGATGGCATTGGAAGAATTAACCAGTTATAAATGGATTGTTGAAGGAACGGGACAGGTAAGGCCCAAATAGAAAATTATAAAATTAATGTTGGAATCTGGAAACTTCGTCTTCAGACTTCCATCTTCTAACTTTTTGTTATGAAACATTTCACTTCAGTAAAAGATATTTCTGATTTAAAAAAGGCATTACAGGTAGCGTACGATGTTAAAAAGAACCCTTTTGAATATCAGCATCTGGGAAAGAACAAAACGATGGTGCTTATATTTTTCAATTCAAGCTTGCGTACCCGGCTGAGCACTCAAAAGGCAGCCATGAATCTGGGAATGAATACGATAGTTTTGAATGTTGGCGAAGAAAGCTGGCAGCTGGAATCGGAACTCGGTGTTGTTATGGATGGTGACAAGCCAGAACATTTGCTGGAGGCGATACCAGTTATAGGTTCGTATTGCGATGTAATTGGTGTGCGGGCTTTTGCAAAATTTAAAATCCGCGATGATGATTATTCGGAAACGATTTTAAACCAGTTTGTAAAATATGCAGGAGTTCCGGTAGTAAGCATGGAAGGGGCAACTCGTCATCCGTTACAAAGCTTTGCTGATTTACTGACGATTGAAGAATATAAAACAAAAAAGCGACCCAAAGTAGTTCTGACATGGGCACCGCATCCTCGTGCTTTGCCACAGGCTGTTGCCAATTCGTTTGTGGAATGGATACGCGAGACTGATTATGAACTCGTAGTTACTCACCCAAAAGGTTATGAATTAGCGCCGGAATTTATGGGCGATGTTAAAGTGGAATACGATCAGAAAAAGGCATTTGAAGGAGCTGATTTTATTTATGCAAAAAACTGGGCATCATATACCAGTTACGGACAAATTCTTTTAAAGGATTTTGCATGGACGGTTAATGAAGAAAAAATGGTTTTAACCAACAACGCTAAATTTATGCATTGTTTGCCGGTGCGCCGGAATGTTGTTGTTACGGACGGTGTTATTGACAGTAAAAGTTCGATTGTCATTCCGCAGGCTGCTAACCGCGAAGTTACAGCACAGGCAGTCTTGAAAATGATTTTGGAAAATTTATAAAAGTTGTTTCCGTCATGCTGAACTTGTTTCAGCATCTGGATAAAAAGATTCCGAAACCTCGCCTGAACTGTCGGGCAGGAAGTTCAGAATGACAGGTAAACAACAAATCTGTTTTGTAGAAAAGAATGAATAAAAAAATCGAAATAATTCCGGCTATTGATATTATCGAAGGCAAGTGTGTTCGGCTTTCACAAGGCGACTACAACCAAAAAACCGTGTACAATGAAGACCCGCTGGAAGTTGCAAAGATGTTCGAAGCAGCCGGAATTCATCGGTTACATTTGGTTGATCTGGATGGTGCAAAAGCAAAGCATATTGTAAATTACAAGGTGCTGGAAAGTATTGCTGCAAAAACGAATCTAATTATTGATTTTGGTGGAGGATTAAAGTCGAATGAGGATTTGGAAATTGCTTTTAATTCCGGCGCTTCCATGATTACCGGTGGAAGTATTGCAGTGAAAGAAAAAGATATTTTTCTGAGTTGGCTTGAAAATTATGGAAGCGAAAAAATCATTTTGGGTGCTGATGCAAAAGAAGGAAAAATTGCAGTGAGTGGCTGGCTGGAATCGACCGAACTTTCGATCATTGATTTTATAGAAAGTTATCATAAACAAGGAATTAAAAAAGTGATTTCAACAGATATCAGCCGCGACGGAATGCTTTCGGGGCCTGCTTTTGATTTGTATTCTGAAATTATGAAAACGATCCCTGAAATAGAAATTATTGCCAGTGGAGGTGTTTCTTCAATGGAAGATATATTAAAATTAAATGAAATAGAAGTGCCGGGTGTTGTTGTTGGTAAAGCCTTTTATGAGAATAAAATAACTTTGATGGAAATTGAGAAGTTCATTCTTTAAATGTTGAACTCGGAACTTTAAACTCGAAACAGTTGTATGCTGGCAAAACGAATTATACCATGCCTGGATATTCAAAACGGACAAACCGTTAAGGGAATCAACTTTGTGAATATTCGCGAAGTGGGTGACCCCGTGGAATTGGGAGCAAAATATGCTGATGACGGAGCTGATGAACTTGTTTTTCTTGATATAACTGCCACACATGAAGGAAGAAAAACGTTTGTGGAACTGGTAAAACGAATTGCGGCGCATTTGAACATTCCATTTACGGTTGGTGGCGGTATTAGTGAGGTTAGCGATGCTGAAAAACTACTTGCTGCGGGAGCCGATAAAATCTCCATTAATTCGTCGGCAGTTCGAAATCCAGGGCTTATCGATGAACTTGCTATAAAATTTGGAAGCCAGTTTGTTGTTGTAGCTATTGATGCGCGGGGAGATGAAAATGATTATTGGACTGTGACTGTAAACGGTGGCCGCATTCCAACAGATAAAGAACTATTCTCGTGGGCAAAGGAGGCTGAAGATCGGGGAGCGGGTGAAATTCTTTTTACTTCAATGAACCATGACGGAACAAAAAACGGCTTTGCCAACCAACAACTGTCACAACTTTCCGAATCAATGAAAATTCCAATTATTGCCTCTGGTGGAGCAGGGAAAAAAGAGCATTTCAAAGATGTATTTACTCTCGGTAAAGCCGATGCCGGACTGGCAGCCAGTATTTTTCACTTTAATGAAATACCTGTTTCTGAGTTGAAAGCTTATCTTCGAAACCAAGGTATCATAGTTCGGTAAAGGTTTCGATTTGAATAACTAAATTTGCAAAAACAAGAAAAATGAATGAGCTGAAAAATATTTCACAGATAGATTTTAAGAAGTCAAACGGACTGGTGCCGGCAATTATTCAGGATAATGAAACTCAAACAGTATTGATGTTGGGTTATATGAACGAAGAAGCTATAACCAAAACGTTGGAGTTAGGGAAAGTTACATTTTTTAGCCGTTCAAAAAACAGATTGTGGACAAAAGGGGAGGAATCGGGTAACTTTTTGAATCTGGTTTCGGTTTCGGTAGATTGCGATGGCGATACGCTGCTGATAAAAGCTTCGCCTGTGGGACCGGTTTGTCATACAGGATCGGATACTTGTTTTGATGAAATAAACACAAAAAGCGAAATTCATTTCTTAAGATACCTACAGGATTTTATTGATCAGCGAAAAGAGGAAATGCCTGAGGGTTCATACACTACTTCATTATTTAAAGACGGAACAAGGAAAATTGCACAAAAGGTAGGGGAGGAAGCTGTAGAAACTATTATCGGTGCAATGGCCAACGACGATGAAAATTTTATTTATGAATCGGCAGACCTTGTCTATCATCTCATTGTTTTGCTTACTCACAAAGGTTTTCGGATTGAAGATATCGCCAGTGAACTAAAAAGAAGACACTCTTAAGACATATTTCCTTTTTTCAAATCAGGATAAAGGTTTTGTAAAACATGGTTTTGTAACATAGTTTCATAACATAATTGTATAACATTCTATATTTAAGCACTTTTGTCAGGTTTTTTTAACACAAGTTGGTAGCTTTGTAATAAACAAATAACCACAATAAAACTACTGCTAAATGGAAACCTTAACTATTTGTCCTACCAGTACCGCTACCATTCTTGCCTGCCGGAAAATTGCCAGAGCATTTAAAGAAAACATTTATGAATTGTCAAGTATCCGCACAGAGTGGGATTTGGCTTATGCCACTTCCCTGAATATCTGGGTTGAAGACACTGTCGAAAAACATTACCTGGATTACATAGATGCGTGGGATGAAAAGAAATACCGGGAATGGCATGAAATTATGGTTGCAGGTTTGCAAAGTCTGAAAGTTCTTCGTGCTTCAATAAAGGTTGATTTCAAAGATGACAAAAAGTTTTTGAAAGACTTCTTTGAAAAGACCGGTTATGAAGAATTTTTTAGCGATGCCAAAAACGGGGATCATCTAAGTATGTGTAAATTCCTTCTGACTTTTGAACAAAACATTGACGCTGAAACCCGGAAAAAAATTGTGGCTTGCGGAACATCAGATTCACTGTTTATGAAAATTCTTGAAAGTGCACGTGAAATTAAAAAGTTTGAGGAATGTTTTGCTGCACTCGAAGAAGATGCCGAACTGAATAATTACGGAAAAAAAGAAATGACCGAGATTTACAAAACAGTCCAGGACATTTGCCGGATTGCAATTGCATATTACCAGTTCGACCCTATAAAACGTGACCAGTTTAACTTTTACAAGACACTGGTGAATTTATAAATTTGAACTTCAACTATTACTTAATAATTAACTTTGAAAATTGTCGGCTGGAATACTGGCCGACTTTTTCTTATACTGATTCCGTTTCATCCATTGGAGTGAACCCTTTTGGTATCATTGATTCGGCAGGTTCATACGGAAAAACGTCAACGATAGTGCTTAAGGCCATTGATGTTGTTATATAAGGTATAACCAAATATGACAGGCTCTCCTCTAACCGGTTCAGCGCTTCTTTGATATCATCGGCCATTACAAGGTAGTATGAACGAACCTTTTTCTCTTTACCGGCTTCTTCATCAACGGTTACAAGGTTTATGGTTGCTTTAAACCACCATTCTCCCGACTCGTATGGAAACACTTCTGCAATTCGTGATTTTTTAATATCGACAATGGTAAATTCACCGCCTTTTACCATTTGTTGCATCTGCCTGATAATTCTTGTTTCTGCATCGGTATAAGAAACAGCATCCAATAGAAAATTTTCAGTCACCATTTGTTCGTTCCCGCTTTCAGAAACTCTTATATATTTTACTTTGCTTTCGAACCAGGTTTGCATTATAATTTTTCATTTTTAAGACAGGCAAAAATAATTTTAATTCGGTTTTTACAAGAGAAAGGGATGTTATTTATTATTGAAACTTTTTAACAAAAAAGAAACCGGCTGCAGACGCGCCGGTTTCCGTTCGTGTTACCGAATAAATTAACTAAACTAAACCACCTATTGACCAAAAATTGTTTTATTCATTTTTATTTTTAGCTCTTGTAAAGGCCCGCCGGGGATTGGCGGGCCTAACAGACAGCTACAGGCTTTGAAATTGAAGAAGATTAGTTATAGGCATTTTCTCCATGTTCGTAGATATCGAGCCCTTCTTCCTCAATGCGTTTGGGCACACGCAACCCTACGGTTGCCTTCAATATTTTAAATAGTACAAATCCCATTAAAAAGGCCCAGGCAGCTATTGAAATAACGCCAATAAACTGCGATACTAATAAACTTGCTCCACCTCCGTAAAACAAGCCTCCATCCTGAGCGAAAAGACCTACCATGAGCGTACCGAAAAGGCCGCCAATACCATGAACTGATACTGCGCCAACCGGGTCATCAATGTGAAGGACATGATCAAAGAAGGTAACAGTATAAACCAGAATTGTACCTGCTGCCAGACCAATGATAACAGCACCACCATCGCTGACAATATCACAACCAGCAGTTATGGCAACAAGACCGGCCAGTGCCCCGTTAAGAGCAAAACTTAAACTGGGTTTACCATATCGTAACCAACTAACAATTAGAGCAGCAACGGTTCCGCCGGCTGCAGCGAGGTTTGTTGTTACGAAAATATGAGCTACTGCGTTTGCGTTATCCGTCCCGGAGGCTGCAAGTTGAGAACCAGGGTTAAATCCAAACCAACCTAACCAAAGAATGAACACACCGAGGGCGCCATATGTCATATTATGTCCGGGAATTGCATTTACTTTTTTCCCGTTATATTTTCCAATTCTTGGTCCAAGGGCCATTGCACCTGTTAATGCAACAATACCACCAACTCCGTGTACAACCGTCGATCCTGCAAAATCGTGGAAAGGTGTTGTCATTTGCGACAACCAGCCTCCACCCCAGGCCCAGTGACCTGATACAGGATAAATAATGGCAGAAATTGCGATTGAATAATAGAAATAAGCTCTGAATTCTGTTCTTTCTGCCATTGCTCCGGAAACAATAGTTGCAGCCGTGGCAGCAAACACAGTCTGGAACAATAAGAATGCCTCAGCGGGTATGCCTCCTGACCACCCGTGAACCATGAATAAATCTGGTTTTCCGATAAATCCGGCAATATCATCACCAAACATGAAACTGAAACCGATGATCCAGAATAGAAGAGAACCTACTGCAAAGTCTATCAGGTTTTTTGTAAGAATATTAACGGTGTTTTTTGATCGGGTAAAACCGGCTTCTACCAAAGCAAATCCAGCCTGCATGAAAAATACCAGTGCCGCTGCAATTAATACCCATAAACTGTCAATTGACATGGCCATTCCTTGCGAAGTTTTGGCCAGTGTATCTAATGTTAATGCTTGATCCATAATAATATTTTTTTCTTGTTAGGTTCTACTCTTCTTTTCCTTTAATAAAAAGAGACTCGTCTCCCTTTTCCCCAGTACGGATTCTGTAGGAATCTTCGATTGGGATAATAAATATTTTACCATCACCAATTTCTCCGGTACGGGCTGAACTAAGCACTGCCTTTACAGTTTTATCTACATTTTTATCGCGAACGATAATAGAGAGCTTTATTCTTTCGATGCTGCTAGTGTCGTAAATTACGCCACGATACATGCGGCCTTCCCGTGCCTGGCCAACACCTCGTACATCCCAAAAAGAAAAGAATTCAATTCCTGCTTCCGAAAGGGCACTTTTCACCTCTTCGAATTTTGTTTTGCGTATAACTGCCTCTACTTTTTTCATATTACTTGTATTTACTCGTTTATAATGAAATTCCAACCGTAATAAAGAATCCACCGGTAGTAGGGTTGAGAATTACTGCCCCAGATACGGGAAGAGAAAAGCTATCTGTTATTTTAACTTCTTTTGAGGTTCCAATATTGATATTGCAGATTCCGAATGCATCTTTCATTTCACCATTATCATCTTCATGCATTGTATACTGGCCTTCACCTGCACCCAATCCAATACTAAATTTTTCAAATGAATAGCCAGCTTCGAAATACATATCACCATTATTGTCTTCACCTTTAGCATTAACAGAACCATCAGGCATAAACATGTATGCTCCCATTAATGAGAATCCTTCAATACCCAAGCTGATATTTGGCTCAAAATAATGATAGTCCCCAGAAGTCCAGTCACCACCAAAATAGTAATCTGTTAAACCAAGCGAAACTGGACCTAAAGCATAGCTGGCATACAGATCCATTTCAAATCCTTCGTCAGTACTTGCACTAACAGAACCCCAGGCACCCAGGGTAAAATCTCCTGCGCCAAATTCCACTGTTGGTTGGAATGCGGGGCCACTACCAAATTTCGATCCACGCCAAATGTAGCTAGAGTAAATATCAAGTCCGGTACTCCATTCCTGTGCATTCGCTACCGGTGTGATTGAAATTAACAGTAGCAAACATGTTGCAAAAAAAAGTGTCTTCTTCATAGTTGTAATTGTTAAAAGTTAAAATTTTGTTTTTAGATTTTTCACTTCGTATTTTAAAAAATGATACATTTTGATATTAACCCCTGAAAAATATATATTAAAACGAAAAAATATATTAAAATTTAAATTTGACCCCTGTGAAAATACTTGTCTGTTCAAAAATATGTATGATTTTTATAGCGAAGGGTGTTTTTTAGTATGAAACTGTGTGGGTGTTAACAAATTTTTAATATTGGAGTCAAAATTGTTTCAAAAAGGCAATAAAAATGAATAATACTGACAAAATATTATCAAAATATAAAAATAATATACATAAATCTATTTTTATGTTCAAATGATAATGAATTGAAGTTATAGGTTAATGCAGGTTTAGGTACCAACTACTACGGTAAAAAGGCCAGGTTATTTCTGAAATAATTCTTTTTTAACAGAGATCATCTCTCCTCTTACATTTTCTTTTGTCCGGGTGTATAAAATCAGGGGGGTGTCTTCGGAAATTAATGTTTTTAAGACTGAGAACCGACAATTAACTTCTTTAATTGGTAGAATTTGGCTTGAAGTAATTAAAGTATCAAATGGAAAAATGCCAATTTCTTTTTTATCCTGGCCTAAAACAAGGGAAGGTTGCGAAATGTTATTGGTGACAATTGGAAATGTGTTATTATTTTTCAGTGATACATCAAAAACAAATTCGTTATTATTTTCCGAAATATTATTTATGATAATATTCAAATCTTTCAGCGACTGAAAATCATTAATAATAATATATCCTTTCATTTCTCCGGTAGTCATTCGGGTTAAATTGGGTGGATCCATGTGTTTAGATTGGATAGCCATAATTGTATTCCCTTCTGCAAAGCTTTGGTAATTCCATAAATCGTACTGGCAAAACCGGTAATCGGGTGTTGAAAGATAAACTGCGGAATCGCCGGTATAAAACATATAATTACTTATTGCCGCATAATTATTAAAGAAACCAACTGTCTTTCCCTGAGCCAGTTCTTTTATTTGAAATGCATTGCTTTTGCGGTTGTAGAATGTAATTTTTAGGTGGCCAACATTTGGAATAACATCAAGTGCAAGATAAATCCGGAACAAAAAAAGCAAAATAACTACCGGCAGTGCCAATCGAATAAACCATTTTCTTGTATTTGCATCATTCCTGATTAGCGGATAGGTTAAAAACATGAGCATTGGAATAATTGCAGCCAGCCAATGAATTTCAATCCGGTTTTTAAAACTCATGATGAAGAACAGGGCTATAAAACCAATGATATTAAAAATAAGTGCCCGCTGAAAAAGGTTCTGTATTTTTATTTTCCGTAGTTTCCAAAGAACCAAAAAACCTGATAAGGGACCAGCAACTAAAAGTACACCGCCCAAATAGGGAAGAATATATTTCAACTGAAATGGTTTGGCACGTTCAATCAAATGGTATTTAAAGGTTGGAAAATCATTGTTGAATTGCCAGAGAGCGTGTGGTATTAACAGGATTACAGCAATCAAAATGATAAGGTAAAAGAATTTGTTCTTTAAAAGTTTCAGATTTGAGAATAGTGTAAACCCGATGACAAGAAACGCATGATATTTACTGTAAATCATGGCAGCAATTACAATTCCGAGTAAAACGGAATTAATCCAGCCAGGCTTTTCAAGGAACTTTTTATACAGCAGCAGAAAAACCAAAACGAAAAAAAGTAACGGGATATCAGGAATTGCCAGAAATCCGGCAATATGTGTATGAACAAGCGGGAATGATAAAATGAACAGGGTTACGAAAAAGAGATTACTTTTTTCATTGATTTCATTTAAAATTAATGCAAATGTTATAGTAGAAAAAAGTATAATGAAAAGTCGTACGCCAATTTCTCCGGGGAAAATTGTATGACCCAGATAAATAAAAAGTGCCACCATAGGGGGATGGTCAAAATAACCCCAGGCAAGGTGTTGGGAATACATCCAGTAGTACGACTCATCAGAGTGTAACCCTGTAAAAATGGCTTGTAAAAGATTTACCAGAAACCATGCACCGATTATGATATAATGTTTTTTTCCCAGGTTTTTCATTTACTCTTATTTTCGAGGTTTTGCAATCAGGTAATGAGTTCCGCTGTTTTTTAATTCTGCCACCGGTTGTTGCATAAATTCTGGAAACTTTAAAATGGGTACCCGTTTCCATTCTTCCGATCCTTTAAAAATATCGTAGTTCTTTAAATCGAGTTTGTTTTGTTCCTTTTCATTGAATACGAGAAAATTATTTTGTCCGGATGGTGGAACTACAAAAACGGTATCCATGCTGATAACATTCCATTTATCATGACAATGAATCCGGATGTTTGAAGCTGCCCGTATGTTTCCATACACATAAATGTTATCGGTTTTCGTCATTCCATACTCTTTTAGTGCGTCAACCATTTGTTCTCCCGGGTTTGGCATCAGCAGAGGATAAAGCAGGATAAATACATTGAAATACAACAATAATACACCGTTGGCAATAACAACTTCCTTGGAAATTTTTTTAAATGCTCCCCACTCCCAACTTAACAGAATTAACAATGCAGTTAGAATACCTGTAATTAAAACCCAATCGGGTAAAATAAGAAATGAATATAAGATATTGACAACCAGAATTATTAAATTAACAACAAGTAAAATCCAAATAATAGTTTTTTTGAAGCCTGTTTCACTTTTCATTAATATTGAGGCAAAAAGGATGGAAACTAATGGAATGACGGGTAAAACATAGCGATCATAGAATTTAAAGACTGCACCCGACATTAGGACAACCAAAATTGCCCATATGAAAATGAAGCCAAAAAACGATTTCTTTTGTTTGTCCAAAGAATTAAAATACTTTTTAAGTTCTGCAGGTTTAGAAAAAGCAATAATTATCCAGGGAATAAAATAGGCAACAAGGAAAGCAATTCCCAATCCCATATTTTTAAATATTTGTATAGTTTTCGATGAAACACGTTCACCAACCTGGTCGGCAAAAAAGGAATCAAGATAAACAGAACCGTGTTTTAAATACATAATAATAAACCAACTAATGGCAACCAGCACAGCAACAATCATTGACCAGGGTTCAAAAAGATGCTTTATTTTTTTTCTTTTCCAAGGATTTAATACAAGATATAACATACTAACGCCGGCAAAGGCAACTGCCGGAAGGCCCTTGGTTTCAAATGCCAGCGCAGCTCCCAGGTATGCCATCCAGTAAAATTTTTTCTGCGGATTTTCCTTTACCAGGATTTCCAGAAACCCCCATGCACTAATGGTTAAAAAAAGAACAAGTAATATGTCAGGAATCGATCGGCTGGCGCTGATTAATATAAGTGGGTTGGCCGCTGTAATAAATGCAGCAGTGAATGCAATTTTCCTGTTTTTAGTTAGCGACTCTGTCATCAAAAAAGTAACAAAAACTAATATCGCACCGGCCAGCCAGAAAAAAATACGCGAAGAAAATGTGCTCACACCAAAAATTTTATAGCTGCCAATTAGTACCCAGTAAGTTAAAATTGGTTTTAAAAACCGGGGAGAACCATCGGCTTTATAAGGGGTAAAATAATCACCTTTGTCCATCATTTGAAGCACAGAATCAGTGTAATATTTTTCATCGGGAAAATGAAAAACATAGTCGAGTGCTCCGGGAGCAGAATACAATAAAAATAGCAATGGAATAATATAAATGATATATTTCTTAGTTCCGGAATTTTGCATGATTTAGTCGTATAATCGCAATTCGAAATACAAATATATCGCAGAAATTAAAGTAATCGTTGAAATTTTTAATTAAAGCCGGACAAATTTTGTTGGAACCTTACAATAAATACCATTAACAAGCTGATTGAAAGTTGTGTTAATTATTTGTATCAGGGGTTGTTAACCGTACATATTCATCCTGAAATGAATATATTTGTTTAAAATACTAAAACGAAGTGAATGAAACTTTGGGAAAAAGGGATTTCTGTGAATAAAGCTATTGAAGATTTTACGGTTGGAAAAGATCGTGAACTGGATCTTTATCTGGCTCCGTTCGATATTTTAGGTTCAATGGCACATGTAATAATGCTGGAATCGATTGGACTGTTGGAAAAAGAGGAACTGGATATTTTGCTTCGTGAATTGAGAAGCTTGTATGAAAAGTCTTCAGGTGGCGACTTTAAAATTGGAGAAGGAGTTGAAGATGTTCATTCGCAGGTTGAGTTTTTACTGACCCAAAAACTGGGAGATTTAGGCAAAAAGATACACAGTGGTCGATCGCGTAACGACCAGGTTTTACTTGATTTGAAACTTTTTACCCGGAATGAAATAAGACAACTGGTTAACAATGCTTCGGAACTAATTGACGTTTTGCTAAAAAGGGCGGAAGAAACAAAAAATGTGCTTATGCCTGGCTACACACACCTTCAGGTTGCCATGCCTTCTTCTTTTGGGTTGTGGTTCAGCGCGTATGCAGAAGGATTAGCTGATGATCTGGAACTGCTTTTAACAGCGTATAGAATTACAGACCAAAATCCTTTAGGATCTGCAGCCGGTTATGGTTCATCTTTCCCTTTAAACCGGCAGATGACAACCGATTTGCTTGGATTCAGGAAAATGAACTACAACGTAGTTTACGCTCAAATGGGGCGGGGCAAGGTCGAAAAAATAGTGACTTTTGCAGTTGCCAGCCTTGCAGCAACCCTTTCGAAACTGGCTTTTGATGTGTGTTTATTCATGAGCCAGAATTTTAATTTTGTGCGTTTGCCGGACGAGTTTACTACTGGTTCAAGTATAATGCCGCACAAAAAGAATCCCGATGTTTTTGAGCTTCTCCGGGCAAAATGCAATAAATTGCAAGGAATTCCAAATCAGATATTGCTTTTAACAAATAATCTGCCCAGTGGCTATTTTCGCGACTTGCAGATTGTTAAGGAACTATTCCTTCCTGCATTCAACGAAATGAAAAGTTGCCTGGATATTGCCTCGCTTGCTTTACAAAATATAACCATAAATAAGCACATTCTTGAAGACCCCAGATATGATTATCTGTTTAGTGTGGAAGAAGTAAACAAAAGAGTTCTTGATGGTATTCCTTTTCGCGAAGCTTATAAACAAGTAGGAGAATTAATTGAAAAAGGACAATTTAAGCCTGAAAAAGTTGTAAAGCACACACACGAAGGAAGCATCGGTAATTTATGTCTTGAAAAAATTTCAGAAAATAAAAATCATATTCTGAAAAAGTTTGGATTTGAGGAACTTGATTTGGTTATTGAAAAGTTGCTAAATAAGAATTATTAAGTTCTTGAAAATGTGACAAATGTCATGTTTTTGATAAATTTAATGCTTCCTGAAATTGAATTTTATACTGAATTTACAAGGTTAATTGTATATTATATAACACGACAGATTAACATAATCAATTGTAAAATATAGGATGTTTGATTATTTTTGATTTCACTTCGTAAGAAAAATAGTTTTTTTGCTTTCAAATTCACAGCAATTAGATAAATTTCTAGGTTGCTGTGTTTGTATGTAAATATAGGGTTAAAAAATGGAGATAAAAATGATGCAGTTGAGATTACCCGATGCGCAGGGGTTATATCGCCCCGAGAATGAACATGATAATTGCGGGATTGGATTTGTTGCGCACATTAAGGGAGAACCGTCGCATGACATTATTGAGCGGGGATTGGATGTTCTGCTAAACATGGATCATCGTGGTGCCAAAAGTGCCGATAATTCTACCGGCGACGGAGCAGGCATGCTAATGCAAATACCACATGAGTTTATTACCGACGTGCTTAAATTGGACGTGGGAGAGAAAGGGAAATATGGAACGGGAATCATTTTTTTGCCCAAAGAAGAAAGCGAAGCAACATTTTGTATCGATATTTTAAGTAAGTATGTCAACCAGGAAGGATTAAAACTGGTTGGTTACCGCGATGTGCCGGTTGACAGCAATGCTCCAGGAGAAATAGCAAAAACTACCGAGCCGGCAATGAAGCAGATTTTTGTCCGGGCAAATCTTGAAATTGATGCACTGGAAAGAAAACTTTACCTGGTTCGTAAACAGGCCGAAAAGGAAATCCGGGAATCTAATCTGGAATATAAGGATGCTTTTTACATGCCTAGTTTTTCGGCAAAGATAATTGTGTATAAAGGGATGTTTACGCCCAGCCAGTTACGTGATTATTTTCTCGATTTTAAACATCCAAAATTTAAGAGCGCCATTGCACTGGTGCATTCTCGCTTCAGTACGAATACATTCCCAACCTGGAGTTTGGCACAGCCCTTTCGAATGCTGGCACATAATGGCGAGATAAATACGGTGCGTGGAAACCGTTTGTGGATGCAAGCTCGCGAAGGGTTGATGAAATCGGAAGTTTACGGAGATGATTTAGGAAAATTATTGCCGGTTATTGAGCCTGGAAGATCAGATTCAGCGTCGTTTGATAATGTGCTTGAATTTTTACACAGAACAGGAAGATCTCTTGCACATTCCTTGTGTATGATGATCCCGGAATCATTCAACCAAAAGAACCCGATCCCGGAAAGTTTAAAAGCATTTTATGAATATCATTCCACTATTATGGAACCGTGGGATGGTCCGGCATCCATGGTTTTTTCCGATGGCAGATATATTGGGGGTACACTCGACAGAAACGGGTTGCGACCTTCCAGATATGTAATTACAAAAAATGACATGATAGTAATGGGTTCGGAAGTAGGAGTTCAAACTTTCGCACCTGAGGAAATAAAAATAAAAGGCAGATTACGTCCGGGGAAAATCCTCCTGGTAGATACTCAATTGGGGATTATCATTCCTGATGAAGAGGTTAAAGACCAGTTAAGCCGTAGGAATCCTTATCAGATGTGGCTGAAGGAAAACAGGTTGGTTATGAAAGATATTCCTGTTCGAAACCGCGTTCCTTCTTACATCGAGAATTTTGAAACTTATTCAAAGGTATTTGGATACTCAAAAGAAGAAATGTATGAGATTATTCAGCCAATGAGTGTAAACGGGGCAGAACCGACAAGTTCAATGGGGAATGATGCTCCTCCGGCTGTTTTTTCTGATAAACCTAAGCGATTATTCGATTACTTTAAACAAATGTTTGCCCAGGTTACCAACCCTCCGATTGATCCTATAAGGGAAGGTTTGGTAATGGCACTGACAAATTATATTGGATCTTTACATTCCAATATTCTTGCTGAAAATCCGCAACATTGCCGATTGGTGAAATTTGATGGTCCAATCATCACAAACACTGACCTAGGAAAGATCAAGGATGTAAAAGATCAGCTTTTTACCCACAAGTCGATACCGATGTTATTTCCTGTAAATGAAGGGAAAAAGGGACTTGAAGCCGCGATTGAAAAAATGCTTGCTGAAGCTGAGAAAGCTGTTGATGAGAAAAAGAACTTTATCATACTTACCGACCGAAATATTTCGGAAGATTATGCGCCAATTCCGTCAGTGCTTGCAGTGGCAGCGGTACATCATCATCTGATTAAAACTCAAAAACGGATGCAGGTGGGAATTATTGTTGAAACCGGTGAGCCCCGTGAGGTAAATCATTTTGCTTTATTGTTGGCTTATGGTGCAAGCGTAATAAATCCGTATCTCGCTTTTGCCGCTATCGATCATATCGTAAAAGAGGGAAAGATCAACCTTGAATATGGAGAAGCACGCAAAAATTACATTAAAGCCATCGATAAAGGGCTTCTGAAAGTGTTATCGAAAATGGGGATTTCTACGTTACGTAGTTACCATGGAGCACAAATGTTTGAGGCGCTTGGAATTAGTAAGGACCTGATCGATAAATATTTTACCGGAACCGTTTCTAAAATTAGCGGAGTTGGTTTGGAAGAGATCAGCAAAGAAGTGCAAATGTTCCATGAAGAAGCTTACAAAAAAGAGATTACGCCAGAGCCTTTCCGGTTTGAAAATGGAGGTATTTATGCCTGGCGTAAATATGGAGAACATCACGCATGGAATCCTGAAACCATTGGATTATTGCAATGGGCAACCAGGACAAATGACTATTCAAAATTTAAAGAATATACTGCACTTGTAGATAAGCAAAACCGCAAACCGGCATTTATCCGCAGCTGTTTTAATTTTAAAAGAAATCCAATACCGATTGATCAGGTTGAATCAGTGGAAGAAATTACAAAGCGATTTGTAACCGGTGCTATGTCGTATGGCTCCATTAGTAAGGAAGCTCATGAAGCGCTGGCGGTAACAATGAATACGATTGGCGGACGCAGTAATACCGGGGAAGGTGGAGAGGATGCCGAGCGTTTTGGTACGATTAAAAACAGTAAAATTAAACAGGTAGCTTCCGGTCGTTTTGGGGTGACTAACAATTACCTCACCAGCGCGGTAGAACTTCAGATTAAGATAGCACAGGGAGCAAAACCGGGAGAAGGTGGTCAGTTACCTGGATACAAAGTGAACAAGATTATTGCAAAGTTGCGTCACTCTACCCCTGGAATTACATTGATTTCACCTCCGCCTCATCACGATATTTATTCGATTGAGGATCTGGCACAATTGATTTACGACTTAAAAATCACAAATCCAAGAGCCAAAGTTTCTGTGAAACTGGTTTCCGAAGATGGAGTAGGAACGATTGCTGCTGGTGTAGCCAAAGCATTTTCTGACGTTATTATTATTGCTGGCTCCGACGGGGGAACCGGAGCAAGTCCGGCAAGTTCAATCAAACATGCCGGATTACCGGTTGAACTTGGAATCTCTGAAACGCAGCAAACATTGGTAATGAACAACTTGCGCGGGAGAGTAAAGTTGCAGGTTGACGGTCAGTTAAAAACCGGTCGCGATGTGGTTACACTCGCCTGTTTGGGAGGCGAAGAATTTGGTTTTTCCACTTCGGCTCTGATTGTTCTTGGTTGTATAATGATGCGCAAATGCCATATGAACACTTGCCCGGCAGGTATTGCAACCCAGGATAAAACGCTTAGAAAAAGATTTATAGGAAAATCAGAATACACCATTAATTTCTTTCATTTCCTTGCTCAGGAGATCAGGGAATACCTGGCAGAAATGGGATTCACTCGTTTTGAAGATATTGTTGGAAGAACTGACCTTCTGGAAATAAATCCGGAGGTGATCAACTGGAAAACAAAAAATGTTGACTTTTCAAAACTGCTATACATTCCCAAAGAAGCTGCTGAAAATGATATTCATAATACGTATGAAAATGAGTCGTTGAGTGGCGGGCATATGGATCTGGATTTGATCCGCGATGCCAAAAAAGCCATTCAGGGTGCTGAAAAAGTGTGGATCTCTCGCTCTGTCGTTAATGTTGACCGTACAATTGGTGCCATGCTTTCAGGAGAAATTTCAGGGCGGTACGGTGAGGCTGGCTTGCCGCGAGATACGATTAACTGTACTTTCCGGGGAACTGCCGGACAAAGTTTTGGCGCCTTCCTTGTTAAAGGGGTAACATTCCGTTTGGTAGGCGATGCCAACGATTACATTGGAAAGGGATTATCCGGTGGTAAAATCATTGTTGTTCCGCCGGAAGGATCAACTTTCAAACCGGAAGAAAATATCATTATTGGGAATACTTCGTTTTACGGAGCAACCAGTGGGGAAGCTTATATCCGCGGAGTTGCTGGCGAACGTTTCTGTGTAAGAAATTCCGGCGCACATGCAGTCATTGAAGGTACCGGCGATCATTGTTGTGAATACATGACGGGTGGACGGGTAGTTGTGCTCGGAAAAACAGGACGAAATTTTGCTGCCGGGATGAGTGGCGGAATTGCTTATGTTCTGGATGAAACCGGAGATTTTGATTACTACTGTAACCGTGGATTGGTTGATCTGGTGCCGGTGGAAGATAAATCAGATATTCATGAACTCCAGGAATTGATCAATAATCATTTGCTTTATACACAAAGTATGCTGGCAGCCAAAATTCTTACCAATTGGGAAGAGTACCTGCCAAAATTTGTAAAAGTAATTCCATTTGAATATAAGAAAGTTCTTGAAGAACAGAAACTGAAAGAGTTACAGAAAAAATTGCAGTTGACGGAAGATGATCCATCACGTCACGAGTAAACTTATTTTTAACGTTAAAAATACGATATCAAGATATGGGAGATCCTAAAGGATTTATGACAGTGCCGCGAAAAGAGGCGGGATACAGGCCATCGAAAGAAAGAGTTTTCGATTATGGAGAAGTTGAACAGACACTGAATGAAAAAGACAGGCAACTGCAGGCATCACGTTGTATGGATTGTGGAATTCCCTTTTGTCATTGGGGATGCCCCGTGGGAAGTAAGATTCCGGAATGGCAGGATGCCATTTATCGCGGAAGAAAAGATGAAGCTTATTATATTCTTCATTCAACAAATAGTTTCCCTGAAATAACGGGTCGTATTTGTCCGGCACCATGTGAGAAATCATGTGTTTTGGCTATTCATGAAGAAGCAGTCACCATTCGTGAAAATGAATGTTCAGTTGTAGAGCAAGCATTTGAAGCCGGTATTGTTAAGGCTAATCCGCCACAAGTTAGAACCGGGAAGAAAGTTGCAGTTGTTGGATCCGGACCTGCAGGTTTATCGGCAGCTGATTTGCTGAACAGGGCCGGTCATACCGTTACCGTTTTTGAAAAAAATGATGCCATTGGCGGTTTACTACGGTACGGAATACCGGATTTTAAGCTGAATAAAGGAGTCATCGATCGCAGACTTGAGCTTTTTGTTGATGAAGGTATGATTTTCAAAACAAATGTGAACGTCGGGGTAGATATTACAAAAAAAGAGTTGCTGGATGAGTTTGACGCTGTTCTTTTGGCCATGGGAGCCGAACAAGCCCGTGATCTTCCTGTTGAAGGCCGTGATCTTGATGGAGTACATTTTGCAATGGACTTTCTGATGCAACAAAATAAGGTGAATGCCGGCCAGGAAATCCAGGAAGAAAACCGTATTCTGGCAAAAGATAAACGAGTAATTGTTATCGGAGGAGGAGACACTGGTTCCGATTGCGTAGGGACTTCCACCCGGCAGCGGGCGTTGTCTGTAACTCAAATTGAGATTTTGCCCAAACCGCCTGAAAACCGCGAGCCGCAAAATCCATGGCCATACTGGCCTAATACGCTTCGTACTTCCAGTTCACACCTCGAAGGTTGTGAACGGCGCTGGAGCCTTTCCACAAAACGTTTTATCGGTGAACAAGGAAAACTGAAAGCAGTTGAAGTGGTGCAGGTAGAATGGAACAAGGACGAAAACGGTCGTTGGGCGATGAGTGAAGTTCCCGGAACAAATGAGATTATAAATGTTGAACTTGCATTGTTATCCATGGGATTTACTCAGCCGATACATGTAGGAATACTTGAAACGTTGGGGTTGGAGTACGACCAGCGTGGAAATGTAAAAGTAAACGAGAAAAAGCAAACTTCGGAAGAAAAAATATTTGCTGCCGGCGATGTTGAACGGGGTGCAAGCCTTGTAGTTCATGCCATTGAAGCAGGTAAAGTTGCTGCAAAGAATATTGATGAATTTTTAAGATAGAAAATTATTAAATAAACATAAGAGTGCAGTTTTTTCAGAGGTAGTCGGTAAAAAGAATTTTTTATTCGAACAACCTAATCACTTTCTATTGACCAGATAGTGAAGTTACCGGCTCCTCTTTTTTTATGTAGTGAGCTCAGTTTCTTCTGGCCGCTTGTGTTTCCAGCGGCGGTGTGACCAAAGATAATAGGCAGGTTGATGGCTGATTACTTCCTCCATTTTCCGAATGTAGGTTTTTATCATTTCAGTTTCACTCATTTCTGCCGGATTTTCGGTAATAAGTTCAATCACCGACTCATATTTTCCCCGACCGGTTTTTACCACGTGTTGGAAAAACAAAGGTAAATTGAATTGTTTTGAAAGCAATGCAGGTCCCGGATAGAACATAGCTTCCTGGTTTAGAAATAGGTACCACGAGGTGTGAAACGCAGGTGGAGTTTGGTCGCTGGCCAGCCAAACAGCCACAGGTTCTTTATTTTTTTCAGCCTGAATAACCCGTCTTAGTATCTGGTTATTTTTGATCAACTCAGTTCCTTTTACCGAACGGGTTTTAATCATATAACGATCAAATTCTTTATTGTGAAGCGGTTTATAAACAGCCAGTATCTTGTGTTTTAAATACATTGAAAAGTGTGTTCCCCATTCCCAGTTGTTGTAATGCATGGCTAAAACAACTACACTTTTACCGGCGTTAAAATATTTATTGAGCAATTCAGGATTCCTGATCTTAAGGCGTTCCCTAAAATCATTTTCTTTCATTCCACTCATTTTTACCGATTCCATTACAAGGTCGCTGAAGTAGTGGTAAAAGCCTCGTATAATCCGGCTTCGTTCTTTTTCTGTCTTTTCAGGAAATGCGTTTTTGAGGTTATTTATCACCACCTTTTTCCTGTAGCCAAAAACGTAAAAAACAAGAAAATAAAATAGGTCAGAAATCAGGTAAATTAGCCCAAAAGGGAATCGGGCAAGTATCTTCAAAAAAAATATTCCGAGCTTTGTGATAATCCTTGAATTCATTATTGTTAAAAAGAAAAAACAAATCTACATTTTTTAATGATAACCCCATGCTTAATGTTTTTTACTTGTATATTCGGGTGAATAAACAGAGCGGCAATGAAAACGATATTAACCTTGTTATTTATTATTACTGGATTACAAATGAAAGCACAGCAGATGATAATAGCGCACCGCGGGGCTTCTTACCTGGCGCCTGAAAATACAGTTGCTTCGGCAAAGCTTGCATGGGAACTGGGTGCTGACGCGGTGGAAATAGATGTTCATTTATCGAAAGATACCCGGGTTATGGTAATTCATGACGGGGATACCAAGAGAACCTGTTCAGGCAAGAAAAACCTAAATATTGAAAAATCACCATCGATGCTTTTGCGTGATCTGGATGCCGGAATTTGGAAAGGGGAGGAGTTTAAAGGTGAAAAGATTCCATATCTTCCTGAGATTATTGAAACTGTTCCTGAAGGGAAGACACTTATTGTTGAAATAAAAAGCGGTACGGAAATTTTGGATCATATTGCACGCATATTAGAAAAATACGGAACGAACAAAAATATTGTATTTATAGCATTTGACTGGAAAACCATTCTGGCAACCAAAACACGTTTTCCTGATCATAAATGCTACTGGCTAAGCTCAAGCAAAATGGGCCTGGAAAAAAAAATTGCGGAGGCTGCGGACGCAGGTCTTGATGGTGTGAATTTGCATTATTCACTGATTAACAAAGAAATTATGTCGTTGGCTAAAGAAAAGGGATTGGAGGTATATTCCTGGACGGTTGACGACCCTGCGGAAGCAAAACATCTGGCAGAATTGGGAGTCGCAGGAATTACTACTAATCGTCCGAAATGGCTACGTGAAGAAATGGCTAAATAAAAAAGATTCCCCAAAAACGGGGAATCTGTGACACAATTAATTGTTTTGCATGTGCTTGTTCGAGGCATTAATTGTTTGCCAAATTTCCTATTTCCTTTTGAGATTGTAATTGAAAAATTGTTTTTGATTTGGTTTTTTTCATTGCTAAGTCAAATGTAATTCGAACTTATGTTAATACGATTTAAGGGATTCAAACTTTTGTTAAATAAAATTACGAGATGTTAAGGGTGTTAAAAGGTGTAAAACAAAAACCCCGAAATTTCTATTGCCGGAAATTTCGGGGAAGTATATTTATTAATTCGGGTTTTGTATTAATACAGAAACAGGAATTTATTTTTTAGTTAACCCACGATCTTTTAACATTGGCTGAATATCGGGTTCCCTGCCACGGAAATTGACAAACATTTTATGCAAGTCTTCGGTGTTTCCACGAGAAAGGATCATATCGCGGAACCGCTGTCCGTTTTCACGGGTCAGGCCGCCATTATCTTCGAACCACGCATAAGCATCATCATCCAGCATTTCGGCCCATAAGTATGCATAATAACCTGCTGAATAGCCGTTACTCCAAATGTGAAGAAAATAAGACGAACGGTAACGTGGCGGAACTTGTGGAATATCAAGGTGCGTTTTTTTCAATGCTTCCTTTTCGAATTCATCTACCGAATTTATTTTTTCACCGGCTGGAATAGTATGCCATTGCATATCCAGATCCGAGGCAGCCAAAATTTCGGTAAGAGCATATCCCTGGTTAAATGTGGTTGATTTTTTAATTTTATTAACCAGTTCCTGCGGCATGGGTTTGCCTGTTTTATAATTAAGAGCGTAATGTTCAAATACTTTTGGGTAAAGCGCCCAGTGCTCATTAAACTGTGATGGCAGTTCCACAAAGTCGCGTGCTACGGCAGTACCTGATAAACTTGGATACATTTGGTTAGCAAACAAACCATGCAGTGCATGCCCAAATTCATGGAACATGGTTGTTACATCATCCCACGAAATTAAGGCCGGTTCGCCGGGTGCCGGTTTGGTAAAATTGCATACATTGTACACAACCGGTTTGGTGCCTAATAGTTTCGACTGCCCAACAACGTTGCTCATCCATGCCCCACCTGATTTATTATCTCTTTTGAAATAATCGCAATAAAATAATCCCAGTTCACTACCATCTTTATCAATCACGGTATATACTCTCATATCGGGCTGATAAACAGGAATATCAGTTCTGCGGTTAAAGGTCAGGCCATAAAGCTGATTGGCAGCATAAAATACGCCGTTTTCCAGCACGTTCCAAAGTTCAAAATATGGTTTTACCTGTTCTTCGTCAAGGTTGTAACGCGCTTTACGTACTTTTTCAGCATAGAAATTCCAATCCCATGGTTGCAATTTAAAACCACCTTTTTCTTTGTCAATTACTGCCTGTAAATCTTTTGCTTCCTGACGAGCATTTGCAGTTGCCGGTGGAACCAGTTTTGCGAGGAAAGTTTCAACCGTTTCAGGTGTTTTTGCCATTTGATTCTGAAGTGTCCAGGCAGCGTAATTCGGGAATCCAAGCAGATCAGCTTTTTCTGCCCTTATTTCTGCAAGACGTTTAATCGTTTCCCGTGTGTCGTTGGCATCTCCTTTTTCAGCTCTTGTCCATGAGGCTTCAAATAATTTCTCACGGGTAGCGCGGTTTTCCAACGATTGCAGGGCCGGTTGCTGAGTAGTATTTTGCAAGGAAAGTAAAAATTTACCTTTTTTACCATTGGCTTCTGCATTGCGTGCTGCCGATTTTATAGCACTCTCCGACAATCCTTTTAAATCATTTTGGTTATCTACAACGAGCGCCCCGGCTTTTGTAGCATCAAGTAATTGGTTGGTAAATTTAGCACTCAAAGAAGCTTCTTCTTCATTTAATTTTTTCAGCTTTTCCTTTTTCTCTGCCGGAAGATTTGCCCCGGCACGAACAAATTCTTTATAATAATAATCCAGTAGTCGTGCTGACTCAGGATCAAGATTTAGTTTATCTTTTTTCTGATAAAGCTGTTTGATGCGCTCAAAAAGGTTTGGATTTAGAAAAATGGCGTCACTTTGAGCTGCCAGTTTGGGAGCAATTTTTTCCTGCAGGGCCTGTAAAACAGAATCGGTATTAGCTCCTGCAAGCATTTCGAAAACATTATCAACACGGGTTAGTAACTGCCCGCTTTTTTCCAGTTCTACCAATGTGTTTTCAAAGGTTGGTTCATCTTCGTTATTGGCAACCTTATCAATCTCTTCCAGTTGTTCTTTTATACCTTCATTAAAAGCAGGTTCAAAATCGCTGTCTTTAATTTTGTTGAAGTCGGGTGCCTGAAAAGGCAACGTGCTGGCTTTTATAAACGGATTGTTGGCCAGATTTGAGTTATTTTCCATCGATTGTTTTTGAGATTTTTGATTACATGCTGTAAACAACAGCATAAGCATGCATGATGCTAGAACTGATATCTTTTTCATCTTATTAAAATTTTTGTTTTCATTAGTATAAGATGCCTGCCTGTTCGGCGGACAAGGAACTCCTTCTGAATAATCGGAACTCGTTTCATTTTCTGATATTTTAAATCTTTATCCTATCTAAATCTAAAATTTTTTAGAATGTAGTTATAAAAAATTCGACACCGAAGATCGCAATAATTTGGCCAACATATTTTTTAAATAAGAATAATTTGCACCAGCAAACGCTTTTTAACAAAATTTTATTTTTCGAAATAATATTGAAGAAATTCAAACTAAGGCGATTGTCAAAATGTCATCGGATTATTTAATGGCAGATATGTCTTTTCGAGTGATTAAAATTAAGGGAAAATCATTTTATATGATCATTAATTAACTGCCGTTCGAACAAATAACCAATTGAAATGCTCCATATCCAAAAGTTTCTGATTGTATGATTGTTAGATTATTTTCTTGGCAAGATATTATTCAAGCCACCTAATCGGTTAAAATGATTAAAGTTCTTGAAAGTGTTCACTTCCGGCAAAAAATTCAGCTACCCGGCTTCCACGCCCGACAATGTTTTTTGGTAACGGTATTGCATAATCCACAAGAATGATAGTCTCCGCAATTCGCTGTCATTTCATTTAGTATCGAATCATATTGTTGAGGATCAAATTGATGTAAAGCTAATGACATGATTGCCACATCGAAAGTTTTATCCTCAAATCGGGATAGCTGGGTTGCGTCGCAGACAAAAAAATCGGCGTTTTTCAGGCTAAGTTTATGTGCCTTTTTCAATGCATGATTTATCATTGATTCCGAAAGATCGACACCTGTAATCTGGTTTGCTTTTCCAGCAATATCGAAAAGTTGCGCTCCGGTTCCGCAGGCAATATCGATCACTTTTTGTCCCGGGTTTATTTTTTTTGTTACTCTCTTTCTCATTGGTGTAAGAACGGGATCGACAACCGTACTGTAAAAAATTCCTGATTCTACCATTTATTTTGATCCTATTGATTTAAAAAAATTCCATATTTCATCGCAGCCATTGAAATCGTTGCAGGTGTTTCCTATTAACCGGGCCGGTAAATATTGTCTGAGCTCCGGGCCAGGTATGACCTCCGTTTTTAACTGTAATCTCAACTACTTTTAATTTCGGTTGATTTGGATTTATCCACGATTTTCTTCATTGCTGAGCAGCCATCGTTCTTTTTTAAATCCACGTAATTAAAAATTTCAGGTTCACCTACGCAACCGTTAATTTCTTTCCAGCGTGCGATACTTTCTCCCACACTTAACACTTCACCCCGACGGTTGTTCAGCACGGTAACAAAACCACCTTTATAAGGAATAAGCGGGTCACTTGTGCCATTAATAAAAATTGCCGGAACAGGTATTTGCGGGGAAGGTTTTTGTGATTGAACCACACTTAAATTGGCGGCAACAACCCCAATTGCTTTTATTTTATCGGGAAGTTCGAAAGCAAGACGTTGAACCATAAAACCGCCGTTGGAAATCCCGCAGGCAAAAATCCTGTTGGTATCAACTGATAATTTTTTCTGCACATCTTCAATCATATCCTGAAAGAATTCCACATCATCAATGTTTAATTTTCGGGCAAGGCCAAAAGTATCTCTTGCACTGTCGTTCCAACTTTTGCCGTATCCATTTGGATAGACTGCTATAAATTTTTCACAATTTGCCAGCTGATTAAATCTGGCTTTGGTAAGACGGATCATTCCTTTTGCTTTTCCTCCGCCTCCATGTAAAACAAAAACAAGTGGATGGTTTTGCTCCGGTGAAAAATCTTTAGGAATGAAAACTTCATAACTTCTTTCCAAGCCTCCTGATTCCAAAAAAACGGTTTCTGTTTTATACTGAGCCAGACCTGAAAATCCTGTAAAAACCCAAAATATAATCAGGTAAAATTTTTTCAATTCGAAAAAAATCATTTTCATTGTGCCCAAGTTAGCTTTTTTACAACTGCTGACATTTGAATTTTGTTGTATAAAAAATGTTTAAAAAGTTTATCATGAAAAGAATGTACCTGGTTTTAGTATCATTATTTGTTGTTTTTAGCGCCTTTAAATCGGATAAACCTGCTTATTTCCTGTTTAATAAAAAAGGGAAAAAGTAAAATATGAAAAGATGATGAAGGAGTTGGAGGATGCTGATATTGTGCTGTTCGGCGAGTCACATGATAATCCGATCGCTCACTGGCTCGAACTGGAAGTGACCAAAGATTTGTACGATGCTAAAAAGGACAATCTGGTTATTGGAGCTGAAATGTTTGAAAGCGATAACCAGGTGATAATGGATGAATACCTGGACAGCCTGATTAGTCAAAGCAGTTTTGAGTCGGAAGCACGTTTATGGCCTAACTATCAAACTGATTATAAACCGCTGGTAGAATTTGCCAATAAGCACCATCTTAAATTTGTTGCTTCCAATGTACCACGCCGTTATGCAGCGCTGGTAAATAAAAAAGGTTTTGAAGGATTGGAAGAGCTTTCGAATGAGGCAAAAGCATTTTTACCTCCACTCCCGATTAAATACGATCCTGAACTCAATTGTTATAAAAGTATGATGAATATGCCTGGAATGGGAAGCCACGTTACACCAAATTTCCCCAAAGCGCAGGCTATAAAAGATGCTACCATGGCTTATTTTATTATGAAAAACTGGTCGAAAAGGAAACTACTGATTCATTATAATGGTTCCTATCATTCGGATAATTTCGAAAGTATAAACTGGTATTTAAAACAGGCAAACCGAAAACTTAATATTGTTACCATAACTACTGTTTCGCAGGATAACGTTACTGAGTTAAAACCTGAAAATACAGGAATAGCTGATTTCACCATTTGTGTTGATAAGAATATGACAAGGACAAGATAAAAAAGGGCAGGAACCGAAGTTCCTGTTACCCTTTAATCTCAAATATTTATTGATGTTTGAGGATTAGCTTTCTTGTATAAACCTGATCAGAGGTTTTTATTATTATCAAATAGAATCCGCTGACCTGATCTTTTAAGTCGAGATCGATACGATTGGTTTCCAGGAATTCTTTTCTTAATACCTCCTGACCATTTATCGCTTTAACAATTAGTTCTCCACTTTGATTGATTGGTGATTCAAACTGAATGATCACATCCCCTTTGGTTGGATTCGGATATATTGTTAGTCCAAAATCCATAGTCTTTTCCGGTTCGATCGTTGTTGCTATTTCAGCAGATTTCTTTGAAGTGCTTGCATCGCTCAAACTAAATCCGGCCTGCACCTTAAGGTTACCACCGCCCAGACTTTGTTCAAGCGTTTCAGTACCGCTCCAGTTGGAAGAGAACAACAGGGTGTTCCCATCCCATACAGTAATCCCAATCTGATCATTTTCACCAGGTTCTCCGCAATCGGTTAGTGTAGCCCTTATTTCCAGATTACCTCCCAGACTAATAGGATTCAACGGATCGGTAATATCGGAGAGATTGGCTTTACTGGTAAATTCAGCAAGGTCGCAACTTTCTGCTCCTCCCAGATTAACTCCAAGTGAATTGGTAGCATTGGTTTTGAACTGATATACATGAAGAACGCCATCAGCTTCCAATCTACGAACTATAATTGTCATTTTACCCTGCAGATTCTTGCCTTTTTTATTGAATTTCACATTAAACCCAAAATTGGTTTTTCTTCCAGGGTCTCCTGCATACTCACCGCTACTTGATTCATTTATTAGATAACCTCCACCCGTAATAAAATCACCTTGAGGAAGATATACATTAAGTACAGAAACATCTTCACATTCATCATTATTGATGTAATAATTATTTATACCTAAGGATATCGTAAAATTATCAGCATCCTGATTTATGGTAAAAGTATGTTCAAGCGATACATAACCAATGGAAGGATCGTTTGGATCGGCCACCGGAACCAAAGCTGGACCAATAGCACCACCATCACTATAAAACTGTACACTTGCATTGGTAATATCTCCGGAATAAGGATCGTCCATTTCATAGATGGTTGCCGTTAGCAACAAGGTTACTGAAGAACTATTAGCACCTGAAGTAGCAGAAAATAAAGGCCCTGTGTATTCGTAACAAACATCTTCCGGCTCAATGATAAATGATTGATTATCTGAACTGGCTGCGAACGGACAATCTTCAGCAAAACTTGCGGTAAAAATTACATCACCCGGGGCCTGATTTAAAATTAGTGTAGTTGAAGCAACTCCAGACACGTCAGTATTTGCTGACACACTTTGTGTTCCTACCTGGAACAGAATCGGTTTGCCTGATAACCCTGACCCTGACAGATCATCTGTTAAAGTGGCTGTAAGTGCAACTTGATCGGAATACTGGCCTGAGAATTCACCTGAAATGACCAGTGTCGTTGGTCGTAACTGTACAAGGACAGTCGCTGTTGCAGAATTCTGGTTTCCATTTACATCCGCTGCGGTCAGTGTTACTGTGTTCGTTCCAACATCAGCGCAGGTAAAGTCTGTATTATCCAGACTGAGTGAAGCAATACCGCAATTATCAAACGAACCGTTATCAATCATTGCAACTGTGATAGATGCTTCTCCATTTGCATCGAGATAAATTGTTACAGGCTGAGTCTGAACCGTTGGAAGAACATTGTCAACTACCGTGACTGTTGCTGTAGCAGAATTCTGGTTTCCATTTACATCCACTGCGTTTAGTGTTACGGTGTTGGCACCGACATTGGCACAAGTGAAGTCCATGTTGTCAAGGCTCAGCGAAGCAATTCCACAATTATCAAACGAACCGTTGTCAATGTCTGCAACAGTAATTGAAGCTTGTCCGTTTGCATTGAGATAAATTATTGCTGGCTGAGTCTGAACCGTTGGAAGAACATTGTCAACTACCGTGACTGTTGCTGTAGCAGAATTCTGGTTTCCATTTACATCCACTGCGTTTAGTGTTACGGTGTTGGCACCAACATTTGCACAGGTGAAGTCCATGTTGTCAAGGCTCAGCGAAGCAATACCGCAATTATCAAACGAACCGTTATCAATCATTGCAACTGTGATAGATGCTTCTCCATTTGCATCGAGATAAATTGTTACAGGCTGAGTCTGAACCGTTGGAAGAACATTGTCAACTACCGTGACTGTTGCTGTAGCAGAATTCTGGTTTCCATTTACATCCACTGCGTTTAGTGTTACGGTGTTGGCACCAACATTTGCACAAGTGAAGTCCATATTGTCAAGGCTTAGCGAAGCAATTCCACAATTATCAAACGAACCGTTGTCAATGTCTGCAACAGTAATTGAAGCTTGTCCGTTTGCATTGAGATAAATTATTGCTGGCTGTGTTTGAACTGTTGGTGCAATATTGTCAATAACAGTTACCGTCGCTGTAGCTGAATTGCTGTTTCCGTTCCCATCCACTGCGGTAAGTGTTACCGTATTGGCACCAACATTTGCACAGGTGAAGTCCATGTTGTCAAGGCTCAGCGAAGCAATACCGCAATTGTCAAACGAGCTGTTGTCAATGTCTGCAACAGTAATGGAAGCCTCTCCGTTTGCATTGAGATAAATCGTTGCAGGTTGAGTTTGAACTGTTGGTGCAATATTGTCAATAACAGTTACCGTCGCTGTAGCTGAATTGCTGTTTCCGTTCACATCCACTGCATTTAGTGTTACTGTGTTTGTTCCAACATCAGCGCAGGTAAAGTCTGTATTATCCAGACTTAGCGAAGCAATTCCGCAATTATCAAACGGAGCCGTTGTCAATGTCTGCAACAGTAATGGAAGCCTCTCCATTTGCATTGAGATAAATCGTTGCAGGTTGAGTTTGAACCGTTGGAAGAATATCGTCAACAACAGTTACCGTCGCTGTAGCTGAATTGCTGTTTCCGTTCCCATCCACTGCATTTAGTGTTACCGTGTTTGTTCCAACATCAGCACAGGTAAAGTCTGTATTATTCAGACTTAGCGAAGCAATTCCGCAATTATCAAACGAGCTGTTGTCAATGTCTGCAACAGTAATGGAAGCCTCTCCGTTTGCATTGAGATAAATCGTTGCAGGTTGAGTTTGAACTGTTGGTGCAATATTGTCAATAACAGTTACCGTCGCTGTAGCTGAATTGCTGTTTCCGTTCACATCCACTGCATTTAGTGTTACTGTGTTTGTTCCAACATCAGCGCAGGTAAAGTCTGTATTATCCAGACTTAGCGAAGCAATTCCGCAATTATCAAACGAGCTGTTGTCAATGTCTGCAACAGTAATGGAAGCCTCTCCATTTGCATTGAGATAAATCGTTGCAGGTTGAGTTTGAACTGTTGGTGCAATATCGTCAACTACAGTTACCGTTGCTGTGGCTGAATTGCTGTTTCCGTTCACATCTACTGCGGTCAGTGTTACGGTGTTGGCACCGACATCAGCGCAGGTAAAGTCTGTATTATCCAGACTTAGCGAAGCAATTCCGCAATTATCAAACGAGCCGTTGTCAATGTCTGCAACAGTAATGGAAGCCTCTCCATTTGCATTGAGATAAATCGTTGCAGGTTGAGTTTGAACCGTTGGAAGAATATCGTCAACAACAGTTACCGTTGCTGTAGCTGAATTGCTGTTTCCGTTCACATCCACTGCATTTAGTGTTACCGTGTTTGTTCCGACATCAGCACAGGTAAAGTCTGTATTATTCAGACTTAGCGAAGCAATTCCGCAATTATCAAACGAGCTGTTGTCAATGTCTGCAACAGTAATGGAAGCCTCTCCATTTGCATTGAGATAAATCGTTGCAGGTTGAGTTTGAACTGTTGGTGCAATATCGTCAACTACAGTTACCGTTGCTGTGGCTGAATTGCTGTTTCCGTTCACATCTACTGCGGTCAGTGTTACGGTGTTGGCACCGACATCAGCGCAGGTAAAGTCTGTATTATCCAGACTGAGTGAAGCAATTCCGCAATTATCAAACGAGTTGTTGTCAATCATTGCAACCGTGATAGATGCTTCTCCGTTTGCATTGAGATAAATCGTTGCAGGTTGAGTTTGAACCGTTGGAAGAATATCGTCAACAACAGTTACCGTTGCTGTGGCTGAATTGCTGTTTCCGTTCACATCTACTGCGGTCAGTGTTACGGTGTTGGCACCGACATCAGCACAGGTAAAGTCTGTATTATCCAGACTGAGTGAAGCAATTCCGCAATTATCAAACGAGTTGTTGTCAATCATTGCAACCGTGATAGATGCTTCTCCATTTGCATTGAGATAAATCGTTGCAGGTTGAGTTTGAACCGTTGGAAGAATATCGTCAACTACAGTTACCGTTGCTGTGGCTGAATTGCTGTTTCCGTTCACATCTACTGCGGTCAGTGTTACGGTGTTGGCACCGACATCAGCGCAGGTAAAGTCTGTATTATCCAGACTGAGTGAAGCAATTCCGCAATTATCAAACGAGTTGTTGTCAATCATTGCAACCGTGATAGATGCTTCTCCGTTTGCATTGAGATAAATCGTTGCAGGTTGAGTTTGAACCGTTGGAAGAATATCGTCAACAACAGTTACCGTTGCTGTGGCTGAATTGCTGTTTCCGTTCACATCTACTGCGGTCAGTGTTACGGTGTTGGCACCGACATCAGCACAGGTAAAGTCTGTATTATTCAGACTTAGCGAAGCAATTCCGCAATTATCAAACGAGCTGTTGTCAATGTCTGCAACAGTAATGGAAGCCTCTCCATTTGCATTGAGATAAATCGTTGCAGGTTGAGTTTGAACCGTTGGAAGAATATCGTCAACTACAGTTACCGTTGCTGTGGCTGAATTGCTGTTTCCGTTCACATCTACTGCGGTCAGTGTTACGGTGTTGGCACCGACATCAGCACAGGTAAAGTCTGTATTATTCAGACTTAGCGAAGCAATTCCGCAATTATCAAACGAGCTGTTGTCAATGTCTGCAACAGTAATGGAAGCCTCTCCGTTTGCATTGAGATAAATCGTTGCAGGTTGAGTTTGAACCGTTGGAAGAATATTGTCAACTACCGTGACTGTGGCACTAGCTGAGTTGGAGTTGCCATTCACATCGGTTACCGTTAAAATTACCGAAGTTCCACTTGTTGTTTGCATTTGCAGTGCCCCTGGGGAAATCCACATTGACGGGATGGTTAAATTTCCATTATTGCCGTTTTGAGTCAAATCAGCTGTTGTTGAACCAGTACCTTCATCAAAGCTCCAATATCCCTGCAGGCCAGGTTCGGTCCCAACTAACTTTTTGTTGTATTGATTTTGAATTTGAGTTTCAGTTAAAACTGTATTCCAAACCCTTACCTCATCAATTCGGCCAATAAATGGTAGTCCCCCAAATTGACGATTGCCAATTCTAAAATCATCCGATCCTGGAAATTGATCACCAATGGCACCAGATGTTCCGTAAGAAAAGGCCAAAGTGCCGTTAATGTACAACTTAGCATCTACTCCGTTATAAACAAAAGTTATATGAGACCACTGATTCAACGGTATTATTTGATTTGAATTTACCCATGCCCATCCCGGATCGGAATTAGCAATTGCCCATCGAAGTGTTCCATCCGGAAACAAAGCCAGTTCATATTCTCCTTCCTTGCTTACAATTATTTCATCATTTGAATTATATCCGGTTGGATAAACCCACGCTTCAATACTTAGCGCTGAAGAAACTTTCAAAACAGGAGAACTTCCAACTTGCACGTATTCCCCATTTCCGGAGAATGAAACAGCATATCCCGAATTTTGAACGGAATTTACATCTCCGCAATCAAAACTGGTTTTACTCAAGCTCAGACTTTTAATCTCACAATTATCGGTTGAGCCATCATCCACCTGTTCGGGAGTGATTGTTGCCTGTCCGTTTTCGTCGAGTCCAACGGTAATGTTTTGGGTAACAACTGTTGGCGGTGTCACATCATTGATGGTAACCGTTGCATTGGCTGTGTTGGAGTTTCCATTGACATCGGTCACGGTCAGGGTCACTGTGTTTGTACCAACGTCAGCGCAGGTGAACGAGCTTGGTGAAACACTCATGGAAGCAATCCCACAGGCATCCGAAGAACCGTTGTCCACTTCGCCGGCAGAGATCGAAGCATTGCCGGAGGCATCCAGGTCAACGGAAATATTTTGGATAACCACAGCTGGCGGCGTCACATCATTGATGGTAACCGTTGCATTGGCTGTGTTGGAGTTTCCATTGACATCGGTCACGGTCAGGGTCACTGTGTTTGTACCAACGTCAGCGCAGGTGAACGAGCTTGGTGAAACACTCATGGAAGCAATCCCACAGGCATCCGAAGAACCGTTGTCCACTTCGCCGGCAGAGATCGAAGCATTGCCGGAGGCATCCAGGTCAACGGAAATATTTTGGATAACCACAGCTGGCGGCGCCACATCATTGACGGTAACTGTTGCATTCGCTGTGTTGGAATTTCCATTGACATCGGTTACAGTCAGGATCACAGTGTTTGTACCGACATCGGCGCAGGTGAACGAGCTTGATGAAACGCTCATGGAAGTAATCCCACAGGCATCCGAAGAACCGTTGTCCACTTCGCCGGCAGAGATCGAAGCATTGCCGGAGGCATCCAGGTCAACGGAAATATTTTGGGTAACCACAGCTGGCGGCATCACATCGTTGACGGTAACCGTTGCATTGGCTGTGTTGAAGTTTCCATTGACATCGGTCACGGTCAGGGTCACTGTGTTTGTACCAACGTCAGTGCAGGTGAAGGCAGCTGGCGAAACGCTCATGGATGCGATTCCACAAGCATCCGAAGAACCGTTGTCCACCTCGGCCGCAGTGATTGAGGCATTGCCGGAGGCATCCAGGTCAACCGATATGTTTTGGGTAACCACAGCTGGCGGCATCACATCGTTGACGGTAGCCGTTGCTGTCCCGGTTGCGGAGTTTCCATTGACATCGGTCACAGTCAGAGTCACTGTGTTTGTTCCGACATCAGCGCAGGTGAAGGCAGCTGGTGAAACGCTCATCGATTCGATTTCACAGACATCCGAAGAACCGTTGTCCACCTCGGCGGCAGTAATTGTCGCATTGCCGGAGGCATCCAGATCAACAGAAATGTTTTGTGCCACAACAGTTGGCGGGGTTACATCATTGACGGTGACTGTTGCATTGGCCGTGTTGGAGTTTCCATTGACATCAGTCACGGTAAGTGTTACTGTATTGGCTCCTACATTGGCACAGGAGAATGCAGCTGGTGAAACGCTCATGGAAGCGATCCCACAGGCATCAGAAGAACCGTCGTCCACATCGGCGGCAGTGATCGAGGCATTGCCTGTGGCATCCAAGTCAACGGAAACATTTTGGGTGACGACAACTGGTGGAATATTGTCTTCCACGGTAACTGTGGCGGTTGCAGTGGCTGTTGCACCTAAAGTACTTGTCACGGTTAAGATTACAGTGTTATCACCTATATTGCTGCAATCAAACATATCATTATCAAGAGTAAGACTTTGTATACCAACCACAGAATTTGACCCGTTATCAACCTGTTCAGGTGTAATGGTTATATTTCCTGTATTGTCGAGTTCAACTGTGATATCCTGTGCAATAGCGGTTGGCACTGGATCAATAACTGTAACCTGTACCGGAACAGTGGTTGAATTTCCATGATCGTCAGTTCCTGTTAGATCAATCGTTACCGGACTGTTTAATGCATCCTGCACGTCAAAAGTATTTTGACTCAAATAATAACTAACCGGAGTACAGTTATCTGAACCACTTACCAAAACATCTTCCGGTAAAATGCTTACTGTTCCATTTGCTGTTAGTGTAACCGTGATATTCTGGCCAACAATATTGGGTGGAAGATTATCTTCAACCGTAATTACTGCATTGGCGGTGGATGAATTTCCACTGGCATCGGTAACTGTTAGAATAACCTCCTGACCACTCTGGCTCTGTATTGCAGATGGTCCTGCAACCCAGTCTGAAAAGGATCCATATTTTGTAATGTGCCATTGTTCCCATTTCCTGTTAAATCATTAACTGAATTCCCGGCTCCTTCATTTAAATTTAGATATACCAGTAATCCGGTTTCGGAACCACTTAAAGCTTTATTAAAATCAGTTGAAATTTGTGATGCTGATCTTGGAATGTTCCAAACTCTGACTTCATCGATACTCCCATTGAAATAACCTCCGTAATTGGAACTAAACTTACCAATAAACATGTCTTCAGTACTTGATACTGGATTTCCTGTTGTAGATGAGGATGCCATTAGGACACCATCCACATATATTTTTATCGTATCGTTGTCAGTGTCATGAACGCCTGCAAGATGATGCCAGTTCCCATCCGCAACTGATGTTGGAGATTCAGCATAATTCTGACCGGTGCCACCATCAAATCTTATGTGAGGTTTTCCATCGTTTAATACAAGACTGTAATTTTGGTTCCCTCCTGCCGGTTTCGTTACTAGTCGGATATAAGGTGCTGTTTGTGTAGTTTTTACCCAACATTCAACGGTAAAACTATTCAGGATGAACGAAGTAGAGAAAGGGATATTAATATAATCATTCTCCCCATCAAAATCAAGGGCAAAATTGGCACTTGATGTAGTAACGTCGCTACAATCAAAACTGGTTTCACTAAGACTCATTGTATCAATCTCACAATTGTCGCTCGAACCATTGTCAACTTGTTCTGGTGTGATTGTGGCTTGTCCGTTTTCATCCAGTTCAACAGTTAGGTTTTTGGCTACTGCAACCGGGGGAGTGTTGTCTTCAACGGTAACCGTTGATGTACAAGAAGAAGAATTTCCATTTGCATCGGTAGCTGTCCAAACAACTTCTGTATTCGCCCTTTTGGTAAATCCCTGAAGCATCGCTGGTTCCGGTTACACTATTCGCGAGCGTGTAGGCGCCAATTGAAGCTCCCGAAGTAGTCCAGTCGTTTGAAGGATCCATATTCATTAAAGTTCCATCGTAGCCATTGGGAGAAAGATCGGTTAAAGTTGTACTACCCGTACCATCTTCGAAATTGTAATAAGCAACCAAACCGGATTCATTCCCTGTTAGTAGATGATTATACTCAGAGGCGATTTCTGATTCACTCAGCGCTCTGTTCCAGATACGCACATCCCCAACATACCGGTCCAAAGGATAATCCTGAACGTCAGTGCTGGCCGGGGACCAATACGAAAATTTTGTCCACCATCTGCGGGGGTGACAGTCAAAATCTACCGAATCAATAGCTGTTCCATTCCAGAAAATAGTCAGTTTTTTGTTTTGGCTATCGAAACTTGCAGCCATGTGTCCCCATGTACCTGAAGGATTTGGAATAACGGTTTCACGGCCGTAAATAGTATTACCGTTGTGTATATAAACATAAATCCGGTAATCATTTGAAATATTACGATAACGGAATCCTAAAACAGAAATTAGTATTATCATCAAAAACGGCTCCCCTACTTAAAACGGCCCGATAGCCTCAACGTAGGAATAATAGGGTTAACCCAGGCTTCCAAGGTAAAATTATTTAAAAATGGGAAATTTTGAACCTCCACATAATCGTTACTTCCATCAAAATCAAGTGCTCCGGAAGATGCACTACAATTATCGGTTACTTCCGGAGCCGGAACCGATACTTCTGCTTCACAATTTTCTGTTCCTGTGCTTGCTGTAACATCTGCACAAGTGATGGTTGGAGGCGTTACATCATTAATCACCACATTCTGTGTTTGGGTTGTTGTATTTCCGTGTCCATCGTCATAAGTCCATGTGACATTGTAAGTTCCCTGCTGGGTGTAGGATAACGGATCGGCAGTCGTTCCAGTTATGGTTCCCCCACAGTTATCCGTTGCAGTGGGCGCTGTCAGGTTCACCCCGCACTCGCCAGTAGCATCGGCAAGCTGCAACACATCAGGCAGAGGTGGAGTAACATCATTCACAGTAGCCGTTGCTGTTTCGGTTGCGGAGTTCCCATTGACATCGGTTACAGTCAGGGTCACTGTGTTTGTGCCGACATCGGCGCAGGTGAACGAGCTTGGTGAAACACTCATGGAAGCGATCCCACAGGCATCACTGGAACCGTTGTCCACCTCGGCGGCAGCAATTGTCGCATTGCCGGTGGCATCCAGGTCAACTGAAATGTTTTGGGTAATCACAGCTGGAGGAATCACATCATTGACGGTCACCGTTGCGTTGGCCGTGCTGGAATTTCCATTGACATCGGTCACGGTCAGTGTCACGGAGTTTGTTCCGACATCGGCACAGGTGAACGCAGCTGGCGAAACGCTCATGGATGCGATTCCACAGGCATCCGAAGAACCGTTGTCCACTTCGCCGGCAGTGATCGAGGCATTGCCTGTGGCATCCAGGTCAATTGAAATGTTTTGGGTAACAACTGTTGGTGGAGTAGTGTCATCAATTACCACAATCTGTGTTTGAGTCGCCGTATTTCCATTTCCATCATCGTAAGTCCAGGTAACAACAGTTGTGCCCTTGGTAGTAATCGGTAAAGTAACATCGGAAGTCCCCGTAAACTGCTGGCCACAATCATTGGTGGCAGTGGGTGGGGTTAAAGTTGTTACTTCGCATTGCACATTATATTGGGGATCGAAGCCAATTCAGGCTGAATTTGATCACATCCCAACTCAGTAATGATTACCTGACAGTTAGCGCCACTAGCTGATGAGCCTGAATAATTAATATTTTTTCCTCCCCCGCCTCCACCTGGGAAACTCCCTGGATAGGGTGGACTCCTCCATTACCTCCATTACCTTTACCACTCCCTCCTGTTGAATAAATTGCTGATTGTCCATTGCTTGTTTCAAATGCAGAGCCACCTCCTCCACCGGGCCAGATTATAAAGCCACCATAGTAATAAAGCCCTCCCAGCACCACTCCCACCAAAGAATTTTATGTCTCCAATTCCAGCTGAAGCCTGACCTCCTTGTCCTCCAATTAGAACTGGCCCAAATTCGCATACCTCCTTGAGCTTTTACAATAATTTCGCTATTTATTGACACTGAACTCACACCTCCAGGATTGCCTGCGGAGCCACCAATTCCTCACACCTCACAGATAAAATTTGACCAGTATTAGCTGTTATTGTAATTCCTGAGTAAGCACCACCACCACCACCACCTGGAGGATAATTTGGTTGAGTCATTACGGTTCCACCACCACCAGCTCCCCAAGCTTCTACTTTAATTTGAGTTACACCATCTGGAACGATATAATTTCCACTACTAGTAAAAATTGTTGATTGACTATGCGCCAACCCAAAAAAGCTTAACGCAATAAGAAAGAGTAGATTTTTTTTCATAATAAATAATATTTGAGATTAAACCCTATTTTTATCCGATTAAAGATACGGGCGAAAAGCACACAAGTAAATACTCAATTTTAGGTATTTTGAACCATTCTAAATAAGGATTGTTAACAAATTATATACTATTACAGATAGTGCAGACCCAAATTTGTGCACATAAACATATTGCATAATGTGTACAACAAGTGATTTGACCAGAGTAAACCTTTTATGAAATGAGTAGTTCCGGAATCGATAAAGTAATGAGTGTATGGGAATCAAAGAATAAAATTCTTGCCCCGAGTAAGAAAAATATTTCGATGAAGGTTATTGACGCGATTTCCAACATGGTTACAATAGGCCCCTTCTTTTACTTTATTCTTAATTTTCATGAATATAAAATTGAATATACAAGCGGTGGTTCAAAAGAGATCATGGGAATTGATCCGGAAAAACTGACATTGGAGCAGGTACTTGAGGCCATGCACCCGGAAGATAAAGAAAAGTTGTTTGAGAAAGAGGCCGTTTCTTTGGATTTTACAATGAATCACATTTCCAGCGAAGAAATATTGTTATACAAAATTTCCTATCTATTACGCATCCAAAACAAAAAAGGTGAATTTAAAACATTTTTATACCAGGCAACTCCAATTAATGTTTCTATCGATGGCAAAATTCAACACGTTTTGGGAGTACTAACCGATGTTGATCATTTTAATATTAAAGTAGATCATAAAATTTCCTTTATAAGTCAGCAAAGGCCATCTTATTATTCACTGGAAACCACACCTCCCTATAAATTCGTGCCAAATGATTTTGCCGAAAAATTTACAAAACAGGAAATAACAGTAATTAAACATATTTCAGAGGGAAAGGATTATAAACAAATTGCCGGATTGTTAGAGGTTTCACCCAATACGATTAATACACATAAGCGTAATATTTTAAAGAAATCGAAGTGCAGAAATACGGCTGAATTAGTTGCCAGGAGCATAAAAGAAGGAGTAATTTAACAAAACAAAATTTTTATAAAATGAGTTCTTCCGGGGTTGTAAAAGTAATGGATGTTTGGACATCGAAAAACAGAATTCTTCATCCCAATCAAAAGAAAAACATTGAGAATATTATTAATCGAATGGCTGCACTTTTTTCTGCCGGGCCGGTTTATTATTTTGTATTCAATATGGAAAGTTTTACACTCGACTATGTAAGTGAAAGTACCAGAGATGTTTTGGGTGTTGAGGCTAAAGAATTTAGTGTTGAAAAAGTTTTCTCCCTATTGCATCCTGAAGATATCGAGAAAATGCATGAAAAGGAAGCCGTCTCGTTAAACTTTTTGTTAAATAAAGTACCCCCGGAAGATATACCGCTTTATAAAGTTTCGTATTTAATGCGACTGCGGCATGCGGATGGAACGTACAAAACCATTTTACATCAATCTACTGCCATTAATGTTTCACTTGGGGGCAAAGTACAGCAAACGATGTGTGTGCATACCGATGTTACCCATTTGAATATTCCATATAACCATAAAATGTCGTTTATCAGTACTCAAAGGCCATCTTATTATTCGATAGAAACCAGTGACCCTGACAAATTTCTGATTAGTAGCTACAAAGAACGTTTTACAAACAGGGAGATCGACATTATCGAATTCCTTTCAAAAGGATTTTCCTACAATGAAATTGCTGAAAAACTCTATGTTTCACCTCATACTATTAACACGCATAAACGTAATATTTTAAAAAAATCGGATTGTAAGAATACCGCTGAACTGATTGCTAAATGTGTTAAAGAAGGGGTGATTTAAACAAAAGAAAGAGCTTGCATTTTACTGAAAAACTTCTGCACAAATTTCGCCTAAAATCTTAGCAAACATTTCCGGTTTTTCCAAAGTCGGGTAATGTCCGCACCCACCGATTTCCATTAACTTGAATGGGGATACAGTTTCTTGTTGCAATTGTTTCAAATAGTCGAGATTGACAGTGGGATCCAGTTTGCCACTAATAATATATTTAGAGCATTTAAGCGAACTGAATATTTCGGCTTCGTTTAAAACGTCATTTGAATTGGTGAGGTCATTTAAAAAGGTGGATCTGTATTTTGGATCGGTTGCTAAAAAGTCTTCCCGAATTATGTTCCGGGCATCGTCATTAAAAATTGCTCCGTTAAGTGTGTTGTTCAGTTCATCACTTTCCGGAAATTCTTTAAAAAAAGTACCCGAATAAGGATTGGGAGCATAGGCTTCTTCCAGATTTAGAGGAAGCTTTAACGGAGGTGCTCCAAAGACAACCAGGCCTTTCAGTGATTCAATTTCAGGGGCAATTTCAATGGCATAATGTCCGCCCACAGAATTCCCAAGTAAAAGTTTATCCCCCTTAATTTTATTGATTTTATCAGTCAGAAATTTCTTTATGGTTCCCCATGAATAATCTCCGGTCCACTTTTCTTTACCATGTCCGGGAAGATCAAAACTGATAATTTTAGCATCATTTTCCCATAACCTGGTTACGGGTTCTATTGCTCTTAAAGAACTTGAATTTCCATGTATAAAAACAATATTTTTCATCTATTATGTAATAATGTTAACAATGAATATCATTATTAATGGAATAACATTTTAGGTTTGTATCATATCGCTTTCAAATAAAGCAATCTAATAATCTGCTAAAATTCTGTTTAACTAAATGTAGGTAAAAAAATAGAAAAGGAGAAAGTTATTGAAATCTTTTTTGTTTTGTATTGATTTAATCGTGGATTTGGCATTTGATGATTTTATCATTTATGCGAAGGAAGTTATCGTATATACGATAATTCGGTAATCAAATTTAATTCAAAATAACCATTCAAAAATTAGATGAGAAGTTTACAACTGTTTTTAAAGTTATTCATTAATTTTGGAAAGAACCTAAAACTAAAATAATGAATAAACCGGAACTGTCAAAAAAATCAGGCTTATCACGTCGTAATTTTCTAAAACAATCTTCTTTCTTAAGTGTGGCAGCAATGACCAGCTTTATGTTACCCTGGAAAAGCATTGCATCAATGGCTGACACATTTCCGGTAGTTGATACCATTTATGGAAAAGTACGTGGAATGGATACAGCAGGAATAATGACTTTCCGCGGAATCAGATATGGCGAAAGTACGGTAGGAAAAACCGTTTTATGCCACCGGTAAAACCAAAAAAGTGGGATGGTGTTTATGAAGCATTTGCTTATGGGCCTGCAGCTCCTCAGGATCCGATCGATCCGACTGATCCGTACGGGCAATCGGTAATGTGGGATAACCATGTAAAAGCCGGAATCAGCGAAGATTGTTTAATGTTGAATGTCTGGACTCCCGGATTAAATGACGGTGGAAACCGACCGGTATTCTTTTATATTCATGGTGGGGGTTTTAATAATGGATCGGGCAGCTATCCTTTTGACGGCGATCAGTTGGCAAGAATGGGAGATGTGGTTGTTGTAACGGTAAATCACCGGCTTGGACCATTTGGTTATATGGATTTAGGCGGAATTAGCGGTTCATCGAAATTTGAAAAAGCTGGAGTGGCCGGAATGATGGATTTAGTGGCAGCTTTGGAATGGGTAAATGAAAATATTTCGGTTTTTGGTGGCAATCCAAATAATGTAACCATTTTAGGCCAGTCGGGTGGAGGTTCAAAAGTTTCAATATTGATGGCGATGCCATCGGCAAAAGGCCTGTTTCATAAAGCAGTGGTAGAAAGCGGATCAACACTTTCGTTAGGTGCGAGAGAACGCAATACAAATCAGGCAAAGCAAATGCTTGATGAATTGAAAATCAATCCATCAAAACCAGAAGACATACAAAAAGTTCCGTGGAGCGAAATTTTAGAAGCGCAGGCAAACCGAAATTTTTCACCGATTGTTGATGGAACAGTTATTCCCAGTAATCCATTTGACCCGGTAGCCCCTGAAATATCTGCTGATGTTCCTTTAATTGTCGGCTACAATCGTGAAGATGCATCTTATCGAAATGCAACCGGAACACCGTTAACTGAGGATGGGTTAAAAGAGTGGGCACAAAATATGTATCGCGATAATGCGGATAAAATATTATCCACATATCAAAGGGTTTATCCAAATGCAACACCTTTTCAAATTCAGGCAAGAATAAGTACCGACTCAAGATTGCGAAAAAATGCGACTGCCCAGGTGGAACGCAAGTCAGCATTAAACAAAGGGAACGCCTATTTGTATTTGATGGAATGGGCGTCGCCGGCTTTTGAAGGCAGGTTTGGTGCGTGCCATGGCGTTGAATTGGGATTGATACTCGGAAATCCTCGAATTCCGATTGCAGGAAATACTGCAGAAGCGCGCAAATTGGCAGAAATCATCGGTTCATCAATTATTGCATTTGGCAGAACCGGAAATCCGAATTGCGATAAAGTACCGAATTGGCCTGCATATAATGAAGATAGCCGGTCGACCATGCTTTTTAATACAGAATGCAGGATGGAAAATGATCCTACCAGTGAGCTTCGTTTGCTTTGGGAGAATCCTTAATTTCAAGACTGTTTAGCGCCTAAGGTTCTTGAATCAAATGCTTGCATGTAGATTGATATAAATTTTATTTTTGATAATAAGATGGGAATGCTAATTTATTTTCAGGAAACTTATTTTCGTTTCCAGTAATTTTACAGATATATTTCCTGAGGATTTTTTAGGCTCACCATCAATATGATACTTTTTAAAGCCGGAAATTATTTCTGCGTGATTTTTTACCGAAATATAATCAATGTATTTCGAAGCTTTCAAAGCATTTGTAAACATCCTGAAAACAAAAGAGGGATACAAATAAAATGGGAAAGGCTTTACAAACACCAATTCAAAAATACCGTCGTCAGGTTTTGATTGCGGCGAGATAAAGGCATTGTTTCCAAACTGCCGTGTATTGGCAATAGAAATCATTTGGTATTTCCCGGTAATTTCTGAGCCATCTGAAATAATTTTTGCTTCGAAGGGATGAAAAGTAAACACTGATTTTATGGTGGATAGAATATAGTTTTTTAGTCCGCGGCCTTTTTGCTGATGAAATTGATGAGCCACATAACTGTCGAAACCAATTCCGGCAACATTAATACATAAGCGGTCGTTAATTTCAAGCACATCAATATTTACTACCTCAGGCTTTTTTAATGCCTGCATCAGCTTTTCCAATGAAGGTTTATAGCCCAGCTCACGGGCAAAACCGTTTCCTGAACCAGCCGGATAAATAGCCAAAATCTTATCATGATTGTCAATAAAGAAGCGAATTGCAGAATTCACCGTTCCATCGCCACCAACAAGAACAAACAACTTGAAATTTTCCACTTTTTCTGTCAACTCCTTCTTAAAATCTTTTTTATCTGAAGTTATTATTGCAGCGAATTCGGGGTTAAATTTCTTTATTTTTATTAGCAGTTTTTCCGCTTTTTTTCGCCCTGAATTTGGATTTATGATGAACAGGATATCTTTATTATCGATGTTTGTAGTATTCACTGGTTCGAATTCAATTTAATACCCGTTAGTTATTACTTGTAAAAGTTCATTTCATCAATATAATTCCAGACTTTACAAGGCAAAAAGTGGCGCACATCTTTCCCGTTCCCGATGGCTTTACGAATAAATGAAGCGGAAATTTCCATCAACGGAGCCTCTTTAACAAATCGGATGTTTTTATGCTTCATTATTTTTGAAAGATCGTACCCCGGCCTTGGGTAAACTAGAATACCATAATTTTCGATAATTACCTGGTAGTTCTTCCAGCGGTGAAAATTTTCCAGGTTGTCGGAGCCCATTAAAATCAAAAATTCATAATTGGGATACTGTTCTTTTAAATAAGTCAGTGTATCGACCGTATAACTTGGTTTAGGCAAATTAAATTCGATATTTGAAGCCCGCAGGCGATCATCGTCTTCAATTGCCCTGTTTACTAACTCAAGCCGCTGATAATCGGCGAGCAGATTAGACTTGTTTTTTAACGGGTTTTGTGGAGAAACAACGAACCACAGTTGGTCTATAGAAGCGTATTCTACCATGTAATTGGCAATTGCCATGTGCCCGATGTGAATTGGATTGTATGAACCAAAAAACAACCCTATTTTCAAATGCAGGTTTGTTTTTGATGCGAATATGTCGTTAAGCGGATTACTCATTATAAAGAACTAACCTATATTGAACTATTATTATTCAAAATTAGCTTAAAAATTCAGAAAGTCTCTGACAAGTTTTTCTGCTTCTTTACAAGCATTTCCAAAGTTGTCGTTAATTAAAACTACATCAAAATCGTTGGCAAATCCAAGTTCATATTCGGCTTTTGAAATTCGGGTCTGAATTTTTTCTTCTGTCTCTGTCGATCGGTTTCTGAGCCTCTTTTTAAGTTCTTCAACCGACGGAGGCATAACAAAAATAGCCAGAGCATCTTTCCCGTAATACTTTTTTATGTTAAGCCCGCCAATTACATCAACATCAAAAATCAACATTCATTCCTTTATTTAGGCGTTCATCTACTTCACTTTTTAGTGTGCCATAACTCGTGCCTTTATAAACCTCTTCCCATTCCAGAAATTCGTTATTATCTACTTTTCGGTGAAATTCCTCATTTGAAATAAAATAATAATCTTTTCCATGGATTTCGTTTTCTCGCGGTACGCGACTTGTGGCCGAGATTGAAAATCCAAGATTAAGGTTCTGCGCGAGCAAATGTTTTACAATGCTGGTTTTCCCGGCTCCTGAAGGAGCAGAAAATATGATGAGTTTTCCTTTCATTTTTTCAAGGCAAAAGTTTAAAGTTAAAAGTCAAAAGGCAGTTCATATATTACTTTTTGACTTTGAAACAATACTTCCAAAAATCAGCTTTAATTCGCTTGATTCATTAATTAAATAATCTAATTTTTCCCAATTTATTTTTAATCCAATACTAATTTCTTTTATTAACCTCAACCAATAATTTGTTTCTCTTATTTCTTTTAATGAGATTTCATTTTTATATGTAAAGTCAGCTTTTGATGAAGCACCTTGCGCTTCTTCGTAATTGGCACCAGTTGATGTTGAGGACTTTATTAATTGATTTTTAATTACATAATATTCTTGAGTGTCAGGCAGCGTTCGCAGAAATTTTATGACCTCAACGACAAAATCAAATATTCGTTTTTGTAGTTCGTTTTTCATTTCACTTTTGCTCTTCTCCTTTTGCCTTTCTCCTTTTGCCTTTTAACTTGTTGTTAAAGCACGTTTAACAACTGTTCCTTTACTCTTTCAAGATGGTCTTTCATTTTAACTACAATTCGTTGAATATCGGTATCATTTGCTTTCGACCCAATGGTATTGATTTCGCGCCCGATTTCCTGCGAAATAAAACCAAGCTTTTTTCCTGCTGATTCCGGTAAATTTATTGTTTCCAGAAAATAACTGCAATGATTGGCCAACCGCACTTTTTCTTCGTTTATATCCAGCCGTTCAAGATAAAATATCAACTCTTGTTCAAACCGGTTTTTATCAACGCTGCCATTTAGTTTCAAACTTTCAAGATTGTCTTTCAAACGCTGTTTGATGGTTTCAATTCTTTTGGCTTCAAACGGTTCAATTTTTTTTAAAAGATCATCTATGCTTTTTATATTACCTTCAATATCAGTCAGCAAAGCATTTCCTTCCTGAACGCGAAACTCTTCGATATTCGAAAGCGCCTTTCTTACATTTTGAAGAATAACATTCCATTCCTTCTCATCCAGCGTTTCATATTCAGTTTTTACTACATCGGGCAAACGAATGGCAGCCTGCAAAGTGGATTGGTCGATTGCAAGATTTAAATCACTGCTTACCTTACTAAGTTGCTGAAAGTAGCTTTTTAAAATGGGTTCATTGATTTTAGAATTGGAATCATCTCCCAGGTTTTCCATGTAAATATTTAAATCGACTTTCCCGCGAACTAAGGCGTCCGATAATTCTTTTCTGAGCGTAATATCTTTTTCGCGATACAATGCCGGGATACGCGTGTTGATATCAATCTGTTTGCTATTCAGTGATTTTATTTCGATGGTTATTTTTTTATTGTTTACCTCGAATTCGGCCTTTCCGAAGCCGGTCATTGATTTTATCATAATGAAATTTTTAAGCTAATTTAATATAAAGTCGTAAGTCCAAAGTCGTAAGTCCAAAGTTTTCTTTAAGAAATTACTCCCGAGCCGATTAATTCATCGCCAAGGTACCAGGCGGCAAACTGTCCCGGAGTAATTCCACGTTGTTCCTTTTCAAAAATAAACCAGGCACCGTCATCTTTTAAATGGATGGTTCCCTTTTCCAAAGGTTGCCGGTAGCGGATACGAATGTCAAATTCCCTTTTCTCACCCGGTTTCATTTTCAAATCTTCCCGAATCCAATGCATGTTTTCTGACTTAACAAACAACCCTTTTCTATAAAGTCCGGGATGTTCTTTCCCTTCACCCACATAAATAATATTTCGTATTACGTCTGTGGCAATTACAAAAAGAGGTTCCTCGTGACCGCCAATGTTTAATCCTTTTCTTTGTCCGACGGTGTAAAAATGTGCTCCCTGGTGTTCGCCAATCACTTTTCCGTTCCATGGCTTGTAAGGATAAGAAAAACAAAGCTTCTTATAATTCTCTTCTGAAATTTCTACCTGCTTTTTCTTTTCGGTAAATGAAGCCGGAATTTCAATTACATTTCCGGGTTTTGGCTCCAATTGCTGCTGAAGGAAAGTGGGTAAATCTACTTTCCCGACAAAGCAAATACCCTGCGAATCTTTTCGATCTGCAGTAGGAAGATTTTGTTCTTTGGCAATCTTTCGAACTTCTGGTTTTAACAGATCACCAATCGGGAACATGGCTTTGGATAACTGATCCTGATTCAGCTGGCACAAAAAATAACTCTGGTCCTTATTTGGATCTTCCCCTGCAAGAAGCCGGTAAATTATTTTGCCCTCGGATTCGAAACTATCTTTTCTGCAATAGTGACCAGTGGCAACAAAATCAGCATCGAATTTCAGGGCTTCATCCATAAAAATATCGAATTTGATCTCGCGGTTACACAACACATCCGGATTTGGTGTACGCCCTGCCTGATATTCAGCAAACATGTAATCCACTACACGTTTTTTGTAATCTTTACTAAGGTCAACGATATGAAAAGGAATATCAAGTTTTTTTGAAACCATCCGGGCAATCAGGGCATCTTCTTCCCAGGTGCAGGAACTTGTTAATGTGCCAACACGTTCGTGCCAGTTTACCATAAACAGGGCAACTACATCGTATCCTTGCTGTTTTAAAAGGTATGCTGCCACACTTGAATCAACTCCTCCCGATAATCCTATAACAACCCGTTCCATGGCGCAAAAGTAGAAAGATATATATCAATGTCAAAAAGCGATATTAAAAATTAACTGATTTTGAGTTTAGCTTTATTCAGTTCACTATAAAACAATCATGTTTAACTATTTATGATAAAAAGTTGAACTCTTTGTGATATTCCTGTGACACCTTCTTCGGACTTTTGAATCATTAATCATTTAAAAAATTAGAGCTATGAAATTATTTCGTTTTGTTTTTAGTCTGGCACTTGTATCGTTAATATTTACACAGTGTAAAAAAGATGGATTTGATGAACCTGCGCTTAAAAGCGGCAAATTACCTGATGTGGTTCCAAGTAAAATGTATACTGTTACGGTTGAAAATGTTTCAACTCCTTATATGTTTTTTGAATCGGGAGTTGCAAGTATTCCTGAAGGAGCCAGTAAACCTGGTCCGGCACATCCGGGAGAATCATTTAAATTTTCATTTCATGCGGGCCCAAGTCATAAACTTTCATTTGCAACCATGTATGGTTTTTCAAATGATGGATTTTATGCTCCCGACGGTAATGGGATAAGTCTTTACGACAATAACAAGAATCCTGTTACCGGTGATATTACTTCTCAGGTAATGTTATGGGATGCCGGAACGGAAATGAACCAAACGCCCGGTGCCGGAAATATGCATGATGGCGCTGATACCGATGATAATGTACAGTTAATGTCGGTTGCTGATACTGATCCTACGCATGATTATGGAATGGTTAGTACGAACTTAAAAGTCACTTTAGAATATGATGGTGATCACATGTTTACGGTAACTATTGATAACCTGGAAACAACAACTACCGGTATTTCCCCGGTTGCATGGGTTGTACATACTACTGCAAATCCTTTATTTGAAGCCGGAATGAAAGATTACGGTAAAGGGTTGGAAAATGTTGCTGAATCAGGAGACACCGGGGCGTTAGGTAAATATCTGGCCTGGAACAGCGGCTATGTTTCTCCAATTGCTCCAATGCTTTGGGTAGTTCATGAAAAAGGTGATATGCCAATTTTTACCAAAGATAGTCCTGATCGTTGGGAAGGGCTGAAAACTCTGGCTGAAACAGGAGACCCAGGTGAATTATATAATTCTTTGATGAATAGCTATAATGCAGGAACTGGTGGTTCACCAATTCACCCTGGGCAAAGTTACTCATTCTCATTTGATGCAAAACCGAATCAGTATTTAAGTATTGCCTCCATGTTGGGAAATTCTAACGATGAATTCTTTGCGTTTGGAGATACTGGAATTAAGTTAACTTTTGGTAACGATCCAAAAGATATTACAAGTGAAGTAATGTTATATGATGCAGGAACTTCTGTCAATCAATATCCCGGAACTAAAACAGAAAACATTCTTGAAGGAGGGTAATGTACGTATACTTAATGATGGTTATCCGTGGCCTGCTGCTTCAAAAGTTATAAAATTAACAATTCATAAAAACTAGAAACTCTGGTAGTAGATACCGCTCTAAAATCCATTGGCTCATTAGTAGTCAATGGATTTTTTTGTGAATCAATTATTTCCAAAAGGAATTGCAAATCCGATAACCGGAAAAGCGATAAATGTATTCATATCCGGAGCATAAGGTATGGCTAACAAGAAGTCGAGCGAAGCTTTTTTGATCAGCCATCTGCCACCCAAACTAATTATACCGCCTCCCTCGCCATCAATGTTTAGATAATAATTTTCAGTAATAAAATAACCACGGCTGGAAAAACGAAACAAACCACTTAAATTGATTAATGGTGTTTTGGCAAACTCACCGTCTGCAAAACCATAACCTAACCCGAAGGTTACATTTTTATCTCTGGTTCCAAAGGTTGAAACACCGTACAGAATGCCAAATCCTCCAAAACTTTCTTCACCTAGTACTGTTCCAATAATTGCCCCTCCACCAAGATTAATTTTTTCTTTTTCAATAGGTATGGATATTTTCGCAGTAGCAAAAACCGGAGTAGATGTACCTCCAAATAAAAATAGTGGTATAACACCGCCACCCAGTGAAAAATTATCAGAAACTCCGACCGAGAATTGGTTCCATAAAACATAAATATTCTGATAATATCCTTCTCCTTTTTTTAAACCATATGCGTTTGGAGCCCAAAAATATCGGGTTGCCTGGGGATTTTCAAACCAAAGCTTTCCTTCTTTTATTTGTTCAGGCTTTACTTTGTCTCTCGATTTTATATCTGTTTTTTGAATCGTTATCTGACCCAATTTTTCGGTTTCAATCACAATTTTATTTGCATCCTCACTCACAATTTTACCTACAAATTCATTCCCATCGGTTGTTTCAATTCTTACCAATGTCGAGTCAGATGTTTGGGCGTTTAAGGCAGAAATAGCAATTAACAGTAGAAATAAAAGTAAGATAACTTTGGTTTTCATTTTTGAATAGGTTTTAATTATTCAATAAAAGATACGACTTTATATCGGGAGATTTTAAACTTTGGACTTTATTTATTATTCGAAGATCTTTTGAAATTTTTTCGGTATTTTTTGTTTTTGGGTAATCCTCCCTTTTTTCTCCTTTTTCCCGAATGTGGAGTTTTCCATATGGGGCCTTCTCCAAATTTATCCGGCAGCGGAATTTTAAAGACCTCGCGTTCAATTAACTGTTCAATCTGGTGAAAACTAAACATGTCGTTCTCATTTACCAGTGTGAGGGCAACCCCGGTGGCATCGGCCCGCGCCGTTCTTCCAACCCGGTGAACATAATCTTCAGCATCCTGCGGAACATCGTAATTGATTACCAGGTTAATGTCTTTGATATCTATTCCGCGACTCATTACATCAGTGGCAACAAGTATCCTTGTTCTTTTCGATCTAAAACCACGTAAGACTTCTTCCCGCTTTGTCTGTTCAAGATCGGATGAAATGGCTTCTACCGAGAATTTTTCTTTTTTCAGAACCCGGGTTAATTCACCGACCGCTTTTTTTGTGGAGCAGAAAATCAGGATACTGTTGTATTCCGGATTTTCTTTAATCAGGTGATTAATAAGCCCGTTTTTTTGCTGGTTGTAAATCAGGTAAGCAGCTTGTAAAACTCCTTCGGCAGGTTTCGCAATTGCTATATTTATTTCTTTTGGATTAGTTAAAACTCTTGATGCAAGATTTCTGATTTTAGGCGCCATGGTTGCACTGAACATCAGCGTCTGCCTGTTTTTGGGAAGAAAAGAAATAATTTTTATTATATCATCATAAAACCCAATATCAAGCATCCGGTCGGCTTCATCGAGTACCAGGAATTTAATGGTATCGAATTTCACATAACCCATATTCAAATGAGAAATTAATTTTCCAGGTGTGGCAACTACAATGTCAGCGCCTTTTGTCAGTGCAGTTTTTTGCTGACCCCAGTCATCGCCATCACCGCCACCGTATATAGCTATGGAATTTATTCCCATGGTATAGCCAACTCCCTGTACTTGCTGATCGATCTGAATTGCCAGCTCGCGTGTTGGAACAATGATTAAGGTAGTTGTTTCGCCGCCCGGAAAATCGGCCAGTAAATCGAGTATAGGGAGTAAAAATGCAGCCGTTTTACCGGTGCCTGTTTGAGCGCATCCAATCAAATCGTTTCCATCAAGAATTATGGGGATTGCCTGTTCCTGGATAGGAGTTGCTTCTTTAAACCCCATGTATGAGACGGCGTCAATTAAATCGTTGTGGATACCTAATTCAGAAAAATTCATTTGCAAATATCATCTCTTTTTTGATGATGCAAATGTAGCTAAAATGTTTACTTTCTTCTTCAAAGATGTTATTTCTTACCTGAACGCAGTTTTTTGTAACTCTCCCAGTCAAAAGTTTTAATAAAATTCAATCCTTTTTGGGCTCCCAAAAGAAATAGTTTCTTTTTATTATCATCACTCATTTTAAAATTCAGCCACTTAAAATCTTTATCAGCATCGATAAAACAAATCAGTTTTTCAAAATCAGGATTTTTAATTAAGAATTGATCATCTGCATCGTGACGCATAGTGCTAATCATTGATCCGATAAAGCCACCCAAATCATTCACATCAGCATAATTCGTTTCTGTAAGAACTCAATCTTACTCCAAAAGTAGGTTTACGTGGCACCGTTCCCGGGTTTGATATGAAACACATTAATTGGAAAATTGGAGATCATACCGCCATCTACAAACTTCACTTTTTCAGGTATTGGACCATAATAATTGGCTTGTTTTATCCATGCATCGTTGGCTGGTTGACCGGCATTTACAATATTGTCGATTTCAAAGGGAATAAAAAAGAAAGGTACGGACATGGAAGCTCTTGCCATTTTTGCCGGCGACTTGCTTTTATAATTATCTCCCCAGTACAAATTAGTCATCATCGGAAACTGTACTTTGGATTGGGTTGTAACATCGGCAGTTATAATGTGAATAAGGGCACGTTCATCTGTTAACGGTCCGGTTTTCCGATGGCGCAATCCTTCCGGGAAATATGGTTTGCTTCTTTTTTCCTGCAAATCTCCAATGGTCTCAATTTGGTTGGGGGAATTTTTTAAAACTCCTTCCAGCCAGAGTTCAAATTTTAATCCAGGGTTTAATCCAAGATCTACGAAGAGTGCTCTTTTTACTTTTCTGATATTTAATAAGAGTTTTCCAAGTAGTTTCTTAAATGGTGTTCCATCAATTACTTTTTGAATAATTGATTTTAACTTCGGGTCGCCATCAACAAATTCGAATAGGTCCTGCTTTGCGAGTTCATCTAATACCATTTGAGATTTTGCTTTGTCAATGCGATCAATACCGGCAAGAATCAAGGTATTTATAGCTCCCGCAGAAGTTCCGGCAAGATGGAAAAAGCGTATTCCTGCGGTTTCAAGAATATAGGTGTATCCAACAAGTGCAATTCCCAAAACACCTCCGCCTTCCTGCACAAGGTCAACATACTGGTTTCCTTCATCGTCAATAACATCTGAAAAAACTTTGCTTTTCAATTGTTCGGCTTCAGCAAGCATTTGCTGAAATTCCGGTTGGTTAATAAAATCTTCGTAGGTCATTGTATAAAATTTAATGGTTCATCCTTAACAAGACCAATAAGTTACGAAAACTGATCAAAAAATAAAATAAGATATCATAAGTATTTTATTGTTATAGGAAGATATTTGAAGGAGTATGACAGTATTTACAGTTTCCTTCAGCATTTATGCCTTCAGTAGAAATGTGATAACGGTTACGTGAAATAAGTACATTTCCGCAATGCGATGCAATAAGTTGAAGAGCGTTTTTCATCGCTTACATTTCCAATATATACATGTGAAAGATACTTTTTTGCAATTTCATAGAGCTGTTCTAATTTTTCGATCGAAGTGGGTGGAAGTTTCATTTCATATTGTGGAAAATAGCGAGAAAGATGTAGTGGAACCCCGGAATCTAATTCTGTTGAAATCCATCGGACCATATTTTCAAATTCTTCGGGATCATCATTCAGTTCAGGAATTATCAGTGTTGTAATTTCGAGGTGTGATTTGCTTTGGCAATGATTTTCAAAGTTTCCAGAACTGGCTCAAGTTTCCCTTTGGTTTGTTTTTTATAAAATTCCTTCGGAGAAGGCTTTTAAATCAATATTAAAAGCATCGATGAATGGTAGAATTTCCTGTAATGGTTCAGGATTAATATATCCATTGGAAACTACTACATTTTTTAATCCGTTTTCTCGGGCAAGACGGGCAGTGTTCAGCATAAATTCATAAAAGGTAAACGGCTCATTATAAGTATAGGCAATGCCGATATTGTGGTGGGTTTTTAATGCTTCATTTACAATCTGTTTCGATGAAATTTCATGAAATCCGGTAAATTCTGAAGCAAAACACTGTGAAATCCGGTGGTTTTGGCAAAACGTGCAATGAAGATTACAACCTACTTCTCCAATCGACAAAATATTTTTCCCGGGATAAAAATGGTATAATGGTTTTTTTTCAATGGGATCGATACCCAATGCTGCAACCTGGTCGTAAACATGGGTAAAAAGTTTTCCGTTTTCATTGCTGCGAACTTTGCAAACTCCCGTTTGTCCGGGTTTCAATACGCAATTCCACGGGCAAAGCTCGCAGCGAACAGTCTGATCATCTTGTTTGATATAAAAAAGGGCTTCCTGCATTTTATCAATAGTATTCTCAAATGTACGAAAAAGGGAGTGAGCATGTTGTCTAAATAAAATATGGATTTTTCTGAACTTTGAGACTGAATTTGTATTTTATGCATGAAATAATTTTGTGCGTCTCTACACAAATTGATAAATGAGTATTGACAAGATGGAATATTTTTTACTAAATCAAATAAACCAATAAAAAGGAGGATAAAATGGAAAAAAAGAATCAAACAAATGGAATTAAACGTCGCGAGTTTTTACAAACAAGTGCCAAGTTTGCTGGTGCGGCGATGTTTATGGGTTTGGGAACCTCAAAGATATTCGGGGCGTTAAACAATAGCTTCCCAGTTCCTTCCATTGAAAATGTTACACTCAATAATGGCGTTAAAATGCCGATTCTTGGTTTTGGAACCTTGTACCTGAATGATGATTTGGGAGTACGCTGTGTTTCCGAAGCCATTTCATTGGGTTATCGGTTAATTGATACCGCTATGATTTATGGCAATGAGGTAGCAGTTGGCGGCGGAATAAAAAAGAGCGGAATCAAACGGGAAGAACTTTTTGTAACCTCAAAACTTTGGGTTGATGATATGGGCTACGAACAGGCAAAAAAAGGCTTTCAAACATCGCTCGATAAGTTGGGGCTTGACTATTTGGATCTTTATTTGATTCACCGGCCTCGCGGTGATGTACAAGGCTCATGGAAAGCAATGGAAGAACTGTATAAAGAAGGCATAATCAAGGCAATTGGTGTAAGTAACTTTGAGCCTGACCAACTTGATAAATTAATTTCAAATAATAAAATCAAGCCGGTGGTTAATCAGATTGAGACACATGCTTTCTTTCAACAGCCAAAAAATTACGACGTATTAAAGAAGCACGGGATACAACATGAAGCGTGGTCGCCTTTTGCTGAAGGGCGCAACGGACTTTTTACCAATGAAACCCTGGCGGCTGTTGGCAAAAAGTATAATAAAACGAATGCGCAGGTAAGTTTAAGGTGGCATTATCAAAGGGGAATTGTCGCTATTCCAAGAACATCACAAAAAGCACACATGATAGAAAATCTGAATATTTTTGACTTTAAGCTTGATGAATCGGATATGAAGACAATCGCCTCGCTGGATTTAAATAAATCTCAGTTTCCGGAGTGGACCTAAAAATTTATCTTATTGTAAAGTCTGGATTCATCTGAAGTTAAACCCCTGAATTATTTTATTTCCCTGATTTTAGATGTTGGATTTCAAACTTCAATTCGTTAACGGTTTGTAGTACTTTATGAATATCTGTTGCCGGTTCAGGAATCTTTGTATCCAGATAACAAACAAACTTCCAGGCTTCCTTTAGTTCAGTTATTGGAAGTTCGTAAGGTTTAAATGCACTGTTTAACGAGGTAAGACGCAACGCGCGTTTCTCCGAAAGATAATTTTCAACAATTTTAAAAACGATGCCTTCCTCACGCGTGACAATCACATATCCTTCTCCTTTTTTTATGTTGTAGAAGTTCTGAACAAATTCGCCGATTACAACCGAACCATTAGGAATTGGCAGCATCGAGTCACCGGAAATGGAAAAAGCACGGTATTTTTTTTCTTTCGACAGAAAAGGCAACTGAAATACCGGCAGATTACCAATATATTCCGGATCGGCAAAACTGGTAACATATCCGGCCTTGGCTTTTTCGTTTACAAACTCAATGTTATCGTTGTTTTGTGAGTCCACTGTGGTAGCGATCACCCGCAATTTGGTACCGCGGATAAAAACATCAAAACCATTTTGCAGATCGGTAAACTGGCTTTCGGAAAGCCGGGTTAAATCAACATTGATTAATGTATCGATAGCAATGCCAAAATATTTCGAAAATGTCTGAAGTTGCATCACCGTTGGCTGGCTAATCGAATTTTCCAGTGCGTTTACGGTTGTCCGTTTAATTTCAAGTTCTGCTGCCAGGTCGTTTTGAGTACGACCTTTCCTGGTTCTCAAAAGTTTTATATTACTGCTGAAGTGGTTCATTTGAAATCGAGTTTTTACGTCATGCTGTCCTGATAGCTATCGGGATTATTTCAGCATCTGTTTGAAGATTCCGAAACCAGTTCGGAATGACGAATTAATATTTCTGTAAAAGATGAATCAAAATTACAAAAAAATGTTGGTGATTTAAAAGAAATGATTAAATTATTATCGTTGATGCTGATAAAAATATTATCATTTTCACAATTGTCATTTCGACGAGCATGCGAGGAGAAATCTGTTTCCATTAGTTAGAGATTTCTCAGTCATACTTCCTTCGAAATGACAAAGAGTATTTCAGAATATTAAAAGGAGAGATGGATAACGATAAAGTCTTGCATAAACTAAATATTCTTGCCGATGCAGCCAAATACGATGTTTCGTGCGCATCCAGTGGGAGCAACCGGAAAAATACAACAAAAGGAATTGGTAACGGCGTGGCATGCGGTATTTGTCACAGTTTTACTGAAGATGGGAGATGCATCAGTCTGTTCAAAATATTAATGACCAACAATTGCGTTTATGATTGCGCTTACTGCATTAATCGTAAAAGTAACGACCGACCGCGGGCCATTTTTACACCACAGGAAATTGTTGACCTAACTATCGGATTCTACCGTCGGAATTATATCGAAGGTTTGTTCCTGAGTTCAGGAGTGATAAAAAATCCTGATTTTACCATGGAGAGAATGGTTCAGATCGTTAAAAAACTTCGGATAGAAGAAAACTACAACGGATATATTCACCTTAAAGCCATTCCGGGAGCCAGCCGGGAGTTGATTCACGAGGCAGGATTGTGGGCCGACCGATTAAGCGTTAATATTGAAATTCCGACAGAACCGAGTTTGAAACGGCTGGCTCCCGAAAAAAATTACAAAGGAATTTTGTTGCCCATGAACCAGATAAAAAACGAGATTCTGGTAAGTAAAGAGGAGCGGGCAAAATACCAAAAAGCTCCCAAATTTGCACCCGCCGGACAAAGCACACAGTTAATTATCGGGGCCACACCTGACACAGATCGCCAGATTATTTTGCTTTCGTCGGGGTTATATAAAACGCAGTACCTGAAACGGGTTTATTACTCTGCGTATTTACCTGTAAACGCTTATGATCAGCGACTTCCTGCGTTGAATCGTCCGCCGCTGGTACGCGAAAACCGGTTGTATCAAAGCGATTGGCTGGTACGGTTTTATCATTTTAAAGCCGAGGAAATTTTAACTGAAGATCAGCCTTTTCTTGACCTTGATATTGATCCGAAATTAGGGTATGCTTTACGCAATATGAGCATTTTCCCAGTGGATATTAATCACGCTGATTACGAAATGATTTTGCGGGTGCCGGGGATAGGGGTTCGTTCGGCACAAAAAATAGTAATGGCCCGCCGGCACCGAAGATTGAATACACAACATTTACAAAAAATAGGAGTAGTTATGAAAAGAGCAAAGTATTTTATTACCTGTAACGAGTTGCCGGCATCGACCACCGACTGGGCGCCGGAGAAATTAAAACACAAACTGATAACCGAATCGGTTTCGAAAAACAAAAAACCGATGGATACGCAACTTACGTTCTTTAGTGAGTACAAACCTGCATTGCCGCCACTGTATTGAGTTCAAAGTTTAAAGTTCAAAGTCCGCCTGCCAGCCCGACGATGTCTGTCTGGCGGGAATGAATTCATTCGGGCAGGTTCAAAGCTGTTCAAAAAACAGTTGCAAATTACCAGAAACAAAACATCATGTTAATTTATACTTACGACGGGACTTTTGAAGGATTTCTGACCGCTGTTTTTGCATGTTACAGCAGAAAGGATTTTCCGGTGGATATTCAGTCGAGGATTGGTGAACAAAGACAGTTTTTTGCTGAAAAGTTTGATATCCCTACAAATTCAGCAAAAGCTGAAAGGATTTGGAAGGGGGTTCAGAAAAAGCTTTCAGGAAAGAATAACCAGTTGGTGTATTATGCATTTCTTTCGGAAGAGACAGGAATTGAAATGAAAATTTACCGCTTTCTGCGACGATTGTTCAGCGAGCAATTTAATATTGAGACTGATTATGGCGATTCGGATGTTTTGTATCTTACTCAAACTTCCCAAAAAGTGAAAAAGGAAGCGATGCGGATGATGCAATTCGTCCGGTTTCAACGAACCAAAGACGGGCTATATTTTTGCGGGATAGAACCGCGTTACGATGTAATTCCGATGGTTGTTGGTCATTTTCAAAAACGGTTTACTGATCAGCGGTGGCTGCTTTACGATTTAAAACGAAACTACGGTGTCCTTTATGGAAAAGATAAAATGGAGGAGGTAGAAATAACGAATAAAAATTTTAACAGGTTAAACGGACATGTAAAAGAAAGCATTCTGGAAGAAGGAGAGGAGTTTTACCAGAAATTATGGAAATCATATTTTACACACATGACAATCCCGGAAAGAAAAAACCTCCGGTTACAACTTCAGCACATGCCCCGAAGGTTTTGGAAATATCTTCCGGAAAAGCAGGCGATAAATTAAACTTCCTGTAATTTCGCTTTTGGCAAAAGAAGGTTCAGTAAGATACCTACGGTTGCAGCCAGCCCAATTCCGGCCAGGGAAAATGTTCCGTATTCAATAATTGCTCCACCGATTCCAACAGTCAATACTACAGAAACAATTACCTGGTTGCGTGTTTCTGAAAGGTTGGCTTTTGAATCGATAAGCGTTTTTATACCAATTGAAGCGATCATGCCAAAAAGCAAAAGCATAATTCCGCCTAAAATAGCTTGTGGTATGGTTTTCAGAAAACCACTGATTTTTCCTACAAATGCAAAAACAATAGCAGTAATGGCAGCAATCCGTAAAATAAATGGATTGGTGACTTTAGTCAGTGAAATGGCGCCGGTGACTTCAGAATAAGTTGTATTTGGTACACCACCAAAGAAACCTGCCAGTGAAGTTGCAATACCATCGCCAAGCAGCGTACGGTTCAGTCCGGGCTTTTCAATAAAGTTTTTGTTGCAAACACCGCCAATGGCATACATGTCACCTACGTGCTCAATGATTGGTGCAACAGCCACAGGGACCATGTACAAAATTGCCTGCCAGCTAAATTCTGGCGCTGTAAATTCCGGCAACGTAATCCATGAAGCATCTTTTATGGCAGAATAATCTACGTCTCCAAGGAATAGCGCAACAATATAACCAACAGCAATACCAATGAATACGGGGATTAATTTGATCATTCCCTTTCCAAAAATAACTACAACAATTGCCGTAAAAAGGGAAATAACCGCCAGCAGCCAGTCAGTTTTAGCCATATCAACCGCAGCCGAGGCGAGTGATAATCCAATAATGATAATTACAGGCCCTACTACCACAGAAGGGAAAAGCCGTTCAATAAATTTAATTCCATATAATTTTACCAAAACAGAAACCACCCCGTAAACCAATCCAACTGCAATTATTCCTGAAAGAGTGCCTGGCCATCCAAACAGTTTTGTGGCTTCAATAATGGGTGCAATAAAAGCAAAACTACTTCCCAAAAAGACAGGTACTATTCCGCGGGTAATTAAATGGAATAACAAAGTTCCTATGCCTGCTGTAAAAAGTGCAACTGCCGGATCTATTCCTACTAAAAGTGGCACCAGCACGGTTGCACCAAAAGCTACAAAAAGAAACTGAACACCAAGTACGGTGTTCTTAAAAGTAAACTGCTCTCGAAAAGTTGGTTTCATTCGTTAAGGTTTAAATTTTTTACTGAAGGATTTCAGCAGGAATCTTTTTAATAGGTTCAATTTGAATACTTTTTACAAACAATTCGGCACCTTCCGACTGTAATTGTATTTTTCCTGAAATTAACGGTACGATTTCGCCGTTTTCTATTTTACCGGTATTTGTATTTATCATGGTAACTTTTCCGTTAACCACATGAACAGTGGTTCTGCCAACACTGTAAAGTTCTACGGTATTCCATTCACCAACCGAATTTTTTGCATCTACAGCTTTTTGAATTCCCGAACCACTGAAGCCTCTTCCAAATTGTTTTACTTCTCCGTCCCTGGCAAAAATAAATCCCCCACCTTCTGCTTCTTTAACAGTGGTTTCGCAATAGGTATTGTCCATTAAATAAGTATCTCCCATGCGATCGTTCATCAACTGGCATTCAATACATGCCATCCAGGTGCCAAGTGCTTTGCCAAATTCACCAAAACTATGATATAGCAATCCGCTGTTTCGTGTTGTATAAACATTATTTCCCCATTTAAAAACCAATTGTAAATGAAAATTGGAAAAGGTATCACGCGTTGCAAGTGAGCCGTTAACTTCGCCCGAAATATGGATCATAGGTACACCGTCAGATTCAACAACTGAAAAAACTTTTTCCGGGGTGGCTAACTCAGCCAGACTGTCGAAGCCCTGGAGCGGAGTGCCAATATATTTATCCCAGTTGTCGAGATTTTGACCATTGAAAAGCGGTTGCCATTTTTTGTTTTGATTACAGGAACTGACAAAGACAGCAAGTGAAAATCCAATGAAAATAAGAAATAAACTTTTCATAATTAAAGGTTTAGTTTGATGCAAAAAAAACTGTCCTATAAATATAGGACAGTTTTAACAATATTTTTAACGTTTCTGTTTTTCTTAAACGTAATGAGCTTCGATCAGATCATCTCTTTTGCCCTTTCAAGAATCGTTGTATCATCAATTAAAACAATTCCTCCGTTTGGCCCCGGTTCCATGTGGATTCCCACCGATGTTCCATCGGTATAGTTAGCGCCTCCAAAATAATTCCTGACGGTTTCCTCACTCACTGAAAATTCCTGCGCTAACTTTCTTACGGAACCGTCAGGTAAGCTGTCTTTGATTTTTCGTAACTCGTTAAAGGTGATTTTACTTGTCATATCGGCAATATTTAAAAATGAGTACTATAAGAACGTTTAATACGTAAAAATAGGATTAAAAATTTAATAACAAAAGGATTATCAGCAGGTATTTTGAAGGACAAATCCTAGTGTTAAGGGAATAATAAAATATTCATTTTTAGAATTAATCTAAATTATTGAAAGACAGTAATTAAAAGCTTTACATGTGTCTCTTAAACAGAATATTTCTTCTGTTGGTTTAACATTTTTTAAGAATCAATTAAATCCTTTTTCAATGCAATCGTAAATACTTTGATGCATTGCAGTACGAATATTCAATTCATACAGATTCAGGTTCTCGCGTGTAGGATAAACACGATTCGACATAAACACAAAAAGTAACCCGTTGTCAGGATCAGCCCAAACAAATGTTCCGGTAAATCCTGAATGACCAAAACTGTTTTTGCTGGCACTGGTGGCAGGGTACGATTCTTCCAGCGTGTTTTTGTTGTTGTCAATATAAGGTTTATCGAAACCTAAACCCCGCCGGTTTTTATTTTCAGGATATTGAATTCGTATGAATTCATTTATTGTTTTTTGGGAAATGTATCTTCTTCCGGCAAAATATCCTTTTTGCAAGTACATTTGAAAGATTTTAGCCAGGTCGTCCGTTGTCCCGAAAAGTCCGGCATTTCCCGAAATCCCGCCCATCATAGCGGCCCCTTCATCGTGGACAAATCCGTGCATGGTTTCATGGCGGAATAATTCATCAACCTCGGTTGGAATAATTCGGTCCAGAGGAAAAACCTTGTAAGGATTAAATGTAACCGTATAGGCTCCCAGCGGGTGATAAAATGTTTGTTTTAAATAGTCATCGTAATTGACGCCGGTTAGATTGGTAATAATTTGAGGGTAAAGCATAAAAGAAAGACCTGAATAAACGTATTTTTTTCTGGGAAGTAATTTCGATTCTCTGATCGTATCGTACATTACTTTTCTGAAATCTTTGTTCATATATAGATTGGTTGAAACCCGCACATTGAATTTTCTGGTTGGGTGATCTTTGAAAACGTTTGGATCAAGTTCTCCATTGTTCTTTAACGCCATCTGCCAGTAAGGAATGTATGCCACTAACCCGGCCTGATGAGCAAGAATTTCTCTCAAGCTTAAAAATTCTTTATTGGTATTTTTAAAATCGGGCCAGTAATGACTCAACGGCATATTCACGTTAATTTTTTTCTCGTCAACCAATCTCATTATAGCAGGCAAAGCTCCTGTAACTTTTGTTATGGAAGCCCAATCGTAAAGATCATCCTCTTTAACCGGAGCTATGCTGTCGTAGGTATGAAAACCGTAACATTTATGGAAAATTACGTTTCCATCTTTTGCAATAAGAACCTGACAACCCGGGTAAGCCTGTCTTTCAATACCATACATTGCAATTGAGTCAATTTTATGATTTAATAAAGTTGAGCTTATTCCTGTTTCTTCAGGAATGGTATATGAAAAACTGCTATTATTATCAATCCGAATTCCGTCATTTAACCTGAATCGTTTATCCACCGTTACCGGCAACTTTCCACTGGCTTTGAAAGCTCCAAAAATAAGTTGAGCTACCAGTTCCTGTGTTAGCTTGTTATTTTGGTAGGCTGCAATCAACCCATTGGCATGATGTATATTGTCAAAATATTTTAATGCATACACATTGCCAAAGAATGCAAAAACCGAATGATATTCCTGAACAATATCTGAAACCGCTTTCTGTTGAATTTCTGTTATGCCATATCTTCCTGAAGGATAAAGATTAATGCCCTCGATACCTGCAATTATGAGGTTATAGTTATTTAGTTTTACCCGCAGGTTTGCCCATTCCTGTTCCGTTGCATTTTTAGGTAAACAAAAATGGTCCATTTGAGTGTATTTCTCCAGCATTTTCTGGAAAGGAGAAATCTGATCTCCACCAATCATCAGTGATGCTATTTTAAAGGAATCGAGATGTTCAACCGGTAAAATATTTTCATTTTTAAGAACAGTCAGTGAACCTTTGATCAACTTTCTGTTCGTCACTTCAAAATAAGAAGAATTCAACCGCTGTGTCAAATTCAAGGTACTTGTTGGTCGATATTCATTTAATTTAACCCAGCGTTTTAGTGCTAATACTGTACGACACTTTTCGTAAATTTCGAGTTCCGAAATTTCATTGTTTATAATTGATTTTTTCACCGATTCGATGGCTTTACCTAAATCAGGCACAAACTCAATAATATCGTTTCCAGCCTTTAATGCTTCAGCTTCAGTATTTCCTTTTTTTGTGCGAACACCCTTCATGTTTATAGCATCGGTTACAACAACACCTTTAAATCCGATTTCACCTTTTAAGTAATCGGTTATTATTTTTTTTGAAAGCGATGATGGAGTTTCTGAATTATCGAGCGAAGGAACATTTAAATGTGCCGACATTATTCCGCATATCCCTTTATCGGCCAAATACCTAAACGGGAAAGTTTCCAAAGTATCCATCCTTTTTTTCGAATGTTTAAGATAGGGTAGCGTTTTATGTGAGTCAGTGTCTGTATCTCCATGACCAGGAAAATGTTTCGCTACCGGAATAATTCCCAAATCCTGCATACCTTTGGCTACCCACCATGCTTTTTGGGCAACGTTTTCTTTGTTTTCACCAAACGAACGGAAATTTATAACCGGATTCGCCGGGTTGGTGTTGATATCTGCGTCAGGGCCAAAATTCATTTGAATCCCCATTAATTTTAATTGGGTGGCAATATCGCGCCCCATCTGATAGATATATGTTGAATCCTGTACGGCGCCAATGGCTTGTGCATAAGGGAAACTCATTACACTGTCAATTCGCATTGCCAAGCCCCATTCTCCGTCAATGGCAACCAGTAAAGGAATTTTTGACTGCTGTTGAAACGCGTTAATCCAGGATGCTGTTTTAACCGGTGTTCCTTGCATAACTAAAATGCCACCGGGCTTGTATTTTTTTATCAGTTCCAGTACTTTTTGTTTGCTTACATCGTTTTGACGCGGGTAAACAGTTATAACCATCAATTGAGCAATTTTTTCTTCCAGCGACATATTTTCAAGCTGCTCGATTACCCAAGGATCGCTTCTGAATTTTAGAAAAGGTGGATCGGTTGCATATATTTTCTGAAAAAATAGAACCGTGAAAAGAAATAAGATTGGAAAAATTTTAATTCTGGATTTCATACTAGAGAACATCTTTAACAATACAACTAAATTTTACACATTTTATTCTTGATTCGGAATTTCAAATGGTATTTTAGCATCCACAAATGTAATCTTTAAAACAGGATGGGAAAACATATTATTGCAGTAATTTTTTTCATTTTTGTGGTTTTTAACTCTGTTGGATCTCCTGAAAAAATTATAACCGGAGCTGAGCAACCAGAGAAATATTTGCCGATAATTCAAGACAAGAAGATTGCTCTTGTAGTGAATCATACATCCATGGCAGGGCAGATACATTTAGTTGATTTTTTAAAAAGCAAAGGCATTAAAATTGAAAAAATATTTGCACCCGAACACGGTTTTCGGGGAAATGCAGCAAATGGTGCTGAAATTGTAGATGGCATCGATGCAAAAACCGGAATACTAGTTATTTCGCTTTATGGTGAAAACCGGAAGCCTACCAAAAAGCAATTGCAAAATATTGATTATGTGATTTTTGATGTTCAGGATGTTGGGTGTAGGTTCTACACATATATTTCAACATTGCATTTGGTAATGGAAGCCTGTGCTGAAAATAATGTTCCTTTGATGGTTCTCGACCGTCCAAATCCTAATGGCGATTATGTGGCTGGCCCGATTCGGAAACCCGGCTATGAATCATTTGTTGGTATGGATCCGATTGCTTTGGTTCACGGCTGCACCGTAGGAGAACTGGCACAAATGATCAATGGAGAGGGCTGGTTAAATACAAAAAACAAATGTGATTTAACGGTAATTCCTGTACTGAATTATACGCATTTAACAAAGTATGAATTGCCAATACCTCCTTCTCCAAATTTACCTAATTACACTTCAGTCAGGTTATACCCGTCGCTTTGTTTTTTTGAAGCTACCAGCGTAAGTATTGGTCGTGGCACTAAATTCCCGTTTCAGGTTATTGGTGGCCCTGATCCTTCTTTGGGTAATTTTCAATTCACTCCTGTTAGTATTCCGGGAGTGTCTGATAGTCCACCAGATGAAGGAAAAGCTTGCTATGGTATTGATTTACGATCATTAGCAGATATACCAAAGTTTACGCTACACTATTTCCTTGATTTCTGGAATAAATATGAAGACAAATCGGTTTTCCTTACCCGAGAACGTTGGTTTAATCTTTTAGCCGGATCTGACCAGTTATTGAAATGGATAAAAGAAGGGAAAACAGAAAAAGAAATAATGAAATTGCTTACTCCTGAACTGGACGATTATAAAACGATGAGAAAAAAATATTTACTCTATCCTGATTTTGAATAACAATGAGTCCTTATCTCGTTCTTGGAATATTATTAGGTTATTTTTTTGTGTTGATCGGAGTATCATGGATTACTTCGCGAAAAGCAAACACGGATACTTTTTTTACCGGTAACCGAAAATCGCCCTGGTATGTGGTAGCATTCGGAATGGTCGGGGCAACATTATCCGGAGTAACTTTTATTTCAGTGCCGGGAGAAGTTGGAAATTCAGCTTTTTCATATCTGCAATTTGTCTTGGGAAACCTGGTTGGTTACTGGATTGTTGCTGCTGTTTTACTACCGTTATATTACAAAATGAATCTTGTTTCCATTTACACATTTTTGCAAAAACGCTTTGGTGAAAAATCGTATATAACAGGATCATTTTTCTTTTTGATCTCAAAACTTATTGGTGCAGCTTTCCGTCTTTTTCTGGTTGCTGGTGTACTTCAAATAGCATTCTTTAATGCATTTCATATTCCGTTTTCGTTAACTGTAATTGTTACTATCGCACTGATTTGGGTTTATACATTTCGCGGTGGAATTAAAACCATCGTGTGGACGGATACATTACAGACCTTTTTTTTAGTAAGTGCGGTAATTTTTACTATTGTTGCTATAGCATTAAAAATGGACTGGAGTTTTACCGATTTGGTGAATAAAGTATGGAACGATAAAAATTCACAGATATTCTTTTGGGACTGGCGAGGACAAAATAACTTCTTCAAACAGTTTATTGCAGGAATATTTATTACCATTGTGATTGTAGGAATGGATCAGGATATGATGCAGAAAAACCTGAGTTGCAGAAATAAGCAGGAAGCGCAGAAAAACATGATAGTATTTAGTTTTTCATTTCTGATAACCGTTTTCCTTTTCCTGAGTTTGGGTGTTCTACTTTATAGCTTTGCCAATACATCAGGAATTGCGATACCCTCAAAAACCGATGATCTTTATCCGTTATTGGCATTGCACTATTTTGGGTTACCCGTTGGAATTGCTTTTTTGCTTGGAATAACAGCTGCTGCTTATTCCAGTGCTGACTCAGCACTTACGGCGCTAACAACTTCATTCAGTGTCGATTTTTTAAAGATTGAAAAATACGACGAACAAAAGAGACAAAGAATAAAAAAATGGTCGCATTTAATGTTTTCGGTTTTACTTATCCTGGTGATACTTATTTTTAAAGTCATTAATAATGAAAGTATTGTAGTGGCTGTTTTCCGTGCTGCCGGATACACATACGGACCTATTCTTGGATTATTTGCTTTTGGAATGTACACAAAAAGAAAGATTAACGATAAATGGGTGCCTTTGGTTGGAATACTATCGCCAGTGATCTGCTATTTTATCTCAACATATTCAGAAATTTTGTTCAATGGCTACCGATTTGGTTTTGAGTTACTTATTCTGAACGGTCTAATTACGATGAGTGGTTTATTTCTGATTTCAAAGAAATATGTTGAAGAAAATTAAAAAATGTAAAAAAATGTTAATTTTAGCGGGTTGATTTTTTTATATTTGTAGTAATAAGAGTTTCGCATAAAACGTTAGTTAAGTATTAAAACGTTGGAAAAATTGATTAGGTATCTACTTCAGGTTTTGGCAGTAGTTGTTATTATTGTCTCTTTATTCTCATGTGAGGATGAGGGGTATTTAAATTCCCGTGATGCGCAGCTCGTATTTTCTGTTGATACTGTAACATTTGATACCATTTTTACCAGTATCGGTTCCACTACACAACATTTCACAGTACATAATAATTATGAAGAAAATATTTTGATTTCACGAATCAAGATGGCTGGCGGGGACATGTCAAATTTCAGGTTGAACGTTAACGGAGAAGAAGCAAATGAACTGTATGAAGTTGAAGTTCCAGCACACGACAGTATTTATATTTTTGTTGAAGTGACTATTGATCCTAATGGGCAAAATCTTCCGATGGTGGTTCAGGATTCGATTCAATTTACAACCAACGCTAACATACAAGATGTAAAACTAATTGCTTACGGTCAGGATTTTAAGCTAGTCAAGCAGAAATCGATTGAGACCACTACCTGGACTGCAGAAAAACCGTACCTCGTTTTCGATTATGCTTTGGTTGATAGTACATCTGAATTGACAATTGAACCGGGTACAAAAATTTATTTCCATAAAGGAGCAGGATTATATGTTCGGGGTAAAATTATTGCTGATGGAACTTTCCAGCAACCAATTACATTTTTGCCCGATCGGCTGGAAGATTCATATAAAAATATTCCCGACCAATGGAATGGTATAATACTTTTTTCTGGAAGCCATGGCAATGTTTTTAATTTTTGTACTATAAAAAATGCCAATATCGGATTACAGGTTGGAACCATTGAACACGAGGGATTTGCTTCAGTGCAGAGTTACCAATACCCGCGTGGAAAATATGGCATATGCGGGAATTTTTGCATTAAAGTCTAAAATATTTGGTTATAATGATTTAGTGGCAAATTGTGGGTTCTATGCCATGGCATTATTGGTTGGTGGAGAGTATGAGTTTTATCAGACAACCATTGCCAACTACTGGGGCAATTATTCAAGCAAAGCCCGATCTACCGCGTCATTAACAATTGCTAATGCACTTGTTTATAAGGACTCGGGTGGCAATACTGTCGTTTATTCAGGAGATTTGGGGAAAGCTACGTTTGCTAATAGTATTATCTACGGCAATAATCCTGCAGAAATAGAATTGGCAAATAATAATGAAAACCTGTTCAATTATTTCTTTGAAAACTGCATTGTACAGATGCCTGATACATTCAAAACTTCAAATAAAGATCATTTCCTGAATGTTTGGAAGGGACCAGCTTACGATCCTTTGTTTTTTGATCCTTATATAGATTATAATTATGCCCTTGATACACTTTCTCCTGCCAAGGATGCCGGCAATCCTGCCATTGGTGAGTTATATCCACTGGACATAATAAATAACAGTCGAACTGCAGACAATGGCCCGGATCTGGGGGCATTTGAACGCGTTGAAAAAAAAGATGACAATTAGACATATTCTTTTTTCGATCCTGATTTTTCTTTTTATTTCATCTCGTGCCCAAATTGGTTCTGATGGAACATTGCTTCTTTTTTACAATGTTGAAAATCTTTTTGATACTAAAAATGATTCAGTTACAGAAGATGATGATTTCACTCCACGAGGGGAAATGCACTGGACTGAGAAAAGACTCAGACACAAATTGCTTAATCTTTCCAAAGTAATTTTGAATGCATCAGGCTGGAATGTGCCGGATATTGTTGCTCTTGCAGAAGTTGAAAATCGATATGTTGTAGAAAGACTTATTAAAGAAACTCCATTAGAAAAAATACCTTATCAAATTATCCATAAAGAATCGCCTGACCACAGGGGACTGGACGTTGTTTTGCTTTATCATACGGAACATTTTTATCCTTTGGAATACCATTATTATCCATTAATTTCAGCTACAGGTCAGGTTGAAAGAACTCGGGAAATTTTATATGTATCAGGCATTTTAAATGAAGCTGACACGTTGCATATTTTCGTTAATCACTGGCCATCGAGATATTCTGGAGTATTGGAGTCAAGACCGGCAAGATTAGCTGCTGCAAAACTTCTAAAAAGCAAAACGGAAGAGGTATTTAAGAGGAACAAATTTGCTAAAGTTATAATTGTGGGAGATTTTAATGACAATCCTAATGATGAAAGCATTCAAAATGTTCTTAACGTGAAAAATACTGGATTCGAAATAAACCGAATGAGCTATATGATTTGTCTGAAAACTGGCTGAAAAGTGATCGGGGAACATTAAAATTTCATTCACAATGGTCCGTATTCGATCAGATTATTGTTTCGGGTGCTTTACTAAACACAAAAAGTGGTTTAATAACAACCGAAAAAAATGCAACATGTAGTTCGACTTCCTTTTTTACTTGAGGAAGATACCAAATATGGAGATGTAAAACCATTTCGGACATATTATGGATTTCAATATAACGGCGGATTTAGTGATCATTTGCCGGTGATGCTCAAATTAAGTGTAAAAGATTAACCTTTCGGGGTGAGTCCCATTTTTGCAGCTTTTTTCAACATAAAAGCAAAAGCTTCATCAAAATTATTATGGATTTCACCATCAAGAATCGCTTCTTTTATAGCATCCTTTATTATTCCAACTTCACGACCAGGTTGAAGGGCAAACGTTTTCATAATAAGTTCACCTTTTACCGGAGGTTCAAAGTTTCTGACAGCGTCTTTTTCTTCAATCTCTTTTAATTTAGTTCTAACCAATTGAAAGTTTTCCATAAAACGTTTTACCTTCTCCTGATTTTTTGACGTTATGTCAGCTTCGCACAGTGTCATCAAATCGTCAATATCATCACCGGCTTCAAAAAGTAGCCGACGAACGGCTGAATCGGTTATAATTTCTTCCGACAAAACAATCGGGCGCATATGGAGTTGAACCATTTTTTGCACGAATTTCATTTTTTCATTCAGTGGCAACTTCATCCGTTTAAATAGTTTGGGGATCATTTTTAGCACCTACAAAATTATGTGCATAAAATGTCCAGCCCTGTCCTTCAATAAATTTTTTGGTTACAGGTTTGGCAATATCATGTAAAAGCGCTGACCAGCGCAGCCATAGATTATCTGTGCCTGGCACAATACGGTCGAGCACTTCAAGAGTATGGTAAAAATTATCTTTATGCCCAATTCCGTTAACTATTTCAACTCCTTTAAGCTGTTGCAGTTCCGGGAAAATTATTTCAAGAAGTCCGGTTTCTTCCAGAATTTTAAATCCTACTGAAGGTTTGTCGGACATAATGATTTTATTCAGTTCATCAATAACCCGTTCCCCTGAAATAATGTTGATCCTATCCCTGTTCTTTGCGATGGATTGAAGCGTTTCAGTCTGAATTTCAAAGCCCAATTGTGTAGCAAACCGGATGGCGCGCATAATACGCAACGGGTCGTCAGAGAAAGTAATATCAGGATCAAGTGGCGTACGAATTATCTTATTTTTCAAATCTTCCATTCCGTTAAAAGGATCAATCAGTTCACCAAAATTTGCCTGATTTAATCCAATAGCCATCGCATTTATAGTAAAATCACGCCGGTTTTGGTCATCTTTCAGGGTTCCGTTTTCAACGATTGGTTTTCTGGAATTATGGGTATAAGATTCTTTACGTGCTCCAACAAATTCAACTTCAAGATCTTTGTACTTCAGCATTGCAGTCCCAAAGTTCTTGAAAACATTAACCCGGGGTTTATTTTTTAATTGTTGTGAAACACGAGTTGCTAATTCAATTCCGTCGCCAACGGTAACAATGTCAATGTCTTTTGAAGGACGTTTTAAATAAATGTCTCTAACATAACCACCAATCACATAAGTTTCAAGTTGCATTTTGTCTGCAACTTTTGATATTTCCTGAAATATTTTATGTCTCAATTTTCTTTGCATTACCACACTATAAAACAGGATAAGTCGTTGGAACCACTGACAAACCTCGAAAAAATGTGTGACAAAATTACAATTATTTCATTCAAATTGACTTAATTTTGTTCTTTTGAAAAAATAGGTATGAAAATTGATATGAAAATATCGACATTTGTAAATATGTTGAATTAAGTTTAAATTAATATATTATGTTAGAGCATTTAACAAAAGAGACTTTCAAAGAAAAGGTTTTCAATTTTGAAGTAAACAGAGAGTGGAAATACGAGGGAACAAAGCCATGTATGATTGATTTTTATGCTGACTGGTGTGGTCCATGTAAGATGGTTGCACCTGTATTGGAAGAGCTGCAGAAAGAGTATGGTGACAGTCTGGTTATCTATAAAATAGATACTGAGGACCAGCAGGAGCTGGCAGGAATGTTTGGAATTCAGAGTATCCCATCATTGTTGTTTGTCCCCGTGGATGGTCAGCCACAAATGGCAATGGGAGCGCTGCCAAAGCAAACATTTGTTAAGGCGATTGCTGATGTATTAAAGGTTGAAAAACCTGTAGCTTAAAGGTATTCAAGTACTTTTTCAAGCTGAATGCCCCGTGATCCTTTGATAAGAATGTTCTCGTTGAGATTTTCTACTCTGGTTAAATATTCGCAAAATAGTTTAACGTTATCAAAGGATTGATAGTGAAATTTGTTGGCAACTTGTGAGAAATTCCTTCCAATAAGAAATACTTGTATGGAAGGATTATTTTTTAATATTTCCAGAATATTTTGATGCTCATGTTGAGCATATTCGCCGAGTTCGAGCATATCCCCAAGGATAAGCGTTTTCGTTCCTGATACGGAACTTAAAAAACTTTTTATGGATGCCTGCATACTTGTCGGATTTGCATTGTAGGCGTCCATAATTATTTTACGATCGTTTTTTTCGATCAATTGCGAACGGTTGTTTTTGGGATGATATTCTTTAATGGCTTGCTGTATTTTTAACGGATCAACTCCAAAATAATTTCCAATACATGAAGCTGCCATAATATTTTCAAAATTGAAATCACCAATCAAGTTTGAATTAAGGTAAAGTACGCCCTTTTTGAAATTTGCTTTTCCATGTACGAACGGGGGTGACTGGATTTGTTCTCCTGTAAAATCAGCATTGTTGTTACCAAAACTGACTTTATTTTCCACCTGTTGAACCAGTTCTTTTAGTATATTATTTTCCTTATTGTAAAAAACGGTTCCATTCCTTTCATTAAGGTAACGATACAATTCAGATTTGGTTTTTTTTACACCCTCAAATGAACCGAACCCTTCTAAATGAGCTTTCCCTATATTAGTGATTATTCCGTAATTTGGATCAGCTATAGCGCAAAGTGCTGTAATCTCTCCCGGATGGTTAGCACCCATTTCAACTACACCAAATTCTGTTTTCTTATTCATCTTTAACAATGTCAGCGGAACGCCAATGTGATTATTGAGATTACCCTGTGTAAAAGATACACTGAACTTTTTTGATAAGACTGTTGAAATTAATTCCTTGGTAGTGGTTTTTCCATTGGTTCCGGTAATGGCTAAAATCGGAATTCCCAGTTTTTTTCGATGATAGGTGGCTAAGTCTTTTAAGGCATCTAAAACATTGGGGACCAATATTGTTTGTTCCGAAATTTTATATTCCTCCTCATCAATAATGGCAACAGCGGCTCCTTTTTCAAGTGCATCGGCGGCGAAATTATTTCCATTGAAATTTTCTCCCTTCAATGCGAAAAATAAGCTATCTTTTTCAACATTACGGCTATCAGTGGAAATAAACTGTTTTTTTTCGAATATCCTGTAGATTTCTTCAATTGTTGTCATTTTTCAAAAATAAAAAAACCTCATTTAAAACAAATGAGGTCTTTCTTTATCATAGAGTTATTAGTTTCTAAAATCCTTCCGGGCTTCCAACCCTTGTCATAGCACAGCGGAACCCTAAATCATCCTTAGATTTAGTTTCTTCGAGATAACGCCTTGTGCCCGGTACCAACCAGTAAGGACGATCTTTCCAGGAACCACCTTTATAAACACGAACTTCGTCTGTAATTAGTGAAGAAAAAGTACCAGGGCGATTATCCTGAATATACATGTCGGAAGTTTTATTATCTTTTGCCGAATTCCAGTCTCCTGATTCAACAATTTGCGAATTTGGATCGCCATCATCGAAGTTCCTATAGTCCATTCCGGCAATAGTATCTTTTATCAATTGACCAAATTCATCACGCATAAGTGTTCCGTTTTGGTCGCGGCGGTATTCGGTAATTACATTCCCCCTGAACGGATTAAATTCATTTTCATCAAGGAATGTCTGTGGACGGTAAACATCAGCTACCCATTCGTTTACGTTTCCGGCCATACAGTAGAGACCAAAATCGTTCGGATCGTAAGAAAATACCGGAGCAGCTATATCTGCATTGTCATTTAAAGCACCTGCCATACCCATCATGTCACCACGTCCACGGACAAAGTTGGCACGCAGCTCTCCTTTATGTTTTCTGGAATCTTCACGCAAGTAAGCGCCATTCCAAGGGTAAATTTTTCTGTCAGTAAGCAATTCGCCATCCGTATTGCCTATTAATCCGTAAGCAGCATATTCCCATTGAGCTTCGGTAGGTAAGCGATAATTCGGAAGCATTATTCCGTCTTCCAAGGTAACTTTTTTTGGTGACCCATCTGGCTTTTCTAACGGTTTATCTCCTTCAGTGCCCTGGTAAAGACCTGTCATATAAGTTTTCGATGTATAAACATTTTGTCCCGACTGCGTATTATCGTGTTTCAAAATTCCCCGATCAACCAGAATTTGTTCGTTTACACGATCTGTACGCCAGGAGCAATAATCGTTTGCCTGTACCCATGAAACACCTACAACAGGATAATCACTGTAAGCAGGATGGCGGAAATAATTCTCAACATAAGGTTCGTTAAAAGCCAGTTCCTTTCTCCATTTTGTTGTATCAGGCAGTACAGAATTTATTTTTTCTCTATTTCCCTGATAAACCCTGGAAACCCAATACAAATAATCCCGGTAATCCTGATTGGAAACTTCAGTTTCATCCATATAAAAGGAGGCAACTGTAACTCTTCGTGGCTGATTATCCCAATGGTACATCACATCTTGTTCCACACGTCCCATGGTAAATGTGCCTCCCTGGATAAATACCAGCCCCGGACCAGCTTCCTGTTCATAGCCTGAAATATAGGGAATGTTCCCATTTTCTTCGGAATTATATTCCCAACCGGTAGTTCGGGATACTTCGTTTTTGCCTTTTCCAAATAAGCCGCATCCGGTAAGGTATGCAGCTAAAATTATTAAGGACAAAGTTTTTAACTTCATCATCTTCATTTTTATCATTTTTTATGATCGTCACAAATATAACTAATTTGTTCAATTCTTATTGTTCAGACATTTTAAAATTTTTCGGGTTAATCCATCGATCTTAATATCTTTACGGTTCAATTAAGAGCAATTTTATTCATTTTTTATAAAAGAATAAACCGCAATATTTAAGGGTGTAAATCGTTTATCAGATATTGATTTTGGTTATGAAAAAATTTCTATTTCTGTTATTCATAGTTGTAGTTGGCTTTAGTAGTGGCGATTTACAGAAGGAACTTGTAAAACTGAATTGGGGAAATCAGACCCTGGATACTTCAAATGTAATGGGTAATCATGTACTTACTTTCGAAAATGCCGGCTTTAAAAGTGATTTCCCTCAGATACCGGTTTACAACAGGGTTTTTGATTTGAATAGTACTGGTAAAGATTATTCATTTGCGATTGAAAATCCTGTATTTGAGGAGATAAATTTTCCTGTTGATAAAAATATTGTTAAAAATCTGAAGTCAGAGGTTCAACTTAAATCATACACTTTAAATTCAGGTAATAATAAAAAATGTTATCTGGAAATCACTCCTTTAAAAAGATATGGAGATAAGATTCTGATGTTGAAAAGTTTTGAGCTAAAAAGAATCCCGGTAACTGTAAAAACATCTCAGGGAGCAAATTATGAATGGAAATCTGAGTCGGTATTAAAACAAGGTAAGTGGATGAAAATAAGTACTGTTGAACGAGGTATTTACAAAATTCCATATTCGAAACTTACCGAATGGGGATTTTCTAATCCTGAAAATGTTCGTGTTTTTGGAGCCGGTGGAACTATCCTTTCGGAAAATCCGGGTGTTATTGAATTTGACGATTTGCCTCAAAATGCCGTTTGGCATGGAAAAAATAATGGTACTGATTGTTTGTTTTTTTATGCCCCTGGAACGGAAGAATGGACTTACGATTCCCAAAAGAAACTATTTACACATCAGTTTAAATGATTATTCAACCAAAGGTTATTTCTTTTTGACTGAAGATGCTGGGGGTTCAAAGTCTGTAGAATATTATCCTGAAGTTCAGGATGATGCCAATGAATCAGTTTCAACTTGTAATGCATATGCACTTCACGAAAATGAGTTAGAGAATATTTTGCCTTCAGGATCAGGGAAAAAGTGGTTCGGGGAAAAATTCAGGAGTGGTTCTCCAAAGACAATTTCAATTAATGTTCCTGATTATGAACCGGGGGTAATGCTAATGTTCGGGTAAATGCTGTAGCACGTTCGTACATGAGCTCCGAAATGAAGATTAATATTGGTCAGACTGAAGTGAGTGATTTGAAGTTTGGTATTCGGTGAACACTTCACAGCAGGACGTGGATTATGCCAGTGAAAAATCAGATGAAGTTTCCGGTTTCAATTTCAAGTGACAAGCTTGATGTGCAGTTAGAATATCTTTCACTTGTAACGGAAACACAGTCATCAGACGAAAATGCAATTGCCTGGCTTGATTATATTGAAATCAATTATCGTAGAAAAATTAAGAGCCGGAAGTGATCCTTTATTTTGGCGCGACGTGAATTCGGTAGGAGATAACAATATTATTGAGATTAATATTGAAAATAGTTCGTCTGAAACACGGCTTTTTGATATCACAAGTACAAATGATATAAGAGAAGTGCCGTTGGTATTAAATGGAAATATAGCTAAAGCAAAACGACCGGCCGATGAATTGAGAGAATACGTTGTGTTCAACAATAATGGGAATTTCAAAGAACCGGAGTTGGTCGGAGAAATTGAAAATCAGAATTTGCATGCGATGGAAACGCCCGAATTTCTGATTATTTCCTATCCCGGGTTTTTAAATTCTGCAGAACGACTTGCCAATTTTCATCGAAATTATGACGGAATGAATGTAGCGGTTGTTGACGCAAGTCAGGTTTACAATGAATTTAGTTCCGGGCGAAGAGATGCAACTGGCATACGCAATTTTATTAAAATGTTTTACGATCGGGGACAGTCTTTAAAATATATTTTGTTGTTTGGTGACGGTAGTTTTGACAATAGAAATATCCGACCTGAAACTAAAAATTTTATTCCTACATATCAGTCAGAAAATTCTTTGAATCCTACAAATTCTTTTGTTACAGATGACTATTATGTGATTCTCGATGCTGGTGAAAGTGTTATTAAAGGGGCAGTTGATCTTGGAATTGGAAGAATACCAGCTTCTACTCCGTATGAAGCTGAACTGGTGGTGGATAAGATCGAAAGATATTATTCAAGTAAAACATTAGGTGATTGGAGGAATAAAGTTTGTTTTATTGCTGATGATCAGGATAAAAACCAGCCTGAACATACAGAACAATCGGAAAAATTGGCGTCCATGGTTAACAAAAATCACGGAGAATTTATTACCGATAAAATTTATTTGGATGCTTATACTCAGGAAACAACTGCCGGAGGGCAACGATATCCGGATGTTACAAATGATATTAATAACCGGGTTAATAAAGGTGTTTTAGTATTGAATTATGTTGGCCATGCTAACGAACGTTTTATGGCCGATGAACATGTTTTGGATGTTAGCAATGTTAATTCATGGTCAAATGATAATAACCTTCCTATTTTTGTTACTGCTACTTGTGAATTTAGCCGTTTCGATGCTGATGAGGAATCAATAGGAGAATATGTTTTGTTCAACTCAAATGGAGGAGGGATTGGCTTATTCTCAACCACCCGGCTTGTATATTCAGGCTATAACTTTTTACTGAGTAAGAGTTTCTACAATTTTGTTTTTGAAACGGATGAAAATGGAACCCGGTACAGGATGGGTGATATTATACGGTTGGCAAAAATCAATATTTCAGACGACACTAATAAACGGAATTTTAGTTTACTTGCTGACCCTGCTTTAATGCTTTCATATCCTAAATATAAAGTAATAACAACTACATTGAATGGAACAGATGCATCTTCAAATAAAGATACAGTAAGTACGCTGCAGCGTATCGATGTTGATGGAATAATTGCAGATTATTCGGGAAATAAAAAAACTTCTTTTTCGGGAGAAATAAATGTTACCGTATTTGATAAAGAGGTTACAAAGTACACACTAGGGCATGACGGGGGCAGTCCTATCCCATTTAAGGTTCAGGAAAATATTATTTATAAAGGTGTTGCTGATGTTACCAATGGAGATTTCTCTTTTAGCTTTATTGTTCCGAAGGATATTTCTTACGAGTTGGGAGAAGGTAAAATAATGTATTATGCGAGTAATGGCGAAGAAGATGCTCACGGGGCGTTTACAAATTTTGTGATTGGCGGTTCTTCTGATGCATCAGTTTCGGACAACCAGGGACCGGAAATTAATTTATACATGGATAATACCGGTTTTGTTTCTGGCGGAAAAATAGGGAAAAGCAGTACGCTATATAGCGCATTTGTCAGACGAAAGTGGAATAAATACTGTTGGAACAGGGATCGGACATGATATTACTGCTATTCTGGATGATAACTATTCAAATGTTATGGTACTGAATAACTATTACAGTTCCGATAAAAACGGTTACACAAGTGGCACAGTTAAATTTCCATTTAAAAATTTGTCAGTTGGAAAACATACTTTAAAACTGAAAGCATGGGATGTTGCGAATAATTCATCGGAAGCTGAGATTGAATTTGAAGTTTCAGGTAGTTTTGTTATTAGCTCTGTTTCTACCTATCCTAACCCTGCTGTAGATTATGCCTATTTCACTTTCGACCACAACGAGGCTGGTACAACACTTGATGTTGCTATTGAAATCTTTGACCAAATTGGGAGAAGGGTTGATTACTTAACTCAGCAGGTTGGTTCCAATGGGACCACCAGCAATCCAATTCGCTGGAATTTTTACGAAACACATGCTCAGTTGAGGAATGGAATGTATGTTTATCGCATTTCAGCCAAAAATAGCGAGGGATTAATTGCATTTCATTCAGGGAAATTGATGATTTCCCGATAAATATTTTTTAGTTATAAAATTTTTAGGAAAATACATCGTTCTCTTTTTTTAGTTTATTTATTGCTTCAAAGACAAATATTATATCTTTGCAGCGCTCAATTTTAAGAATATGATGAGATTATTTCGACTATTATTTGTGATCACGGTTTTTGCTTTAATTTCTGAAAACATTTTTGCACAGGCAACTACTTCAGGAGCTAATACAATTACTACAGCCGTTCCGTTTTTATCAATTACACCTGATTCGCGAGCTGGCGGTATGGGGGATGCAGGGGTGGCTTTAACGCCTGATGTGAATTCACAACACTGGAACCCGGCCAAATATGTTTTTATGGAAAGCGATATGGGAGTTGGATTGTCCTATTCTCCGTGGTTAAGAAATTTGGTTGACGATATTAACCTGGCTTATCTTGGTAGGTTATAAAAAGCTGGATGATGTACAATCCATTAGTGCATCATTACGATATTTTTCACTGGGAAACATTGTTTTCACCAGCGAGTATGGAGAAATTCAGGGACAGCAGAGCCCGAATGAATTTGCCATTGATTTTGGTTATTCCCGGTTGCTTTCAGAAAAATTCTCGGGAGCTGTTGCTTTACGGTATATTCGTTCTGATCTTACCGGTGGGCAGCTGATAAATGGTGTTGAATCACATGCCGGAAGTTCATTCGCCGCAGATGTAGCGTTTTATTATTACAACGAGTTTCGTTTAAACCGGAAAGACAATATATTTTCTGCCGGTATAAATATTCAGAATGTTGGTGCAAAAATATCATATACCGATGGGGACGTGAAAGATTTTATCCCAACCAACCTGATGCTTGGTGCAGCCTACACTACAAATGTTGATGAATACAATTCGTTTACATTTTCTTTTGAAGCTAATAAACTGCTTGTACCAACGCCGCCGGCCGATTCAACATTATATGATCCGAACGGTGTAATTTTACCCGGAGGGATAAATTCTGATGTTGGCCCTATTGCAGGTATCTTTAAGTCATTTGGCGATGCTCCTGGTGGATTAAAAGAAGAATTGCAGGAGATCAATTTATCGGGAGGGGTCGAATATTGGTATAATAAACAATTTGCTATTCGCGGAGGCTACTTCTACGAAAATGTAAATAAGGGTAACCGTAAGTATTTTACTGCAGGTGCTGGTTTGCGTTTAAATGTTTTTGCACTCGATTTTTCTTATTTGCTTCCTACGCAGAGAAATCATCCGCTGGAAAATACACTTCGTTTCTCTCTATCATTCGATATTGACGCTTTTAGCAACCAACGGTAGTGAGTTTCAGGATCGGACAAGGGTATGATGTACATCGCCTGGCCGAAGGAGAATCACTGTGGTTGGGAGGTATTCATGTTGAGCATGACAAAGGAACAGTTGCCCATTCTGATGGAGACGTTTTGATTCATGCTATTTGCGATGCACTTTTGGGAGCTTTGAAGCTGGGAGATATCGGTACTCATTTTCCTGATAATTCGGTCAAATATAAAAACATCGACAGTAAAATTTTGCTGGGAAGAGTAAATGTTTTGGTCAAAGAAAAAGGGTATCAGATTGTAAATATAGATAGTACAATTTGTGCCCAACGACCTAAATTAAAACCTTACATTCCTGACATGGGAAAAACCATGGCGGATGTATTAAAAATCAATCCTGAACAAATATCCATTAAAGCAACAACCACAGAAAACTTAGGTTTTGAAGGAAGAGAAGAAGGTATTTCAGCTACCGCCATTGTTTTGTTAGAAGATATAGAACATGACAAATAAAAAGACTCTCGTAATCGGAGCTAGCACCAATCCGGCAAGATATTCTCACCTTGCTGTTCATTCATTGCGCAAATGTGGGCATGATGTGGTTGCTTTGGCAAAAAGGGCAGGGAACATAATTGATGTTCCTATTCAGACTGTTTTTCCTGAAAGCAACGATATTCACACTGTCACGATGTATGTCGGTCCTCAGCGCCAGGAAGAGTACTATCAATCTCTTATTGATCTTAATCCGGAGCGTGTGATTTTTAATCCCGGTTCTGAAAATCCTGAACTACAACAAATGCTTGAAAAGAAAGGGATTGAAGTTGTTGTGGGATGTACTCTGGTAATGTTGAATACAGGTCAGTTCTAACTTAATTTCTTTTCTGACCATGATCAACGAAATTCAATCTTTCGAAGAATTTTCAGCATTAAAAGAAAAGGAACCGGCTTTATTAGCTTATTTCTCAACCGAAATATGTAATGTTTGCAAAATCCTGAAACCCAAAGTCGCCAAACTACTAAAAGATGAATTTCCACGTATGAAAATGGTTTATATTCCATCGGATAAACTTCCTGAAGTAGCAGCTCAAAACCGTATATTTGCAGCACCTACTATCCTGATTTTTTTTGATGGAAGAGAATACATCAGAAAAAGCAGAAATATTGGCATTGGAGAACTTCAGCAGGAAATAGAACGACCATATTCAATGTTTTTTGAAGAATAATCATTTGTGTGAATTTCCAAACACATTATTCCTTAGATAGAAATTCTGACTAAGACTAATTCCACTAAAAAGTTATAAAACCGCAGAAAACTGATTCTATTCTTCAGGATGTTGAGTTATTTTAGTTGCTTTATCTTCTAAATAAAGAAATCCAGCGGTAAATATTCGCGGTTCCCCGATAAAGGGTCTGAATTTTGGTTCAATTTTAAAATCTTTGAAGATAATTTTAGATTAAGATTGTTATTGTTTTTGGATAGGTATAAAAAGGAAACAAATAGTAAAATAAATATACAATGAAAAAAATCTGGATTGTTTTATTTGTCATATTAAGTGGCTTTTTATTTTCCAGTTGCGGTTATAATAAAATGGTCGAATTGGATGAACAAACTACATCGCAATGGTCTCAGGTTGAAAATGTTTACCAGCGGAGAGCCGATTTAATTCCCAATTTAGTGAATACAGTAAAAGGATACGCAACACACGAACAGGAAACATTGGAAGGGGTTGTTGAAGCACGATCAAAAGCTACTTCTGTTAATGTTGATCCATCAAAACTAACGCCCGAATCGATTAAACAATTTAATGATGCACAGCAAGGTTTGTCGTCAGCTTTAAGCCGGTTAATGGTTGTTGTGGAAAGATACCCCGACTTAAAAGCAAATCAGAATTTCCTTGATTTGCAGGCTCAACTGGAAGGAACTGAAAACCGTATTGCGGTGGAACGGAGGAAATTTAATGAAGCAACACAAAAGTACAATGCATACATTCGAAAGTTCCCGAGGGTGATTTACGCAGGTTGGTTTGGCTTTGACAAGAAAGCTTATTTCGAAGCACAGAAGGGAGCTGAAAAAGCGCCCGAAGTTAAATTTTAAGTTATAACAAAATGAGTGTTCAGAAATATTTTACAGAGGAAAATAAATTACAAATAACGAATGCTATTCGGGTTGCAGAAACAAATACCTCGGGGGAAATACGTGTACATATTGAAAAACACTGCAAAGGGAATGTGCTGGACCGGGCTGCGTATGTGTTTGAAAAGCTGGAGATGCACAAAACCAAATTGCGTAATGGAGTTTTGTTTTACGTTGCAATAGAAGACAGAAAGTTTGCAATACTGGGAGATGCGGGAATTAATATAAGAGTGCCGGAAAAATTCTGGGAAGAAATTACTACTGACGTTATTGAAAAGTTTAAAGAAGGTTTTTTTGCTGAAGGAATTGCAAATGGAATTATAAAAGCAGGAGAGCAGTTAAAACAACATTTTCCTTATCAGAGCGACGATGTTAATGAACTTTCGGATGAAATATCATTCGATGAAAAATTGTAAAAAATGAAACGATATTTTAGTTTAATATTTCTCTTTGTTAGTCTGGCCATTTCGAGTGTTGCAGAAATTCCTGAAAGACCTAATCCTCCAAGATTGGTAAATGATTTTGCTGGTGTTTTAAACACAAGCGAAAGAAGTCAGATGGAAAATCAGTTGGAGAAGTTTGCCCGTGAAACATCAACGCAGATAGTTGTAGTCTCTGTTTCCGATCTCGAAGGTTATGATCCGGGAGATTATGCATTTCGTTTGGGTGAAAAATGGGGTGTCGGTCAAAAAGGGAAAGATAACGGGGTAATTATTTTGTTGAAGCCTAAAGACGCAAATAGCAAAGGGCAGGTTTTCATTGCTACTGGTTATGGTTTAGAAGGTGTTTTACCCGATGCAGTTGTAAACAGTACAGTCATCGATAATGAGATGATTCCTTACTTCAAGCAGAATAATTATTTTAAAGGATTGGAAGGCGGAATAAAAGTGATTATGGATATAACACGTGGCGAATATACTGCCGATCAGTACCAAAAAAATGTTAGGAAAAAGAATGAAGGAGGAGTGGTTCCCGGAATCTTCTTTTTTATATTCTTGTTTTTTATATTATCAATACTTCGGGGCAGAAGAGGCCGTTTTTATTCCCCGGGAAGAAGTCTTCCGTTTTGGATAGCTATGGGAATGATGTCAGGAAGAGGTTCTCACGGTGGTTCATTTGGAAATTTTACCTCCGGTGGAGGTAGTTTTGGTGGTTTCGGCGGAGGCAGCTTTGGTGGTGGCGGCGCCGGGGGAAGCTGGTAAAAGAAGAAGGCTGGAATTTCTTTCCAGCCTTCTTCTTTTGAATCATTCGTGTTAAATTTTATACATCAATATCGAGAAATATAGTTTGTTCGCGATTAGGTCCGACTGATGCAATTGTAACTGGTATTCCCATTTCTTCTTCAATAAAATCGATGTAATTATTTAACTCCTCGGGAAACTCATTTTGATCTTTAATTTTGGTTAAATCAGTTTTCCAGCCCGGTAATTCAACATACACCGGAGTTACACTATCGTCGAGTTCAAAGGGAAAGTGATCCACAACTTTGCCATCAATTTCATATCCGACACAAATTTTAATGGTTTCAAACTCACCCAAAACATCTGCTTTCATCATGATCAGTTGGGTCACTCCGTTAAGCATTACCGAATATTTTAGAGCAACCAGGTCAAGCCATCCACAACGTCTGGGGCGACCTGTTGTAGCGCCATATTCATGGCCGGCTTCACGAAGCGTTTCACCAGTTTCATCTACCAATTCAGTTGGAAAAGGTCCCATCCCAACGCGTGTACAATAAGCTTTAAAAATGCCATAAACTTCGCCTATTTTCCCCGGGGCAACACCAAGACCGGTGCAGGCACCCGCACAAATTGTATTGGAGCTTGTTACAAACGGGTACGAACCAAAATCTATATCAAGCAAGGTTCCCTGTGCTCCTTCGGCTAAAACCGATTTATTTTCCTTTAAAAGGTTGTTGATCATGTACTCCGTATCGACAATCTGGTAGGTTTTTAAAAGTTCGACACCTTCAAACCAATCTTTTTCACAATCATTCAGCTCGTTTTCATAATCGTATTTAAAAAATTCACGAAGAAGAACCTTGTGGTTTTCAATGCGTGTAGTATATTTTTTATCGAAATTACTCAAAAGGTCACCAACCCTCAACCCTTCACGGCCAATTTTGTCCTTATAAGTCGGACCTATTCCTTTAAGGGTTGAACCAATTTTTGTTTTCCCTTTTTTTTGTTCCGAAGCAGCGTCCAGAAGCCTATGTGTGGGGAGGATCATGTGTGCTTTTTTTGAGACGTAAAGATTGCCTGTAATATCAACACCCATTTTTCTAAGCGACTCAATTTCTTTCTTAAAAACAATAGGATCGATGACAACTCCATTTCCGATAATATTGATTTTATTTTCACGGAAAATGCCAGAAGGAATCGTATGAAGAACGTGTTTTATATTGTTGAATTCCAATGTATGTCCGGCATTTGGACCTCCCTGAAAACGGGTAATAACATCGTAACGGGGGGTTAGTACATCCACGATCTTTCCTTTCCCTTCATCTCCCCATTGAAGGCCCAATAGCACATCTACTTTCATTTGATTTTGATTTTTATTTTACAAACGAAACCGTGAAAACCAGATCAAACGATACAATTTTCACGGCATTCAAAATTAATCGTTTAAAAGTACTAATTATTTTTATTTACTGGCATAAAAAAATCCTTCGTAAAAGAAGGATTTTATAAAATATTAGGATTTAATACTTTATTTTTTAATTGCTTCTCCGTAGATATAAAGTGTATGATGCGAAAGCTTAAAGTTGTTTTTAATACACGCATCTTCAATTATTTCGCGGATACGGGGATCATAAAATTCCACCACGTTGCCGTTTGAAATATCGATAAGGTGATCGTGCTGTAAGGTAGCAAATGCCTTTTCGAACTGTGCAATATTTTTTCCAAACTGGTGTTTTACTACCAGCTTGCAATCCAGTAACAAATCAATAGTGTTATATAAAGTTGCCCTGCTAACCCGGTAATTATTGTTCTTCATCGAAATGTACAGCGACTCGATATCAAAATGCCCATCCCGATTATAAATTTCTTCAAGTATTGCAAACCTTTCAGGTGTTTTTCGATGTCCATTCTTTTCCAGATAGTCAGTAAACATGTGGTGAACTGTTTCTCTGGTTTTCTGGTTATTCATAATTAAACCAATTTTAAATAAGGGTCAAAAATAAAATATTTTTTTGATTTTTCTCAGAAAGAACAAAAATTAATCGTACAGATTTTTAATTCTTGAAACGCTGTCGATCCCTTTTATTTTTTTTAACTCTGTGATCAAATTACTGAGGTCATCGGTGTTATGTATGTATAGGAAAAGTTCTCCTTTAAAAATACCTTCATTTGTATCGAACTGAACCGACCGCATATTAATATTATGTTCTTTTGAAATAATGTTTGTAACCTGGTTTACTATTCCCAACCGATCAAATCCTTCCAGCCTAAGCCGGGTTAAAAAGGATTGCCTTTTGAACTTGGTCCATTCAGTAGTTACAATTTTTTCTCCTTGATTAGCAATGTATTTGGCAAGAACCGAACAATCTGCCTTGTGGATGATAACATGTTCATCTGTGGTTAGGTATCCCATTACCTGGTCGCCAGGGATCGGATTACAACATTTTGCCAGAGAGTAGGATGTAGTGTCCTGGTTTTCTTTTAAAAAGAAGGTCTTTTTCTTATCAATTTTATGCTTAGATTTTTTCTCTTTTTCAGCCTCAACTTCAATTTCCTCCAAATCCTCATTGTCGATTTTTTTCTTTCCTCCAAAAGTAATATTCCAGTATTTTACCAGTTTATTTTCTGATTTTCTACCCAAAACTTCGCTCAGATCGCCAAGTTCAATAAAACCCATTCCGACCTCTGAATAAAGCTGATCTTTATTGTTAAGGTTAAAGTGGGCGATTATTTTCTTCAGGTTATTCATTGAAAGCGGGGCTCCGGCCTCAACAATAGCACTTTCAACCATTATTTTGCCATCCTCAATATGCTTGTTTTTCTCCTGTTTAAAGGCGTTTTTAATTTTTGAGCGAGCTTTGGCAGTAGTTGTAAATTTTAACCATTCAAGTTTTGGAGTTTGATTTTCAGACGTCAAAATCTCGATTTGGTCGCCGTTTTGAAGTACATGATTAATAGGTACGAGTTTAAGATTAATTTTTGCCCCGATACATTTATTTCCCAAATCAGTATGGATTTCGTAGGCAAAATCAATAATTGTTGAACCCAATGGCATCGAAATCATATCTCCTTTTGGGGTAAAAACATTGATGTCAGTACCATACAAATTTAATTTAAAGTCATCGAGGAATTCAAATGCATCAGAATCCGGGTTTTTCAGGTGATCGCGAATTCGCTCAATCCAGGTTTCCAGTTCATTCTCGTAGGTACTGATATCCTTGTACCTGTAATGTGCAGCAAATCCACGATTAGCTATTTCATCCATTCGCTCAGTTCTGATTTGCACTTCAACCCATTTCCCCTGTGGCCCCATTACTGTAACATGAAGCGATTCGTACCCGTTAACTTTTGGAAGGTTTATCCAGTCACGGATTCGGTCGGGCTTTGGTTTGTAAATATCCGTAACAATGGATAATACATCAAAACACTGGCGTTTTTCTGAAATATTAGGATCTGGTTTTATAATAATCCGGATGGCAAGAATATCGTAGATTTCATTAAATGCAACCCCTTTTTTCTGCATCTTCTGCCAGATAGAATAACTCGATTTAAGGCGGTGGGTTACCTGACAGTCGAATTTTTCAGCCTGAAGTTTTTCTTTAATCGGTTTTATAAACTCATTGACCAAATAATTTCGTTTTTCTTCCTGGTTATGCAGTAAATAGTTGATCTGGTTATATTCTTCAGGATGTTTGTATTTAAAGCTAAGTTCTTCGAGTTCAGTTTTTATATTGTATAAACCCAGTCGGTGAGCCAGCGGAACATAAAGAAAAAGTGTTTCACCAGCTATTTTCATTTTTTTGTTGGCCGGCATTGAATCAAGGGTCTGCATATTGTGTAAACGGTCGGCAATTTTTATCAGGATCACCCGGACATCATCCGACAAGGTCATCAGAATTTTTTTGAGTGTAAGTGCCTGCCGGGTGTCAAAATCTCCTGATAGTTTGGTTAATCCATCAACAATGTGGGCTACTTTTTCCCCAAACATGTTCTCAATGTCGGAAAGCAGATATTCGGTATCTTCAACAACATCGTGCAAAATGGCAGCCTGAATTGAAGTAGCTCCCAGTCCAATTTCTTTGGCCACAATTTTTGCTACTGCAATTGGATGAATTATGAAAGGTTCTCCTGATTTTCTGCGAATACCGTCATGTGCTGCATTGGCAAAGCGAAACGCCTTTTCGATACGGGCCAGTCGTCCTTCGTCAAATTTATTACGCACTTCCTTTAAAAAGTCTTCGTAACAATCTTCAATATACCTTATTTCTGCCTGTGTGAAATGTTGCACAATGCTTTTTCCTCTAAATATTCCTATCTCTCTTTCCTAACAAATGCTGAATAAATAAGTTCTTTCCAATTCCTGCATTTTCTCCTGCTAAAATATCACTTTTTTTATCACCTATTAACACTGATTCTGAGGGATTAATATTAAATTCATCTATAGCTCGCAGAATCATTCCCGGTCTGGGTTTACGACAATCACATTCGCCGGTCACGTCCGGATGATGCGGGCAATGATATACTTTTGCAATTTTAATGCCATACGTTTTTAACTCATTTATCATCCAGTTAGTTAAAACCTGGTAGTCTTGTTCAGTGTAATAGCCTCGTGCAATTCCTGCCTGATTGGTTATTATAAAGATCAGAAATCCCTCTTTTTGGTATGTTTTAATTAATTCAATAATTCCATCAATAAATTCGAAATCATCAATCATATAAACATAATTTTTTTCAATGTTTAAAGTCCCATCACGATCAAGAAAAAGAGCCTTGTTTTTATTAGTTATTACCATTCGCAAAAAGTTCTCTTTCAACTGTTTCGCAAATAATATGCCCAACCAATAAATGCATCTCCTGAATTCTTGGGACATTTTCAGAATGTATTGTTAAAAGAAAATCGGCTAAATCTTTTAATCTTCCCCCTGAATTTCCTGTTAGTGCTACCGTAATGAGTCCCATTTCACGTGCTTTTAAAAATGCTCTCACAACATTTTCTGAATTACCAGATGTTGAAAGACCAAACAATATATCTCCTTTGTTACCAAAAGCTTCAATGTATCTTTCGTAACTTTTTTCAAAACTGTAATCGTTTGAAACAGCAGTAATAAAGGATGGATTAATATGACAAGCTTCAGCAGGCAAAGGTTTTCTGTCGATTTTGAATTTACCCGATAATTCAGCAGCCAGATGTTGAGCCTCGGACGCACTTCCTCCGTTACCACAAAAGAATACTTTCTTTCCTGATATAAAAGCATCGATCACTGTGTCGGAAATCTTGTCAATAAGATTTAGATTAGACTTTTCCTGAAGAAATGTTTCAATTGTATCCACTAATTCCGAGACTTGTAATGCAGTATTATTTTTCATTCGTTTAGTTCTTTAATTAGTTCATAGAAAGTTGCTGTCATTTTATCCCAGTTAAAGCGTTGTTTTTCTACAACCATATTTCTTTCAAATTCGTTTTTTCTGTTCTTAGAAAAGAAATCAACCAAAGCGTTATTAATTTCATCCGGTTCCGTTGAAACCACATATCCTACTTTCATATGTGGTACAATTTCAGCTAATCCTCCCACATTGGTAACCAAAATAGGTTTATTAAAATGATATGCAATTTGTGCTACTCCACTTTGGGTTGCTGATTTATATGGTTGAACTACAATATCTGAAGCATTAAAATAATTCTGAACTTCGGAATTGGGTATGTAATCTGTTCTAAGAATCACTTGTTCAGATATTCCAAGTTCATGAATCAGCGAAGTGTATTTCTCTTCATTGGAATAAAATTCACCAGCAACGATTAGCTTAATGTTGTTTTTGGTAAAATAATCGTTTGCAAATGCCTGTAAAAGTAAATCCAATCCTTTGTAGTCCCTGATGAATCCAAAAAACAGAATGTAATGGTTTGAAGATGGCAAGTTTAATTTTTTTAGTGCGATATCCCTTTCTTCAATGGTCCCGTAATGATCGTAAATAGGGTGGGGAGTTAATTTCTTTGGTTTATTATGATCAAGATTTTTTATATCGTTTAAAACACTCTTTGACATAGCTACAAAAGCATCCACACTTTTCATAAAATAACGAATTAGAAAATTGTCTCCAATTCTTTTTTCATGTGGAATAAGATTATCTGTTAAAGCGATAATTTTTGTGTGTTTGTTTTTCCTTATCTTTCGACAAACGGTTCCAAGGCTCATAGCCATAAAGGGGAGCCAGAACCTAACTATAACCACATCAGGTTTCGAGTTTCTGATTCTTTTTCCAACCAAAAGCCAGTTAACTGGATTTACCGAATTGATTTCACGTGTAATTGGGAAATCAAAGCTGGCATCGAAGTTGTTGAACTGCGTTTTCCCAGGGAATAAGAATTTTGGATATTGAATGGTAAATGAAACGATATTTACATCATGTCCTTCCAAAACAAGTTGTTTTGCCAGACGTTCGTTAAGTGCAGCAATTCCTCCACGAAATGGATGTGCAGGTCCTAAAAGGGTAATTTTCATAGAATATCATTTCTGAGTTTAGAACAAACAAATTTATCAATTGGAAAAGTAAAATCATCTTCTTTCATATCTTTTATTTTTATCCAGCGAAAACTCTGATTTCCATTTTCCATATTTTTAAACGAAAAAGGCAGGTCCGAAATTTTAAACCGAATAGGAAGTTTTAAATCTGCCAGATAATAAATACTGATCAATTGATGATTTTTATAAAACTGTGCTTTCTGAAAAAAACCGGTAGTATAAAAATGACTTATGTTTTCCAGTTCCTGCCCGTTACATTCTTCTCTGAACTCTCTTTGGAGACAATCTTCAATGCCCTCTCCGAATTGTAATCCGCCACCCGGGAATTTAGTCATTTTCATATCCATCTGAAATTCATCGGATACAAGAACTTCATCCCGGTTGTTAATTACAATCCCATAAACGCGTATTACAAACTGGCCAATTTCACTTGTCATCCCTGATTCTATTTTTTATAAAAGTTATTATTTGTGCTGTTTCTTCAGGTTTGAACCAATTCATTTCAGGATCATTTCTAAACCAGGTCAATTGTTTTCGTGCATAACGACGTGTATTTCTTTTAATTAATTCAATCGCTTTTTCCCGAGGAAAAAGTCCATCAAAGTAGTCGAAAAATTCACGATATCCGACTGTATTAAGCGAATTTAAATGTTTTAAGGCGTACATATTTTTTGCTTCTGCTTCCAACTCGGCTTCAATCATCTTGTCCACGCGCCTGTTGATCTTTTCATGTAATTCAGCACGATCACAGTCAAGGCCAATTTTTATTATATTGAATGGCCTTGTTTTTTGAAGATTCGATCGGAACGAAGAAAATGGTTTTCCTGTCATTATGCATATCTCGAGTGCGTGAATAATCCGGGCCGGGTTTTTTAAATCTACCTGTTGATAATAATCGGGGTCCAGTTTTTTTAACTGCAGTCGTAAGCTTTCCAATCCTTCTTTTTGGTATCGGTTCTTTAACTCTGCCCTAATTTTCGGGTTGACATCGGGCATAATATCGATTCCCTTACAAACGGCATCTATATATAACATCGAGCCGCCTACCATTAAAACAATGTCGTATTTAAGAAAGAGTTTCTCAATAAGTATTAAAGCATCCGTTTCAAAACGACTTGCATTATAATTTTCAGTTATTGAGTGTGTTTGTATAAAATGATGGGGAACTCTTTCAAGTTCAGTATTTGATGGGACTGCAGTTCCAATATGTAATTCTTTAAATATCTGGCGCGAATCAGCCGAAATAATTTCGGTTTTAAAATGGCGGGCAATTTCAATTCCTGTTTTTGTTTTCCCAATACCGGTTGGTCCGGTTACTACAACGAGTGTTTTCTGCATAAAACCAGTTTAATATTGCAAATAAAAGACAAAAAAAAGACTGCTCAAAAAATTGAACAGTCTGAAAATTTCTTTAGAATGACCGTGTGATTAAAAATCGTCCATCTCTCCAAAAATCTCGGTGTAATCTTCCAGTTCACCAAAATCCATATACACTTCCTCCTCCATAGTTTCAGAGCTGTCTTGTACAATTAAGTCTTCACCTAAAACCTGTACGGGGGCATCTCCTAATTTTGAAGTGACTAACGGTTCACTAAGATTTTTCTCCATAATAATTTCTGTTAGTTCTATTAATAAAGATCTGTCATTTAAAAAATCAAAAGTATAGATCAATTTCTGTCCTTTTGAATGCAGTAAATCAGCCAGTTTTGTCTTTTGCATAATAAAATAGGCTGCTCCATTCATTCCCAAATCAAGCATGGAAATTTCCTTGAGTTTTAGCCAGCGGCTGTCGGAAATAAAAAAAGAAGCTAGCTGATGCGACTCATAACCCAAGCTTTTTTGGATAATAGAATGAAAGTCGAAAAAGGTATGATATTCAGCCAGTTTTATTTCCAGTCGGAAATTTTTAGATTCCTGAGATATGATTTGAAAATGAAAAATCATAGACTCCACGTTTTTGAATTCAACCCAAATTTTGAAGCTTTTTATTCAATATCCAAGAATTTAATTTAGGTTTTATTAGATAAAAACTATTAAAAAATTAAAAATTTGTTGTTAAATTGAAATTGAATTACAATGACAAAAATCTGATTTTTAACCGTTTTAGTTGCCTTAAATTTGTGTCGGCGCAAATAAAATTATGGTCCGAAATGCTTCTTTTAAAAAATGTTAAAATTACTTTAACAATATAAAATATCGAACGAATGCGACAATTATTCGTTAAAATTCCTTTTTTTAAATCTGAAAAAAAGAAAAATGTAATTGGTTTCACTTTTTGAGTCACTAATAATGCGAAAAAGCATTAATTAGATTAATTTTACCGTCCAAAATTTGAGGAAATGCGGACTACTACGCTGTTTTTTGAAAATATGAGGATTGCACTTCAGTCCATCCGGAGTAATTTATTGCGAACAATTTTAACTGTTTTGATTATCGCAGTAGGTATTACGGCATTGGTTGGAATTTTAACTGCGATCGATTCAATTAAAAATTCAATTACCAAGGAATTTACATTTATGGGTGCAAATACCTTTACTATATCGAGTCGTGGTATTCGCGTGCAGGTTGGCAATCAACGATATAGAACAAAAAATTATTCTTATATTTCATTTTATGAGGCCAAAGAGTTTAAAGAGATGTTCGATTTTCCGGCAACGGTTGCAATTTCGGTTAATGCATCAGGGACGGCTACTGTAAAATACGAATCTGAAAAATCTAACCCGAATATAAGTGTTAGAGGCATTGATGAGAATTATTTATTTACGGCTGGCTATGAGATTGAAAATGGAAGAAGTTTTAGCGGCGACGATATTGAATCGGGGCGAAATGTGGTTTTAATTGGGAGTGGATTGGTCTCACGGCTTTTTAAAGGAGGCGAATCGCCACTGCAAAAAGTGATTAGTATAGGCGGTGGTAAATATAAGGTGGTAGGTGTTTTAAAAGAAAAGGGAAGCGGTTTTGGCAGTGGAGGAGATTTGGTTTGTTTTATTCCTTATACCAACGCACGAAATTACTTTTCCCGGCCAAATATGAATTTCGACGTACAGGTGAGAGTAGATCAAGCAGAACTGATGGATGCGGCAGTTGGTCAGGCTGAGGCAACGTTCCGTGTTGTTAGAGATCTTGATCCGCTCGATGAATCAGATTTTAATATTGAAAAGAGTGATAACATCGTAAATATTCTTTTAAAGAATATTAAGAACATTACGCTTGTGGCTACAATAATTGGATTTATAACACTTTTTGGAGCTGCAATAGGATTAATGAATATAATGTTGGTTTCAGTTACCGAGCGCACACGGGAAATTGGTGTTCGAAAGGCAATTGGTGCTAAGGGGATTACGGTGAAGCAGCAATTCCTTATTGAGGCTATTGTAATAGGACAAATAGGTGGTTTACTTGGAATCATTTTAGGTATTTTAGCCGGCAATATGGTATCAATGATGATCGGTTCAACTTTTATTGTTCCTTGGGCATGGATTTTTCTTGGGGTAGCCCTATGTTTCGGGGTAGGTATTATTTCTGGCTATTATCCTGCACAAAAAGCATCAAAACTTGATCCGATCGAATCGCTTCGTTACGAGTAGGGAAATAAAAAAGGATGCCTTTCGACATCCTTTTATACCATATATAATATAGGAAACTTTTATTTCTGTTTATTTACTTTACAGAATCCATATATTTAATCAGTTCAACAACTTTTGCTGAATACCCCATTTCATTGTCATACCATGAGACAACTTTAACAAAGTTAGGACTCAAGGAGATTCCTGCTCCAGCGTCGAAAATTGAAGTGCGTGTATCTCCGAGAAAATCATTGGAAACGACAGAATCTTCTGTATAGCCAAGTATTCCTTTCAATTCACCTTCTGAAGCTTCTTTCATTGCAGCACAGACTTCTTCGTAAGTAGCACCTTTCTCCAGGCGAACAGTTAAATCAACTACCGATACATCAGGTGTTGGTACGCGGAATGCCATACCTGTCAGTTTTCCATTCAGCGAAGGGATAACTTTTCCTACAGCTTTTGCTGCTCCAGTTGATGAAGGAATAATATTCTGTCCTGCACCACGGCCACCTCTCCAGTCTTTCATTGAAGGTCCGTCAACTGTTTTTTGAGTAGCTGTTGTAGCGTGAACAGTAGTCATTAAACCTTCAGCAATACCAAATTTATCATGAAGTACTTTAGCAACAGGAGCCAAGCAGTTTGTAGTACAAGACGCATTGGAAACAAAAGTCATGTCGTTTTTATATGAAGTGTTGTTTACACCCATAACAAACATTGGTGTATCGTCTTTCGAGGGAGCTGACATTATTACTTTTTTTGCACCTGCTTCAATATGGCCTTGTGCTTTTTCTTTTGTGAGGAACAAACCAGTTGATTCAACTACATATTCCGCTCCAATTTCTCCCCATTTAAGGTCAGCAGGATTCCTTTCAGAGGTAACACGGATTTGTTTACCGTTTACAACAAGTGCACCGTCTTTAACTTCAACGGTTCCTTTAAATCTACCATGGGTTGAGTCATATTTCAACATGTAAGCAATGTAATCAACATCAAGTAGATCGTTGATCCCAACAACCTCAACATTTTCGTTGGCTACAGCAACACGGAAAACAAAACGGCCGATACGACCAAATCCGTTGATACCTATTTTAATTTTTGACATAGTGATGAAGTTTAAATTATTATATAAAACTATTCTAAATAACTAATTTACAGGTTTAAATACTGAAATTTAAACAATACAAAGTAAGTACTAATATTTTATTGCATCAAACGCCATTTTCAAATTAAAGGGAAATGCTTTCAACCTTAATGTTAATTTAAAAGAGATTCAGATTTAAAATGCCGGTGAAATTATAAGGGTAGGACAGATTAATTTTAATTCATAGAATTCTCAGCGCCGGGAAAAATATCCAACTTTTTAACATAAAGGGTTTTATGGTGTTTTTAAGCGTTTTGTGTAACCTGTCAAATAAATAAAAAACAATAACCTGACCGCTCTTAGGACCTGTTTTGTACCATTTCGACGTTGTTCCCTATCTGGGAATAAGCCGGGCACTTACATGTTCTGCAGGAAATAAATATTGCAACAGTGAATAGAATTATAATGAAAAACAGAATTTTTCTGAATTTATTCCAATAACGGGTAGGGTTTCTTCGACTAAATGGATAATAAGTATAATTTACAAATGATGATTTACAATATTGAATAGAAAACATTTTCATTTTTTTAAATTTAAAACTGTATTAAAAAGCGTTTCAATCTTTTGATATAAGCGAAAAAAACCGATAAATATTGCTCGATATTTAAAAAAATAAGATTAAAATTGCAACAATTTTGAAGATGAATATATATTTAACTTAAAAATCAAACGTAATAAATAATCCAAAGTTATTAAAAATTAAGGTTTGGTTTTTAAGATTAGACTGTTGAAAACATTAATGGTAATAAAGTATTTTATGCAAAATATATTTTGTACATTGATGCAAATTTTTATACGTTTGTATAGTTTACTTTACCTAATAGGACTAGATAAATCAAAAATGATTAAAGAATTAGATAAATTAAAATCAATCAATCAATTAAGTTCAATTTAAAAGAAATGCTATGAGAAAAATGTTTACGAAGCTTTTTGGCTTAGCGTTGCTCATGTTTTTGTTTAGTGCAGTTACGGTGGTGAAAGCCCAAGTAATAGTAGAGCCTACGGATTGTGGTCCGACAATTACAAAGAGTGATGTAGAGCTGGTTACACCTCTTAATGAGGTATGTGACAGTGCCAATATCGAGTTTAAGATTGTCGGCTATCCCGGTGCGAAATTTGCATATAACTATGACGGATCGGGCGCATTTGTTTCTGAGGATTCAACGTTTTCAATACAAGAAGGCAAGTGGGTATGGTTGCAAGTTGTAGTGGATGATACTTGTGTTTCAAACGCATTACACTTCAATTCAAATGTTGTTGATTCAATTACAATTTTGGAACCTCATGTAGAAAGTCCTTTATGTGGAGGAACTGATGGTTCGATTACCATTAACTACGAAGGCGGTTATGTAAGTGATTATGGTGTCCCTGCGGATCCTTATAAGTACCAGGTTGTTCCTGAAGGTGTCTGGGTAGGACCTCAAAATTATCCAGGCTATATAATTAATTCCCGAAATGCTATAAGAGAGACGGGTACATTTTATGTGGCTGTATATGACAATAAGAGTACTCCGTGTTTGGCGGATTTAACAAATATCGCTGCTTGGGATACTGCAGTTATTAATCCTGCTTCACCAGAAGTTATGATTGATACCATTTATGGTTCTGACCCAATGTGTAATGGTGCAGATGGAACAGTCACTGTTGAAGTCAGCGGTGGTACTCCATGGTCTTCAGGTGAATATCAGGTTTCTGTTGGAGATTCAATGAAAATGACAACCGGACAAGAAGCTACATTTATGATGCCAGATGGAGAATATCAGGCATATGTAGTTGACAGCTTGGGTTGTGATGCAACTTCAGATAGTACTGTTGTTTTAACTGAACCAGAAAAAGTAAATTTCGACGTTGCCATAAAATCCGTAGATTGTTTTGGTGGGAATAATGGTGAAATAACTGTTGTTATTGATACTGCAATTTCTGATCCTGCAAATGATTATGAGGTTTTGGTGGTTAGCATAGATACTTCTATTGATAATAATGTTTACACTTGGCAGTCAATGGGGGCAACAGACTCTATTACAATTGAAAATCTCTACCCGACTTATTATGCCTTGTTTGTACGAGACGCTACAAACGGATGCGATTCAGTACCGTATGTTAATCCAAATAGTTCTAATAACTATATTACGCTGCAGACTCCAGGTGAACTAACCTGGGACCTGGTTTTCGAAAATGATATGGACTCTATTCCATGTCATGGTGACAGCATTTGGGTAAGTATTGAAAATATTGAAGGTGGATCTGGTCATTACAAGGTAAGATTAAATTATCCGTTAGATCATCCTTCGTCACCCGGTGCGTTAACAACCTTCAATCAGGATGTTGAAAAGTGGCTTTTACCTGCAGGTACAGACTATAAGGTAATCGTTCGTGATAGTTTAGTAGAAGAAACTTGTCAAGAATCGGAATTTTTTACTATTACAGGTAACGATCCAATTAATATAGAAGATGTAAATACAACTAACCCGTTATGTCCTGGTCAGGATGATGGTACTATTGAAATTATAGCAGATGGCGGAACCGGCGTTTACGAGTATTCAATTGATAGTGTAAATTGGTACCCTGATAATGTATTCAATCGTCCGGCAGGCGAATATACTGCTTATGTAAGAGATGTAGGTTGTCCTAACTCAATTGATTATGAGACTGTGTCGGTTGAAGAAGATGCAAACATCATTGCTGTTGATTATAGCGAAAGTGATACTTTAATTTGCACTGGAAGTACTGAAGGTAGCATTTGGGTTGATCGTGATTCGTGGAATGTATCCGGACCTGGTTTGGAAACTCATAGAAAAACTAAAGCATATTATACTACTGATCTTGATTCGGTATACGTGTCTGGAACTGAAATGGATAAAAACTTCTGTGGTCATGGATGTATTTACTGGACAGCCGAAGAACTGTCAGCAGGTACTTATTATATCTGGGCTGTGGATACTTTCGGTTGCGTATTCGATGCTGATATCGATGGAACACCGGATTATTTAACCGTAAACGTCAGAGAATTCGAGGACTTGCAGTTGTTTGTTGATCTTGTTGACAGTGCTACATGTGCTGGCGCTAACGACGGTTTAGTGACACTAACAAAAGCTGGAGGCGATACAACTTATATGAGTGGACCTGATTTAGTAATAGAGAAGAGTGCTAATATAGCTTATAGCAACTTCTATTACGGAATTGCAGCATCATATCAACAAGCTTTATTAAAAACCCCGGGTTCAATGACAAATTGGCCTGAAGGTGTTGATGAAGTAAATATGAACGTAACAGGAGGTTTGCATTACTTTATTCTTTATGATGCCAGTTGCGGAAATAGAGTTATTGTTGAAAAAGATATAGCTGGCCACGGAGCGGTTAAACTTGAAGAAGACTCTATTAAAGTAAAAGATATTGTCTGTTATGGTGAAGCTAAAGGTGAAATTAAAATAAATGCTGCAACCGGAGGTTCAGGTACTTTGGTATATACGTTATACGAAGGTGGAATGACAATGGCAGATACTGTAGAAGGTTATGTTGAAGTTACTGATACTGTATTCTCAGACCTGGTAGCAGGAGATTATTATATTGGAGTAACCGATATGGGACCAGATGATTGCGCTGGATACTGGACAGAAATGATTCCGGTTACACAGCCAGATCTGGATTTCTCTATTGAAGCATTTGATATTACCTGTAACGGAAATGCCGACGGTTTGCTTGTATTAACCATGGAAGGTGCTGGAGCAAGTACACCTGTATTTAAACTGGGCGCATCCAACTGGAAACCTTTCGATACCTACGATGAAGGAACTGATACCTGGACTAAAAATGTTAATATTCTAGAACCAGGTGATTATGTAGTGTCTGCTATCGATTCAGTGGGTCACGCTACAGGATGCGATGGAATGGCAATTCCTTTCACAATTATTGAACCACCTGTGCTTACGGTTAACGTAGAGGGAATGGATTCAACAGCTTGTAGTATAGTGGACGATGGTTATATAACAATAACTGTTGACGGTGGAAAATTAAGTGTTGATACTTTCGAAGTTCAAGTTGCAGGTGTTGACACGGCTTTAATTGCTCGTGATAGTGTTCTTGTACTTCAGGGAATTGCAGAAGGTTCTTACGAAATTGTTGTTACAGAGGTCGCTTCTGGTCTTGTTAGCCCTTGTGTTATGACAGACAGTGTAGATGTTACACCTCCTCCTGTGTTGGAAGCAGAAGCTGATGAATACATGAAAATGCTAGCTTGTAAGAGCGACTCAAATGGTGTTATTACCCTTGATATCTCTGGTGGATCAGGTATCTACAAAGTTTGGGTAAATAGCGTACTAGCTGAATTAGATGCAAACAATGCCATTACAGGGTTACCAGCAGGATTTTATGCAATTGTAGTTGCAGATTCTATTCCAATGGCTGGAGCAGATTCGGCTTGTACTGTAACTTTGGATACAGTGATTATTGACGAACCTGATAGCTACCTTGAATTAGATGCTACTAAAATTCAGGATGTTTCTTGTCAGGAAGATGGTATGTTCTCAGTACAAGCTTCTGGAGGTACGCCAGGTTATAAGTATTATGCCGCACTTTCAGCATTCCCGAAACATACGTTACTTCCTGAACCAAATAGCGTTGAATGGCAAACTGATAGCATTTTTACGGTTACTGAACCAGGTACGTGGGTTGTCTGGGTAATGGACGCTGCTGGCTGTATAGTTGGTGGAGAATACGATAGAAATGATCATGAAATCAACAAATGGCGCGTTCCTATAGGAGAACCTGAAGTACAAATTTCAGTTGCTGCAATGAAGGCTGATCCAAAATGTAATGGTGATTTTGGGATGGTTGTGGTTGAACCTGATTCGGTTACAGTTACTGAGAATGATGTAGCAGTTGACCGTGCTTATACTGTATGGTTCGAAAACCTTGCAGGGGATACTATTGTAGAAAATGATACATTACAAATGACAATAACTGATACTACTTATGTCATTGCAATGGTTAAGGATAATGAAAGCGGTTGTACAGGTGTCGATACAGTGATGCTTACTCAACCTGATCCGTTAAGTGCTGATGCATTAGTTATTGCTGATGGTGAGTTTACTTGTCCTTCTATTACGGAAGGTTATTTGGAGGCAATGGCATCCGGTGGTACTAAGCCATATAAGTTCCAGATATGGCAAAATGGTGCAAAAAAGGCAGATACATATTATAACAATAACTCTTTCCTTGCGAAAGTTAATAACGAATATAGTTTTGTTGTAAAGGATGCTAACGGATGTACGGATACTTTAGATGTACCGGTATTTGTTAATAGCGTGGATTCTGTTAAAATTGTAGATATTAAAGACGTTAGTTGTACTGGTGATGCTGATTCTTTAGCTTCTGTTATGATTGAAATAACAGGTGAAGCTGATCATTTCTATAAAGTTATATGGACTCAGCTAGAAGCAGAATCAGGAGTATATTCTGATAGTGCATCCTGGTACAGTCCTGGTAAGATCTATTTATATCAGAAATTTAAATTCGATAATGAAAACTTTAATGATATTCATTATGAATTTACAGTGGTTGACTCATTTGGTTGTGCAACAGTAGCTAAGGATACAATGACATTTGACCAAAGACCAACATCTGACCTTACTCTTACAGTGACAGAAGGTGATATGACTGAATGTTCTGCTGACTTCATGATTTCAGCTGCTGGTGGTGTTGCACCATATACATTTATTGTTGATGATACTTTAATGGTTGAAGCTGGTACAATTACTTTAGGCAGAGGTGCTCATATGATTGCTGTTGCTGATGCTCATGAATGTATGCAGGAACAAGCTGTTGAAGTAATGGGAATGTATGTGACACGTGATACTACAATTAATACTTACATTGATGAAAAAACTGAATTTGTTGATACAGAGGCAGGTTTAGATACAATGTTGGCAGTAGGTACTTACACATTTATGTACACAGTAGATTGCGAGAGAACATTAAATGTAACAGTTGTTGAAATTCCTCGTCCATACACAATTGCTGATGTTCAGGGTGATGAAAATTCATCTCCGATCGAAGGTAAAATTGCTCAGGTAACTGGTACTGTTACAGGAGTTGTTGAAGGAGAAGGATTCTATATGCAGGATGGTAATGAACCTAACAGTGGTTTATGGGTAGAATACAGTGATGTAACTAATGATGGTATTCAGATAGGAGATGGTGTGGTTGTAGTTGGTACAGTTGCTGAAGTTGCACAAGTAACTACTATTCAGGCAACTGATGTCACTATGGCAACAGATGCTACTCCTGAGATTACACCTGTTAGCGTTACACCTACTGAAGCTCAGGACGAAATGTATGAAAGTATGCTTGTTACTGTTCTTGGTGGTCGTGCTACTGCTCTTGATGAAGGTAATGGAGAATGGACAGTTTACTATGAACCAATCGACTTCGTAACTATTAATGACTTAATGTATTCAAGTACTCCTGTTGAAGGTGACTTCTATAATGTAACAGGTGTTGTTAATGGACGTCTCGATGCGTTTAAAGTTGAGCCAAGGATGGAAAGTGATATAGTAGATTTGAAAGATACTCCAGTAGATCCTGAATTTACTAATACTTTCAGAGTATATCCGAATCCATTTAATGATAAGATATATATTGACAACAATGACAAACTGGTAAGAGTTGTTATTACGAACATCGCTGGTCAGAGAGTCCTTGACGTTAAATATCCTAAAAGAGAAATCCGTACTGCTAATCTGGTAAGCGGCGTATATCTTGTGAACATGTTCACTGAAAGCGGCCTCGCTAAAACAGATAGGATTGTTAAGAGGTAATACCGAATTGATTGATTAAAAAGGGAAGCTCAAAGCTTCCCTTTTTTTTAGTTTTATAATCATATAAAATGGAATTATTAAATCAACATGTTACTATAAGAAGTTTTCTTGAAAAGGGAATTGATGAGATGTTGATGAAAAATATTATCTATTCCGGAACCAGGGCATCAACAACAGGAAATATGCAGCTGTACAGCATAATTGTTACAAAAGGTAAAGAGAAAATAAATGAATTGCTTCCGTTACATTTCAATCAAACTGTAGCGAAAAATGCCCCGGTACTTTTGACTTTTATTGCTGATTTTAACCGGTTTGTAAAATGGTGCGATATAAGTAAGGCGAAACATGGTTATAATAATTTCATTTCTTTCTTTACTGCTGCGATTGATGCTTTGTTGGTTGCTCAAAACGTATGCATGGCTGCAGAGAATAATGGATTAGGTATTTGTTATTTAGGAACTACCACATATAATGCAAAAGAAATAATTGAAGTGTTACATCTCCCGAAACTTACTTTTCCCGTTACTACAATTGCTGTTGGTTATCCAAAAGAAGTTCCGGAACTTGCCGACCGTATTCCGCTTCATGGTATTATTCATAATGAAATCTACAAAGATTATAGTCAGGAGGTGATTAAAGAATTATTTTGTTTAAAGGAGAATCTTGAGTCTTCAAAGCAGTTTGTGGCTGAAAACAGTAAAGAAAGTTTGGCCCAGGTATTTACTGATGTAAGATATAAAAAAGAGGATAATGAATTCTTTTCTGCTAAAATGTTGGATACCATAAAAGCTCAGGGATTTAATCTTTAAATTTATTCTGCCAGAAAGTTTTTCACAAACTGCATGAAATCCTGTCGGTAGCTGTTTCCGATGGGCAGTTTCATACTATTGATTTTAACCATATTTCCTTCCACAGATTCTATTTTGTCGAGCGAAATAATAAATGATTTATGTACCCGGTAAAACAGATTTTTGGGCAGCAATTCAATTATTTTTTTCATTGAAAGATTGGTCACAATTTTTTTATCTGACAAATGGAGCTTAATATAATCGCCAAGTCCTTCTATATAAAAGATTTCTGAAAACTTTACTTTAATGGTTTTTTTGTCTGATTTTATAAAAAGAAAATCTTGTTGTGGATGAGAATTTTCGGGAACTGTTTTATTTTGTTTAAGTAACAATAATTCTTCGGCCCTGAAATAAGCTTTACAAAATCGTTCGAATGAGAAGGGTTTTTTAAGGTAGTCAACCGCATTCAGTTCGAATCCTTCAAGAGCGTATTCAGAATAAGCGGTTGTAAAAATTACTAACGGTGGATTATTCAGATTTTTAAGAAATGAAATACCCGACAGTTTTGGCATATTAATATCAAGAAATAACAGATCTACAGGAGTTTCCTGAATTACTTTGTTTGCGCAGATGGCATCGTTACAGGTTCCGGCTATTATCAAATCCGGTAATTTTTGGGCATATTGCTGAATCACATTCTGAGCCAGAGGTTCATCATCAACAATCAGCGCTTTAATTTTCATTTCTTTCTATTTTGAATTAACTGAGATAACCTTCAAATAAATAATTTTTAAAATTAAGTTTTTAGTTTTAACCAGAGAGAAACTGAATGTACATGATTTTCTCTTTTGATTTTCAGTTTATATTCATTTGAACGATAAAGTAACTTGAGCCGTTGCTTAACATTTGCAATTCCGATTCCCGAATTTTTCTTATTCCAACCATCATTTTCAATATAGTTATTTTCAATTACAAAATAAAGTTCATCAGGTTGTGGAAAATTCAGTTTTATTGAAATATAGTCAGAATTTTCACTTCCGGGTAATCCATGTTTAAAAGCGTTATCAATAAAAGGTTCGAAAAGTAACGGAGCAATTCGCGCCGAGGGAATTTTCCCTTCAATCTTGTAATCAATTTTTGTATTTGCTGATGTTCGTATTTTTTGGAGGGCGATAAAATTATCTACAAATTCAATTTCCTTTTCCAGCGAAATAAAGTTCTCTTTCGATTCGTATATAATGTGGCGCATTAAGTCCGAAAGTTTAAGAATTAATTCCGGTACTTTATCCGATTTTATTAAAGCAAGCGAATAAATATTATTTAATGAATTGAAAAGAAAATGAGGATTGAGCTGACCTTTTAATGTTTTTAATTCTGCTTCAAGCTTTTGTTGTTCAATTTTAGCAAGTTTAAAATTTAGATCCTGCAGCGATAACCAGTCTTTTATAAACTTTAGTAACGAAGTAATGACCACATAAACCAATGTGGCGAAAAAATAGGCAGAGTGGAGGTTTGAATTAAATGTTCTTAGATTTTCTGCAATCTTCAGCGCGTTTCGCAGAGGATAAATAAACAGGAATTGGATCAGCAGGCTGGAAACAGTTAATAATAATATCAGCCAGAAAATATAGAAAATGTAGTTCTTTTGTTTCAGAAACCGTGGAATAAGCACGTGTAAATTCACATAAACTGCTAAAGCAAAACCAATGTTGGTAACAATGGCTTTTTCAACGAGGTTGAAGCTGAAACTTTCGTCGTAAGAATAGAAAATGAACGTAAGTAAACTTATGCTTCCCAGCCAAAATATAATATGCCCGGCGATTTTATAACGGTGATATAAAATTGATTGTAGCATTTTAAATTCTATCGCGTTTATACAGGAACTTTTTCAAATAATATAGAACAGGGTTTTTGTACTTGAGGTTTTTCCAAGGCCTGCTTGAGTGTGGTAAATGAAGAACTTCTACACCTTTTGCAAGATAGTTAGAAAATCCAAGCTTTTTTGACTGACGACTGATGTAAACATCAAACCAGTCTTTTTTCTCAGAAAGATTTTTAAAATCAAAACGCTGTAAAAGGTCGTTCGTAATTAATGTACAACAAAAGCTTAAACTATGCGGTGTACTAACTACTTCGTTGCTTTTAATTCGTTCGAAAGTATATGGAAAATTATAATTTCCGTTCTTATCCACTGTTATAGCGCCAACAATTCCACTATTTGTCTTTGTTTTTGAAATGTTGATTAAATTTGGAATTGTATCTGCTTTTATAATAACATCCGACTCAATTATGATTAAAGGGCACTGTCCTTTCTTGGCCGTTTTTTGACCCATTTCCAACACTAGTTTATAATTAGGTGAAGGATTTGATGTTAGGTCCTCAAGATGAATCAGGTGAAAATGATATTCATCCTTTGTGTTTTCCAGAAATGACTTTGTTTCCGGCCCACTGAAATCATTAAACACATAATATTCAAAATCGCCTTTGATTTCACAAATAGCTTTGATCGTAAGTTTTGTTGTATCTAACGAATCCTTAACCGGCGTTATAATAATTGCTTCTGGCATTGGTATTATTCAGAACTGCAAAAGTAAACAAAATCACCCGATTTCATTCCGATGAAAATCGCGAGAGAAGGCTTGTGCTGTTGGCATAATCAACACGTCATCGATATTTACGTGTTTTGGGCGTGTTAAAATAAAAAGAATTGTTTCGGCAACATCTTCGGCATAAAGTGGTGTAAATCCGTTGTAAACCCGTTTTGCCCGGTCCTCATCACCTTTAAACCGTACTACAGAAAATTCAGTTTCAACTGCACCCGGACTAACAGAGCTGACTTTAATGCTATGTTTCAGCATATCGATACGCATCCCCTTTGTCAACGATTGTACAGCATGTTTACTGGCGCAATAAACATTTCCAAACGGGTAGGTTTCTCTCCCGGCAATCGATGAAATATTTACAATATGTCCTGAACCTCGTTGAATCATCCCGGGTGATATTAAACGGGTAACATAAAGCAACCCTTTAATATTGGTGTCAATCATTCGTTCCCAGTCATCAACTACACCCTCCTGAACTGTATTCATCCCAACAGCCAACCCAGCATTATTGATCAGAACATCAATATTTTGCCACGATTCCGGTAACTTGTTAATAGCTTTTTCTGTTTCAACTTTATTACGGACATCAAAATTTAAAATATATATTTCTGTTGCTGTTTCAGATTCTATTTTCTCTTTTAATGAGTTAAGTCGCTCTAATCGGCGGCCATTAATAATTAAACGAAAATTATGTTTAGCCAGTAGTCGTGCAGTGGCTTCTCCAATACCTGAAGTAGCTCCAGTGATTAATGCAGTTCGATTCATTTCTTTTTTTTGGAATTCTCCCCGAAATTAAAAAAAACATCAAAATTTATGGAATAATGATGTACTTAATTACCTTTGTTTCCTGATAATTTTGAAACTGAACTGTACGATGAGTGATGTTATTCAAAAGGAAAAAGAATTTACTATTGATTCTATTCCTGAACCGGAAAACATAGAGGATGTCATATATTCGCTGATGGTCAATCCAAACCTATCGAGTATCAATTATTTCAATGATTTTGGAGAACTGAATATTTCTCCTGAATCGATTGGAGATCCTGATACAGATGAGTCGGGATTATTTGATGTTGATACTAATGGGAATAAAATGGCAATGACCACTCATGCATTTCATCATCATTTAGGGAACGATCCGCAAAAAGCAACCGAAATCCTTGTTTCCAGGGCAGCTCGTAAAATGGTATGCTTTGGGGCAACCCCGGTTGCTATTAGTGCTTTCTTGTATCATATTGATTTTGGTAATCCAAATGGACAGTTTATTGCATCTGGTGCAAAAAAAGGGCTTGAAAATGCGGCTTCCAAATTTGGATTAAAGATTTCGGACCGTAAGATCAGGTTTGATCATTTTTCTCAGCACGGACCTGTCCCGCCTACAATCATTATCAGCATGATGGGGGTAATATCGAATAACGATGATATTACCACGCACTCTTTTAAGAAAAAAGGAAACAATATCTTTATGATAGGGAGAACAAAAGAAGATATTGGCTCATCAGAATACCTCGAATTTTATCATGAAATTCCTGATTCACCGCTTCCTCATTTCGACATTAATGAAGAGATTAATATACAGCAAGCCATTAAAAGACTGAATGAGTTAAAGTTGATACAAAGTGCAAATCCGGTTGGAAAGGGAGGATTGTTCTTTACGCTTCTAAGAGCTGCCATTCCAAATAATCTGGGATTTGATATTACAACTGCAGCCGAAACCCGTATCGATTCATTTTTGTTTGGTGAAGCCATGGGTAGAATACTTGTTGAGGTGGAAAGTGATAAAGAAGATGAATTTGTGGATGTGCTTAGTGATATGAATGTACCGTTTTTTACTTTGGGACATTTAACAAAAGGTGAAATTCGGGTTGATGATTTTTCGCTTGGTTACATCGATAAAATGACGGTTGGCGTTTAATGGCAGCTCTTCCTTACAAACATTCGGAACAATCAAAAAAAAATCAGGTTGAGGAGATGTTTAATAATATTTCTCCCAAATATGATTTGTTAAATCATTTGCTTTCTCTTAACATCGACAAAATCTGGCGGAAGAATACCATAAAAAAATTACGGAACAAAAAACCTTTACTTATTTTAGATATTGCAACAGGCACTGGTGATTTTGCTATAACCGCTACTAAAATTAAAGAAGCAAAAATTATTGGGATTGATATTTCGGCCGGGATGCTTGAGGTTGGCAAAAGAAAGGTTGAAAAGAAAGGTCTTTCCGATGTCATCGAATTACAACAAGCTGACTCAGAAAATCTTTCCTTTGAAAATGACAAGTTTGATGCTGCAATTGTGGGTTTTGGAGTGCGGAATTTTGAAAATTTGAAAAAAGGTCTTTCTGAAATTTTAAGGGTACTGAAACCGGGAGGAGTTTTTTATGTCCTTGAATTTTCCAAACCCGCCAAAAGTCCATTTAAGCAGGTTTATAAATTTTATTTTACCAGAATATTGCCATTTATTGGGAGATTGGTTTCAAAAGATAGCAGGGCATACACTTATTTGCCAGAATCTGTAAATGAATTTCCTGATGGTGAAAGATTTTTGACTATTTTAGCGGAGGTTGGATTTGTAAACAACCGGTGTTTTCCGCAGACGTTTGGAATAGCTTCTATTTATGAAGCTTTTAAAAAGGAAAATTAATTTTGATATACAATAAAACCAGTAAATCAGTGTTCTTGAATAGACAGAATAATTAAATCATCCTGTTGAAAAAACTTTTCTTGTACATATTATTAATATTTTTTGTCAACCACGTATTTGCACAAAAACAGAAAGTGAATTTTTTGACCACTTTCGATGATAAAACCATCCATTTTGGTTTTACCCTGGGAATTAATACGCTCGACTTTAATGTGGTTAATTATAACCCGATCGGCGCAAATTCAGATTTTACTCCACAGGAATGGGTGTTGGATGAAAAACAAATAGTGGATTCGAGTATTGTGCGGTCAGACGTTGCAACTTTAGTGCCGGGATTTACGGTTGGGATTGTCTCAAGTTTGAGGTTATCCCGAGACTTGGCATTGAGGTTTCTCCCAGGTATGTCGTTTGGAGAACGAAGGCTCACATATAATATTCCGGTCAGGGATGTGAACGATCTGGCACCTATAGATTATTACTCCATAAAATCAACTTTTCTTGATTTTCCGTTACTTATTAAATACAAAGCCAGGCGAATAAATAATAACAGGCCATATATTGTTTTCGGAGGCGCTTACCGGCAGGATATTTCTAAGACCGCAAAAGAAGATTTGGTTAAATTAAAAAGCGGTGGATTTTATGCTGAAGTCGGCGGTGGTTGGGATCACTATTTTCCATTCTTTCGGTTCTCAGTAGAAGCAAAATTTAGCTTTGGATTAAACGATCAGTTGGGTAGAGTTCCTACACAGACCCAAAGACAATACTATGCTCAGTCGATTAAAAGTCTTAGATCAAATATTTTTACCCTTTCATTTCATTTTGAATAGGTATTTAAAAATGCCGCCTGAATTCGGAACAAATAATTGCGGTTGCTATGGCAACGTTTAACGATTCTGCACCTGGAGTAAATTGAGGAATACTGATTTTTCTTTCAATAAATTGCTCCAGTCCGGGCCTGATTCCATTTCCTTCGTTTCCCATCACCAGCAATGCTTTTTTTGGAAATTGTTCCTTATAAATGCTGTTGCCGTCCATATATGCTCCAAAAACAGGTACCCCGGACATTTTAACCTGCTGAACTATTTCATCGAACGTAGCTTTTTGAGCCTGTATCCTGCAAAATGATCCCATAGTTGCCTGAATCACTTTCGGATTAAACATATCGACTGTGTCAGGCGAACAATACAATTGATGAACTCCAAACCAGTCACAAATTCTGATGATAGTACCCAGGTTACCCGGATCCTGAATGCCATCGAGATATATTGCCAATTGATTGATGGTTTCGGAAAGATTTATATTGTCAGGTAGAACACAAAGTGCCAGACTCTTCTGTGGATTTTTCAAAAAACTGGCGCGATCAATCTCAATTTTAGAAACTTCAAGGATTGATTTTGCCTTTGTTATGGCAGCCTCATTAATCAATAAAAATTCTTTAGTTGCAAATAATTCTTCAACCTGGAATTCAGAGTTTAATACTTCAGCAACATTTTTATCACCCTCTACCAAAAATAATTTCTCCTTTAACCTGAATTTTTTATGGGCAAGCGATTTAATAAGTTTTATCGTATTTTTACTGATCATATAAAATATTGGTTTCAGGAAAATAATTCGGGTAAAGTTACTGTTTCTTAACAAAACACTTCGCTATTTTTGCGGAATAAAAGGATTTGAATTGGCTGAAAGGAAAAACATCGGGCACACAAGAATGATAAAAGTTGTAGCACTTTTTAGTGCCGTTTTTTTATTCTCCTGTTCCCAGGTAAAGTTTGTGCCAGAAAATAAATACCTCATCAGTAAAGTTGATGTTAATATCGATAATCCTAATCTCAGCAAGGAAACAGCAAAATCATATATTAAGCAGAAAGAAAATTATAAGATACTGGGGTTTCTAAAATTCCATTTGTTTTTATACGACCTATCTTCAAAAAAGAAAACCGGGGGCTGGTTAAAACGTATTGGTGAACCTCCGCGCATTTATGACGAAGCGTTGTCACAACGATCGGAAGAACAATTAAAACAGTATGCATATAGCAGAGGATATTTTCGCGCAAGAGTCGATAGTAAAGTAGATTTTAACGAGAAAAGAAGGAAAGCAAAAGTAAGTTACACGTTGAATTCAGGCGAGCAGTATTCCATTCGAAGGATCAATTATATGATTTCTGACTCGACCATAGAACAGATATATTTCAATGGTCCGGAAAAGCGGGAGTTGAAAACTGGTGATCCATTTGATCTGGAAATGCTTGAAAAGCAGCGATCTGAAATAGTTAATCTGTTCCGTAACAAAGGATACTATTACTTTTCCAACGACGATGTAAAATTTCTGGCTGATACTAGTTCTTATTCACGGCAAGTAATACTCGATTTACTAATTGACCCGATAGGAAAAACAGGATTAGATTCGACAAAAATCTTCCAACCATTTTATTTAAATAAGTTTTATTATTCTATTTTGCCCGGAAATGCAGCGGTTGTAGCAACGCGTGATTCCTCTGATATTTTTTCGGATACCCTTAAATGGGACAACTCGGTTCTTTATGAAAACCAGGAAGTGAAATACCCTCCTTCGTTGTTCGATCGTTCAAAACAAATGAAAAAGGGTGATTTGTATAATAACACATCGGTTGAAAATACCTTTATGGCATTTAATCGTTTACGTCAATTCCGCTTTGTAGACATTCAATTCAGTGAAGCCAAAGCACGAAATGATTCCAATTTACTCGACTGTTATATCCGGCTGGCGCCATTAAATAAACAATCAACTTCGTTTGATATTGAAGGTACAAATACATCGGGTAATTTTGGCGTTGCCGGAAATTTAACGTATCAGGACAGAAATCTTTTCAGGGGAGCAGAGGTTTTTGAGGTTAATCTCAGGGGTGCAATAGAACGGTTGCAACGTTTAAACGGCAATATTCCTGACTATTTTAGCACTCGGGAGCTTGGAGTTGAGTCGAGCATTATGATTCCAAATTTGTTGGGACCAGGGAAATATATACATAATTTTGAAAGGTTTCTGCCTAAAACAGTTATTACTCTCGGTTATAATTATCAGAAGAGGCCAGAATATACACGTACTATTTCTAATTTAAAATTTGGTTACGACTGGAAATCAACAGAGGATCTGCGTAATATTTGGAACCTGTTTGATTACAATAAAGTACGCATTTTTGAATACAATCCTGCTTTTCTTGATAGCATAAAGGATTTATATATTAAAAGCAGTTTTACAGACCACCTGATACTTGCCATGAATTATTCACTTATTTATAATAACCAAAGAGTAAATACACTTAAAAATTATACCTATATAAGATTTAATATTGAGTCTTCCGGAAATTTACTTTGGGCACTGGCAAAATTACTTAACAGTAATAAAATTCAGTTGATTGACTCTCTTGGTTCTGTAACAGATGAATATTACGACATTTTAAAAACACGGTTTGCTCAGTATATTAAATCGGATGTAGAATTCAGACACGGCTATAAAATCGATGAATATAATTCCGTTGTCACCCGTGCTTTTTTCGGGATTGGAATTCCTTATGGAAATTTTGATGTTCTCCCTTTTGAAAAACAATACTTTACTGGTGGTGCTAATGGTATTAGAGCCTGGCCGGTTCGTTCACTTGGACCCGGAACATACAAAGCTTCACCGCAAGATTATCCGAACCAAACCGCCGACATTAAATTGGAGGCAAATGCAGAATACCGGTTTAAATTAACCAAATTCCTTGAAGGAGCTTTGTTTCTGGACGCAGGAAATATTTGGTCGATCAATAAGAGAGATAACCGGCAGGGGGCATTATTTCATTTCAATACTTTTTATAAACAAATTGCACTTGGAACGGGTACCGGTTTACGTTTCGATTTCAGTTACTTTATTTTCCGTCTTGATCTGGGGATGAAACTTCGTGATCCTTCTCAACCACAGAATGCCGGATGGATTATAGGCGAACGACCTTATAAAGGAAACGATTTTAATCTGAACTTCGCTATTGGTTATCCTTTTTGAATTCTTTATATTTTTTGTAACAATAGTTGTGGTTATGAATTATTTTTTTGCATTTTTAAGGCTCAAATTTTTTTAAGTCGATAGTAAATCCAGCATTTAAGTAATAAGTTATCATCAGGTATGTCAAATATCCCAGCAGGTCGTGATTCATTTGGTTCAAAATTCGGAGTAATAGCAGCCGCTGCAGGTTCAGCAGTAGGACTGGGTAACATTTGGAAGTTTCCTTATATCGCAGGGGTATATGGTGGAGCGGCATTTTTATTTGTTTATCTGGCGTTTATACTTGCTGTTGGTATTCCGGTCATGTTGTCAGAATTGATAATAGGACGAAGTTCAAAGCGCAATGCGTTTGGATCTTTTAAAGTTCTGGCTCCGGGAACACCCTGGAAATATATTGGAATTTTGGGCGTAGCTGCAGCTTTTTTGATTTTATCGTTTTATGGTGTTGTTGCAGGTTGGAGTGTAGAATACATTGTCCAGTCGTTAAAAAACGGATTCGCACATAAGAGTCCGGACGAGATTGCTGCACTTTTCTCCGATTTTAATGAAGCAACGTTCAGGCCGCTTTTTTATCAACTGATGTTTATGGCGTTAACTGCAGCAATTGTTATTATTGGTGTAAAGAAAGGAATTGAGCAATACACAAAGGTTTTAATGCCGCTACTGGTTGTAATATTGATAATTCTCTGTGTAAAATCTTTAACTCTTGAGGGTGCAAAAGCAGGACTTTTGTTTTTGTTTAAACCCGATTTTTCAAAGCTTACTGGTGACGGAATACTTAGCGCCTTAGGTCATGCTTTTTTTACGCTTAGTTTAGGGATGGGGACGCTTATTACTTATGGATCATATATCGACAAAAAAAATAATTTAGTTAATACGGCTTTAAATGTTACGATTGCCGACACGGTAATTGCAATAATGGCTGGAATTGCCATTTTCCCTGCAGTCTTTGCTTTTGGCATTGAACCGGCAGAAGGCCCGGGATTAATTTTTGTAACGCTTCCAAACGTATTTCGACAAATGTCTGGCGGTTATATCTTTGCCATACTATTTTTTATTTTATTAACGGTTGCTGCATTAACATCTGCAATTTCAATATTGGAAGTTGTAGTTGCTTATTTTAAAGAAGAATTTAAAATGAGCCGGAAAACTTCGACCATTCTGGCTACAATTTTAATCTCCTTTCTCGGCATTATATGTTCATTATCAATGGGCGACCTTTCCTCGCTACGTATTTTTGGATTAAATATATTCGATGCAATTGATTGGGTTTCGGCAAATATATTTTTACCAGTTGGCGGATTATTTATATCAATTTTTGTAGGTTGGATTCTAGGCCGGAAAAAAGTGAAAGAAGAATTGGCAAAAGGTAGTACTCTTCCGCAAATCTTTTTTACGGCTTTTATATTTCTTGTAAAATTTGTTTCTCCATTATTAATTGCAATTGTACTATTAAATAAAATTGGATTATTAAAATTCTAAGGCCTAAACCTCTCAAAGTTTATTTTGAATTCCGATACGATATTGGATATTTGTTGTTTATTCGTTAATTTTAAAAAAATGTAACAGGTAAACTCAAATACTTTAATTAAGATATATAAATGCGTACTCCCTTTTCTAAATTTCTAAATCAATATTTGTATTTTTCAAAAAGAGACCGAAACGCTATAATTATTTTTGTCATTCTTATTGTACTCGGTATCGCTACCAATGCAATCATTAAAAGAATCCCGGCAAAATCGAAATATGATTATTTCAAATTTGCCAAAGAATTGGAAGAATGGCAAAATGGCCAGTTAGCTGAAGAAAGGAATTCCAGATCACTGTTTCTTTTTAATCCGAATACAATTTCTGAAGACAAACTTGATTCTCTTTTACTTCCTGAATTTGTAATTCAAAATATAATTAGTTACAGAAATGCGGGTGGCAAATTTTCACAACCTTCCGACCTGAAGAAAATATACGGGATGGATGATAGTATTTTTACGCAGATTGAAGATTTTATTTTAATTCCGACAAAGAAACCAGTTCTGAAAACTGATGATGCAGTGACTATAAAGGAACCTGAAGGCACGTTCGATCCAAATACATCTAATGAAAATACATTAAAGTATTTTGGATTCAATCAATTTCAAACTGACAATCTTATTCGTTACAGGGAAAAAGGTGGCGAATTCCATATTACGACTGACCTGCTCAAAATATATGGAATTGATTCATTATTCCTGGATAAAATTAAGGATTACATAAAGATTGTAAATAGCGAATTACCGAAAAGAATAGTAAACGAAACTCCGGTTCTTATTGAGTTGAACAGTACCGACTCTTTACAACTGACACGACTCGAGGGAATAGGACCTGTTTATGCTTCCCGTATCTTGAAATATCGAGATTTGTTGGGTGGTTTTAATTCACGTTCGCAGTTGCTCGAAGTATATAATTTCCCGGAAGAAACATATCAGAAAATTAAAGAGTTTGTAAAAGTAGACTCCACGCAAATAAAAAAGATCAGGATTAACTTTGCGCAGTACACTGAACTGATCCGGCATCCGTATCTTGATCGCGAAAAGGTAAATTCAATATTAAATTATCGTGACAGAAACGGAACGTTTAAAGATATTTCACAATTAGAGAATATACCTGGATTTGATGCTGCCACCATTGAAAAAATAAGGCCTTATATTTCGTGTCGTTAAAATTCACTAAATAAATTTTACCACATAGGATATATTATTTTTTTCTTTTAAATTTGAAATAAATCGAATAATTTCTAAATTTGCGCCTCGATTTTAAAAAGTAAAACATAGGAAATGATTATTATTCCGGTAAAAGAAGGCGAAAATATTGAAAGAGCCTTAAAAAGGTTCAAAAGAAAGTTCGAGAAAACAGGTGTGATCAAAGAGCTTCGTGAACGTCAGAAATACACAAAACCTTCAGTGAAAAGAAGGGAAGAGCTGAAAAAAGCCGTTTACGTACAAGGATTACAGCAGCAGGAGGACTAAAAGAATTTAGGGTTCCTGGTTTTTATTTGGTAGTTATTAATGAGTTATCAGGAATCATTCATCAACTATTTGCAATTTGAGAAGAGGTACTCTTCTCATACGGTTGTCGCTTATAAAAATGACCTTGATCAATTCGTGCAGTATTGTACTGAAATGATCGGGGCTTTTGATGTTAAAAGGGTAGATTCAAAATTAGTTCGAGGCTGGATCGTTCATTTAATGGAGCAAAATTTGTCGGCCCGCTCAGTAAACCGGAAGGTAACTACGGTTAAATCATTTTTTAAGTACTTAATGAAAGAACAAGCCGTTGATAATAATCCGGCCGTTCATCTGCCACTTCCGAAAATCAGGAAGAAATTACCGCATTTTGTTGAGGAAAATAATCTACACCATTTGCTCGACGATGGTTTTTTTGAAAATGATTTTACTGGAATTCGGGATAAGCTTATTATAACACTGTTGTATGGTACCGGAATTCGTTTGGCAGAATTATTAATACTTAAAGAAAGTGATTTTAATAAAAAAGAATATTTAATCCGGGTTTTTGGAAAAAGAAATAAAGAACGTATCATTCCATACCCAAAAAACATCAACAATTTACTCGATTTATACGTTCAAGTAAGAAAGGAGAAAACAGGCAGTACAACAGAAAGATTGTTGGTTACGGAAAGTGGGAAACCGGTTTACGAAAAATTAATATATAGGGTGGTAAAAAATAACCTCGCAAAGGTTACTCTACTTGAAAAAAAGAGCCCGCATGTGTTGAGGCACACATATGCTACCCATTTACTGAACAAGGGAGCAGATTTGAATGCGGTAAAAGAATTACTCGGCCATTCAAATCTTGCAGCTACCCAAGTATATACCCACACAACTTTCGAACGTCTGCACGATATTTATAAACAAGCCCATCCAAGGGGATAAAAAAGTGTTATTATGAATGTGAAAATTAGTTCAGTACATTTCAATGCCGATCAGAAACTGATCGATTTTGTAAATAAGAAAGTTGGAAAACTGGATACCTTTTTCGATGGTATTATTGGTGCTGATGTGATTCTAAAGGTGTTAAAACCGGAAACGGCGAAAAACAAAGTTTCTGAAGTAAAGGTTTCTATACCGGCAAATGGCTATTTATTTGCAAAAAAACAAGCTGACACTTTTGAGGAAGCTACTGATTTAGCGATAGATGCTGTACGTAAACAGTTGGGTAAGTATAAGGAAAAACTGAAAAGCAAATAAAAAATTAAATTAGCCCATTTTATTTTTAGTTTTTTAAAATAATATTTTTACATTTGCAGACCCAAAAATGGGGGCGTTCAGAAAACAGCTGAACTTAAAGCAGTTGAATGGAAAATGAAGTAATGACGGGCATTTTATGTGCTAATTTTACGGAATTTTGAAAGCTTTGATTGCTTTAATTGAGGGCAAATTTTTTTTGTTTGCTGTTTAAGAAATTTTGTAGTATTGCACGGCATTTTTGCTTAAGATAGTGTAAGCGGGAGTAGCTCAGTCGATAGAGCATTAGCCTTCCAAGCTAAGGGTCGCGGGTTTGAATCCCGTCTCCCGCTCATCTTTTGAGACTGAAGTTTTAGGATGACTCTTTTAACTTCTGTCTCATTATGTATTAATGCCGGAGTAGCTCAGGGGTAGAGCGCATCCTTGGTAAGGATGAGGTCACGAGTTCAATTCTCGTCTTCGGCTCAAGAAATGATTAAAAATAAAAATAAATTAAAATTAGAGTTATGGCTAAACAACAATTCGTAAGGGACAAAGAACATGTCAATATTGGTACGATTGGCCACGTTGACCATGGTAAAACTACCCTGACTGCTGCCATTACTATGGTATTGGCAAAGAAAGGTCTTTCTGAAATCAAGTCTTTCGATTCAATTGATAATGCTCCGGAAGAAAAAGAAAGGGGTATTACTATTAACACTGCTCACGTTGAGTATCAGACTGCAACACGTCACTATGCTCACGTTGACTGCCCCGGTCACGCCGACTACGTTAAAAACATGGTAACTGGTGCCGCTCAGATGGACGGTGCTATTATTGTAGTTGCTGCAACTGATGGTCCCATGCCACAAACTCGCGAACATATCCTTTTGGCACGTCAGGTAAACGTACCTAAATTGGTTGTGTTTATGAACAAAGTGGATATGGTTGATGATGAAGAATTATTGGAACTCGTTGAAATGGAAATTCGCGAATTACTCGATTTCTATGAATTCGATGGTGATAATACTCCGGTTATCAGGGGTTCTGCTCTTGGTGCAATGAACGGTGAACCACAGTGGGAAGACAAAGTTATGGAATTGATGGATGCAGTTGATACCTGGATTCCTGTTCCTCCACGTGATAAAGATAAACCATTCCTAATGCCTGTTGAAGATGTATTCTCAATTACAGGCCGTGGTACAGTTGCTACTGGTCGTATCGAAACTGGTGTTGTTCATACTGGTGACGAACTGCAGTTGATCGGTTTGGGTGCAGAAGGACGTAAAACAGTATGTACCGGGGTTGAAATGTTCCGTAAAATTCTTGATGACGGTCAGGCTGGTGACAACGTTGGTTTGTTATTGCGTGGTGTTGACAAAAAAGAAATCAAACGTGGACAGATCCTGGCAAAACCGGGTACAATTACTCCTCATACAAAATTCAAAGCTGAGGTTTATGTATTGAAAAAAGAAGAAGGTGGACGTCATACGCCGTTCCACAACAAATATCGTCCTCAGTTTTATTTACGTACACTTGATGTAACCGGCGAAATCCATTTGGAAGAAGGTCGCGAAATGGTTATGCCTGGTGATAACGTTTCTATTGAGGTTGAATTGATTTACCCGGTAGCTCTTAACGTGGGTTTACGTTTCGCTATTCGCGAAGGTGGACGTACCGTTGGTGCAGGTCAGGTAACTGAAATTATTGAATAATTACTTCAAATAAGTAATATATGATATAGTCCTGGGTATTTTACCCGGGACTATTTTACGGATGATACTCAAATTTTGGGAGCTGGTTTTTAAAACAGTAAGTTCAATTCTTACCTTCCGTACCAAAAACGTTTCGTAAAATGAAATTGAAATTATACTTACAAGAGGCTTACGATGAACTTGTTCATAAAGTAACGTGGCCAACTTGGAAAGAACTACAAAGTAGTGCATTAGTTGTAATGGTTGCTTCCTTAATAATATCACTCTTAATTTTCTTTATGGACTTGTCATTCAAGAACATAATGAATTTTATTTATGGATTGTTTTATTAATTGAAAACCCTGAATCGATATGAGCGAAAACATAAAAAAATGGTATGTTCTGCGAGCTATTGGTGGCAAAGAGAAGAAAGTAAAGGAATATATCGATAATGAAATCGCTGTTGGAGATTTGAAGGGTTTTGTGGACCAGGTTCTTATACCAACGGAAAAGGTTTATCAAATTCGCAATGGTAAAAAAATTAGCAAGGAGAGAAACTTTTTCCCGGGATACATTTTAATCGAAGCTGCTTTAGTGGGTGAAGTTGCACACACACTAAGGAATGTTCCTAACGTAATAGGGTTCTTAGGCGACACCAAAGGTGGAGACCCTGTACCGATGCGGCAGAGTGAAGTGAACAGGATTCTCGGTAGAGTTGATGAACTCGCAGAAACCGATGAAGAACTGAATATCCCGTTTGTGGTAGGAGAGACAGTAAAAGTAATCGATGGACCATTCAACGGCTTTAACGGAACCATTGAAGGAATCAATGAGGAGAAGAAAAAGCTGCAGGTAATGGTGAAGATTTTTGGACGTAAAACTCCTTTGGAACTTAGCTTTATGCAGGTTGAAAAGGAATAAAACGCGTTAATTATTTGTTATGGCGAAAGAAATTGCTGGATTAATTAAATTACAGATTAGAGGTGGTGCTGCTAACCCGTCACCACCGGTGGGGCCAGCATTAGGTGCCAAAGGAGTAAATATAATGCAGTTTTGCAAACAGTTCAACGGAAGAACACAGGACCAGGCTGGTAAGGTGCTTCCAGTGATTATTACTGTTTATGCAGATAAATCATTTGATTTCATTATAAAACAACCTCCTGTGGCCGTTCAGTTGCTCGAAATGGCAAAGCTTAAAAAGGGATCGTCAGAACCACATGTTGTAAAAGTAGGATCTGTTACCTGGGATCAGGTGAAACAGATTGCTGAAGGCAAAATGGTTGACATGAACTGCTTTACCGTTGAATCGGCAATGAAAATGATTGCTGGAACTGCCAGAAGTATGGGAATCACTGTAAAAGGTGCTTCACCATTCAATAATTAAAATAAATCTTATACGATGGGCAGAATTACGAAAAATAAAAAAGCTTCTTTGGAAAAACTCGAAAAGGGAAGAACTTACACCATCGAGGAAGCTTCACAACTGGTAAAAGATATCACTTTTACAAAGTTCGATGCTTCCATTGATATTGATGTAAGACTTGGAGTGGACCCAAGAAAGGCTAACCAGATGGTTAGAGGCGTAGTTTCGTTACCCCATGGAACTGGAAAAGAAGTTCGCGTATTGGCGATGGTAACTCCTGACAAAGAACAGGAAGCTAAAGATGCCGGAGCGGATTTTGTTGGTCTCGATGAATATATCGAGAAGATTAAAGGTGGTTGGACTGATGTTGATGTAATTATTACCATGCCTCCTGTTATGGGCAAAGTTGGGCAGTTGGGACGAGTTTTAGGTCCCCGCGGTTTAATGCCGAACCCCAAAAGTGGTACCGTAACTATGGAAATTGGAAAAGCTATCAGCGAAGTTAAACAAGGTAAAATAGACTTTAAAGTAGATAAATTCGGTATTGTTCATACATCGATCGGGAAAGTATCATTTACCCCTGAAAAGATAAAGGAAAATGCCGTTGAGTTTATTAATACTATTGTTAAACTCAAACCAACCGCTGCTAAAGGTACTTATATTAAGAGTATTTACCTTTCCAGTACTATGAGCCCTGGTATTCAGGTTGAAGCCAAATCAGTCGCTGACTAAAAATGTGTTAAAATGAAGAGTTCAGAGAAGAAAGTTATTATCGATAATTTACAAGAACAGATTAATTCATACAACCATTTTTATCTGACTGACATTAGTGGTTTAAATGCTGAAAATACCAGTAATTTAAGAAGACTATGTTTTAGCCAGAATGTAAAACTGGTTGTTGTAAAGAATACTCTCTTTCGTAAAGCACTTGAAACTTCTGATAAGAATGTAGAAGAGATTTACGATGCGCTTAAAGGTAATACATCAGTAATGTTTACCGAGAATGCAAATGTTCCGGCAAAACTCATTAAAGACTTCAGTAAAAAACATAAAAAGCCTGTATTAAAGGCTGCTTTTGTTGAAGAAGCTGTTTATATGGGTGAAAATCAGTTGGAAGCATTAATTGCAGTGAAATCGAAAAACGAACTTATTGCTGATGTTGTTGCATTATTACAATCACCGATGAAAACTGTACTTGGACAGTTACAATCAGGTGGTAATATCATTCATGGTGTTTTGAAAACACTGGGAGAAAAAGAATAATTTTTTTGAAATAATTTATAAAATCGAATAAAAATGGCAGATTTAAAACAGCTTGCAGAAGAGTTGGTAAACTTAACTGTTAAAGAGGTTAATGAATTAGCTGGAATTCTGAAAGATGAATATGGAATTGAACCGGCGGCGGCTGCAGTTGCAGTTGCAGGACCAGCTGCAGGTGGTGGCGACGAAGCAGCTGCTGCAGAACAAACCGAATTTGACGTTATTTTAAAAGCCGCTGGACAATCAAAACTGGCAGTTGTTAAACTCGTTAAAGAATTAACTGGTCTTGGTTTAAAAGAAGCTAAAGAAGTAGTTGATAGTGCTCCTAAAGCAATCAAAGAAAAAGTTTCTAAAGACGAAGCTGAAGCTCTAAAAAGTCAATTGGAAGAAGCTGGAGCTGAAGTTGAAGTTAAATAACGCATTTCTGACCTTTTAAAGGTTTTACGGTTTAGAATCTTGTTCCAAACTTCAGAACGGGGTTCTAAACCTTTTTGTCTATTTGGTATTTTATATAATTAACTTGTATAAATACATGTCCGTACAAACAAAAAAAGAGAGGATTAATTTTTCCTCAACGAAAACCAGGTTTGATTACCCTGACTTCTTGGAAGTACAAGTTAAATCATTTAAAGATTTTTTTCAGTTAAAAACCACCCCTGATAACAGGGTCTCGGAAGGATTATACAGAGTATTCCAGGAAAATTTTCCAATAACGGATACCCGTAATAATTTCGTCCTTGAGTTCATCGATTATCAGGTTGATCCTCCGCGATATTCAATTCCGGAGTGCATCGAGCGTGGATTAACATTTAGTGTGCCCTTAAAAGCAAAATTAAAATTGTACTGTACCGATGCTGAACACGAAGATTTCGATACTGTGGTTCAGGATGTTTATCTTGGAACAGTCCCATACATGACTGAAAGAGGTACATTCATTATTAATGGTGCCGAACGTGTGATTGTATCGCAGTTGCATCGTTCGCCGGGTGTGTTCTTTGGACAAAGTTTACACGCCAATGGTACAAAACTGTATTCAGCACGTATTATTCCGTTTAAAGGTTCGTGGATTGAATTTGCCACCGACATTAACAGTGTGATGTATGCTTATATCGACAGGAAAAAGAAATTACCTGTAACCACACTGTTGCGTGCTATTGGTTTTGAAAGCGACAAAGATATTCTGGAAATTTTTAATCTTGCAGATGAGGTTAAAGTTTCCAAAACCGGGCTGAAAAAACTGATTGGAAGACGTCTGGCAGCCCGTGTTTTAAAATCGTGGGTGGAAGATTTTGTTGATGAGGATACAGGTGAAGTTGTTTCCATCGAACGTAACGAGGTAATAATAGATCGTGAAACCGAGATTGAAGAAGATCATATCGAAGATATTATCGATTCGGGTGTAAAAACTGTCCTTTTGCACAAGGAAGATCAAAATCAACAGGATTTTGCGATTATTTACAATACACTTCAAAAAGACCCTTGTAACTCTGAAAAAGAAGCAGTGCTTCACATTTACCGTCAATTGCGAAATGCCGAACCGCCGGATGAAGCAACAGCACGGGATGTGATTGAGAAATTGTTCTTTTCTGATAAACGTTATGATCTGGGAGAGGTTGGTCGTTACAGGATCAATAAAAAATTGGGTCTAAGTGTCGATTCAGATACAAGGGTTTTGACCAATGAAGATATCATTGAAATCATCAAACATCTGATCCAGTTGGTAAATGCAAAAACCGATGTTGATGATATTGACCATTTAAGTAACCGTCGAGTTCGTACAGTTGGCGAACAGATGTTTAATCAATTTGGTGTTGGTTTAGCTCGTATGGCGCGTACCATTCGTGAACGTATGAATGTACGTGACAATGAAGTGTTTACGCCAATTGACTTGATTAACTCGAAAACATTATCCTCGGTTATAAATTCATTTTTTGGAACCAACGCATTGTCTCAGTTCATGGATCAAACCAATCCGTTGGCTGAGTTGACACATAAACGACGTATGTCTGCATTAGGACCAGGTGGTTTGTCGCGTGAAAGAGCTGGTTTTGAAGTTCGTGACGTTCACTTTACACACTATGGAAGGCTTTGTCCGATTGAAACTCCGGAAGGACCAAATATTGGTTTGATATCTTCTCTGTGTGTTTTTGCAAAAATCAATGATCTTGGTTTTATTTCAACACCATATCGAAAAGTTGCTGATGGCAAAGTTGACCTATCGGAAGAAGGCGTAGTTTTCTTAACTGCTGAAGAAGAAGAGGGTCAGATTATTGCTCAGGCAAATGCGCCGATTGATGAAAAAGGATCTTTTGTCAATGACAGAGTAAAGGCTCGGTTAGAGGGAGACTATCCGGTTGTTGAACCTGAAAAAGTTCAATTAATGGACGTTGGTCCTAACCAGATTGCTTCTGTAGCTGCGTCGTTGATTTCATTCCTTGAGCATGATGATGCAAACCGTGCATTAATGGGATCAAACATGATGCGTCAGGCAGTGCCGCTTTTAAGACCGGAAGCGCCGATTGTTGGTACTGGTTTGGAAGGAAGGGCAGCTGCTGACTCTCAAATTCTTATTAAGGGCGAATTTGACGGTGTAATTGAATTTGTAGATGCAAAACAAATTATTGTTCGTTACGATATTTCGGAAGATGATCGTTTTGTTAGCTTCGATCCGGAAGTTGTAACTTATGATTTATCAAAATACACGAAAACGAACCAGGGGACTACAATCGATCTTAAACCGATTGTAAGAAAAGGTGAGAGAATTAAAAAAGGTCAGATTCTTACTGAAGGTTATGCTACCGATAAGGGAGAGCTTGCTTTAGGTAGGAACCTGATGGTGGCTTTCATGCCATGGCAGGGTTACAATTACGAGGATGCAATTGTGATCTCGGAACGTATTGTTCGCGAAGATGTTTTTACATCTGTTCATGTAGATGAATACAGTCTTGAAGTTCGTGATACAAAACGTGGTGTGGAAGAATTCACGTCAGATATTCCCAATGTGAGTGAAGAAGCTACCAGAAATCTCGACGAAAACGGGTTAATCCGTATTGGGGCCGATGTTAAACCTGGTGATATTCTGATAGGGAAAATCACTCCGAAGGGAGAATCAGACCCGTCACCTGAAGAAAAGTTGTTGCGTGCAATCTTTGGTGACAAGGCTGGTGATGTAAAAGATGCATCGTTAAAAGCTTCTCCATCACTTTCAGGGATTGTAATTGATAAAAAGCTGTTTTCAAGGGTTGCCAAAGATAAAAAAGGTAAGGCTACCAAAGCATTGCTTGATCAGATCGATGAGAAATTTGATCGTGAAGTTGCTTCTTTGCGCACAAAACTTGAAGATAAACTTTTCACCCTGGTAAGTGGAAAAACTTCGCAGGGAGTTAAAGATTATTACGGAACAGAGATAATTGCCAAAGGTGTTAAATTCACACTAAAACAATTACAGGAGATTGATTACCTGAATATTAATCCGGCCAAATGGACTACGGATAAGCAGAAGAACGATATGGTCTTCAATGTAATCAATAATTACATCAATAAATATAAAGAAGCAGAAGCTGTTTCCCGCCGGGAACGATACAATGTAACTATTGGTGATGAACTTCCGGCAGGGATCATTCAGTTAGCAAAAATTTATATTGCGAAAAAGCGGAAACTTCAGATTGGTGATAAAATGGCTGGACGTCATGGAAACAAAGGTATTGTTTCGCGTGTTGTACGTGCTGAAGATATGCCATTCCTGTCCGATGGGACACCGGTTGATATTGTATTAAATCCGCTGGGTGTACCATCAAGGATGAACCTCGGGCAGATTTACGAAACTGTTCTTGGTTGGGCAGGAAAAGAATTGGGAGTCAATTTTGCAACTCCAATATTCGACGGTGCAACCCTTGATGAAATATGTGAATATACTGATAAGGCTGGCGTCCCAAGATTTGGGGAAACCAGGCTTGTTGACGGTGAGACCGGTGAACCTTTCGATCAGCCTGCAACTGTTGGGATTATTTACATGATGAAACTTGGTCACATGGTTGAAGATAAAATGCATGCCCGTTCAATTGGTCCATATTCACTTATTACACAGCAACCATTGGGTGGTAAAGCTCAATTTGGTGGTCAGCGTTTTGGTGAAATGGAAGTTTGGGCACTGGAAGCATTTGGAGCTTCACATATATTGCAGGAAATTCTTACCGTTAAATCTGATGATGTAATGGGAAGAGCAAAAGCATATGAATCGATTGTAAAAGGAGAGCCTATGCCACAGGCCGGTATTCCTGAATCACTTAATGTATTACTGCATGAACTTAGAGGTCTAGGTCTAAGTGTAAGAATGGAATAGACAGAAGATCGATTTAAGTTGGTTCTGTTATAATGTATATTAATAAGTATTATGGCATTTAGAAAAGATAATAAAGCGAAAATTAGTTTTTCAAAAGTATCAATTGGGCTTGCATCACCGGAGGAAATTCTGGAAAGATCATTTGGGGAAGTATTAAAACCTGAAACGATCAACTACAGAACTTATAAACCGGAACGCGATGGTTTGTTCTGCGAACGTATTTTTGGACCGGTAAAAGATTATGAGTGTCATTGTGGTAAATACAAACGTATCCGTTATAAAGGAATTGTTTGTGACCGCTGTGGTGTTGAAGTTACCGAAAAGAAGGTTCGTCGCGAGCGGATGGGACACATTTCATTGGTTGTTCCTGTTGCTCATATCTGGTATTTCAAATCATTGCCAAACAAAATCGGTTATTTGCTTGGTTTGCCAACTAAAAAACTGGATAGTATTATTTATTACGAAAGGTATGTTGTAATTAATTCGGGTGTTAAGTCGGTTGATGGAGTAAAAGAACTCGATTTTCTCACAGAAGAAGAATATTTGGATATTATTGATACTTTGCCAAAAGATAACCATTTGCTTGATGATGATGATCCTAACAAATTCATCGCCAAAATGGGTGCTGAAGCTTTATTCGAAATTTTGAGCCGTATCAATCTTGATGATCTATCGTTTGATTTGAGGCACAAAGCAAATACCGAAACTTCTCAGCAACGTAAAAATGAAGCATTGAAACGTTTGCAGGTGGTTGAAGCTTTCAGGGCAAGTAAAAATATCAATCGTCCGGAATGGATGATTGTTCGTGTTGTTCCTGTAATTCCTCCTGATTTACGTCCGTTGGTGCCGCTTGATGGTGGACGGTTTGCAACATCAGATCTAAATGACCTTTACCGTAGGGTGATTATTCGCAATAACCGTTTAAAAAGGTTGATCGAGATTAAAGCGCCTGAGGTAATTCTTCGAAATGAAAAACGAATGCTACAGGAAGCTGTGGATTCATTATTCGACAACTCAAGAAAATCAAATGCGGTTAAAACAGAAAATAATCGTGCTTTGAAATCACTTTCCGATAGTTTAAAAGGGAAACAAGGTCGTTTCCGTCAGAACCTACTGGGTAAACGTGTTGACTATTCAGCTCGTTCGGTAATTGTAGTTGGTCCGAAACTGAAAATCCATGAATGTGGTATTCCGAAAGATATGGCCGCTGAACTTTACAAACCTTTTGTAATTCGTAAGTTAATTGAAAGAGGTATTGTAAAAACAGTAAAATCAGCCAAAAAAATAGTTGACCGTAAAGATCCGGTAGTTTGGGAAATTTTAGAAAATGTTCTGAAAGGGCATCCGGTGATGTTAAACCGTGCGCCCACGCTGCATCGTCTATCAATTCAGGCATTCCAGCCAGTATTGATTGAAGGTAAAGCAATTCAGTTACACCCTCTTGTATGTACCGGTTTTAATGCCGACTTTGATGGTGACCAGATGGCTGTCCATCTTCCGTTGGGAAATGCAGCAATTCTGGAAGCACAGCTATTAATGCTGGCATCTCATAACTTGTTGAATCCGGCTAACGGCGCACCTATTCAGGTGCCTTCTCAGGATATGGTTCTTGGATTATATTATATGACCAAGGCAAGAAAAGGTGCACGTGGTGAGGGTATGATTTTCTATTCTTCAGAAGAAGTTATTATTGCTTATTCTGAAAAAGTTATAGATCTGCATGCTGTAATTAAAGTAAAAGTAGAAGATGTAGATGAAAATGGTGAATACTTCAAGCATATTATTGAGACTACAGTAGGTAGGGTAATTTTCAATGAAAAGGTGCCAAGAGAAGCAGGTTTCATTAATCAATTACTGACAAAAAAATCTTTAAGAACAATTATTTCCAATGTATTTAAACGTAGTGGGAATGCTACTACAGTTGCATTCCTTGATGATATTAAAGATATTGGTTATAACATGGCATATCGTGGCGGTCTTTCATTTAACCTTGACGATGTAATTATTCCGGAGAACAAAGAAAAAATTGTTACCGATGGTTATGCTGAGGTTGAGGAAGTAATCAGCAACTATAACATGGGTTTCATAACAAACAATGAAAGATACAATCAGGTTATTGATATTTGGACACATGCCAACTCCAAGTTAACTCAATCAGTAATGCAAACATTGAGCTCAGATAAACAAGGATTCAACTCAATTTATATGATGCTTGACTCTGGTGCTCGTGGTTCGAAAGAACAGATCAGACAGTTGTGTGGAATGAGGGGATTGATGGCAAAACCACAGAAATCAGGTTCTACAGGATCACAAATTATTGAGAACCCAATTTTGGCTAACTTCAAAGAAGGTCTTTCGGTTCTGGAATACTTTATTTCCACTCACGGTGCTCGTAAAGGTTTGGCCGATACCGCTTTGAAAACAGCCGATGCTGGTTATCTTACACGTCGTTTGGTTGATGTTGCACAGGATGTTATCATTTCTGAAGATGACTGTGGAACATTGCGTGGTTTGGTTGCAACACCGGTGAAGAATAATGAAGAAGTAGTTGCTTCATTGTATGACCGAATTCTTGGCCGTACGTCGGTGCACGATATTTATCATCCATTGAATGGTAAACTAATCGTTGCTTCCGGCGATGAAATTACGGAAGAAATTGCTCAGGCAATTGAAAATTCACCGATTGAATCTGTTGAAATTCGTTCGGTTCTTACTTGTGAATCTAAGGTCGGGGTTTGTGCCAAATGTTACGGAATTAACCTTGCTACAGGCCTGAAGGTTCAGAAAGGTGAAGCTGTTGGTGTTATTGCTGCTCAGTCGATTGGTGAGCCGGGAACACAGTTGACACTTCGTACATTCCACGTTGGAGGTATCGCCGGGAACATTTCAGCACAATCAACAGTTGAATCGAGATATGATGGTTATGTGGAAATTGAAGAGCTGCGTTCCGTTAAATTTGAAAACGAAGAAGGTTCTGATGTTGATATTGTTGTTAGCCGGTTGGCTGAATTGAAGATCATTGATAAAAATACAAATATTCCACTTTCTACTCATCCGATTCCTTATGGTTCAAAACTGTATGTGAAAAACGGGGAAGAAATCAGAAAAGGAAAACTAATTTGTGAATGGGATCCGTTTAACGGGGTAATTATCACTGAATTTGACGGGAAAGTTGAATTTGAAAACCTGATTGATGGTATTACTTATCGTGAAGAATCAGACGAACAAACTGGTTATAAAGAACGTGTAATTATTGAAACCCGTGATAAGACAAAAACCCGACATTGAAAGTAATTGACGATAAAGGAAATGCGATTCGTTCGTACAACTTGCCGGTGGGAGGTCATATTTCGGTAGATAATAAACAGGAGGTTAAAGCCGGGATGGTACTGGTGAAAATTCCTCGTGCTGCTGGTAAAGCAGGTGATATCACTGGTGGTTTGCCACGTGTTACCGAGTTATTTGAAGCACGTAATCCATCGAATCCGGCTGTTGTTTCCGAAATTGATGGTGAAGTTTCATTGGGTAAAATCAAACGTGGTAACCGTGAAATTATCGTAACTACTAAAAACGGGGATGTTAAGAAATACATGGTCCCACTTTCAAAACAGATTTTGGTTCAGGAAAACGATTATATCCGCGCCGGAACTCCGCTTTCTGACGGTGCTACTACTCCTTCTGATATTCTGGCAATTAAAGGTCCGACTGCTGTTCAGGAATACATTTTGAATGAAGTTCAGGACGTTTACCGTATGCAGGGTGTGAAGATTAATGATAAACATTACGAAATCATTATTCGCCAGATGATGCGGAAGGTTGAAATTGAAGACCCGGGAGATACCCGCTTCCTTGAAAAACAGGTCGTGGATAAAAACGAATTCTTCTCTGAAAACGACTGGATTTACAACAAAAAAGTAGTTATCGATCCGGGAGATGGAGAAGGAATGAAAGCCGGTCAGATTATTTCAGCAAGGAGACTTCGAGATGAAAATTCACAGTTGAGAAGAAAAGATAAAAAACTGGTTGAAGCCAGGGATGCAATTCCCGCAACATCGAGCCAGGTATTACAGGGAATTACCAAGGCAGCACTGCAAACGCGTAGCTGGTTGTCGGCAGCATCGTTCCAGGAAACTACAAAAGTACTGAATGAAGCTGCAATTAATGGTAAAACTGATTACCTCGATGGATTGAAGGAAAATGTGATTTGTGGTCACCTGATCCCGGCCGGTACCGGTTTGAAAGAATACAAAAACCTGGTAGTAGGTTCAAAATCAGAATATGATCAACTGATCGAGATGAAAAGTTAATCATTTCAAAAAGTGAATTGTCATGGATGAAAAAAATCAAAAACCACAGCAACTGAATATAGAACTGAGTGAAGAAGTAGCACAGGGAATTTATTCCAACCTGGCGGTGATTACACATTCAAGTTCAGAGTTTGTGGTTGATTTTGTAAGAATTATGCCCGGAATTCCAAAAGCAAATGTAAAATCGAGGGTTATTCTTACACCGGAACATGCCAAACGTTTGTTAATGGCTTTGCAGGATAATATTAAAAAATATGAAGCTGTGCATGGCCCGATTAAAAATGTGAAGCCGGGTTCCGATCCCATGATGCCGCCGATGAATTTTGGCGGGCCTACAGCACAGGCGTAAAAGATATAAAAAGAGGAATCAATTTGGTTCCTCTTTTTTTGTTTTCACCTGGAGTATTTTATGCTTTTTATGTTAATTGAATTGTGATTCATTGGAAACTGTGCCTGAAATTCCTGAAAAATTAATTAAAACAAATATAAATTAGCTTTCCTCACAACTTTTGGGAATATTAGAAAAAATTGTTTGATTGTTTTAATACCTGAGTTTAAAAGGGTTTAAGACGCTATTTCTAAAAGCCAAATGATGTAATCTGTAGCTGCGGATTTTTGTTTTCTTTTTTAACTTCCTTTACTTGTATCTGTCTTGATTTCTTTATGTTGAATATTTATATTTGCCTCTTTTCTTTTCAGAAATGATCAGAATCTGTGTTTTCTCCGAAGCAACAACTTAAGAACTAAATTGAATCAAATTCAAAAGATATAAACAATTTTAATGATGAAAGCTTACAAAATTATTGTTTTGGCCAAACAGGTTCCTGATACAAGGAATGTGGGCAAAGATGCAATGAAAGCTGACGGGACGGTTAACCGGGCTGTTCTTCCTGCGATTTTCAACCCGGAAGATTTAAATGCTTTGGAACAGGCCTTGAGAATTAAAGATCAGTTTCCGGGGACTACAGTAAAAATCCTGACAATGGGACCGGGTCGTGCTGCTGATATTATTCGTGAAGGATTATTTCAGAGGAGCTGATGGTGGAATATTACTTACCGACAGGGCTTTTGCAGGTTCAGATACACTTGCCACATCGTATGCAATTGGGCAGGCATTGAAAAAAATGGGAAAGATTGACCTTGTTATTGCCGGCCGTCAGGCTATTGATGGCGATACTGCACAAGTTGGACCGCAGGTAGCTGAAAAACTGAATATGCTTCAGGTTACTTATGTTGAAGAAGTAAAAGAATTAAAAAACAATACGATTGTTTTGAAAACGACGACTTGACCGCGGTGTTGAGACTGTAAAATGCCAGCTTCCACTGGTTATGACTGTTAACGGTACTGCACCTGATTGCAGGGCACGAAATGCCAAGTTACTTATGCAGTATAAACATGCTAAAACGGTGACGGAACTTCAGAAAGAAAATGAAGACTATACCAATCTTTATAACGAACGTCCTGGGCTGAATATCCCGGAATGGACTGTTAACGATATTGAGACAGATCCGGAACAACTTGGTTTGACAGGTTCACCAACCAAAGTTAAAACGATTGAAAACGTGGTGCTTCAGGCAAAGGATTCTAAAGTTATTTCAGCTCTCGATGCTGAAATTGAAAGCATGATGGTGGAGTTAATTAAAAGTCATACAATTGGTTAAATTACCCTGGAAAATTTTTTAAAAATGAATAACATATTTGTTTATTGCGAAATAGAAGATGGCCAGGTTGCCGAAGTAAGTCAGGAGTTACTGACCAAGGGTAGAACGCTGGCAAATGAGCTAAACTGCAAACTGGATGCAATTGCCATAGGTGATCAACTTGGTGGGGTTGCAAACCAGGTTATTCCTTACGGAGTAGATACATTGTATCTTGCAGAAGATAAAAGACTTTCTCCGTATCAAACGCTTCCGCATACTTCAATAGTGGTAAAATTGTTTCAAGAGCAACAACCACAAATTGCGTTGATGGGGGCAACAAGTATTGGCCGTGATTTGGGGCCACGGGTTTCATCGGCGTTGCATAGTGGGTTAACAGCCGACTGTACAAGTCTTGTTATTGGAGATCATTTCGATAAGAAGGCAGATAAAAATTACGAGCAGCTCTTGTACCAGATTCGCCCGGCGTTTGGTGGAAATATTATTGCAACGATCATCAATCCTGATTGCCGTCCGCAAATGGCAACGGTTCGTGAAGGGGTGATGAAAAAGAGCATACTCGATCCAAAATACAAGGGAAAAGTTGTAAATCTGGATGTGGCGAAATATGTCAATGATACTGATTTTGTTGTCGAAATTATTGAACGGCACATAGAAAAAAGCAAATTAAATATCAAAGGAGCACCGATTATTGTATCCGGTGGTTACGGCGTAGGTTCGAAAGAAAATTTCAAGCTGTTGTACGAACTCGCCGAAGTACTGGGAGGAGAAGTTGGAGCATCGCGCGCCGCTATAGATGCCGGCTTTGCTGAACACGAACGTCAGATTGGCCAGACTGGTTTAACCGTCCGTCCAAAATTGTACATTGCCTGCGGTATTTCAGGGCAAATCCAGCACCGTGCAGGAATGGAACAGTCGGCCCAGATTATTGCAATTAATACCGATCCTGAAGCTCCGATTAATTCCATAGCCGATTATGTAATTACCGGAGATGTGGCTGAAATCATTCCGAAAATGATAAAGTATTACAAAAAGAACACGAAGTAATTTTGAAAAAAAACTAGCAATAAAATGGCAAATTATTATAACGATAACAGCGAATTAAAATTTCACCTGAATCATCCGTTAATGGAAAAGATAGTTCGTTTGAAGGAACGAAATTTTACGTTTAAGAACGATTTTCCGTTTGCGCCGCTCGACTATGAAGATGCATTTGATAGTTACGACCGTGTACTTGAAATCGTAGGTGAGATTTGTGGCGATGTAATTGCTCCGAATGCTGAAAGTATCGATGCGGAAGGGCCGCAGGTCATTGACGGACATGTGATTTATGCCCGTGGAACTCAGGAAAATATTAATGCGTTGAATCAGGCCGGGTTGATGGGAATGTCGTTACCATATAAATTTGGCGGGCTGAATTTCCCGATTGTTCCTTATATTATGGCAGCCGATATTGTTTCCAGGGCTGATGCCGGTTTTGTGAATATCTGGGGATTGCAGGACTGTGCGGAAACCATTAATGAATTTGCTTCGGAAGAACAAAAGGAAAAGTACCTGCCACGCGTTTGCAAAGGCGATACTATGGCCATGGATTTAACCGAGCCTGATGCTGGTTCTGACTTACAGGCCGTTCAGTTGAAAGCCACATGGGATGAGGAGAAGAAAACCTGGTTTTTAAACGGTGTAAAACGTTTTATTACCAATGGCGACGGTGAAATTTCACTGGTTTTAGCACGTTCTGAACCGGGAACAAAAGACGGCCGCGGGCTTTCGATGTTCATTTACGATAAACTCAAAGGCGGTGTAACCGTTCGGCGTATCGAACATAAAATGGGTATAATCGGTTCGCCAACCTGTGAACTGGTTTTCAAAAATGCTCCTGCTGAATTGGTAGGCTCCCGCAAAATGGGGTTGATCAAATACGTAATGGCACTTATGAACGGTGCTCGTCTGGGAATTGCGGCGCAGTCAGTTGGTATCTGCGAGGCAGCCTACCGTGAAGCGGTGGAATATGCCAAAGAAAGAATGCAATTTGGAAAAGCGATTATTCGGTTCCCAGCAATTTACGAGATGCTTTCACTAATGAAGGCAAAACTGGATGCTTCCAGAACATTGCTTTACGAAACTGCCCGTTTTGTGGATATGTACAAAACATATCAGCACATTTCGGAAGAGCGGCCACTGGAAAAAGAAGAACGCAATGAAATGAAATATTACCAACGATTGGCAGATATTTTTACTCCGCTGGTGAAAGGAATGGCTAGTGAATTTAGTAATCAGCTGGCGTACGATGCAGTACAGATTCACGGGGGCTCCGGTTTTATGAAAGACTATCCGGTAGAACGTATTTACCGCGATGCACGTATTACCTCTATTTATGAAGGAACAACCCAGTTGCAGGTAGTAGCAGCTATTCGCGGGGTAACTACCGGCGCTTTCCTAAACCAGATTCGGGCGTACGAAGCTGAACGTGTTTCACCGCAACTGGAATACCTGAAACGGTCGTTGATTATTATGACGGACGAATACGAACAGGCAGTGAAAAAAGTAACTTCTACGGAAGATAATGAATTCATCGATTTCCATGCCCGCCGGTTGGTTGAAATGACCGGACACATAATTATGAGTTACCTGTTGTTGCTCGATTCCAATCGCGATGAATCGTTCCTGCGTTCGGCAAAAAATTACATTACATTTGCTAAAGCTCAGGTAAAAGCTCATGCAGAATTCATTCGTGTTTCTGAATTGAGCGACCTTGGAACTTATAAATTCGAATTGTAGCATTTTAGACACGTAAATAGGAGAAGCCACCTTCCGTCAATTGATGGGGGGTGGTTTTTTTTTGGTGATGCGGTTTGTAACCGCATTTCTATATTTTTTAAACGTATTAAAACTTTGTACTTTTCGCGAAATTCTTTGCGTTCTTTGCGGTTAATAAAATCAATTTGACTTTCTATTTCTCCACCTCATTAATCTTGATCACATCCGCATAAACCAGCCGGTCGGTTTGTTCCGACTGTTCGAGCAGTTTTCGATAATCCGATGGTAAATCAGGTATCCGGTTCGGGCCTCGTTCGTATTCTTCAATAATCACCTGGAAAGGCGCCGTTTTGTAATCCCGGTTCAGCCGGAATTCACGCTCAACTTTAAAACGGGTCCCCGAAACCAGTTCTTTTCGCGAAATCTGAATAGTTACTCCTTCTCCTTCCAGTTTTTTTGCATTCTCCCCGTTGTCGACAATTCCATATAGGGGCTGGGCAAATGCACTGTCGAGGAAGGAAATCCGCAGGAAGTTAAAGTTTCCGTACTGCACATTACCGGGGTTATAGATATTCCCTTCAACGGTAATGGTGAATTTCGAATTCTGATCATCTTTTTTAAACCGCAAAGTTGTTTGTCGCTCGGGAACCAGTTGTGTCATTTTGGCTACTACCACCTGAGAAAGACAAACATCGTTGTTTTCTTCACGGACAGAATATGGCTGGTAACGGGCCAGGAAAAGTTTCACAAACGGAAAATACATATTCCCCGGGTTGATTGCCAGATCACAATACCACATTTGTCGTCTCATCGTCGAAATGAACAGGATAAGCCACCACTTTTGCCACAGTCCCTGGTTTATCAGGGTAGGCCAGTTTATTGTCTACCACAGGATTCATTCTGAAGTCGGAAATTTGGGGTGAAACATTTTGCGGACGTTCGCCATACAACACCGGATCGATGCCCCAATGTGTATACAAATTGGTGTAACCTCCATTCGCATTCAATATTCTGAAATTTCCATTACTGTCGGGAAGTACAACCGCCAGCATTTCATCGTCGCCTGATGAATACCAGGGGCGTTTCAGGTAAATACGCAGCCCACCGCCCATGCGCACATGACGCACGGCATCGCTGGTTTGTGTTTTTCGCCATTCGAAAGTAGGAACAATATAATCGATTTCAGGCGCTTTTGGCCGGGCCGAACTCAGGATGTTTACCTTTTCCATCCATTCACTTTCGCGGGTAGTTGTGAGAGCCGGGTTGCTGGTTAATATTTTATCGAAATATTCGCGATAGCGTGAGGCAGCCACCAGTTTGTAGTCTACCCAGCGGTGTTTGGTGTCGCCAAATTGATGCTCCAGCGGTTTGATACGCAGATTCATTAATTTCAGAAAACCGAATTTGGTTGATTCAATATCGTATTTTACGCGCTGCGCCAGATTTTTCTTCGCAGAAACTTTTAACTTTTGTACCTGCTGATACTGATTGTTTTGAACTTTATACAGTTGGTTTACTTTTCGGGCTTCCGGCTGTGGATTGGCTTCAAACTGCTGAAATGTGCGCGGATTGAAACGTAAATTGGGCATAACCTTTAAGTTCTCAATGGACGGTTTAACTAACTCAACAGGTTTTGGAATGGTGCCTTTGGTTACCACATCGTCGTGGTAGTTAATCGTAATATCAGGAATGCTGTTCCGCCCCTGCTTTTCTTTTATAGTAACTGAAATTCCATCGTCCAACGGTTCGGTCCATTTCGCCTGAAATTCCACTTTTTCGGTGCTTTCGCCGTGAATATCAAACCGGGTGTTGATCAACGCAAATGTCGTGTTAAAATCGCGGTCGGGGATGAGTTTCTGAATTACCGGTGGGTCTACTGGCTGCTGAACAGCGTGCACCAGTTCCAGTTCACGCGACGGGCTTACCATCCAGTGCTGGCCGGCTGTGGCCAGTTTATCCAGTTCCGAAATGTTTCCCGGGTTGTCGTTTTTCATCATTTCCCAAATGGCCGACAATTGTTTTAAATCTTCTTCGCGCCAGAACGTGCTGAATTTTATCCGGGTGCGGATTCCTTTCGGCAGAAATACGGTAAATGTACGTGAGCCCGGATTCCAGTCTACCTTTTGTTCTCCTTCTTCCAGCCGAATGCGAATGGCGCCTGCATTGTACCAGTCGTCGGGAATGGTTATATCATTGGTATTTTTTGGTTTGATTTCACTTTTGTCGAAGAAACTGAACATTTTGGGTTCAAATTCCTGTGTGTGTGTACTTTCATATCCTTCGGCTACAAACAGCGAAACACCGGCAGCCATTGGGTCGGGCAGGTAAATGATTTCCACTTCGGAAGGCTGATACACTTTTTCTTTGTTTTTTTCGTCCTGCTGGTACAAGCCTTCATGGCTGGCAATAATATTGTAAATCTGTTGCGCTGCCGCCGGATTATTTTGAAATGCCTGCTCAAATTTTCCGTGGGTTTCGGCCATCAACTGGCTGTTTTTGGGTGGTAAAAGGTAACGTTGTGAATAATCGTCAAATGTTTTTCCGTTGACCTTGTGGCTGTTTTCATAATCCTTTGCTGACTGGTCGAAATTACTTCGGACTACCATTCGTTCCAGAAATTCGCCGTCTTTCAATTCATTGCCAACCAGAACAATTGGACTGGCCAGCGGTTCGTAACGCATGTATTGTACATTGGCCCTTTCCGTTTCTACCGGCGACTCCGTTTGATGTTCCAGGGGAACGCTGTTGCCGGCCAAATCGACCGCCCGGACCCGAATCCGGTAATTTTTACCGAACCGCAGTTTTGGCAATGTCCCGGGAACGATTTTCGATTGGGCATTTACCTTAAATTCAAGCTCGGGATCGAACTGGTATTTTTTTATTTCCTGTTGTTTCGATTTATAAACGAAGTCACGTTTTTCGGTTTCGCCGGGTTTCAATTCATAATCCTTTGCTTCGTTAATGGCGTAGCCCGGTTTGCGCACCGAAAGGCTCCAGCCCTCCCAGCGGGCCAATGTTTCCGATACGAAAACATCTTCCTTGTTTTCTGCATCTTCGGCAACACCCAGTTGAATGCAACCTTCATCCGGCTCAATCCCGGTTATGGCAAACGGGTTGTTTTGCTCATCGAACCAGGTGTAGTCGTCCTGTCGCTGGTGCAGCGAGTACCATTTTTCGGGCTCGTCTTCGTAAGCAATATCCATGCGATATCCCTGGATAACATCGTTGGAGTAAAACACGGTTTGCGGCACTTTAATATTCAGCGCAAGGTTTGCAATGGCCTGTTGTTGTATATTTTGAACATCAACTTGCTTTTGTACATTCTGAAGATTGCTTCGCTGTTGTACTTTAGGTGCGGTATCCTGTTGTTGTACTGTGTCCTGAATGGTTTTTTGCTGTTGTATTTTGCGTGGCTGCATCTGAATTTTTTGTACAGGTGCGGCAATAAATTGCTGTTTGATTTGCAGATTATTGTTGAACCGGGCAAAAAGATGTTCTGCCATGCCATTTTTAGTGATGGCAATTCCGGCTGAGCGCATGTAAGGCAGGCCGTCATCTTCCGGTGGTTCTGCATCATCCATTTGTTTTGCCTGAAGTTTTTTACTACGCACAAGTTCAGCTTTCACTTCGTAAAAACGGGCAATTTGCTGCACTTTGTTTTCGGCCATGTTGCTGGTTTTTAATGCAGTTCCGTCGGCGTCGATTTGCACCACAGAAAATTCATCAGTATTGATTTTTACAAAGCCTTGCTTAAACATGGTGTTGGGTTTGTCGGCAATGTGAAATCCGGCATCGGTAATATTGTAGGCCGTAGCGGGTAATGAAACGGTAGTTCCTTCTTCCTGTAATTCAAGTGCATTAACTAACAAACTAATGGTTCCGGAGTTAGGAATAGAAGAATCGTAGGGGATTTGGAAATCGAGCACCAAACCCAGTTTGCGCATGATTTGAGGGTAACTGTTGACCACTGAAGTAATATCATGAAATTCGAAACGTGGCTTTTCAATCTGAATTTGTGCCTGTTGTATAGCAATTTTATTATCCACTTTATGAAATTGACGCAGTTGGACAAAATCATCTTTAGGTTTCATTTGCCTCGAATACGGAATGAACTTATTTCGTTGCAGTTCATTTCGCATTACCCGGGCATCGTTGTCGTTTTTAAAGAAAAAATTACTGGCTTTTAACGGAGCCCGGCGTTGCTGCGGCTGGTCCACTTTTTCAATGTTGGTTACATCTAATTGCATGGGAGTGATGGCACCCAATTTGGTGTCGTCTATAAATACTTCGGGTGAAACAAGTTTTGTCGGACTACTTACGGCCACGTTGCGGTAACTGTTTAGCACAAACTCGCTGATGTGTTTCATGGGGAAGGAGTAGATGTTCTTTTTCGACAGGTCTTCCTCTTTAAAATCGTCGACTTTAATACCTGAGTGAAAAATATTATGAAACAAATCCGTATCAATTTTCTCCGAATGAAGTGTGGCATCGAGGATTTTGCCGTTGTTCAGCCGAAACTGAAATTCTGCATTCAGGATTTTATCCGGGAATTGCATAATGTCTTCAAAATCGGCCAGTGTGGTATCTTTTGGTGTCGACAGTTTAATGGTGGTGTATACCGAGAGCTTTAGAAAAGGCTCGCCATTTACTTCTGTCCGGTGGTGGGGTAATGTGGTGAAAATAATTTCCTGTGGCATAATGTTAAAGTTGGAAGACCTAATCGGAAGTCAGAAGACTGAAGTCCGAAGTTGTCTTTTCGTTTAATCAATTTTATTTCAATGCACTTATCTTCAATTTCATATAAAGTAATTAGCTTGCAAAGGCGAGGCAGTATTCCTGCCAGTCGTCCTGATCAATCATTTCAACAAATTTTGGGTCGGCATCGGCGCCTTTTAATTCGCGACGCACGGTAACCGAAACTGTTTTGCTGAAGAAGGCAATTTCTACTTTTACTTTCAGTGTAGCTATGCCTTCCAGTTTTTGCACTTTTCCATTCGCGAGTACGGTGTTAAATGCTAAATAGAATTCAAGTGAAAGTGAAATTAAACCGAGAATTGAGAGGTGTCCGTTCAAACGGAGATAACCGCTCAGCGTAGTTGTTTCTTCACCTTTTACAATTTCCATTTTGTAATAAAATCCACCCATGGCCGATACACCGCCCGAGGCAACACCAACATCCAACGACATGGCTGCGCCAAACTCGAAAGCGGCTTCAATCGATTGAATGCCTTTTAACGTTGTTACCATTATAAAATAACCGCCTCCACCAAAACAAGAAATGGTAAGTAAAAACGGATTTTCTCGCTGGCAGAAATTAAAGCCAATAGTAAGTGGAGCACCGGTAAACGGCAGTGTCACTTTCGCTCCCAGGCTAATGTTCGAAATCATGCAGATGCCTACTTCCACATTTGGCACGCTAATATTGAAGCCGGCAGTTACGCCTGTCGGTTTTAAATCGATGTAAGGCCCGTCGTCAGAGAAGCCGCCCGACGGAATGATACTTTGCAAGTTATTTACAAAAGATAAAACGCCTTTAAACGCAATCGGATCGTTTTTGTCGATGTCAACTTTTACATCGGTTTTTTGCGATGATCCGGTTTTAAATTCAAGATAATTGAACTTAACAGCCAGCAGCGGAACCACATCAACCTCGAACTTTTCAAATCGTGCAGAGCCATTCATCGTAGCTGTTTTGGCTGTATCGAAAGGTTTCTCGAACTTGGTTGATATAGTAAGTGCTGTATCCGGATTTGTAACATTTACATTCAGCAAACTCGGAATAACCTCCATATTTGTACCGGCCAGTTTGGGTTGCCATTTATATTCAGCATAAAAAGCTTCTTCGGTAACAAAAGCTTTTAAATTTGGAATTCGCGGAATGGAATTATTCAGGGCAGTGAGCAACTCGTTTACCTTGGCTTTAATCATTTGCTTTAACTGGTCGATTTGAGATTGTACATTTTGCTGCCCCTCTTTTGCCAGGTTTTCCAAATACAAAATTTCATTTTTCAGATCTTCAATTTCACTCTGAATTTTTTGAACGGTGCTGATCAATCCATCGAAATTTCCACTCAAATCAAAAGGTTGAGCATCGCTGCCCAATAACAATTTGAAAATTTCAATAACACCAAAAATTTTAGCTACCGGCAGATCGTTAAATTCTTTGAAAAAGTCGTTGGGGATGAATTTCAAATCTTTCAGATTGTCGAGTTCTCCGCTCACAGGACCCTGTAATTTGCTTAACCCTGAAACAGAAATATTGGGCAGCATAAATCCGCCTGATTTATCTGAACCGCCGGAAAAATCAACAACACTGTCGCTTATAACTTTGGCAAAAACAGAGCCTTTATTATTATCGTCTTCCAGCGTAATGGTTACCGGTTCACGAATGCCTGTCAATTCGTTTATCTGTTTTACAAAAACTTTAGCTTCTTTTATTTTCGGATGGAACTTCAGTTCCCCGGCACCTTTAACCGGATAAATCTGGGCGTCGAATTTCATCCTATCGGTTTCAAAACCGGTGTCGCCATCAACCAGATATTCAGCATAAGCCACTTCGTGTCCGTAAAAATCGGCTTCGTTGTAAGCTTTGTTGAAACCGTTAGCCTGTTTCCCCTCATATACTTTAATTACCTTTTGCATCAACGATGCATCGCGGGCAATACTGTTTTCCATAAATGCCAGCGGTAAACGGAACGGGTGTTCTTTTCCTTCTTCATCCGTTGCAACAATATCGAACGGAAATCCTTTGCTACCCACATTAATATAAAAATTGTAAGTGGTGTTTGCGCCGTTTTTCGAATTGCCGGTAACCTTTACAAGTGTCGAATTTTGCGGATCATCGATATTTGGAGTAGCATTGGTTTCAATACGAACTGCCTGGAAAGGGAATTCAATAAAATGACCTTCCGGATCGTTTCGCGAATACAACACTTCTTTTTCCAATACCACAACGTACATCCGCTGACGATTTGGCGCCGATTTGGTCTGCCCGTCGAATTTGCGCTCGGTAATTTTTACCACTGCTGCCCGGTGACCAAATGGAAACAGATATCCTTTCTCCACCACTTTCACATAATGGTCGCGGCCCAGCGTGGCAATATGTTGCCATTCAATAATATTAAGCCAGGTATCCTGTGGATTGGGAACATCGAAGTACGCATGCCAGTCGAGGTAAGCGCCCAATGTAGTCAGCATTAAATCATTCACCGGCACCGGGAAAGGTTCAAACCCAATTCCGTAATTTGAAGTAGTGTGTACCAGTTTTTGCCGGTTGTTGGCATCCAGTGAAGCCATAAACGGATAGTTACGTTCCTTTTCAACTTTGTAATTGACATCTGCATCGAAAGCCCACAATGCTCTAATTGTTTTCAGGTCGGGAAGTGCTGTACCCGAGATTTTTCCGTTTTTCAATCTAACGCCCAGCCTTGTGTGCCACAATTCGGTTATTTCGCCTTTTGTGGTGGCCAGTGGATCAAGAACCCTAAGCTGAGTAGTTAGCACCTGTTTTGTCACCTGCAATTCCTCGACGTCCCTGAATTCAGGTTTGATTTTATGGTAGAAATCATTGGTTTGGTTCGGCGAAATGTACATTAATGCCGGGGCCTCAATTGATGTACTGAGATCGGGAATGGGGCCCATTAGCATGCTTATCTTTTTTAAAACATTAATGTTGAACTTAGCCCGCACTGAAGTCGCTGTCACCGGAGTAAGCACTTTTGTCACCTCAGCTTCCTGGTAAACTTCGAGATTACTCGCTTTGTTCCGCGTATTTTGAGCCAGCTTAATTCCGTATTCGGTTGAAGGAGTATCAAGATAACGTAAATTTTGATTTGGTTTTACCCGGGCATTTTTATCGAGCATTACCCGAGTGGGTTTTTCTACTCTTTTTAATGAAGGTATTTTAATCCACGCCCGCGGATGAACTCGTAATTTAAATTTCGACCAGTCGAGTAGTTCCGACATAATGAGCGGAAATCCATCATGACCTGCCGGAAGTTCGTAAACCAGCCGGCTTTTTTGTGCCCGCAAATGTTTGGTCGGCAAATGAACACCGGTATCTTTGGGTTTTAGCGGGTCCGAATCTTTAATGGCGGTAGATTCAAAATAGGCTTCTTCCAGTGTGTGTTGGCTTTGAAACCAGATTTCAATTACGCCAACATCTTTTGGTTTATCGAGCTCAAGGTAAGGCGACTGCCCCTTGTTGGTAAAATTGAAATTATGAAAAACAAACTCCAGTAAAACCATATCTTCCGGCCGCAGAATTTTTACGGTAAGTGCTTTTTTTGGCCTGAATTTCAGTTGGTCAAATTGAACTTCAATCTTGGGTTGTTTCTTTTGAACTTTCCGGCCGGTACGTTGTGGGTTAATTTGAATATTGATATTTTTTACCGGCTGTTGTTTTGTTTCTTTTTTTTGCGACGATTGTGAAGGAACTATCGTTTTTAATGTGGACGTTTTTACCACTTTTTTTTGTGGTTGGATAATTCGCACCTTTTCTGGTTCCCGGAAAACGGAATTTAATGTAATGGCATTTTCTATCCGCGGATTAAAAGCACGAAGGCGCGGTTCAAAAACGATTTCATTGAAATTATTGTTGATACCAAATGCTTCGAAATCAGGTATTTTATTGTCTTTTTCAATTTGAAATGACCCCAGTGAATTACACATCCACTGTGATGTTTCGGGTAACGAAGCCGAAAGGTAAGTCAATGGAGGCTGGTCGTTCAAATATTCAGCATAATAAAAGAGATTCCCTAACTGTATTTTCGCTTCTGAAACGCTTTCAGGGTGATAATAAAATTCACCTTTGTCTTGTTGTAACCAAATTATTTTTTCATTTTCGCCGGTTTCTGATTGTGGAAAAGCAATACATAATTGAGGATTGTTTTTGCCGGCAATTGTTAAAGTTCCTTCAGTAAGTTGAATTTCACTCATAAACTTCTGCCAATCCGCAAAATCAGGCAAAGAGATAATCGTGAATCCTGAGGTTGGAGATTTCAAAAATAAATCGTTCGGGTTATAATCTGGCTCAATCGTAATATTCCCTGTAAGCAATTGTTTTTGCCGATGGATGATTTCAATATTTTTGGTTGAATAAAAGCTGCATTTCCAGGAAGGTGAGAGTGCAAATCGGAAAGCTCCCTGCGCAATAATATACTCTTCGTGATTGAGCGAAGCAACTTTCTGATTTATCTGAATTTTTCCTGTCATATTTTGCAGCCCGTCCAGCCAACTGGTGAAATTTCCTGACCATTCGAAATTCCATTCAGGAATGGAAAAATGGCATTCGCTGCGGCTGTTTACATCTTTAATTTCAGCTTTTAATGAAAAAATAAAATCGGTTTGCTTTATTTTAAGTCTGGTAGCTTCAAGCGATAAAGAATCTCCGTTTTGTTTGGTTAGAAGTAAGTACCCTGGTTGAAAATAATTTTCCGAAATTTCCCAAACCAACCTGTTGTTTCGGTAAATTTTAAGCTGATTGTTTTTAACTTTTATTTTTAACTGTCCGTTATTTATAGATTTTAGTGAGTCCACTACCGGATTCCATGCCAGGGCGCCCAATCCCATGGTTCTTACAAATTTCCTACGGCCTAGATAAGATACTGTTTTTGTGCGATTAACGGTAATGTATTCTCTGGTTTTCCTGAGATTAAGATATTTAAACAACATAACCGGGTATTTTATAGACAGACAAGTTAATATTTTTTTCTTCGAATAAAGAGTTAATAGTCTTTAAAAAAATCCTGATTATTGGAAATAAATTACCATTCAGAAAAAATGATTAAAAAGAAAGCAATTTGTTGTATGTTGACATTACATTTTCTTCTTTTTGGGTTTTGGTTCGGGCAGTTCTTTAACCGTTATTCTTACCAGTTCACTCAACCAGTCACGGTCTTCGAGTTTATCTTCGATAAGAAAGCTCTTTTTTGCACCCGGATAAGCAGGAGCTTCAATTACACTTCCTATGAATGCTCTTCCTGCGTTTGTAGGTTTTAAGAATAATTTGTTATCGCAAATTAAGCCAAAAATTTTTCCGTTTGAATAAATCCCGTATTCCCCAAACATGTGGCGGTAGGTAATCTCACCAGCCTTTTCAATTTGATCAACTACAAATTCTACAAAATCTTTATCTGATGCCATTATTCAAATATTTGTAGCTCTAAGTTCCGGATTATTTTTCTAAACTCAATAGTGCCTGTAGAAGATTAATTGTACTCTGTGGTTTGAATATGCTTATGCTAATAAGTATTAAATTATATAAAACAATAACAAACAGTAAAAAACAATAATATAAATTTAATTCATTATCTTTAAACAAAAAATCAAAAAATTGAGGATTATGAAAAAATCAATCGGCCTGATGGAAGTATTTCAGATATTCCAGAATACAGAATCATACTTCAATGAAAGAGACAAAAAGCAGTCTGGCAAACTGATTCTCAACCAGATCTTAATCATCAGTCTTTTTACCTTTATTTACGGTGTTGTGATGGGAAGTTACCATAGTGTGTTACAGTCGCTGGTGGCAGGCATCAAAGTTATAGTGCTCTTTTTGTGTACCATTATTATTTGCTTTCCGTCGTTTTTTGTTATTCAGCAGGTGCTGGGTTCAAAAATGAATTTCAGGCAAATGATTATCATCGTTTTAAGTGGGTTTGTACTTACATCGGCAATTGCGCTCTCGTTTTCTCCCGTTGTTGTATTTTTCCAAATTACCGGTGGAAACTACCATTTTCTGCAACTGCTTCATGTAGCTATTTTTCTTTTTTCCGGTTTTTTTGGAATGCGTTTGATGATCGATGCGTTAAAATATGCCTGCGACAAAAAGAATATTTATCCGCAAATCGGGGTATCAGTATTTCGGATATGGATCATTATTCTTGCTTTTGTAGGGATTCAGCTGGCCTGGAACTTACGTCCGTTTTTAAGTGACAAAAACGAGGATTTCAAGCTGTTCAGAAAATACGAAGGTAATTTTTATACGGCTATTACTTATTCAGTAAAACAAATATTATCGGACGAAAGAGATATGCAGAACTTTGAGAAGCCACATTTACAGACTCCCGATTCTACTGCAATTCAACAAAGCGACTCGGCCGGTGTTTCATATTTTATGAAGTAAAGATATGGAGGAGATAATGACATTGGAAGAAGTCGCAAAATACCTGAAGGTAAAACCACAAACCATTTATACCTGGGCCCAAAACGGTAGAATTCCTGCAGCAAAACTGGGGAAGGAGTGGAGGTTTCGTAAATCGGTAATTGATAAGTGGTTCAACCAGCACATTGACGATAAATTCTCGGATTTTTTAGCATAATAAGCGGAACAATATTTAATCAGTATGTCAGGGCGAAAATCAACAAGTATGATTTGCTGTTAGTTGTTTGGGAAAATAATAAGCGCTAATTTCGTCTCTCACAAATCAATAAAATCCTGATATCCGATGAAAACTATTTTTCGCCTGTTTCTTTTGTTCTGTCTCATTGCCGGAACTTCAATCAGTTCTTATTCCCAAAGTATAATTCTGAAACAAACGGATGAGTCGGGAATTTATAAAAAGGGAGACAATATAAAAGTTACTGTTTCGCTGAAAGATATGGAAGCGGATTCCATTGCTGTGAAAATTGAAAAAAATTACAACAAAAATTCAAAATGGGAGAAGATAAAATATCCGGGTGAGGAAATGGTTTTGTTTGATGGATCTTTTGATAAACCTGCATCAATGATTTTTGAGGTACGTACTCAATTTAAATACGCAGGGACTGGTTTTGTGGTTGAACCTGAAAAACTGGAGCCCGGAACTAAAAGGCCCAAAGATTTCGATGCTTACTGGAAAAAAGAAAAAGCTGCATTACACACTTTGCCCATGGAAGTTAAGACTACACCTGTAAAAGATGTAGAGGCAGGTTTTGTTTGTTCAGATATGGAAATTAATTGCACCGGACCAAAACCGGCACGCGGTTATTTTGTCAAACCTGAAAATGCTAAGCCCGGGTCGCTCCCAATCGTTCTGAATTTGCATGCTGCAGGAGTAAAAGGCGACTGGTGCCTTTCAAAACCATCGATAGCCGTTAATTATGCAAAAATGGGAAACGGCGCGCTTGCTTTTGATTTGAATGCTCATGGAATGCTTGATGGGCAGCCGCAGGAATATTACAATAACCTGGAGGCAGGAGAACTCAAAAACTATTGGGAAATTGGCCTGGAAAACCGCGATGAATTTTATTTCCGCGGAATGTATTTACGGCTACTACGAACGCTCGATTTTTTATGTAATCAGCCGGAATGGGATGGGAAACGAATTATTGTTATTGGCGAAAGTCAGGGCGGGGGACAGGCTTTGGTAGCTGCCGGGCTTGATCATCGGGTAACTGCTGCTGTTGCAACGGTACCTGCAATGTGCGACTTTGGACGAGAGTTAATGGGAGAGCAGGGTGGTTGGCCTAATCCGTTCAGCTATCAGAAAGATAAAGAGAAAATGATGGAAACGTTGCCTTATTTTGACGCGGCTCACATTCTGAAAAATTCAAAAGCTATCTTAGTAACCGAAATCGGTTTGATTGATACAACCTGTCCTTCTGTTGGAATTTATGCTGCCATAAACCAAGCAAAAGGGAAAAAGATCACTTACGCTGATCCTTATCGCGGGCATCATCAAAATCAACCTGCTTTTCAGAAAACATGGGAAGAAACGGTTTATAAGCCCAAAATGGAATTTATAGCCAATTTTTTGAAATAGTTGTTGGTGAATATATTTTGTAGCAATGCTGATTAGGAATTATCCTTTTTGGAGGATCAGTCTTTTGGTACAGGAAGATTCAGGTGATGTTATTTTAATGATATAAATTCCCGGATTGTAAGAAGTCATATTTATATTAGTAACCGAACTGGTCACTCTGATATTTTCCAGTAACTCCCCGTTCATATTGAAAACCCTGATATAAGTTTTCAGGTTAACCGAATACTTTGGAATTTGTATTGAAAAAAGGCCGTTGGTCGGGTTCTGGAATGTAATCATTGATATTTCGTAAGCTAAAAGTTTGGGTTCTTTTACTGCTATCTTCTCACGAAAATCAGGGATTCCATTTTTGTTATGATCGGGGAGTGGAACATTTGACCCTGTACTGTTGCATTCCTGGTGCCAGAATCTTACTATATCAAATGCGTCATCAAGCCCGTCATAATCGTTATCGGAATTTGCAAAACTCATATCAGCGAGGCTGTCAAAATTGCTGTCAGTTGCTTCAACAAAGTCGGTAATTTCATCGTTATCGGAATCATCATCTCTAAAGTCGGGAATTCCATCCTCATCGGTGTCTACTGCCTGAAATTTATTATTACCCAACTTTTTTTCATAAACGTCATCCCATCCATTATGGTTTGAATCAACGCCGGAGGGCACCAGGTAGGATGTTTCCGGTTGCCATTCCCTTACATCGGGAATGCCGTCATTGTCATCATCAATGTCAAATATATCGGGAATGCCGTCATTGTCAGTGTCAACCTCTCCGTTTCCTTCCACAGCATCCGGGATACCATCATTATCGTCATCCATGTCCTGCTCGTCAAAAACACCATCACAGTCAAAATCGCTTTTCATGTAAATGTAAACCTTTGCATCCGCGTAATTTTCTTCATCATTTACATCGCAGATATGATAGGAGAAACTTATTAATCCATTAAAACCAATTTCGGTTTGATATACAAAATTACCGTTCTGCCCGAAAGACACGGATTGCTCTTTTGAACATGTAGCATACTGAATTCTAGCTGTCATGCCTTCCGGCACAGAGTCATTTATCATAACATCGCCACCAAAGCTAATATTTCCACACCCGCTTACAAAGCGAAAGGTATCATTTGTAGCAATTAGTTTATTTTCTTCAGAAAAATTGTTCCCCGGGAAATTTCCAATAAAAGTGCTTTTCCCGATAACCTGACTATCGAAGGAAGTGATTAAAAAGAAGGTTATTATTGCAACTTTTAGGATTAATTTCATTTTACGTTTTTATGATACTTATGTAAAATTAGGTGGTAAAACGGTTTAGGTCCCCCTCAAAAAAATTATTTCGGTCGTTATTTTTTCTGATTTTTTATTTCAATAAAACTGATCGGTGATTGATAATATTCTGATGAGAAACAGCAACTTAATTATGACTGAATAAAAGTAACATCGTTATTCATGATTTGAATAATTTGTGAGGGGAATAATATGATCAAACGGGTAAAGTTTTAGTGTGTCAGCTTGATTAAAATTAGCTTCTTAATATCCTTTATTAGCGTATCATTTTGAACCTCTAAACGAATTACACGTCCTTCCATATATACTTTCGAACTTAATAGTTCCGTTTTAATTTGTTCTGATATATCGGTGGAAAGAATTTCATCGTTGGCCTTTTGACCAAAAACAATTGTAACCCTAAAAAAACCATTCCTTGGCGACAGGTAAATTATTGCCCTTTTCTTGTCTTTTATACGAAATCCCCACCCATACTTTTTTACTGAAACATGCCATTCTTCAATAGCTGATGGATAATTCTCAAATACAAAATCCCGGATTTCCATCCAAAGTAGAAATGTTTTGGCAAGGGGAGTTTTCAGGTCGGCAGTTTGCGGTTCTTTTTTTATATCCATAAAAATACTGGTATCCATTTCTCAAAATATTAAGTTCAAAAATGAAAATATATTAACGCGGTTCAATGCTGGCAGTTTCAGATTTATACTAGTAGTCTTTTAAATTGATCACAATTAAAATCTTTCCGGTTTTTGTTTCCAATTTACGTCAAATTGTTAATGAATAATACATCACGATGTGCAATTTTTATTTTATAGCCTCAAAAAACGGAATTTTTATACTATGATGGTTGTACATGATATGAATCCAGATTTTTCTTCCTATGTCTTCAATAAAAACTTAATTAGTTTTAAAGGGGGTCCCCAGATATTAAACGATTTTTTATGATACCGGGTATAAAATTTTAGGGCTAATGAATTAATTCAGTGCGTAATTTTATTTAAAGGGTAGGTAAAATGCATGGGTGTTGAAAATATTATCAATATGCAAAAGTTATTAAATGATTAAATATGTTTTAATATTGTAATGTAAAAATTAATTAATGTAGAAATTTGTCAATAAATATTTGCAAGTGTAAACATATTGATTATTTTTGACTGAAGTAAAAATGAGTAAAAATTAATTATCTGAAATATGTGTGGAATAGTTGGAGTGTTTAATTTAAAGACAAGTGCTCAGGATTTAAGATCGAATGTATTGGAGATGTCTAAAAAACTTCGTCACCGCGGACCAGACTGGTCAGGGATTTATTGCGGAGATAAAGCAATTATTGCTCATGAAAGGCTTTCTATTGTTGACCCTGAATCGGGTGGCCAGCCATTGTACAGTAAAGACAGGAAATTGATACTTGGGTGTTAATGGTGAAATATACAATCATCGGGATATCAGAAAACAGTATGAAGGGAAATATGAATTTTTAACCGGTTCTGATTGCGAAGTTATTTTGGCATTGTACCGCGATAAAAAAGAAAAATTCCTTGATGAAATGAACGGTATTTTCGCGTTTGCCCTTTACGACGAAGAAGAAGATGCATTTCTGATTGCCCGCGACCATATTGGAATTATTCCACTTTACCATGGGCTGGGACAAGTTGGGAAACTTTTATGTGGCTTCTGAACTAAAAGCACTGGAAGGATATCTGTACTAAAATTGAAGAATTTCCACCGGCACATTATTTGTATAGTAAGGATGGCGAAATAAAACGTTGGTATAACAGAGAATGGACGGAATATGAAAATGTAAAAGATAATCCGGCAGATATTAAAGAGCTTGGCAAAATCGCTTGGAAGATGCGGTTCATCGCCAGTTAATGTCAGATGTTCCTTATGGAGTATTGTTGTCTGGTGGATCTGGATTCTTCGATAACTTCAGCCTTGGCAAAAAAATATTCAGGCAAACGAGTGGAAGATGGTGATGAAAAAGATGCCTGGTGGCCACAATTGCATTCTTTTGTTATTGGTCTGGAAGGTTCTCCTGACCTGGCTGCTGCCCGAAAAGTTGCAGATCATATCGGGACAGTTCATCATGAAATTCATTATACTATTCAGGAAGGGTTGGATGCTATTCGCGATGTAATTTATCATATTGAAACTTACGATGTTACCACTGTGCGTGCATCAACACCAATGTACATGCTTGTCCCGGGTGATTAAATCGATGGGAATAAAAATGGTGCTGACGGGTGAAGGTGCTGACGAAATTTTTGGTGGCTACCTCTATTTTCATAAAGCACCAAATGCTGAAGAATTTCATAAGGAAAGTGTTCGTAAGGTAAGCCGGCTGAATATGTATGATTGTTTGCGTGCCAATAAATCACTGGCAGCATGGGGTGTTGAAGGACGTGTTCCTTTCCTCGATAAGGAATTTATTGATGTAGCTATGCGGTTTAATCCGGAAGAAAAAATGGCAAAAAACGGCCGAATGGAAAAATGGCTGTTTACGAAAAGCGTTTGAAGATATTTTGCCGGAAAGTATTGCATGGCGTCAAAAAGAACAGTTCTCCGACGGAGTTGGTTACGGCTGGATTGATACACTTAAAAAAATTGCCAAGCGAACAGGTTACTGATGAAATGATGGAAAATGCTAAATATCGTTTCCCGGTAAATACACCGATGAATAAAGAAGAGTACATGTACCGTTCAATTTTTAGTGAACATTTTCCGTCGGATACAGGCAGCAGCCTGTGTTCCGTCAGTGCCTTCAATAGCCTGCAGTACCGAAACTGCCTTGCTTTGGGATGCGTCTTTTCAAAATAATGCCGATCCTTCCGGACGAGCAGTGAGTGGAGTTCACGAAAAAGGTACTATCTTTGAGGACATCAAAACCAAATAAGTTTGGTTGAAACAATATGAGCCATCTCTTTAGTTACATAGAGGTGGCTTTTTGTAAAAGAGAATTGTTATTTCTCCGGCATGTTTTCACAAGTAGTCAGAAAATTCTCAATGAGCCGGTGACTGTAATATTCAGGATGAAACCTACCAAAAATCAGGAAATAAGAGCTTGCTTAATTTGATTGGTTCTAAACAAGGGAATGTTATTATTCAAATCTGACAATTTTAATCAGTAATGATTATCTTCGTCTGAATTTTCAAAATATAATTTGAACAGATATGAAAAAGTTTTTTGTTTTTACTACAGCTATTCTGCTTTTTGCCTGTTCGCAGAAGCAGTCGGGTTTTACCATTAATGTTAAGTTGGATGGTGCAGAGGGAAAGGTATTACTGGAAGAGCGCAGTGATGGCAATTGGGTTTCTATTGATACAGCTGACGTTGTCAATGGTGTGGCTGTGTTAAAAGGCGCAGTAGATTATCCAAGAGAGTGTTATTTATCGGTTGTCGGGAAACGTCCGAAAACAATTATTTTTGTTGAAAATACAAAGATGAACGTTGTCGGTAATGCCGACTCTCTTAATATGGTGAAAGTTTCAGGATCTGTTTCTCAGGATGAATATCAGAAACTGAACGATCAGATCAGTAAAATTCAGCAGGAATACATGTCATTATATCAGGATTCGCGGGCTGCCATTGCAGAAGGTGATACTGCAAAAGGCCGTGAGTTATGGACAAGGTTCAGGCAATTGTATGAAGAGAGCAAGCGAAAGTGGTACCGGAAGAATTTGTGAAAAATAATCCATCTTCCTATGTTTCGCCATATATTCTTTCCAGCATTCAATATGGAAAAGATGTTGAAGAACTTGATTCGCTTGTAAACGGACTTGATCCTAAATTGCAGACGGTACAAACTATTCTCGATTTAAAAGATCATCTTGAAGCAATGAAAAAAGTAGCTATTGGACAGATCGCACCCGATTTTACACAGAATGATCCTGATGGTAACCCGGTAAAATTTTCGGATGTTTATTCTAAGAATGAAGTTACCCTGCTTGATTTCTGGGCTTCCTGGTGTGGACCTTGCCGTGGAGAAAATCCGAATGTAGTTGCAGTGTTTAATGATTATAAAGACAAAGGTTTTACTGTTTTTGGTGTTTCACTCGACAAGGAAAAGGAATCATGGTTAAAAGCCATTAACGACGATAAACTCAACTGGACACAGGTTTCCGATCTGGCCTACTGGCAAAATGAGGTGGCAAAAGAATATGCCATTAATTCTATCCCTTCGAACCTCTTGGTTGACAAAACCGGGAAAATTATTGCTAAAAACAAACGTGGCGATGAATTGCGCGAAACATTAGCAAAAATGCTTGATTAATCAATGAAATATTGATAGAAAAAAGCCTCTTTGTAAGGGGCTTTTTTTATGGTATCAAATTGCTACATTTGCGCACAAATCATGCAAAATCACTTTGGAGAAATAGCAGGTGTTTTAACCGCCGTTTTCTGGACAATTACCAGTCTGGCTTTTGAATCGGCAGGGAAAAAAGTTGGCTCCTTGGCGGTTAATTTAATCCGGTTGGTGATGGCTTTCTTTTTTATCGGGATTTACAGTTGGATTGCACGGGGGTTTTTCTTTCCAACCGATGCTTCCCTTTTCCAGTGGAAATGGCTTGCTCTCTCCGGACTCATTGGTTTTGTGATTGGCGACTTGTTGCTTTTTCAGGCATTTGTTGTAGTAGGTGCACGTATCTCAATGTTAATGATGGCGCTTGCGCCACCTTTTACTGCATTGATTAGCTGGTTTATTCTTGATGAAGTGATGTCACTGATGAATTTATTGGGAATGGCAATTACGATTAGCGGGATAGTGATCGTAATCATGAAACGTGAACGGGTGGAACAAAACGGACAAATGGTAAAGAAACTGAGATCAGGTTATTCTGTGCAAGGCATTTTACTGGCACTTGGCGGTGCTTTGGGGCAGGCTACAGGATTGGTTATAAGTAAAAAAGGAATGGGTGATTACGATGCATTTTCAGCCTCGCAGATAAGAGTTCTTACCGGAATGGTGGGGTTCACAGCTTTGTTCTTTTTTATGAGACGCTGGCCGCGGGTTTGGGCAGCTTTACGACATGGAAGTGCCATGAAGAGAATTACGCTTGGAGCATTTTTTGGACCTTTTCTTGGAGTTTCATTTTCGTTACTGGCGGTACAACATACACAGGCAGGAATTGCAGCAACATTAATGGCAATTTCGCCTGTATTGATCATTCCACCTGCCATTATTTTGTTTGGAGAAAGAGTGAACTGGAAAGAGATTTTGGGTGCTGTAATAACCGTTGGAGGTGTTGCTCTATTCTTTCTTTAGGTAATTTTACTGTTTTTTTTCACTCACTTATTCATTCATTCGATCAATCAATCATTCAGCTCTCAATTCAGGTATTCCCGTAACTCTGCCATTTTCATCTGCCTGTCCATTGAAAAAGTAACACTTTCACGTTCAACTTTATCCAACAGAAAATACGACTTCCGAAAAAAATCAAGTTTTCGTAAAACATCTTCTTCCAGTTCGCCTTGTTCCTTTAAAACAAAAGCTACCATTTCAATGTGTTCATTGGTCAGTTTCTTTTCACTTTCGAGTAAGTGAAGCAGTTCTTCAATGTTCAGTTTTCGCACATCCGAGTCAATTTTCAGAATTTTATAGAAGTATTTAATTTCATCCTGAGCTTTCCCTTTGTCTCCTTTTTTTCGCCATCGAAGGATTTTTTGAATTACCTCGAATAACATTAGAAGCTGACGCATTATATAATCCCTTTCGATACCCATTTCACCTTAATTTTTGTTAAAGATAATGTTTAGTTTTGGAGAAATTTTTGAAATGGGATATTTCGACGATATTTTTGGAGACAGTAATCGTCCGGAAAATGAATCAAAAGAGGGAGAAGATTTTTATATGGAGAATGGCTACCGGGTTTTAACGGAACGTTTTCTGGTGAGGCGGGGTTATTGTTGTGCAAACGGTTGCAGGCATTGTCCGTATTGGCCTAAAGCACAAAAGGGAAATACGGTTTTGCGGGATGACTTTAAAAGAGAAATATTCGTAAAAATTCAATTTAAAGCGATTATAAACAGGTAGGAATGAATGGAAAAAATCTTCGTATTGTTTTTATGGGAACCCCTGATTTTGCCGTGGCCAGTTTAAAAGCACTTGTGGAAAATGGTTACCAGGTTGTTGGCGTGATTACAGCGCCAGACAAGCCTGCGGGAAGAGGTAAACTGATGGCAGGATCGGCAGTAAAAAAATATGCACAGGAAAAAGGACTAAAGATATTGCAGCCTGAGAAACTTAAAAACCAGGATTTCTTAAAAGAATTGGAAGCATTGCAACCCGATTTACAGGTGGTGGTTGCTTTCCGTATGCTGCCGGAAGTGGTTTGGGCTTTGCCGCATTTGGGTACATTTAATTTACATGCTTCGCTGTTACCGCAATATCGTGGAGCTGCTCCAATTAACTGGGCCGTTATCAATGGCGAAACAAATACCGGAATAACTACCTTTTTGCTTGATCATGAGATTGATACGGGAAAGATTCTTTTTAAAGAAGAAATTAAGATCGGTGAAAATGATACCGTGGGGGATGTGCATGACCGATTAATGGAACTCGGTTCGGGCTTGGTTTTAAAAACCGTGGATGCAATTGCCGAAGGAAAGGTCGACACCTATTCCTCAGGAAAGATTAGTTGCTGGGAGAAATTAAACATGCGCCTAAAATTTATAAGGAGGATTGCAGGATTGACTGGACCAAGGATGTTGAAACAGTTCGTAATTTGATTCGCGGATTGTCTCCGTATCCTGCTGCTTGGAGTAACCTGGTAAATAAAAAAACAGGGGAAGAAATTTTTACTAAAGTTTTTTATGCACAAAAAACGGTAGTTGAAAATCAGGTGGAAGCAGGATCAATTGAAACAGATGGAAAAAAATATTTAAATGTAGCCTGCCAAAACGGATGGCTGCAAATTATTGATTTACAGATTTCCGGGAAAAGAAGAATGAAAACGGAGGAGTTTTTAAGAGGGTTTCAGCAGATTGGAGAATATCATTTTCAATAATAAAAGTTTTCAGTCGCAGTCACAGTTTTCAGTATAAAATACATTTACTGCAACTGAAAACTGTGACTGCGAACTGTGACTATTTGCTGAACACTGCTTATTTTTTCTTTGCGTTCATAATAAAGAAGTAAATCAAAAATCCCAGCGATACAAAGACCAGTAAGATTCCAAAAGGTAAAACCGAATCGCGATAATCCATTAGTTGAGGACTTCCCCAGCGCAGAACTTCAACCAATATTAATCCCAACCCCGACATTAAAGCAACCAAACCCCATTTTAATGAAGGGTATCTGTTTACTTCTTCGGAAGTTGGTTTCGGGTTGTCCAAAATTCCAACCCTTTCGTATTGTTCGGCTTTAATCAGTTTCCTTTTCAGAAAGTAATCTGCGATTAAACTCAAAATGTAGTAAATACCTGCAAATACTATCGCGGTAATTAAGATTTCACTTAAATTGTTCATAATAATTGTTTTTTAATTTGACATTCTGACCGTTTGACACCGGGGATTTCAAAAATGTTGCAGATGAAGTGAAATTTTTATATTGTGTTATAAACTGCAAAATTAATCTTGCCTGAAAATAATCTGTCAAAGTTGCAACATTTCAGTAACTTTCGTAGTCAGAAGAAATAGCTATGAATGATGCTGAACTGGTTCAACAAGTGTTAAACGGGAACAATAATGCTTTTCGTTTCCTGGTGGCAAAACATCAGCGACTTGTTGTACACGTTGTTGGGCGCATTGTTCAGCAGCAGGAGGATGTGGAAGATGTTTGTCAGGAAGTGTTTATTAAAGTGTTCCGCAAAATAAAATATTTTCGCGGCGATTCACGACTGTCAACCTGGATTGCAAAAGTGGCTTACAATACCAGTATTTCGTACCTCAGAAGAAAAAGACAGGGTGATCACTCTTATGACGAGCAACCACTTTTGATTGCTGCAGAGAAAGATGATTCGCTGAATCAGAAAATTGTTGAAAGAGAGGAAGCAAAAAAATATTTGATGGAGTTCATTGAAACGTTACCGGTACAATACCGGACAGTGTTGACGCTTTTTCACCTGGAAGAATTTTCTTACCGGGAAATTGAAGAAATTACCGGGATGCCGGAAGGAACGATTAAAAGTTATCTTTCGCGGGCGAGAAAACTATTAAAAGACAAGCTTGAAAAAATGACAGAATTGGAAAAAACAAATATATTTACACATTATGACTGAAAAGGAAGACTTTTTTAATACCGATCAACTGTTGGATGAGGTGCTTAAAACCAAGCCTGGATTTAACCTGTCGGGTGATTTTGCCGACCGGGTTGCATTAAAGCGGGCAACAGTTTTGCATGGCAGCAGTACTGGAGAGAATTCCTTGTTTACCTGGCTGCTTTGCTTGGAATTGCAGGTGTAGTTGTCGGACTGTCTTTTTTGTCGTTTGGCCTAAAATGGAGTGAGGCTGTTTCTTTTTTAATGTCGAATATTTCGCTGGTAGCCGGATTATTTTTCTTCAGCGTATTTGTTTTATTTGCCGACCGGGTTTTACTTCGTTATTTTATGTACAGGTCGTCGAAAGAGATATTGTAGTTTATCTTCTTTTTTTTGAATGCAAAAGGATTTCCTGCCCGATAACGGGCCTTTCACCAAATTTCATTTTATTCCTGCGATACAGCGGTTTTAGTTTTATTCCGTAAAGTTGCGAAATATAGTGCATCGTTTCACCGGGCTGAACAATATGGGTTAAAATATGCCTGGAAGTTTTCTTGTTTTTAGCTTCCACATAAATTACTTCATTTGGTTGCGGGTTATATCCTTTGGGCAAATCGTTAAATTTGTACAACTCCCACGTTTTCAATCCAAGTTCCTGGGCAATTACCTTGTAAGTATCACCCTCATTTGCAATTACGGATTTCACCCCGTTTATCACAGTAATCCTGTGTGTGCTGAAAGGATTAATGGTTAATTTGTCAGAAATGTTTTCCGATTTGATTTTTGCACTGTTTGAGGCTGTTAGCTGATCAAAATTTATACGATAGTCAAGACGGTAAAGCTGGTAATCTTCAATAATTTTGATTAGTTTTTTGTCATAATCTTTCGCTGTCGCGTAACCTGCTTTTTTTAGTCCTTTTGCCCAACCCACATAATCATCAGGTGGAAGTTGAAAAAGTCCATAGTAACGTGGGTTATCCATCAGGAAATCAGTGTGGTCGATGTACGACTCTTCAACCGTTTTGTATTTTCTGAAGCACTCGTTTTTTCTGTCGTCGTCGTAATAAACTTTCTTTCCAGCCCAGTACGATTTGCATTTTATTCCGAAATGATTGTTTGATTTTCTTGAAAGTTCACTATTTCCATCAGATGATTCAAGACAAGCCTGTGCCATTGTTATGCTGGCAGGAATACCGCTTCGGTTCATTTCGTCAATAGCCAGCGCCTGGTATTTCCTGATATAGTCTGAACGGGAAAATTGAGCAGTTACAGAAATAAATGAAAATAAAAGAAACAAAATTCCGATGATGGTATTCTTCATAGTTGAACTTAGTTATCAAAAATCAAAAATATACAGTTACAGGTTTTGGCAATCGCGTCCAGTTAATTTTTATAAACAAAGTAACGTGAATTAATAACGAATTATTTCGGCATTATGAAATAGATTTGATTTTAGAGCGTTTCTGAGATAAAATTGTAAATTTGGACAAAACAATTACCAATGCAAAACAAGGTTTATCAAATATCTGCGGTAGAATTTGAAAATATTGAAGAATTAACAAATACCGACCGAAAATTGGTCCTGGAAGCACGTAAATCGGCTGATTTTGCTTATGCACCCTATTCGGGATTTCTGGTGGGTGCTGCAGTTTTACTGGCTAATGGAAAGATTATCAAAGGAAATAATCAGGAAAATGTTGATCTTACTGATGGTTTATGTGCCGAGCGTGTAGCTTTGTTTTATGCTCATGCTAATTATCCTGATGTACCAGTGGTGGCAATGGCTGTTTCTGCAAAGAAGAAAGGGGGGGCAATCACTGAATTATCTCAGCCCTGTGGTTCTTGTCGTCAGGTTATGGTTGAAACAGAAATGCGGTTTGGACAACCCATTAGTCTGATTCTGGATGGAAAAGATAAGATAATGGTATTTGAGAAAGCTGAAAATTTGCTTCCTTTTCCTTTTAAACCGGATTTACGGGGCTAAACCGGTTATTTCTGAAGATTTTCATAAATTCATTCCAAACCACATCGTCGGGAGGATCGGCGACAATCGTCAATTGTTCTTTTTTTACCGGGTGGATCAATTCTATTTTGCGAGCATGTAAATGAATTCCCTTATCTTCATCCGGACGTGGAAAACCGTATTTTACGTCTCCTTTTATATGTAGTTTCAGTTGACGTAACTGCACCCTGATTTGGTGGTGTCGCCCGGTGTGAAGTTCAATTTCAAGGAGATGATAATTATCGATGCTGGCTACGTGCCGGTATGTTAAACTCGCCATTTTAGCCCCGGGACGTTTTTCAATGTAGGCATAGCTGCGATTTTTTTCCTGGTTTTTTATCAGGTAATGTACCAGTGTATCCTCATACTTGGGCGGACGTTTATCAACAACAGCCCAATAAGTTTTTTTAACTTCGCCATGGGTTTGAAAAAGCTTGTTTAACCGCGGGAGTACTTTGCCGGTTTTGGCAAGAACAACTATTCCACTTGTTGGCCGGTCGAGTCGGTGCGGTAATCCAAGAAAAACATTTCCTGGCTTGTTATACTTCTTTTTCAGGTAATCTTTTACCATATCTATCAAGGTAGGGTCGCCCGTTTTGTCGCTTTGTACGACTACGCCGCACTCCTTGTTTATTACGATAATATGATTGTCTTCATAAATTACCTGTAGCATATAAAAATCATTAAGTTCTAGTATTGTTCTTTTTCGTTTGGAAAATCTTTCGATTTTACGTCATTGATATAATTTCCAACTGCTCCTTTTATTTCTGCTGCCAGGTTGTGATATCGGCGTAAGAAACGAGGTGAAAACTGCTGAGTAATTCCAAGCATATCATGAATAACCAGAACCTGCCCATCCACATCTGCTCCCGCGCCAATTCCAATAACAGGGATCCGCAATTCGCCGGCAACAACTTTTCCAAGTTGTGCAGGGATCTTTTCCAACACAATGGCATAACACCCGGCTTCTTCCAGTAACTTTGCATCGCTGATTAGTTTTTCGGCTTCAGCTTCTTCTTTGGCGCGTACGGTATAAGTTCCAAATTTATGAATGGATTGCGGCGTTAACCCAAGATGACCCATAACCGGGATTCCTGCTGAAAGGATACGATTCACTGATTCAATCACTTCAATACCACCCTCCAGTTTTACTGAATCGGCAGCAGTTTCTTTCATAATACGAACCGCTGAACTAAGTGCTTCGCGCGAATTTCCCTGGTAAGTTCCGAAAGGGAGATCTACAACAACCAGCGCACGTTGGACTGCTTTTACCACTGACGTTCCATGATAAATCATCTGGTCGAGCGTAATCGGAAGTGTTGTTTGGTTTCCTGCCATAACATTCGAAGCAGAATCACCCACAAGGATAACATCAACACCTGCTTCATCCACCAGTTGTGCCATGCTGTAATCATACGATGTTAGCATGGCAATTTTTTCACCGCGCAATTTCATCTCCGACAGGCGATGGGTGGTTACCTTTCTGATTTCACTATGAACTGACATGGATAATTTATTTTTAATTCGACCGACAAAACTAACCAAAGGTTTTCAACTGCCAAAATGCTGGAATGTGAATACCAAAAATTAAATTCCGGTCGTTTTATCGTTACAATTCAATTTTGACTTAAATTGCTTTTAATTCCGATAACTAAATTAACATGTTTCAGAAAATGAAAGATTCAAATCACAGCATATATTTTATAATCCTTTTATTATCAATGGTTATTCAGCCGGGATGGGTTACCGGCCAACAAAAGTTCGATACTTTGAACATTCGGCTTTACGATAAAAAAGAGCTGACCTTTGGTGCTCTTTATCGTGCTGATAAGGAACGCGATGAATTGCTCACCGATAATTCTAAAAATTACGAGAAAATTTCAACCGGAGCAATAAAGTTTCAATTCAGAAACAGGTACTGGACTTTCCTTGATTTTAAGCAGGAACAACTGGATTTTGATTTTGAAGTTGGTCCGCTTTGGGGAAGCGGCAACTGGATTGACAGCAGTTTTGTAGAAAAAAGGATGGCTGATCATACGATAATTGGTTTCAGGGCTAACGGCTACGTTGATTATACCAACCGGTTTTATTACAACGATAAAAGCTTTACGCTGGTCCAGGTTGATGCAAATGCCCGATACGATCTTTTTCGAAAACATTCTGAGGGCACTCTAATTGATTCAAGTGGTATTTCCTCAGAGCTTGACGCAAAAACAAACAGAACGAAATTTCGCTATAGGATTTTAGCCAGGGCAGGTTGGGGAATAGGTCGTCTGAATCCAATGAACCATGTGATGGTAGCTGATTATCTTTTCGATAAATATTACAAAGGACGAACTTTTTCGCGGGAAGAAACGAACAAGGTAGTGCGTAAAATTGAAGAGATTAAAAATAACAGGACAATTGCCGCGGGACATGATAGTGATAAAGAATCAGAACAATTGGTTAATTTTATAAATCGCCGGATGTTTTTAACCCGCCCTGAACATTTTGATAAAGAATGGAAATATGGTGAATTTATGCCGCGTTTTAACGGTTCAAGGGTAGAATTCGGGCCTTTTTTCAGCCATTCCAACCTCGAACCTGATTTTGTTTATGGTGGTTATATTCAGTACAACAATGAAAAATACTGTAATTATAAATGGAACAGAAAATTTAATGCCGGTGTAAATTACAATTGGTACAAGCAAGACGACTGGATGCTGGCCGAAATTGAATTAGGTTGGTCATATTTTTTGAATCTCAGAAGCCAGTTTGATTTTGGGCTAAAATATATTCCCGGGAATTACAATGAATGATTTTAAAGATCCGGGTAAACTTAATAATGGCTTTATCCCTTATATTGGCTGGTTTTCACAAATCAGCTACACCACTCGAATTAACATGGCACTGGCCTGGCGAATTTCTGAAGATGAAAAACTGATGTTGCCCGGTCCTGAATTTTCCGTTTCAATTTACAGGAGTCGTTATTAAACCCGTAAAAAGATTTTCTTTTTATACATGTAATACAGTAATAGCCAGATAACCAGCAATCCTGCCAATATGTGAGGAATATTACCACTATCTCCCAATGGTTTTATAAGCCATCCGGTAAAAAAGTCCGCTATATTCCATGCGTCTATCATTCGGGTAAAGAGATAAACAAAAATGGAATTCATCCCGATGATTCGGAAATAGAAAGCCCATTTTTTGAAACCCCAGTGATCAATGATCATGTAAAATAAAGCCAGTAGAATAAAGCCAATTCCACCAGTCAGAAGGTTAAATGTGGAAGTCCAGGCGCTTTTAATAATGGGATAGAAAGTGGAAAGAATAAGTGCCAGAATAATAGATCCTGCGCCGGCAGCAACCATAGTATCCGATTTTTTGCCAGTCGGTAGTTTTCTTTTTTCGTAGAATGTTTCCGGCAACGGTTCCCAACAATGTTACCCCGGTAGCTGATAAACTGCACAAAATACCTTCCGGGTCAAATGTTCCTCCGTATAATCTTCCGGGAAGTAACATACGATCGATGTACCCGTTTATGCAACCTTCCGGCGTTAAAACTCCTGCACCGACTCCCGGTACCGGAATTAACAACTGTATGATTCCAATTCCTGTCAGTATCCCTGCCAGCCAAATTAACCGACTTCTGAAAGATGCAAAATAAATGACAATAACTGCCGCAAAGAAATAACCAACCCCGATTTGCCCCAAAACACTTGCAATTCGTGGGTTTTCGAAACCGTTTTTAAATACGCTGTTATACAACATTCCGAGCAGGATTAAAATCACTAACCGCTGAAATGCTTTTCGCAACAAAGATCGTTTTGGAACATTCTTTTCCAGTTTTGCTTTTACCGAAAAAGTAATGGCCACGCCGGAAATAAACATAAACAGTGGAAAGATTAAATCCTCGAAATGGAAACCGGCCCATTTTACGTGTTCCATTTGATTGGCAAGCCACTCAGCTCCGGTAACGTGGGATATTGCTATGGCAAGCATTCCACCGCCCGTAATCCATAGCATGTCGAAACCACGGAGTGCATCTAAAGAATAAAGTCGCTTTTGAGGTTCTGTACGAAGTGATTTAGTTGTCATAAGTAAGGTTTTTAGAGATCCTAAAATAATAATCATTTTGGAAAAACAGGAAGGTTTTACAAATGAATTGTGTTTCGATACAAAGAATATGGGTTTTATTCATTCCTGTCGTTTTGTCACCGGTTTTGACAGTTGTTCCAGCAAGATTTTAGTTTCCTGTGTCATAATTTCGTCCGTTTTGGTTAAAAGTCGGGTGGCACAATGATTGATTACATCCAACCGTAAAACTTTAAAAAATTAATAATACAAACGATATATTATGGGTAAAATAATTGGAATAGATTTAGGAACCACAAATTCATGTGTGGCAGTTATGGAAGGAAACGAACCCGTTGTTATTCCTAACAGCGAAGGAAAACGTACAACACCTTCAATAGTTGCATTTGTTGAAAATGGTGAACGTAAAATTGGTGATCCTGCAAAACGTCAGGCCATTACCAATCCGGCAAAAACGGTTTATTCAATTAAACGGTTTATGGGAGAAACTTTCGATCAGGTAACCAAGGAAGTTGAACGTGTGCCATATAAAGTTGTTAAAGGTGACAACAACACACCACGGGTACTGATCGATGACAGAAAATATTCTCCACAGGAAATTTCTGCAATGGTTCTTCAGAAAATGAAGAAAACCGCTGAAGATTATTTAGGTCAGGAAGTAACAGAAGCCGTAATTACTGTTCCAGCTTATTTTAGTGATTCGCAGCGTCAGGCAACCAAAGAAGCCGGTGAAATTGCAGGTTTAAAAGTTCGTCGTATCATTAACGAACCAACAGCAGCTTCTTTGGCTTACGGTTTGGATAAGATGGACAAGGACATGAAAATTGCTGTGTTCGACCTGGGTGGAGGTACTTTCGATATTTCCATACTGGAACTGGGTGACGGCGTTTTTGAAGTAAAATCAACAGATGGTGATACACATCTTGGTGGTGACGATTTTGACCAGGTGATTATCGATTGGCTGGCAGGCGAATTTAAAAAGGATGAGGGTGTTGACCTGAAAAAAGACCCAATGGCCTTACAGCGTTTGAAAGAAGCTGCTGAAAAAGCAAAAATCGAACTTTCAAGCTCTTCTCAGACTGAAATTAACTTACCTTATATTATGCCGGTTGATGGTATTCCAAAACACCTTGTAAAAACTTTAACAAGGGCAAAATTTGAACAGTTGGCTGACAAGTTGATCAATGCTACTATTGAACCTTGTCGTAAAGCACTGAAAAATGCCGGGATATCTGCAAACGGTGTTGATGAAGTTATTTTGGTAGGAGGATCAACACGTATTCCTGCAATTCAGGAAAAAGTACAACAGTTTTTTGGCAAAACTCCATCGAAAGGTGTTAACCCTGACGAAGTAGTTGCTGTTGGTGCAGCAATTCAGGGAGGTGTATTGACCGGTGAAGTGAAAGATGTATTGTTGCTTGATGTTACACCGCTTTCATTGGGTATTGAAACTATGGGTGGTGTAATGACCAAACTGATAGAAGCAAATACAACTATTCCGACCAAAAAATCGGAAACATTTACTACTGCTGCTGATAATCAGCCTTCCGTAGAAATTCATGTTCTTCAGGGAGAACGTCCAATTGCTTCAGGAAATAAAACAATCGGCAGATTCCATCTTGATGGTATTCCGCCGGCTCCACGTGGTATTCCACAAATCGAAGTTACTTTCGATATTGATGCAAACGGTATTTTGCACGTAAATGCAAAAGACAAAGCAACCGGAAAATCACAGTCCATTCGTATTGAAGCTTCTTCAGGATTATCGGATGATGAAATTAAGAAAATGAAAGCCGAAGCCGAAGCAAATGCTGAAGCCGACAAAGCTGCAAAAGAAAAGGCCGACAAAATTAACCAGGCTGACAGTTTGATTTTCCAGACGGAAAAACAACTGAAAGAGTATGGTGATAAGATTCCGGCGGATAAGAAAAAACCGATTGAAGATGCGTTGGCAAAGCTGAAAGAAGCGCACAAAAACCAGGATTTGGCTGCTATTGATGCTGCAATGAATGAGTTGAATACTGTATTTCAGGCAGCTTCACAGGAAATGTACAATGCATCGCAGGCACAGGGCGGAGAACCTCAGGGCGCCCAGGGTGAGCAAACTGCTGATGCAAATGCGGAACAACCAAAAGAAGACGGAGAAGTAACCGACGTTGACTTTGAAGAAGTAAAATAATTACATATTCAGTTCATTTGCTGACAACCCTGCTGTTTTTTACGGCAGGGTTTCATTTTATACATAATTCAGTATCCGGAATGGTTAAATGAACGGAAATAAACTATCTTTTTGTAATTGAAAAAGACCCATCGAAAGTCCAGAAATTTTGTAATGGAAACCCTGATTTTAAAACCTTTCTTTGGTAAAATTCAATTGAATCCCGGTATGTAAAGTTATCATTCGTCAATTTCTTTATGCCCCTGATAATTTCCGGGATTCTTTTGTCAAGCTTTTTGGCGCTCATGCAAACAACCGGATTTCCATTATTCATTTCAGCAATACATTTCGTTTTCAAACCCGTATAACACGGGTATTTTTTACATGCAGGCAATACGCTGTAAAATTTGATTTGATTGTAAAAATACTCAGGCCACCTTGCACCTGAAATTGAAAGCCAGGGCGTGTTAACACACCCCGCAAGAAAAGCAAACCCTGAATGTGGAGAAATCAGTAAATTGCAATATTCCAGCAGGGCAATCTGATTTACTATTCCTATGTCGAAGCAATTCTCAACATTGTCAACTTCTTTTAAAACCAGGTTGACATCCTCCTCAGAAAAAGTATAAGATTCCGAGCGGTTGCCATTTTTGTTTTTTGCGCCGGTGATATAAAATCTGGAGCTCGGAAAACGATTTTTCACCAATTTCATCAGCTTTACCCACCACCCAGCTTCAGGATAAATCTGATCAGCATTGCTTCCTGCTGGTAAAATGCATATTTTAAGTCCGACGTGCTTATATTTTTTTACAAATTCCTTCGCAACTTCAGGTACAGTAAGCCTCATTTCCGTATCAAATTTAATAGGTGGTGTATCAATTCCCTGTGGGAAAAGCCTGTTCCCTTTCCAAATTCTTGCCTGAAGATATTTAATGATTGTTTGATTTGCAGATTTTAGCTCTTCACTATACGAATCAAGACTATGTATTAACCTGTCGTCAGATACAACAAAATCCCAGTCTGCCGGAATCTTTTTGAGGCATTTTGCGCGCAATCCGTTTTCTGCCAATTCTTTTACATCTGCAATGTAAACTTTGTCAATCCAGGGACAAAGAGCCCCTATTTCGTAAGGCATTTCCGAATTTAGCAGTACCGATATTTTGAAATCCGGGTTTACCTCAAAATAATCTCTTGCAACTTTAAGTCCTTCAAGAGCATGTCCGACAGGCCTGTAATAAACCCAATTTACCAATAATGTTTTTGCCATCGAAATCTGATTTATAGATCACGGAGTTATTTAAACCGGATGATTGTATATTCAAATTAATTTGTTTTTCAAAAGGGATTAGTGATCTTTCAAAAAAAGGTCTTAAATCAAACATCCTTTATTTTATATTAAGTTCAGTATCCACAACCCAACCATTGGGTTTTTTAGTCATTCTCTTAGGAATTGATTTTAAAATGGTTTTCTTTAACGCATTAACCTGACGTTCACGGGCCATATTTTTAACTACTGCCAAACTAATTTCGCGCACCGGTTGATCACCTTCCATTTCTTTAATCAAATCTTCAAAGTCGGGCGGAATATTTACAGTGGCCAGTTCCGGAATAAATGTTACACCATTTTGGTTTTCCACGATACGCCGTAGCGATTCAATGGAGTTGCTTTTATAAACAAGGTTGTGTTCTTCCTGTTTTTTTCTTCCAATCCGGCAAATTGAATTTACCTGGTTTTGAAAACAATTTCCTTCTTCCAGGTACCAAATATCCTCATCTTCAATTTCGTTGATATTTATTTTTGGACTGTTAAAAAGCCGGAATTGTTCAGAAACATAGACAAAAAAACGTTCATAAAAGAGTGGTTCGAAAAGCACGCCACTGGTTTCTACCGGTGTAGAAAGAATACCGCAATCGAGATTGCCCATTTTCAGATCCATAATAATTTCTTCTGTCTTCATTTCAATAATCTCGATCTGTAACTGTGGATAGGTTATTCTCATTTCTTCAATAAAAAACGGTACAAGGTAAGGCGCCAGGGTTAGAATAATCCCTACTTTCAGGTAACCTTTTATTTCATCAGCCAATTCAAGTGAAATTGTCCTAAGTTGTTCCGTCATTTTTAGTATTTCCACCGATTTTTGAAAAAATACTTCGCCTTCACTGGTTAAAGCCAAAGGTCTTTTTCCACGGTCAATGAGTTTAAAACCCAATTCTTCTTCCAACTTTTGAATTTGCAGACTCAAAGCAGGCTGTGTTACACCAATTTTTTGGCTGCGAGCGAAAAATTTCCCTGATGCCGTAATTCTTTTAAATATTCAAGTTGATTAAAGGTTCATTTTATAAGCAATGATTATTGACTCATGAAAATAATAATAATCTATTATATTGGGATTAAATTATTCATGGATAAATGATTGACTTTGACAAATTAGAAAGGTTGCAGGAAATCTTCCGAGGCTTTTTTTATAATAAATGATCCCTGATTTCTTCTTCTTCCGTTATTTCACTGTTCGAAATATTGATAGCAGTTTCAATAAGCGCTAAATGTGAATATGCCTGAGGAAAATTTCCCAGCATATGCTTGGTTTCAAAATCAAGGTCTTCACTGAATAGTCCCAAATGATTTGAATATTTCATTAGTGCTCTGAACCTTTCAATTGCCTCTTTTTTCCGGCCAATTTTGTATAAACTGTTGGTTAACCAAAAAGAACATATAGTAAATGCAGATTTTGGTGTTCCGAAGTCATCTTTGTTTTTATACCGAAACATCAATCCCTTATATTCCAGTTCTTTTCGAATTGCATCAACAGTTTGAATGTAGCGTTCATCTTTTGCTGTTGTAAATCCGTAAGGTTCCATCAGTAAAACTGACGCATCCATATCTTCGGAACCATATGCCTGAGCATACGCTTTTTTCTTTTCCGACCATGCATTATTATAAATATCAGTTTTTATCGCGTTCCTCAATTTGCTCCACTGTTTAATGTATTGTTCGCGTTTCAGCAGTTGTGCAATTTTAACTGCACGGTCAACACCTACCCAGCATAATACTTTACTAAAAGTGAAATGTTTGTTTTCGTTGCGAATTTCCCATATTCCACGGTCGGGTTTTTTCCAGTTCGACTGAATTATTTTAACAATATTTCTTACGATAGTCCAAAGTTCTTCACTATGCTCAAGATCGACTGAATAAAGACCAAAATGTTGATAGATAACATCCAGCAAAATTCCGTAGATATCATTCTGTTTTTGTTTGTAGGCGGCATTTCCAATACGTACCGGAACAGAATTTTTATAGCCGGAAAGGTGAGTCAATTCATGTTCGGTTAACCTCTTTTCTCCACGGATGCCATACATAATCTGGATTTTTTCATCCTTATCGGGTAAAATATCAATAATAAAATTCAGATAACGTTTAGCCATTCTGAAATGCCCAAGCGAAGTCATAATTTTTACTACCATAGAGGCGTCCCGAATCCAACAAAAGCGATAATCCCAGTTACGCTCTTCTCCAACAGATTCAGGAAGAGATGTAGTTATAGCTGCGAGTATTGCCCCGGTTTTATCATAGCTTAGCATCTTTAAAGTGAGTGCACTACGGATAATTTCATCTTCAAACTTTCTGTACGATGTCGTCCTTTCTGCCCAGTTCATCCAATAAACTTTTGTACGTTCCAGTTTTAGTTTCGCGCGTCTGACATCTTGCGGCAATAATTTCTGGTTATAACTGATAAGGCAGTATTCATCTTTTTTTAACCGGATTGGTTTTTCATTAATAATATCTTCCAGCGAGAAACTGGAATAAAGGTAAAGTGAATCGTATGTGCCCTTTTGTGTAACTGATTTAATGTAGTTGCTTTCAATGTCGTTTAGTGTATTGTATTTAGCATATTCAAGCCGGGGGTTATATATTATTTGAAATTCAGGTTCGCCGGAAATGTGGTTGAAATAGCGAATAATATCCGGTGGAATATAATAATTCCCGGTGTCTTGCTGCCGGTAGCGCGGCATAAAATCCTGTATTTCAAAAATACCATCGGAACAAGTAAACCGGGTTACCAGAATATTGGTTCTGTAAATGTATTTCTGCTTTATATGTTGCAGATTTTTAGGAATGATATGAAAACTCCCACCTTTTTCATCATCCAGAAGTTTGGCAAAAACAGATGAGGAATCAAATATAGGGAGACACATCCAATCAATACTTCCGGTTTCAGATATTAAAGCTGCACTTCTGCAATTGCCAACAACACCATAATTTAAATTATTCATATACACTTATTTGTTATTTTGAGGTTATGATAAGCGTCTTTTGACTTGATAAATTCAAAAAAAAGACTATATTATCTCACACAACAAATTTAACGAACGTTTTCCCGATTAAAATATGAGGAGGTATAAAAGAAAACGTTCAAATATAATAATTATCTGAAAAGTCATTATTTGAAAGTGAAATTACAGAGAAGAGAAATTAGATAACCGATAGATTTCCGGTTGGACTTCTTAAAAGTCAGAGAAATCTATCAATCAAAGAAAAATATATGTCAAAGATTCATATTGTTTCCAACAGGTTGCCTTTAAGTATTTCAAAATCAGATGATAAAATTGAATTAACTCCGAGCGTTGGCGGTCTTGCCACCGGCATGAGATCGATTTACCGCGAGTTTGGCGGAAAGTGGATTGGCTGGTCAGGAATGAACTCCGATGAACTGACATCAAAAGAAAAGGATAAAATTGATGTAGAACTGCAAAAAGAAAGCTGTCTCGCCGTTCATCTTCACGCATGAAGAGATTAATCTTTATTACGAAGGATTCAGCAATAACATTGTATGGCCGTTGTTTCACTATTTTTCTCAGTATATAGAATATAACTCCGACTACTGGGAAGCCTACAAGGAAGTAAACCAAAAGTTTGCCGAGAAAACACTCGAAATTCTTGAAGACGGAGATGTGATCTGGATTCACGATTACCAGTTATTATTGGTACCCGAAATCATTAAAAGCCAAAAGCCGGGAGTTACAATTGGTTTCTTTTTGCATATTCCGTTCCCGTCATTCGAGGTTTTCAGAACGTTGCCCTGGAGAAAAGAATTGATAAAAGGGATGTTAGGTGCCGATCTAATAGGATTTCATACTTACGATTATGAACGACATTTTTTTAGTTCGGTTCGCCGGTTACTGGGATACGAAATTTCTTTTAACCAGATACATGTGGAAGACCGGATTATTTTAGGTGATGCTTTCCCAATGGGAATTGATTATGAGAAATTTAGCAGCCGTGCAAAGGAATTACTTCAAAAAACTTTGCAGGAGAAGTCGGAGTTGCATCGCGAGTTGGAAAAGTATTTTCTTGTTTCACCCGAGCGGAAACTCATTTTGTCGATTGACCGCCTCGATTACACCAAAGGGATTCCAAACCGGTTGCGGGCTTTTGAGTTATTTCTGGACAGGTATCCTGAATTCAGGAATAAAGTTACACTTATAATGTTAGTTGTCCCGTCACGAAGTGAAGTAGAACAGTATAAACTATTAAAAAGCGAAGTGGATGAACTGGTAGGGAAAATCAACGGAAGATTTGGCGATGTGAATTATACTCCCGTGTGGTATTTTTACCGTTCGCTGCCGTTCGACAACCTGATAGAATTATACAGTACTTCGGATGTGGCACTGGTAACACCCTGTTCGCGACGGAATGAACCTGGTGGCAAAGGAATATATTGCATCACGTGTCAATCAAACCGGAGTAATGATCATTAGCGAAATGGCAGGTGTTTCAAAAGAAATGGGCGAAGCTATAAACATTAATCCAAATAATGAGTCAGAAATTGCGGAAGCAATTTACAATGCACTGAATATGCCCGTTGAAGAACAGCAGGAGCGAATGAAAATATTGCAAAAAAGGATTAGCCGGTATGATGTTTTTAAATGGGCCGGTGAATTTGTAAAAGCATTACGAAAAGTCGAAGGTATTCAGAAAAACTACCTGGCCAAGTTGGTTACTCCGAATATTCGAAAGGAATTGAAAGATAAATACATGAAGGCCAAAAAGCGGGCGATTTTTCTGGATTACGATGGTACCTTGGTGAGTTTTAAAAACGATCCGCAGGCAGCTACTCCTGATAATCCGTTACACGAAATTCTGGACAAACTTGAAAACGATAAAAAGAATACAATTACCATTATCAGCGGGCGTGACAGGGAAACACTCGATAAGTGGCTTGGTAAACACCACGTAAATCTAATTGTGGAACACGGTGTTTGGTTGAAAAACAACGGACAAGACTGGACAATGCTTGATAATATAAACAGCAACTGGAAACCAATGATCAGACCCTTAATGGAAACTTATGTTGACCGTACACCCGGAACTTTTATCGAGGAAAAGAACTATTCACTGGTATGGCACTATCGAAAAGCGGAACCTGAGCAAGGAGAACTTCGTGCGAATGAAATAAAGGATGAACTTCGGAATATGATTGCCAATTATAACCTGGAAATTATGGAAGGAAACAAGGTAATCGAAGTTAAAACAGGCGGTATCAATAAAGGAGTTGCTGCATTGCGTTTCTTAAAAGATCAGAAGTTTGATTTTGTTATGGCTATTGGCGACGACTGGACTGATGAATATATGTTCCGTGAGTTACCAAAATCGGCTGTTACCATTGCAGTTGGACTAAAAAATACTGCGGCCAGCTACAAAGTTGAATCGGTTAATTCGGTCCGGTCATTATTAAAGGTATTGGCAGGCTAAAATTTTATCATATCTTTCCTTGGCCGACAATGTTTGAAGTTGAATGGAGCGGTTCATCAGGTCGTTGTACTTCATTTCGTCAACATCTTTGGTAATTTGTCTCCAGGCGGGTACCAGTTCATAAAGCTTCATCATTTCATCGAAAGAAATGACATATATTTTTGAGTCTTCCAAAGCAATAATATTTTCTTTCGCCGGAACCTGGTTATTAAAACTTTTCATGAAAATAAGCACCGTTTCCGGTTGGAAAAAATGCGTAGTAATGTCATTTGCATTGTCATCGTAAAAGAATGAACGGAAAAGTCCACTTTCTATAAAACCGACCTGATTGGCAACTTTTCCTTCTTTTAAAAAATAAGTCTTTGCTGCCAATGACAGAGGTTTGAAAGCATTTTGTTAAATCAGCAAATCTTCATCTGTGAGGTTGTAGAATGTTTTTATTCTTTCAATAAGATCCATAATTGTTCTTATTTGTCTCTTACTAATCTTACATAATTATAAATTCGGATTACATCTCCCTGTGGGCCGTGTCCCTGCGGATAATCTTTCGGATCGCCAGCTTTTGGATCACTTCGCTGGGCGCCGGCACCATGAACATCCATCAGCCTTTTGGGAATACTGGAATTGGGAGGAGAAAAATATCCAAATGCATCGCCAAAGCAAACATAAACAGCAGACCTTCCGTTAAGTATAGAATTAACATGCGTTGTTGAAGTCCAGTAAAACGGGTAATTTTTACTCCCATCTTCAACTTTAATTTGAGAAACATTAAAAGCATCGCTTATGGCGGGTTTACCATTCTTTTGCGGTGAGGCATTGTAGTCAACAATACTTTGGAGTTCTTTAGCATTTGGCAATCTCCAATCAGAATAATTAAGATAGTTCTCTACGTTCATTTTCTGAACCCATGCCAGTGCTTCTTCCCAGTTCATTGCCTTTTTACTGTCATCTTTACTCCACATCAGTTTGGTTGCCAAATCTGTTACTGTACCATCCCCGTTATCTTCAAAATTGTTTTTACCATAATCCGGATTTCCTCTTACAAAACGCACCATAAACTTTTTCTCACCACGTGGATCAAGCAGCGGATAACCTTTTATTCTGCCGTCGGCAAAATTTACACCGAAAACCGTTTGATTGCCTCCCATGGTTCTTCCCTGGTAAATAGTAGAACTTAGCATCTGTGAATCGATTGTTCTTTCTCCGTTTGCAGCATAACGAAAAGTAAAATAATCAGTATCGATAAAGGGTTTTGCAGCATTGGAATTTTCCTGCGGACCGCTCGGATCGATTCCGTTAAACTGTATAAGCGAATACGCTTCTTTAATTGTTGGCAATCGCCAGTCGAAAAAACCGCCCAATTCAAAATGCTTTAATTTTTTTATTACCTCTGAATAAGTGAGCACTTCAAAGTTTTTTTGCCATTGCATCTGAGTGTTGTTGTCGACAACAATTTCATTATTCAACAATTTATAAGATGGCTGCAGACCATTATACTGCGCATCCTGACCATAGAATGCCGCTCCTTTTTGAGGTCTCGTAATAATGGATGTATTGTTGTAAAAATCTTTTTGGCCCGTATCTACGATCTGATATTGACCAACTTTCTTCGTATAACTTTCGGTGTTGGGCAGTGTGGTTATGGTCCTCATTCGTGGTTGTCCGAAACATGCAGTCTGAAAAATAAGGATCATAAAAAAATATAAAATGCACTTACTCATTTGTAATTTTCTATCAATTGGATATAATATCGTATTAGTTCCGTTTTTTCTATCAGAATAATCTTTCTGCAAGATACCCAACCCGTGGCATTTTGGCAAATGAGGGCTCCGAGACTTTAAAGATTTTTGCCGGGGAAGAATTTCTTAAATGTTAAAATTCAAGATAAATTTGATACTTACTTATTAGTAAGTATATTTGTTTGGATTTAAACGATTAAAAGCATGTCAATAACTCGCGAAAAAATACTGGAATTGGGAGAGAATCTCATTCGTACGAAAGGATACAATGCGTTTAGCTACCAGGATATTTCATCGGAACTGAGTGTAAAAAATGCTGCCATTCACTATTATTTCCCTTCAAAGGAAAACCTGGGAACCAGCATTGTAAAAACGAATATTCTGAAGTTTGAAGAGATGATAGATAATATGCGTAGCCGCAAATTTGATGAATGGCAACAGCTTGAAACATTTATTAAGATTTATATAAAAAGCCACCGCGAACAGAAAAAATGCCTGGTCGGATCACTAAGTCCCGATTACAGAACACTTAACGAAACTACAAAAACTGAACTAAAGCGAATGATTGAAATTATTTTGAATTGGATGACCGAACTGCTTAAAAGTGGAAGAACCAAAAATCTTTTTGCCTTCAGCGACAGTGCTGATAGTAAGGCAATGGCTATTTTCTCAAGTCTGGTTGCAAGTTTGCAGTTATTTGGCATCGTTGACAATGTGGATTATAAAGTTTATTGTCAGTCAATCGTCGATGATTTAAAACCCTAAAAATTTATTTCATTAGCTTACTTATTAGTAAGTATATTATTCAACTACTATTTAAAATAGCTACTATGAAAAGAGCAGTAATTACAGGTCTTGGTGCTGTAACTCCGATAGGAAACAACGTTGAAGATTTTTGGAATAACCTTGTTAACGGGAAAAGTGGCGCCGCTCCGATTACGAAATTTGATACTACAAATTATAAAACAAAATTTGCCTGCGAAGTAAAAGATTTTGATCCGTCGCAATGTATTGAAAGAAAGGAAGCCCGAAAAATGGATATGTTTACTCAATACGCTTTGGTAGCAACAGACGAATGCATTAGTGATTCGCAACTGGATTTGAACACTTGTGACCGAAACAGAATTGGGGTAATTATTGCGACCGGAATCGGGGGCATTAAAACGTTTGAAGACGAATTGCTTGGTTTTGCTGAAAACAAAATGATCCCGAGATTCAATCCTTTTTTTATTACAAAAATGATATCAAATATCGCAACCGGGCAAATCTCCATAAAGTATGGATTGCATGGAATCAGCTACACAGTCACTTCAGCATGCGCTTCATCAAATAATGCGATTGGAAATGTGCTGGACCATATTAGGTTAGGGCGAGCCGATATCATTCTCGCAGGAGGTACTGAAGCTTCGATTACATCTTCAGCAATTGGCGGATTTAATGCAATGAAAGCATTGTCAATAAACAACGAATCGCCGGAAACAGCTTCCCGACCATTTGATAAAACACGCGACGGTTTTGTTTCAGGTGAAGGTGCAGGAGTTTTGATGATTGAAGAACTGGAACATGCGCTAAAAAGAGGGGCAAATATTTACTGCGAATTGGTTGGGTACGGCGCAGCCTCCGATGCATATCATGTGGCTGCTTCGCATCCGGAAGGTTTGGGAGCTAAGCTTGCCATTAACGCAGCTTTGGCCGATGCCGGACTTACTCCCGGTGATGTTTCTTATATTAATGCACATGCAACATCAACACCGGTGGGAGATATTAGTGAATGCAAAGCAATTGAAGCGGTCTTTGGATCGTCGCTGGATAAGATTAATATTAGTGCCACAAAATCCATGACCGGGCATTTACTCGGTGCGGCGGGTACTGTGGAATCTATCGCCTGCATAAAATCGATTGTTCATAATCAAATTCCCCCGACCATAAATTTGCATGAGGTTGACCCGGAAATAAGTTCGCTGCTAAATCTAACACCTCTTACGGCAAAAAACAAGGAAGTGAAGGTGGCCTTAAATAACACATTTGGTTTTGGAGGACACACTTCAACTACAGTTTTCAGGCGGTATTAGTAAAAAATAGTATGATATTAAGTATTTAAATATCAGTTGGTTATTGTTTGTGGACATTGCGATTTCTGACCGGCTTTTTTTAAACTCTTCATCATGTACAGTGATTGTTCGGCCATATCTCGCTTACTTACTATTAAGAATATACAAATGTTTCATAATGTGAAACGTTTTCCTCGAACTCCAAAAGAAAATTTTTATCGCTGGAATAATATCTTGCTTTTTCGAAATCATCACCGGCAAATTGCCTGATACTTTCATACGATTCCCACTCCGAAATTGTCAAAAAGTGACAAATCCCGTTTTCAATTTTTCTGAGGATTTTAGCCGACAGATTTCCTTTTACGTTCTTATAATCAGCAATGCCTGTTTCTTCAATGTATTTTAGATATGCATCGGCATCTTCTGCCTTTGTTTTTCCATGCCAAATTCTTGTAATCATATTTATATTAATCTTAGTTTTTTAGGATTATACCGGGTGTTAGCGTTTCGTTGTTTTTTATTACTTGAAAAAAATATATAATATTCGTTTTTTATTATCCTGTCTGTGATTAATTCTAACATTATAATTATTTCATTTCATTAATCTCTTGTCTTGGCGCAAATTCATAACCATTTTAGATTTGACTGACTGCCGTCAGGCAGGCAAGAGAATTTTTCATGTGTTGTGGTTTTTGATTTTCGCTCTTAAAAATAAGTATAAAATCAGTTCATTCAAGTTACAAATGGGTGTAAATTAAAACCTGTTTATCAAAACAAAACCCGACTGGAATAAGCCGGGCCTGCAAAACTAAAATTATTCTAAAGATCAAAAAACTTAACTATTATTCATAGCGCAACGTGTCGGCAGGATCGATTTTTAACGTTTGCAACGTTTTGTAACTTATGGTTGCCAGTGCAATAGCTAAAGCAATTACAAACCCGATAATAAACTCAAACAGGTGCAGGTGGATACGGTAATAATAATTGTGCAGCCAGTTTCTGGCCACCAAGTAAATAATCGGCCAGGCAACAGCTGTAGCAATGCAAACCAGCAGTACAATTTCTTTTGAAATGAGGTAAAAAATACTTGCTCCCGATGCTCCCAAAGCCTTGCGGACACCCACTTCCTTGGTTCTCTGCTCGATGGTGAACGATGTTAATCCAAATAACCCCAAAGCAGCGATAAAGATTCCGAGGATGGCAAAAAGAACTGATAATTCAGCATTTTGTTTTTCGGAACTATACATCCGAGTGAAATCGTCTTTCATAAAAAAGTACTGCAGCGGGTTGTTCGACGCAAACCGCTTCCAGACATCTTCAATCTGTTTTATGGTTTTTGCGGTTGCAGCATCGTTGAATTTTACCGATACAAATCCAAAATAATAACCATCATCAGGTTTGAGCCGCAAAATATAAGGGTCAATCCGGTTGTGCAGCGACCGAAAGTTAAAATCGTTACATACCCCGATAATAGGCATGTAATTTTTTTCGTCGTTGTCGCCCATATTAATAAAGCGTGTCTGGCTGATATCTTTAATACCAAACTCTTCGAGGGTTTCATGGTTTACCACACACGCATTTTTATCGGAGCCAAATGTGCGGTCGAAAGAACGCCCTTCAACCAGTTTAATATTGTAAGTTTCAAAATAATCGTAATCAACGTAGTCGGTCTGCATCAGGAATGTTTCCCCGTCGCGGCCATCCATCATATACCCGTTGTTGTTGTTATTATGCCCGGGCACGGCGGTTGACACCGAAACGTTTTTAATTCCCGGAAGCCGCAGTAACTCCTGTTTAAATGTTTTTACCTGGTCGCCAATGGTTCCGGCCTGATCGATCACCATCAGGTTTTCTTTATCGAATCCCACGTCTTTGTTGATCATAAAATTTAGCTGTCGGTACATAATTATGGTACCGATAATCAGGATAATAGAAATCAGAAACTGGACAGAAACAAGGGCACTTCTTAGTTTACCGTTTTTGGCTCCATCCCTGATTTTACCCTTTAACACTGTATTCGGATTAAAAGATGAAAGATAAAAAGCGGGATATGTTCCAGCCAAAATGCCTACAAAAATGGCAAACCCGATTAACGTGGGAATATAGTAGTAATGACTAAAAGGGTTAAAATTTACTTTGGTATCCAGTAAGTCGTTAAAAAACGGCAAAGCCAGCAAAACAATAACAACGGCAAGCACCAGTGCAATTAACGAAATAATTGTTGAGTCGGTTAAAAATTGTAGAATAAGCATCCCTTTTGATGAGCCGCTTACCTTTTTTACCCCAATTTCTTTTGCTCTTTTAGTTGCCTGTGCCGTGGAGAGATTCATAAAATTTATGGATGCTATTACGATAATTAAAATGGCAATGCTACCAAAAATGATTAGGTATTTCGGGTCGGTAGCGGGTTTTGCATCGTGCTGAACGGAAGGATCGAGATGAATTTTAGTTACCGGTTGCAAATGGAAGTTGTACCTGTTCCCCTGCGCAAGAAAATCGGACAACGAAATATGGAACATTTGCTGTACCCTGGGCCCTACATATTTTTCAATCATTCCCGGGAATTTATTTTCCAGGCTGCCTGCCAATGCTCCTGGTTTTAACAGGACATAAGTGGTAAAACTGTTATTCAGCCATTCGGTATCATTGGCTCGTGAGTTCGTGACAAATGAAGTCAGGATGTCAGCGTTAAAATGTGTGTTCTCAGGAAAATCCGCCATTATCCCGGTTATCTTATACGGTTCTTTCCGTGTATTGACCTGCAGCATCTTATTTATCGGATCTTCATCACCAAAGATCTTTTTAGCCGTTGATTCCGATAACACCATTAAGTTTGGCGCGTTTAAAACTGTTTTTATGTCACCTTTTATAAGTGGGATGGAGAATATCTGGAAAAATGATGAATCAACTTCAGCAAAATCATTGATAATAAAAGTATTATCTTCTTTTTTTATGATCGTTTCTCCAAAGGTGTTCAGCCTGCAAAACGACTCCACTTCGGGAAAATCTTTTGCCATTGTCGGGCCAATGATGGAAGCAGTATAAGATGCTTTTACTTCCTGATCTCCGATTTTTCCATCCAGCACAAGCCGGTAAATCCGGTCTTTTTTTGTGTTATACTGATCATAACTTAATTCATGCATTATAAATAGGGCGATGACCAAACTACAGGCAATGCCAACGGAAAGTCCAAAAATGTTAATAGCAACGTACCCTTTTTGTTTCTTTAAGGAACGGAAACTGTGTTTTAATAAGTTCTTAATCATGGCTTATTGTTTGTTTAAAGAACAGCATTGTTCGGTGCTTTCTGAACAGATATATTTATGACGCGGGTGCGGACCAAAAGTTACATCCTTCTTATAATTGTAATTTTCTGTTTAATGTTAAATGGATTTTTAATTTTTTAAAACTTGGCTACTGTCCTGACTAAAATATTTCTTTAGTTTTGAAGTTCTTAAAAGAAAACGGAATGAGGAATATTTTAATTGTACTGTTTTTATGTCCTTTTATATCTTTTTCACAAATCAATCAAACCGATGTAAATGGCTTGCGACAGGGGTTGTGGAAAAAACAGCAACCCAATGGCAGGTTGCTTTATGAAGGCCATTTTAAAGATGGAAAACCGGTGGAAGAATGGAAACGCTATCATGAAGGAGGGCAGGTAAAAGCGATTATCAGCTATCGCCCCAATTCCGATTCGGCATATACACAACTTTTTGATGAATGGGGTAAAAAAGTTGCTGAGGGATTTTATTTAAATGAAAAAAAAGTGGGTACGTGGAAGTATTTTTCCAACAATCGGGTTGTGAGCGACGAACAGTTTGAAAACGGAATTAAAAACGGCGTTTCGCATACGTATTATGACACCGGCGAGAAATTGGAGGAAGCGGACTGGAAAAACGGGAAGGAGGAAGGAACCCACTGGATTTTCTTTAAAAACGGGAAACCATTTATGGAATATAAAACGCATAATAGTCAGCGAAATGGGTTGTGTTTAACGTACTTTCAAAGTGGAAAGCCCGAATTGGAAGCCCATTATAAAAACGGTTTGCGGGATGGTGATTGGATTTATTACAAACAAAATGGCGCGATTTGGTACACATTGAAATATTCAGTAGGTAAAATTCTGAACCCTGAAGTTCGCGACAGCATAGCCAATTTGCAGCTCCTGAATTTTGAAAAAAACAAGGACAATCTGGTTGATCCGGAAAAATACATGGATGACCCGGCGGAGTACATGATGAAAAAAAGTACAGGCAAGTAAAAAATCGTGATTATTGATACCTTTGATAGAAATTAAAATTTTCTTTATTTTCGGTAGTTTATGAATAAAATTATTGTCCTGTTTGTTAGCTGCTTGCTGCTCCTTTCAGCGATTAAAGTAAAATCGCAGGAATACTACTGGGTAGCGTTCACCGATAAAAATCAAACACCATTTTCATTGGACGAACCCGAAAAATATCTCTCGGAGCGCGCTATACAACGCCGTGTTCGTCAGCATATTCAGATTGATTCTTTAGACCTTCCGGTAAACTCCAATTATATTCAGCAGGTAACCGAACTGGGAGTTGAATTTGTGCATGCTTCAAAATGGCTTAACGGGATAACCGTAAAATCTGAAATCGATAGTTTTTCGTCAAAAGTATTACAGCTCCCTTTTGTGAAAGAGGTGCAGCTAACCAAACCTGATTTGAAGACAAAAAGTGCATTCAATAAATTTAATGAACCTGAATACAGTAGTGACTATGCGCCGATAGATACTTCGTTATACGGTTTGTCGGTTTACCAGACAGGCATTATGAACGGACAGTATTTACATAACCAGAATTACAAAGGTCAGGGAATGCAAATTGCCGTTTTGGATGGCGGATTTTTAAATGTTGATGAGTATCCTGCTTTCGACAGTTTGTGGGCCAATAATCAGATTCTTGGCACACGTGATTTTGTGAATCCGAATTCTGATATCTTTCAAACACATTATCACGGAATGAGTGTTTTATCGTGCATGGGAGGTAACATCCCGGGCGAAATAATTGGCACTGCTCCCAAAGCTAATTTCTGGCTTATTCGTACAGAAGACGTGGAAACAGAATACCTCATTGAAGAAGACAACTGGGTTGCCGGCGCTGAATTTGCTGACAGTGTTGGCTGCGATATTATCAACACATCTTTAGGTTACTACACTTTTCTTGATTCAGCTATGAATCATACTTATGCCGACATGGATGGTAAAACCACACGGGTGACACGGGGAGCCAATGTTGCTTTTTCCCGTGGAATGTTGGTTTTTGCCAGTGCAGGGAACGAAGGGAATAATGCGTGGAAACATATTATTGCTCCTTCCGACGGTGATGACGTAATTGCCGTTGGGGCGGTTAACCGCGATTCGATCCCTGCTACTTTTACATCGCTGGGGCCTGCTTCCGATGGAGATGTTAAACCGAATGTTGCTGCACTTGGATGGTATACCTATCTTGAAAGAAGTAACGGTGAGCCGGGGTATAGTAACGGAACTTCTTTTTCTTCGCCGGTGATGGCCGGAATGGCGGCTTGTTTGTGGCAGGCACAACCAAATGCAACTGCTGCAACAATGAAAAATATTATTGAAATGAGTTCCAGTAAATACGATAATCCTGATTCTATTGTGGGTTACGGTATTCCAGATATGTCTAAAGCATGGGCACGAATGTTTAACCTTTTTGTTTCCGCAGACAACCTGCAAAAACGTTGGCTGGCTTATCCAAATCCTGTAAATGAAAAACTTATCCTTTCGAATAATAATCCAATTACGGAAGGAAATACGGAGATTGAGATTTATTCAATGGATGGGAAATTACTTCGAAGTTGGATAAAACGAACCACACCCAAAATTGAACTTAATAACCTGCAGGTTTTGCCAAAAGGTATCTTATTGCTAAAAATAAAAAATGCAGGTGTTACCGAGACCATCAAACTCAGTAAAGTTTGGTAAACCATGGAGCATAAACTCACACTTTCGGAACTGAATGAGCAAATTAAGAATGTGTTGACCGATGCATTTCCGTCAACTGTGTGGGTAATTGGCGAAATCAGTGAACTAAAGGAAAACCGGGCCGGTCATTGTTATCTTGAACTAGTTGAAAAAGAGGGAAACGAAATTATTGCGCGGACGCGGGCTACGATCTGGTCGTACACCTATCGCATGTTAAAACCTTATTTTGAAACCACTACCGGTCAGTTTTTTACGCATGGAATAAAAATCCTTGTACAGGTTTCGGTGGAGTATCATTCTTCATTTGGTTTAAGTTTAAATATTAAAGATATCGATCCGGTTTATACGGTTGGCGACATGGCTTTGCAACGAAAGGAAATTGTCAACCGGCTTCAGAATGAAGGGGTATTTGATATGAACCGAGAACTGCAATTGCCACTGGTTCCACAGAAAATAGCTGTTATTTCGTCGGAAACGGCTGCCGGCTATCTGGATTTTATGAACCAACTGGAGACAAATGAATACGGATTTAAATTTTACACCAAACTTTTTCCGTCAGTTATGCAGGGCGCTGAAGCCGTGCCTTCGATTATTCGTGCTTTGGAAAGGATTTATCTATACGAGGATTTTTTTGATGCCGTAATTATTATACGCGGAGGAGGGGCAACAGCCGACTTAAGCAGTTTTGATAATTACGACCTGGCATTTCATATCACCCAGTTTCCACTCCCGGTTATTACCGGAATAGGGCATGAGAAAGATGATACCATAATCGACATGGTTGCACACACCCGGTTAAAAACGCCTACAGCAGTTGCAGAATTTTTTATAAGCGGCATGGAAAGGTTTTATGAGAAACTATTCCAACTGGAATCAGACGTGGTTCATTTGATCCGGGACCGAATTGATTACCTGAACGACGAACTGGAGCAGCTGGCAACAAGCATGCAGCACCAGGTTGCAGTTTTCATTCACGATAAAAATGTACTATTAATTAGAAAGGGAAATGAATTTCAGCAAAATATTAACCGGTTTTCTTTTCGAAAAAGTGTTGAACTAAGTAATTTTAAACACGATGTACGTTCTGCAGTTTCCATGTGGCTGGTTAAAAAAGAAAACAGTTTGAATCAAAAAAGAAGGGTTTTGAAACGTGTGGCCGGAGAGATATTGATTACAGGTAATTCAAGATTAACTTACCTTCATGAAACTTTGGTTAAGGAAACCCGAAATTATATACAGAAAGAACTGGAAAGGGTGCATTTAAACGAAAATTCAGTTCGCTTACTAAATCCTGAGAATGTACTAAAAAGGGGATATTCGCTGACTATGAAAGAGGGGGAAATTATAAAATCGGTAAACCAGGTTCAGGCAGACGAAACAATCGAAACCCGTTTTTCTGATGGCAGCGTAGAAAGTAAAATCACAAAGAAATTAAATAATGGCAACTAAAAAAGTAACTTATAATGAGGCAATTTCCGAGATTGAAGAGATCCTGGAAAAGATTGAAAACGAAGAACTGGATGTTGACGAACTGGCGGAAAAAGTAAAAAGAGTTTCGCAGTTACTGAAGATTTGTAAAGAAAAATTGCAAACCACCAATGAACAGGTGGAGCAGATTTTAAAGGAAATGGATGATTAAAAACAGATAGAATGGATAAGCTTGTAAAGATTTACGTGGGACGGAAAGTTGTTACTGAGCGTATTGTTGCAGAGCTGGAAACTGAAGGAATTCGGGCTATATTAAAGGACGGGTTTCAACAAGGAATTGAAGCTGGTTTTGCAGGCGGTATTCCGGGGCAAATAGATTTATTTGTTCAGGAATCTGATGTTGAAAAAGCAAAAGAAATTATTAACGCAATCATTGTATAAATATGTACACAAGAGAACAGGTAGCAAAAACAATCGATCATGCTGTTTTAAAACCAGATCAAACGAATGCTGATCTTGAAACGAATGCAAAAATGTGCATTGAAAACGGAGTTTACAGCATGTGTGTAAAACCTTGTGATATTAAAAAAGCAGCTAAATTACTTAAAGGTAGTGGTGTGAAAGTTTCAAGCGTACTGAGTTTTCCTCATGGTGCAGATGCTACACCGGTAAAGGCTTTTCAGGCAAAACAGGCAATTGAAGACGGTACTGATGAAATTGATATGGTAATGAATATCGGGAAATTTCTGTCGGGCGATTATGAATATGTTTTGAATGATATAAAAGCTGTAGTTGAGGTTGCACATGCCCATAAAATTTTGGTAAAAGTAATTCAGGAGAGTGGTTTTCTAACACCGGAACAAATAGCTAAAGCTTGTGAATTATCTTATGAGGCGGGGGCAGATTTTGTAAAAACATCCACCGGATTTGGCCCGGGAGGCGCAAAACCGGAGTACATTGATGTAATGATGAAAACTGTTGGCGTAAAAATGAAAGTTAAGGCTTCAGGAGGAATACGTGACTTTGAAACTGCAGTTGCATTTCTTGAACAGGGTGCTGACCGCTTGGGAATAGGTTCAACCGAAGCAGTTTTGAATGGGGCAAAAGCAGTGGGAGATTATTAAGTTTTGTTTGTCAATCATTTTTTTTAAAGTAAAAATCAACCATATTTGTAGCCCTCTTTTAAAGAAAAATTTTCATGTATTTTTTGAACGGAGACCGCATTTACGTTAACCCGGAAGAAAGCTGCGTTTCGGCTGACGAGCAACTGAAAAATTGTTTGCAGCAACTAACCAATGCAAAACCAGGGCTGAAGTTGTTTAAGCTGAATTTGTTTGTTGAAACAAACTCAAAAGAGGAATATAATGCATTTCGGAAGAAGGCTGAAAAAGAGGTCCAGCAATTTTTCGCCGAGGCGGTTTTAGTAAGTGTAATTGCACAGCCACCGCTTACATGTAAAGTAATTGCGGAGGCTTGTTTATACAATCCTGTTGAATGGGAAGTAAAGTTTTTTGGAAATCATGCCAATGGCGGAGCCCTTTTCAAAAAGGAAAATACGTCGATTCTGATAGGAACTGTACAGGCGAATTCCAATAATTCCTGTAAAATAAGTGCGGAAATCGCTTTTTCTCATTTGATAGATATTTTTACTGATGCCCTTTTCCCGATAAATTCAATTGTCCGTCAATGGAATTATATCGAAAATATTCTGGGGTACGATAACGAAAAGCAACGTTACCAGGAATTTAATGACGTCCGGTCGGGTGTTTACGGAAACACATTCTCGAAGAAGGGTTATCCTGCAGCTACAGGAATCGGGATGAGTCAGGGAGGTATAATCATTGAATTTCTTGCTATAAAATCTCATGAATTAGTTTCGTGGCCAATTGATAATCCCTTGCAGATTTCAGCTCACGGGTACACAGAAGATGTTTTGGCAGGCGAAAAATGCCCGGATAAAACTACACCGAAATTTGAGCGGGCCCGTTATCTTCAGATGTTTAATAAAAAGCTTATCCTAATCTCCGGTACCGCCGCTATCCTTGGCGAAAAAACTGCAGAAGTGGGCGATTCTGCCAGGCAAGCTGAAATCGCCATTGAAAACATCAAACAACTGTATTCTGAAAAGGTAGTAAGTTCATTTACAAATAGAACGCTTATTCCAAAATATGGTCATGCCAGGGTTTATATTAAAAACAGAAAGGACTTTGGCATTATTAAAAAGACATTTGAAAGGTATTATGATGATTTGCCGGTGGTTTATATTATTGCCGATATTTGCCGCGATGACCTTCTTGTTGAGATTGAGGGAAGAGTTATACTGGAATAAGATTCTTAATTCGCAGAAGAAATGGATTAATTCAAATGATTTGAAAACAATCATTGTAAAATTACCATATTAATGAATTCTTCCAGGGGTTTAAAATTTACTAAAATAGAAATGCCCATTGATAATTTATTAAGGTTGTTCAAATCGGGTTTGTTCAACGACTAAAAAATGTATTATGAAAAAATTTGTACTTATAATTTCTTTAATTGTTTTTCTGACTCAACTCGTTATTGCTCAGCAAATAAGCCCGTATTTGGTGGGGACAAATGTATGGTATAATCCAAGTCAGAAAGTTTGGGACCTGACAGCTGAATGTGGTGTAAAAATGATTAGAATAGGTGGTCATGCTTACGATGACAATCTTCCTTCCAAGTCCACGTTACTAAATTGGGTGAAGAAAATTAGAGCAATGGGTGCTGAACCAATCATACAGGTTTCACAATATAAATCGGCTGCAGTAGCTGCGGATTTAGTGAAGTATTTCAATGTCGATTTAAAAGATCAGATTGCACCAATAAAGTATTGGAATATCGGTAATGAACCCTGGCTGCAATATAACAGCCTGGCTTCGGGTACTGATGTTGGAATCTTGGTTGAAACATACTTTAAACCCATAGCTGCTGCAATGAAAGAGGTTGATCCGACGATAAAAATTTTTGGTCCCGATTTTTGCTATTATGTTGAATTTGCAATCAACGATTTATTTGGTGGTAAAAATGACATTGCGGGGAAAGTGCCGGGAAAAGATTATTACTACTGTGACGGAATCAGTTGGCATAAATATCCGCAAAATGAAAATATTAATTTGGCTTATCAGGGGATAGACGAATTTAAATCATCGATTGTAAAGTGTAAGCAAAAAGTTGATCAGGTTAATGTTTCTCATAACAGAACAGGTGATGACGCACTGCAATGGAGCATTGGAGAGTTTAATGCAAAAGGTGGGCCTCAGGTACATACATGGGAAAACGGACAGATGTTTGGCGGTATCCTGGGGCTATGTATGAAATATGGAGCCACATATGCAACCAGTTGGAGTATGTATGAAAGTGGTGGAAATAGGGGCAGCACTGACTTTAGCTTATTTGATGGAGCTAATATGGTGCCCAGGGCATCATACTGGCATATGGATTTTGTTGCAAAATATTTTCAGGGAACTTATCTTGATGGTAAAAGTTCAAGCAACAATTTTGTGGTATATGGTGCACAAAATGGCGATCAAACATCTGTAATGATTATGCACAGGGGATCCGCTTCAGCAAAGGAATATACGCTTAATTTAAACGATACCGTTTCAACTGGCGCTTCAGTTATTTTAAATGTAAATGCCGGAATGGATAAAAAATATTCCGATATTATCTCTCCCAGAACAACTCAGGTCCTTATTTTTAAGGGCGATTCAATAACAAGAATTAACTATTCAAGTGATGATTTTGATCAGGGGCAGCCACCGGTTTTATCATCGTTTAAACTTGCACTTTCGTTGCCCGATAAGCCAACCGATCTTCAAGGCACTTCATTTTCCTATAACAGTATTCAGTTAAGTTGGAATGATCGATCGGACAATGAGCAGGGCTTTGTAGTTGAGCGTGAAAGAACCAATGGATTTGAACTTGCAGGTATTATTCCTGCTGACTCAACTACTTTTACTGATATGAATTTATTGCCTGAAACTGCATACACTTACAGGTTAAGTGCTTATAATACATTGGGGAATTCAGGCTTTTCGGATACTTTAACGGTTACTACGTTGGAAACTCCTGCTGCCATGGCATTAATGGACCCCATGTATTGCGGGAACAACACAGGCTGAAGATTTTGATAATAATCAGGCAGGTATTGGCTATTTCGACATTGATCCTGAAAATCAGGGCGGAGAATACCGTTCTACCGGTGTTGATATTGAAGCGTGTACAGATACAGATGGTGGCTATAATGTTGGATATATTGAAGATGGGGAATGGCTCAATTATTTGATTGAAAATGTTACACCGGGTACTTACAAACTGTCTTTCAAACGCGAGCAATAACTCGACCAGCACAAAAGGGATCGATGTGTTTTTTGGAGATACTAAAGTGGGAAGTGTGGTTCCTGCATTTACCGGAGGATGGCAGGTTTGGAAAACAGTAGATATGGGGAATGTTGAAATCACTGACTCTGAGCCGATCCTAATGACACTAAAATTTGCAGGTAATAGTTTCAATTTAAACTGGTTTAACTTTTCAACAATTACAAGTGCTTCAGATGTTGAGAGGCTTGTAACCGAAGATGTTCATGCAATCTACAAAAAGATGTTGCATACTATTTTTATAACTTTACCACAAAATACCGGGAAATATGTAGCTCGCGTTGTTAATACTCAAGGACAAACCTTTTATGTTTCAGCAAGTAATAGCTCAGAAAATATAAAAATCAATACTTCAGACTGGGCAAGTGGAATTTATCTTGTTGCTGTTTTGGGGCAAAAGATAAGTCATACCTTTAAGTTATCTGTTAACTAGAAATCTGATCATTTTATTAGGTTAGCGATTATCGTTAAAAAAGCTCATGAATAATTTCATGAGCTTTTTGTCTGAAGCCTGAAGCAGGTTTACTGCTAAAATTTAAAATCAATTCCAAACAAGAAGTTGGTTCCTGCCTGCGGAAAATAACCGTCCATTTTAAAACGTTCGCCTTCGTAAATATAGGAATATACCCAGGCATTGGTTTCGTACATTTTATTCAGCAGGTTATTCACCTGAAGATGCAGGGTAATTTCACTGAAAAGATTAGTTTTAAAATTGTAATCAGCCTGAAGGTTATTTACAAAATAGGCATTCAGCACACGATTGTTGCTGGATGAATTATCGATAAATTGTTTACTTACATAAGAAGAAACCAGGCTAAACTGAAGGTTTTTTGCCGGTAGAAAAGTAAAGAGACTGTTTGCAATAACGTTTGGGGAGAAAGCAATGTCAGTGGTTCCCAAATAAAAAGCTTGCTGTTCGCCGTTATCCCAGTCATCAACATATTCAGTAAAGTTTTTAATCTTATTTTGACTGAAGGTAGCATTTACATTCCACTGTAAAGAACCGGAAATTTTCCAGCCACCCTGAAGTTCGATTCCCGCGCGGTAACTTTTATCAACATTTACCATAATCGGCGCTCCAACATCATTAATTTCACCGGTTAATACCAGTTGATTTTTATAGTTCATATAATATAAATTAGCGCCCACCGTAAAAGCAGATGACTGTAAATTGTATACCCAGTTCCCAGTCATGCAAAGTTTCATGAACCGGCTGTTGTCCCATTGGATCAGCATCTACATAGTTATCGCGGTTGGGCTCCCTGTTGGCAACAGCATAAGAAAGAAACATATTTTGATTCTCTGTCGGCTGGTAAAATATACCGAGTTTTGGATTAAAAAAGCTGAAGTTGTGTTGTTGGGTTACATCCCGCAAATCATCATCGATTCCTGTTATTGAATAGTCAATTTTACGAAATTGTAAATCAGCAAAAAGATTCAGTTGTTCTGTAACCTGCAAATTATATTTGGCAAATACATTCGCGTCTTTCTTAATTCCCTTTCCCCGATACCAGTCAAAATCTTTTTTAATATTCCCCAGAAACTGGCCCCAAATCACTCTTCCGAAATGATTGCCGTCGTATTCATTCCATCCGCCGCCAAATGTAAAATCGTGTTTTGCCTGTTTATGATTAATTGCAAAAGTAAATCCGTAGAAATCATTATCAAGCCATTTGCGGTTAACCAGATCGGTAGTAAAAATTGTATCGACATCACCAATAACCGGATACGGAATTCTGTAACCGGCTAAATCCTGATCTTTCTTATAATTTTCGTAATAACCTTTTCCGGGAACATAAAAGCCAGCCAGATTTAGATTTAATGCCTGATCGAATTTATGTGAAAAATGCAAGTTGATAATGATCCTGCTGATAATGATCAACCTGATTTTTGTAGGTATAATAATTATACGTCCGGCTTCCGGAGTTGATCATAGCTTGCGTTTCTTCCGGCGTATATAGCCAGTGTTCTTCATAAAGCATCATACCTGCCAGATCGTTGTGCAGCCGTACAGAAGGAATTCCGTTCCACGCCTGGTAAGTTTCTTCTAACCCCGAGAAAACATTTATTTTTATCACTGTCTTTTCCGTATAAAATCCGCCAGATACAAAAAACGACTTCAGGTTTGAAAAAGCCCGGTCGATAAACCCATCAGAGGAAACTTTCGAAAGCCTTGCATCGAGCGTAAATTTATCGTTTAGAAGTCCTGTCCCTGCCGAAATGGTATTTTTAAACGTGTTGAAGGAACCAAACGCAGTGTTATATTCCGAATAGGCATCTTTGCGTAGTATGTTGGTTTGCAGGTTGATTGTTGCGCCAAAAGCTGCTGCTCCGTTGGTTGATGTTCCAACCCCACGTTGTATCTGTATGTTTTCCAGAGAAGAAGCCAGATCGGGCTGATCGACAAACCAGGTTCCGTGCGATTCGGCATCGTTAAGCGGAATTCCGTCAACCGTTACATTTATTCGGTTTAGGTCGGTGCCCCTGATCCTGAAATTAGTGTAGCCTACACCGGCACCGGCATCTGAAGTTGCTACAAACGATGGTGTTAATTGTAAAAGATAAGGAATGTCCTGTCCCAGGTTTCTTTCTTGTATTTCCTGGTTGGAAACATCGGAGTATGCGAAAGGAGACTTTTTTCCAGCCCGGGTAGCTGCTACAATTACTTCGCTAGTCATCACCACATCAGGTTTTAGATCAACAGTAATTTGCTGATTTTGGGTGAGGGTAACTTTTACAGTTTTTGTTTCAAAACCAATAAAAGATACTTTAACGGAATAATCCCCTTTTTTTAAGTTTTTGAAAACAAAACTCCCGTCAGCATTTGTTGATACGCCATAAAATGTGTTTTCAATAATTACACTGGCTCCTGCCAGATTTTCATTGTTCCCCGTTACAACACCTTTTAAGGTAAATTGTGCAAACGCTGAAAATACCATTAACTGCAATAGCAGCAATGAAATCCATTTTCTCATGATACAAACTTAATTTGGTTAAAAAATAACCAATGGAGCGGGACGAATCCCTTGTTTGCCCTCCCTTCGCCGGCATTATCCGGATCAGGTACTGTGGGTATGATCTCAGCCCTAACTTTATTAGGCACCCCATTGCATAATATCGGGTCAAAGTTAAAAAGGTTTTTTTAAATTGAACAATATTCGATTCTTGTCTTTAGGAAGATGTCTTTGAATTCTATATCTATTTCGGGATCAAAAATTTTTCAAAAGCCTGACGATGCTTTTCGGAAAAACGCGCCGGCCGCATGGTTTTTTGATTTATAAATAATCCTTTTTGCTGTCCGGTTGAACAAAGCTCTCCATTTTCATTATAAAATCGAAATTCCATAATAGCCGAAGCATTGTTCAGTTTCGAAACCCACATTTCAACGGTAACGTGATTATGCATGAAAAACGGCTTTTTATAACGGATGGTAGTTTCGGTCAAAACCGGCAGAATATCCTCGTTGTGTGCAATTTCGGTCACAGGTAATCCAATGGCTTCCAACAATCTGACACGACCATTTTCCATCCACTGAATGTAAATGAGATTGTTAACATGCCCAACAAAATCAATATGATAGGTATAAATTTTTTCTTCGAAAACCAGTTTCTGCATGGCTATTCAGGGTTAAAATGATACGAAGAGAATTTTCTTTTCTTTTGAATAAAAAATTTCCACATGATGCTTTTGGAATAAATTTCAGGATGTGTTTTTACCATTATGTTTTGCTGAACTTGTTTTCGTTTTTGAATTAATTTCTGAGGTTACGATAAAATGAAGCATGAGCTTTTACAACTGCCCAAAATTCCCTGAAATTAAATCCGACAATAAATTTTACCGCTGCAACTCCATCCAAAATCATCCGGAGAATAAATATTCGTTTGAATTGATGCGTGGTAGATTTTTAAACAACATCCAAAGGTTGTTTCTGAAGTTGAGATATATTTTTTGGGGCTGCCATAAGATAAAGTTCCACCTCCCAAATGAAAGACAACACTTTCTGGTTCGTAAACAATTTTATAGCCCTGATTTTTCAACCGCCAGCACAAATCAATTTCTTCCATGTGAGCCCAGAAATCGCCATCGAAACCACCGACTTTTGAAATGCTTCTGCTTTTACAAACATACATGCTCCGCTGATGCCCAGAAAATTGGAGCCTGGCATGATTGTATTGTCCTTTGTCTTCTTCCATCCGATTTAATATTCTTCCACGGCAAAACGGGTAACCAAATTTGTCGATAAAACCACCGGCAGCTCCTGCATATTCAAAATTAATGTGGTTCTTTATAGCTTAAATTTTGGGTTGAATGGCTGCAATTTTTTTATCGGTTTCAAATTGATCGATGCAAGTTTCAATCCAGTTCTCAGTAACTTTTACATCCGAATTTAGCAAACAAAATAGTCGGCTTCCACTTGTTTTAATGCCCGATTATAACCTTCGGCAAAACCATAATTTTGATTTTAATTCAATGATTTTTATTTCCGGAAATTTTTCGCGTAGAAAATTAACCGAATTATCTGTTGAGACCATTATCGGCAACAATATATTTCGTATTGTATTTTGATGAATATTCGATAACTGAAGGCAGAAATTTATCAAAAAGTTTTTCTCCGTTCCAGTTTAAAATTACAATTGCAATTTTTTTTTGTTTGGCCATATATTATTACGGTAAGCAGTTTTGCAATAATGCTGCACCAGATTTTCATTTCCGAGTTTTCCAAGTAATGTTGGCCATTTTTTCCGTTTTTTCCTTATCTTCCGAATTGCCAATTTTTCCAATTTCTTTTACTTGTTTTCCGGTTAAGTTCATCTTGAAGTAATTCCCAAATTTCTCTCTTTCCTTGTTTGATTTTCGGCAACCCAGACTTTCCAATTCAATAATGGTTGCATTTAAAATTTCTTCTGCCTGCAGTCGAACCGGGTCTTTATCTTTTGTTTTTCCTGCAGCAGCAGTATCACGTAAACTCCAGCTCGAATAATCGTAATGTAAATCTTTTAATCATTTTTATTTTTGAATTGTCTTTTCCAAAAATCCTTTCCAGAAAAATAATGGTATGATTTTTCCAGGCTTCCAGATCGAAATTTTTTTCATCGAGCCGGTCAATTTGTTCTTTTAAAAGGGCAATTTCTTTTTCAGCCATAATCAATATATTTTATGCTGGCAATTTACAAGTAAAATGCTGATGTTGCAAGCATTATTTTGCTGTACGAATTAAAAACAGATAACTTGTTATTCAGCCGAAAGTTAATCGAAGTTTTTAAGATAATTATTCAAAGGAACAGGATTATTTTTTTGTGCCCATTTCTTTGTTATTGAATACTGTTCCAGATTGTTAAAGTCGAGCAAGAAATTTTTCCTCGAAATCGGGAATATAAACAAATGTGTTTTCAACGAGGTTGGGTAAATGGTGCGATATTCACTTAATCCCTTTAAAAATCCTTTGTGAAGAAATTCATCCAGCGAAATTCCAAATTTGTTGAAAATTTTATGTCTGTAATTCCGATTGTTTTTAGCTCCTCGTTCATGTCAGGCTCAAGATCCGATTTTCGACTAACAATAATTACTTTTTTAACCGGTTTATTTCTGTATTGCATAAAGTCGATTAATCCGGTATACGGAACGTGGTCTTTGCCAATCCACCATCAACAAAATATTTGTCGGGTAGGGTAGGTGCATTATTAATTTTTTGTTCAGGAAAAACAATGGGAAATGCAGTTGAAGCCATTAAAACATCAACGATATCGAGATCCGGATCGCTTTCAGAATTAATTTTTATATTGCTAAGACGGAATTTTTTTTTGGATATCGATTCCATTTAATTCTGTAATTGAAATGGCTGTAACAATTGGCAAATCTTTCATTTTATAATATCCAAGCGAATCGTTAACAATTCGTGTAAGATATCTTCGTAACGGGCTTGTATCCACCGGTAAATTTTTATCCGGGTTAATATAAATATTATCGTTGCTAATTTTGCTTAACCAATTAATATATTGTTTCCAGGTAATTTTTTTGGAAAGAATTCCATTAAGCATCACTGCATTTAAAGCTCCAGAACTTGCGCCGCCAATAAATTCAACGTGATTTAAGTTCACCTTTTTGATATAATTGTTCGAGCAAAGCTGCTTCCTGTGGAATTCGGGCAGCGGCGCCGGTAATTAAAATTGCTGTTCCTTCCCGTGTTGGTTAATTCAGATGATTTTTTTTGGCTGGACATCCTGACAATGATAGTGCTCCCAACACTAAAAAGGTGAAAAATAAAACACTGATTTTCATTGATTAATTACTTTTTTTGCCTAAATAATGATTAATTGTATGGTAAAATGAATCGAAATAATTGGCACTTGCTGCAATAATTTCACCACCAAACAACCAGTTGTCGCTGCCATTAAAATCGACAATTTTTCCACCTGCTTGTTGAAAAATAAATACACCGGCTGCCACATCCCATGCATGCAAGGCATGTTCAAAAAAAGCATCAAATCTTCCGCAGGCAACATAAGCCAAATCAACAGCTGCCGAACCCAAACGGCGAAATCCACGTGTTGTTTTCATCAATTCTTTCATGGCAGCAATATAATCGTCAACGCGGTCAAAATCGTAATAAGGAAATCCGGTACCAATTAATGTATCTTCTGATTTACCGGCAGTTGGAAACCTTGATTCTTTACCGTTTAAATATGCCGGACTGTCTTTCCAGGCGTAAAACATTTCGTCTGAGACCAATTTCATAAACAACTCCCAAAACAATTTCGTCATTTTCGCGCAAAGCAATACTGACAGAGTGTGGCGAAATGCCATGAATATAATTGGTTGTTCCGTCAAGTGGATCGATAATCCAGTTAAATTTTTCGTTGTTCGAATCGGCAGTTCCTTCTTCGGCAACAAAACCTGATTCCGGGATCAGTTTTTTTAATGCAGAAACAATATTTTCTTCAGCTGTTTTATCAACATAAGTTACAAGACTGGTAATACTTTTTATCTCAACGTCGGTAGTGGTAAATTTTTTTCGTTCTTCGCGAATAAATTTTCCGGTTTCGCGGGCAATTTCCTGAACTTGAAACAAAGCTCTTTATAATCCATTGGTGATTTGGTTTTCCAGTAAAATTTACGACATTTATCGGGAAAAAGTAATACAAACATGTCCGTTTGTAAAATAGATTTTAAATTAACATTTTTTAATTGATTCACCATTTCTTCGTTATAATTGGTTTCAACTTTAATATAATTTTCTGTAAATCCCGTCATCTGTTTTCTTTTTTGTCCGATTCGAAAAGTACTGTTTGTGGTACCCAAATGCTTTTCATAAAATGCCCGCAGTTTTTTTTCTGATAGGTTGATATACATTTGAGTGCGTCGTTTGCGGTCTTCAACATCTACTTTCCAGGGAATTTTTAATGCTTGTGTCCGCTTCTTTCAGAATAGGTAAATGCATGTAATTGCGAAATTTCAAGACCATTTAAAAAATCGTACGACTCCTGAAAAAGATCTTCGGTTTCGCCGTTTGTGCCGGCAATTACATCAACTCCAATAAAAGCATGTGGAACAATTTCCCGTATTTTTTCAATCCGTTTGGCAAATAATTCAGTGGAATATTTACGTTTCATCAGCGATAAAATTTCATCGGAACCCGATTGAAGCGGAATATGAAAATGGGGCATAATTACATTTGAATCGGCAACCAATTCGATGATCTCATCTTTCAACAAGATTTGGCTCAATCGAACCCAAACGGAGGCGTTTCAATCCATCCACTTTTTCCAGCGCTTTTAACAAATCAAGAAAATTTTCGCCGGTTGATTTTCCAAAATCGCCAATATTTACGCCGGTCAGAATAACTTCCTTATAATCCTTTGTCAACTGCTTTTTTTGCTTCGGCAACTGTATTTTCAATATTGTCGTTTCTGCTTTGTCCACGTGCAAATGGAATGGTACAAAACGAACAGTAATAATCGCAACCATCCTGTATTTTCAGAAAACTGCGGGTGCTGTCTCCCCACGAAAATGCTTTATGGTAATTTTTAATATTTGCAAACGGGTAGTTTTTATTTCGGTAGTTTCTTTTTTCTCAAGGTTTCCAAGAAAAGCCGGAATATGAAATTTTTCCTGTGTTCCCAAAACCATATCAACTCCTTCAATATGACCAACTTCTTCAGGTTTTAATTGCGAGTAACAACCAACAACAATTACCATGGCATCTGGGATTTTTTCGCACTGCCTGTCGAATGATATTTCTGCTTGCTTTATCGCCCTGATTGGTTACAGAACAAGTATTTATCACATAAACATCTGCTTTTTCATCAAATTCAACACGTTCAAAACCAACTTCTTTAAATGAACCTGCAATAGTTGAAGTTTCAGAGAAATTGAGTTTGCATCCCAATGTATAAAAAGCAGCTTTCTTCCCCTTGTAATCCATTTCTCTTATTTTGAATCAATTCTAAATAAACTGCAAAGGTAGAAAAAAGCGTTGATGCTTTTCCATTGTATCAATAAGCCGTGCTAACTAAGCTCACTGAGTTGAGAAGTTACTTGCCAATTCTGCCAGAAAACTGCGTTCGCCTTTTACCAAATTAATATGTGCAAAAAGATCCTGATTCTTCATCCGATCGGTCATAAATGCCAAACCATTCGATTTCATGTCGAGATATGGGGAATCAATTTGCTGAAAATCTCCAGTAAAAACCATTTTTGTACCTTCTCCTGCGCGTGTTATTATTGTCTTAATTTCATGCGGTGTCAGGTTTTGTGCTTCATCGATAATAAAAAACGCATTGGACAAACTTCTTCCTCGAATATAGGCCAGTGGTGTTATCTCCAGTTTTTCATCTTTTTGCAACTCATCAATTTTAAGGTATTCCTGACTACGTGGATTAAAAACATGCTTAATCACTGAAAGATTATCAAAAAGTGGCTGCATGTACGGATTGATTTTTTCAGATGCATCGCCGGGCAGATAACCCAAGTCCCGATTACTTAAAGCCACAATAGGACGCGCCAGTAAAATCTGATCGAACGATTTGTGCTGTTCAATGGCAGCAGCCAAAGCAAGTAATGTCTTTCCTGTTCCTGCTTTTCCGGTAAGCGCAAACAATCTGAATATCCGGATTCATCAGCATATTCAGGCTAAAAGTTTGTTCTGCGTTCCTGGGTTTAATTCCGTATGCCGTTTTCTTTTCTACACGAAAAATACGTTTTCCTTTACGTCAAACCGAGCCAAAACACTTGAATTGATTTCCTTTAAAAATATAACATTCTTTGGCTCGGCGTGAAACGTGTTCTAATATCCCCAACAGCCAAAGAACCCTCATCATATAAATTTATCGATCAGTTTATCATCAAAATTTTCGAAAGTTGTGATGGTTTTATCTAAAACACTTTCATCGGTTACCTGGTCTGTTTTGTAATCTTCCGCCTGGATACCCAGGGATTTAGCTTTCATTCGGAGGTTAATATCTTTGCTTATCAGAACGATCTTTCTTTTAGGATAAGCTTTTACAGTATATTCCGCAATGGCCAGAATCCGGTGATCCGGAATATCTTCCCTGAAAGAAGTTTTAATACATCAGAAAAAGGTTTACCTGTTTCAATTCGTAATTTACCTTTGTCCTATTCCCAATGATTTCCCACCATTAAATAACTCTTCGCCAACAATTTCATCAAGAATTCGCACAAATTCGCGTGCCTGGAAGTTGATCAAATCATTTCCCCTTTTAAATTTATCCAGTTCTTCCAGAACTGTTATCGGAAGGATAATATCGTTGTCCTGAAACTGGTAAATGCAGGTATGATCATGCAAAATGACATTCGTATCGAGAATGAAAATTTTGCTTTTACTGGTTTTGCTTAGCATTTTCCTGTATTAATGAATTTCCTAAATGTAGAAAAATTAGAAACAAAACTTCCGGCGCATTTAAATTTTAATAAACTTGCAACGGTTAATAAATATTTTTAACATTGAAATATACTGAAACACTTGAGTATTTGTTGAATCGTTTACCGATGTATCAGCGAATCGGTCCGGCTGCTTATAAAAACAATCTGGAAAATACCATTGGCTTGATGAATTTATATGGTAATCCGCACCGAAAATTCAAAACGGTGCATGTGGCAGGTACAAATGGTAAGGGATCTGTCTCACATATGTTATCTGCAATTCTGCAATCGGCCGGATACAAAACAGGATTATATACTTCGCCTCATTTAAAAGATTTCAGGGAAAGGATCAGGATTAACGGCAGAACTGATTTCGAAAGAAGAGGTTGTTGACTGGGTGGAAAATTTTCAAAATCAACAATGAATTGTGGAAAATGGAGCCTTCGTTTTTTGAGCTGACAGTAGCCATGGCATTCGATTATTTTCAAAACAAAAAGTGGATATTGCCGTTATTGAAGTTGGACTTGGGGGGCGGCTGGATTCAACAAATATTATCACTCCGGAAGTAAGTATAATTACCAATATTGGAATGGATCATATCGCTTTACTTGGGAGACACATTGAAAAAATTGCAGTTGAAAAGGCAGGAATTATTAAAGCGGGGTTCCTGTGGTGATAGGAACAACTCAGTCAGAAACCACCTGGGTATTTAAATCGAACCAAAGTTAAAACATGCGGTTCATTTTTTTTGCAGATCAGGAATTTTTGCAGATTATTCGTTGCTAGGATATGGATGGGAAACAAAAATTAACATCGAAAAAAAGGAAAAAGCTGTTTATCCAGAACTCAAATTAGATTTGAAAGGTATTTATCAGCGAAATAATCTACCGGCAGTATTAAAAACAATTGAATTTTTAAATGAAAAAGGATGGAAAATTAAAAATAAACATATTTATGAAGGATTGGCAGAATACAATGAAACTGACAGGATTAAAGGGACGCTGGCAAATTATTGGAAATAATCCGTTGATTGTTTGCGATACCGGCACACAATGAAGATGGAATAAGACAATAGTTAAGCAAATTAAAAAAACCGCTTATAAAAAACTTCATTTTGTTTTTGGATAGTAAATGATAAAGATCCTGAAAAATATTAAGTTCTTACCCAAAACGCAATTTACTATTTTACAAAAGCTAAAATTCCACGAGCGATGGATGAAAAAACACTTGCCGAAAATGCAGCAATTTGGATTAAATGGAAATAGTTTTAAAACAGTGTAAAGAAGCATTTGAAGAAGCCAAAGAAAATGCTGGATAAAAACGATTTGATTTTTGTTGGCGGAAGCACATTTGTGGTTGCGGAAATTTTGTAGCTAATTTTTTATATTTTTTTTGCAGAACTGAAAATAGGTTTTATATTTGCATCGCTTTTCCGGAAAGGGAAGTACGTTCAGAAACAAAATATATTTCGGGCGATTAGCTCAGTTGGTTCAGAGCATCTGGTTTACACCCAGAGGGTCGGCGGTTCGAATCCGTCATCGCCCACATTAAAAGGTCAACGAAAGTTGGCCTTTTTTGTTTAAAATGGAGATTTATAGTTGATGTATAATTATCCTTTTCACAAAACAGAAAAATACATTATAACCCAACATTTTTGTAGTTACATGTTTCATAATTAAATCATTGGAGAAATTAATTATGAATAAATGGGAGTATTTATTTCTGACTGCAGAAAAAATTAATAAAAAATGGCAGCCACGGTTTGTAGATGGTAAAGAACTGGATGAAATTGGGATACAGGACTAAATTTATATGAGTATGCAAACAAATTGGAATTGATGGTTGGGAATTGGTTACTGTAAATTGGCAGGCAAAAGAAGACATGACACATCATAGATTTGTTTTTAAAAGATCTTTGTAACTGTTTAAAGTAACTCAAGGGTTTATTCCTGAACTGGTGCTGAAAATTTATCAGAATTCCGTTGTCGAAGTGGTATTCTTAGAGATAATCATTTGTTATATGAAAACCAACTCATGTATAAAAATTACCGTATAAAATAAAAAGGAACATTCATTTAACATTAATTAAATTAATAATAATGAAAGAATTAACTAATCTTTTGAAACGGCACAGATTGTGTGCAACCATTATTAGTGTATTTAATAACAAAAGTGATGGCAATTTATTTATATGCAATTGCGGTAGCTTTAATTGTAATAATAGAGTTAACGTTGAGTTACCGGGATTTAAAACACAGTTGATATAATATGGCACTGATTAATAGTAATAATTCAGCATAAGCTTTTTGCCTTATTATATTATTGGAGTAATCAATACTTCAGACAGGGAAAATATGACCTTAAACTAAATTAAATCAACATCATTTTAATCAGTAAGAATTAGTTAGTATCGATATCAATAAAAATATTCAAATTGCACTCAGTTTATACCTATTTATTTATAATTCCAAGAATAAAATATTGAAAGATGTACTTTTCGTCTATTTCTATTTTACGAGATTTAATATATATGTTGATAAGTAAAGGGTTGGAATTTAGCATTTTAATCAGGATTTAAATCTTAAAATAATTATCTTTCTGAAAATTTACCTGACATGGATGCCTATAAAAAAACCAAAAACTCAACTAAAGAAGAACTAATTCTTGAATTAAATAATATTAGCAAGGATTATAATTTTTTAAAAGAATCTTTTGAAAAGCTCCGGGAAAAAAATTTAAAAATTCGGAGAGAATTGACGAATCGGAAGAATGAGTTACGGGCAATGTATAAGTTAAGTTTGCTAATGGGAACGCCCGATTTGCCGTTTGATGTTTTTTTTCAAAAAGCCATTAGTATATTACCATCAAGTTACGAGGTTCCCCAAAATATATGTGCCAGATTACTTTTGAATGAAAAAGAATATGCAACCGGTAATTTCAAAGCTACTGAATGGAAACATTCAGAACCTATACTAATCGATAAGAAGCCTGTTGGACAAATTGAGGTATATTATCTGGAACAAAAACCCGCTAAATCTGAAAAAGTAGCTTTAAAAAAAGAGCGGATACTCTTGAAAATTATAGCCAGTGATTTAAGTAAAATTATTGAAAAGAAATATTTGGAGGAGGAGTTAAGCTTCTCAGAAGAAAAATTTTCAGCTACCTTTCAAAAAAGCCCTACAGCCAAGTGCCTTGTAAATATTACAGATAATTACCGTTTCATCAGGGTAAATAATGCTTTTCTTGCTATCTCTGGTTATATAAAAGAAGAAATAGAAGGAAAAACGTTCGCTGAAATTCAGTTTTATTCGAAAGAAGAAACCAGAAAAACAATTATTCCCAGATTGAAAACAACCGGAGAGATCCAAAATTATGAGCTCAATTTTCAGAACATAAAAGGGGAAAGTCGGACCGGACTCGTCAATATAGAAACATTTCAGCTGAGAGGCAAAACATTAGCCATTATAGATCTTACTGATATTACTGAAAGAAAAAAGAAAGAAAAAGAGTTGATAGAAGCAAAAGAAAAGGCGGAGGAGAATGAAATACGATTTAAAGCCATTACAGAAAATGCTATGGAAGGAATTTCTTTAGCCGACATGGACGGGAACTATGTTTTTGTAAACTCGGCCTTTGCCCAAATGGTTGGATATTCAAAAGAGGAGTTATTACAAATGAGCCTGTTCGATGTAAAACCTTTTGAAGAAAGAAATTCAGCATTGTTTCATATTTTAATACAAAATCCGGAAAAAAAGGGTGGCAAATCCAGTAGGACCAAATTGTTGCGCAAAGACAATTCAATAGTATATGTTAACATTAACGGAATATTACTTGATATAGGAAATGAGCAATTTGCATTAGGCATTGTAAGAGATGTAAGTGAAATTGTAAAATGGGAAAACGAACTAATTGAGGCGAAAGAAAAGGCCGAAGAAAGTGAAAACCGGTTTAGAACAATTGCTGAACATTCTGCTGACGGGATTACAGTTGCTGATATGGATGGGAAATATATTTATGTGAATAAAAGGTTCTGTGAAATGTCAGGATACTCGATGGATGAACTTTTGAAAATGACGGCTTTTGAAATGGCAGCCGAACCATTGTCTAAAGAAAAAGCACTCAGGCTATTCCGAAGTAATGAAAATTTGTCGGGAGAAGTACAGTATTTTACATTGCGCAGAAAAGACGGGACTACATACCACACGGAGATAACCGGAACAAATATCGAAATCAACAAGCAAAAACTGGTATTGGGATCTATTAGGGATGTTTCTGAAATCATAAAGTATCAGGATGAATTAATAGCTGCGAAAGAAAAAGCAGAAGAAAGTGACCGGTTGAAATCAGCGTTTCTAATGAATGTTTCGCATGAAATTCGAACACCAATGAACGGCATTCTGGGATTTATCAATTTTCTTGACGAACCTAACCTGGATGAAGAAGAAAGAAGATCGTTTATTGATATCGTGAATAAAAGTGGGGAACGTTTACTAAATACCATTAACGATATTGTTGAAATTTCAAAAATTGAAGTGGGTGATATTAATCTTGTGTATGAAGAAACAGATATTTCGGAACTACTGCAGTTTCACTTTAATTTTTTTAGCTTGCAGGCAAAAGACAAAGGCATTGATTTTAAGATAAATGAACAAGTAAAAGGTACATCAGCTATTATTAGAACAGATAGACAAAAGCTTGACGGGATATTAATGAACCTGATTAAAAATGCAGTAAAGTTTACAATTAAAGGAACAATTGAAATTGGAAATTATATTGAAAACGAGAAACTGTATTTTTATGTTTCAGACAGCGGAAGAGGAATTCCCGAAGATAAAATTGAAACTATATTTGAGCGATTTATTCAGGTTGAATTAGGAAATACGCGTAGTTATGAGGGATCGGGAATAGGGTTGTCGATCGTAAAGGCTTATGTTGAAGCATTAAAAGGCGATATTAAAGTAGAATCTGAAGTAGAAAAGGGAAGTACCTTTATATTCTCGATTCCTTATTCACCGGCTATAAAAAGCCCAATTGAAACTAAATTGTCTGAATCAGGGGAAATATTCATCTTTCAAGCCTACTGTTTTAATAGTGGAAGATGATGAGGTAAACTTTTATTTTCTGGAAACAATTCTTTCAAAAGAGTTTAATTTAATACATGCCATAAGTGGTGAACAGGCAGTAAAATTAGTCAAAGACAATCCAGAAATTTCACTGGTACTAATGGATATAAAAATGCCTGGTAAATATGACGGACTGGTAGCCACACAAAAAATAAAGGAAATTAATCCACAGATTCCGGTTGTTGCGCAAACAGCATACGCTATGGAATCGGATAAAATAAAGGCGTATAATGCCGGATGTGTTGATTACATAACAAAACCATTCAATGTCGATAAAATAATCGCTGTCGTCCAGAAATATTGTAAAAACGAAATTCAAAATACGAAATAATTAATGGCTTAAATTCTTCATTATTGATTAGACGCTTAATCAATAAAATCAACTACTAAAAGACAGATAACCAGACTGATGTTTAAATTCTGCAAGTCGGTTTTGACTTGGATAATCTGGTGAATTGTAATTGCTTTTTTATAAAAATAGAAAAAAACATCCTTTTTGCTTATTTTAAGATAAATGAGTGTTTTATTATATACGAAATTTATTAATGGGGTAGCGTGGATTTTGGGTTACCCCTTATCTAATTTTTTAAGGTATTGATATATTTGTTTAACCAAGATAATAAGTTAAAAGAAAAAGGAGACTCAACAGCCTCCTTTCAAATGTTAACCCCCAAACACACAATTGGTCTGATTCGACCAATGCATAACAAATATAATCTTTTTTAATTGATTGGTAATAGATTGTGAAAGATTTAGAATCAGTCTAAATTTTTAATAAGTAAATTATTCCTTCTTTTCTTTCAAAACTTTAATGAATTCAAAAAGCTGTATTTACCTTTTACGTCCTTTTTTAAATCTTATTTTTTATTATCAAATTGATTAGCATTTATTTCGGGCACAAGGGCTATTGGTAATAAAAAAGCCCAAAAATCCACCAAAGAGAACGCTTTGAAAAATTTCACCCGAAGTAATTTCAGCAAACGGTTTATCGCTGGTTACAATCAGAAATATCAGGCCGGCAATCATTCCTATCAAAATGTAAACGATGGATTTCTTTGCATGTGGAGTTGAAAAAGTCCTTTGAAACCAGTTTCCTTCAGGTTCTATGTCTAATTGTTTAAATTCCATTTTTCTTATATTTATAAATGCAAATATATAGAAAAATAAATATGTTGATTGTTTTTTATTTCATTGTAAAGAAAAAGCGTATTTTATGCTTTGGTTGAAACACAAAATACACTGTCAGATAAATTAAAACAGAATCTTAAAAAGAATCAATTCTGAATCCAGCTCACAATTTTTGAATCATCAGGCTTTACTTTTGATTCTACAACATCCACAAGATTTCCATTTTCATCAATCAAATATTTTTGAAAATTCCAGCCCACCTTGGAATCCATTTTGCCATTCAGTTTTTTCTCTGTAAGCCACTGGTAGAGGGGGGCCATGTCGGCGCCTTTTACTGAAATTTTGGACATCATAGGGAAAGTTACTCCGTAGTTTTGTTCACAGAAAGTTTCAATTTCTTTATTGGAACCTGGTTCCTGGTTGGCAAAATTGTTGGCCGGGAATCCGATAATAGTGAACTTGTCTCCACCGTATTTCTCGTATACTTCTTCCAACTGTTTGTATTGCGGTGTAAATCCACATTTTGATGCAGTATTGACAACAAGTACTTTCTTCCCTTTTAATTGTGCAAGATCAAAAGTCTTTCCGTTGATATCAGTCACTTTAAAATCGTAAAATGATTTCTGTCCGAATGTTAGTGTTGATGAGAATAGAATTATAAGAAAGAAAACGATCTTTTTCATTTTAAAATAATTTAATTAGTTATTACAAATTTCATGGAGAGAAACAACCGTAACGGTAAAAATGTTGGCAGAATTTTAGGTTCTACATAAAATCTCAATTAAAAAATTGTTGTTTTTGGCGTTCATGATATTCCAAAACCTGGTGAATAAAAGCCTCAAACCGGGTGTCCACTCCAATGTTTTCATGTCCATCGTAAGCAAAGTTTTCCCAGGGCAATCCATGGTGTTTTTTTCTTAGGTTCTGAGAAACTGTGCAGTTAATGGTTCCCGGCAAACATGTAAAAGGTAGAATGTTTACTACGCCAGAAATTTTCTTTCCGGCTAATAAAACAGCAGTGCCAATGGCCAGTGGCGGGTCACCATCATAGTCACGGTGAATAAATTCATCGCAATTTTCCAGCATATCTTCAACTTCTATTTCATTTGCAAGGTTGTAAATATCGTGAATACTATTGGTGATTTTCTTTTCGATCGTCTTTTGAAAGAATAACTGAAGTTTCGCTTTGAACAGATATTTCATATTTCCTTTCCATCGACTGTCGCGAATAAACCGGATAGTAGAATAATTTACCCACTCGCCAAAAGGTGCCATTAATGTTTCCACACCGAGTTTTTCAAGTCTTTCAACAAGAAAATTAGAACAGAACGGATTATCGCGCATAAAGATTTCTCCGACTACTGCTACTACAGGTTTTGTTCCCAATTTTTCAACCGGAATTGCCTTGAATTCATTTGCAGCATTTGTCAAAACTTTTGTCAGGTTCCTGCAATTCCTTTCTACAGAGTGAACAATTTCCTGCAGATATTTTGAATAAACCCGATTTGTTACTCCTTCATTAATTTCATAAGGACGAGTTTGTTCCAGCATTTTACGGATGAGGTCGGAAGCAATAATTCCTTTCCAGCAATTGGTTCGCCATTTTAAAGATGCACCGGGTGCAATGCTGGCATATGCATCTTCATTGCTCGGATGTATAATTTCAGCTTCATTATATCCAAGTTTATCAAAAATAATACGGTGTAGCTTATTGTATTCACCAAACCGGCAAGGCCCGTTATGATCAGGCATAAAGAAGCTAACCGTTTTAGGATCAAGTCCCGGTTCATTTAACTTTCTGACAAAACTACCTGTAGTTGCAATGAATGGAAAACATTCCTGTCCGTTGGTATATTTTCGTCCAAGTTCAATATCCCTCTCATTCTGCATGGGCAACACTTCACTTGGAATTCCGCAACTGCGGGTGGCAGCTGATAATACATGAACTGAATCGCGGGCATAAGGAAAGTATATTGTTCTTTGATCCAGGTTGCTATTATTGTTTTTTACAGGAGAAGAAACGGTGGAAATTTGATCCTTTATTGCCTGGTTTTCATTCCATCCTTTCAAACTATCCAGGAAAGCTTCAAGCCTTGTGATCATACCGGCATCAGCACTGTGCTCGTCAACCTCTAAGTGCATAAACGGTTTCCCATTCATTTCCTTTTTTACAAAGTGCATAAGAAATGAATCGGGGCCGCACCGGAAATTGCTCAAATAAATAGCAAAAATGTTTTTTGACTTCGCAATGTATTTTGTGGCTTTCAAAATCCGCTGTCCGTTTGGCCAGTACATTCCGGGATAATCATCGAAAATATTTTCATCGTCAAGAGGCAGATAATCGACAGGAATAGCCTGCACATTCATATTTTGCAGTTTCTGCACAAGCCGAAGATTCAGTGACGGGTCACCGGTGTTGTATGGTCTGCCCAGAATAACTACGTTCCAGCGTTTATTATCCAATTTATTTATTGCTTCACTGCCTTTAATCTTTATTTTATTTTCAAACGATTTTTGAACCTGGTTTGCATGATCAATAGCAGCGATAACGGTTGATTTTGGCAAACTGAATTTTTCAGAAAAATATTGTTGAAGTTCTTTTTTTAGCGCTCTGTCAAAATAACGGAAGTGTAATGTTGGCATCAGAAACTTATTACTTATTTCTTTGCTGTGAAATGCAGCTTTTAGCAGATAGGGATGAGCCTGCACCCAGGGACAATTACAGTTATTGGTTGGATTTTCATTTGTACCCATTGCATTAACAACAAACGGAAGAAAGATATAATCCACATTTTTTGACGCGAGGTTTAATACATGACCATGAATAAGTTCTACCGGAAGACAGGTTTCTGAAACCATTGTTTCCAGTGAATCCGTTATAATTTTTCGATCCGATTCATCCGAAATTACCGGGTTGAAATTAAGATCGGAAAAGAACGTTCTCCAGAAAGGAAACAACTGATAGAAATTCATCAATCCACGAGGTAATCCAATCGTTATTTTATCGCCTGGTTCCTTGATTTTTAAATCCATCCAACAGTAATTCTTCTCTTTCTTTGAATAAATCCAACAGGTTTTCCTGTTTAACTTTTCGGCTACTCAGTTCATATTTGTCGCAAATTCCACCATAAAACAACGGTTTCTTTTCTCCCGCGATTTTTACTTTTTTAATCTCGCAATGATTAGCACAAGATTTACAAATAAAACTGCTGGTTTTATATTCGGCCTTACTTATTCCGAATCCCTTAAATCTTGAAGGAGTTCCGTTATTCATTGACTCTCGGGCAAGCATAGCAGCTCCAATAGCACCTGTAACATCAAAGTGTGGAGGCACATGAATAGGCTTTCCTGTTACAGCTTCAAAAGCTGCTAAGACCGCTTTATTATTGGTAACTCCACCCTGAAAAAATATTTTGTCCCCAACGGGTTTGTCGCGAACAACGCGGTTGAGATAATTATGAACGATAGAGTAAGCCAATCCGGCAATGAGGTTATTTTTTTGTGTCCCTTTTTGTTGGTGAGAATTCAGGTCACTTTCCATAAAAACGGTACATCTTTCACCCAGTTTTACCGGATTACCTGCTGAAAATCCTCTTTCCCCAAATTCATCAATAATACTGATCCCGAGCTTATCCGCTTGTTCTTCAAGAAATGATCCTGTTCCGGCAGCACAAACCTTATTCATTTCAAAATCGACAATTACTCCGTTTGAAATGCTAATATATTTTGAATCCTGACCACCGATCTCAAAAATGGTATCCACTTCCGGATCCATGGAAATAGCTGCAGTTGCCTGGCATGTAATTTCATTTCTAATCGTGTCTGCACCAATAAAATCGCCGGTAAGATAACGGCCTGATCCTGTAGTTCCGGCAGCGCGAATTTCCACACGGTGCCCGATTTCTTCGCCAACTTCTTTTAAACCCTGTTTTATGGCCTCCAGTGGTTTACTTGCAGTAGGCAGATAACGACGTGCAAGAACATGATTTCCGCTGTCGATAATAACCACGTTTGTACTCAACGAACCTACATCCACGCCAAGATATCCGATCACTTTTTTCTGGCCGTTCAATGAAAAAGTGTCCTTAATCAACCGATGATTCTTATTGATTAATTTGGGCATAGGCTGGGCGTCTTCAAATCCTTTTTCAAGGTACTTATTTAACCGGTCAAGAGAAATTGTATTTGGTTGAACTTCACTTGTTTCCAGGGCAGTCAATATTGCTCCAATGGCTCCCATCGATGCAAAATGTTTGGGAATGATCAGTTCTTCGGGCTGAAGGTTATATATTTCAGAAAATGCCCGGACCATTCCTTTATTGGCAGCAACACCTCCCTGAAAAATAATCGGCTTCACCAAATCTTTTCCCTTGCCCAATGTACTTTTAAAATTTCGTGCAACAGCAAAACATAATCCGGCGATAATATCGTGAACTGGAGTAGCAACTTGCTGCAAATGGATCATATCACTCTTGGCAAAGACAGAGCAACGACCTGCAATTCGTGGTGGTTTCTCTGATTTGAGTGCAAGTTCCCCAAACTCATTTTCAATTGAAACACCAATGCGTTTTGCCTGCTGATCAAGAAATGAGCCGGTACCTGCTGCGCATAAGCTGTTCATGGTGAAATCAGAAAGCTTCATTCCCGATTTCATTTCATTTTTTTCCAGAAAGATCAGTTTTGAATCCTCACCACCCATTTCAATAATTGTGCGGATGTGAGGATAAAGTTCCATCACAGCTTTCGACTGAGCAACGATTTCATTGATGGACACACCGTTTAAAAGTTCGGAGGCAGTTTTACTTCCCGTACCAGTAAGAGCAATCGGGCCAGTAATGTTTTGATGATTTTTTAGAATTGAGGTTAATCTTGAAGCCAGTGTATGAAACGGTTTTCCCTCATTGAAGTCATAATACTCTTCAACTACTTCATAATGGCTATTTAAAAGGACTGTATTTACAGAGATTGAACCAATGTCGGCACCTAAGTATAGCATAATAGTTAGTTAATGGTTAAGTATCAATTTTTACTAAAACTTATCGAATCTGATAATTTTCGATTTTTTGTTTTTCAATCGGGTATTTTACTCTGAAGGTCTCTTGTTTTTAAATGTTAGCAATTAATAATTTGATTCTATGTGATTCTATTTATGGCACCAAATAAACAAAATTAACTCACAAATTTTAGGTATATAGGGCATCATTGAGGTTGCTTTATAAATATAGTGGTATGCTTATAGAATCCCTATGTTGTAAAACACTTTTATTTAAGGCAGTAATAATAATCGTGAGGAAGTTTTATCTAAATATGAATTATTTAATAAATAAGTTATTTATTTGAAAATCTTGAAAAAATATCCATTTGGCGGTTTTCTTCCAACGGCTGTTTTTCATCAGAAATAATTTGAAGTTATGAAATATCTAAATCTCTATATTATCTCTTCACCAACTTACCCGATGCCGAAAAACTTCCGGAAGATATGATCTTGTATATATAAATACCCGGATCTAGATCACCCAGAAACATATGAAATCCTGATGCATTTTTTATTTCAACAGACCTTAAAAGTGCACCTGAAGCACTGTATATTTCAATCCTTGAGTTTGCCTGTACAGAACTGAAACTGAAAGTTACATTTTCTGAGAAAGGGTTCGGAAATGTAGTAACGCTGATCTGATTAAGTTTAGTTTCTTTTGCACTGAGCAGAATGCAATGTCCCAACATATTTTCATCCATCCATTCTAACCTTGTTTGAAGCCAGTCCTTCAAATAATTGACTTCATCTTCATAATCAGCGCCAACATAATAATTTGGCCAAACATAAATCCCAAGTACGGGCCACCGTTGAAAATTTCTGATCCTTGCTTCCTTAATAAATTCCAGATTGTCATCTATGAATTGTATAAGGCTGTCTGTTTGAAGAGGGCCGGCTCTTAATTCCTGCCACCTGCAGGCAATGCAATTCTGAATAGTATCTGCTTGCACCAGGTTGTAAATCCAAAAAGGCCGAATACTACTTGACTGGCATTTAGTCCAGGTCCACCCTGTTGGTAAAGGAGGGTCTGCGGTGAAGTCATAGTTGCCATAAGCCAGGTTCAAATCCCAGACTGGCCCGAGTTGCAATTTCCCTCCTTTGCTGTCCTTATCTTTAAACATATAGAAACTCAGCTTATAGCCATCTACATCATTAAATATCTCGGTTGGAATCCAGTAATTTACAAAAGCCGGCACATCAACCAGTGGAATAAATTCAGAACTACTTTTTGCATTCCGAACCATGTCTTCAAAATCATTCATAAATCCCCGGATATAATCTTTCTGAACCTGAAGTAACTCATCATACCCCGGATCATAATAGTTATAAAATACATTCGACCGATACTTTGAATACCAGCCATCACCTTCCTGATCCTCATCATCCCTGTCTTTTTGCAAAATATAACCTCCCGTTAATTGGTCCCCAATTGTATCCTGCGGATTCAATTTGGCTATATTCACCCGGTTATCATCTTGTTTTATCTTCTCTGTCAGCACATAAAGCCCCATATACTGGCTATCGATAAAAAGTTCAATCCAACGGGTACGAGGTGCATATCTGCCCGTTGAAGCTGCAATATGATATGAAAGCACATTTCGGATCAGGGTTTTGTCAGTATAAGGACCATGCAAAACCCAGTCATTTTCTGTTGGCATTCCCAATAAAACTACATTCCTGTTTTCCCCGGACTCTTCCTGTGTTTCAAAAATGTAATTCTTTTTTGGGAACATAAGGGAAGAAGATCCCCGAATACGAATGGATATTCTCCCGGTATAAATATTAAAAGTATCCGTTAAATAATTCCTTTTTCCAATATCCGTATAGTCCATCAATCCCATTTTTGCAATGATCCGGTTATCCGGCGTGATTGTTTGACCTTTGGTTTCTATCATCATCAGAGGGAGGTTGGAAGATTCAAAAGGTTCAATAAACCATTCAGGTGGATAGCTGTAATGGAGTCCGGGGACTGTTATACCAACGGTTAAATAAAAAATTGCTGAAAGATCAGACGAGGTAGCGGACTTATTGTGAACCTGAATTGCAAGCGTGTTTGGACCTTCACGCAGAATTGTATCCAAAGCTTCCGGAGTTATTTGGAAGGCATCGGGAATACCACCATTATACATAACTGCCTCGTGATCACTTGTAGCTTTTTGGTCCCATGCAGGCGGAATTCCCGGAGTGCCAATATTTGAGCGAACGATTTCTACCCCGTTCAGGTAGGCCACAAAAGCGTCGTCGTAATCAGCATTAAAAATTGCACCTTTAATGATCGATTTATCCGTAACGTCAAAATCAAGCCGCATAAAAAGTGAAATGGTCTGATCAATTGTTGTAACATCATCCCCGTCGCCGTAACTTATTCCGCCTTGTCCTGATTTCCAGTCGCTTGCATCAAACCCCGGATCTTTCCATTCCTTCGAAATAGCAGCCGATCCTGGCAAGTAGTGCCAAATTTTAAGCGGATTCACAATCGTTTCCCAGTGATGGATAGAAGTTTGACCTGATGTGCCAAAAGAAATCAGAATAAACAGTAGAAATAAAATATTAGAATAAAAAAATTTCATTTAATCAGTTGTCCAAATTACCATTCTTTAGCAGACGAATGGCAAAGTTGGAAATTTATTCCTAAATAAAATATGATTTGAGATTCTTGTTGAAGTTATCTGGTAAGTTTTATACTTACTTGCTTTTTAATGGGAAATTTCGGCAGTTTAATTTTTCAGATTTCCAGTCCTGAATTAAATGTTACTTCGGCACCCTGATATTCAAATAAGGCCGTCCACAATTGTTCCGATAAATTTACTTTTTCATCGTTTTCCGGCGTTCTGGTCGTGATAACATAAATTCTAAATTCACTAAGATCGGGAAGTGTCGGTCCCTTTTGAGATAACTTTTTTAATGTTGCTTCCGGGTCTTCGGTCATTTTTTGAATTTCAGTTTTCCAGTTGGGGCTGTAAAAACTAAAAAGATTGCTGTTCTCAAGCATGTCAGAATATATGATCATCATTTTTTTATTGTAATCTGACCCTTTCATCTTAATAAGTTCCCGTGTCACTTTCTGATAAATTTTTGATGCATTGGTACCCCAGTTTGCACCCTCTAAAAGTTGATTAAATTTTTTTTCAAGACCATCATAAAACCGATCAACTTCATCTTTCCGGTTCAATTTGTTTTCACCCATTAATCCTGTTTTGGCTGATTCAACTTTAATCACTTTCGATTTTGAATCCGAAATTTCATTGATAAGAGAAAGTTTGATTTCACCTCCTGAATAACCTCCGGTTTCCTTATCAAGATTCATCATCTGGAGAAATTTAGGAAGGTTCTCAGCAACAAAATTTTTATCTTCAAATCGCTTATCGGTGACATCGATCAACACACTGATTTGTGTGGTTGAAACCGGTTTCTCTTTACACGAGAACAAAGTTGAAAGCAGGAAAATAAACAGGGCAAAACTCCTGAAATATTTCATAATGACTAAAATTCGTTTTGTTTTAATTCATCGATTTTTGCGAAATAACCTTGCAGATCGGGAACAATCTCACCCCATGATTTTGGCTGTTTATGGTTATTTCTGAAAGTCAGGTTAGTGTCGCGGTAATTAAAAATAGCTTCTTTAAAGTTGCTGTTTATTTTTCGTTCCATCCCCTGACAAAATGCGAGAACTTTATTGTAATTGCCGGCCACTTCAGTTTTCTGCTGCAGTAACGTTTGAAGCCTGTTCTTCAACTCATCAATTTTAGTCATAAACTCGTGCTGGATTTTTCTTTTTTCAGTATCATAATTTTCTTTTTCCTGAGTCCGCTGCGTGTTTATCTCTTTTTGAACGGCAAGAAATGATTTTTCCTCCTTATGGTACCTTTTATATACTTCGTAGAATTCGTTGCTGTCATCGTGTGCAAAAAACGAAGCAATACTACCAACCAGGTACAATATGATTCCGATGGTAAAGAAAGTCCATCGGTCAAGAAATTGCTGACCCTCGGAAACACCCAGTTGCGATAGGTAATCAGCTCGCAGAAGAGCTGTGAAATAACTAATTGTGACAATTGCCAAAATGAGAACAATCAAAACTACCGGATAAAATTTCCGCTCTTTGACCTGTTTTAAAATCTTCCCGGTAGCATGGGCCAGAAACGGTAAAGTAAGGACTAAAACTCCGGCCATAATTAAAGTAAGCAGTGGCGTTTCGCGAAATGAAACAAACACCTGGTTGTTTAACGGGAACTCGGCAAGACCGATGGCAAATAAAAGTAAAATGTAAGCCCAATAAGGTTTAAGTTGGATATTTAGTTCCTGCCGGTCATGTTTTTCTGAAACGGCTTCCCAACGTTGTTTTATTTTTTCGAACCGCTTTTTATTCTCCTGATAATGGGGAGTGTTTTCAATATCCTTTATTTTATCAAGATGGTTATTGGTTAATTCTTCCAGTTTATGATCACGAATTATCTCTGCCTCTTTAATACGCTGCTCTGTTTTCAGCTCGCTCAAATCCTGAAGCTCCTGTTGAATACCGGTCAGATTCTTATGCGAAAGATCATTTAGCACTTGTTTACCATTTTCGTAAAGTGCTTCAACTTCTGCCTGGTATTTATTTCTGATTTCGTGTTCAACCGGCGTGGTGAAATTATCGTCAACCAAAGGTAAATTTCTTTTACCGTCTTCTTCACCTTTTTCTTTGCTTTGCTTTAGCTGGCCCTGATGAATCCTGGCAAGCTTTTCTTTAAGCACATGCTGATATTCCTGAATAAAGTTTTCTGCTTCCATGGCTATTTTTTATAAGTGGTAAATTATAAACGGTTCTCAAAAAGATAAAGTATATAACCCTGTTGGAATAAACCAGTTAATTCGTTGACCGGCGGATAAAACAGGGTGAAACGAAATAATGTTTCGACGAAAAGTACAAGGTTGAAATTAATCAGGTAGAATTCTGAATTGCCAATAATTTATCAGGAAAATAGAGATAGATTAGTATTAAACTTTGGTCGTATTTAAAAGTCAAACATCCGTTGTTATAATCATTATGAAGGTAAAAACAGCATTTTCTGCATTTTTGAATTGGATTAAATCGAGTGAAATGTTTGCCCGCCCGTCGAAGCAATTACCGGGAAAGTGGGAGCTTTTTGAATATTTCGTCGATAAAGATGATGATTTGTTGAATGTTAAGGAAAGCCAGCTAAAAGAGATGAGGGAAGGTTGGACAATTGAATTTGCGGAAGAAGAAAAATTCATTCACGAAGGTAAACTGTCTGTTGATTTGATATCGGGGATTGAAAATGGTGTTTGGAGTATTTCGCGAAACTTTGTTACAATCATTCATCCTACCAACTTCAGAAATAATGTAGAATTTCAATTTGCTATTGAAAGAAATCGGTTAAAATTACTCAAAAAAGACGCTTTTGGGAAAATCCAATTCTTTGGCTTTTTTAAAAAATTAGAATGATAGTTACAGACGGTTTCAGCGCCTGTAATTCAGAACATTTTTAACGATTTATACACTTCAAGTGCTGCCGGAAAAGGTTGAAGGGCACGTTCAAAAATTCCAAGTGAATAGGCAATGGTTAATCCATAATTGGTTATTGGAACCCCGGCCTGTTTTGCTTTCATAATCCTCGAAAGCATTTCTCTTCGGTTCCACATGCACGCTCCGCAGTGAATAATAAGTTTATATTCATGAATATCTTCCGGGAAATCGTGACCGCGAATAGAATCAATCTGAAGTTTTCCACCAACATATTGTGTCAACCATCGTGGAATTTTCACTGTCCCGATATCCTCTCCAATAGGATGATGTGAGCAGGCCTCGGCAATCAGAATTTTATCGCCGGTTTTTAATTCATCAATTGCTGTGGCACCTCTGACCATTTCAACCAGGTCGGCCTGATAACGGGCAAAAAGAATGGAAAAAGATGTCATCGGAATATTGAGCGGAGTATCGGCAGCTACCTTTAAAAATGCCTGCGAATCCGTAACTACAAGTTGCGGCGGCTTATTTAAACGTGAAATAGCTTCACGGAGTTCCCGTTCTTTTACAACGATGCAAAATGAATCATTGTCAAGCAAATCACGGATGCTTTGTACCTGAGGCAGAATCAGCCTTCCCTTTGGCGCTTCCTTGTCGATAGGAACTACTAAAATTGCTGCTTCCCCCGGATCAACAAGATCGGATAAAATTCCCTGGCGATTGATAAAATCAGCAGGAGCTGAACGCAGCAACAGTCCCCTAAGTTCATGGATTCCGGTTCCGTTCAGTGCAGAAGTGTAAACATAATTTATTTCTATACTGTCAAGTTGAGCACTAATTGACAAGTCTTCAGGATATTGGTCTATTTTGTTGAAAATAACAATAAAGGGAGTATCGTGATTTTTAAATTGCTCCAGAATTTGACCTTCAAACTCGCCCCATTCATTAAAGTTGGTTACAAGTACACCCAGATCAGTCCGGTCAAAAACTGCATTTGTTTTGGCAATTCTTTTTTCTCCGAGTTGCCCGACATCATCAATTCCTGCAGTGTCGATAAATAGTACCGGGCCAAGTGGCAACAGTTCCATCGGTTTTTCGACGGGGTCAGTTGTGGTGCCGGCAATATCAGAAACAATAGAAACTTCCTGCAGTGTTAATGCATTCAGAATACTTGACTTACCGGTGTTTCTTCTTCCGAAAATCCCGATATGTAAACGAAATGATTTTGGTGCTTTCATTATTTCTAATTTCGGGGTTTAAAGTACTAATTCAGTTTGATTCAGCCAATGATAACCTAGTGTTTTAGAAACAGAAATAACATTAAAATCGTTTAATTTTTATCATAAAAAAGGCTGTTCATTTTAGAACAGCCTTCATCTCATGTTTATTGTGTAAAGAATATTTAATTCTTCTTTTTCCCTTCGCAACTTGAGCCACAGCAACTTTTTTCTTTTCCTGCACATCCCTCAGATTTACCCTCACATTTAGCTCCGGCACATCCTTCACTTTTAGTTTCACTTTTTGCCACTTTTTTAACTTTGGCTTTTGTCTCTGTAGTTTTTGCTTTTTCTTTTTTCGTTTTTTCACCCTCTGGTATTGCCACTGTTGAATTATTATCATCAGCAACCAGCGTTACTTTTGCATTGTTTACAGTAACAACTTTTGCACTTGCAGTTGAAACGGATAATCCGTAAACAGCAATCAGAGCTAAAACTAATAATACTTTTTTCATTGTTTTCATTTTTTGAGTTATACAAATTAAGTTTAAATTTTATTTTAATTTAGACTCAATAATAATAACATTTTGAGTAAATCGCAATAAATCATAAATATTTTTTATCCTTTATTTGAGGTTGAAACAAAAATTGCTGATTTTGAAATGATTTGAAAAGCGGTATTAATTTCCGAGCCTGCAAACGGCCTCCGGAGAAATTAACTGATTGAAGGTTTCAGCAGAAATAAAACCACCTTCAACAGCTGCAGATTTAATACTTATTTCTTTCTCACGAGCTATTTTTACAATCATGCTGGCTTTTTCATAACCAATTTCAGGAATAAGAGCTGTTACTGAAGCAGTGGAATTTTCCACATTTTTCCTACAGGTTTCTTCGTTGGCTGCAATTCCAGCCACACATTTTTTTGAAAGCATTTCACAAGCATTGCTTAAAACTGAAATATTTCCGAGTAAAGCATGAGCTATTAAAGGCATAAACTGGTTAAGTTCAAGGTTTCCGGAACTTGCAGCTTGAGTGATGACCTGATCATTTCCAAAACTGAAAATTGCTGCTTGAGCCACTGCTTCGGGAATTACCGGGTTTACCTTTCCCGGCATAATTGATGAACCGGCCTGCAATGGAGGAAGATTTATTTCACCGAAACCGGCATCTGGACCGCTGGAAAGTAACCGCAAATCGTTACTTATTTTCAACAGATTTGAGGCATGTGCTTTTAAAATTCCCGAGACTTCTACAAAAACATCTGCATTTTGTGTGGCATCGATCAGGTTTTCAGCACGTGCCAAGCCGATATTTGTATTTTCCCTTAACTGATCGACCACCCGGAAAATAAATTGTTTTGGCGCCCCAAGTCCGGTGCCAATGGCCGTTCCACCAAGATTAACCACGCGTAAGCGTTCTTCGCATTTATAAATCCGCCAGCGGTCGCGGTTAAATGCTTCTGCATAAGCACTCATCTCCCGGCCAAGCGTAGTTAATACTGCATCCTGAAGTTGGGTCCGCCCGATTTTTACCACTTGAGCAAATTCTTTCTCTTTCTGTTGAAATGTTTCCTGTAAGTTAAGAACTCGTTGTTCCAGTTCCCGAATCAATTTTATTGCAGCGATTTTTAATGCTGTGGGGTAGGTATCGTTTGTTGACTGGTGACGATTAATATCATCGAGAGGAGAGATAAGTTCGTAATTCCCCGGTTTTTCTCCTAAAATTTGTAAAGCCCGATTTGCAATTACTTCGTTTGTATTCATATTTAACGAAGTTCCTGCTCCCCCCTGCAATGCATCAACCGGGAAATGTTCGTTTAATAGTCCCTGATTGACTTCCCGACAGGCTTTTTCAATTGCATCCGCTTTCTTTTCATCCTGCCAGACATCTAACTGCCGATTGATTTGGGCACAAGCCAGTTTTACTTCACCAAAAGCTTTTATCAGTTCCGGGTGGACTTTTATTCCTGAAAGCGGAAAATTTTCAACAGCACGGGCAGTATGTATTCCCCAAAGTGCCTCAGCAGGAACGGTTTTTTGTCCCAATAAATCGGTTTCCAGTCGGGTATTCATTTTTAATAATCAATTAAACATTCTTATTACTAAATACTCACTACTATCTACTAATATCTATTTCAACAATATACATCATCTTTTCCGGCTTTTACGCGAGTCACGAGTTTTTCAGCCCTTTGCCGGGCAACGCCAGACATTTCATCAATAGTTTTTAAGATCAGTTCATTTCCAACAAAAGCTGTTTCTTCTGATGCGAAATTCTGTAGATATTCCTGAAATGAGGAAAGTGCATTTGGTGCACAATGTAATTTTATATCTCCCGGTTTTGCCAGATCCATAAAATCCTGACCAGTTCGACCAAGACGATAACAAGCCGTACAAAACGATGGTATGTAACCCATCGATGCTACATCACGAATAACTTCATCTAATGGGCGATGATCCCCAAGACTAAACTGACCTGACGGATCATCTTCGCTTTCTTCTTCGTAACCTCCTGGGTTGGTGCGGCTTCCGGCGGATATTTGGCTTACGCCCAAAGCAAAAGTTTCGCGCCTCATATTGGCAGTTTCCCTTGTTGACATAATAATTCCGGTATAAGGAACGGCAAGCCTTAAAATGGCCACTATTTTTCTAAAATCGATATCAGAAACAGGGAATGGCGGATGTGAAGCCAGGTCACTATTGGTAGCGGGCTCCATGCGCGGAACGCTGATGGTGTGCGGACCTACTCCAAATTTAGCTTCCAACTCACGGATGTGCTGCATCAGTGCCAGAATTTCAAAACGATAATCGAAAAGACCAAATAAAACGCCAATTCCTACATCATCGATTCCGGCTTCCATAGCCCGGTGCAATGACCAGACACGCCAGTTATAATCACGTTTTTTCCCACCAAGATGCACTTTCTTATACGTTTCTCTGTGATACGTTTCCTGGAAAATCTGGTAAGTACCAATTCCGCCTGTTTTAGCAACTTGAATTCGGGGGTGTCAAGAGGTGCAATATTTACGTTTACACGGCGAATTTCTCCGTGCGGAGATTTTACTTTGTAAATGGTTTGTATTGAATCCAAAATATACTGAAATCCCTGATTGGGATATGATTCCCCGGCCACCATTAAAATACGTTTGTGTCCTTGCTTGATCAGCACATTCTGTTTCCCGTGCAATTTGTTCCTGAGATAAGGCACTTCGTACAATTTCTTTATTGGTTGCCCTGAATGCACAGTAAAGGCATTCATTGGAGCACATATTCGAAATGTAAAGTGGTGCAAACAAAACAAGTCGTTTCCCATAGATGGTTTCTTTAACCTCATTGGCGGTGTTGAAAAGTTCTGCAAGCATTTCCGGATCACTAATACTGGTGAGTACAGCAACATCTTCAAGACTAAGTCCTTTCATTTCGCGTGCTTTTGAAAGTACTTGTTTTATCTGGCCGAAATCAGCTTTTTTATTCGCTTCAAGAATGTTCCGGATTTGTTGTTCGTTGATAAAATTGGCGGGTACGTTATACATGGATATTGAGTTTAAAGTTGAATGTTTATAATTGCTGTTTTATTTTTTCGCAAGCCCTGATTTAACGGTTATTCCGGGAACGTTTCCCAGCTTTCCGGTTAGATCTCCGACTTCGTCAGTTGTGGCATCTATTACAAGAGTAATTACAGAAGTGTTTCCTTTTGCCCGGGGTAACCCGGTTCGGGTAAGGATCAATTCACCATGTTGCGATAAGATTTCGTTGACAATTCCCGAACATTTTTCACGATCATCGATAATAATGCCAACAAAACCCAAACGTCTCAGGTCGTTATTCATAATCTAAAAATAATTGCGGGAAACTGGCTGGTAAAGAAAAACAAACCGGCAATTTCTACTTTTTACTTTTGCCTTTTATCTTTTTCCTTGATTTTCCCTAAAGTCAGCCGCAGCCTTCCCGCAGGATTACGTGATAAAGGTAATGGATAAATGTTCAGAATAACCTAAAAAAAATGAGGGCATTTTTATGTTATTGAATAGTTTTTGTCACGGAGTAGTTGAGAATGAAAGCCCAACACCTATTTTTGCAGTGTGAATGATATTAATAGAATATTAAGTAACAGGAATTTTAACCGGGAAGAAATTGCCCAATTGCTTCGGTCGGAGGGAGAAGAACGACAGAAATTAATGGGAAATGCTCGCGAAATAAAAGAAAAGGAGGTTGGAAATAAGGTTTATTTTCGGGGGTTGATAGAGTTTTCAAATATCTGTTCAAAAGACTGCTTATACTGCGGAATCAGGAAAAGCAATCAAAATGTAGTTCGTTATGATATTTCGGATGCCGAAATTCTTGATGCCTGTCGCTTTGCGTGGGAAAATCGGTTTGGATCGGTGGTTTTGCAGTCGGGTGAATTATCGACATCTGCCTTTGTGAAACGGGTGGACCGTTTGCTAAAGGAAATAAAGAAGCTGTCGAACAATGAGTTGGGCATTACTTTGAGTTGTGGGGAGCAGTCGCGTGAAACTTATCAGCGCTGGTTTGAGAGTGGGGCGCATCGGTATTTACTTCGGATTGAGGCTTCGAACCAAGAATTGTATTATAAAATTCATCCAAATACAAAAAAACACGATTTTGAGAAACGTATTGAAGCACTTTCATTTTTAAAAGAAACCGGTTACCAGGTAGGATCAGGAGTGATGATCGGGCTGCCGTTTCAAACTATTGAAGATTTGGCTGATGACCTGTTATTTCTTAAAAAGATTGATATTGATATGTGTGGAATGGGACCATACATTGAACACGAAAACACACCACTAATTAAATACAAAAACCTATTAAAAACAAAACAGGAACGATTCGATCTGGCGTTGAATATGATTGCGACACTTCGTTTGCTGATGCCTGATATTAATATTGCCGCAGCAACTGCCCTGCAGGCCATTGATCTTGCCGGACGGGAAAAAGCACTTGCTGTTGGTGCCAATGTTATTATGCCGAATATAACGCCTGCAAAATACAGGGAATCGTACCTTTTATATGAAGGGAAGCCGGTTTGGAAGGGAAATAACGGCGAAAATATCGATCCGGAATTACAGATAGATCTGAAAAATTTTGAAGTCGGTTACGGAGAGTGGGGCGATTCAAGGCATTTTTCTAAAAGAAAGTAATGAGTACAGAGCAGTTAGTAATAGTATTTAATTTTGACTTGATTTTTCTTTGCTTCTGTTTCTTTGCATCTAAGGCAAAGAAATGAAGTGGGGACAGGGGCAAAACCCCTAAAAAAATAAAGACTAAAGGTTAAATTTTTAGAAGATTATAATTTAATAGAGATACTATATCGAATTTGCCTATTTAATCACTGTTATATGAAAACAGGTTTCGTTTCTTTCTGTGACAGCTATACACCTTCCTTCTTTTCGCAGTTCTCCGATAGCTTCTGAAAGCAATTTTGATGCGCGTCCATCAGTAACTTCTGCTTCGTTCCAAAGGAAAGTTCTTTTTACTAATGTAAAATAGGGAATGTCGAAGGTGGTTCCGTACATGTGTGATGAATTGGATGTTGCATTGCCATTGTTTCGGCTCAGTTTTTTCTGGTTTTCTTTGGTGCGGAGTAATGAGCTGATTTGAAAATAATATTCAGGCAATCCTTTTTCGTCCAGTTTTTGCTGAAAACGTTTCCCTAAATCTTCCAGAAATTGTTTGGTAGTCGGCGTTAAATAGGGATGAGAATAAGTAAGATTGCAAACACGGTAATAACTGTTATCGCTTATTTCAACCAGTTTGTCATCCTTGATTAATGTGCCAATATTATTTTCAAAATCTTTATTGGTTTTGAACGGTTTTACGCCACCCCGTTTGGCATATTTTAAATGAAGCAAATTAAAATCGCGATACCGATGCACATTGACAGTACCTATTGGCGCGGGGTGCAGAATAACTTCAATCTTGTGTTTTATCGGGAAGTAAAGAATGATTGCGGTTAGTGTTACAACAGAAAAAAGAATCAACCTGATTTTTACTTTTTTCTTTAATTTTCGTTTACGCCGTTTTACATGTGAATTTTGTTTTGAGATTGATATAGTCATCTTACCGGTTAAATTTTCAAATTCCAAACTAATGGTAAAGAAAAATGAAAATAACTTCAACTATTTGGATTTAAAATGAAGTTATAAACAGGGATATGTTAAACGGTAAAAAATCTTATTTCACTTCCGAAATTTTTACCGCCCAGACCAAATCACAGGGCTGATTCTTGCGGACTTTTCGGGAATAAAAATTTGTACACTTTATCTCTATTTTTCATTTGCTGGTGTGGTTTTGTAATCTGTGTCTTGCTTGTAAAGCAAAAACTATTTATTCGAGTAACCAAGGTATAAATTGTATCCTGAAATTTCGAGACTCATCAGCAAGATTAAATTCAAAATTAAATAATGTTTTGTTGATATATATCAAGGTTGGATTTTCACTTACTTACTTGAATAATTAAATCTAAAATTTTTATTTTTATCGAAATAATGTTTGAAATGTTCCCAAACATATTCAAATAAGAGAAATTATATAACAGGACTTTTTTATACCAAACATAAATAAATAGCCAAATAATATTTTGTAATCAATAATCCTTAATCATTATGAAAAAAAGTTTCTTTTTAGTTTTTTGTTATTATTTATAGGGGCCTGTACTGTTCACGACGAAATAGAGGTAGATAAAAAAGTTGTATTTAATACATATGATGCCCAAGAATGGTTTAAAGCAGTAAATGGGAGTTTGGCTTCACTGGATTTTAAGTAAGCCAATGGAAATATGATTTTTTTAAAGGCCAATTGGCAGAATGCAGTAGAATCTTCTACAGAAGGAAGTGAAATAATAGAAGTACCACTTGAATCTGAATTAAAGTTTGGATTTTTAGATGAAACTACTTTAGATTTGGTGTTAGAAAGCAATAATCCCAAATTTGGCAATTCGACAACAACTCTGGTGATTCAAAAGTATAAAAAATCAGGAATAATTACTGGCTATCTTATGACAATAATTGGAAATCCAGAGTATTTAGAAATAACCGATTTTAGTGTGAAACGCAATACTTATCTTTTTAAGGAAGGAGATTTCTCAGGATATGTTTTATATCATTCCTTAAATGGAAAATTTAAACTTGGTTGGAAGTTTACAAATGGGAAAGCTACTCACAAAATGGAAAAAGTCCAAAGAGGTGATTTGAACATTAGTTTAAAATCAGCAAAATGCCAACTTGTGACTATATATGAAATAACCTACACTTATCGAATGGTTATGGGGGAAGAAATATTGGTAAGTACAGCTTATGAAGAGATAGGATCATTTTTGACTTGTTATGATGGAGATTCAGGCGGCGGAGGAGCTCCTTCTCCAGGGGAGGGTGATGGAGGAGAACCAAATCCTTTGAATAAATTTAAACCTTGTCCTGGAGATCCTGTGTTACATCCTGAAATTGCATCTTCTGGTCCTTCAGGTCAATATGGAGGAACATATGGATGTGTACGTACAGGAGGCAATAATTGCCAAGAAGGCATTTATAACAGATTTCATGATGGAGTTGATATACGAGCTAGTTTAAACACAGAATCTTATTCAATGCTCCCTGGGAGAGTATCTAATCTTCGAAACGATTGGCAGGAAGGAGGTGGAGACACTGGTAACTGGGTTTTAATTACAACAACCTTAGAAGATGGATCACAGGTTTTTTTCAAGTATAATCATCTTAGTAGTGTTAACGTTACTAGGGGACAAGAAGTAAACCCTGGAGATCTTTTAGGTTTAACTGGTCAAACAGGAAATGCAGATGAAGCGTATGAACCACATCTACATGTTCAAATATGGAGTTCTGATTGGTCTAAAACATATGATCCAATTAATTTTTTTGCGACTACTTTTAACAGCGATGGAACTGTTAAGCAAGCATGTATTCATTAATTAAAATTTAGAATTATCATGAAAATTAATATCTTAATTATTATCAATATTCTTTTTTCTATGCAAATTATGGGACAAGATAAAATAATCAATATGGACTACATTCTATTTGATTCTGTTTCTATTAATTATAAAAAAATAGATCAAAAAAAATACTTGAACATCAGCCTGAAAGAATTTAATAGTGAATCACAAATAGCTATGATTTTAGGCAAGGAATATACTAAAAAGAAAAGGAATTTATTAGATAACAATTCAACATCAGACAGATTTATATTTAAAGACTTTGAACTTGATATTGATGAAGGATTAAATGGTCCCTATGTTTCTTATTTTGATATTAGATCGCCGAAATATGAATTGATTGTTCAGAAAGGAAAGAAAATTTATGTTGGAATGGCTGCTAAGGAGGTTAAGGAGTATTTTCCTTTTTCGTCTCAAAGTATAAAAGAAGGGAAGTCCGCTTTACAAAAAGGATTTAATATAATGTATATAAGCTTTGCAGATTATTATAATGGTGAATTAAGAATTTGGGACAAAAGACTAGTATTATATATTGATAATAAAACGAATAAAGTTTCTAGAATATTTGTTTATAATCCAATATAACTAGAATAACCTTTGGTTATATAGACTTTAATATAAATTCTTAAGATATTTGCCTAACTCCCTGCTTGCGTGGCCTTGTTTGCTGTGGCTTGCTTTTACAACAAAAAATATTCTGATTGGTGAGGCACAAATTGCGTCCCAAAACATCGTGATGCACTAGCAAGGCGAATTTTTATATTGTTATTTCACTTCCGAAATTTTTACCGCCCAGGCCAAATTACATGGCAGATTTTTTCGGACTTTTTCAGGAATGAAAATTTGTACTCCTTCATCCGTATTTTTCCATTTCAGTTTCCCGGATGTTCCAAGTAAATTCAGTTTAGCATTTTTTTCTGCAAAAACTCCTTTCACTTCAAACGATTCCGGTAATCCTTTGCCGTCTTCCTGTTCCAGGTAAATGGCATAAACAGCCTTTGTATCTTTTTGTTGGGTCAAACAAATATTGTCGGTTTTATACGGTGCGATGGCACGGGTGGAATAAATAGCTTCTCCGTTTACATGAATCCATTTCCCCATTTCTTTAAGTAGTTTATAAGCTGCTTCCGGCCAGGTTCCATCGGGTGCAGGACCGATATTGTACAATAAGTTTCCGCCTTTTGCCACAATATCGATCAGCATGTGAACGGCTTGTTTTGGCGACATGTAATGTGGATTTGGAACCCATGCCCAGCCACCACCGGCAATAATACACGATTCCCATGGGTAGGGGAGTTGTGTTTCGGGAACACGGTTTTCCGGTGTCAGGTAATTTTGGTTTGGACCGGTAACAGCACGGTCAACGACGATCAGCCCGGGTTGTTTTTCGCGGGCTTTGGCAGCCAGTTCATCCATACGAATGTCCTGGTTTACCGCGCGTGTTTTTGGAAATCCGGAGTGGATTTCTTCTGCCAACTCGCTGATAGTAATTTTTAATTTCTTCCGGTGATTTTTTTGCCACCCAGCCACCATCAAGCCAGAGAATATCAAGTTTCCCGTAATCCGTGCAAAGTTCCATAATCTGGTTCTGAGTAAACTGAACATATTTTTCCCATTCCTCGGGATGCTCTTCGGGATCATAATTTACGTTCCGGTCAAGTGGTGGAAATTTTGGGTCCCAGTAATACGGACAGTGCCAATCGGGTTTTGAGAAATAAGCGCCAGCCCACAAACCTTCAGCACGGAAAGCATTGAAAATTTCTTTGGTCACATTAGCTCTCGGATTTACACTAAAAGGACAATCCTCATCGGTAATTTTATAATCGGTGTATTTTGTGTCAAACATGCAAAATCCATCGTGATGTTTGGTAGTAAAAACCACGTATTTCATTCCGGCATCTTTGGCTGCGGCTGCCCATTTTTCCGGCTCAAAATGTACAGGGTTAAAACTCAGTTTAAGATTTTCATATTCTTTTTTGTAAGTGAAATAATCATCAGGATTGGAACCTTTCTCGCGTTTACACCAGCCATAATCTTCAGGGCAAATTGACCACGATTCAACAATTCCCCACTGACTGTAAGCGCCCCAGTGCATTAAAAGTCCGAATTTCAGATCCTGCCATTCTTCCAGTTTTTGTAACACTTTTTCATCGGTTGGCCAGGTGTAAGGCGTTACTTCGTGTTCCAATTGTGCGTTTACCAAAAAAGTCAATAACACTGGAATAATAACAAGTAGTTTTTTCATTTTATTGGTTTTAAGTCACTAGTCATTTGTCACAGGTCATCGGATTTTATTTTCCAATGACTAATGACCAGTGGCAGTTAATTTTCCTACAATCCTTCTCCCATGAAACTCCTTTGCTCCGGTTAGTTTCTGAATTTCTTCAACATTTGTATCCAAAACTTTTCCGGCGACCAGAATTATAATTTTATCTTCGGCAATAGTTATCATTTCGCAGATAGCTTTTTGTCCTTCCATTGCGGTTGGTTTTCCTCCTGAAGTCAGAATCCTTTTAATTCCGGAAATCTTCAGTAATATTTTTGCTCCTTCAACCGGATCTTCAATAATATCAATGGCTTTGTGAAAAGTAACCGGAAGCGGGTTGGCATATTCAGCAAGAATTTTTGTGTTTTTCTCGTCGATTTTATTCTCCGGTGTAAGTAACCCAAAAACTACACCTGCGGCACCATTTTGTTTTGCCAGATCGATTTCTGATTTCATTTGTTCGATCTCATCATCTGAATAAACAAAATTTCCGGCACGCGGGCGGATCATAACCATTACCGGAATTTTTAGCATAGAACAGGTTTTTTGCATCAATTCAACCGTCGGTGTCAGTCCGTCGTTGGCTAAATCTGAACAAAGCTCAATCCGATCGGCTCCGCGCTGCTCAGCCAGAACAGCTTCTTCAAAGGTTTCAACACAGGCTTCCTTTATCATTTCAACGTAAAAAGGTTTCAGAATTGATGATTTGCAATTTCGCAAAAAATCGTGGTTTTGAATAATTATTCCTTATTTTGTTTTTGAATTTTTAGAAATTATGAAGTATAACCTTTTAACCGTTCTTGGTCCCACTGCAACCGGGAAAACCGGTTTGGCTGCTCATTTAGCTGCAAAATTAAACGGCGAAGTAATTTCTGCTGATTCACGGCAGGTTTACCGTGGAATGGATCTCGGTACTGGGAAAGATTATGCTGATTATTTTGTTGATGGTGTTGAAATTCCTTCTCATTTGGTTGACATTGAAGATGCTGGTGCGCATTACAATGTTTACCGTTTTCAAACAGATTTTTTTAAAGTATTCAATGATATTAAGTCACGGAAAAAATTTCCGGTTTTGTGTGGAGGCAGCGGTTTGTATATTGAAGCGGTGTTGAAAAATTATCGTTTGATTGAAGTTCCGCCAAACAAAGAATTGCGAAAAGAACTGGAAGGAAAATCGCTGGAAGAACTCACAGCCATTCTGAAAAGCATGAAAACAGAGCTCCATAATGTTACCGATGTTGAAACCGATCGCCGTGCAATTCGCGCCATTGAAATTGAAAAATATTATGCCGAACATCAGCAGGAAGAATCTGAAATGCCGGACATTCGAAGTTTGAATATTGGAATTGATTTTGACCGGAATTTACGTCGCGAAAGAATTACAAAACGTTTAAAACAACGATTGGAAGAGGGAATGCTGGATGAGGTTCAGCGCTTGCTCGATTCAGGGCTTACTCCAGAGCAACTTATTTATTACGGACTTGAATATAAATACCTGACATTATATTTAACTGGTGAACTTTCATACGAAGAAATGTTTTCAAAGCTTGAAATTGCTATTCACCAGTTTGCCAAAACGGCAAATGACCTGGTTTCGTGGAATGGAAAAACGGGGAACTAAAATCCACTGGATAAATGGCCATTTGCCGATGGTGGAAAAGGTGGATGAGAGTAGTACGGCTTTTAAATTCGTGACCAAATCAACTAAAGTTTTTTCAATCCTTTTGTTTCTGATTTATCTTTAACCGGGAAAATACTGATGGCATACCCACCGCCCGGAGCACACAGTTGTTTAAGTTTCGATTTACTTGTTACTGAATACTTTTTTATTTCGTACGCCTGTGGGTTTGTTTTGTAATTGGCATCTTTTGCATCGGCATAAACAGTAGCAACATATTTTCTGTCCGGATCGAGAAAATCAAAACTTATTTCCGATGTCCGGGCAATTTCATCGTTGGTGCGACCTACAAACCAGTTGTCGCTGTTTTTTTCTTTTCTGGCATAAGTAATATAATCTCCTGGTTCGGCTTCTAAAACCAGCGTTTCATCCCATTGAACAGGAACATCAACAATAAACTGAAAAGCATCGAGAAACTTATTGTAAGTTTCCGGGAGATCGGCGGCCATTTGCAGCGGGCTGTACATGGTAACATACAATGCCAGTTGACGGGCAAGGGTTGTATTTACATGTGAATGGTTTTCAGGATTGTATTTGCTAACGTCCATCTCAAAAATACCGGGAGTATAATCCATTGGGCCACCTAAAAGTCGTGTGAAAGGTAAAATCGTTGTATGATCCGGGTGGCTTCCGCCAAATGCACCATATTCAGTTCCTCTTGCTGATTCGTTACAAATCAGATTGGGGTATGTTCTGCACAAACCTGTTGGCCGGACTGCCTCATGTGCATCCACGCTGATCTTGTATTTTGCTGCTTTTTTTACTGCATACAGATAATGATTTACCAGCCACTGTCCGTAATGGTGTTCCCCGCGCGGAATAATATTTCCTACATAACCACTTTTTACCGCATGGTAATTATTCGCTACCATAAACTGATAAGCCGTGTCGAGGTGACGCTCATAGTTTCTTACGGAAGCAGAAGTTTCATGGTGCATAATCAACTGTACATTTTTGCTTTTTGCATAATCCCTCAGTTCTGCAACATTAAAATCAGGATAAGGAGTTACAAAATCGAAAACAAAATCTTTTGATTTTCCAAACCAGTCTTCCCATCCAATATCCCATCCTTCAACAAGAACAGCATCAAAACCATATTTGGAAGCGAAATCGATATAATATTTTACATGTTCGGTGTTGGCAGCATGTGTTCCGTTGGGAACTGCCTTTGAATAGTCGGTAATCCCCAGCTTTACACTTTGAAGGTTGGTGTACGACCAGGTACTTTTCCCGGTGATCATTTCCCACCATACTCCAACATATTTAATCGGTTTTATCCAGTCGGTTGTTTTGTATGCACAGGGTTCATTAAGATTGAGCGTTATTTTTGATGTAAGAATATCAGCTGCTTTTTTGCTCGCAATAATGGTTCGCCACGGTGTGTGACATGGTGCTTGCATATAAGCCATGTTCCCGATTGCATCGGGAGTAAGCGTCGATTCAAAAATCATATTTTTATCGTCCAGTGTCAGATGCATACAGGAATATGCGACCAAAGCTGCTTCGTGTAAGTTAATATAATAACCGTCGTCGGTTTTCATCATCAGAGCAGTTTGAACAGTGGTAGGTGAAATCGGTGTTTGTGAGGCGTTGGGAGTAATTGCCTGTTTCATCAGGCTGCGGATTTCAGAAAGCCGCGATGTTGTGTAATCATATTCCTGCGTGTCATAATCTCCCGGAATCCAGAATGCTGTGTGGTCGCCGGTCATGGCAAATTGGGTGTGTTCTGCCTTTACAACAAAGTAGATTAGATTATCCTGTTCAGGAAATTCGTAACGGAAACCGACACCATCATTAAAAACACGAAAGCGGATTATCATTTTTCTATCTGTAGAAGACTGCATAAGCGTTACAGCCATCTCGTTGTAATGATTTCTGATTTCTTTGACCTCTCCCCAAACCGGTTTCCAGGTTTCATCAAAAGAGGTGCGCTCAACATCCGCAATAGAAAATCCATCGAGTAACGATGCTGAATCCTTTAGTTCTAACCCAAGTTTACTTTTTAAGATAATGCGATGTTCACTCAGATCAACCGAGTACATTGGAACCCCGTTTTCAACCTCAAAATTTAATACCATTTTTTGATTGGGAGACTTTACTTGCTCTGCACAAACAATTTGCGTAGCAGCAATTGCCAAAATCAGGATCATTACTTTTTTCATGGTAATCTTTTTAAGTTGTTGTAAAAATAGTCTCTATTTTCTGTTTTGCCATACCAACCGGGCACGTACCAGTTCAACGTTATCACTTTTACGCACAACACTACACAAATGGTTATACTCATCCAGTTCCTGTTTTTTTACTGCCAGCAGGTCGGCGGGCATTCCTTCCTTCAAAAAGTTGACCTCAAATTCAATAAGTTCCTTTTTTTCGTGAAACTCAAAATCATAACTGTCAACGATCCGTTCGAGGTAACGTCCGGTATTAAAATGCTGGTTAATGTCAATCTCATTAAATATTACCGGAGTAAAAAACAGTTCATTGCTACTTTGGGGAGATTTCACTTTTCCTGCATTGTTGCCAAAAACACTCTCTTCATATTTTGGGAAGTCGTCAAATTCTGATAGCCTCACAATCCGTTTTGATTTCAGATCGAGCACCAACCAGCTGCTGGTTGCCTGAATGATTACTTTTCCGTTATTATCAACAAAATTAAAATCGCGGTAACCATAAAAACCATCGGTGCCGCGCGACCATGTTTCCAACGTAAATTTTACTGTCCATTCCGGCCGACGTGTGATTTTTACCAATAATCTTGAAAGTACCCAGAACTGTTGTTCTTTTTGAAGATTATCGTAGCCAAAACCGAGAATATTGGCATGTTCCCAGGCAATTTCCTGCATCTGGTAAAAAAGGTAGGATGTAGAAAGTTTTCCAAAACGATTGATAAAATACGATTTTGTAGTCAGATGATTGATGTGTTTCATACTAAAAATAAGAGAAGTTAGAAATCAGCAGTCAGAAGAAAGATACTTCAATCTTCCAACTTTCTGAATAAACTTTTCTGCAAATTTATTGTTCGGTTTTGAAATACAACGGCAAAATGCCATTTTTGCAAAAAATTACCGAGATGGGTGAAATAATTATTAAGTCGGCGGAACAAATTGAGGGAATCAGAAAGAGTAGCCGGTTGGCTGCTGAAACACTTGACTTTGCAGGGCAACTGGTTGCTGCAGGTGTTTCTACCGGGTTGATCGATGATAAAATCGAGGAATTTATTCGCTCACATGGAGCAATTCCCGCAACTAAAGGTTACAACGGATATCCCAAATCGTCATGTATTTCACTAAACGAGGTAGTTTGCCATGGAATTCCTTCAGAAACAACTATTCTAAAAGAGGGCGACATTTTAAATATTGATGTTACTACAATTTTAGACGGCTATTATGGCGATACATCGCGGATGTTTACGGTAGGTGAAATTTCTCCGGTTGCTGATAATCTGATTAAAACGACTCAGCATTGTCTTAGGCTGGGAATTGAACAGGTAAAACCAGGTAATTATTTTGGGAATATTGGTTATGTAATTAACCGGTTTGCACATGCAAAAGGTTTTAGTGTAGTTTACGAATTTTGCGGACATGGGGTAGGAATATCTTTTCATGAAGAACCGCAGGTCGATCATGCTTCAAGAAAAAATACAGGACCTAAAATGAGGCCCGGAATGATCTTTACCATTGAACCGATGATCAACGAGGGGAAACCCCGCACCAATATCGACAGAAAAGATGGCTGGACAGCCCGGACAGTTGACAATAAATTATCAGCGCAGTTCGAACATACGGTTTTGGTCACTGAAACAGGTTTCGAGGTACTGACTGATATTCATAACGAATTTGCAGTAACATAAAAAAAGCGCCGGGTTATTCGACGCTTTAGTAGATGAGTTGTTTACTTTGATTCTTCTTACTTCCAGTAGTTGCGATCTACCATCCAGTCTTCCAGTTTTAATTGTTTTTCAACTTCATTCCGGGAAACGAGATTGCTTGTTGAGCTTACGTTTGCTGTTTTTGGTTGTGCATTAAATAGACTTTCATCCATCATCCAGCTTTCCAGTTCCAGTTTTTCGTCTGCTTCCTGAATTGCAAATTCAGATGCTACTTTTGTTGTTGATGCATTGAAATTACGTTCGTTAGTCATCCACTCTTCCAATTTCAACGGTTCTTCTTTTTCTTCTTCCAGCGATGTTGCATATTTATTTACATCTGTAGTAGTGTTCACAGTTGCTTTAGAAGAATTTTCCCTATTTACCATTGCAACTGCAATTTCATTCAACGTTTCGCTTTCAAGGATCGATTTCCAGAAATTCTGGGCATTTACAGTGAAGCTTATCAAAACCAGGCTGGCTATAATTGCCAGTGATTTGTTTATTGCTTTCTGAACATTGTTTTTTGTTTTCATGACTTGTTTCCTCCTGTTTTAATCTCTTTTGTTTTCTTGTTTTCGTTTTGATTATTATCCTTTTTTGTTTCTTGTTTCGATAATATGACGCCTCAAATTTTATTTCGTTACACTTTTACAGAACTTTTTTTAAACTTGTACTATTCGTTACAATGAAATATGTTATACAAATATATGAATAAAAGATAATACCATGCAATACATAGTAGTATAAAAATTGAATAATTTTTAAAATAAATTTTCAAGTTTCAGATAATGAGTTATTTGTGGTGTGTTAAATTTTATGCTCTTTGGTGTTTTATTTTACAATAATTGAATATTTCTGCTTTTCAATTCACTTGTCGCGTATAAAAGATTTAAAAATTGACGGTTGTTTTCTATTGAATATGTTTTGAATCAGAAAATTTAGCAACATGAAAGTATTATCTTTACCGTCCTAAAATTGAAATATATGTCTTTGGTTATTGAAGAGAAAGATCTGGAAAAATTTATCATGGTGGGCGACCGTGTTCTGGTGAAACCAAAAAACCCAAGCGGAAAAACAAAGTCAGGATTATATTTACCACCTACCGTTCAGGAAAACGAACAGGTTCACAGCGGATACATTGTAAAAGTAGGACCGGGCTATCCAATTCCGGCGGTTAATGAGGAAGAGGAAAACTGGAAACAGAAAAGCGAAGATGTTAAATATGTGCCGCTGCAGACACATATTGGTGACCTTGCTATTTATTTGAACCGCAGTGGTCATGAGATCGAATTCAATAATGAAAAATATATTATTTTGCCACATTCGGCGATTCTGATGATCATTCGTGATGAAAATCTGTTTGATTAACTGGCACAAAAAAGCCGCTTCAATTTTGATGAAACGGCTACTTTTTTGAAGAGTTTAAATTAATCTGCTTCTTTACATGCATTGTAAATACCTTCAAACATTTCTTTTACATCGCTGGCTGCTACTGCTGAAAATGCGATACGAAGTATGCCTCCTAAACTAATGGTGCCGATGCTGTATTTTTCAATAAGTATCTGGCGGACTTTTTCTCCATCCAAACCTTCAGCGAGCCGGATACACATAAAATAGCCTGAGTTATAAGGCAACGCTTTAAAATATTCAAGATATTTTTCTGTCTTTCAAAGTATCTTTTACGGCATCGTACCTTTTTTTCATAATAGCGTATTTAGCCTCTTTTTGTGCTGCATATTCAGGGCTGTTAAAAGCTTCCAGCAACAAGCGATTGTGAAATGTTTGCGGCGTTCGAAATATTTCCACGAATGGCGCCTGCCGTTTTCGATTCCAGAGCACTGTATAATTCAGCATCTCCACCTTTAATTCCGTAAGTCATAAAACCTACTCGAAATCCCCACACATAATCCTCTTTTGTTGCTCCGTCAATTTTCACTGCCAAGACATTTTCGTGCAACTGGCAAAGGGAAACGAAAATACTTTCTTCGGCTATTCCTTCTTCATAAACCAGCCCAAAATAAGCGTCATCGGAAAAGACTACAATTTTATTTCCTTTTTCGGCAGCTTTTTTAATGATCTCAACAATAGAATTTTGCTCGGCAGCGGTAGGTGTGTATCCCGAAGGATTATTCGGGAAATTCATTACTACTACTTTTTTGCCGATTCCACCTTCATTCAGTTTATTTTCAAATGATTCCAGATCGAAACCGCCATTTTTAAAAAGGTTGAATTTAACCAGTGCTGAACCGTACATGCTGGTAAGTATGAGGTTGTAATTTCCCCAAAACAGGTCAGGAACAATCACCTTGTCCTCCGGATTCAGAAACATGTATCCCGCCATGCTCATACCGTGTGTAAGTGCATTTGTAACCACAGGCAAACTGAGTTCGACCTCTTTTAACGACGGATTCTTTTCGTAAATCATACTTTTCCATTTGGCACGAATATCAGGCCGGCCAAAACTGGGAGCATACGGAAATACACGTGACGGGTCAAGACTAATTTTTGAGGCGATGGTTTCAAGACGCATCGGAGAACCGTCATCTTCAATAGCGGCGCCAATAGTAGCATTTATTTTTGTTCCTTTTGCCTCGGCTGTTTGCCCTAAAATCCCTTTCTTCGGAAAGAAAATGTTTTTTCCGCGTTCTGAAAGTAATTCAAAAACTACGCTGCTTTTTTCCCTGATAATTTTGTTGAGCTCTTCCGCCTGTGGATTCATATATTTTGATTTTTGTTAGCCTGATGTATTTTGATGCAAGATAGAAAATCGCTCATATATTCAAACAGGTTGTTAACAAATTGAATCAAATCTTAAAAAAATTCTAACATATTTGAATTAACTTCATTATTTGGCAAACATTGATATTTATCTACTGGTCTTGATTCCTGTGACAGAATGCATTAAATTTAGAATTAAATAAGTTTCAACTAAAACCGATATCAAAAATGAAAACCGAAAATTTTAATAAAATTCTAATGACATTTGGGATGGTTCTTTTAACTGTCTGCAATGTTATGGGTCAAAACTGGCCCGAATGGCGCGGTGCAAATCGCGACGATAAAGTAACCGGATTTGAAAATCCTGTCCGATGGCCTGATGAATTGAAGCAGGTATGGCAGGAGGCTGTTGGGTTGGGAGATGCATCTCCCATTTTAGTGAACGGCAAAATTTATGTGCTTACAAAACAGGAAAATGATGAAATTACATTGTGTATAAATGCTGAAACCGGAAAAACGATCTGGCGGACAATAAATAATCCGGCGCCGGTAATTGAAGGTCCTGCCAGCTCGCATCCCGGGCCGCGGAGTACGCCGGCTTTTGCAAACGGGAAAGTTTATACGCTGGGTGCTGCCGGGTTTTTGCATTGTCTCGATGCTACAACCGGGAAGAATTATTTGGCAAAATGATAGTTTCAAAGGAAGTTCCACAATTTTTTGTAGGAATGTCGCCACTGGTGGTTGGCGATTAGTGTATTGCTCAATTAAACGGAAGGGAGAATGGGACAGTAGTTGCATTTAATGCAGATAAAGGCGCTATTATTTGGAAGTTGGAAGGGCAGCCTACAACATATTCATCGCCGATGACGATGAAAGTAGGTAGCGAAAAAATACTTGTCGTTCAAAACGAATCTGATTTGGTTGGTGTTTCAATGAATGGAGAATTACTATGGAAAATATCAACTCCTCCGGAACGACAGGTTTTACAATTGTGCAACACCAATTATTGACGGACAAAATGTTATTGTTGCCGGTCAAAACGGAGGTACGCGTTCATTTAAAGTTGAAAAATCGGGGAATGATTATTCATGTACAGAAAACTGGACAAATCCTGATTTTGGCGGCTCCTTCAATACTCCTGTTCTGAAAGATGGTTTTCTGTATGGAAACGGTGCACGGTTGGGGAAACTGTACTGTATAAGTGCCAAAACCGGTGAAAACAAATGGAGTGATGATACAACGCATAACCGTTTTGCTGCTACAATGGATTTAGGAAAGGTGATACTTTCGTTACCTGCAACCGGTAACATTATTATTTTTAAAGGAACTCCTGAAAAATATGAGCAGGTTGCCATTTATAAAGTGGCAGATACCGAAGTATATGCGCATCCGGTGGTTGTGGGTGATAAAATTTATGTAAAAGATAAGGAAATGCTAACCTGCTGGAGTTTAAAGTAGTTATATCGTTTTCAGTGTTCCAACAACAACGAAAAATCCAAACAAAGCAACCAAAATAGCCAGAATAATAAAGAGCTGGAAAAGTTTTTTTCGGCGCAATTCAAAAATAAGAGCCGGTACTGCTAATGCTGCGGCTACAAGAAAACTAATGTAAGCAGGGAAAAGATGAACCTGGAAAGGCACTTCCTGCAGGGTGTCTTCGGCAAGTTCCTCATTGGCGATTTCTTCAGGTGTAAGAAATTTACTGGCTGCCAGGTAGTCGCCCAGAAGAACAAATAACGAGTAAATTCCAAGAACAATCAAAATCGATGTCCCAATGATCCGGAATGCCCTCTTTTTTTCTACCCACCCGTAGATAATAGCAACTACTCCGGCAAAAATAATCCACTGAGGAACGGTATATAAAAATGAGTCTGTCATATTATTTCTGATTTGTGAACAAAGTTGGCATTTTTTCTTTTTGTTTGAAATAAATCTTCAGTCGGGAGAAGAAAAAGTTAATTTTGGGCATTCAAAAAAGTTGGTAATACGTGAAGAAATTAGATATCAATCCCAAGGCAAAAGCCTTAATTTTTGATCTGGATGGCACGCTGGCCGATACAATGCCAATCCATTTTCTGGCATATAAAAATATTTTGGTGGAATATGGTATCGATTTTACTCCTGAGATTTTCGCAACGCTGGCTGGTATTCCAGCTGTCGGAACCATTGAAAAATTGAATGAAATGTACGGAACCAAAATGAATGCAGAGGAAGTCGGGCATTTCAAAGAACAGGAGTATGAAAAAATAATGCATAAAATGAAGCCGGTTCAACCCGTGATTGAACTGGTGGAAAAATATAATGGGAAAATGCCAATGGCCGTTGGTACTGGCGGTTATAAAAGGCTTGCCTGGAAAACAATGCATATTCTGGGACTGGAAAAGTATTTCGACATTCTTGTTTCCACTGAAGATGTTGCAAGGTCAAAGCCTTTTCCCGATACGTTTCTTAAGTGCGCCGAACTAATGGGAGTTGAACCATCGGTTTGTGAAGTTTTTGAAGACGGAGAACCGGGAATTCAGGCTGCCGGGGCTGCAGGAATGATGGCTACGTTGGTGACTGATTATTATGAAGTTACTACTGGAAAATCGATTTAAAATAAAATCGCATTCAAAATGAAAAAAATAATTACCGTTTTTGGTACTGCACTTTTTGTGGCTATTGTTTTAAATTCTTGTTCAACAGGAAAATATAAAAACAAAAGAAATCTGACAGTTGCATTCTACAATGTCGAAAATTTGTTTGATACAAAAGATGAACCCGGAAAAAATGATGTAGAATTTACACCTGAAGGGCGAAATAAGTGGGATGAGAAAAGGTATAATAAAAAAGTAGATGACATCGCAAAAGTGCTGAGTTCGATCAACAAAAATGAACTGCCTGAAATGATCGGGTTGTGTGAGATTGAAAACCAAAAGGTGCTGGAAGATTTGGTAAGCGATAAATATCTGGCTCCGGGAAAATACAATATCGTTCATTATGAAAGTCCGGATAATCGCGGAATTGATTGTGCGTTTTTGTACCGACCCGATGAATTCAAGGTAATCTTCAGTCGCCCAATTCATGTTTCATTTGCCGGCGAACCTGATTTTCATACCCGCGATATTCTTTATATAAAAGGGAAAACTCTTGACCGTGAAGAAATGCACATTTTTGTAAATCACTGGCCATCCAGAATAGGGGGTGCAGAGCAAAGCGAATATGCACGTGTTACCGTGGCTACTTTGCTGAAGAGTAAAATTGATTCGGTTCAAAAAGAAAATCCTTCCGCAGAAATCATCGTAATGGGTGATATGAACGATGAACCTTCCAATAAAAGTCTTGCAGAGGTTCTAGGTGCCAAAAAACCGGGTAGCACAAACAGTGGTCTGGTTAATCTGATGTATCCAATTCATGAAGCAAAAAAAGGTTCGTATAATTACCGGGGAACATGGAATATGCTGGACAACCTGGTTGTTTCATCAAACCTGTTGGATGACAAAGGATTTCGTTGCTCCGAAAATCAGGGACATGTTTTCCATCAGGAATGGATGGAATATAAAAATGCAAACGGTGAAATCTCACCCAACCGAACCTACGGTGGACCTAATTATTACGGTGGAATCAGCGATCATTTCCCGGTGTATATGAGTCTTCGACGCTAACAGTTACCAGTTCAGGTCATCGCAGATATTTTGGTCGAATGTTTTTGCAACGCTAATCTGGACTCGCCCGTCGCTTAATGTTTTCGATTTTATTTTAGCTCCGGTCTCGGTGCTTCCAACATAATTCCCAACTGCATCAAATTTGGTGGCATACGAAGAATATTCCCATTCGTTTTCCCAAAGTAACCGTAATTCATAATCGGCATTGGGTTTTCCAAGAATATCAACAACACCACTTTCCATGTTGATACCCTGCCAGGGATCATCACTGTTTTTGATCCTGACTTCACCACTGTAAGTAGGTGCAATTGCTACTGTCGGATTATCGGGGCAAATAGCTATTAAAACAACCTGGTATTCCCGGTAACCATCGGCAGCCGAAACATTTACATCGTAATTTCCGGTACAAAAATTATCTATTTCCAGTGGTGCAATGGCTGCAAACGCCGGGTTATTATTTCTGAAAACCATTTTAACAGCTTTTGGCGGAACATTCTCTACAACAAATGATTCAGGGAATTTTCCTTTAAAACTCATTGTAGTAACCAGGTGATTTTCATTGTCATAAACATCGGCGTCAATTGAAAAAGTAGAATTGAACGGTGCCTTAAAGTTGATCTGGCTTCCTGTGCCACATAAATCTTCTTCCGAAACTGTTGCAAGTGTATAGCTGAAATTCAGTTGATTATAATTCACGTTGGTTCCAAGTAAATTCCAGTGGTCATTATCAAACGAAACAAAATTCATGATTTGCGGTAGAAAATCATTCGGATCGGAACAACCTGAACTTATTAACCCACCGTTGAGATTGGCAACAGTTTTTCCGCCAACCATTAATTTGGTAAGTTTTCCGGTTTCGAGCTTGTGAAACAGCGAGCTTTTTACTGTACCGTTAAAATTAACCTGGTCAATTTCAGGCTGGTAATCAGAATAAGTAGATACCGAAATCTGAATAAATTTTTCAGGATCATTCAAATATGTTTGATAAGCCTGGCTGCTGCTTGTAAAAATTGGATTACCGCTTCCATCCAAAAACTTCATAATACTTGAAAGGGTAATTGAGTAGTTGATTTTATAGGGTTTTGTTTCCATTTTGGCCGACTTCAGTGAAACAGGGGCAATAAAAACGAAGGTGGTGTCGCCGTCACCAAAATCTACGTTACCATTTAAATTAGTTTCTTCTTCGTCCGCAGTTTTTACCAGCGAAAGTTCAAACGTTTTTAGTCCTTCACTTTTTATCGAAATTCCTTTCGACAACGGGTTGTAACCATTTACATTTATATTAATTGCAAATTCAAACGGGTTGCCTGTTGAAATAGGAATATTAGGATCGACTGTCAGCTCCAACTGACCTTCACTTGTTTGGTATGCAGTATTCTTTTCGCCGGTGTAAGTAACAATGTCGTCTGAATTTTTCCCTGTGAAAGTAATAACGGCATCACTTGTTATTGTTTCTCCTGTAGTAGCATCCTTCAGTTTATAGGTCATCCGGGTGGTAAAAAAATTAAAATCCACCAGAATAAGATTAATATCGTCCCCGGTTTCCTTGTCTTTTAACGGATCACTTAAAAAGTCACTACATCCTGAAACTGAAAAGATCAACAATGAAAAGATGAAAATACGGAATGCTGTTATTTTTGAAATATTCATGATAGTAGATTTAATGATTTTACAATTACATTCGAATGCCAAGATTAAGTTTTAACACCGGATAGAATTTGTATTGGTTAACCTGTTTTTCCAGTTTTTCTTTTTGCCCGTGTGCCGGATCGGCAGTAGGAGCAAGCAGACCAGTTGCTTCAATGCCAATTTTTGGTGGACCCAGGTAATACATTCCAACTTCGGCATTCATCACAACACGTTTGGTTCTTCCCATAAAACTTCGAACACCCAAACCTCCATACGGCGATACCTTCATAGATGGTGAAACAGTAAAATTAAAATCTCCGACTTTTGATGCCGGGATGCTGATGTCACCATATTCCAGATCGCTTACTGAGTGTCCCTGCATATCAGGATTAAATGAATTAAAGATTATTCCTGTTGAAGCATACAGATTTCTTGTGAAATTAAAATCGCCAAGCAGAAAAATACCACCGGTCTTATAATCAAGGTTGGCATCGTAAGTAATCCCGTTTTCATCAAAATCAAAAGCGGTATAAAATTTTAGTGCTTCGTAACCCGATTTGACAGTTAACCAGTTATTGAAAATATACTTGATTTCTCCTCCAAAGCCGTTAGTCGATGCAAGTCCGCCTAAATATATTCCCTGAAGATTAATTCCGGTCTTTGATGTAAATGATTCAACTTGTCCGAAGCTATTATTAAATGGCAATACAAAGAATGCCCATAGCAAAATAACAACTGCTTTTTTCATGGTTAATAATAAATTAAAGAAAAGATGCGTCCTATTCAGTTGAAACAAATTTATTATTATCAATGAAAAATCAAAGGTATTTAGTTGAAAAATAATGTTTAAGGGTCTAATTTTCAGAATTTCTGAAGTTAAAATCAGAATTTCTGAAGTTTTCCGGTAATGAAAAAGAACATCTGCAGTTCAATTATTTATGTGTTTATAAGATGAAATTCTCCAACTGAACCTCTTTTTCAGGAATCTGTTTTAGATTTGTATTATGAAGTTTAAAGTTGTTTCAGATTATCAGCCAACCGGTGATCAGCCACAAGCAATCAATGAACTTGTAGAAGGCATTGAACGTGGTGACCGTTTCCAAACGCTGCTTGGAGTGACAGGTTCAGGGAAAACATTTACTATGGCTAATGTGATCGAGCGTGTAGAACGCCCAACATTGATTTTGAGCCATAATAAAACACTTGCTGCGCAGTTGTACGGAGAAATGAAACAATTTTTTCCTGAAAATGCAGTGGAATATTTTGTTTCATATTACGATTATTATCAACCCGAAGCATATTTGCCAACGACAGATACGTACATTGAAAAGGATCTATCCATTAATAAAGACATTGAAAAGTTGCGGTTGAGTGCCACGTCAGCGTTGCTCTCCGGAAGAAGGGATGTAGTTGTGGTTTCTTCAGTTTCGTGTTTGTACGGCATCGGAAATCCGGAAGATTTTCATGCTAACATTACCACTGTAAAACGCGGAAATGCGGTGTCACGAAATGCAATGTTACGACAACTGGTTGATGCATTGTATTCCCGAAGTGAAGTGGATTTTGACAGGGGAAATTTCAGGGTTAAAGGTGATACAGTTGACATTTTTCCAGCTTATGCTGATGAAGCTATTCGCATTGTTTTTTGGGGCGATGAAATTGAGGAAATCGCTTCATTTGATCCGGTTTCAGGGTTAACTATTGGTGCTCTGGAGGAGGTCAATATTTTCCCGGCAAATATTTTTGTTACAACAAAGGATCGGATGAACTCAGCTATAAAGGAAATTCAGGATGATTTGGTAGCCCAGGTTGCCTATTTCGAAGAGATTGGAAAACCGCTGGAAGCCAAGCGAATCCTGGAGCGGGTAGAGTATGATATGGAAATGATGCGTGAATTGGGTTATTGTCCGGGTATTGAAAATTATTCGAGATATTTTGATGGCAGAAGACCGGGAACAAGACCGTTTTGCCTGCTCGATTATTTTCCTGAAGATTTTCTCTGCATCATCGACGAAAGCCATGTTACTATTTCACAGATCAGGGCGATGTACGGAGGAGATAATTCTCGAAAAATGAACTTGGTGGAATATGGATTCCGGTTGCCTGCTGCGATCGATAACCGACCGCTGAAATTTGAAGAATTTGAGAATTTAACCCGGCAGGTGGTTTATGTAAGTGCAACTCCTGCTGATTATGAACTGGAAAAATGTGAAGGTGTAGTGGTAGAACAAATTATCCGGCCAACTGGTTTAATTGATCCAATGATCGATGTTCGCCCAAGCACCAATCAAATTGATGATTTGCTCCACGAAATCAATCTTCGGGTAGAGAAAGATGAACGAGTGTTGGTTACAACGTTAACCAAAAGAATGGCCGAGGAATTATCAAAATACCTGGCGAATATGGGGGTAAAAACCCGGTATATTCATTCGGATGTGGATACCATTGAGCGTGTGGAAATTATGGAGCAACTGCGAAAAGGACAGTTCGATGTGCTGGTGGGGATTAACCTTTTGAGAGAAGGACTTGATCTTCCGGAGGTTTCGCTGGTGGCAATCCTTGATGCAGACAAGGAAGGGTTCTTACGTTCCGAACGATCGCTGACACAGACTGCCGGAAGGGCCGCGCGTAACCTGAACGGAATGGTAATTATGTATGCTGACAAAATAACCCGATCGATGCAGCGGACCATCGATTCAACCAATTACCGCCGCGAAAAACAGCTTCAATATAATGAGGAAAATAATATTACGCCCACTCAGATTATCAAACCGACGAGGGAAATTATCGGTTATGAATACCGGAGTGATAAATCAGCCGGTTATGCCGGTGGAATGGGACAACCTGATGTTGCTGCCGATCCGGTAATTCAGTATATGAGTATTGATGGATTGGAAAAAACCATTGAACAAACTAAAAAACAGATGAAAGCTGCGGCAAAAGAACTGGATTTTATAGAAGCAGCCCGGTTACGCGATGAGATGTTTGCACTCCAAAAGTTGCTTCAGGAAAAAATTCAGGAAACGGAGAAAAAATAATCCGGTAAATATTTCAATAATTATTAAGACTATTTTAAGAGCACACGTTTGTTGTTAAAAAAATCTGTTAATAATCAAATAATTTCGGAATCAACAATTAAGTGTATTTTTGCAGAGAAAGAAGACGCGAATGAAAATCAATTTGTCAGAAATAATAAACAGGATCAATTTAATTATTCTTAATCCGAAAACTTTCTGGAATTCCCAAAAAGGAAACAATCAGGGACTTTCTGAATTATTCGGAGGTTATTTTTTACCTCTTTTGCTGGTTACCGTACTGGCTGTTTTTTTGGGGGAATTTTTCAGAAGCACTCATTTTTATGCCGTTCCTGCAGTTTTGAATTCACTTATAAAAATGGTATTATTTGTATTAACATATTTTATTTCGGCATATTTTATAAATATTTTGATGAAGACTTTTGGCGCTGAAAAAAACATAAATGTTGCGCATCAGTTGGTAGCCTATTCTTTAACACCTTTGCTTTTAATTTCAATATTTACTGGTTTAATTCCGTATTTAAAAGATCTTAATATTTTAGGGTTATACGGTTTCTACATTTTTTGGATTGGTGTCACAGAGCTATTGGATTTCCCGGATCAAAAGAGGCGAGAAAGTTACATTTTAATTACTTTACTTATTATTGTTTTCATTTTTTATTTTTTAAGCTTAACGCTTAAAAAACTTTTAGAAGCATATTTTTAGATGGCTCATCAATTTTCAAATATTCGTATAAAAAATAAAAGGGCAACGTTTGAATATGAAATTCTTGAACGTTTTGTGGCTGGAATAAAACTGGTTGGCACTGAAATAAAATCGATTCGTAGCGGAAAAGCAAATTTAACCGAGTCGTATTGCCAGTTTTACGGCGGGGAACTTTTTGTGAAGAACATGCATATTTCGGAATACGAAATGGGAACCTGCAATAACCACGAAGCCCGCCGCGACAGGAAATTACTCTTGAACCGGAAGGAGTTGAATAAGCTGGAGAAAAAAGTAAAAGAATCGGGCTTAACAATAATCTGTACTGCTTTATTTATTAATGATAGGGGACTGGCAAAACTGGAAATTGGGCTGGCCCGCGGTAAAAAAACGTATGATAAAAGGGAGTCACTTAAATTGAAGGATGCTAAGCGTGATATCGACCGGATGATGAAACATTGAGTTTAAACTCAATATTTAAGGTTCAGATTGTCAAGAACTCTTAGTCGGTCACTCAGTAAATAAGTCCATATTTCTATACCACTTCCAGATTTTCAGGAGGAATAATTTTATCTCCTTTATATTTTAACAATAAATTAGCGACTGCCAACGTGTCTTTTTCGCAGTATTTAATAATTCTGTCAATATTATTTTCTTCCCAGTAAACACCGGCTACCTGGCTGCCGTCAATATCGTCTTTTGGTGTTGGAATGTTAAATAGTTCACACAATAACGATAGCGAAGTGTAATGTTTATAGTCACCAAATTTCCATAACTGAAGTGTGTCGATCAGCGTTTCCTTTACTTCCCAGGGTTTGGCCCCGGCAATATCAAAAACTTTAGGTAGTTTCAGGTTATTAACCAGTGCCCGGCGTGCGATATAAGGAAAATCGAATTCCTGCCCGTTGTGAGCGCAGAGCTTTCTTTTTCCGGCCTTTGAAAACTGTTGAAGAGCGTTAAAAAAATTACCGATCAGTTTCTTTTCATCGTCATCGTAAAACGATTTTACACGATAAAATTTTTCGCCTTTCTTTTGGGAAATATACCCCACTGATATACAGATTATTTTCCCGAATTCAGCATAAATTCCGGCACGTTCATAAAGATTATCCGCAGGTTCTCCATTTTCAACCTGGAATTTCATTTTGTGTTCCCAGAGTTTTTGCCATTTTTCATCCAGGTCCTCAAAGCCGGGTGCAGCAGGCACCGTTTCAATATCAAGAAAAAGTACTTCTTCGATGTTCAGGTTGTCAAGCATTTGTGATGTTATTTTAGTGTGTGGTTAATATGATTCGTTAATATTTGTATGGCAATTTTATTCATTCCTCCCTGCGGAATGATAATATCGGCGTAGCGTTTTGTGGGTTCTATAAACTGCAAATGGCTTGGTCTGACGGTCTTTTCATAACGTTTTAATACTTCTGACACATCGCGGCCACGTTCTTCCATATCGCGCTGAATAACACGCGATAAACGAAGGTCGGAGTCACAGTCAACATATACTTTTATGTCCATTAAATCACGTAATTCTTTGTTAAACAAACACAGAATCCCCTCAATAATCAGCACTTCGCGGGGTTCCACTAAACGGGTTTCTTTTTCCCGCGTACAGGTTATAAACGAATAGGTCGGTTCCTGGATCGGAACACCACTTTTCAGCAGTTTCACATGTTTAATCATCAGATCGAATTCAATGGAATCAGGGTGATCAAAATTCTTTTGTCGCCGCTCTTCCAGAGACAAATGGCCACTATCGTAATAATATGAATCGTGAGTGAGAATATTAACCTCACCCCTGGGAAACTGTTGCTGAATTTTTCGTACAACGGTTGTTTTTCCCGAACCGGTACCTCCGGCAATTCCAATGATCAGCATATTCGGTGTAATTAAATCTTATATTATTCCAATTCAATCGGAAATTATAAAAATTACCACTAAGAAAACACTAATTTTGCAGCAGTAAAAATACAAGTTACAAAAAATCGTACGGAATGATTAATCATGTTGTTCTTTTTAAGTTGAATGAATATCCTGATGAAGAAAAGAAAAGGGTGATTGAAGAAATGAAATCGATGCTGGAGGAATTGAAGGATAAAATTGAAGAGTTAAAGTTTATTCAGGTCGGTGTTAATTACCTGTTAAAAGCACGTAGTTATGATATTGCCCTAATCACCCATTTTGATAATCTGGAAGATCTGGATAATTATCGTGATCACCCGGAACACATTAAGGTAGTTGAAAAAATTGCCGGGTGGGCAACCTCGCGTGCAGCGGTTGATTTTGAATTTTAAAAGTTTATTTATTCTTACAAGATTGAAGTTGTATTAAATAAAATTTCATGTCAGATTTATATCCATTAAAATTCAAACCTATTTGCCAGGAAAGAATTTGGGGAGGAGATCGTTTAAAAACACTCTTCAATAAAGATTTTGGCAACCTGGAAAACTGTGGCGAGAGTTGGGAGATTTCAGGAGTTGAAGGAAATATTTCGGTGGTTCAGAACGGGTTTTTGAAAGGAAATGACCTGAATGAACTGATAGAGGTATATATGGGTGATCTGGTTGGCGATAAAGTGTATGAAAAATTCGGGATTGAGTTTCCGTTACTGATCAAATTTATCGATGCTGAAGACGATCTTTCGGTACAGGTGCATCCAAATGATGAACTGGCCCGTGAACGGCACAATGCTTTTGGTAAAACCGAAATGTGGTATGTAATTAGTGCAGAAGCGGGGGCAAAAATCAATTCCGGGTTTAACCAACCGGTAACCCGCGAAAAATACCTGGAATATTTTGAGAGCGGCCGGCTGGCGGAGTTACTTCATTACGATGATGTAACGGTTGGCGATGTGTTTTTTATTCCGGCAGGCCGCGTACATGCAATTGGTAAAGGAACACTTGTAGCGGAAATTCAGCAAACATCGGATGTAACTTACCGGATTTTTGATTATAACCGGAAAGATGCCGAAGGGAATTTGCGCGAACTGCATACCGATCTGGCACTGGATGCCATTGATTATTCATGGCAAAAAGAGTACAAAACAAAATATTCAGCTGAGAAAAACGGATCGACGAAAATTGTAAGTTGCAAATATTTTACTACGAATATTCTTGCGTTTGACCGGACAATCGAAAAGGATTATTTTGTGCTTGATTCATTTGTTATATATATTACTCTTGCCGGTGATTATATTATTGAAACTGACACAGAGAAAGTAGCCGTGACGATGGGTGAAACGATTTTGTTACCGGCAAACACCAACATGATTAGCCTGATTCCGAATTCGCATGAAGTAAAGTTACTTGAAGTATTTATTAAGTAATTGAACTAAAAGCAATAATTTTTATAATTTAAAGCAATCGAATCAAATTTGTTTCCCTCATGGAAATTAAAGAAGCCAGTTTTATAGTTAGCAACACCGATGTAAAAAAATGCCCGGAACCAAACCTCCCTGAATATGCTTTTATCGGTCGTTCCAATGTGGGGAAATCTTCGCTCATCAATAAAATCACCAATAAAAAGTCGCTGGCCAAAACTTCCGGGAAACCCGGTAAAACGCGGTTGATTAATCATTTTTTAATTAATAAGGAATGGTACATGGTTGATTTGCCCGGTTATGGATTTGCACAGATCCCACTCAAGGAGCGGAAAAAACTAGAGAATATCATCCAAAATTATATTTTGCAGCGCGCGAACCTATACTGTCTTTTTGTACTTATTGATTCGCGACATGAACCACAGAAAGTTGATCTTGATTTTATGGAATGGCTTGGTATTAGTGAGATTCCATTCTCCATTGTTTTTACAAAAACTGATAAACTAAAACCGCAGGAACTGGAAACCAACCTGAAAAACTACGAGGAAAAAATGTTTGAAAAATGGGAAGTCATGCCGGATTATTTTATTTCTTCGGCGGAAACAGGAACAGGCGCACAGGAAATACTCGATTTTATTGAAAGTGTAAACAAAAATAGCGACAACGATAACTAGAGAAGATATACGAACTTATTAACAAAAGGAACAGATTAAAAAGTAAAGTTACTAATTTTGAAATAATTCCTTATCTGAATAAAAAAAATTGAAATGGGCGGTAACAAAAATTCATTAAAAGTTTTCAGTGGAAGAGCAACCAGGTCATTAACAGAAAAAATTTGTGATAGTTTGGGAGTTGATATCGGCTTATCTTCCTGCCCGGTTTTTGCCGACGGGGAATTTGAACCTTGTTATGAAGAAACAATTCGTGGCTCACATGTTTTTATTGTTCAGTCAACGCCACCACCGGCTGATAATCTGCTTGAGCTGTTATTAATGATTGATGCTGCTAAAAGAGCCAGTGCCTACAAAATTATCGCTGTAATTCCCTATTTCGGTTATGCCCGGCAGGATAGAAAAGATAAGCCCCGTGTTTCGATTGGGGCCAAACTGGTAGCTGATTTACTTTCGAAATCCGGTGTTGACCGTATTATTACCATGGATTTACATGCCGATCAGATACAGGGATTTTTCGATGTTCCTGTGGATCATTTATATGCATCGGCGCTTTTTGTTCCGTTTATTGAAAAACTGAATCTTGACAACGTTGTTGTTGCATCTCCGGATGTTGGAGGAACAAAACGAGCCAATACTTATGCTAAAATGTTGGGAAGCGACATGGTGATCTGTCACAAAACCCGTGCAAAGGCCAACGAGGTTAATAATATGACAGTGATTGGTGATGTGGCCGGTAAAGATGTAATTATTGTTGATGATATAATTGACACTGCCGGAACAATTACCAAAGCTGCAAACCTGATGAAGAGAGTGGGAGCTAAAAGTGTTCGTGCATTTGCTGCTCACGGTGTTCTTTCCGGTCCGGCTGTAGAGCGTATTGAAAAATCGGAACTTGAAGCCGTTTATTTTACCGATTCTATTCAGTACAAAGCAGAAAGTAGTAAAGTTAAATACATTACAGTAGCCGATGCCTTTGGTGAGGCTATTAAAAGAGTATATAAAAATCAATCAATTAGTTCTCTTTATTACAGGTAATTTATATATTTGCACCGCTTTTTCCATAAGCAGGCACTAAGTTAGTTATGCATGCTGTTATTCCGTCAGCAGACGGGAAGGACTGAGTACCATAATTATTAACGTAAAGTATTAAAAATGAAAACAGTTGTAGTAAAGGGGCAAAAAAGAACAGCCCTTGGAAAGAAGGAGTCGAAAAGACTTCGCGCTCAGGAAATAGTTCCGGCAGTTTTGTATGGTGGAGAAGAACCAATACATTTTGCCGTGTCATTCAGTGAATTAAGAAAATTGGTTTATACGCCAAGTGTATATTTAATTGATCTTGATATCGACGGAGAAGTTTATCTTGCATTGATGCAGGATGTACAGTGGCATGCTGTAGAAGAACAAATTCTTCATGTTGATTTTCTGAAGATTGATGCAGAAAAAGCAGTTAAAATTGAAGTGCCGGTTAATATTACCGGAATGGCAAAAGGTATTAAAGCCGGGGGTAAATTAAAAACCAATCTGCGCCGATCTGAAAGTAAAAGCGTTGGCCGGTAATCTTCCTGATGTTATTGATGTAGATGTAACTAAATTAGCCATTGGCCAGAATGTTAAGGTTGGTGATTTATCGGTTAACAATGTTGAATTTCTGGATAATAAATCAAGTGTTGTTGCTTCTGTAATTGTTACCAGGGCTGCCAAGTCGGCTGGTACCGAAAATGCTGAAGAAGAAGTGGGAGAAGGTGAAGAAAGTTCAACTGAAGAAGCAGCGAGTGAAGAATAAACGCTAAAATAAAATTTGGTGAAATATTTAATTGCCGGGCTCGGTAATATAGGACCAGAATATAAAAATACTCGCCATAATATTGGCTTTCAGATATTGGACGCTCTCGCAGAGGCGTCCAATATTAGTTTTAGCGACCGTCGTTACGGGTTTGTGGCTGAGTATAAATACAAGGCACGTACGTTTATCCTGCTTAAACCATCTACTTATGTTAACCTTAGCGGACGAGCCGTGCATTACTGGATGAAAAAGGAAAATATTCCCATTGAAAAATTGCTTGTTTTGGTCGATGATCTTGCTTTACCTTTTGGCACTTTAAGGTTAAAAGCAAAGGGAAGCGCAGGTGGTCACAATGGGCTGGAAAATATCAATCAGGTAATTGGCCGGAATGATTATGCCCGGTTGCGTTTTGGTATTGGTGATGATTTTCATCCGGGATTCCAGGTAAATTATGTGCTGGGAGAATGGACCTCGAATGAACGGAAAGTTTTGCCAGAAAAAATAGATACTTGTATCGAAATTATTAAAAGTTATGGTACAATCGGCACCGAGCGGACAATGAATTTTTTCAACAAAAGAAAATAGAGTGGAAGAACATTTGCGGATAGACAAATGGATTTGGGCGGTTAGGATTTTTAAAACCCGGAGCCAGGCTACCGAAGCATGTAAAAAAGGACACGTTTCAATCAATGATTTGCCCGTAAAACCATCACGTCAAATCCACCCCGGTGAAATAATTCAGGTTCGTAAGCCGCCTTATAAACGTCGATTTAAAGTGTTGGCGTTGGCTGAAAAAAGAATGTCTGCCACACTTGTTCCCGATTTTGCTGAAGATGTTACATTACCGGAAGAACTGGCATTGCAGGAAATGCATAAAAAGATGCGCTGGAGTACACGTGAAAAAGGTACCGGCCGACCAACAAAAAAGGAACGCCGTGATTTGGATGATTTTTTTAATTTATAACCCGAATTTGTTATTATGCTTGTAGCCAATAAAAAAAGAAAAGAAAATATAGCAGAGTACATTTTATATTTATATCAGGTTGAGAACCTGATCCGCGCTTTTCATCTGGATATAAAATTGATAGAAATACGGTTGATTTCATCATATCAGACTGATGAAAAAACAAAAGCTGAGATTGTGGCATGGTACAAAAATCTGGTAGTTATGATGGAGAAAGAAGGTATCCAGGAAAATGGTCATCTCCAGTTTTTAATTAACCTGATTACGGACATGAACGAGCTTCATATGAAGCTGATGGAGACAGAAGCAGATCCTGTTTATCCGCAGATTTTCAGGTCAGTTACCGGGCTGGTTAATGAACTTAAACAAAAAAATAGTGCGGCCAATAATGATATTCAGCTAAGTCTTGATGCCATCTACGGCTATCTTCTGCTTAAAATGCAAAACATACAAATTACATCAGAGACTGAAGATGCTGTTAAACGCTTAAGTAGCTGGATGAGTGCTCTTTCAAAACTATATAAAGACTACGAATCAGGAGATCTCGAGTTATAAAATCTTCACAGTTCATTGTTAAAAATATAATTACTGAGTTATTTCTGAAAGGATTCTGATCGTTAATATTTAACGATCAAAAGAGCTTACTTCCAAACCAAACAGTTAAAAAAAGGAATATGATTATTAAGAGGAGGTAAACAACAATTCTAACGTTTTTTGAATTTTTTAGATTCATTAACTTTTGGTTTTTTGTTTATAAACAAAAGATATAGAACTGATATTACTTCTTGGTCTTGTTAATTCAAAGCTAATTATTTTTATTCGTCGTGACAAATATTTGATGACGAATTAGTTATATTTTTCTGTTTTGGTCATTCATCTGTTATAATTTAATACAGGTTCTTAACATTTTGTTTGACTGTATTATAAATAAAGACTCTTGTATAATATTTAGGATTTTCTAAAATTCTGTTTTACAGGAATCCATTTTCCCAAACCAGCGATAACGATATTTGGCTATCGTATTATATATAAAATCACGCCATTTTTTGGGAACGTATTTTACTACCTTGCCCAATTTCCATGGGAAAGGGAGTAACCGTACTATTTCAATAAAAGCATCTGAACGGGTATAAACAGAATTACGGGAAACAAAGACCACTGTATCAATGTCAGGAACATTGTATTTATCAAGCATTTGCTGTCCTGTTTCGGATTGCAAAGACTTAAACTGAAAGACTTTTTTTTTGTCATGCTTAATAAGAAAACGAACTGTTCCGTTACACAATCGGCAAAAGCCATCATAAAGAATTATTGCTTCATCGTTTTTCATGTATTAAAAGAACAACGAAAAAGATTGGAAGTTTGGTTTTAATCCTGATTTAATAAAAGTTGAATAAGCTCTTAAGAAAAAGCGGTAGAATTATTTATTGGTCCTGTAATCGGTTATCAAACCATCTGTCAGCCAGTTAGCTAAGGCCTGCCGGTTGTCTGGTATGATGAGCCGCTGGATATCACGCTGGTGATTCACATTTCCCAATTCTATAAAGACAGCCGCCGGATATGTATTTCTGATGACGTATAAGTTACGTTCAGAAACTGAACCATTGTACCCGCGGCCAGGCTGATGTTTATCATACTTTTGTTGAAAGGTCTTTTGAAGAATGTTCGCTGCTTTTTCACCGGTTTTGCTTCTTTTGTCATGGTAAAAGAAAACATCTATATTTTCGCTTTTACTCCTCGAATCAACATGGATAACAATCATTCGTTGAAAAGAACCACGGTTTTGTTTGTAGAGTTTGTTAATGGCATCGGTGCGTTGGTGAAGCCTTCTGATTTGATTTAATGGCATTCTAAGGTTCGGATAACAAACTTCATCTTTATCCGGTTTTAAAAAGGCTTCGTCTCGTATTCCATCATTTTTGTCAGAAGTGATCATGTAAACTTTAGCTCCATCCGAAATCAGTTTTCTGGCCAGTCTAATAGTAACATCATAAGCGTATTCATCTTCGCAAATTGTGTGACTGCCATATTCTCCCATAGCCCCGGGATCGGGACCACCATGCCCGGAAACAAGGTAATAGACAGCACCTTTTAAATCATCGCTGGTCACTTCAACATTGGCATATTTTTCACCAAAAATATCAAAGTGCATGATTTTACCTTTTGCCTTTGCTGGTTCAGCATTTTCGGGTACACTGGTATTCTCAGGTAAAAAATATTTTTCCCCTTCAATTAAAGTATTGTTTTTTCCCAGGTTGTCTTTATTCAGTTCAATAAAAGCACTTAGGTTATCTGAAACAGAAAGGCCGTTTCGGGTAAGTATACGATAAATACCTTCCCCTTTTTCCGCAACAACCTCTGTTTTCTGTGCGATTCCTATTACCGGAATCATAAAAAAGGCTAAAAACAAGATTAAAATAAACCGGTTAAATAATTTTATATGTAAGTTTGAATCGCACATAAAAATCATAGTTTCTGCTTTATGATTACACAACGCCGTTGCTAAAATAACGTTAAAAAATAAAAATCATTTTTGCGAATGGGTCGATCTTTCAGCTATACGTTGTTGATAACTTGGGTTTTGTTCTTTTTTGCCTGCAAAACCACTATGGTGTCAACATCGGTTAAAACCCAAAACATAGGGATTACCGAAGATATTAACCCCGTTGACAGCCAACTAATTCAAATTTATCTTCCATACAAAAAAATTCTTGAAAAAGATATGTCACGGGTGATTTCGTATTCCGAAATGGAAATGGAAAAAGCAAAACCCGAAAGTAGTTTAACTAACTTTTTGGCTGATTTATTGCTCAGTGAGGGTAAAGAAGAAGCTCAAAAGCGCGGACTTGATTTTCAACCACAAATTTCGTATTTCAATTATGGCGGAATTCGTGCCCCACTTCCAAAAGGTGATATTACTGTTGAAAATATTTACGAATTAATGCCATTTGATAATGAAATGGTTTTTGTTGAATTTACCGGAGGTCAGTTGCAGGATTTTTTAAATGTCATTGCTGCAAAGGGAGGAGACAGCGTTGGCGGAGTTCGTTTTGTAATTTCAAATAAGAAAGCAAAAAACGTGTTAGTTAATGGTAAGGCGCTGAACCCGGATGAAAAATATTGGATAGTAACCAATGATTATATCGCTAATGGTGGTGATGATATGACAATGTTTTTGCAGAAACAGGCAATAATAAATACAGGAGAGAAAATCAGAGATGTTATCATCTCATACCTTGAAAAAGAACAAAGCGAAGGGAAAAGTTGCTGATAAAACCTGGATGGGAGGATAAAGAATGAATAGAAGGGATTTCATAAGAGAGGCCGGGGTTGGTGCTGCGGTAGCCGGCCTGGGAATAATTCCGTTACAGTTATTTGCCAGCCGATGACTTTGTAACAATTACCATTTTGCATACCAATGATCTTCATGCTCATATAGAACCGTTTACAGGAACCGATGAACGTTTTGCAAATAAAGGTGGTTTGGCGCGAATCTCGGAAATTGCAAAATTAACCCGTCAACAAAATCCAAATACTTTGATTACTCGATGCCGGCGATATGTTCCAGGGAACTCCTTATTTCAACTATTTTCATGGCGATTTGATGCTGAAAGTGATGAGTGCTGCCGGATATAATGCTGGAACATTAGGTAACCATGAATTCGATAATGGTCTGAAAGGAATTTTAGAGCCACTTCCTAATGCTAAATTCCCGCTTATCAATTCGAATTACGATTTCTCCGATACAATTCTGGCCGGCAAATTTCCGCGATGGAAAATTTTTAAACGTGACGGTATTAAAATTGGTATTTATGGTCTGGGTATTGAACTAAAAGGATTGGTGGCGGATAAAAATTATGGTAATACGATTTATAAGATCCTGTAAAAGTTGGACTTGAAATGGAATCGTTACTAAAAAATGAAAAGAAATGTGATCTGGTGATCTGCCTTCTCACATTTGGGTTTGAAATATGACGATGGTAAGATAAGCGATGTTGTTATGGCATCTGAAACAAAATATACAGATTTAATTATTGGAGGGCATACTCACACACATTTGGAGGAACCGATGTTTTTAAAAAATAAAGTTGGTAAACAGGTTATTGTTAACCAGGCCTGGTGGGGCGGACTGGTAGTGGGAAAAATAGATTTTGTTTTTGAACGGGAAAGTAAAAAGAAAAAAGCAATTTTATAACAGCCCAGTAATAAAAGAAATGAAACGAAGCTATCGGATTTTACTTTCGGTATTAAGTGGCATTTTACTCAGTCTTCCGTGGCTGGGTTTCCCGGATGGATACTTTTTTTTGCCTTTTTGCCATTGTTATTCCTTGATCGTTTTTTGTGAAACATCATGCTGAATTCAGAGGTGTTTCATTTTGGGGGCACGCCTGGCTGGCATTTTTCGTATGGAATATTTTCACGACATGGTGGATTATGTATGCCACAAAACTGGGAGCTGCGCTGGCAATCGTTACCAACTCATTTTTAATGTCGCTGGTTTGGTGGCTGGCACATACTGCACGACGGAATTTTCGCTCAAATTTAGGATACATATCATTGGTGGTTTTCTGGATATCATTTGAATATTTTCATTTTCACTGGGATATTGAATGGCCCTGGCTTACACTAGGAAATGGTTTTGCCAACCAGGTAAAATTAATTCAATGGTACGAATTCACTGGAGTATTGGGTGGTTCGCTATGGGTTTTGGTGCTGAATGTACTGATATTCCAAACGCTAAGTGAGTTGCTGAATAAAACTCCGGTAAAATATGAACTGCTTAACCTGATTTTTATTTTTGTAATGCTGGTTGTTCCCATAATCATTTCGCGGTCAATATATTCGAACTATAAAGAAAAACAGGATCCTAAAAATATTGTAGTTGTTCAACCCAACATCGATCCATATTCAGAAAAATATGACATGGTTGCAGAAAATGAAAAATTAAAAACATTTTTACAACTGGCCGAGGAAAAAACTAACAAACACAACAGATTTTATAGTTGGTCCGGAGACCGTTTTCGAGAATCCGAATTATTGGAATGAAGATCAATTTGCAAATAATAAATTTGTTCAGCAGTTGACGATCTTTTATTCATCAGTATTCAAAAGCTGAAATGGTATTTGGAGTTTCGTCTTACAAAATATACCCTGATAAGGAACATGCAACAATTACTGCGCGAGAAAGAAACGGAATGCTATATGACATGTTCAATACTGCTTTGTTTTTGGGACGAACGGGTGAACCACAGGTTTATCACAAATCGATTCTTGTGGTAGGAGTTGAGAAGATGCCATTTATAAAATACCTGGGGTTTTTAGGTGATCTTGTTATTAATATCGGCGGAACATCATCTAGTTTGGGGAGCCAGGAAGAACCAACTAATTTTGTTACCAATAGTGGATTACAGGTTGCTCCGGTAATTTGTTACGAATCGGTTTTTGGCGGATATGTGGCTAAGTATGTCCAAAAAGGGGCCGGACTAATTTTTATTATAACCAACGATGGCTGGTGGAAAAATACTCCCGGATACAAACAGCATTTTTCTTTTGCACGTTTACGGGCTATTGAAACACGGAGAAGTATTGCCCGTGCTGCCAATACAGGTATTTCTTGTTTTATCAATCAAAGAGGTGATGTGTTCAATCAACAGGTTGGTGGCAGGAAGCTGTTATTCAGGGGACATTAAATGTAAATGACAGGCTCACTTTTTACGTAAAATATGGCGACTATATTGCACGGATATCTTTATTTGTTGAGCTTTTTATATTGTATTTGATTTCTCAAAATTACTTCGAACGATAAATAGTCATCAATTATTAACTGATACAAAGCATATTATAAAAAGTTTAGGCAAAAAAAATCCGCATCGACCCCGTTTGCGTAAAACCCCTGAATAACAGGATTTGAGTGCCCGATCGATCAGACTTCCACTGGTCTTACGACTCATCCCGAAATATCGGGACTACAAGGCCTGTCTTAGCGACCATAAAGAGCTTTCTCGGTTTAAATTTTACTGTTGAGTTTACCAAATGTAGAATCAATGCGGAAATATTTTTATTTCTTCAAAGAACTCTTATTTATACTAATAAATGTAGCTCTCTCCGCTTGTATTTGCAAATATTTTGACCAGTTTGTTGCAGTTTGGAAAGTAACTCAATGTTGTTGAAATAATTAGATTAATAGGAGTGAAGAGTAACAGGGGGCAGAACACACTTCTTTTTAGAGTAAACCGCATTTATGATAAATAAATATGAAAATTCAGAAATATAATAATAGGTAAATTAACCTTTAGCTCAATCTTCTGTATTGATTGTATTACTAAAAATCAGGGAGGTGTAAATCTTTTAACATTTGCTGTGTTTTAATTTAAATGATTGATATTCAAATTTAAAAATAGGTTTTGTGCTATTTCTATTTAATATAATTGAATAAGTCTATGAACAATAAACGAATTCAATATGTTTTTTATGTCAAAGATTTGGATTAATTCTAAATAGCCGTTAAATTTGTTTTCGGAATAAAATATATTTAAATCTTTTAATAAAGTAACACTATGGCATTTGAATTAGGAAAATTAAAATACGATTACGCAGCATTAGAACCTTATATTGATGCGCGTACAATGGAAATTCATCACGATAAACATCATGCAGGATATACAAATAACTTAAACGCTGCAATTGCAGGTACTGATTTGGAAGGAAAGTCAATTGAAGAAATTCTTTCAGGAGTTTCAGGTCATTCAGTTGCGGTGAGAAACAATGGAGGTGGATATTATAACCACAATTTGTATTGGGATGTAATTGCTCCCGGTGGATCAAAAAATCCGGAAGGGGAGTTGCTCAATGCAATTAATGATTCATTTGGTTCTGTAAAAAATTTTCAGGAAGCATTTGTCAAAGCTGCGTTAACGCGGTTTGGATCGGGTTGGGCATGGTTGATACTTCAAGATAAAAAGCTGGCGGTTTCGTCAACGCCCAACCAGGATAATCCGCTGATGGATGTTGCGGAAGTTCAGGGAACGCCGATTTTAGGGATAGATGTGTGGGAACATGCGTATTACCTGAATTACCAAAACAGACGTCCGGATTATGTAAATGCATTTTGGAATCTAATCAACTGGGATGAAGTCGCCAGGCGGTTTAAAGGTTAGTTGATTTTTGGTTTTTTCCCCGGAGCAGAGGCTCCGGGGTTTTTGTTGTTCTTTATGAAAATATTATGTTCAATACGAGTGAATAGTCCATAATTGAGATTTAAATTCTTGCATACCTTCGTTAATATTCCTGTATTAAGTTCTTTATGGTTCATTCGGTTATTTAAACTCATTTCAAATTAACTTTTATATTAATCTTTTTTCAGTATTAAGATGTTTAATTTTAAAACAAAAATCAACAATTTAATAACCTTTAAAATAAAAATTATGACATTTGAATTACCACAATTACCGTATGCAAAAAATGCATTGGAACCTTACATTAGTGAAAAAACGATTGAATATCATTACGGAAAACATCATCAGGCGTATGTAAATAATGTAAATAACCTGGTAAAAGGAACTGAATTTGAAAATGCTTCGCTGGAAGAAATCATTCTGAAAACAGATGGGGGAATATTTAATAATGGTGCACAGGTTTGGAATCATACTTTTTATTTTATGCAATTTAATCCTGATGGTTGCAAAGAACCTAAAGATGAGTTAAAAGCTGCGATTGAAGCAAAATTTGGTTCGGTTGAATCTTTTAAAGAAGCATTTTCAAAAGCTGCCGCTACTTTGTTTGGCTCAGGTTGGGCATGGCTTGTTGTAGATGAAAACGGTGAACTGGAAATTGTTCAAACAAGCAATGCCGGAAATCCTTTACGGATGAATAAAAAGCCGTTAATGACATGTGATGTTTGGGAACACGCTTATTACATTGACAAAAAAAATGCGCGTCCAAAATATATCGAGGATTTTTGGAAAATTCTGGATTGGAAAGTAATTTCGGAACGATTTTCAAAATAAGAAAGAAATAAGAATTATGAGTGTAGAAAAAGTATTGGAAACATTAAAAGCTGCCGGAAAACCATTAAAAGCCGGCGAAATTGTGAAGCTTCCGGATTGGACAAAAAAGAAGTAGATAAAGCAATGAAAGTATTAAAAACGGAAGAAAAAATTGTATCCCAAATTTGTTACTGGGAACCAATAAATGAAAATAAAAACAGGGTTTCATTTTTGAAACCTCTTTTTTTCTTAACCAAGTATGCTATTTTATTTTTTCCACAAATGTTCCATTTCTTCCAGTGTTTTTCCTTTGGTTTCCGGAACCATTTTCCAAACAAAGAAAAATGAAATAATACTCATTACTCCATAAAACCGTAAGTTACCCCACCGCTAAATTCCATCATTGCCGGATAGGTTGATGAAATAAAATAGTTGGCTGCCCACTGAGCTGCAACTGCAATGGCCACTGCTTTTCCCCTTATTTTATTCGGGAAAATTTCAGAAATCAAAACCCAGCAAATTGGTCCCCACGACATCATAAACGATGCAGTGTAAATAATAATAAAACCAATGTACTGATACCAATAATTTTCATAAAAGCAAGTGCAGCAATGGCAAACATCCCAATGGCCATACCAACGGAACCCACCATCAATAAGGGTTTTCGTCCCCATTTATCAACAGTGAAAATTGCAACAACAGTAAAAATCACATTTACCAATCCCATAATAACGGTTTGCATCAGCGAAGCATCTTTGTCTGCGCCCATACTTTCAAAAATACGTGGAGCATAATACAATGCAACATTGATTCCCACAAATTGCTGAAAAACAGAAAGCAAAATTCCAATGATGATAACTATTTTCCCGTAAGAAAATAATTTAGCCGATGATTTTTCAACGCTGGTTTTAATTTCATCAAAAATTGCTTTTGCCATTTTTGCGCCGTTTATTCTTGTCAGAATATTAAGTGCTTTTTCGTCTTTGTTGTTTAAAGCAAGATAACGTGGCGTTTCAGGAACAAAAAACAGTAAAATCCAAAAATCCTGCCGGAATAGCTTCTGAAGTGAACATGCGCCGCCAGCCAATAGTATTAATCCATTCAAGTGATTGTCCGTTGGCAATCCCCCAGTTCACAAAATAAACCACCAACATTCCAAAAATAATGGCAAACTGGTTCAGCGAAACTAACCTTCCGCGAATATCGGCAGGTGCAATTTCTCCAATATACATTGGGCTGACAGCAGAAGCAAGTCCAACGCCAATTCCGCCAATTACACGGTAAAAGTTAAACATAAATAATAACCCCATGTTAGCTTCACCCCATGGAAGAACAGAAACTCTGGATATCCTGATCCAAGTGCAGAAACAAAGAACAAAACAGCTGCAACTAGCAGGGTTCTTTTTCTACCGAACTATGAAGCAAATAGACCTGAAATACTGCCTCCAATAATACAACCGATGAGTGCACTGGAAATGGTTGCTCCGTGTGCCAGAGCACCCAATCCAAGTCCATTGATGAGGTAGGTTTGTATTGATTCTTCAGCTCCGGAAATAACAGCAGTGTCGTATCCAAAAAGTAATCCACCAAGCGTAGCTACCAAAGTTATTGCGGCAATGTATAAAGTATTTCGCTCTTTCATCGGTTAAATATACCAATTGATGAATTGTTCGAGTAATTCTTGTTTTCCGCTGATTTGAGCAGGTTCACCAACCTGTTTTGCAATTTCATATAAATCTTCGAGTTTCAGTTTGCCAGCTTCGAATTCAGCGCCTTTTCCACTATCAAATGAAGCATATCTGTTCGCACGCATTTTCAGGTAATCTGAATTGTTCAAAATTTTATCGGCAATTACAAGAGAACGGGCAAAAACATCCATTCCTCCAATGTGAGCGATAAAAATATCTTCCAAGTCAGTTGAATTTCTCCTTGTTTTTGCATCGAAGTTGATACCACCGTTGGTAAAACCACCGGCTTGCAAAATTTCCAACATTGCTTCAGTAATTTCATAAACACTTGTTGGGAATTCATCGGTGTCCCATCCGTTTTGGTAATCACCTTTGTTGGCATCAATTGAGCCAAGCAATCCATTGTCAGCAGCCATTCTCAGGTCGTGAGCAAAAGTATGGCCTGCAAGAGTAGCGTGGTTTACTTCAATATTCAGTTTGAAATCGTTTTCCAAACCATTTGCTTTCAGAAATGCAATTACCGTTTGTGCATCGTAATCGTACTGATGTTTTGTTGGTTCCATTGGTTTGGGCTCAATAAGGAAAGTCCCCTTAAATCCCTGTTTACGGCCATAATCGCGAGCCGTCCTCAGGAATTGTCCCATGTGGGCCAGTTCACGTTTGGTATTGGTGTTGTGCAGACTCATATAACCTTCGCGGCCACCCCAGAAAACATAGTTGGTGCCGCCCAGGGTAATAGTTGCATCAATGGCATTTTTAATTTGTACAGCTGCATTTGCCAATACGTTAAAGTCGGGATTGGTTGCAGCGCCATTCATATAACGAGGAGCTGAAAATACGTTTGCAGTTCCCCAAAGCAGTTTAACTCCCGATGCTTCTTGCTTAGCCTTTGCATATTCTACCATTTTTGTCCATTCGTTTTTCAATTTCGAAAACCGAACCATCACCAACAACGTCAGTGTCGTGAAAACAGTAAAAAGGAATGGTCATTTTTGTAATAAATTCAAAAGCGGCATCCATTCTTTCATGTGCAGCATCCATTACATCTGAGGCTCCGTCCCAGGGGAAAATTTGTGTTCCGGGACCGAAAGGATCGCCGCCAGTTCCACAGAAGGTGTGCCAGTAAGCAACTGCAAAACGCAGATGTTCTTTCATCGTTTTTCCAGCCACTACCTGGTTCTCATCGTACCATTTAAAAGCAAGGGGATTTTTTGACTGAGGGCCTTCGTATTTAATTTGCCCAATACCCTTGAAATACTCTTTGTTTCCTTTTAATACTTCCATTTTATAAAAAATTAAATGATTATTTTAAATATTCTCACCATAAACCCAGCCTTCACGCATAGGTTCTTTAATGTATGCATCCAATTCAGGGCGACCAACCGCTTTCATATTTTCGGCATCGTACTCAATTTTTCCTCCAAATCTTTGTGCAAGAATTCCCACCTGTGCCATCTCCATTAAACTTGCTGCATAATCAAAATTGGATCCCGGCAGTGTATTGTTTTTTATTGCATCAACCCATTCCTGAACCGGTTTTTCTTCACCAACTCTTGGGTAGGTTTGTGCCGGTGGATTTTTTAGGAATTCTTTTAGTTCTTCTTCAGGAACAAGCAAACTTGGGTTGTTTGGCCTTACACCGGTAATAAGCGTTTTTTTATCACCAATCATAATCATTCCAGCATCTGGTAACTCATCAACACCCCACCCGGGTCTTGCAGCAGGTTTTTCAATTCCTTCGTACCATTTCATGGTTACCGGTGCTTTATTGCCGCGTGCTCCAAAATTCCAGGTAACAACTGATTCTTCAGCTACAAAACTATGATCAGGCACCGGATTGGGGACAATTGCCTCAACAGTGTCAGGCAATCCAAGATCCAAAGCCCAAAACGGCGCATCCAATGTGTGACATACCCAATCACCTAATTTGCCATTTCCATAGTCGTAAAAACCTCTCCATGTTCGTGGCAAGTAAATATGATTATATGGACGTTCGGCGGTCGGTCCCTGCCAAAGATTCCAATCCAGTCCATTAGGTACTTCTTCTGCCTGTGGTGGGAAAGTATCCGGTTTTGCAAAATAGAAATCCTTTTCGAAATTAATTTTTCCTTGCCATGCAATAACTTCTCTTACCTCACCAAGAACACCGGCTTCGTACCATTCTTTTACCAATCTGATGCCATTGGTTGTATGTCCCTGGTTTCCCATTTGCGAAACAACTTCGTAATATTTCGCTGCTTTTTTCATGGTACGTAACTGCCATATATTATGGGCTAAAGGTTTCTCAACAAACACATGTTTCCCTAACTGCATTGCCGCCATTGCCGCAGGAAAGTGGGAGAGATCAGGCGTAGCAACCATTACAGCATCAATTTCATTTGCCATTTCATCGAACATCTTCCGGTAATCTTTATACCATCTGGCATTAGGAATGGCTTTCTTGGCTTCCTGCGACATTCGGTCGTCAACATCACACATCGCTACTAAACTTTCTTTCGGAACCTGGCTCCAACTTGCTTGTCCACGCCCTCCGACACCAATCATCGCAAATCTTAACTTTTGGGTATTCGGTGAACAACTAATTAAATTCGGAATAAACACAACACCTAACCCTGCAGCTGTGCCGGATTTCAAAAACGACCTTCTAGATAGATTTTTCATAACAGTAATTTTTTTAGGTTTATTTATTTTGATTTAAGTTATGTTCCTCAAAAAATATGTCAGTTAATTACTTTTTCAAGTTCAGTTTTCCATGTATTATAAGCGTCAATATACGCTGATTCATTGATATTATCAGGCTCAATCACTTCCAGTTTATTAAGATTAGAGAATGCTTCAGCAAACGATTTATAGTATCCCGAGCCTACACCTGCTCCACGTGCTGCTCCAATTGAGCCGTCTGTGTTATATAATTCGATGGTTGCACCAGTGATTCCAGCCAGTGTATTCCTGAAAACAGGACTGAGGAACATATTAGCTTTTCCTGCACGAATAACAGAAGCATTAATTCCAATGTTTTTCATGATCTCCATTCCATAGTGAAAAGAGAAGACAATACCTTCCTGGGCAGCACGAAGTAAATGTCCTTTTTGATGAATGTTGAAATTGATCCCACTCAACTTCGATCCTATATTTTTGTTATTCAGAACTCTTTCAGCGCCATTTCCAAAAGGCAATACCGAAAGTCCCTGGGAACCAACCGGTATTTTTGCTGCAAGATCATTCATTTCTTCATAAGAAAGATCGCTGCCGACCATTCGTTTTAACCAGGCATTCAATATACCTGTACCATTAATGCATAACAAAACTCCCAGTCGTGGATCTGAACTGGAATGATTAACATGGGCAAATGTATTTACTCTTGACTGCGGATCGTACTTAATTTCTTTGCTCACTCCGTAAACCACACCTGAAGTTCCTGCAGTTGCAGCAATTTCACCCGGATTTAGCACATTCAGCGAAAGCGCATTATTGGGTTGATCACCGGCACGATAACTAACGGTTGTTTTCGTTGAAAGACCAAGTTCGGTTGCAGCTTTTTCTGAAATTTGTCCTTGTATTGCAAATGTTGGAACAATTTCAGGGATAATGTCTTTTGAAAAACCATAATTATCGAAAAGAAGATCAGCAATAGAATTTTGCTTAAAATCCCACATAATTCCTTCCGATAGCCCACTGACTGTTGTTTGAACTTCGCCAGTCAGTTTCATGGCAATGTAATCACCAGGCAGCATTATTTTGTGAATTCTTGCATAAAGTTCCGACTCGTTATCTTTAACCCACTTCAATTTTGAGGCTGTAAAGTTGCCCGGAGAATTCAGCAGGTTAGTAAGGCATCTTTGTCCACCAATTTCTTCAAAAGCTCTATTGCCGATGGACGCAGCCCTGCTATCGCACCATATAATGGAAGGACGGATTACATCCAGATTTTTATCCACCATAACCAAACCGTGCATCTGGTAAGAAATCCCAATTGATGTTATATTTTGTGCATCAACTTTTGACTCTTTTAAAACATCAGCGAGAGCCAGTTTGAGATTTTTCCACCACAATTCCGGCTCTTGTTCAGCCCATCCTGCCCGGTGGGCAGTTATTTTCATTTCCTGTTTTGGATGAAAAGCACTTGCAATACATTCACCATTTTCGCCGTTAATTAACGAAGCTTTTACGGATGAACTTCCAATATCAAATCCGAGTAGATACATGATTTACAATTGTTTAGACTAATATTTTAAATTGAACTGTTCTGTTCTGGTATGTTGTAAAATTACATTGTTATTTCTTGTCCTCAAAATCAAAAATAGTGTTATAAAACATCAAACCGATGATCTCATTTTTAGCGTGGTTGGTACTTCAACGTGTATAGGTTGTCCTGAAATGACAAACTCAGCAGCTTTTTGTCCCATCAATTCAAAATCAGTCGAGATTACCGTAATCCCATTTTTTACATATTTTTTCATCGGCGTCTCGTTATATGATATTACGCCAACTTCGCGACCCGGTTCAAAATCTTTTTCTGCACACTGGTCGAGAAATGTTGCCAATGTACGGTCACTGACCAGCAAATACAATCCTCCCTTTTTTATTCTGAATTTTTGAGGCTCAAAGATTACCGAGTATTTTAGTTTATAATCATTACAGAACTTCTTAAAATATTCAATCGAGTCTTTAGGATGATAAGTAAATGTTGGATAATAGAAAGTTAGTTCTTTGTACAATGATATTTTTTCAATTTGCTGCGAAAGACAGGAATAAACTGCTTTTCCAAAATCCTGATAGACTGCGGATTGTTCCAATGTAGCATGAATTTTCCAGTCAATAATCAATAATTGATCCCTGGGTATTTTGTCAATGATTCCGGATACCCGGGAATGATCAAAATTCATAACGATATAACTGCTGTATTTTCCCAAACTTTCGCTTATAATCTTTTCAAAAACACTGATATTGTAATGATGAAAGTGAAGATCGACACTGATGCTTTTGGGAAGGTGCTTCAGAAACGATCCGTACAGAACTTCTTTGTATGCTTTAAAAGTATCGAGAAACAAAAAGACTTTTGTGCGGTGTTTGGTTACAAAATATCCCCGATTAGGAACCGATTCAACCACTCCACGCTTTTTAAGTTCTGCGTAAGCTTTAAAAACGGTATCGCGCGACAACTGGCATTCTTTCATTATTTGGTTAACCGAAGGAAGCATATCGCCTGCCTTTAACTGGTTTCGGCTAATAGAATCTAAAATAGAATCCACCAGTTGCTGAAATTTCAGAACATTGGAATTATTATCAACATTGAATTTGAATTTGGTCATATTTTACCCTTTGTCAGAATTTTAACTGTTCTGTTCTGTTCTACAAAGCTAAAAATTAATTTCACTAATGCTAAAAATTAATTGAATGGGTGATGATTTTGGCCGGTTTTTATTTCAGGCTTTTTGCCGTAAAGTTTTTTTAACAGTATCAAAAAACAATAGAAAAACAATCGTGTCGTTTAATGAAGGAAGGATAAAGTGAAGTTATACTATCTAAGTGGTTAAGTTTGGTCAGTAATTTTTTAAATTATAACTTCTAACTTTATCCTTTCTCTTTTGAACCATAAATATAAAAACTTCGTGTGAAAAAGAGAATCAAAAGAACCAAAAATCGAGTATTATGATTCGTGATTTGATGATAAAAAACCGCAGTTACCGTCGTTTCGACTCAAAAATAAAGATATCAGAAGAACAGATACAAAAGTGGATTGAGCTTGCCCGGTTTTCAGCCAGTGGCCGAAACATGCAACCTTTGAAATACGCTGTTTGCAGCAGTTCTGAAATTAACAACAAAATTTTTCCTAATCTGGGTTGGGCTGGCTACTTAAGTAATTGGAAAGGCCCGGAAGAAAATGAACGCTCGGTAGCTTATGTGGTTGTTTTACATGATAAATCGCTGGCTGATAATTATTTTTGCGACGATGGAATTGCAATTCAAAGCATTCTTTTGGGAGCCGTAGAAGATGGATTTGGTGGCTGTATCATTGGTTCGGTTAACAAAGGCAAAGTGACCAAATTGCTAAAGTTGCCGGAATACCTTGAAATTCTTTGGGTAATAGCACTTGGGAAACCGGCAGAAACGGTTGTTCTTGAAGATGTTAAGGATAATGAGATTAAGTACTGGCGCGACAGGAAAAAAGTGCATCATGTACCCAAAAGGTTATTGGATGAACTGATTTTCCGATCGTACTGAAATAGAAAAGGATGGCCTGAACCATCCTTCTACTCCATTTTTACAGTCTAACATTATCATCATCCACGTACAAACAATGCTTTTATTATATCGGTTGCCATTTTAGGATTTTCCTTTAAACGGCGTGTTGAATAGTTAAACCAATGTTTTCCATACGGAACATAAACACGCATCACGTGTCCCTGATCAACAATCGATTGACGTAATTCAGGTGTGACTCCATACAACATTTGGAATTCGTACCTGTTTTTTTGTACATTATATTTTTCAATCAAATTCATTGCATGTTCAACCAGATATTTATCATGAGTGGCAATGGCAACATACATTTTATTTTGGAACATAAATTCAAGGTCAGTCAGATAATTATCCCTGACTTCCTGGTATCCTTTGAAAGAAATTTTTTCAGGTTCAACATAGATACCTTTGCAAAGCCGGAAATTTGTTGGGTGTTCGGTTGAGTTTACCTTATTAAGTTCTTTTATATCCCCAAGAGTACGTCGAAGATAAGCTTGTAATACCAGTCCTACATTGTTAGGAAATTCATCTCTTAATTTTTTGAACATATCTATTTCTGCATCAACACATTGCGAGTCTTCCATGTCGATACGAATAAATGAATTCTTTTCTACTGCCAGTTTAACAATTTCCCGTATATAATTATAACATGCTTCTTTATCGATAAGAAGACCGAACATTGTTGGTTTCAGAGAGAAGTTACCTTTTATGTTTTCAGAAGTAAAACGGTTAATAATATTAAAATACTGATTTTTATTTTCTTCAGCTTCATCCAGTGTGTTGATGAATTCACCGAGTAAATCGATGGTAACCAGAATATTTTTCTCATTGAGCAATTTTGAGGCCAGTAGTCCTTCTTCAATAGTTTCCCCGGCAATGTATCTTTTCGAAAATACCCAAACCAATTTTTTGGGCATATGAGGTAAAATATTTGCAATGATCTTATTTAACATTATTTGTAAAGTGAATAAATTTTGACCGTTGTAAAAGTAATATCTGCCATCCCTTAATTTCAATGATGTTTATCAGCCGTTAACCATGATTTTATGCATGTTTTTAATAGAAGTGACTGATAATTAAAATGTTTAAAAAATTAGGTTTCGGTGTAATTGTGTTTGAAGTAAAAAACTATCTTTGTCGAAATTTAAAAAAACAAAAATTAGATATAATGAAGGGAACATCATTGATTATTAGCATTGTACTGTTTGTTGCGGTGGCTGTTTTATACGTTTTACATTTTACTGAGGATAAATCAGTTGAAAATGTACCAAGAACATCAAATAATGTTGCAACTCTGGGAGGTTTAAAGATTGCTTATGTTAAAGCTGATTCTGTGATACTGAATTATACCTTGGCCGAAGACCTTCATGATGAGTTTACCAAAAAACAGGAAGCTTATACTAACGAATACGGTACAAAACGTCAGGCATTTGAAAGAGATGCATCTGCATTCCAGGAAAAACTGCAACGCGGTGGTTTTTTAACTCAGGAGCATGCTATTCAGGAACGCGATCGGTTATTAGGAATTGAACAGGAAGTGACAAAAATGGACCAGGATCTTTCGTCAAAACTGGCTGACATACAAGCTTCCAACAACAAACAGATTCTGGACAGTTTGATGAGTTGCATTAACCATATAAACGCCAATAAAAAATACGATTACATTTTTAATGGAACCGATATATTAATAGGCAGAGAGGCTGATAACATTACCGGAGAAGTTTTAAAAATAATGAATGAACGGTATCAGAAAAAGTCGAAATAATAAATGAAACTAAATAATAAAGAATCCGGGATTTACCCGGATTTTTTTTGCCTTAAATTGTAGCTTTGTGCTGATGTTTGCCGACTCGTATTTAAATAAAAATAACCGGGTAGCGCTGATCGGTGCCAACCCTTTCGATAAGCTTGGAATCAGTGTGGTGATTCCATGTTTTCGCGAACCTGAAATTCTCAAAACACTCAAATCGTTAACAGATTGCAATCTCCCAAAATCAAATGTAGAAGTAATCATCCTGATTAATCACTCCGAAGTAGCTGACGAGAGTATAAAGTCATTTAACCTACAAACATTCACAGAGATTCAAAGCTGGAGCAAGAAAAATAGCAGTAAAAGGCTTTCGTTTTTCCCCGTTGGACCAATAGAGTTACAAAAAAAATGGGCAGGGGCAGGGTTGGCAAGAAAATGGGGAATGGATGAAGCAGTGCGTAGATTTAATTTGTTGGGAAAACCTGAGGGAATAATTGTTTCGCTGGATGCTGACACCTTGGTTGAAGAGAATTATTTGGTAGAAATAGAAAGCTATTTTATTAAAAATCCCAAACACGTAGGGGCAACAATTTCTTTTCAGCATCAAACTAAAGGGTTGGGGAAAAAGCATTTAAGTGGAATTCTGTTGTACGAAAAGTACATGGAATATTATAAAAAAGCACTCGGATTTATTGGTTATCCATATCCAATGTTCACGGTGGGTTCGGCATTTGCGGTTACTGCTGAAGCTTATGTAAAAAGGGGAGGGATGAACCGCAGGCAGGCAGGAGAGGATTTTTACTTCTTACAGAATTTAGTTCAACTTGGAACTGTGGGCGAAATAAGTACAACAAAGGTTTATCCTTCAGCCCGTTTGTCCGATCGTGTTCCGTTTGGCACCGGGCCGATTCTTCAGAAATGGATGAAAGGGGAGGAGGATCTTACAATAACTTATAATTTTCAGGCATTTGAGGATATAAAACAATTTTTCGCTATAAAAGATATGTTTTACAAAGCAGATAAAGAACGGTTTAATAAACTGCTAAAAGATTTGCCGAAATCAATACAGCGATTTGTGGAGGAGGATAACTTTTGGACAGAACTAAATGATCTGAACCAGAATTGCTCCTCAACTACTTCTTTTCAGTCCCGATTTTTTCAGAAATTCAATGCGTTCAAAATTCTTAAGTTTCTCAATTTTAGTCACGATCTTTATTACAAAAAAGCGAGTTTAACGGAGCAGATCGAATTATTAAGGAATTATTCAGAAAAATAATGGAAACTGTAATTTCCATGATTGGGAGTTTTAATCCAAACTAAATATAAAAAATGAAGGCTGCTCAAATATTGAACAACCTTCTAAACAAAATGAAATGTATATAAAGAATGGTCCTAACTTTTTAGAACCGCTGGTTCTTTATAAGGGTGCAAATTTTAATTTTCATCCACTTATTCACTTACTTCTTCTAAACTAAAGTTAACGGGTGTTGATTCCCCAACCATTACAGAAACATTTTTTACCGTGTCGTTTTTATATCCGTCATGAGAACAAACTACCGTATAAATTCCCTCCGGCAGGCCAACAAGTTTATAGTTCCCGTCAAAATCAGTAAAAGATGAAACAATATGTACATCCGTACTATCAGATTTTAATTTGTCGTTATATTCTGAAATCCAGGATTTTACAAGTGCATTTTCGAGATTGACTCCTGATGTATCAGTAACATTTCCTTCAATTCTTCCTGCTGCACCCAGAAATACTCCCCGTATAACAGGTTTAAAATTGAATCCAACAATGTGTTTCAAATTTCCTTTTAATACAAATGATCTGCTAACATCAAAATCGAGCAGCACATCATACGTTTGTCCTTCAGTTAAATAAACGGCAGGATTAATTTTAACTTTAATACCGCTTGTTGATCCACTTGGGATTTTTAGATCATATGTCGATCCGTCTTTCAATTCAACGGTTGCATCAACTACATGTAAACGAATCATATCGTAGTTTCCTGCATCGAGATCACTGGTAGCAATTTGTTCCGTTAACCCATTTGTCAGTTCCAAAAGATTTACTTTCATTACCTTGTTACTTAGTACAATAAAAGTGTCTTTATCTTCTCCCATGGCATCTTCCATTTGTTTTCTGATTTCAACATTATCGATAGTAACCGTTGTACTACTGATCATATCAATAGGGAATGGTGTATCTGTTAAATGTACACTTAAATGTCCCTTGCCAGCAGGGATATTGTTTTCATCGCCATTGTTGCAACTCGTAAAGAATAGTATTGAAACAATAAATAATGTTGTTAAAAAAATTCCTTTACCTTTCATAATAATTCATTTTAGTTTTGTAAACGAAACTAATAAAGCAAGCATCGTGCTATTTATTTCCAGAATTTTGTTGGCACTGGAACCCAGTGACATAAAAAATTGCAGGGTGTGTTTTTACAATCAATATGAAATGATATTATCAATATGAGAGTTAGTTTCAGACAATTTTTCAAAAAGTAAATCGAAATTTGGATTGGGGAAGATGTTTAACTTATACAACAAAAAAAGCTGCCTGAATAAAACAGACAGCCTTATTGAATATTAAAATTTTCCTCAGATTATTTTAATCCGTTGACGAGCATATAATATATTTCGTTCCAGCGGAGTTCTTTTTTAAATTGGGTGACATTGGTATTTTTGTCAATCAGAACAAATTCCACATCGGCAAGTTCTGCAAATGTTTCAATATATTCAGGTGTTAATGCTAAAGTATATGCCGAATGATGCGTTCCACCGGCATAAATCCATGCAGCAGCTCCTTCTTCCAAACTTGGATGGGTTTTCCAGAACGCAGAAGCAACAGGGAGTTTAGGCATTTTATCCAAAGGTTCAATAACATCCAGTGTATTAACGATGATACGGAAACGGTTGCCCATATCAATTAAAGTCACATTCATGGCATCTCCGGTTGCACTTTCAAAAACCAAACGGGCAGGTGCATCTTTACCACCAATTCCCAGCGGATGAACTTCAAGTCGTGGTTTTTTAGCTGCAATTGATGGGCATATCTCAAGCATGTGGGCTCCCAGAACAGCAGCATTTGCCGGATCGAGATGATAAGTGTAATCTTCCATAAACGAACTTCCGCCTTTTAAGCCGGCTGACATTGTTTTTAAAATACGCAACATCGCAGCTTGTTTCCAGTCGCCTTCAGCACCAAAACCATAACCGGCGGCCATTAGTCTTTGGGAGGCCAGTCCCGGAAGTTGTGCAAGTCCGGTAAGGTTTTCAAAATTGGTAGTAAAAGCTTTAAAATTACCGTCCACCATAAACCGTTTCATTGCAATCTCGTAACGTGCCTGAACTCTTACATTTTCATGGTATTGGCCGCCTTGTTTGCAGTTATCTGCAACATCGTATAACGATTCATATTCTTTGTAAAGTTCATTTACTTCTGCATCAGTAACTTTTTCAACATAATTAACCAGATCTCCAACTCCGTAAGCCGAGATTTGCCATCCAAATTTAATCTGAGCTTCTACCTTGTCGCCTTCGGTAACGGCAACCTCACGCATATTATCACCAAAACGAGCAACCTTCAATCCTTGTGAATCGGCCCACCCGATGGCAGTTCTGGACCACATAGCAATTTGAGCATGAACTTTTTCTTCCTGCCAGTGACCAACTACAACTTTGCGATTTTTACGCATCCGGGAATTAATGAAACCATATTCACGATCGCCATGAGCACTTTGATGCAAGTTCATGTAATCCATATCGATTTCACTCCAGGGAAGATCTCGATTGAACTGCGTGTGCAAATGCATGTATGGTTTGCTCAATGCTTTTAATCCGGCGATCCACATTTTGGCCGGTGAAAAAGTGTGCATCCAGGTAATCATTCCAATACATTTCTTATTGGCGCTTGCCTGAACACAAATGTCCAGTATTTCATCCGGTGTTTTAACTACAGATTTAAAAACGAGTTTAACCGGTATTTTTCCCGATTCGTTTAACCCATTTACAATCGTTGACGAATCAATATCAACCTGTTTTAATGTTTCTGGACCGTATAAATGCTGGCTTCCGGTTACAAACCATATTTCCATATCGTTAAAATTTGTCATTATAGTTTTATTTTAAATTCTGGCTAAAAATAATGAATTAATTTGTAAGCGTTGAACGTACACTTAATATATTAGGGAATAAATTTGATATCAATGAAAATTTGGTTTCAGCATTTATTAAGCTCTGAAATAATATTATAAGTTTCAATTGTCCTACAAAAACTTATTACAACCCATATAAATCATGATTTTTTACGTCACAAAGGGACTTATCGAGTTGAGGATCACTTTGTTATTTCCGGTATTTTGTCCTTAAAAGAAAAAGTTCCGAAATGATAAAGTATTGGAAGAAAGACTACCTAATTTTAAAATACGGCTGATTTTTATCGATACCAAGATAATGACGCATAAGCAGCAAATATTTTTCAAGTAATGAAGGAAGCAGAAAATTTTGTCTTACATGTTCTGTGCCCTGTTTACCTATTTTTTGTCCATTTTCCGGATGGAGCAGTAAATATTTCATTTTCTGTTTGATTTGTTCAATGTCAAACGGCTGAACCAGAAATCCGGTTTCATTGTCGATTACCTGCTGTGCAATTCCACCAACGTTGCTGCCAATTACCGGTGTGCCTTGCCAAAGTGCTTCAGTCACAACCAAACCGAAGCCTTCTTTAGTCGAAATGTGTACAAACTGATTTGCAATTCGCATTAATGCACCTACATTTTCATCATTGTTATCGATATTCATCAGTAAGAAAATATCCATGTCGTTCTCACGTTCTTCCATTATTTTTCCATACATAGCCAGGCCATCAGGATCATCGGTAGCTGTATTGCCAACTAAAATTAAAATAGGCTTTTTCTTTTTTACTTCTTTGTCAATTTTAATCTCTTTAAAAGCTTTTATAATTGTTGCCTGATTTTTATGAATATCGTAACGGGAAATTGCCAATACAATTGGTCTGTCTCCATCAATTTTATGTTTATTAAATAGCGTGCTCAAAATATTTCGGGCATCAATCTCGGATAATTGTCTGTTTTTTGGGCTAAGAGGATCAATGGAAGGGGCTATGCGATAAACAGGTTTTTTGATGCCTGATTTCACAAAATTTTCATCCGTAAAAATAGCGCCATCGTAATGGTTGATAAAGGGAAGGAAAAAGTTCCATATCAGTTTATTAGCCGAAGTTGTATCAATATGGCACCGCCACAATTTGGCCCCTTCGTAATTTCCGAATACTGAGGTAGCACACGGTTGTGGATCGTGCACAATTGTCAGATCAGCTTTTACGGAATAATTTTCAAAATTTTTTATTGAATTTTCGATATAATCTCCGTGCAATTCTTCCACATCAAATGGTTGCTTAACCCCCTGAATTAAATCGTGAAATTTTTTGGTGATATAGAAAAAATTCTCAGTATGTGCTTCAAAACAATGCCATTGGGCATTAATTCCCAACCCTTTTGCAAGGGGGACAATACTTTTTAGCATTTCAGCAACACCGCCTCCAATATATGTTGAGTTGACATGTGCCCAGATTTTATTTTCAAGGGGCGCTGCAATTTTCTTCAGTTCTTCCAGTCTGACATTCCCAATTGTATCTTTGTAACTTGCCAAATCTGTTGCTCCAAATGGAGCTGAACTTTTTAAATATTTTTCCGACTGATCATGAAACATTTTAATCCTTTTTTAATTATTGCCAATTAATTTCAAACTCTAGATTATATGTAAAATAACATTGATGAAGTTTTTTACTTACAAAATGCCAACCCCTTAAATGTTCGTTCTAATGTCGGGTTATCAGTTTTCAATTTTATTGAGGGTGAAAGTAAAAGTTCATTGTGAGTCAAACAAATAAACCGGTAGTAAATTCAAAATATCAGTTTTTCTGAAAAACATAACGTGTTTATTTACAGTCTATTATTGCGTATTTGCTGACCTTTATAAAGACATAGATTAAATAAAATTACCTTTAGGAAGTTACTGTATTTTATGTTATTGCAGAAAATATAATTACAAATGCAGTCAGTGTCCCTTATTGTACGTTTATTTTATTGGCTAATTCCTGAATCAATTTCCACGTTGCTTTTACGTGTCGTTCTTCGGTGTTGGTTTGTCCAATGCTCATACGTAAAACAACCTGTCCGTTTAATTTTGTGTGGGTAAAATATGCTTTGCCTGTATTGTTAACAGCGTTCATCAGTTGCATATTGAAATCATTCCCGGCTTTGTGCCTGAAGCAAACCAGGTTAAATGGTGGTTCAACAAAAATTTCAAAATCTTCTGATGCTTTTACCCATGAAGTAAATTTTCGGGCGATTTCCACATGGTTCCGAATGTGATATTGTAATCCTTCAACGCCGTAGTGCCGAATGACAAACCAGAGTTTTAATGAACGGAACCGCCTGCCGAGCTGAATGTGCCAGTCGCGGTAATCAAAAACCTGTCCCGATTCTGTTGCCTGGTTTCTTAAATATTCCGGTAAGATGGAGAAAGTGTTGATTAATTCTTCGCGGTTTCCAACCCAAAAAACATCGCAATCGAAATTGGTGAACATCCATTTGTGAGGATTAAAACAGTAACTGTCGGCCAGTTCCACTCCATCCATGTGATGCCTGAATTCAGGGCACAACATTGCTGTTCCAGACATAGCTGCATCAATATGTAACCAGCAGTTTTCCATTTCTGCAAATTTCACCTATTGCCTTAATCGGATCCACAGCATTTGAAGAAGTTGTTCCCAACGCAGCACAAACAAAAAATGGCTTGTAACCTTCTTTTTTATCTTTTTCAATCTGTTTTTCAAGAAGATCGGTACGCAGGGCAAAAAGCTCATCCACTACAATAAGGTGGATGTTTTCTTTCCCGATACCTGCAATTTTTATGGCTTTTTCAACGGACGAGTGAGTTTGAGTAGAAATATATGCAACCAGTTTTTCACAAGCTCCTTTTTCGTTGGAACGGAATTTTGTGGCACGTTCGCGTGCTGCAATAATTGCGGTGAGCGCGGCAGTTGAGGCTGTATCCTGAATTACACCGCCTCCTGTTGATGTTGACTTAAATTTTTCAGGCATTCCCATCATTTCTGCAAGCCAGTCTAAAACCCTTGTTTCAAGTTCGGTAACTGCAGGACTGGTCGCCCAGATCATTCCCTGAACACCTAATCCGGAAGAAACCAAATCACCAAGAATTGCCGGAAATGAAGCATTTGCCGGGAAGAAAGCAAAGAAATTTGGTGATTGCCAATGGGTGATTCCGGGCATGATCTTTTCGTCAATGTCGCGCATCATTTCATCCAATGTTTCTCCTTTTTGAGGAGGGTTTTGAGGTAACGATGCTTTAATTTCTCCGGGTTTTACCTGCGATAAAACGGGGTAATTTTCAATGTTTTCGTAATAGTCGGCAATCCAGTCGATTATTTTTTTGCCCTCGGTACGAAATTCTTCGGGCGTCATGTGGTGATTATTTTTTTCCAAAACGATGGTTTTAATATTTCACGCTAAAATTATCAAAAAGCGTGATAATCTCCGACTTATAAATTGAGATTTTATCGACTCTGGAAAGTGTAGGTCCAATGTTTAAGTAATCGACATATGTTTTTAATACAGCTTCGTCACCTTGTGCAATTATTTTAACACTTCCATCTGCCATATTTTTGGTCCAGCCGGTTATACCAAATTCCAGTGCCTTTTTTGCGGCAAAATAGCGAAACCCAACTCCCTGCACCCGGCCTGTGATTATTATTTCATATTGAATCATATTTCTTTTTTGATCAGATAGCTGGTTAACTCGTTGCGGATGTTACGATACTTTTCAGTAACATCAACTTCAGCTACCCGCAAATTTGTAACCACATCGAGTACCTTCCGGTAAACCTTTTCACACCCTTCAAGCGAGCGATGTATTTTACTTTGAACGACCCAATCGAAAATCAGGTTATCAAAAAAATAATCCGCAAATGTGGTAAATGAGTCAAGCTGAAGATTCATTTCTGGTAGTTCCTGTAACCTGACATCTGCAAGCTCACGACGAAACCGGTTCAAACTGGTTTGAACATAGTGAATGTGAGATTTGGCTTCATCGATGTTGGAATGTTTTACTGCGGTCGCAATTAATCCGCCACCAAGCATATCAAACGTTCCCCAGTTAACTGCTTTCCGAAGCGTTCGAATGGCATTTCTTAAGCCTGAAAGCGCTTCTTCACCTGCGTCGATTGATTCTTTAATTTCCTTTTTTTGAGCATATTGTATTTCAAGAGATTCTTCGTATTCCTTTAAAGTATCGTCACCGCTTTCTTTTAATCGAAGACTTTTTTTATCCAAATGACTTTGAAGTTCTTTTGCCGGATCACCTAATTCAGTCAATTGTTTTTCCAGGTTTCTGATTTCATTCTGCAGCTGTTCCAATTCGTTTTTGCAGCTATCGTACTTAAGTTTTGCAGCCAAATATTCCTGTCGCTCCTTGTCAAGTTTTTCAACTTTATTTCCCAGGAAACTGTAAAAGAGTGAGCTCCAGCCGTTTCCTTCCAGCCGTTCTACGTCGGCGAATTCTTTTTTTAGTTGATCTGTTAACCGTTTCAGTTTATCATTAAGTTGGGCTTCTTCCTGGTGGGCTTTTTTCAATTGTGATTCCAGACGCTTCTTTTCTTCCGATTTTTCTTTCAATTGAATTAATTCATTCATGAAAAGTTAAGTTAAAATTTATAGCGTGACATTACATATTTTATTTCTGTATTAACGAATGAATTAACCTCTTGGTGTAATACTTAAATTTTTAAACCGCCCGTCGGAGCCATTTCCAACCCAAAATCCTACTTTTCCTTTTTGGAATGTACTTTTCATTTTTACTTCCAACGATGGTTCGGCCGAATTTTCAACAAATACTTTTACGATGGGCCAGTTAACTTCCACACGTGCATGAAACCACTTATCAGGATCGGGAATTGGTGTTACCGGATTTTCAAATTGTTCAGGAAAATCAGTGCGCAGTTTTTGCCAGGTATATTCCGGGTGACTAATGTATTGAACTGAGTGTCCGCTACGTTCCGGCTTTTTAAAATTGAACGGGCGAAAATAAACGGCATTAAATGTATTTTCATCCTGAATATGAAAAGCAATTCCAACAAAACTACGTTGCATTACATCTTTCCCTTTTATATCAAATTCAATCGTTCCGTTTTCAAATTCCAGGTTTTTGAAAACTGCGAGCCCGTCTCCCTGCCGGGCATCCAGTGCTACTACTACGCTTCCGTTTTCTTTTAATGTGGTGGCGTTTCGGTTAAAAGTTTTCCAAACCGTCTCGTCATTTACTTTTGCAAGATCGGGAACAATAGTCTGCGCACCGGTGACCAGCGAAACAAATATTAACAGGATTGAAACAAGATTTTTGATCATAATTAATTGTTTTGGGTCTTAAAAAGCTCTATGGTTTCAGGTTGGACTAATGCCCAAATGGAATAAACACCAAGAGCTGTGCCTATTGGAATATTTAAAAGATCGAACACCGACAAAATCAAGGTGAGAATGCGTGCCCATTCTTTTCGTTTTAATAACCCGACTCCGGCAATTATTCCCGGAACACTAAGAATTACAAAAAGAACAATCAGGATGTTGGCAATGATCGATAAAACAAATTCGGCTTCATGATCACCTGAAATATCGCCGATAATATATAATACAATGAACAGTACAATCCCTGCGATCAGGCCCAGAATGCTAAACCCAATCCGAAGTGCGGCAACGACATTAATATGTTTTTCCATAATTTTTTGATTTTTTTGGTTTCGAATTAAATTTACAAAAATTGACCGGATTAGGCTTCACAGATGTTAAATTTTAGTCCAACGGCTATTTTTTAACGTTAAACAGGGGTATAGCGAAGAGAATCTAATTTGAAATGTATATTTTTGCGGAACAAAAAAGTAGGAGATTATGGAAATTCTGAAAGTAATATTACTGGCCAGTGGTTTGATGGCATTAGGCTTGGCGGGAATGGCGATTAAGATTTTGGTGAAGAAGGGAGGAAAATTTCCGAATACACATATAAGTGGGAACAGATATTTGAAAAGACAGGGTATTTATTGTTCGCAAACACAGGACCGTTTGGAGCAACGAAAAGCCTGGAAGAATGTAGATTTTAATAATGTAAGTTTTATACCAAAACAGAAAGCCGGAAATTAACCGGCTTTTTTGTTGAATGCCGTAAAATAGCGGTTATTCCACTAAACGTTTTTTAAAATCCTCCGACATATAAACCTGGTTTTTTCCATCTTTATCAGCATACACAAAATAAACTTCAATTTCAGGAATTTCGGCAGCCAGTTTCTCGCCGGCTTCAACACCCATAACCATAAAAGCAGTGGCAAAGGCATCAGCAGTCATGCAATCGTTGGCTAACACAGTGGAACTTAACAAACTGTGTTGCACAGGGTATCCGGTTTTCGGATCAATTGTATGAGCATATTTTTTCCCGTTTTCTATATAAAAGTTGCGGTAATTGCCTGAAGTGGCCAATGCATGGTCGGGTAAACTGACTTTAGCCTGAAGGTCGCCGTTGCCAAAGGGATCGTTCTCGTCAGGTTTACTGATTCCAATTGTCCAGACGTGTCCTTTTTTATTTTTCCCTTTTGCGACTACTTCTCCGCCAATTTCTACCATATAATTTTTACATCCTTTTTCAGCAAGAAATTTAGCCATTAAATCGCTGGTGTAACCTTTGGAAATTGCACTCATATCCAGTTTCATGTGGGGATTTTCTTTGATGATTCTCCCATCTTTTAGCTTCACTTTCTGATAACCGGTAATGGCTTTCAGACTGTCTATTATTTCAGGCGTCATTTTTTCCTTTTCTTCCGGTCCGAATCCCCAGGCATTTACCATTGGGCCACACGTAATATCGAAAGCACCGTTAGTAATATTTGAGATTTCCATGGCCTTGTTAAAACAGGTAATGAATTCAGGGCTCAATTCGGTTGGTTCGTTGTTGTTTATTTTTGAAATGATTGATTGTGGTTCGTAGGTAGAAAAAACCATGGTATATTCATGAAACTTAGCCGTAATTTCATCCTGAAAATCTGTTCCGTTTGGACTTTCATAAGTCATGCTGTACATGGTTCCGTAAACAAACCCCCTGTTATAAATGTACTTTGAAGTTGAATTTTTACAACCCCAACTCGCAATAAGGATAAGAATAATGATGAGAAACTTTATTTTCATGCGTTGATCTCTAATTGATGCGAAATTAAAAAATTATAGGAAACAGGTTGGAAAGTATTAGCCGGATTTTTGACAAGAGCTACTATTCCTATTTTTGAATATTATTTTCATGGCAATTTCAAACCAAACCAGAAAAATGTAGTCAAAAAAAGAGTTTTAAGAATTTTAATTTTAAGATAAGAAAGGATGATTAAAAAGTTATTTTCAACAGGAATAAATGCAAAATATATCCATATTGCGTTGTTAATTCTCCGGCTTGCTGTGGCAGCATTTATGCTCACGCATGGTTGGCCGAAACTGAGCCGCTTGTTGGCAGGTGGCGAAATCCGGTTTAGCGACCCGTTAGGAATTGGTGTCGTTACTTCATTTACATTGGTTGTGTTTGCTGAATTCTTTTGTTCCATCCTGGTTGGTCTGGGTTTGGGAACAAGACTGGCAGTTATCCCACTGATTATTACCATGTCGGTAGTTGTTTTTATTGCTCAGGGATCAGCGGCATTTGGACGCAAAGAACTCCCTATAATGTTTTTAATCATTTATGTGTTTCTGCTTATTTCAGGTAGTGGTAAATACTCGGTAGATGGACTGATTTCAAAAGCTTTTAGAAAAGTTTCAAAATGAATCTTCACCTCTTATTTTGTAATAATTATGTTGCAATATTCTGTTTGTTAGTATCTTATCCGTTCTAAAGTTTTAAGGCTAAAATTCTTCTTTTGACAGAATAAAATCACGTTAAAACAAAATAGATTTTTGTCTGTTTTACTTATTCGTGTTTGAAGACAGAATTAAAAACGGTGCAAAACGATGTTGCACAAAAAGGAAAACAGATGAAAGAGGAATTAATATTTAAAACAGTTAACGGGAAGACAAATGGAAAGTCACAACCAGGCGGAAACGGATATCACAATTCACAAATTGAAAATTATGATTCAATAGGAGATAATCATATTGCTACTTCTATCGAAACCCCGATGAGAGAAGATGCTTTTCAGTTACCGGATGATAAAAAAGTTGCTGTTATAGAAAATAAATTCCGTGAAATTATGGAAACGTTAGGGTTGGATTTAACGGATGACAGTTTACGCGGAACTCCTCATCGGGTGGCAAAAATGTTTGTTAAGGAAATCTTTTACGGATTAAATCCTGAAAACAAGCCTAACATTTCGGTTTTTGAAAATAAATTCAAATATGGTGAAATGCTTGTGGAAAAAAATATCAATATGAATTCCACTTGTGAACACCACTTTTTGCCAATTGTTGGCAAAGCACATGTTGCCTATATTTCCAGCGGTGAAGTAATTGGTCTGAGCAAAATTAACCGGATAGTAGATTATTTTGCCCGTCGTCCACAGGTGCAGGAACGCTTGACCGTTCAAATTGCCAGCGAACTGAAAAGAGTTTTAAAAACTGAAGACGTAGCAGTTGTTATTGATGCCAAACACATGTGTGTTTCCTGCCGTGGAATTAAGGATGAAAACAGCACTACAGTTACCGCAGAATATTCAGGGAAATTTAAAGATAAATCGGTTCGGGAAGAGTTTCTAAAATATCTGGGTTTATAATTTACACTTTACTTTTTCGAATATCAAAGGCCATTAAAGTATTTCCGTGCCGCTGATACAAAATGCCATTTTTGATTACCGGGTGCGAAAAATGTTCTTTTGTTCCGCGGGTAATTTTGAAAACACTTTCCTGTTTCATTTTCCCCTGATTGTAACTTACCAGTGAAAGTTGTCCTCGTTGATTATAGTAATAAAGCATGTTGTCGGCAGAAATTAATGCGCCAGTTCCAATTTTCAGGGAATCAATAATTTCGCCTGTTGTTGAATTTATACTTTTAAGTTCTTTTTTTGCAGTTCCACAGCCATACAAATAATCATTTATCTTAACAATTCCTCCCATGTAACTGTCAAAATTTATGTTTCGCCAGACTTCAGTTATTTTGCTTCCATCATCCGAAAGTTTAAGTTTTACCCCGCAATTACCGTCACCGGCAGCATAATAAATAAAACCATCTTCATAAATAATATTATTGCTGTGTGTATCGCCAAGGCCAGGTTCCCTCTTTTCAACCGGTGTATTGTCTTGTAAATGAGTCCAAAGTAATTCACCGGTTTCGGCGTCAATTCCCAATAAATGATAAGCAGAAAAAGTGACAAATATTTTCCGTGAGGACAGATTAATAATATTTCCGGGATTATAGCCCGAACGTTCACCGACTCCTTTACACGACCAAATTAAATCACCTGTAAATCGGTTTAACGCAACAACATTATGAATTTTGCCTCCGGGTGTCCAAAATACTTTATCGGCATTAACAACCGGAGCTTCTGAATGCCCAAACATGGGGTAAACACCCTGAAAATCTTTTTCAAAATCTTTCGACCATACAATTTCTCCGTTGGTCCGTTTTAAACAAAACAAATTCCCCATTCCTGAACCAACGTAAATCAAATCGTCAACAATGGTTGGTTGCGATCGGGAACCAGGATAAGTAGTCGCCCATTCTTTTCCAAAGTTTTGTTTCCATTGCAATTTTCCATTTAAATCGAAACAGAACAACCAGGCAAGGCTATCAATTTCGCCTGTTATAAAAATTTCATTTTCTGTGATCGTTGGCGAGCCATACCCATTTCCGAGGTTATCAGCATACCAGATTTCTTTAGGCCCGTTTTCCGGCCAGACTTTTAACAGGTCCTTCTCATTAAAAATTCCATTGCGATTTTCACCTCGCCATTGATAAATCTGATGTTCATTGTTTTTACAGGAGAAAAAGACTAAAAGAATAATTAGGCTAAGTATTAATTTCATGGTAAAAAGTTGTAATTGGATAACAAGTACTGATAATACCGAAATAATTACATCGAACTTGAAATTTGAAAGAAATAATTATGATTTTGATTCCTGGTACGCTTTCTGCATTTTTATAACAGCGTTTTTGAATTCAGGGAATTTTGTCCAAAGATCCTTTTCGCAAGTTTTTAGTTCATCGCATTCAATGCATGATTCCAATTTTTTATTGATGCAACAATTTCTCACGTCACACTTTTGAAGACGAATTCCAACAGGTTTGTCCTTGTTTTTGCAACCGAAACAAAAAACTTTGTCAGGATCGAATTCTTTTACCCCGAAACGATCTTTCATTTCCCAGATTTCGTAGGCTTCTTTTTTTAGTTCAATATCATTTTTTACAGAAGCTACAAGAAATTTACAGTCTTTAGGACAGGTATAACCACAGTATTCCAGCTTTTTCGGATCGGGGACTTCTTCTTGCAGATGAGAGAAATGGCTAAACGCTGATAGCTTGTTTGATAAGAGTAAAACACATCCTGCAGCTGCAGTTCCTTTAATAAAATTGCGACGGTTTGATTTTTCGGTCATGACAGTTGATTTTTGAAATAAGTAATTAAAGTTATGGTTTAATTATATTCAATGACAACCGGTGAAGTAAATACCCCTAAACGAGGAATTGATTTTAGCTGAGTTTGTATAAATTAGTTGCTAACAGAAAAGTACGAATATACTTCGTTATAATCTTTTACTTCCATTAAATCGGCGCGCATTTTAGCAGCTCCCGGAAAACTGTTCAGATAAATTTTGTAAAACCGTTTCAAAATATTGAAATTCTTCAGTCCTGTCCATGTTTGTTCAAAAAGTCGTGTATGCAGAATAAGTTTTTCAATCCGGTCCCCCTTTGAGATTTCTGTTTTTGAAGGATCAAAAAACCATGGATTTTGAAATATACCACGTCCTATCATCACACCATCAACACCGGTTTCGTTAATTCTTTGCAATCCTTTTTCATACGAAAAAACATCACCGTTTCCATGCAAAGGGATATCTGGATTGATTTGGTTTTTAAGGTCAACAGCTTTTTTTACTTCTTCCCAGTTTGCATCTCCTTCCGATTGCATTCTTTGTGTTCGACCGTGAAGAATAATTGCGGCCGGTTGGGTTTCCAGTAAGTTAGAAATCCACTCTTCCGTTTGATGTTGTTTTATTCCTGTTCGTGTTTTTACACTAACTGGCAAGTTGGTTCCTTCTTTTGTCGCCAGAATTATTTCTTTTGCTAATTCGGGTTCACCAATTAAAGCACTGCAGGCACCCTGTTTAAAAACCTTTTTAACCGGACAACCCATGTTAATGTCAATTCCATCGAATTGGTAATTTTCAGTGACGTATTTGGCAACTGAGTTGTAAATTTCAGGATTTCTTCCCCAGATTTGAGCCACAAGTTTTATATTCATTTTTTGAAGAAGATCACGCTCTGTATTATTTACAATGAGCCTTTCGGAAACGCGTTCTCTTCCCACCGGATGATTCATTCCTTCCACCGATGTAAATTCGGTAAAAACAACATTTAATTTACCTGGTTCTGACATGCCCATAACAATTTCCCGGAAAACCGTATCGGTAACATCTTCCATGGGAGCAAGCAAAAATACAGGGTTTTTAAAATTTTTCCAGAAATTGTTCATGCTCTAAATTTTTCTTGTCATTTCGACGATCCCGATAGTTATCGGGAGAGGAGAGATCCGCTGAATCAGAGAGAGATTTCTCATTCGTTTCACTTCTTCGAAATGACAGTGAGAAAGTTGGCTTAAAAATAACTTGAATAGCGAGATAGAAAAAATATTGGATTAATTTTTTAGTTCCGATCGAACCAGCGTCAGGCTTTTCCGGTATTGACGGCTATTTCCAAAAACGATACGTTCCTTTGACTGTTTTCCTTTTCCGGTAACTTTTTCTTCAGCACATTCAGGAGTACAACATCCATGATATTTTTCAGCGCATTCCTCGCATTGAATAAACAGGATATGACAACCATGATTAGCGCAGTTAGTGTGCGTGTCGCAGGGTTTGCCACATTGGTGGCATTTTGAAATAACTTGTCCGTTTACACTTTCACCAAGCCGCTCATCAAAAACAAAGTTTTTACCGATAAATTTTGATTTAAGGTTGGCTGTTTTGATTTGCCGTGCATATTCCAGGATTCCACCGTGTAACTGATTTACGTCGTTAAAACCCTGGTTCTTCAAATAAGCGCTGGCTTTTTCACAGCGAATTCCACCGGTGCAATAAAGCAGAACTTTTTTGTCTTTCTGATCTTCCAGCAGATCGGTTACAATTTCCAGTTCTTCACGAAAGGTATCGGCTTCGGGGCAAATAGCTCCTTTGAAATGACCGATCTCGCTTTCGTAATAATTTCGCATGTCAACAACAACCGTATTCTCTTTCCCGATCTGTTCATGAAACTCAAGTCCCGATAAATGTTTCCCAACATTGGTTACATCGTATGTTCCTTCATCCAAACCATCGGCAACAAGTTTGGGGCGTACTTTAATTGTAAGCTTGTAAAACGATTTCCCATCATCTTCAATGGCATATTTAACGGGAATTCCATTTAAGATTTCATAATCTTTCAGTGTATTTAGGAAGGAGTCGAAATGGTGTTCAGGAACGCTCATCTGTGCATTAATTCCTTCACGGGCAATATAAATTCGCCCGTAACAATTCAACGCATCCCATTCACGATAAACAGCATCCCTGAACTCCTGCGGGTTTTCCAGGTAATGATATTTATAAAATGAAATAGTTTTTCGTTGAAAAGGCTCTTCCTGCAGCCTTCTTTTCAAATTCTCTTTATTGATACGGTTGTAGAGAAACATACATGCTTATTTTCTAACGCGGCACAAAAATATAATTTTTTAATAAAAAGACAAGTTTGTATTTTATTTTGAAAGATTAATACTAAAACTATGTAAATAATGATTAGGATTTTTTGACGATTATGTTGCAGTAAATCTCCCCGTTTCTTCAATAATTACAGGAATGTTTTCAATTGATACAGGTATCTTATCTGTCAGTTCCGGAGTTAGTTTTTGAACAAAAACCTTAATACATGATCCACCCTCATTTAATCCCTGACCAGTACCAACAACTCCTTTGATGCTCATAAGTGTTCCCGTATGTTTTTTCAAAATCTCTTCTACAGTTTTCATACTTGAGTTCATATAAAAAAGACACAGCCATTATATTTGACTGTGTCTAAAATATATCATTACGAATTTAACATTAGAATGTTACTGTTACATCAGCTGAACAGGTAGAAGTCGATCCGGTTTCACATACATGATAAGTATATGAACCTCCTCCTCTGTTGTCAATATTGTCAGTAAAACTTGATCCACTTACATTAGTTACAATACTATTTCCATCACGATAAATATCAACGCCTGTTGCACCACTCCATGTAAGATCTACTTTTTGAAGACCTTTAACTTTATAACCATTTGCAGTTAATGTTATGCCGGTTGGAACCTGGTCGCTTACACTTACTGTTTTTGTTACTGAACTGGAAGCACCATCATTGTCAGTAACAGTAAGCATTACATTGTAATTACCGGAAGCACTGTAAGTATGAGATGGATTTAAATTTGTTGAAGTATTTCCATCACCAAAATCCCAATTCCTGGAAGAAATTGTTCCATCTTTGTCAGAACTAGCATCTGTAAATGAAACATTAAGTAAATCAACAGAATAAGTGAAATCTGCTTTTGGTGGAACATTTGTTGTTCCACCTCCAGTGAAACTACCGTCATCAATTGTTACGCCAAATCTATCAAGTACAGCATTTATCGGATTTGCAATTGTACGGGTACTACTTCCGGCAAATAATAATCCAACGGGTTTATTATTCCCATCATCTGATACAATTAGTGAGCCTGAATCGCCACCACCACTGAAACTTCCAGGGGTTATAGTGAACTGGTTCACGAAAACAGCTGATTTTGAACATTTAAAAGGACCGTGAGTTTCATAACAAATTTCAACTGTTACATTAATTTCAGCAATGTTACCATGCGTCCATCCAGTAGTACGTCCATACTTCTGAACTTTCATATTTAAGCTTGGTGTATCAGTAGTGCTGCTGGGTGCACCGTAACCGTCTCCAAAAGGAGTTGCATATCCAAGATTTTCCGGAGAACATAATGCTATTGCGGCATCAATCTCGTTTTCACCAGAAAAATCAATTGGTTCAAAATCATATAAAGTTCCAATTGCATCATCCGGATTTATACCTCCGTCATAAGGTCCAGGCTGTAATTCGTTATCTCCAAGTGATGCCTTGTTTTCATTTGCATATACATGGTTATTACTCAATGCAAAAACGTTTGTTCCATCTGTAACACGACACCCAATGGTTCCGGCTGTAATATCCGGATGACCGGTTGAAACACCAATTGGCACGGGGCGCGGAAATCTTGCTGTAGGATCGGCATAAATTTTAAACATCCCGGTAACTTTTGGAATAACTTTTACATTTTCGATGGTGAAAGGTAGAGCTGTTGGATGTGCACCCTGTCCAATATTTTGCATATTAACATCTGCTCGTTGTTCCACTTTGTTGAGTGTAAAAACAACGATAGCGGGTTTCCCGGTTTCGTCTAATCCGGTACCTGTTCCTACTACTTCAGGATTTTCAAATAATCCATGGGTTACTTTATCCTGCAAAGTCATTACATTTTGTACTTTCTCAGCAGCAATAATTAATCCGGATTTCTGTGGCAGATCATTTGTGTCAACAGGGGAATTGAGAGATTCATTACAAGAATTGAAAACAGTAACTACGAGCAAAATCATAGATACTTTAAACAGCAATTTTTTCATTTCATTTGAATTTTTAAGTTTTGTAGTTAAAAAGCTTGTGTACTCATCATTAGGTATTTAAAAGCGAAGTAATTTAATACTAATAACTCTTTAACAAAAAAAGCTGCCAATGGTTTTTGACAGCTTTGAATATTTTGGATAATTTTTAAACTTAATTTAAGAGTACTTCTATTTTTTTAATTATTTTCTGAAAGTCTTTTTCATTATAACCAACGGAGGAAACAGCTACTTTCCCGTCTTTGTCGATGATAAAATTGCGCGGAATGTTCTGTTTTGCATATTTCGAAAATATTTCACGTTTGGGATCAGGGTAAAACGGTAAACTAAAATTATTGTCCTTTTTGAATTTATTTACCTCATCCCACTGGTGTTCGCGCCCAATAACCATCAATACAAAATTCTTATTATTACGGTACTTATCAAAAACCTGTTTTTCCAGTTCAGGAAGTTCTTTTCGACAGGGCGGGCACCACGTTGCAAAAAAGTTGATCCATACTACTTTCCCTTTTAACGACGATAAACTTTTAGTTGTCCCGTTTTCCATTTGAATGGTGAAGTCAGGAGCTTTTTCACCTTCTTTTACCAATGTAAATTCATCCTGGGCAAAAATGCTTCCGGTGAACAAAAAAAGAAGAATTATTAAAATCAGTTGTTTCATTTTTGTTACGAATTAGATGTCATTTCGACTTCGGGAGAGGAGAAATATTTCTTTTAGAGATTTCTTACTTGTACCTCATTCCGAAATGACAAGTGGGTATTTTAAGCTTTTCCTTTCAAAAACTCATTCACTGCGCCTTCAATCCGTTCCTCAATTTTAGAGGTATCCGATTTTACAAACTTATCTCCGGTAATGTTTTCGAACAATTCGATGTAACGATCGGAGACCGAATTTACAAATTCTTCCGACATAAACGGAACCGTTTGTCCTTCTTTCCCCTGGAAACCATTTTCAATGAGCCACTGGCGCACAAACTCTTTGGAAAGCTGCTTTTGTGGTTCGTTTGCTGCCAGTCTTTCTTCATAACCCTTTGCATAGAAATAGCGCGATGAATCCGGGGTGTGAATTTCGTCGATAAGGTAAATCTTCCCGTCTTTCTTTCCAAATTCATATTTTGTATCTACTAAAATCAACCCTTTTTCAGCAGCCATTTCGGTACCCCGCTGAAAAAGTTTGCGGGTGTAATCTTCCAGCATTTCATAATCAGCTTTGTCGACCAACTCTTGAGAAATAATTTCTTCCTTTGAAATATCTTCATCGTGCCCTTCTTCTGCTTTGGTTGACGGAGTGATGATAGGTTCCGGGAATTTCTGGTGTTCTTTCATTCCTTCCGGCATTGGAACACCGCTTAGAAATCGTTTTCCATCACGGTATTCACGCCAGGCGTGGCCTGTTAAATACCCGCGAATTACCATCTCAACTTTAAAAGGTTCGCACATATGACCAACCGTAACATTCGGATCGGGAGATGCAATTTTCCAGTTAGGAACGATATCAGATGTGGCATCCAGAAATTTTGCAGCGATCTGGTTCAGTACCTGTCCTTTGTAAGGAATTCCTTTTGGCAGCACTACATCAAATGCCGAAATTCTGTCGGAAACAACCATTACCAGGAAATCGTTGTTGATGTTATACACGTCGCGGACTTTGCCTTCATACAGATTAACCTGTCCGGGAAAAGTGAATGCTGTTTTTGTTAATGCGTTACTCATATCGATTGATTATTTATAATTTATTATTGAATATTTTTTAATTCATTGATGTCTGAATGGTAAGTATTTGCTTTTAAATAAGAAATCCAGTTTGAAAGAGTTATGATTTGTGAGGCGTTTTTGTTTTTAAGCGCTGAAAAAAGCCTCGAAAGCTGCGGATTCTTTTTGCTTGTTTGTTTCTTTGTTATTCTTTTAAACTCATTAATGTTGCTGGGTAGTTCGAAATCTTCTATGTTTATATTACTTTGATGAACGTTTGCAAGAATAAAATTTTCAACAGCCGGACTTACCTGTATTATAAAGTGAGGCTTGACTGGATGTTGATATAGAAACAGATTTTCATTTTTTATTTTCAGTTCAAATTCATCAAGATATTTAATCTCTTTTTTATCCTTGTCGATAATACCAACAGCAAATGAATCTCTAAATTTGTTTTGCATTGTTCTGGCTACATTTCCACAACCTTTTTGGTGATTATACCCCCTTTGAGGAGGGCTGATTGTTTCGATTAAGTTTGTGTCAACAAAACATTCCGGAATTATGGAAACGTCAACACTCATTTCAGGAATGTTTCATAGTTGGTAAATAGATCGATTCCATAACCGTAAATATCATCCAGATCCTTTTTGGCAATTTTATTGGCTACTGTTTCCCCGTTTTTATAATCAACCATAAAAATGGATAATTCATCCCGTGCATTTTCCAGGAAATCGTTCAAAACGTAAGGGCTGTGAGTGGAAATGATAAATTGGTTCGTTTTTGATTCGATAATTTCGTGTGTAATGTGGCTGATATATGGAGGAAATGCGTGTGCTTCCGGCTCCTCAAAAATCAATACGGAGTTTTGGTTAGAAGCTATAGCCGTTTTGTAAAAAATTACACGTTGCAAGGTATCTGCAATTGAATTGTACGGGATTAAGAAGATTTCCCCATTTTTTGGTGGTTTTGTAATCTTCAATTCCTGGCTTGATTTATCAAAAACCAAGTTCAAATCATACTCCTTAAACAGACTGATAATCTCGTCTTTTAGCCTTGGTATGTTTTCAATAATTTGCATTTGATTTATTCCATTAGGAGGAATCAAATAATTCAGGTATGATTTTTTTGTGATAACTGTTTTCGAAAAAATATAAAATTTAACATTTATCTCCCATTCAGTTTTTGTTTCTCTTATTAATTTCCTGAATGGCGTTAATCCAGCCAAATTAAGCCCAGGTTTTGAGTCAAAAAGTATGTGGGATTCTGATTCAAGATTGTTTAAGCAGAAATCTAGAATATTATAGTTCAGTTTTTCAATTGTACCAGATGTGGGATCTATATAATTGGGGCCTTTTGTGATACTGTAGGAACCAATGTTGGATTTCAATATTATTTGATTTTCAAAATTACCATCAAAAAAAAGTTCATTCTGGTATTCAACTCGAATTAAAGAAGAAAGTTTCTTTTTAGGATTTAGCTCCAAATATGGCAGACTAAAAACTCCAAGTGCCTCCAGAATATTCGATTTTCCAACATTAGGCTTTCCTATAAAAAGATTAATACGACTTAATCCTTCCAGTTTTAAATTAAGGATTGATTTGAAGTTAGAAATATTAATATGTTCAATAAAATTTTCCATATTTCAAATATAATCATTTTCATTCATCTCTTTTCCTGACCTCGGGTTTTGCCTTTGCTTTATTTTCAGCCTTTTCTTCGGCATGTTTCTCGTAAGCCTCAACAATATCGCGAACCAACTGGTGGCGTACAATATCTTTTTTATCAAACTGGATAATAGAAATCGACTTGATTTTTTTCAAAATCTTTAGTGCGTGCAAAAGCCCGGAATTACTGGGTTTTGGTAAGTCAATCTGTGTAACATCACCGTTAACAATGAATTTCGCATTCAGCCCCATTCTTGTAAGGAACATTTTAAGCTGGTTTACAGTAGTGTTTTGCGCTTCATCAAGAATAACAAAAGCATTGCTCAAAGTTCGGCCACGCATAAATGCCAGCGGGGCAATCTGGATCGTTCCGTCCTTCATATATTCTTCCAGTTTTTTTGGCGGAATCATATCCTGCAAAGCATCGTACAATGGTTGTAAATACGGATCGATTTTTTCTTTTAAATCTCCCGGAAGAAACCCAAGGTTTTCACCGGCTTCAACAGCAGGACGACTTAAAATAATTTTTCTGATTTCCCTGTTTTTTAATGCCCTGACAGCAAGTGCAATAGCCGTGTAAGTCTTTCCTGTTCCGGCCGGTCCAATAGCAAAAATCAGGTCGTTGCTATAGCTTTCTTCTACCAGCCTTCGTTGATTGGGAGTTCGTGCCCGAACGGGTTTTCCCGAATTGCCAAAAACAATGATGTCAGGCTCCAGTGTCTCGTTCTCCTCCATCTGCGAAATTCCCGACGATATGATCTGTAAAATAATATCTTCGGTTAACACATTGAATTGGTAATAATGATCGAGAATAAGGGCAAATTTCTTTTCGAATAGTTGAATTTCTTTTTCTTCTCCCTGTATATAAAGCGCATTGCCGCGGGCTGCTATACTAATTTTAGGAAATAGCCTTTTAATCAGGTTTATTTTGGCATTATTCATCCCGAAAAACTCCAACGGGTCTATTCCTTCCAGTAAAATTTGTTTATCCAATAATTTGTCTTTTTTTGATGTTGTACAAAAATAACTACTTTTCGTTGAATTTGAACTTTTCTGCAGTTAAGTGTACTGTTTTAGAAAAATGAAGTTTAAATCTCCGGTTCAACTTGCAGGTATTGCCGTTTTTGTATTCTCATTTATTATTTATTATATAACACTCGAACCTACAACCAGTTTTTGGGATTGCAGTGAATTTATTCTTTCTGCAAATAAACTTGAGGTGAACCATCCCTCGGGAGCTCCTTTGTTTGTGCTGTTGGGGCGGCTTTTTACCTTTTTGTCGTTTGGCGATAAACAGCAAATTGCGCGATCAATAAATCTGATGTCGGGACTTTTTAGTGCGCTTACTATTTCTTTCCTGTATCATATTATTGTGTTTTTGTCGAAAAAAATCAGCTCCAAAACTTTTCAGATTATCGGTACTGCTGTAATTGGTTCGCTTACATTTGCTTTTACCGATTCTTTTTGGTTTTCGGCTGTGGAAGGTGAAGTTTACGCACTTTCCATGTTTTTTCTTACCATTTGTTTTTGGGCTATTTTGAAATGGGAAGCGCACTTTGGCGAACCTGAAAACAATCGGTGGATTTTATTTATCGCCATTTTAACCGGGTTGGGGTTAGGCGTTCATTTGATGAACCTGTTGATTATTCCTTCGGCAACGATGATTGTTTTTTTAAAGTCACGTAAGGTTTCCGTTAAGAATATTTTTCTTTCTTTTTTGCTGGGCAGTGGTTTACTTATTACTGTTTTATACGGATTAATTCCGGGTACAATGTGGTACTTTTCAGTAGCCGAAACTTTGTTTATAAATGGTCTTCACTTTCCGTTGAATTCAGGGATGATTTTCGGTGTTCTTTTTCTTGGTGGACTAGTCACTTTGGGTATCAAATATTTTCAGAAGAAAGGAAAGAAAAATGCTGCACTTGCAGTTTTTTCGGTTGCTCTTATTTTAACCGGTTTTTCGGTATATGCAGTAAACCTCATTCGTTCACAGGCCGGAACACCCGTTAACTTTGGTGAACCGGATAATATTTATTCGCTGATTGATTACCTTAACCGGGAGCAGTACCCGAAAAGGCCACTATTGTACGGACAAAATTATAACTCTCCAATCACGGGGGTAACGGAGCGGCAAACCAAAGATTTTGACGGTACCAGTTACGTAAAACGCGATTTGCCTGCCACCTACACATATCCACTGGAAACCTGTACTTTTTTTCCACGACTTTATAGTAATTCGCCAGGGGATGAGCAGGCTTACAAAAGCTGGGTGAATATCCATGGGAAGAGAGTTCGTACAATGACACGCTCGGGAAAACAGGAAGTATTGACAATTCCAACTTTCGGCGAAAATGTAGCCTTTTTTCTGCGGTTTCAGGTCGGGCATATGTTCTGGCGCTATTTTATGTGGAATTTTACAGGACGACAAAACGATATTCAGGGCAAGGGAGAACCAACCAAAGGGAACTGGATTTCCGGCATAAAACCTATCGATGCATTACGATTGGGGCCGCAAAATAATCTACCTGAATGGATGAGAAATAGCCGGGCCAGGAATACGTATTTTTTTATTCCTTTTTTACTCGGAATTCTGGGAGCAGTATTTCATTTTAAGAAAGACAAGGTTTCTTTTTTCAGCGTTCTTTCCTTGTTTTTTCTGGCCGGAATCGGGTTAGTACTATATATTAACGAGGTTCCGCAGGTACCACGCGAACGTGATTATGTGTATGTAGGTGCTTTTATGGCTTTTAGTATTTGGGTGGGTTTGAGTTTTTCAGCAATAATGGAATTTTTAACCCGTAAAATTTCTTTCAAATCAATTTCGGTACTGTTGTTTGTGGTGCTTTTTCTCGGAAGTCCGGCTTTACTTCTTTCGCAGAATTTTAATGATCACAATCGCTCAAATCGTTATGCAGCGCGCGATTTTGCTATTGATATTTTGAAATCCTGTCCGCCCAATGCAATACTTTTTACCAGTGGAGACAACGACACTTATCCAATACTATATTGTCAGGAAGTGGAAGATATAAGGCCCGATGTAAGGGTTGTAGTAATGCCGTTTGTCAGTGCCAACTGGTTTATCAATCAGTTGAAATCGAAAAAAAACCAAAGCGACGGATTAAAAATGGAACTCCCGCAAAAAATGATCGATGAAGGGAAACTGGATTATGTGGCAGTTCTCAACAAGATAAACAAGGAAGTTGATTTTGCTGAAGTTCTAAAATTTATCGCCAGCGAAAAGCAAGGAACGAGATTAAATACGAAAGAAGGTGATTCTCTCAGTTTTATCCCTTCCAAAGCGTTGTTTTTTAACGTCTCGGTGGATGGTCAAACCGGTAGCATTCCTGTTTCATTAAAAAACAGGGATATTTTTTACAAACATGAACTGGCGTTTTGGGATATTGTGGTTTCTAACGCAGCAACACGACCAATCTGCTTTGTTTCAAAACTTGAAGCTCAGAATCATGGCCTGTTAAATTACGTTCGCCGGGATGGGCTTATTTACCAGGTGGTGCCGCAGAAAAACAATTTAAAGAGCATTATGGACAATCCTCCGCTAAATACTGACCAATTATATCAGCAGCTTATGGAAGACTTTAAATGGGGAAATATCAATAAACCCAGTGTGAATATCGATTATTTTACGGTTTATAATACCGGCGTTTATCAGTTGCAAAATACGTTTAATTCGCTTGCCGGTAATTTGCTCGATGAGGGAAAAACCGAAAAAGCACGCGCTGTTTTGAAAAAGAGTATTTCGCTGTTTCCGGCTTCTGTATATAAATACAATAATTATTCATTGGAACTGACCGGTTTACTTTTCAGAGCCGGGTTAAACGACCATGGAACACAATTTCTGAAAGATTTTATTCGGTCAGTTCAGGAGGATTTGAGCTTTTATTCTGAGTTGAAAAATCATCAGCGAGATAGGCTGAATACCGATATTATGTCCGAAATGTATTATTACCAGCAACTTTTGCAACTTATTCAGGCACAAAAGCTGGAAGATAAATTCCCGGATGTAAAGAGCGGTTTTGAAAATTTTGCTGCACTATTTAGGGGTGGATTGTGATTTGATGAATTTTGCCTTCTGGTAATATTGAATGGGTTAAGAAAATCTGATTTTAATTTCTGATGTCATTAAATTCCGGGTAAGGAACATGTATCGCTGCTAAGCGGGTTATTAATCACAGAATCAATATTAAACGGAATGGTCAGCATCGAAGCAGAATCGACTGTCGGAGTGGTGAAATTTCCGGCTTCCTGGTGAAAATTGAAGAGCGAAAAAAGCAGGATGATAGAAACAAATGCTGCTTTGGCAGGGATACTTTTTAACGAAAATATCCACGTAAATAAACCGGCAAATGAGTTCTGTCGGATTTTGCTTTGCCCATCTTTTAACATCAGTGTGTAATCCAGCCGTGCTTTTACTGTCGGATCTGGTTTAGAATCCAGTTCATCGTTTTTGAAAAGTTCACTTAAGTATTTGTCTGTAAGTTCGTTTTTCATCGTTATTCCTCCTTTTTTTGTACATCTTTCACAATTTTGGCAAGCTCGTTCCTGGCATAAAAAAGCCTTGATTTTACTGTACCTTTTGGGAGACCAAGTATTTCGCTGATCTCTTCCAGGCTAAAATTTTCGCGGTATTTTAGTACCAGTATTTCCCTCGATTTTTCTGAAAGCCCGTTTATCTTTTTGAAATGCAATTTCAATCCACCGACTTTTGTTTTCTTCATCGAAATCGGTTGTGTCAGGTAAATCTTCAGGAAAATTATCCTGTAATACCGTTTTTCGGTTTTCGCGTTTACGATATTCGTTTTTACACATGTTATGCGCTACCGAAAAAATCCATTTTCGAAATGAAAAAGTTGGGTTAAAAAGTTCGGGTTTATCGATAATTTTTAAGAAAATATCCTGCAGGAAATCATTTGCGGTTTCTTCGCAGTTGCCCAGCATTCTGTAGAAATAATAAAATAACCGATCGTTATAACGGCTGTACAATTCATTGAATGCCAATCGATCGCCTGTGCTGATATTTCTCATCAGCATTTCATCTGTAAAATCCTCGATATTTCTTTTAATAAAAATCAATTCTTTTTTAATATCAGGAAAATAATTCCGCTATATGACAGCAGAATAATTATCGGTGCAAGTGTAATTCTTCTAAAACTATATATTTCAGGATTAAAATTACCTTTTACCTTTACAGGACCTGCCATCAGAAAATATCCGGCAAACAATATTAATAAAATGATAATTAAATAAATGTATTTTTTTTGGTTAAATATTTCCATCTTTAAGGAACATAAACTGACTTTACCAATAAGTACACGTTAAACCGAAAAGGTTCAAAAAAAAGATAATTTTTTATTTATGGAGGAAAAATTAGCGGCTTTCAAGAAATTACTGGAGATTATGGATGAGTTGCGCGAGAAATGCCCGTGGGATAGAAAGCAAACGCTGGAATCGCTGCGAAAATTAACCATCGAAGAAACGTATGAACTTGGGGATGCCATTCTTAAAAGCGATTTACAGGAGATAAAAAAAGAGTTGGGTGATATGATGCTGCACATTGTTTTCTATGCAAAAATTGGTACTGAAAAAGGAGCTTTCGATATGGCAGATGTTCTTAATGCTATCAACAAAAAGCTGATTTACAGGCACCCGCATGTATTTGGTGATGCCGATGTTGATGGTTCAGCCAGAAAAGTAGAAGAGAACTGGGAGGCTTTAAAATTAAAAGAAAAAGGTGGGAATAAGAGGGTATTGGAGGGCGTACCAACGGCTATGCCGGCATTGGTAAAAGCCAACCGTATTCAGGAGAAAGCCAGTGGTGTTGGGTTCGACTGGGAATACAAAGAACAGGTTTGGGAAAAAGTACGAGAAGAAGTAAATGAGCTGAGCCACGAAATTGAAAATGTTGATGAGGATAAAATTGAGGCTGAATTTGGTGATCTGTTTTTTGCTATGGTAAACGCAGCACGATTATATGGAATTGACCCGGAAGCAGCACTGGAACGCACCAACTTAAAATTCATTAATAGGTTTAATTATTTGGAAAGCCAGACGCTGCAAAAAGGCAAAAACCTTCATAATATGAGCCTTGAAGAGATGGATAGATACTGGGAAGAGGCGAAGAAACTGGAGTAGTCAGTGATCAGTCGCAATAATCAGTAAAACTGATGTTTTCATATTAAATATTAACCTCATTGAGCAAATGAAGAGAAAATATTATTATCTGATTTCAGTATTTGTTATAATTGTTGCTGTTGCCTTTCTGATTTTTAAAGGAGGCAGTGGAGAAAAGCTGGTTCCGTTAAAAGCAAACGTTGTTTATACTGATCAGAAATTTACTATATCAAATAACGATACTATTGATTTTATTCATGCTGATATTTCCATTGACGAATATTACAAGTTAAGAGATATTAACCTGCAGACCGGTGAAACATATACCATATGGCAAACCGAATTTTTACATTATAACGGGACACATTATCCAATTAAAAGAAAACCCGTACAATTTGCAATTTGGTGTAAAATTAAGGATGGAAGAAACGGCTTTTATTCGAAGAAATTTAGATAAATTAAAAGGTAGATTATTAACTTGCAAAAGATAAATCTGAACTAAAACCTTATACAATGAAAAACCTGACTCTTTTAATTGTACTGACTTTTTTAATGGCGTGTACAAACCAGAAAAATCCGGATTCAAATTCTTCCGTAAAATTAAAAACCACACTTACCAAAGCAGAACTACAGGATAAAATAAAAGGTGGCTGGGCCGGGCAGGTGATCGGTTGTACTTACGGGGGACCAACTGAATTTCGTTATAAAGGCAAAATGATCAACGATTCTATTGCTATTCAGTGGGATGATCAGCGATGTTTGTGGTATTATCAGAACGCCCCGGGATTGTATGACGATGTTTATATGGATTTAACTTTCGTCGATGTTTTTGAAAAAGAAGGATTGGATGCCCCGGCTAAATCGCATGCACTTGCTTTTGCCAATGCCGATTATATGTTGTGGCATGCCAATCAGGCTGCCCGTTACAATATTTTAAACGGAGTAATGCCGCCTCAGTCGGGGTTCTGGTTAAATAATCCGCATTCGGATGATATTGATTTCCAGATCGAAGCCGACTTTGCAGGATTAATGTCACCGGGGATGGTGAATACAGCATCGGAAGTTTGCGATAAAGTGGGGCACATTATGAATTACGGGGATGGCTGGTATGGCGGTGTTTATGTAGCTGCCATGTATTCGCTCGCGTTTGTTTCAAATAATGTTGATTTTGTTGTGAATGAAGCATTAAAAGCTATTCCGCAAGAATCAAAGTTTTACCGGTGTATTAACGATGTTATTCAATGGCATTCGGAGTATCCTGATGACTGGGCACAAACGTGGAATTTGGTTCAGGAGAACTGGTCAAATGATATTGGCTGTCCGGACGGGGTTTTTAACGATTTTGATATCGATGCGAAAATTAATGCCGCCTATATTGTTATCGGATTGCTTTATGGCGATGGAGATTATTCAAAAACATTGAATATTGCAACACGTTGTGGACAGGATTCGGATTGCAACCCAGCTAGTGCAGGTGGAATTCTGGGAACAATTCTGGGATACTCAAAAATTCCTGAAGAATGGAAAAAAGGAGTGTATCCCGTTGAAGATATGGATTTTAAATACACCACCATGTCGTTAAAAGATGTGTATGAGATTGGTACCAAACACGCAATGCAAATGGTGCTGGATAACGGAGGTAAAGTTGATGGTGAAAATGTTATTCTTCCATATCAGGAAATAAAACCGGTAAAGCTGGAGCAGGGTTTTAAAGGCCATTTTCCTGTTGAAAGAAGAGAAATAAGAAAAGAACTGAACGAAAAAATACCTGAGTTGAATTTTGAATTTACCGGAAATGGATTTGCTTTAACAGGTTCAGCAAATAAAACGGAAAAGGAAGGTTCCGATACTACCGCAAAACTTGAATTAACCATTGATGATGGACCAACGGAAACAGTTTTAATGCCAACCAATTTTGCAAAGCGCAAGCATGAAATTGGATGGAAATATCAACTTCCGGAAACAAAGCACACGGTTAAGTTAAAACTTTTAAATGCCGATATAAATTTCAAAATCAATGTCGGGGACCTGATTGTTTATTCTTCGACTTCGAAAAATGAATAATCGGCAATTTTTAATTTGTCCGACAGAAACTTTATAAAAATAAAAGGCCATTTGCGATAACGAATGGCCCCTAAATTATTTTAAGGAATAAGTTATTGAATTCCCAATTTCGCCTTTACCAAAGGCAGCAAATCAATGCTTTGATTTGATTTATACAAAATAACACTGTTTGCACTGGCATCAAATACATAAATCAATCCTTTTTCTTTGGCCACAACGGCAATAACGCTGTCGGCTTTACCAAAAACCGGATTTAACAATTCCGCTTGTTTTTGCTGAAGTTGTTGTTGGGCATTGGATTGATAGGTCTGGATGCGTTGTTGGATGCCCTGAATTTCAGTAACTTTTGCATTCCGTTTTACTTCCGAAGCAGAGTCGCCCATTTGCTGTAATTCACCAAGCTTTTGTTGATATTCATTTTGCATTTGATCAAATACATCCTGCATATCTGACTGAAATTGATTATATTTTGTTTCTGCAGTTGCGCGTTCAGGCATTACCTGTATTAAAGCCTGTAAATCGATATGACCAAATTTTAGAGTTTGTGCGTTTACTGAAGCTGTTGCAATCAAAATGATGAAAAGAACAGCCGTTGAATTAATTAACCTTCTCATAATCATTACTTTATTAAAATTATCATTGTTTTTTTAGTTTATCTTTAGCAAATAATCGTCCGAAGTTAGAAATAACTCTGAATAATCTTCATTAAAAATGCTGTTTGATGTGGTTTCGTCGGTTAATATTATTCCTAAAAGTTTTGCCCGAGAAGTAAAAATATAAATGCCACTGGGACCGGAAGCAAATAACCACCCATTTCTATTTACTTTCATTCCAGATGGCAACCCGGTTTATTTGTTAATTTTTATAATAACATCATAAAATATTTTTCCATTTTTAAGAAGCCCGTTTTAATCCACATCATATACCATTTTATTTAATCCTTATTTCAGCGTTTCAAAATACAAAATTAACGTCAAAAAAAAGCCGCTGCAACTTAGTTACAACGGCAATTTTGTATCGTAAGGTTTTTTATTCCTCTGGTTTGGAAAAATTCATGGCAGCCATTCTAATGTAAGAACTGTGTCGCCATTTTGCATTTTCCTCTGCTGAAGCAAACAACTCGTCTGCAATAGCGGGGAACGATTTTTTCAGCGATGTGTAACGAACTTCTCCATTCAAAAATTCCTGGAATTTAGACCAGTCCGGTGCTTTTGAATCCAGTTGGAACGGATTCTTTCCTTCTTCTTCCAGTAACGGGTTGTAACGGAAAAGTGACCAGTACCCGGATTCTACGGCACGTTTTTCTTCTTCCTGAGATTTGCCCATGCTGGCACGTAATCCGTGGCTGATACAAGGTGAATATGCAATTATAATCGAAGGTCCCGGGTAAGCTTCGGCTTCTCTTACTGCTTTTAAGTACTGTGTCTGGTTAGCACCCATGGCAACCTGTGCAACATATACATAGCCATATGACATCATCATTGCACCCAAATCTTTTTTACGAATGCGTTTTCCTGAAGCAGCAAATTTTGCTACCGCACCTACCGGAGTCGATTTTGAAGCCTGTCCGCCGGTGTTGGAGTAAACCTCTGTATCCATAACGAGAACATTAATATCCTGTCCGCTGGCCATTACATGGTCAAGGCCACCATAACCAATATCGTATGCCCATCCGTCACCGCCAAATACCCAAATCGATTTTTTGATGAGGTATTGTTTTAGTTTAAGGATCTCCTGTGCAGCATCATTTTTGCTTTTCCGGATTACTTCCAATACCTGTTTTGTTGCTTCAACCGAACCATCTGCATTATCTTTATTAAGTAGCCAGTTGGCATAAGCATCTTTTTCAGTCTGCGAAGCGCCGTTGTTTAAAGCTTCGTTCATCAGAACTGCAATTCGTTCGCGCTGTGCCTGAACACCTTCAGCAAATCCAAATCCATATTCGGCATTATCTTCAAATAATGAGTTTGCCCATGCAGGACCATGACCGGAGTCTTTGTTCGCGCAATAAGGTGTTGAAGGAGCTGACCCTCCGTAAATGGATGAACATCCGGTAGCGTTGGCGACCATCATTCTTTCACCGAATAATTGAGTGATCAGTTTAATATATGGTGTTTCACCACAACCAGCACAAGCTCCTGAGAATTCAAATAGCGGCTGTGCAAATTGAGAATTTTTAACCGATTTGGTTTTATCAACCACGGTTTCTTTTAATGAAACTTTATCAACCATGTAGTCCCAACGCTCTATTTCCGATTGTTGTGTTCCCAGTGGTTTCATAACCAGAGATTTTTCTTTGGAAGGACAAATGTCGGCACAGTTGCCGCAACCTGTACAATCGAGTGGGCTTACCTGGATCCGGAAACTCAGATCCTGGAATATTTTTGTAGGCGTAGCCACTCGAACTTCTGTACCTTCCGGAGCTTTATCTACTTCCTCTTCAGTCATCAGAAACGGACGAATAGCAGCATGTGGACAAATGTATGCACACTGGTTACACTGAATACAGTTTTCTGCTTGCCATTCAGGAACATTAACTGCAACACCACGTTTTTCGTATGCTGCTGTTCCCAATGGGAAAGTACCATCTTCACTTCCTGTAAATGTTGAAACAGGAAGATCATCTCCACGCTGGCTGTTGATTACATCAACCACGTTAGCAATGTACTTCGGACGAACTAAATTTTCTTCTTCCGATGCCGGCTTAATCTTTTTCCATTCAGCAGGAACAGCTACTTTTTTCACATTTACACCGCCGGCTTCAACGGCTGCATAGTTCATGTTTACAATGCGTTCGCCCTTTTTGCCGTAAGATTTTACAATCGCTTTTTTCATTTCCTCAACAGCAACATCATATGGAATTACTCCTGTGATTTTAAAGAAAGCTGACTGCATTATGGTGTTTGTACGTGTTCCCAAACCAAGATCTTCACCCAACTGTGTTCCGTTAATGATATAAAAATTGATCTCATTTTCAGCCATAAATTTTTTCATGTGGTCGGGAAGCCGTTTTTTAGTTTCCTCTTCATCCCAGATTGAGTTCAGCAGGAATGAACCACCTTTTTTCAGCCCTTTTAATACATCGTATAAATTGATGTAAGCCGGAACATGGCAAGCTACAAAGTCGGGTGTAGTTACCAGGTAAGTTGAACGAATTTGTTTATCACCAAAACGAAGGTGTGAACAGGTAAATCCACCCGATTTTTTTGAATCGTACTGGAAATAACCCTGGCAATATTTATCGGTAGCGTCACCAATAATTTTAATCGAGTTTTTATTGGCACCAACTGTACCATCGGAGCCTAATCCATAAAATTTAGCCTGGTAAGTACCTTTTGGAGTGATGTCAATTTCTTCTTTCATCGGCAGCGACTTGAATGTAACATCATCGACAATACCAATTGTGAAATCACCTTTTGGTTCATTCATTTCAAGATTTTCATAAACCGAAAGGATTTGGGAAGGTGTAGTATCTTTTGATCCTAACCCATAACGTCCGCCAACAATAACAGGTGCATTTTCTTTTCCGTAGAAATGAACTTTAATATCGAGATATAATGGTTCACCTCCGGAACCCGGTTCTTTGGCTCGGTCGAGAACAGCAATACGTTTTACTGTTTTTGGCAGTGCTTCCATAAAATATTTAGCGGAGAACGGTCGGAACAAATGTACTGCGATCAATCCCACTTTTTTACCTTGAGATGTCAGGTAATCAATCGTTTCCCGAATGGTTTCGGTAACTGACCCCATCGCTACAACAATATTTTCAGCTTCAGGATCACCATAGTAAGTAAATGGCTGGTATTTTCTTCCGGTCAGTTTGCTTATCTCATCCATATATCCGGCAACAATATCCGGAACAGCATCATAAAAGCGGTTCGATGATTCTTTTGCCTGAAAGAAGATATCAGGATTTTGTGCCGTTCCGCGGGTTACCGGATTTTCCGGATTAAGTGCGCGGTTTCTGAATTCCTGAAGCGACTGTTGATCGATCAGCGGAGTAATATCTTCCATTTGAATGGCTTCAATCTTCTGTATTTCATGTGAAGTTCTGAATCCATCAAAGAAAGCTAAAAACGGAACTCTTGATTTTAGCGTTGCAAGGTGAGCTACACCTGCTAGATCCATTTCTTCCTGAACAGAGCCGGAGGCAATCATTGCAAAACCGGTTTGACGGGTTGCATAAATGTCGCTGTGATCGCCAAATATTGATAAAGCATGACCTGCTACCGCACGGGCACTTACATGAAATACGGTTGGTAGTAATTCTCCGGCAATTTTATACATGTTAGGAATCATCAACAATAAACCCTGCGAAGCTGTATATGTAGATGTCAATGCTCCAGACTGCAAAGCACCATGAACTGCTCCTGCTGCTCCTGCTTCACTTTGCATTTCAGCCAGACGAACTGGTCTCCCAAACATATTTTTCTTCCCAAAAGCAGCCCATTCATCTACATATTCTGCCATTGTTGACGATGGAGTGATAGGGTATATACAGGCTACTTCACTAAACATGTAACTCATATATGCAGCTGCATAATTTCCGTCGCATGTAATAAATTTTTTCTGTTTTGTCATTTTAAAAAGTTGTTTATTCTATTTTATATTTATCCGTTAAATAATTTCTGTTAGTATAAAAATCCAAAAAGCCATAATGGAATCTTATTTCCTTCTCCAATCTCGATTACATCTGATGCAGCAAAAACACCTGTATCCGGTTCGAGCTTTCTTCCACCTACATTGAAGTGATATTTATCATTGACCTTAAAATCGGCTTTTTGTGAGCTGCTTAATTTGCATTTGTAGCCCACCTGGTTATAAAAGAACGTATGACGCAAATGTAAATTATCTGTATTACCCGGCGCAATGGCATATATTAAATTAGTGTTATGCAAATACACCTTATCCGGCTTTTTCATCTGTTCCTCATCGCCATTCGAGTATAAAAGCTGAATCAACCGTGCATTTTTCAGGTAATTCAAATAATTCATTATCGTTGCTCTGGACGTTTGAACAGAGGATGCCAATTTACTAACATTTGGTGTAAATGGCGTTTCCGAAGCTATGATATGCAGCAGTTTTCTGAGCTTGGAAAGGTATTTTAGCTCTATCTGGTTGATATATGGGATATCAATTTCAAGAGCAAGATTGATGTGTTTTAACAATTGGTTAACATAGAAATTCGGATCGTTCATAAAGTAGGGAAAATAGCCGTATTTCAGGTAATCGTCAAAGTATGCAAGCGGACGAACCCGGGAAACAATTTCCTGAGCAATTTGCACATGGTTTGAAATAATTTCTTCAAAAGAATAGTACCTGAAATTGCTTTTTGTCTGGTAATTTAAAAACTCCCTAAAAGAGAGGCCTTCCAAATGATTAATTGTTGCAACTCCTTGCAGGTCAGGATTTCCTTCGGCAATACGAAGCACCGGTGATGACGTGAAAATGATTTTCAAATCCGGAATTTCATCAACGCATTTTCTGAGATCAGACGACCAGTCAGGATATTTTTGAATTTGATCCAGAAGCAGAACTTTACCTCCTTTCTTTGCAAATTCATCGGCATATGAACTGATCTTCCGCCTGGTAAAATAAAAATTGTTTAGATTGATATATAATGCAGAATTATCTTCGGGATAACGTTCACGAATATAATCCAGCAAAAAGGTAGTCTTACCAACTCCCCTAAACCCTTTGATACAAATCAGGCGCTGGTTCCAATCGATATCTTTTGCCAGTTCCCTCTTAATAGTGGGTCTGGTACTTTCGAGCAACGATTTATGTGTAATCTGAAAAAAATCCAACGGTTTATATTTTGTGCAAAAATACTCAGATTTATTTATGGTTGTAATCCGTGGATAGCAAAATTACTTTTTTTATGCTATTTATAACTGTTAAAAATAATCAAATTTTGAAATTTTAAATATTAAGAAGGAGTTTGTTGTGCAAGTTTACTGCGTTGAAATTACACGAACTTAACGCACGCAAATAATATCTGACTGACGTGCTAATCATTCACAAAATAAAAAAGCAGGCTGTAACACCTGCTTTTCATTATTTATCTTGTAATTCTTTTATTCATCATTCATAGATGTAAGGAACTCTTCCATAGAATCGGCACGCATCAACCTGGTTTTCATAAAATCCATTGCTTCCAGTGAATTCATGCCACCCAAATAATGACGCAATATCCACAGTTTGTCGATAACCTGTTTTGAGAACAGTAAATCTTCTCGACGCGTACTTGATGCCGGGATATCCACAGAAGGGAAAATCCTTTTGTTTGAAAGTTTTCTGTCGAGTTGCAACTCCATATTACCAGTTCCCTTAAATTCTTCAAAGATCACATCATCCATTTTTGAACCGGTTTCAGTAAGTGCCGTTGCAAGAATTGTTAGCGATCCGCCTTCTTCAATGTTACGGGCTGCTCCAAAAAAGCGTTTTGGTTTGTGCAGTGCGTTGGCATCCACACCTCCCGAAAGAACTTTTCCTGATGCAGGCTGAACCGTGTTGTATGCTCTTGCCAAACGTGTAATTGAGTCAAGCAGGATAACTACGTCGTGGCCACATTCTACCATTCTTTTTGCTTTTTCCAGAACAATATTGGCAACACGAACATGTTTATCTGCAGGTTCGTCAAATGTAGAAGCAATTACTTCGGCATTAACACTACGTGCCATATCGGTAACTTCCTCAGGACGTTCATCTACCAGAAGAACAATCATATAAACTTCCGGATGATTCGCTGCAATAGCATTTGCAATTTCCTTCAGTAATACAGTTTTACCGGTTTTTGGTTGCGCCACAATCAGGCCACGCTGGCCTTTCCCGATTGGTGAAAACATATCCACAATACGGGTTGATACGTTATCGTGCCCGTTCCCGGTAAGATTAAATTTTTCATTGGGGAATAACGGGGTAAGATGATCAAATGGAACACGGTCTCGAATATAATCGGGACTTCTGCCATTAATTTCCAGTACTTTGATCAACGGGAAATATTTTTCACCTTCTTTAGGCGGACGAATGGTACCTTTCACCATGTCGCCGGTTTTTAACCCAAAAAGTTTAATTTGCGACTGTGAGACATAAATGTCGTCAGGCGAATTGAGGTAATTATAATCTCCCGAACGGAGAAATCCGTAACCATCCTGCAAAATTTCCAATACACCTGTGTTGGTTATAATTCCGTCAAACTCATATTGCCGGGTCTTTTGTCTCCCGTTTTTCTGACCGTTATTTTGATTTTGTTTTTCGTGGTATTGTTCCCGTTTTGTAACTGTTGGTTCCTGACTGCTTTTGTCAGCAACGTTTGTTTTTGTTTCAACAGGCTTTTCTTCTACAACATGTTTTTTCAGAACGGGTTCTTTAGGAGCCTGAATATTTTTTGATTGTTCTTTTATAATCGGTTTTTCAACCACAGGTTTTTTTTCCGCATTTGGCTGTTGCCTGTCAAACTTTGGTTTTTGTTCCGGTTCTGAAAACGAAACTTTGTCTCCTTTGTTTGTAGAGGTTGTTTTTTCTCTGTTGAACCCTTTTATAATAGCTTTTATCTGATCCTGTCGCGACTGAACGGGTACCGAATCACGTTGCTGTTGTGTTTGTTTGCGCTTGCCTGTTTCTACTTTTTCGCGTTTTATAACCGGGTCCAAGCGTTCACGTCTACGACGTTTTCCCCAGTCATCTTCTCCATGATCGGGCTTATTTTCTTTCTCAGCGCCTTTCTTTTTGATAAGCCCTTTAATTCCCTTATCTTCTTTATTCAGTTCGCTGCCTGCATTTTTGCGTTCTTTCTTTTCTGCTTCCTGTATCGCCTGAGTATCCAGAATTTTATATACCAGGTCCTGTTTTTTAAACGATTCTACACGTTTAATTTTTAATTCCTTGGCTATTTCTCTAAGCTCAGGAAGAAGCTTCTTGTTCAGTTCTAAAATATCATACATTGTTTAAATATTATTCCTTGTGTTGATTTTAATTGTTGAAAAAATAATGGAACAATCGTAGCGGGGATGAGAATTTTCTTTAAATCCGGGTGCAATAATATTAAATTAGTTTGTATGCACCAAGAATTAAAATGTTTTTTTCTACCTTCTCACTTAATTGTTGCTAATTTAATGCTTTACGTTAACAATAACAAAAAAATTGTTCATGGAACAAGATAAATGACCTGCGATTATCCAGTTTCTGTCAATAATCAATCGTTTTTATAATCTTTTATATCTGACAATAGTAATGAAGGTTACACAAATGCTGTTATTTTTTACCTGTTGCCCGAACAACTGCTGCAATTCCACAGTGAAACGGACCTTCATCGAGTTGCGTGTCTGTTTCAGAGATGTTGAGGGTTGAGAAAAAATTAAAATCTTCCTGTAATTCTTCTACAGAATAAAGCATGTTCACATCTCGCGGTCCCCCTGTATTGTTATTAATTTGTCTTTTTGAAAATCCTTCCAAAATAAGTGTTCCACCAGGTTTAAGAAATGATGCAAGCTTACGGTGGTATTTTATTCTTTTTAACGGATGTATATGTGCAAAAATCAATACGATAACATCAAAATATCCTTTTTCAAAATTGATATCTTCATAACCTGCAATCTGATAATCTATCGTCACGTTGTTTTCATTTGCCAGTAAAAGTGCTTTTCGTTTTCCTTCGGTACTTAAATCGAAGGCAAAAACCTGCCATCCTTGCGTTGCAGCATAAACGGCATTTCTCCCTTCACCTTCGGCCGGGAAAAGTATTTTCCCTGGTTTCAGTTTTTTTAACTGTTCACTGTAAAAACTATTTGGTTTGGTTCCGTAGGCATATTCTACCGTGGCATATCTCTGATCCCAAAAGTTACTCATAATGCATTTTACATTTAATCGGATTGTAAAACATCTGGCAGAGAAAATAGTTTGATATAATGACGTAAAAAAAGGTTGCCTTTCGACAACCTCTTTTTAAGAAACGCCTGATTTATTCAGTTATTAGTAGCAATATTGTATTTTCAAATTTAATTTGAAATATGGATATGGAGAGACTGATACCGAATACGGTCCACCAGGATTCTCAGGTGGTTCGTCTGCAAACAAGAGTGTTGAGATATAACCAGGTTCGTAATATCCGAAAATCTCAATAATTGGTTCAGATGCAGGAAATAAGTCAGTAAAAGACCAACTCTGGCTGAAATTAAAATAAAATTTACCTGTTTCGTATCTAACTGTACCGGCAACTTCACCATTATCCACATATATGATCTGATCACCTCCTTTTTTATTATTATAATAAAATACCCCATCTATTTTACTCCCGCAATGGGCAACATTTGGGAAACAGCCTCTTCCAACTGCAACACATTTATACGAGGAATAAGTACTCCAGTGTTTTGTGCCAAACGATTCGCCAGCACTCCATGCTGATTCTTTTTCACTGGGTTCATTGTTTGCTACTTCAGCGTGAGCAAAAATGTATATTGTTTCGTCGCCACCAAGTAACATTTCCGGGTTCTGATATATATCGCTTAATTCAATCATAAAACAATTTCTGTCAGAAGCTTTGTAATCAAATTTGCCGGGAATCGGAATGCCCTTTTTATTCGCTGGAACATCATCCGGGCAGGTTCCTACCCATAAATGTACTTCCGATAAAGTAAACGGTTCATCTGAAACAAATTTGACACTTAAATATTCATCATTATTTGAGACAATTAACTTTCCTACCTGCATATTTTGTCCAGTCAGCAATGGAATCTCCTTGAAATTATCAAAAGTTTCACATATAGTCCCACTTTTCAACATTAAATTTTTTTCAGCGACAGTTGGCATTTCGTTTTTCTTACAACCCCAAATAATACCCGCTAACAGGATTAGCAGCGTGTTTAAAAGCAACAAATTTTTCATACTTCATTTTTTTTCATTTTCAAACCTTAAAAACCAGAACACCAATTTTTATAAAGTTATTCTTTTGCCTGCATGAAAATTGTTTTTACAGATCAGATGAAACAGATCGACACAATTTTCAATTTGGGCTTCACTAAAATTCTCAGGGTTTGAAATGCTGCCGGCAGGTATCCCGTTTTCAAGCTTCAATAAACATCAGTATTGTAGCACTGATGATCTAATCTTAAAAGCGTCCCGGATAAAAAAAACATGAATGCTTTTTCCTTTTATCTCCTCTATCTGGTCGAAATCCTAACATTCCTGTATTCACGATTTTTAAACAATGGTAAGATATGTTTTTTTTAAGTGGGTTGTATGCAGGTATAATGGAATTTTATAAACGACTGTCTGTTAATTTAATACGACACTTGTTCATAAAATAACAAAATGGGAAAAATTGTCTCTCATTTTGTGCCAGATCAAAATTGATTCCGGCCTTTTTAATCGGGGATATTTGAACAAAAACAGTTCTTGAAGCCTGTCTCGTAAGCCCGGCCTTTAGTTTTTAACAAATACAGTATTTTATTCAACGACTATTTTTTTGATCGTTGAATTTTCTGTTATATGACTATCATGATTTTAGAAATCAATTATCGCTCAAAATATATAGTGATTAATAATTCATCCACTTTTCTTTGGCTTCCAGATCACTCATCCGGTATTTTATCGAAGTTGCAGCGACCGATTCTTCATATAATTTATTGAGATCGGGCAAAACAAGTGAACTTCCTTTTCGGAGAAATACAGGAGTCTGGTAAAGATCAGCTTTTACCTCTACATATTGTCCCCCTTCATATTCCTCATTATTCCAAAGATAGACCCAGGTTTCACCTGCCGGCAAATAAATCTGCTGACTTGTTTTCCCTTCTTCCCAGATTACGGAAACAAGCAGATCATCGCCAAATTTATAGGTTTCCCAGTTTTCCCAGCTTTCTTTCTGATCGGGATATTCGAGGAACAAAGGACGAACAACCGGCATTCCGGTTTCGCTGGCTTCATTTGCCATTTTGAAAACATAATCAACCAGACTGAAACGAAGGTTGGTATAAAAACGCCAGATAGCCAACAATTCCTTATCAAACGAGGGTTCGTAATTCATTCCCCAGAAACCATAATTATTTGTTGGCCCTACCTCCATAATAGGGGAGAAACATGAAAATCCAAGCCAGCGCATGGTTGTTTCGCGGTTGATATTTTTAGGGTAACCTCCGGTGTCAGAAGTCCACAACGGATATCCCATTACAGCGCATCGTTGGACTCCGATTAAGACAGAACGAAGTCCTTCCGGAGGATTGCCGGTATCGCCTGCCCACATACCGCCATACTTTGAACTACCATCGTACATAGCTCTGGGGAAAAGTACAAAATCATTACCAAGTACAGGTTTAACAGCATCGTAAGTTGCCTTAATATACTGTCTCGGAAAATCATTATAATTTTCACGGTATGTGGTTCCTGCAGCTGTGATCAGTTGTATCGAATCTAGTAGTTTTTCACCATCTGCACGGTCGAGTTTAAATCCTTTTACTCCCATCCGGGCGAGTTTGGCCGGGCCGTTTTCCTGCCACCATTTTACGCCTTCAGGATTGGTGAAATCCATTAGTACCTGCCTGTCATTTCCTCTTTCCCTGCTTTTAAGTTGGTACCCATTTTCTTCAGCTACATCGGCCATTTTTCCCATTACAAACGGAGCAATCCACATCATAAGTTCTATATTCTGCCCGTTTAACCATGCTACCATTTTTTCAAAATCAGGGAGACGGTTTTCATCCACGTTATAATCATCGAATCCTCTGCTCCCAGTGGCCCAGGGGCGGTCTATCCAGTAAGCCGTGCATGGAATCCCGTAAGCTCTCATCATTAATATATCTTCAACAATATCAGCATTGTAGGGTGAAGTTACATTGGACCCATCGAAATATGTTTTTCTGTTATAATGGTCGTCACGCCAGCGCCACGGTCCGAAAGCCCATTTTGGTAATTTAACCGGTGGGCCGGTCTCCAGAGTATGCCTTTTTACCAATCCCTCAGGAGACTCATCCGTCATTACCGTAAAGCTAAACTGCGGTCCTTCAAAAGAGATTTGGACTAAATCTGATTTTTCTTTGCAGAAGTCAATTATACCCGGCCATGTTCCGTGAACAAAAATTCCGTAATTAGCAGATGAAATATAAAAAGGAGAGTATGCAGAAACTGTTGGCTTTAGTTTAACGTCAACTTTTTCACCTCTCAGATTCATGGCTTCTGTTATACCTTTTCTCCAGGATTCATTTTGATTGCCGTCAACTACACGCTCAAATACTCCTGTAAAATATTCATTTTCTCCGGCCGAAATATTTACAAACCATTGTGAAGGTTGGCCGGCGGATGATTCCAGATTAAAAGTAAAATTCTTGTCTTTCCCCGTATCTGTTACCTTAAGGACGACTTTATCACCATTATTATTCCAGGTATATGATGCAGTTGAATCTGATTTCATCGAAATTTCCGGTTGACCTTTTACCCATATAATGTCGCCGTTTAATTCATAACCAATTGCACCCGTTTCTGTTCCTCCTGTAATAGAAATATTATTCCCGTATTGGTTACTAATCTTTAGTGCTGCAAATGAATCGTCCCCTGTATTTGTAACTGTTACAGCTTGTTTTTGTGTACAGCTGTTTATTGTGAACAGTGTTACTAAAATGATTCCGTTAATTATGATTTTGCCGGTGTAGTTCAAAAGTTTAAAATTCATTTTATTTGATTTGTGGTTTCTTAATATAATAAAAGTAAGGTTTTTTGTAAAAAAGTAAGATAGCATTATTAATAAAGATTATTCAACAGCCATTATTTTTTAAAACTCCTTTTGAATTCAAAATTTTTAATTTTGAATTGGTTTTATCATGGCATAATTTCCAGTCCTTCCCATTTTACTTTCCACGAGCCATCTTTTGGGAATCCGGGCAGATCAACTTTACATCCATCATATCCCGCACACATCATTGCTACTGCCGTAAGTAAAGCACCGTTCCCCGGAAGATAAATTCGTAGCCTTTCATCCTGGTAGTTATGGCCGTTAGGAAGGTAAGTATTTTTTTCTTCTTCCATAAAAAGAGCATCAATTGCTTTTTCAGGCAAGCCTAACCGGGTAGCTGCCATGGCAACCATTGGAAAATCCCAGCCCCATGTTTCGTCCCAATACCAGTTATCCCAGATATATTCAAAAGTCATTTTCATTGTTTCCCTGTCAAACAACGGACTATCCGGCAACATTCCAACAGCACCCAAAACCATCGGGTGGTCACTCATGTATCGTGGATTTGAATAGGAATTGGGAGCACTTCCGGCAGCTAAATACAGTTCGTTTCTTTCTGCCAGAGGAGAGAGATTTTTAATGATGTCATCCCATTTGGCATTCCTTTTTAATCCTATTCGTTCCCGCCATTGTTGTGCGGTTTTCAATCCCCAATACCAATATGCCAGTTCAAAAGGTGGATTAATTGTGGTGGCAGCTGGAAATCTTTCCTGTGCCGGTATTAAATCTGGTCCGAGAATATACCTGTTATCTAACGTATCGTACCATGCATAAGAAGCCATGAAATCAGCCGTTTTAAAAACAAGGTCTGCATATTTTTGCAGCGTCTCTTTTGTTGGAAAATTCCGGTAACACAGTTCAGCAAAATAAATATAATGCGGTTGCTGCCAGATCAGAAAAGCTCCTACATCCGATGGACTGTCAACACCGGAAGGATCTGTCATTTTTGGCCACCTGATTCCGTCGAATCCCTGACGTTGTGCCGTTGCCTTTGCATTGTTTTCAATGGTATTATACCAACCAAGGCTTTTTTTCAATAAATCAGGATGTCCCCATAAAGCAAAATGTACGCTGTGCCACCAGTGCATTTCGAGGTGAAATTTACCATACCAACTGTTGAATGTCAGTCCGGTTTCCTGCGGCGGATAATTACCTGCACATTGTACTTTGGTGAGGTATTGCGAAAGTACAACTCTTCGTTCCAATTCTGATGCTCTCAGATCGGTGCTGCCCGAGAAATCTACAAAACCGCCACTCATCCAATGTTTTTCCCATTTAGTATGACTATTCGATGAGGTTTCTTCAAAATCGGGTAATTCAGCAGAGGAATTCTCAGGAGAAAACTGACAACTAAATGAAAATTCAGTTCGCCCTTTTTCAGGTTCGATATAGAAATAATGTTTTTGATGTTCATAAATTTTTGCTTCACCTTTCCAGTCGATCTTTACAACATAGGAAGTACTGTCGATTTGCCTTTTAATAATAGCTGAATTTGATAAAGCGTTGAGCGTTGAAGTATGCTTATCCGGCTGACTCCAGTCGCATCCTGAATCGGTATGTTCGCCTGAAGGATAAGGGAAATGTAATTTGACCTTTAAAAGTCCCTGGTTAATTAGCAGGGAAACAATCTTCGATGAAATCATATCCAGATTTTGATGTGCAAATGTTGTTACTTCAACAGGTATTCCGTCTATTTTAAAAGAGCTGTGAATTTCCCCGTTCCAGGGGTTGAGGATTTCATTAATGGAACTGATTTCTTCGGCAGTTACCGGAGAACCATCTTTATGAAAAAAATCAATACCAACTATTCCCAGGTGCAACCGGTGCGGATTTTGTCGGAAATAATTAGCAGCGTCCCTGGCGTGTTGTGGACTTCTGACCTGAACATCATAAGAAATCTCGCGACCATGGAAATCGTAGTTCACGAGACTTTCATTAAAGGAATAACCGTTTATGTTGGGAAAACTGTGCCAGCCCCATTCCGACTGGGTGCCAAGAGGTATTCCCATTTTCAAACAATTCAGGGAAAGACTGAAGTCCGGTAAAATCAACGGTAAAAGCGAACTTTCCATTTCCAACTGTCAGCGACGATAATGAATCAATTGAATTTACATGAACTATGTGTCGCCGTACCACTTTCTCCCGGTTTATTTGTCCAAATCCTGCAACCGGCCAAATGGTAACCAGCAGAAAAATATATATTGTTATTCGGTTCATGTTTATATTGTTTATTACTGAGCAGGTGACTTGGAGTCACCTGCTCAGTAAACCTGCTCAGTAAAAGTGTGAAAAATTTGAATTGGAAGCAAACACATTCTGAAGTTGAGCTGGTGACTTTCCGTCACCTGCTCAATTAAGTTGGCGGGTGCTAATTTTATTCACCAGCTGAGCTGAAGTCAGCAGGTGAATATTCTGAAGTCACCTCCTCAATAAACTTGTTGAGAATTTTTATCTTTAGTCTGTGATTTAATACCAGGAACATGCAATTCGAAGCAAATAACATTTATCACATTTACAACAGGGGAAATAATTCACAAACACTGTTTTTCAAACGCGAAAATTATCTGTTTTTCCTTGAGAAGATTAAAACATATATTACACCATATGCCGATATTCTGGCCTGGTGCCTGATGCCAAACCACTTTCATCTCATGGTTTATGTAAATCTTATTACTGTTGAGATTAGTGAGCTGGTGACGGAAAGTCACCAGCTCACGAGGAAAAGGACTTTGAATGATTCCATTTCTATTTTACTTCGGTCATACGCACGGGCAATTCAAAAGCAGGAAAAATTAACCGGAAGTCTTTTTCAACACCGCACCAAAGCAATTTGTCTGACTGAAATTTCCGGGATTTCGCCAGCCTGGTTTCAAACCAATTATGGAACGATTATCAATATACCGCAACCGGAGAAGGAATATCCGCAGGTATGTTTTAACTACATTCATGAAAACCCGGTGAATGCATGCCTTGTAAAGATTCCGGAAGAATGGGAGTTTTCTTCTTATCAGGATTATTGCAATTTGAGAAACGGAAAATTAATCAACCGGGAAAGGGCTGCTGAATTTGGGTTGGGTACTTAGAGGTTGAGCTGGTGACTTTCAGTCACCTGCTCAATTAGGTTGGCGGGTGCTAATTTCATTTACCAGCTGAGCTGAAGTCAGCAGGTGAATGAACTAAAGTAAATAGGAGAAGGTTGCCAAAAAGAGTCCCGGTGCTCAACAGCTACCGGGACCTTTTTACATTCCTGTAAAAATATGTACTTAAAAAAGAACTCTTTTTCAGGAATGGGTTTGTAAGTGAACAGCTGACAGCCAGCCAGCTGCTCACATTTAAATTAAGGTGATGACCCTTAATTATTAAGAACCAAAAATCTTCTTTGCCAAAACTGCCTGCTCTCCCATTTAACGGGAGAGGGAAGGACAGTTTGTTGGAAAGAAACCAAAGGTTTCAGGTCGATTATTTTTTATACATTAACTTACCGTTCATCACCTCGTTGCCAAGGGTCATGCGGTAGAAATACATGGCGCTGACGGTGTTGCCGGGTTTAAACTCGGCATTGTACATCGTGCTACCTTCTATATCGCTGTTGAAAATGGTTTGCACCTTACGGCCGGTCATGTCATAAATATCAATTGTAGCATGAACAGCTTCGGGTGAAACAAATTCAAAGCGCAGTTTATCACTAAACGGATTGGGGTAAACGTTTAGGGAGGATTGCTCAACTACCTGATCAATAGTGGCCGATTTGTTTTTGCCTTTAGCGGATGTTGCTTCAACAACTTCAGGTTCTTTGACAAATGAAATTTCACCGCCATCTTCAATTTCCTGATCCAGTGTAACAGGACTATCGAAAACGCCTACTGCTGTCCAGTCCCAATTACTTGAGAACCAAACACCTCCGTCATTGCGGTAGTAAGTTATTCCAATTTTGTCAGGACCAG
>CAVYOB010000038.1:0-49443 GCA_963769925.1 uncultured Prolixibacteraceae bacterium
ATTTTTGGAATAGCTAACCCGCGAAGGCGGGTTTAGTTCAACAAAGTGCAAATGTAATGCGGGCGGGCGTGGTATTCCAGCGTTTTCGCCCTGTTCAACCACCGCCAATCCGTCTTTGACGGATGACGGTTTTAAAATGATGTTTAATAAAAAGCCGGCTTGGCTCCGTGCAAATTTGACAGGGAACCGTTTCAAAATCCCGCACTCCACTTGCACCAACCGTTATGTTTCATTTTGAAACCAGGGAGGTTAAAAACAGCCACGATTACGGGATTTTTCAGGAGTAAAATGTTCTTTGAAAGGAATTGAAAATAAAAAAAATGCCTAAACGGCATTTGAATCCAGTCGTTGTAACGGTCGGTTACCGTTGAAGCTGGCTTCTTGACGTAAGCAACGTCTGCAACGACTGAAGCGAAGTTCGGGAATTTTAATGACAAAGTCAAGTTTTTTGGTTCGCGAACTTTGCGATTTTCAATGGCTGGTAAAAAAACAACATTTTACCGGAATTCAAAAAAGTGTTAGATTTAGAGGAGTTTTTGAATTGGAAAAACAATTTAAAATTTAAATAAAAACCAAAAACCGGAGGAAAATTTTAAACCGTTATGAACTTCAAAATCCCGGCTGGTACAAGCAACAATCCTTATACCTGTATAAAGACAATAGCTTGTACTTTAAAGTGGCTGTTTGGCTGGTCGGGCTGATTTCAAAACGCCCGGTTTTAAATTGGAAGATATGAGAAATTTAAAAACCGTAAACATAACACTGTGTGATATTGCATACCGGGGCCGGCAAAACCCCGGTGCCCGGTTCCCGCATGGTTTTTACCTGCCTCAAAGGGCAGGAAACCATCACGAAAACCGGTACGCAACATACACTGATCGTTAGCACCCATGCTGAAAGAAAACCAAAATGACACTGAGTAAAAACTTTTTACATAAAGAACCCGATTTCATAAAACTATCAAGATTCAGACTGATAGTTGGAGGAATCTTGGGACTGCTTTATTCATTTTCCTTTTACTCATTCCTTTATATCATGAGAGAATCATTTAGGATTCTTTCCGTTACCGAAAAATATGATTTGTGGGTTCTTACAGACAAAGAGGTAAATTTTTACAATCTATTCTTTGCATTTTTATCTGTTATAATTGGACAATCAGTTTGCTTCGTTTTCTGGTTTGACCAACCTAAAAAGATATTTGGGATTCGTAATCACAGAAAGACAGCAATTGTAAACGACCAAAGATTTTTAAACTGGTATTTTTTAAGTTGGTTTTCAAAATTGGCGGTGGTTTTTGGACTCTTTTTCGGATTCACATTTCACGGAAGCTGGCATGTTTTCAGCCTCTATCCTGACTATAACTATGTATTTATTCTTATTATAATCACACTATTCCTTCAAACCTGGAATACAATAAGGTCAACTTACATTCGCAAAAGTTTAAAGTGGTTGTTTGTTTCAATAATATTTGTTTCAGTTCTTTCATTCGGCTTATCAAAAATAAACCTGACAAATTATAACGTCATTAATAAAAGTATTCTCAGTAAAAACATTCATTATCGATATAAACTCGACCTTCCGTTTTCAGCAATTTATGAAAGACCAGAAAAACTTTCCTTAATTGAGGATATTAATGTTGTCTTTTCTAAAGATGACAAGGTAAATTCAAAACCAATTATTGTAGCTGACAATAAAGAAATTCCATTAGACAGTTTGCATTTCAAAATTCGTGATTGGCAATCAATGAGAGACGAGATTGAAATTCCTTTTATGGTTTACCGTCTATATATTCATCGTGGTGTTAAAATGGATTTTATAAATAAATTAAAAACAGAACTATCAAAATCAGGGATTTATCGCATTTCATATGCTGTAATTCCATCCAATGCCGACTTTGACACTCAGTACTATCCAGATGTATCATTTCCGACAAGAATACCCAAATGGTATTCAGATATGACTAAACTGAATGAAATTGAACAGGAAATAAATGAAACACCCAATATCATTCAAATAAAACAAAGTGTAAATGGCATAATTACGGTTAACGAAAATGTAGTTGAAATTGCAAAGTTGAAACCGACAATAAAGCGTTTGATAAAAAATAACCCAGACTATTTAATCAAATATTATATCAATGACAGCATAAATTTTTCCAGTTATTTTACGGTTTTATCAAAATCAACAGAAGCAATACACGAACTTAGAGAAGAATATTCACAATGGAATTATGCGCAAAAATATGACTGGCTTAATTATGAAGAGCAAAAAGAAGTTCGAGAGAAATATCCGCTGAGAATATTAGAATTGACAACAGAAATGATAAAGAAAATTGAAAATGAATAAAGCACGGGGTGCTAACACAGTACATATTGCAGGGCGGGGTTTGGTGGTACGCCAACTGCGGATTCTCGCATCGCAGTTCCGTGTCCTTCGGACAGGAACGCTCTCCGAAATCCGCCCCGGAATTCTATCTTAAAAAACAAATAATAGTTGACATAAAATATAGAGCAATAAGCATGCTTATCTGCAAAATCATTTACAGACTATTTTTCTTTTTGTGTGATTAGAGGTTAAAATACAGGATGTACTACGTAAGGAGTTCCGCGACGTATTGTAGCATACATCCTGTGAATAATTTTGTTTCTTACTGCATTAAGCACACTCATTTTGTTTTTGCCTTCAGCTACTTTGCGTTGGTAGTATGCTTTGAGTTGCGGATCAAACCTAACAGCGCTTAATGCACTAAAATTCAATAGTTCTTTCAGTTTCCGGTTACCGTAGAAACTTACGCGCGTTCCTTTACGGATACTGGTCCCCGATTCGTTTTTAAAGGGTGCAACACCACTGTAACAGCTTAGCTTCCGGGGGTCTTTAATACGTTTAAAATCATGCGTGTGGACCAGTGTTGTCAAGGCTGTTATTTTCCCGACACCAGGAATGCTTCGCAATAAATCATAATGGTTTTTAAGAGCTGATTTATTCAGAAGTTCATCCATTTGATCTTCAATTAACAGCCGGTGTTTTCTCAAGAACAAACGTTGCTTCTTTAGGTCGGACAATACAAACCGAACAGCCGGATCGTTTTTGAAACAATGCTTCAAATGCTTTTCCTGGTTATTATAAGCCATCTCTTTGTCCTGGGTCCGCTTTCGGTGAGAAAGCAGTAACTGAAACTGGAGCAAATCTCCCTGCAGAAAACTACCGGGTTTTAACTCATCGTAAAACTTTAATCCGTACCGGGCAATTATCAATGAATCGTATTTATCCGATTTCTCACGTCTCATACCCATGCTCCGCTTTATCGACAAAGCATTTAACAACGCATAATCCAGCCCTTTTTTATCCAGAAAACGACAAAGCTCACGGCTGTAATAACCGGTATGCTCCAGACAAAACAATACTTCCGTGGGAGATACCAGTTCATCAACCCATTTTAAAAGCTGGCTGAAGCCAAACTCCTTATTCAGAAAGGAATCGTGCCAACTGTCATCCAAGCCCTGAAAAACAATCGTAGCATCGAGTGTACTCTTGGAAATATCAAGGCCTACAACTTTTGATTTCATAATTTTTGTACTTTTAAAGATGAATTACATTGGTTCCCTTAATAGGCCTTTGAGCCTGAAATTCTATCTGATGCTAATTCATCATAGAAGGAAGTAAAGTCCGATTCCGGAGATAGGCCTATAAGCCTGCAACATGTAATGGTTCACTTTACTTCCTTACTGTTACAGAACCTTTAAATGAATAAATTTAAGAAAGTACAAAGTAAGGCAACATGTACCAACCGTTGTGTTTCATGTTGAAAACAAAAAACAGAAACACTTGTTTGATATACTAAAATGATATACTTTTGTCATATTAAAAGTATAAATTATGAAAACAGTATCATTAAAAATTGACGATTCAATTTTTGGAGAAACAGAAAAAATTCTTTCAAAAATTAAAAAACCGAGAAACAGGTATATTAACGATGCAATTGACTACTACAATCGTATTCAAAAACGTTCGATTTTAGAAAATAAACTAAAAAAAGAATCGGATTTAGTTAAAGCGGATTCAATGAAAGTTTTAAAAGATTTTGAGGAGATTGATTATGTCGATTAAACAATATGAAATCTGGATTGCAGATTTGAATCCACAAATTGGGACAGAACCTGGGAAAACCAGACCAGTACTTATTATCCAAACAAATCTCCTAAATCAAATTCCACATCCTTCGACAATTGTTTGTCCAATAACAACAAATGTTAAAAAAGATTCGGATATTTTAAGGGTTCATATTAAAAAGGGAGAAGCTAATTTACATCAAAACTGTGATGTAATGATTGACCAAATTAGGGCAATTGACAATAACCGATTGCTGAAAAAAGTTGGAGATTTACCAAAATACTTGATTGAACCAGTGAAAGAAAATTTAATGATAATAATTGATTTAGAATAAAAACTAAATTTCATAATGGATGAGCAACATATTGAAAAAGTAAAACTGCTATTAACAGAATGGAATCCACTTGGAGAAAAGGCAAGTCAGATTAGTGATTTAGAAAATTATGAAACTGAAGCTATTGATATTCTATTTTATATCAACAAACAATCTTCGACTACTTACATTAACAAAATCATGGTTGATGTTTTATCCCAAGCATTTGGGATGGACTTGGAATTTGCAGCAACAATAAAATATGCAGAAAAGATTAGAAAAATAATAAATAATGAAAAAACACGACGGCATAACAAAGAACTGAGCTAAAATCCAAATAAAAGCCCATAATTTTTCTTTTAAAACAACCTGTTTTTTTGGGGGCCGTTCCAAAAGAAAAATTATTGACAAACAATACGACTTCGATAAACTGGATCGTATGGTATTCCAGATTGGGCAATAGCAAATGCCTGCTTTATAAGTTTATTACACACTGCAATCAGGGCTAATTTTTTCGATTTTCCTTTATTTACCAGGCGTTGGTAAAGCGACCGGCACTGCGGATTGCACTGACTGGCTGTAAAACTACACATAAACAATTGGTTGCGAATGTAGGGATTACCCCGTTTACTGATGCGTGAACGACCTTTTATGCTTGTCCCCGATGAATACTCCGTTGGAGATAGACCGCAAAATGATGACACCTGACGATAATTATCAAAATCACGAAACCCGTTGGTTAAAATGATAAGAAAAGCAGCTGTCTTTTTTCCAATTCCCAGGATGCTGGATAGATTAACAAACAGATCCGCATCATACTGGTGTATCAGCGATTGCATTTCAGACTCCAGCAACGCAATTTCCTGGCGTATCTGTTTGAGTTGTCGTTTGAGCGAACGAATCAGCACACCGCTTTTAACACCCCGGCTTTCCAAACTCTTGATATGATTTTTCAAGGAGGTATTTTGTTTTAAATAAATCACAATTACCCGTTGAAGTTGTTTGCATTGAGTAATATACTCCGGTGACGGAATCCATGGCGATAAACCGGGCTGTTCCTGACCATATAAAGCAATCATGCGGGCATCACTTTTATCGGTCTTGTTTTGCTGTAACTTCATCTGTATAAAACGTTTGATGGTAACAGGATTAACTACCGCCAACTCAAAATGATGTTCATACAAATACATAGCCAGTTGCTGATTGTAACTCCCTGTTGCTTCCATCACGCAAAAGCTATTGGCAGACAACTGTTTGGTAAACTCACGAAACCCTTTGGAATGATTAGCAAATGAACGATGTCCGGCATTATAATCCCAAACATCAAATTTGTCTTTCGAGATATCAACTCCAACAAAATGATTAATTTTATACATAATATTTTGATTATGAAGGAACGAAACTACGGTAATATAACTTCCTTAAAGCAGGCTTTAAGCCCAGAGAACTGATCGTATTTCTGTAGTAAAAGAGTGGGGATAATCTTTGTTGACAGGCTCAAGTGGCCTAAATTGCATCTCAACCTTGTTCCACTCTTTCGTTCTTTCTGTTAATGATTAAAAAATAAGAAAATGTAAACTTAGGAATTGTATATGGCAGGCGGGGGTTTTAGCGGTCTGACAAGTCAGACCTTCTGCCCACTTTACTGCGGGTCTGACACGATTTCTTCCAGAAATCCCGCCCGACCACATACAAGTGACCGTTATAGCAAATGGTGAAAAAGAATACAGAATGTATAGAAAATTGAAAAATATTAACAAACCAAACATTCTTTGTAAAGAAAATCCATTTCTCTTTACAGAATAAACTATATTTGTAAAGAAAATTTAAAAATCTTTACACAATGAGCCAAAATGAAGATTGGAAATTAAAAGAACTGCCATTGACAGTTGACGTTGAGACGAAAGCAGTTCTTAAAAGTTTGCCTTCTGCGCATGCAGCGTTGGCAGAATTAAAGGGAATAGCATCAACAATTCCGAATCAAATCATTTTGGTCAATACTCTTGGACTGCAAGAAGCAAAAGACAGTTCCGCAATCGAAAATATAATTACAACACATGACGATTTGTATAAATCAGAATTAAATCTTGACTCATTTAAATCGCTTGAAGCGAAAGAAGTTCAAAACTATATATCAGCGTTAAAAAAAGGATTTGAACTTATTAAAACAAAAGGATTAATTACAAATAACATAATCGTCGAAATTCAAAAGGAATTGGAAGGAAACAGTGCTGGATTTCGGAAACTTCCAGGAACTGCTTTAAAAAATTCTTCGACCGGAGAAACAATTTATACTCCTCCGCAAGACATCAATGAAATAAATAAATTAATGACAAATCTTGAAAAATTCATCAATGACCCGTCGATGTGCGACTATGACCCGATTATAAAGATGGCGATAATTCATTATCAATTCGAAAGCATCCACCCATTTTACGATGGAAACGGTAGGACAGGACGAATTATAAATATCTTATATTTAATAATTGAAAAATTACAAAACCTTCCAATCCTGTATTTAAGCAATTATATTATTCAAAATAAATCAGATTATTACAGGCTTTTACAGGAACTCCGCGACAATGAGAACTGGGAGGAATGGTTGTTATTCATGATTCATGGAATTGAAAAAACTTCTCGTGAAACCATTGAATTAATTATCCAAATCAAAGACTTGATGATGGAGTATAAACATAAGCTTCGCGACAATTACAAATTTTATAGTCAAGATTTACTAAACAACTTATTTAAACATCCTTACACAAAAATTGAATTTATTGTCAACGACTTAAATGTTTCAAGAATTACGGCTGCAAATTATTTGAATAAACTTGCTGAGGATGGGATTTTAAAGAAAGAAAGAATTGGAACTGGAAACTATTATGTAAATGAAAAATTATTTAACCTATTGACAAAAAGATAAAACCACTTGCGGTAACACGTGGTAAATTTAATTGCCGGTGTAGTAGCAAATTCAACGTTTGTAGCTCGCATCAAAATTGTAGCAGTTTGACAATTGAACCGCACGTAATCGGCAACAAAACTTACCACCACCGTTATGTTTAATTGAAGTGCGAATTTTATCAGACGATTTTAGCTTGATATAAAGTATAATCAATTTCAATTTATCTATTAATTATTTCGATAATTTCCTTCTACATCTGCTTCATGATTTTAATTACTGATTCATTATTTAGAATTCAAAGAATACCATTGCAAAAACTAAACATATTATAAAAGAAGCAATTAGAAATATCTTTTATCAAACAAAATGTTAAACACATTGTTATAGAACTAGTGTGGCCGGTCATTATTCGATACCCGACGTATTCAATATTTCTCTTAATACTTTAAACAAAAAGTAATGAATAGCTACGATTTATACAACTCAAATTCCCAAATTTTCAAGCAGTTTACGCTCAAAGACACTCTTTTTGTACATTATAACTGTCCGCAAAGAGATAAGATCCTGCAATTGTACTCTCAACACAATCAATTTCTGTTTACGCTAAGCGGGAAGAAAAATTTTATTCATGGAGATGATAAGTTTTTTGCTGCAAAAAATTCAACATTTTTATTGAAAAGAAGTGCTTTTTTAGAAGAGTTGCCGGATGATTATACTGGCTTTGAAGTCCTGGTTTTTTACATTAAAGATCATTATCTAAAAACTATTTTTGAAGAGTACAGACCTTATCTCCCACTAAAAAATTTACCACCGATTTCAGAAAATATGTTCATTCAGTTTGATGTTAATGATCAAATATATTCAGGCTATCAAAACATGATTCCTTATTTTGAGCGAAAAAACAGGGTGCCTGATAGTATTTTGGAGGCGAGGTTCAAAGAATTGATGTTTAATATTTTAACGCATCCGGCAAACCGGCAGGTGCTTTCTTATATTCATAATATTGCTGATGATATAAAAACTCCGATCTGGGAAATAATGGAATCAAATTATATGTATAATTTAAAAATAGCCGAATTTGCCAGTTTATCCAATAGGAGCGTTGCTGCTTTTAAACGTGATTTTGAGAAGCATTATCATACTACACCCGGAAACTGGATTTTAGAAAGAAGATTGAAACGAGCCAAGTTGTTAATAGAAACAAGCCATAAAACAATTGGAGATATCGCTTTTGAAAGTGGATTTGTGAACATGTCTCATTTTAGTCGGGTATTTAAAAATAAGATAGGTTTCTCACCTTTGGAATATCGTAACCAATTGACCAAAAATTGAAAGCCTGTTCAAACAGAAAAGAAATTGAGCTTCTGAGCAAAGTGGATTAAATACGTTCCTATTTACTTTGTATAGAAATAGTTAATGTTTAATTAAATCTTTGCAATTATGGAAAAAGTATTCGATCCGGTACTTTATAAAAGTACCACAAGAGAACAATGGCAAACAGCAGCTGAAGCATGGCATAATTGGCATCCAACACTTAAATCCTGGTTAGGACCTGCAACTGACCTGATGTTGGATATGGCTAAAGTAAACAAAGGACATCGGGTTTTGGATGTGGCAGCAGGCGCTGGAGAGCAATCGGTTACAGCTGCTAAGAGAGTTGGTCCGAATGGATATATATTAGCTACAGATTTAGCACCTAATATACTCAAATATGCCTTATTATTAGCTTCTGAAAATGGGCTCAATAATATTGAAGTAAAAGAAATGGATGGTGAAAAACTTACGGTTCCGGACAATTCATTTGATACTGTAATTTCAAGAGTTGGATTAATCTTTTTTCCTGATCAACAAAAAGCACTAAAAGAAATGTTACGGGTTGTAAGGCCAGGTGGCTATGTTGCAGCAATAGTGTATTCAACTGTTGATAAAAATAAATTCTTTTCTACTCCTGTTTCAATTATCAGAAGACGGGCACAACTCCCACCTCCATTGGCAGGGCAGCCTGGACCATTTAGTTTAGGAAATGCAGGGGTGCTTGCTGATGCATTTAAACAAGCTGGTTTTACTAATGTGAGGTCACATATTGTAGATGCACCTGTAATTATGCCTACTGCAAAAGATTGTGTTCGATTTGAATATGAGTCGTTCGCAGCATTACATCAAATGCTCGGGGGATTATCAGAAGATGAAAAAGCTGCTGCATGGGAAGAAATTCATGTAGAATTATCAAAATTTGAAAATGGAAATGGGTTTTCAGGGCCTTGTGAACTTGTTGTTGGAGTTGGACAAAAACCATTATTATGAGAATTTAAAGCGACCTGACAATACTTTTGGATGGATTAATATAATTAAATTGAAAGGAAATGTAAAATGGGAAAGTATCTAATTGAAGTACCTCATGAAGGTACTGAAACAGCATGTAATAATGCAGTACGTATATTTTTACAAACTGGATCTCACTTTCTTAAACAGGCTGACTGGGGTTGCCATGATGGCAACCATAAAGCCTGGATAATAGTTGAGGTAGAGAATAAGGAACAGGCTCTTCAGATCGTTCCTTCATTATTCAGATCGAACGCAAAAATTACAAAACTCAATTCGTTCACAAAATTTGTGGAGGAATAAACAGATAACGCATCTAATTTGTCATCAGGCGATATTTTATTAAAAGAAATATTTGTTGTTATTTAATCTGCTGCCAAGATTTGATAAGATTATGGCTCAGAACGCTAGCCTCATATTTTATCAAATCGTTGGTGGAGTAAAACTTACTACTATGATTGAAATCCAAAAAAAATCAACGGAAAAAGAAATATCCATATACATTGGAGAGAATAAAGTTGCTTTTGACCTGAATCAAAAAAATCGATTGATCTTGAAATATTATTATTGAATGTGCCATTATTTGCGGTAATAGTTCTCTTTAGTTTAGATTATCTTAACTGGCCACTATTCTTGCTAATCTTTTATGCAGTTTCAATGAGGATTTTTATTGGAAATCATGATAGGTATTATGCCGATCAAAGAACACGTCTTCCTCGCTTCTTTGAGATAATTTCGGAGAATTTGGCTGTTGTGGTTACTCCATGGGACGAACCTTATAATTCTATCAGAAAAAAGCATCTGAGGCATCACGCCACACACAGTCAGGGAAAATCATCGGGCACGACCTCAGCGATTCGCTGGAGCTGGCCGGCTGCCTACGGGCCCTCCAAAAGGCCCTGTGGCACACTAAGCCAGCGGCCGGTCTTATACACCATTCCGACAGGGGGCGTACAGTATTGCAGCCATATGTATGTGAACGAACTGAAAAAAAAGAGGGATCGGGATCAGCATGACCGAAGAAAACCATTGCTATGAAAACGCTGTTGCCGAAAGGGTCAACGGGATTCTAAAAGACGAATTTTATCTCGACCAATGCTTCTTTTCAACTACCCATGCAAAACGTGCTGCAAAAAATGCTATTAAACTATATAATAATAAAAGGCTTCATTTATCTTTAGGGTATAAAACACCAAATTCAGTGTTTAAAAATGTAGCTTAATTCAATGTTTAACCTGTAGCCGTATTTTAGAACTAGACATTATGGAAAACAAAATAAGAATGATTAAAGACAATAAAATGACCAAAGGATTAAAAATAGTATTGACAATAGGACTAATTTTTTTCTTTCAACAATTTGTAAAAGCACAGGCAAATCAAAATCAACAGTTTTTACAAAAAGTAGGTGTTTTGGATAGTCTCTATTCCAAAATACTAAACGAGTCAAGAAAGATTTATATACGACTGCCTGCCAGTTATACCCCTGAGAAAAATCAAAAATACCCTGTAGTTTTTATTTTAGACGGAGAAATGTTTCTCCCTACGGTAAATGATGTGCAAAATTATTATAGCGGTGGTTTTACGCCTGAAATGGTACTGGTTGGCATCTCTAACGATAAAAACAGAGTTAGAGACTTAACCACTTCTTCCATAACTACTAAATATGGGATGCCTTTTAATGAAAAAAATGGGGAAGCTGATAATTTTAGGAAATTTATCGAGACAGAACTTATTCCTTTTATAGAAAACAAATATCCAGTTACTAATTATAGAACATTAATAGGTCATTCTTACGGAGGCTTGTTTACTATCTCCACACTAATTTATCAACCCAATTTATTTGCGAATTATTTGGCCATCGACCCAAGCCTGGATTGGGACGACCAAAAACTATTGAAAGAGGCGCAAAAAATACTTACTACCCGGAAATATGAAAACAAAGCTTTATTTATGTCATTGAGTGGTCAATTGCACATGCAGAACTCACAAATAACGATAGACAATGTAATGCAGGATACAACAGATTTCACTTTGTTTGCCCGTTCGAATATTGCCTTTTCAAACATAGTAAAGCAAAATGCTAAAAACGGATTGTCTTTTGAATGGAAATTTTACCCCAGAGATATACATGGTACAATTCCTTTTCCATCTATTATGGACGGTTTAATTTCACTTTTTGAATGGTATCAAATGGAAAATACGGATAAAATAAATTCATTTGACACGCCAAAAGAAGAGCTTTTTAGCATAATAAAATATAGGGAAAAGAAGCTCAAAGAACATTTTGGATATTCTGAACCACCTTATCCGGAAGAACTTCTAAATATGTCAGGTTATATGAATATGGATATGCAACAACCAGAAAAGGCAAAAATGTATTTTGAACTTGCTATGAAGTTTTATCCTGAAAGCGCAAATGCTTATGATTCTATGGCTGATTATTATGAAGCACAAGGCGACTTTGCTAATGCAATTAAATATGTAACTAAAGCTTTTGAATTAAGTGGTAACGATTTCTACAAGAAAAGAATCGAAAGACTTAAAGTGAAAAAATAACTTAGGAATTGTATATGGCAGGCGGATGTCGTCTCGGTTTGACAAGTCAGACCTTGTGCCCACTTTCCTGCGGGTCTGACAGGATTTTTTTAGGAAATACGCTACAAAAACTCACACCAAACGTTGAAGCATATTCAGCTCAGTATTACAACCAATGGAATTAATTATATTAGTTGAAAATTATGATCGACTTTGATATTGTCCTCGAATCAGAAAGAGTAAGGCTAAGACCAATAAAAAAAGAAGATATTAACTTTTTTATTGATTTAACCAAAGATAGCTCCATGTGGATTTACTTTACAAGCGATTTATCTATACCTAAAGAACTAACCGAATGGGTTGATTCTGCAATTGAACAAACATCTAGCAAAAAACGATTAGCATTTACGATTATCGATAAAACCAATAACAAAATAGTTGGTTCGACAAGTTTTGGTAATATTTCATATTATGACAAAAGAATTGAAATAGGCTGGACGTGGATTGAGAAAGATTCACAGGGGAAAGGAATTAATGATGAGATTAAATATTTGATGTTTAAATATTGTTTTGAAAAGTGTGGCTTTGAAAGAGTGGAATTAAAAACAGATGTATTAAATATCCACGCCAGAAAAGTGCTGACTAGAATCGGAACTATTGAGGAAGGGATATTAAGAAGTCATACATTAATGATTAACAATAGAAGAAGAGATACTATTTATTATAGTGTTTTAAAATCCGAATGGGATGATATAAAAATTAAAAACAACTGGTTATAACAATTTGTCATATAACTGGCGGATCCCGACCACGAACAAGTGGCCGTTGTGCGATTTTGTACAGATAAAAAAAAGACCGTAACTATTTGATATATAGTTACAGTCTATTAATTTTCGTGGGGAGTGATGGATTCGAACCACCGAAGGCTTTGCCAATAGATTTACAGTCTACCCCATTTGACCGCTCTGGTAACTCCCCTAAAAAGAGCCGAATCTCAGATTCGAACTGAGGACCCCGAGATTACAAATCACGTGCTCTGGCCAACTGAGCTAATTCGGCTTATTTAGTAATACATTTGTATTTGTAAGAACGTCTGTTTTCTATTTCAGCGGCGCAAAGTAAAGCATTAATTTTTTATCCTGCAAGACTTTTTTTTAGTCTTTCAGCGCCTTTTTTTTCAAAAAAAAGTGGGTAAGCTACCTGTGTCGCACCGCTACAACCGCCTACCCTTGCTGCCTTCCGACCCTGGGGGGTTTCAGCAGGAGCTGGTCGCACAGGACTTACCCGGCTGCAAAAGTAGGAATTTTTGGTTTACTGCCAAATAAAAACAAACAGTTCGTAATTTTTACGAAATTCGGTTACCAATTCCTTAAACAATTAAATTCATTATCTTTAAACGACGATTTTATCTGTCGCAAAATGCATGGAATAAAACAAAAATTCAATAAGAAAAGCTTTAAAAATTAATCTATATTTGTCGAACTTTACTAAAAACAAACAGTTATGGAAGAAAAGTCATCACCACTAATGAAATCATCGCTAACCAGTGGCGTTTATCTTGGTTTAATTTCAATTTTTATTTCGGTTGTTATTTGGGCCGGAGCCCTTATCGAGTCAATGGGTCTATTTGGCGGAGCTATACTTGGTCTCGTTTCATTGGTTATTTCGTTTATACTTGTTCTTGTTTTTGCAAAAAGATATCGGAACAAAGAACTTGGAGGTTATATCAGCTTTGGAGAAGCGTTTAAGTTCACCATGCTTGTAATCATCTTTTCAACCATTATTTCGCTTATATACTCTTATATTTTCAATGCATTTATTGCACCTGATTATATGAAAGACTTAATGGCCGCATTGCAGCAAAAAACCATGGCATTTATGGAAAGTAAGGGTGTGCCCGAAGATCAAATGGATAAAGCATTGAAAAAATTCGAAGAGATACCTACTATTTGGAAATCACTCAGGCAAACTGCTCTTAGCGGTTTGATCGGTGGTGCTATTATTTCTTTAATTGTATCTGCTATTGTAAAAAAGAAAGAAGAAGATTCCATTCAATAAATATTGAAAAACGATTTGATGGATATTTCCGTAGTAATACCCCTTTTTAATGAAGAAGAATCGCTTCCTGAATTAATTCAGTGGATTGAGCGGGTTATGGACCAGAATAAATTTACCTACGAGGTTATAATGGTTGATGACGGCAGTAAGGATAATTCGTGGAATGTGGTTGAAGAGCTTCAGAAAAAGAACTCCAGAATAAAAGGGATTAAATTCAGGCGGAACTATGGAAAATCGGCAGCGCTTTTTTGTGGTTTTGATGTAGCCCAGGGAAACGTAGTTATTACAATGGATGCCGATCTGCAGGATAGTCCGGATGAAATTCCGGAACTGTATAGCATGATTATCGAAGATGGCTACGACCTGGTTTCAGGGTGGAAGAAAAAACGGCACGATCCGGTTCTAACCAAAAATCTACCGAGTAAATTGTATAACTGGACAGTGCGTCGGATGACCGGGATTAAGCTGCACGACATGAACTGCGGGTTAAAATCGTACCGAAAAAATGTGATCAAAAGTATTGAAGTTTACGGCGAAATGCACCGGTATATTCCAGTGCTTGCCAAATGGGCAGGATTTAAAAATATTGGGGAGAAAGTAGTAGTACACAGCGAAAGGAAGTATGGTGTTACCAAATTCGGCATCGAACGTTTTATCCGTGGTCCGCTCGATTTGCTTTCAGTTACTTTCATTTCACGTTTTGTGAAGCGTCCAATGCATTTTTTTGGTATCCTTGGTTTATTAATGGTTTTTATTGGTTTAATTGCCGCTATCTGGCTGGGAATTCAAAAAATAATCGAACTAAAACATGGTATTACTGGACATCTGATTACATCCAGTCCCTACTTTTATATTGCACTTACATCGATGATAATCGGGGCACAGTTTTTTATGGGCGGTTTTTTGGGAGAGTTAATCTCACGAAGTGCCAGCGAAAGGAACAATTATCAGATCGATAAAAAAACCTTTTGATTAATTCTTCGTTATTTTGTTTTGATGATAGAAAAAGAGATTCAGTTTCGTAAAAAACGCGAAATAGGGGACATAATTACAGATTCATTTAAATTTCTTCGGCAGGAATATAAACCGGTTTTAAAGCTGGTGAGCATTTATGTATTGCCTTTTATTTTGTTGTATGCTTATGCACAGATACATGTTCTGCAAAAGTTTTTAGGAAAAATCGATTTTTCGGATAAAGAAACGTTGATGTCAAACATTGGCCCCGTTTATATGAACTTCTTTCTAACCGGTATCTTCAGCCTGTTTGTTCAAAGTTTACTGGTAGCTACCTATTATTCTTATGTGGAAGCTTACATCAAACAAGGAAAAGGAAATTTTACACTTTCTGAAATTACCCCACTACTTTTTTCCAACGGAATGATGGCGCTTAAGGCAAACCTGTTACTGTTCCTAATTGTAATTACGGGTTTATTCCTATGTATTGTTCCCGGTCTTTATTTTGCCAACACCCTGTCGATAGTGGTTATGGTATATATGTTTGAACGAAAAGGAACAGCCAATGCATTTCTACGTTCGGCAATAATGGTCAATTCGCAATGGTGGAATACGCTGTTGTTAAATTTGCTGGCTATTGTTATTATCTGGGCTTCAAGCATTATTATCTCTCTTCCGGCAATGTTTACTGGCGTTTCAGTAAATTTATTCAGCACCGAACCATTAAATGTAGAACAACTTCCTTCATGGTACTGGATTTTATCCGGCGCTTCAAGTGTGGTTGGCTCTGTTTTATGGATTATTCCATATACTTTCCTGGCATTTCAGTATTTTAATCTTGACGAGCGGACCAAGGAAAAATTTCCGCCGCAGTTTAAAAATTGAATTTTTCGTCTTTATTAACAGCATCTTTGGCAATACGAAATTCTGCCATCAAGGTTTCCATGATTTCTTTCACCGAAAGAATTTCATGAATTTGAGCAGATACCTGCCCGATCTCAAGTTCTCCGTTTTCAAGGTCGCCTTCAAAGATTCCTTTTTTAGCGCGTCTTTTCCCAAGGATTTCCCGAAGTTCCTCTGTTGTTGCTCCGTTTTGTTCTGCCTGATTTACCTCTTCAAAAAAATGATTTTTTATCATTCGTACCGGGGCCAGTTTTTTCAACATCAGCATTGTTTGGCCTTCCCCAATTCCGGCAACCAAATTTTTAAAATCAGGATGTGCCGACGATTCTTCGGAAATTGCAAATCTCGATCCCATCTGGACACCTTCGGCACCCAAAGTCATACAGGCCAGCATAGCAGTTCCCGAGGCAATTCCGCCAGCAGCCAGCAATGGCAACGATGTAGCTTCCCTAACTTGCGGCACCAATGTCATCGTCGTTGTCTCCTCTCTCCCATTGTGGCCACCGGCTTCAAAACCTTCTGCTACAATGGCATCCACACCGGCAGCTTCACTTTTTTCAGCAAACACTGAACTCGAAACAACATGAGCTACTGTAATTCCTCTTTCTTTTAACCAGCCGGTCCATTTTTTGGGACTACCTGCAGAAGTAAATACAACAGGAACTTTTTCATCAGCAATAATCTGCATGATTTTTTCCTGTTCCGGGTATAAAAGAGGAACATTCACACCAAATGGTTTTTGGGTGGCAATTTTTATTTTTCGAATATGTTCCTGCAGAACTTCAGGATGCATCGATCCGCTGCCTATCAATCCCAATCCACCGGCATTACTTACGGCCGATGCAAGTCTCCAGCCTGCACACCAAATCATTCCACCCTGGATTACAGGATATTCAATACCAAATAATTTACAAATTCGGTTCATAATCAATTTTTCATTCAAACTAAAGGATGATGATCTATTGGACATCCTGTTTTAGGTTTTCTTCAAGCAGGGTTATTAATATTTCCTTTGAAATACGCCGGCGAATTTCACCTTTTTGAGCAAAAGATATGGATCCCCTTTCTTCGGAAATAACAATGGTAACAGCATCGGTACTTTCGGTAATCCCAATAGCAGCACGGTGCCGAAGTCCCAAGGCAATATCCAGTTCTTTTTGAGTTAATGGCAAAATACAACCTGCAGCAGCAATTTTATTTCCCTTGATAATCACAGCACCATCATGCAGCGGAGAATTTTTAAAAAATAGATTTCGTAATAATGGTGACGATATCCGCGCATTAATTTTTTCTCCGGTATTAATCTGTTCATTTAATTCTGAGTCCCCGGCAATTACAATTAAAGCGCCTGTTTTTGTTTTTGCCATCGACATACAGGCATCAACAAGTTCATCAATCTGCTCATAATGGATCGTCTTAAGTTTTCCTAAACCAAACAATTTATCGAGCGAAAGCAAACGATTAATGGTATAATTGGATCCGATAAATATCAGAAATTTTCTTATCTCCGGGTGAAAAACAACAATCAGCGCCAAAACACCAACACTTATAAATTGCCCCATAATGGTACCCAGCAATTCCATGTTCAATGCTTTAACAACCAGCCAGAAAAGATAAAGAGAGAACAGACCGATTACAATATTAAAAGCCACTGTTCCCTTAATCAACCGGTATAACTGGTAAAGCAGCAGCGCCACCAGGAAAATATCGAGGATATCCAGAAATCGTATGGTGAGAAATGCCATCATTGAATAATTGTCGCTTTAATTTCAGCAAATATTTTTGTTGTCTCTATTGCTTCTTTTACATCATGAACCCTTAAAATATCGGCACCACCAAGCAAAGCCATTGTATTCACCACAGTGGTCCCATTTAATGCCATTTCCGGAGTTGTTTCCAGCGTCTTCCAAATCAATGACTTACGACTTAATCCAACCATCAAAGGCAACTGGAAAACTTTGAACGAATCGAGGCGATTTAACAAAACATAATTGTGATCAATATTCTTCCCAAAGCCAAATCCCGGATCCAGAATAATTTCATTAGCCCCAAACTTTGTCAGCAGTTTCACCCGCTCGCTAAAATAAGCTGAAATTTCCTTAATAATATTCTCGTAAACAGGGTTTTCCTGCATATCCTGTGGTGTCCCCTGCATGTGAGACAAAACATAAGGCACACCAAGTTTTCCCATAGTTTCAAACATTTTTGAATCAAGTGCGCCACCTGATATATCGTTGACAATGATCGGTCCAATTTCATCAATCACCCGCACAGCTACCCAGGAACGAAAAGTATCGATCGAAATCGGTATTTTCGGGAAACTGTTTCTAATAGCCTGAACAGCTGGAAGCAGCCTTTCCAATTCAGTTTTCGTCGAAACCAGTTTTGATCCCGGACGTGTTGAAACCGCCCCGACATCCACTACGGCAGCACCTTCATTTATCATTTTTTCAACAGCAGACAGCAGCGTTTTTTCATCTTCCAGTTTACCTCCGTCGTAAAATGAATCGGGTGTAACATTCACCACGCCCATCACCACAGGTAATGTAAAATCAATAACTTCATTACCGACTTCAATGCTGTTTTTTCGCTTGAGGAATTTGCCCGCCGATTGGCTGATCAACATACTTAAAACGGTTTTAAGTTTGACATTTGAATGTACACAAATGTAAAACAAAACCATTCAAATTCCTCATTTTTTAATACTTTTATGCCTTTATGTTAAGATTGAAGATTCGTGGTGTTTCGTGCAGAACCACTGGAAATTTCAAATATGAATAACACAGGAAAAATAAACTGATTTTCGACTATTAATGGAAAAAACGATTGAACAATATAACGCAGTCATTTCGATTTGCAGAAGCGTATTTCAGAAAAAAATGCAGGATTACGGAACTGCCTGGCGCATTTTGAGGCCCGAATCGCTGACCGACCAAATCTATATTAAGGCACAGCGAATCAGAAGTATAGAAGAAAAAGGTGTTGCCAAAGTTGATGAAGGTATCAGGCCGGAATTCATAGGGATTATCAACTATGCAATAATGGGCCTAATACAATTGGAACAGGAACCTTCTTCCGAAGAAATGGAAGCCGGTAAAACCATGTCTTTATATGATCATCATTTTGAAACGGCCAGAACATTGATGGAAGCCAAAAACCACGATTATGGCGAAGCCTGGCGAAATATGCGTGTCAGTTCATATACTGATCTGATCTTGATGAAAGTGAAACGGACAAAACAAATTGAGGACAACAAAGGAAAAACACTGGTGTCGGAAGGTATTGATGCCAATTATTTGGATATGATCAATTACGCCGTTTTTGCCATGATAAAAATAGAATTTGAAAACAAAGAGGAAGTATGAAAATTGTAAAACATATTGCCCGGATTCTAATCGGGATTACATTCATTTTTTCGGGTTTTGTTAAAGGAATCGATCCCTGGGGCTCTACCTATAAATTCACCGATTATTTTAATGCCATGGGATTGGAATGGATGCTTTGGGCAGCTTTTCCGCTTGGAGTCCTGTTGGCGCTGGCTGAATTTACGATCGGAGTAACACTGCTTTTTAATATTTTCACCCGTTTCTTTTCGTGGATGGCTCTACTGTTTATGGCTATATTTCTGCCACTAACATTGTGGGTTGCTATTAAAAATCCGGTAACCGATTGTGGCTGTTTTGGCGACGCTTTGGTTATTTCGAACTGGGCCACCTTTTATAAAAATGTTGTTCTCATTATTCTGGCAATAATTGTTGTCATTTATCGAAAAGACATGAAATCTCTGATCGGGCAAAAGGTTGCCAATATTCTCGGTGTAGCTTTCATTTTAGCTTACGGAGTCATCGTTTTTTATTCATACAATCATTTACCGATAATTGATTTCCGCCCGTATAAAGTTGGCGTAAATATTCAGGAAGGTATGCAGGTACCCGAGAATGCTCCAAAAGATGTGTATAAAAATATTTTTTACTACAAGAACAAAAATACCGGGAAAGTCAAAAAGTTTACCGAGGAAAATTACCCCTGGCGGGATACGTTGAACTGGGCATTCGACAACATGGAATCGAAACTGGTAAAAGAAGGCTACCACGCTCCTATTCATGATTTCAGGATTGAAACTCCGGACGAAGAAAATATTGCTGACTTCTTTTTGAATGATGAGAACTACGTATTTATGTTAGTAGCCTACCGTCTCGACAAAAGTAGTCGAAAATCGCAGGAAAGGATTAATGATCTTGCGAACTGGGCTACGGAATCCGGAATGTCATTTTTCTGTTTAACATCATCTTTACCCGACGAATCGACAGCATTTGCAGAAGAAACCGGAGCACCCTACGAGTTTTTCAATTGCGATGAAATTACATTGAAAACAATTATTCGCTCCAACCCGGGATTAGTGCTCCTGAAAGGTGGTACCATAATGGGTAAATGGCATTATAACGATATTCCAACTCCGGAAGAGTTAAAAAAAGAATTTATGAACGAATGAATAAATGGTTAATTGTTAATGTCCTATTCCCTTTCGTTCCATAAATTATGATTAACCTTTTAAATTTGCTGACGATTAAATAATTATCCTTTAAATCTAAAAATCAGAAAGATGAGACAAAAGATAGTTGCAGGAAACTGGAAATGTAATACCAACTTACAGCAAGGTATTGAACTGGCAAAAGCTGTTAATGAAAAAGTGGTTGCCGAAGGGGCAAAAGATGTTGTGGTTGTTCTTGGAACACCGTTCACCCATATTACAAAAGTGGTTGAAACTGTTGACGGGAGCAGGATTGGTGTAGCTGCACAGAACTGTGCTGCCGAAGCAAAAGGTGCATTTACCGGTGAAGTTTCTGCTGAAATGGTTAAATCTACAGGTGCAAACTATGTTATCCTCGGCCATTCAGAACGTCGTGAATATTATGGTGAAACCAGCGAAACTTTGAACAAAAAACTGGCGCTGGCTTTGGAAAACGGTTTAACACCTATTTATTGCTGCGGTGAAGCTTTGAATATTCGTCAGGCTGAGACCCACAATGAGTTTGTAAAACAGCAACTGGAAGAGACTATTTTTCAGCTCTCAACAGAAGACTTCAGGAAAATAGTGATTGCTTACGAACCAATTTGGGCGATAGGAACCGGTGTAACTGCAACTGCTGAACAGGCACAGGATATGCATGCCAATATCAGAGCAGCCATTGCTGCAAAATTTGGGGCCGAAATTGCAGAAGAAACTTCGATTCTTTACGGCGGAAGCTGTAATCCCAAAAATGCAAATGAGCTTTTTGCCAACAAAGATGTTGACGGTGGTTTGATTGGCGGCGCTTCTTTAAAAGCCGATGATTTTATCAAGATTATCAATGCATATTAATGATCAGTCAATTCAAACAACATAAGAAAAACCGCATTTTTTGCGGTTTTTTTGTGCCCTTAATTCTAATCTTTCAACACCCGAAAGATCGCCGATGCGTGTGGTGCTATTTCTCTGGTTAATGTATTATTTTCGAGACCAACAAATACTTTCGTCCATAGATCTTTTGCCCGAAATTTTCCCTTTAAATTTAACTCGTCAAGATTTAAAGATATAGTACCGGCTGACTCATTACTATTGAAAAATGCAATATATTTATCGTTCGAATCCGGGACATCTGCAATCCAAACAACCAAACCATCTTCATTCTTTAGTTCACGGTTATTCAAACTGTGCTGGTTCACTTCCAAAACCTCATCATTCGTTATTAATGATAAAGTAAAAGCATCATTATCAGGTAAGTTTCCTCCAAACATCAATGGTGAACGAAAAATTGCCCATAAATTTATCAGCATGTATTGTTCGTCTTTTGTAAATCTTGTCCAGCGTTCATCACCCCGTTCCCCGCGAATTGAAATCTTACCCAGTGGCAACATATCAGCATCAGCCCAGTGACCGGGGCCACTGTATGGAGCCCAGTTTCTGCATCGTTCAAACATAGGTTTCATGTACCTCCAATCATCCCAAAAATCGTCGCAAATTCGCCATAAATTAGCATGTGTCATTACATGTTCTGCGTCTTCCAAAGGAGTTGCCCCCGGAGAAGTGCTTAACACAATTGGTCGTCCGCAGTTTTCAATAGCTTTGCGGATTAATTCAATTTCGGCCTTATGATAAGGACGCGACAGATTATCGATTTTTACGTAATCCACATCCCACGATGCATATAATTCAAATAACGAATTATAATATTCCTGTGCACCTGGTTTTGTTGCATCAACTGTGTACATATCGCGTAACCATCTGCATTGCATGTCCTTCGAATAAATATCAGTAGCATGCAAATCTGTCCCTTTTATCGGAGTATTTTTTTCCACAGCAATCACCGGAATTCCCCGCATTAAATGAATGCCGAGTTTTAGTCCTTTACTGTGAATATAGTCTGCTAATGGTTTAAAACCTTTTTCGTTTACAGCTGAAGGAAAGCGGTTGGAAGCCGGAATCAGTCGTCCGAATTCATCCATGCAAAATATCGGATCGGTCTGATTATAACCGTGGGCTTTCGTATTTTCAACGTACCAGCGAATGTCAATCACAATATACTCCCAACCATGCTGTTTGAGGTTCTCCGACATATAATCGGCATTTGCTTTTATTTCTTTTTCAGTTACTGTCGGGCCAAAACAATCCCAACTGTTCCAGCCCATCGGTGGAGTTTTTGCCCACTCATAAAAATCCGGTTGATTAGAAATTTCATTATTCCCCTCTATTTTTGAGGTAAATGGCACCATGAGAACTAATAGTATTAAAACTAAAATAGCTTTCTTTTCCGATGTAATTTTCATTGAATTTTTATTTTTTATTGAATAACAACAACCCAATCTTTTTCCGGATCGGCCGGTGGATTTCCAAAATTTCTAATTGCGTTTCCACTGATAGTTTTTACACTTCCAACGAGCAGTTCTCCGCCCTCCCTTGGATTGAACCATTTAACAGCATAAGATTTATCTCCGACCAATTTAATCGTTGTATTTTTTTCTGCAGCCGGGATATAAACGATATAAATATCACCCGGTTTTGCCAGACAGAATGCTCCCTTTGTATTTACAAGTTCATCATGCGAAGTCATTTCTTCCAAAGGAAATTGTTGTATAAATTGTTTAGCCAGTGTCGATTGTTTCCACCATTTTTCGCGGCTTCTGAAATCTTCCATATTCAGATCGTTATTGGGATAACGGTATCCACAGTACCATTCTACTCCGGCACCACCGGCCATTAATGTTCCCCACAAACATTCATTTCGAATGGTATCATGATTTTCATCAAAAAAGTCGGGCATAACTCCTTTCCATGCCGGCCCTATTTCATCCAGATTTACCAGCCAGCGTCTTCCCGATTTCTCCGATTCATCCACCCATTTTATGATACGTTCGTGAACGCGATAAGGATTACCAATTTGCATGCTTGGCCCGTCGAGACTTTTAAACCCAAGCATTGGATTCAAATATTCATCCTGATGAGCATCATCTGAATGGGTATGCAAAACCACAATATTCGGATAAGGATTGATCTTTTTCATAAAGTTCATCATATCCTTTTTCTGCTGATTTGTTTGTCCGATTGGAGACCAGTCTGTCGGACCATTTTCTTCCCCAATATTCCAGGTTACGCCAAGATGATGGCCAAAACGTGCAATAAGTTCACGTAAGTATAATTTTCGCTGAACATCAGTGTACCCCTCATCGAGCAAACATTCATTCTCCGTTTCCTGCAATACAAAATGCATCATCATTCCCAGCTTGTCCATGTAATCAAAGACTATTTCCCACTGGTCAAGTTTACTGCAGTCGAAACGATATCGTTCGTTATGATCGTTGTATGGCCAAACGTCCTTCCCATCGCCAAGGATATTTAGTGTAAGCATATAAACAGAGTTTATTCCAACTGAATGCAGGTAATTCAGCGCCCCAATTACACCTTTCCCTTTTCCTCCCTGCCAGGTCGGGTCACCTTCATTCCAATCGGCAATATGTACTTCGTATTTATGCAAATCTTTTTTCGGATCGGCTTCACCTTCACGTACATCTGTTTTCATGCCATAACGAAGCGTTTGATCAAAGTCATCATAAGCCAGGAAATTCTCCGGGCTGTCAGCACCGTTTTTAATCCATATTTTATCTGTTCCCTGAAAACGGAAATATCCCTCGCCACCATCTACAATTCTTCCTTTTGCTCTAAAATCATCACCTGTTTTGTCTGATTCAATAACATCAAAACTTCCTTCCAAACCATCAGGATATACCGACTCTCCATAAGATTTATCATCCTTTACAACGATGTCTTTTCCCTTCAGAAAAGATATTTTATAATTCCAGGTTCCCGTTTCATCTGGCTGAAAACGTACTTCCCAGATATTTCCCTCATCCACTGATGTTTCAGCTGCATTTCCATCTGCTGCATAAAATCCGGGTACAACGTAAGTTTTATTCCCACTCGAAAAAGTCACCTCAAGTTTATAATCCAGAAACGGATTTTGTTGATTCCATTCCGAAGTTTGAGGCCCCTGGATTACAAGTGTAATTTTGTGCCATTGCTGCAATTCTCCATTAATCTGAACTGCATTGTTTTTATCCTGAGCACAGGATAACAGAAAAATGAAAGGCATTAAACAAATCAATCTTTGCATCTTAATTTTCATAAAATATGTTTTTAAAATCAATCTGGTGTATTCGTTAATCGATCAATTGGTGTTAACTCCAATTTTCGGAATTCTACCTCTGATCCTTCAGCCTGTACAGCAATTTGTCCCTTTGATGCCGTACAATCGTAGCCAAAATTTACCAGATCGTTATTCACCCAAACTTTTATAGAATCTGCCACGCATTCAATCACCATTTTATTCCATTCTCCAACCAGATTTTCGGAGTTATCGGTGAGATTAACAATCCTTCTGCCTTTCCCTTCAGTGATTCCCCAGTTTTCTTTTGGCCCGCGCCGTTCTTCCATATTCGGAACCGTAATATTTTCCACAATACACCAAAAATCACCAGCATCGCCACTTTGCCCCTGAACTTCCATTGATTTTGGAAACATTCCGTACAAAGCGCGCGGCGTAGAAGCATGCACCAGCACACCGCAGTTGCCCGGTTTTCCTGCAAAACGGTATTCAGCAACCAACTTATAGTTTTGATACACTGAGTCGGTAATCAGGTGACCACGTGGATCACCGAGACTCACTAACATTGAATCGCGGACAATAAAAGGATTGATTGTATCCGGATTATTATCCATCGCAGGAACATCCACATGCCAGCCGGTAAGATCAACACCATTAAAAAGACTCTTGGGTTTCAGGGATTTTCTTTGAATTGCATGAAACCAGCAAAGCTAAAATTATAAACAGCAAATAATAGTTTTTCATTGTAAAAGATTTTCTATTGGTTGACCAAAATTATATTGGCAAATATTTTATTTTATTTTACCATTTTTGATGCCCATTTTATGTACTGCTCCCAGTCGTAATCAGTCACATCGTGCCCGCCTGTTCGAATGTGATAAGCCACAGTATTTTGGATCGGTTGATTCACTGCCGGCATTTTATCCGTGGGGATTCCTTCTTTTCCGTATAAATGATAAACAGGAGTTGCATAAAATGCTGAAAGAAACTCACCATGAGGGTCAGCCCATTGATCTTCTTCGGCACTTGCCACATATAACGGACGAGGTGCAATCAATGCCAAAAGTTCATTCTGATCGATCGGGAAGGTTTTCTTCATTAAGATTATAATATTTAAAATTAGTGCAGAACCAGTAAGGAAAAACCTGGTTGATCCGCCCCACAGTTTCACCAAATTTTCGTTTAGATAATGCAGCGCCACCACAACCTGAATCGTTGGAAATCACAGCAGCAAAACGTTGATCGGTAGCCCCTGCCCACAACGAAGTTTTTCCCAGACGCGAGTGACCAAAAACAATCACTTTCGATTCATCAACATCCGGATCCTGCTCAAAATAATCCATCGCCCGACGTCAAACCCCACGCCCAGGCAGCAATACTTCCCCACTCCGATGCAGCCGGTCCTTCCTGATCATCAATATAAAACAAATGCTGAATTCCATCTGTCATGTCATTTTTATCCGGATCAACTTCATTATAAAAAATGGTAGCCAAGCCAAAGCCGGCATCGATCATTTTTTCAATGGCCCAGCGATTAGTTCGCACTCCCCTTGATTGTTCAGTCAACTGGTTATTTATAATTCCAAATGATGGATTATCCTCAACCCAGGCACCGGAAATGATAACATTTACGTCATCTGTTACCGTATGATTTCCGTAAAAATTATATCCAAGAAAAACGGGAGCTTTTTCTACATTTTTGGGCAAATACATCAAAATAACAAAACTAAGTTTTTCCCCATTTTTTACAAATGAAAGTTCTACCTGCTTTCTTAGTGCCTTTCCGTTGAAGGCATTATCACTCATGCTCCAATAAGTCAACTGACTTTATTTTCAGTTTTCCCGGAACTTCGCCATAAACATTTTTTGTAAAAAACTCCAAAAGTTCAGGTCGGCGCTTCTTTTCCCAGACTTTGACATTCTTAACTTTTTTCCCACTGAATGTAACCAACGGATCGGGAATTTTGAACTCAGGAACTTTGCTTTCGTCATAGTTGGGCTTAAACTGAAATACTTGTCCAAAAACGACTGAACCAATCAGTACCATACAAAACAGGGTAACTATTTTTTTCATCTTGATATATTCTTTAATCCATGCTTACTAATATTTCATCAGCAGATTTAGCAATTTCCTGTCCAGTTTATGTCCGTGCCAGTCTTCATAATCTACATCTTTTCGTTGCGAATCGAGAATTCCAAAAGTGCCCTTAAATTCCCATAATGCATAACCGATTCCATTTTCGGTTAAAACACTGAGCACGTCTTCAAACCAGGCCAGAAAAACATCATGAGGTGTTTCGCTCCAGCATCCGCACTCACCACAATGTACGCCAACTCCTTTATTTACTGCATCAATCCATGGGGCATAAAATTCCTCCAGACTTTTCCTACTAAATTCCTGCCCATTAATTTTACCGGGCCAAACAGGTTTTGGGGCATCATCCGGATTTTTGAAAACCCACGGTGCCCGGTAGTGTGAAATATAGTGCGGGAAATAACCACGACAACTTTGTCCGATATCCAGATCAAAAATTTCAGGAATGACCTTGCCTCCAACATCATTCCCGTCAGCAATAACTCTATGATTAGGGTTATGTGACCGAATAGTTTCAAGCGCTTTTTGTGCTACCTCGCGATACAATTCGCCGGGAATAGGTCCCCGCGCAGAATACTGGTCATTCATGTCTTCACGTGTACAGGGTTCATTCACCAGATCGAAACTGATTTGATCAGGGGTTTTACCTGCAAAACGTTTGGCCCACATCCCCCAGTGAAAGTAAAATGCTTCCTGAGCCTCTTTGTCTTCCCAAAGATTGTAAGGCTCGTTAAATCCTGCATTTACACAGAAACCGGGAGCCCGGTGCAAATTGAGGCTCACATGCAACCCATGTTTATTTGCCATGTTAACCAGGTTTTCCACATACTCAACGGCAGTTTCATCTATATTATAAACATCTTCCGGAGTGATGTTTTTCGAACGGTCAAAATCGATATAGCGTGGGTAGGCCATCGGAAAACGAACAAAATCAAAACCCCAGTCGGACATCCATTTAAAATCGTCCTCAGTGGTTAAACCACGACCTCCACGTCCAACAGGAGAAAAGTAGTCAAGCAGGTTAAAACCCTTCCAACGGGGTAATTTGTTTTTTATTGATTGAATTCCATGTGAACAGGCATAATTTCCTGCTATTCCTACGCCAGCAGTTACTAATCCGGCCGTTTTTAGAAAATTTCTTCTTTCCATTAGTAAAGGTTTATTGGTTTTCTGTAAAGATACAATTTGAGGTGAAAAGCACAAAAGCAACGTGCAATCCAAACCTAAAATCTATTTTACCGGAAAAGGATAAAAATCAGGAACAATCGGAAATCGCAAGAATTTCAGTTTAAGATACATTGAAATGGAAAATCAACAAAAAAGTGAAAACAATACCAAAGAAATCAACACTTTACTGGCTTACTAATTTTTTGACTATGTATTTAGCATCGCGCCCAACGCCACCAATAAGCCCGGATGCCAGCCCAAACTGAAAGGGCATTCCCATGAAATATAAACCTTTTTGTTTTTGGGAAACTCCTCTTTCGGAAAGCGGCCACCCTGCTTCGTTGAGAACATCCATATCAATCCAGGAAAAGTCGGGCTTAAATCCCGTACACCAAATCACAGTTTTTACTTTTACAACTGTTCCATCTTCCATAACAGGCAACCCGTTTTTCACTCCCTTCATTTTTGGCAATCTGACAACTCCTTCCCTGTCCAGATCATCCACAGAAATATTTATCAGCGGACCTCCCCCTTTCAGTATTTTCGTTTTTACCTTTCGGCCAATTGGCGTTTTAACAGTTAAAATATGATTTGCAAACCACCAGTACAAACCACCAGCGTATTTAAAAACAATGACGGGAATATGAAAGTGGGATTTTGAAATTATACTTTTATCTGTGCTTTGCAAGCTCCAGTGCAATTTCTACTCCCGACGTTCCGGCGCCCACAACCAAAATATCGCCTGTGGCAATTTCGTCAGGATTTTTATAACCGGAGGAATGAATCTGTGTAATTTGGTCAGAAAGGTCTGAAGCAAAAGCTGGGATTTTAGGTACCGGGTGAGTTCCGGAAGCAACAACAACTTTCTCTGCATGATAAATCCCTTCCGAAGTATCAAGTAAAAATGTACCGCCATTTAGTGAAATCTTTTTCACTTTCACTCTTGACCGAACAGGTAGTTTAAGTATCTCTACGTAATCTTCCAGGTATCTTGCTACCTGATCTTTTTTGGGAAAACTATTTCTTTCCATCGGAAATTTCATTCCGGGAAGCCCATCATACTGCGATGGTGTAAAGAGATGCAGGGAATCCCACCGCTTTTCCCAGGAACCACCTGCATATCATTAAAAAGAAAAAAATTGGTTTTATTATTTTTGAAACAATTCCTACTGCCAAACCTGCCTGACCCCCACCTACTATAACCACAGACCACTGATTTTTATCTTCTGTCATAATTTTGAAATTAACATCGTCGTAATAACCTCACATTAAAACATATGACCATGAAAAAATTATTTCGAAATAGATTTAATAATCGTTAACGATAAAATTCATCTGCTGATGAACAAATTGTGTACTTCCATCGATTTTATATGATATGAAATTAAACGCTGTGGATTCCATTGAAGATGTCATTCAGGTTTTGGAGGAAATTATTCAGGATTCGATCCAGAATAATAATCCAAACGGATATTTTGCTGCCTTGTACCAGCAGGTTACCATTAAAGTAAAAGAGGGAATTACAAATAACTTTTTTGAAAATGGCCCCCGAATGGAAAAGCTGGATATAATATTTGCCAAACGTTATATCGACGCTTACGAAAGCTGGAAGATTAATCAACCTGTTACCCAATCATGGGAAAAGGCTTTTTCTCTGGCAGAAAGAAACAATCCTATTGTACTTCAGCATTTATTAATGGGGATGAACGCACACATTAATCTTGACCTTGGAATTGCAGCGGCAGAAATTTCGGAAAATGACGATATTTCCCTTCTACACACTGACTTTAATAAAATCAATGAAATATTATCAGCACAGGTAAATGACATTCAAAATAAACTGGTTTCTATATGGCCAATGCTGGGAAAGATTTTAGAAAAAACCGGAGTAGTTGATGACTTGATTGTAGATTTCAGCATGGAGTTGGCCCGAGACGGCGCATGGAGATTTGCCACTGAATTAGTAAAATTATCCGGTTCAGAAAAAAACACCGATATCCAAAACCGCGACCTGAAAGTAGCAGAGAAAGCAAAAATTGTTACCGATCCTGGTTTTGGAACCAAAATAATTTTGTGGATCATTCGGCTGGGAGAAAGAGGTTCTGTAAGTGAAAAGATCAAAAAGCTGAAATACAAACTATAAATTCTGAATCGACAATTTTTCCAATACTTCTGTTTTATAACTTCTGCTGATCGGCAACTGCTTTTTTCCGATCTCAACATATTCATTGGTAAACGAATCAATAGCAGATACAGCAACAATAAACGAACGGTGAATTCTAATAAAATCCTGTTGTGGAAGTTTGGTTTCAATATTGGCAATGGTTTCGCGGGTAATAACACTTTTATCTTTTAAATGGATTTTCAAATAGTCGCTTAAACTTTCAATACAAAGGATTTCGGAGAATAAAATCTTAATCATTTTACGATCGGAGCGCACAAAAAAGTAGTCGCTTTTTTCTTCTTCAATTTGAACAGGCTCAGCGTATTGAACCGGTGTATTTTCGTTTAGGTATTTGTTTAGGGCCTGCAAAAGACGTTCAAACGAAATCGGTTTTAGCAAATAGTCGACAGCTTGCAGATCGAATCCGTCCACTGCATATTCACGGTAAGCAGTGGTAAAAATCACCTTGCTGTTTTTATTGATAGATTTAGCAAACGACAATCCAGAAATTTCGGGCATATTAATATCCAGAAAAATTAAATCAACTTTAAACTGATTGATGGCGTTAAAAGCTTCAACGGCATTTTTACAACTGGCTACAACCTTAACTTTATCAATTTTTGCCAAATGGGTTTCCAGAATCTCTCGAGCTACTGGTTCATCATCAACAATGATGCATTGAATCTGTTCCGTCATTTTGTTTTAGTTTAATTTGTTAATGGTCAATTCAGCATTAAACCACCTTCCTTCTTTTTTTGTTTCGAGCGAATAATTCCCTTTATAATGAAGTTCCAAACGTTTTCCCAGATTTTCGAGTCCAAGACCACTATTGCCATTTTCGTGGTCTTTAAATGTATTTCGGATTGAAAAATCAAGCCGGTTTTTGGAAACAGAAACTTTTATTTCAATACGGAGAAAACCTTCAAACAAACCTCCATGTTTGAACGCATTTTCCACAAATGGTATTAGCAACATTGGCGCAATCTGCAAATCTTCATCAATTTCATCAGAGAAAAATATCACTTTCAGTGTATCTTTAAACCTGATTTTTTCCAGTTCGATATATTCCTTTATATGCAAAACTTCCTCCTTCAAACTTACTCGTGGCTTATTCACCTGGTACAAAATATAATCGAGCAGGTTCGATAATTTCAATATAATTTCGGGTGTTTGCACCGACTGTTTCAATGCAAAACCATAAATCGTATTCAACGTGTTAAATAGAAAATGAGGATGAATCTGCATTTTCAGGTAGTGCAATTCCTGCTCCTTCAACTGCAACTGGGTTTCTAAAATCTTATTCTGAAGTTCCTTATTCTTTGAAAGTGTTTTAAAATTATGATTCAGCAAGGTAACAAAGCTAACTACACCCGACACAATAAAAACCAACAGCAAGATAAACAGGAAATTTTTACTCATCGGTGGCATTATTGAGACATTAAAACTGAGTAAAAAGATCAGACAACCATATAAAACCAATACGATAAGGTAAGATGAAAATATGAGCGTATAAAAACTATACAAGCCAAAAAGAAAATATTTTTTAGTGAGCAGGTATTTCGGAATCAGAAAATACACGAGGAAATAAGTAACACCCATTGTCACCGGTAACAAACAGCTCGAGAACCAGATAATGTAAACCTCGACATTGGAATTGTAGCTAAAAAAATAATAAAAGAAAAACCAGACACCAACCCAGAAAAGAAGGTGAAAAAGGAATATTCTGATTTTTGAGTTTTTAAGCCTGTTCACAAGAACAATATTACTTAAAATCCGTGTATTGAGAGTTATTTATCGACGAGTAACACATTTAGCGCCAGTTTTTGCACCACTGTTCCAAAATTCATTTTGTATCTTTAATCCGGTTGAAACAGGTGCTATGCTGCTCGTTTATCGCAAAAGTAAAAAAGATGTTGTTTCGTGCTGTACTTTTGAGTCAGTATAACATTAATCAAAAAAATTATGAAATCAATTATCGGAAAATTTATCGACGGAGGACCTGTTTTTACAGTGGTCATTTTTATCTGCCTGATTTTGGCACTAGCACTTTTTGCAGCTGCATATATGAATAAAGCGAACCAACAAAAATTTATGTCGCTAATGAAACACATTGGCTGGTTTGCCGTTGCCTGGGGATTTATGGGACGAACATTTGGATTAATCCACGCTTTTGATGCAGTGGCTGCTCATGGAGAACTAACGCCAAGTTTACTTGCCGACGGGTTAAAAATGGCACTTGTCGATCCGCTGTTTGGAATTTTTGTTTTTGTAATTGCCCGCATCGGGATTATTATTCTGGTTGCGACAAAGAAATAATTTCCTCAGAATCTAATCACTTACAACAGGTTTTTGCTCTACCCAAATCAATTTGGACGTATCGTATCCTCGCTTTTGAGCCAGCTCAAGAATCCGGTTTTTAACCGGATTTTCCAATTTTGGCGTACGACTTAAAATCCAGAGGTATTTTGGTGACGAACTTCCAATAAGAACCCATTGATAATCTTTATCCAATTCAAGAATATAATAATCTCCATAAAATATCCAGAAGAAAGAAACTTTCAGTTTCCCGGGATCATCGGTTAGTTTTGCTTTACCGGTAGCTACATCTAATTCTCCGTTTAAAGAATTCTTATACCCTTGATTTACTACTTTAATCTTACCATCATCGCGCATGGAATAGGTTGCAGTTACACCCTGTAATCCACGTTCAAAACGATGATCGAAACGGGCAATTTCGTACCAGGTTCCAAGATACCGTTGCAGATCTAATTCCTTAATTGTTGTTGTATTCATCGTATGATTTTGAGAATTGCAATTTACGAATGAAAAAACTGCAACAGCAAAAATAATGATTCGAAATGCATTCTTTTTCACTTGTTAGATTTTTAAGAATCTGATTTTATAACTGAAAATCAAAGTTGTTTTTCAATCCTGTGAATCATTTCCATGCACATGCGTCCATTGTGATATGGAGCCTTCCAGCCATTTACTTTGTCGATATTCAATGGCTGAAGTTGCTTGTCAACACCCCAAAACCACTCTCCTTTCTTTTTATCAATGATGTGATCTTGTATGAACTTCCAACTCTTTTCCGATGTTTCCAGGTATTTTTCATTTTTAAAGATTTCCCAGGCATTAAAAAATCCAACTACCGTTTCAGCCTGCGGCCACCAGTCGAATTGCTCCTGAAGATGTCCTTCATTCTTTTCATAATACATTCCACCATTCGGAGCAATTCCTTCAGCAATGATAGTTTCCAGTGTTTTCTGGATTGTGTGCTCCACTTCTTCTATAATTTTTTTCTTACCCAAAACTTCGGCTGCCTCACCTATCAACCAGGTCCACTCAATATCATGACCATAAGAGTCAATTTCTGAGCGCACAGTCCAGTCTTTGTCAAAAAAGAGAATCAGGTGACCGGTATTTCTATCAATTATTTTATCCAGAAAAATCCGGATCAGTTGTTCCAGCTGCTTTTCCAGTTGCTCATCCCTGTAAATACGATATAAGTTGGTATATGCCTCCAGGATATGCAAATGAGTATTCATTGATTTTTTCACGTCCATGTCTTTCGGACTTAGACGCTGATCTTGTGCTTCCTTCCAGTCGCCAGTTTTCGCTTCAAGATAACCGCCAAATTCAGGGTCAAAAGCATATTTCTCTATCAGCATAAGCATAGAAACTGCTACCTGTTTTGCTCTTATATTTCCAAAAGCCAGATAATATTCGGAAAGCGCGTAAATTAAAAAAGCCTCTGCATAAAACTGTTTCTTTGTGTCTTCTGTCCGGCCATCGGGAAACACGCTCCAGTAAATGCCGCCATTTTCATTGTCCCAGAATGTTTCCATCAGTATTCTGAAAGCTTCGTCGGCCATTTTTTTGTAAAAAACCGTTGGAAAAGTCCTGTAAGCAGCGGAAAATGTCCATAAAATTCTCGTTATAAAAACCGCCGATAATGAAGCTTCCGGAAATTTTTTGCCCACGTTTGTTATCCGCCCGAAAAAAGTTTTCCGATCGGAATCGTAAACTTCCTCTACCCAGAAGTTCAGAATATAGGTTAGTTCATTTCCGAATTGTTCTTTTAAATCTTTAAGGTTCACGGTGACAGGTTGAAAGTTTAATGTTCAAAGTTTAATGTTTAAAGTTCTAAGTCCACCTAACCGACCCCATCAGGCAAGTTTAGAATTTATGGTTCAAACCAAAGTAGTTCAATATTTTAGAAAAACAGGTTTTTATCGTGATCCGGGTAGAAAATACCTGCATCAATACGAATTCTATCGAGAACTTCCATTAAATCAAGGCTAAGTTGCCAGGTCAATTTATCACTCTCAATTTTCCCGCTATCCAGACATTCCATAACATGAGCAGCTTCATACTGGTAACCAAAACCACCGGAATGTGGCGGGTTAATCAGTTCTGGTTCCTGACCATTTTTCATCACGGTAATCTTTGTCGGCATAAACCAGCGGGGATTTAAAATCAGATATCCATTTTCACACCAGTACTCAGTTTGTGTTGGAGATTGAGCCGCAATACTGGAGGTTAAACTGGCCATTTGCCCGCTTTTATATTTGAAGATAACACTAATGCTTTCTTCAGCACCTGTGGAGCTAAAATCGGGAATCGACTTGATCAGATCAGGTTTTCCGAGCGAAGTAAGCGCTGCAAAAACAGGGTAAATACCAATATCAAGTAAAGAGCCTCCCCCAAGTTTTACATTGTACAGTCGCCGGTCCTTATCAAAAGGTGCATTAAAAGCGAAATCGGAACGTACAATTTTTAATGTTCCCAACTTTCCTGATTTCAGAATTTCCATAGCCTTTATGAAACTAGGTTGGAAAAGAGTCCAGAAGGCTTCCATCAGAAATGTCTGGTTTGCTTTTGCTGCAGCGATCATCTCTTCTGCCTCATTTTTATTGATAGCAAATGCCTTTTCACAAAGCACCGCCTTTTTATGTTCCAGGCACAGCAATGTGTGCTCGTGATGATGTGAGTGTGGAGTTGCCACATAAACAACATCTACATTTGGATCATTCACCATTTCTTCGTAGCTTCCGTAAGCTATTTCATATCCATATTCATTTTTAAAATCCTCGGCCCGCTGGTAATCACGAGCCGCCGCTGCATACAAATTTGCATTGGGTAACAATTTCAAATCGTTGCTGAATTTTTGTGCAATATGTCCACAGCCTAAAACTGCCCAGTTATATTTCTTCATCAATTATGAATTTTCTCTTTTCGGTTTAACATGTCGATAAACTGCGCTAACCTTTTTTCACGGGTTTCAGGTTTTCGCGCTGTTTGCAGGCGATACAGAATTGCATACCGGTTAACGCTGGTCAACGTTTCGAAGAATTCCTTTGCCACTTTGTTTTTATTCAGTAGATTTTGAAAATCTCCAGGAACCTGTATCGTCGTTTGCGACTCGTAGGCATTGTCCCATGCACCTGATTTTTTTGCATTTTCAATCGAGGCGAAACCCGCAGGCTTCATTTTACCCTCTTTGGTAAATTGAAGCGCTTTATCCTTATTTATTTTCGACCAGTTGCTTTTTGGTTTTCTCGGTGTAAACCTTTGTACGTAAGTCTGTTCATCACACTTTTGCTTCTGACCATCGATCCAACCATAACAAAGTCCGATATCGACTGCCTGTTGATATGATATCGAAATTAAACCGCTGTTCTTCTTTGCAATCCTGACCCAAACGCCGGAGTTGTCAGTATTACTTTCTAACCAGTTGCTCCATTCTTCCTCCGTTTCAAACAGTATTACCGGCAAATTATCCTTCATATGATCATCAAATTTTGAGTGTTAAATCGTAAATCTACAAAAGCACAACAAGCTGACATGGTATACCAGTAAAGCTATAATTTTTTTCTCACATATGTGCCGAGAGTAACGCACCGGGATCCAGATTGCTTTGCATCGGGATCAGTTCAGCTTTGTAATTTCAACGCACTACCGTTTCTGAAATCACAGTTTCACTGATTTAATACAAACCTTTATTTTTATCAATCAGGTTGTTAATTGTTTGTACACTGGCAGCCGAATGAAAACCATCTTCGGGCGTATTCACGCAGTAGTCTATCAGTTGTCCAACCGTGGTAGTTGCAACATGCATTCGTGTATCGGAAGAACCGTAATAAATGAAGACTTCATCATTTTCATTCCGTATCCAGCCATTTGTAAACAACACATTCGATACATCTCCGATACGTTCCTCACCTTCAGGAGCCATAAAATATCCCCCGGGCCGGGCAATTACTTTTGACGGATCTTCCAGATCGGTCATGAACATAAACAGTACATAACGCAAGCCGGCAGCACAGTTTCGCACTCCATGAGCCAGATGCAGCCATCCTTTTTCAGTTTTTATCGGAGCCGGCCCCTGACCATTTTTCAGCTCTTTTATGGTATGATATATTTTCTCGTCGATAATAGTTTCATCGGGAGCTTCGGCTTTGGTAATATCATCTAACAGCGCCCAGCCGATGCCACCGCCGCCGCCAACATCGATAAATCCATCCTGTGGACGGGTATAAAAAGCATATTTTCCGTTTACAAATTCGGGATGAATAACCAGGTTACGCTGCTGTCCGTGATGCGAGACAAAATCAGGTAACCGCTCCCAGTTGATCAAATCTTTTGTGCGGGCGATACCGCCGCTTGCAGTTGCCATGGAAGTGTCACCTTTTGGAGCTTTCGGATCTTTACGTTCAGCACAGAAAATACCGTAAATCCATCCGTCCTCGTGTTGCGTTAATCGCATATCATAAACATTGGTATCCGGCTCATTAGTTTCAGGCAAAGTTACCGGCCGCTCCCAAAACCTCCAGTTATCGATACCATTCGGACTTTCAGCGACAGCAAAAAAAGATTTGCGGTCCCACCCTTCTGTGCGAACCATCAGCAAATATTTCCCATTGAGATGAATTGCTCCGCTGTTAAAAGTGGCATTAATTCCAATCCGCTGCATCAGAAAAGGATTGGTTTCATAATTCAAATCATAACGCCAGTGCAGCGGAGTATGACCGGCAGTAAGAACAGGTCGTTTGTAGCGGTGATAAATGCCATTATAATTTTTATCGACGCGTTTATTTTTCTTTGAAAGTAATTTTTCGTGCTCTTTTTTTAGTTTTATAAGTCGCTTATCAAAATCAACTTTTGATGGTATCATAATTTATAGTTCTGTGTTCATATTTTTGTGTTCAGAGTCTTACTTTGAATTCTGAACTTTAAACCCGAAACTTATTTAGTCTTCCGGAAGTTTATCCCACCATGTTTTTTTCAGAATGAATCCACAAACAACCGTTATTATTATCGTAATCCAGATTGGCATTGTATCCTTCAGTATAATATAAATTGGTAGTGCCACCAGCGCTGTCTGGGCAATTGTTCCAACAACTACATTAAACATATCGCGTTTAAAGTTTTTGTTTGGCCGGAAGTTCGGATCAGCTGCCATAACTTTTTCCCTGATAGGTTTCCAGAACCCCCATGGTCGGACAGTTTTGTAGAAATCGATCAGCGTTTCTTCCTTCGTCGGCTTGGTAAGGAAAGTTCCCAGCATTGCACCTGCAATTGAAATCAGCAGCAACCATGGAAAGTAATACAGATCGAGTGTTTCAGAGAATACATACGGAAAAATAAGCGCGGGGATCAATCCGGCCACCATACCCCAGAAATAGCCATAACCGTTGAACCGCCACCAATACCATTTCAGCACGTTGGAAACCACGTAACTTCCGTAAAGCGCCGAAACGATCCACTGAAGCAAGCTGTTTACATCTTGTGCAAATACCCCAAAAATAATACTTACGATTACTACCAATACACCGGTGATGTAATTCATGTTTTTAACCTGGGTATTTGTTGCTTCCGGTTTTACATAACGTAGATAAATATCGTTCACAATGTATGCCTGTGCTGCATTTAATGTTCCGGCAAAAGTGGAGTTAAATGCAGCCAGCAAACCGGCAAGTAACAATCCCATAAAACCAACAGGCACAAACTCGGCAATGGAAGATGGAAGAATCTGTTCAAAATCAATTTTTCCGGCTACCATTAAATTCAGTCTATCGTAATAAAGAAGCGCAAGAATAGCAAAGCCGGCAATCATAAAATAACGGATCGGCATTAGCACTACCGACACAAAACCGCTCATTTTTGCTGCTTCTTTTGGCGATTTGGTTGAAAGAATTTTCTGCATATCGTATGTTGGCGCAGGTCCGGCCAGTGAAACAAGTACTCCTTTAAAAACCATCATCATAAAAAAGATGGTAAATAGTGAATATCCGTCACTTGCAATTTTTGCGTTTACTTCGTCGATAATGCCACGCCAGTCAAGCGAATTCAGGTTCCACCCAAAAAACGGAGAGTACCAGCCTTCGGGAACATTCAGCGCTTTCACAGCCAGAGCTTTCATTGCCAGCACCCCGATCAAAATAGCAGAAACAGTCATGATCAGGTACTGCAAAACATCGGCCCAAACGATACTTGTCATTCCACCCAAAACAGCATAAAATACTGCAAACATGGTAAAAGCAATACCGTAAATGTGCGGTACATATTCCAGCGGCACGTTAAATGGAATATGTGGCTGAACGATTTCCCAGGGAATAAAAATCATCACAAATTTTCCCAGGCCAATAAATCCATAGGCCAAATAACCCAAACACATGATTAATGCAAAAACAACCACAACCCCATGCGATAGATTGCTATCGCGTGTTCGTCCAAAACGGGTATTAATCCATTCGGCCCCGGTTGTTACTTTCGACCGGCGTAACCAGATACTCAGGAACACCATTAAAAAAACCTGGTTAAAAACCGGCCATAACCACGGAATCCAGATGCTTTTCATCCCGTAAACAAAAAGCAGGGTTACCAACCACATGGTCCCTGAAATATCAAACATCCCCGAAGCATTGGAAAGCCCAAGCATGTACCATGGCAGTTTGTTTCCACCCAGAAGATAATTTGATTTGCTTTTCTGGGCTACTTTTTTCAGAACCAAGCCAATTATTACGGTGGAAATCAGATAGGCAAAAATGATGATAATGTCAATGGTAGTAAGCTTCATACTTTTGGTTTGATTAGTTTTTCAAGTTTGTCTAAATAAACAAATTAATTGGTAAAATCACCTATATTATTTTGTTTTTGTAAATATGACAATTTTACTAATTTGAAATTCGTAAAACAAAATTATTACATCGAAAAACTTAATTGCATTAAATTTATCATTTTAATGATTGCTGCCAGACAGATCTTCATATTGTACACATGAATACATCTATCAAAATTACATCTTGAAAATCAGCCTGTTTATTTGTAACTTTTGTTAAACTAATAAGTAAAAATCCAAAAACAACGGAATGTCGCATCCTGAACTATCCAAAGACGAATTCCTGAACCGGCTGAATGAAATCCTCGAGGACAACCTCGAATATAAACATTTTGGTGTTTCTGAGCTTTCTTCCAAAATGGGCATGAGCCGTTCCAATTTGCACCGAAAGGTGAAAGCGGCTTCAAAAATCTCTACTAACCAGTACATCCGGCAGTTTCGGCTGCAAAAGGGAATGGAAATGCTGAAACAAAATTCGTTTACTGTTTCTGAAGTTGCATGGAAAACCGGTTTTAGCAGCCCGGCTTATTTTATCAAATGTTTTCACGACTATTATGGTTATTCTCCGGGTGAAACGGGAAACCACAAAATGGAAATGAACAATTCAGGTAATGCTGAAAAATCGAATAAAAAGAGGTTGACAGTAATTCTTTCTTCTATCTTTTTTCTTGTTTTAGCAGCGGTTGTTCTTTTTGTTGTAGCAAAGCCTTTTTCACAAACACAACAAAAGATTGTTATTGCCATTCCTCCATTTGAGGACCGCAGTACTGAAGGAGAAGAAACATTGATACCCGGAATAAGAGATATTCTGCATACTAAACTTGGAGTTATAGAAAATTTGATTATTGTCGGAAAAGAAAGTTCCGACGTGATAAAAGGAAAAAATTTATCCCCGACCGAAATCGGCAAAAAGTTAAACGCCAATTATCTGCTTACGGGAAGTGGGGAAACCAGCAAAGGCAAAACACAAATAACCATCGAACTGGTTGATTCAAAATCCGGGTTTCAGGTATGGAGCAATCCATACAAAATTGAACTGGGTGATGACATTTTTGACCTTCAACGCGATGTGGCCAATAAAATAGTGGAAGGTGTAAAAGCAAAAATCAGCCCTGAAGAAAAGAAAAAAATTAATGAGAATCAGACCACCAGCAGCCTGGCAATGAAATTTTATACTTTGGGAATTGGGTTAAAGGAAATATCCGCTGCAACAGCAAACTGGAGCATGAAAAATACTTATGAGGCCATAAACTACTTCAAGCTTGCTGTGAATAAAGACAGTACCTTTGCCGAGGCATATGAACAGCTTTCCCATTCTTACATTGCTGGTTTGGCATCCGGAACATATGATGTCGGTTTAGTTGACATATATCTTGATTCTGGAAGATATTATGCGGATAAAGCCCTGTATTACAATGACCAACTGTGGCTTGCAACAGGTCTATATGCCAGTTATTTAAATCAAATTGGGGAAACAAAGGAATCTTTGGTATTCAGGCAAAAGCAAATAAAGTTAATCCAGGAATTAAACCAACCGGAAACTGAAAAATTATTAGGAGAATTCTGGAATTCATGCAATTTTGATGATTGTAATGCCATAAAAGCATACTGCAAATACATTTCATTAAAATCGAAAAATGAATCATTTGGAAATGAATCTGACGATTACAGCACTTTAATTCGATTTATGTTTCTATTAGCTCAAAGTGGTTATCCTGAACAAGCATTAAAATATGCTAATTTGATGTACCAGGAGAATGGAAACCTTAATTATTTAAATAGCATTACAATGCAGATTCATTATTTTAACGGTGATTATGAAACTGCATTAAAGCTTGCTACAGAATTGAACCGTCAGGATAGCACAGGATTAGCATGGTTGAATAGGATGTTCGGGCTATGCGTCTATTTAAATGATTATGAAAGGGCGTATAAAATACTAATGGAACATCCTGAAAATCAAAGCACTATTTTTATGAATATGCCATTGGGAGTGGTTTACATGAAAGCCGGAGATGAACAAAAAGGTAGGTATTATATAAACCATGTCCTGAAAATGTACGAAGAACGTGTCAATTCGAACCTGACATTGGATAAAAAAAGCAATGCCTGGTTGATGTTGGCTTTTGGGTATACAACACTTGGCGAAACAGAAAAAGCTCTTCATTACCTTCAATATTTCAAAACGCTGGAAATTATAAATTCGGAATATTTAAATAATTTAAAACACAATATATTTGATAAAATTCGCGAAGAGCCTGAATTTCAGGAGATTTATAAATACTGTGAAAACAAATACCTTGAATTACATAAATGCGTTGGACAGGTTTTATTTGAATATGGCGAGATAGAATAAGGAGGCTGGAAAAAATCCCCCTTTTATTTCCCCTTTAGAAAGGGGGACGAGGAAAAGAAAAATTGAATAATCAGTTGACTAATTAGAACGCGTCCTCCTTTACAAAGGAGGTGGTCGACGAACGAACGAGGCCGGAGGATTTGTTGAATTTCACGCAAAATTTCACCGGATTTATACACGATAGACCATGCAAAAACCAAAAATAAATATCATTTTAAAATCTCACGAAAAATAGCCCTTCCAGCATCGTTTGCAACAATTTTGATATCCATTCAACACATTTAAAACTGCTTTCCTGAAAATTGAAACCTTTTGAAACAATTTTGATTAGTGCTGCATCATGATTTGTCTGAACTTAACACAGTTGTTTTGATGGTTGAGTTTTTAAAATAATAGTTATAAAATGTTGAAAATCTTTTAAAAAGGAGGTATGTTATGAAAATTAAAACTTTTTTAATATTCGTTTGTGCCGCTGCACTTTTTTTCAGCGGATGTCAGAAAGACGACGCGTTTTTTACAGAAACAGAGGATACCGCTTCATTAAAATCAGCTAAAGTTCAAATGGTTCCGATTAATTTGATCGACAATGGTTATGTTACTGTAACCGCTGTTTGGGAAGACTTCTTAGGACCTGAAATGGATTTTCCTGCCGAGGGAATCAGTTACGGAAATATGACTCATTTAGGAAAACTGCAGGCCGATAAAAGTATTTGGCACACAACTGGAGTTGCACCTGACCCGGCAAACGAAGGATTTCTTATCTGGTCTCAGGAAGGCGATTGGTGCGCTGCGAATGGAGATATGCTACACTGGACAATAGTTGGGAGTTTGGAAATTGGCGCTGGTAATGTTAGCGGCAGAGCCGAATTTGATGGTGGTACTGGCCGGTTTAAAAATGCAACAGGTTATTTTGATTTAAACGGACATGTTGATCCTGACAATCCTACTACCAGGTTTATTGTTGATTCCGGTATTGGGATGATTTCCAACGTAGGAAGTGGAAAATAACAAGATTCAAACACCAATGGATTGTCACTGCAGGAATCTGACTGCTACCAGGTTCCTGTACACCTATGCACAGCAAGCACATCGTATATTTTGTAAATTAAATAAGGTATCCAAATGAAAACATTTGTAACATGTTTTCCTCGAGCAGCTAGGATATTTCTGGCGATTATTCTTTCAGGTTTAACATTACCCGCCACTGCCCAAAATAGTTCATGGACTTTTAAAGCTCCCATGCCAACCGGCCGTGGTTTTACATCGGGTGCTGTTGTCGACGGGAAAATCTATGTGATTGGAGGATTTCCTACTCACACCTCTGTAACACAAGCCAACGAAATGTATGATCCTGCTACTGATGAATGGGCTAAAATGGCTGATATGCCGGAAGGACGATGTGCGAATGCAACATGCACATATAACGGTAAAATCTATGTTTTTGGTGGTGTGAGCTCAAATCCGTATGGAAAGGCAACCAATGGTGTTTTTGTTTACGACCCTATGACTGATAGCTGGACACGAAAGGCAAACATGCCTTATGCAAATGCATTTTTCGGAATTGCTGTAATAAACGATACTATTTATTTAACGGGAGGAATGAAGGATTATGCATCACCACCGGTTTCTTCCCTTTGGGCCTATGTTCCATTAACAGATTCGTGGACAGAAAAAGCTCCAATGCCTACAGCACGTGGTATGCTTTCAACAAGCGCGGTAAACGGGCAAATTTATGCTATCGGGGGAACGGTGAATTTTCGTGCTTCCAGTTTTAATATCGTTGAAGTATATAATCCTGAAACGGACACATGGACAACAAAAACAAGTATGCCAACAGCACGTGTTTCGTTGGCTACATGTGTTGTAAAAGATAATATATATGCGGTTGGAGGATATAAATATCCTACTATGTACAATTTAAATGAGATGTATAATCCTGATACAGATTTATGGACAACAGATTCTCCGATGCAGGAAATCCGTCAAACGTTTTTTTTAGGTGCAGTCGGAAATAAAATTTATGCTATTGGCGGTTCCTATCCTAATCCCCAAAACCCAACTTCACCGGTCATACTTAGTTCAGTGGAGGAATATAGCATCTTGACCACTGGCAATGAAATGAGGTTTGACATTCAACATGATCTCTCCCAAATCAAACTGGGGCAGAATTATCCCAATCCTTTCAATTCAATGACATCAATTCCATACGAACTGTATTCTCAAAACCATGTCAGGCTTTTAGTTTACAATCTGCTTGGCCGCGAAGTGGAAACGCTGGTGAATAAGAAACTACCTGCCGGGAAATATCAGGCTACGTTCAATGGAGACAACCTGGAAGGTGGTGTCTATTTTTATCAAATACAGGCAAAATCTAAATATGGTTATCAATTCTCTGAAACAAGAAAATTCATACTCATTAAATAATTCAAAAAGGGTTAAAACAACCCGGAATAATTCTTATTTACACGGGCTGGAAATAAATTAATTCCAGCCCATTTTTTATTGTCAAATATTTCTAAATGAAGTTAGAACTAATATTGGCAAAAAATCTGTGTGGTTTAGATTTCTTTATTTTCCCTATTGTCATTCATGCAACTGACAGCCCCCCTGAATTTCACGAGTGAATATATGGAACCCCGAGGCATCCCGATTAAATCGGGACGAGAAATTATTTAATTAAATTGTTTTGAAACAAGAAGAAAAACTACCATTTTTACCATCTTCAATACAACTAAACTTAAATTAACAGACAATAAAAATCAAATTTAAATTATCAACATGGACAGAAGAAAATTTATCGGAAAAACAGCTGTGGGAGCTGCTGCCATTACTGTGATTCCGCGCCAGGTACTAGGCGGAAAAGGTTTTGTAGCAGCCAGTGACAGACTCAATCTGGGTTATATTGGTAACGGGAAACAGGTTTACACTTTGCTGAACAACATTGGTGCCTGCAAAGAAACAGTAGCCATTGCCGCCAGCGACGTTTACAAAAAGAAACTGGATAGTTTTGTTGTTGCCGCTGAGAAGAACAACAAAAAGAAAAGCATCGACGCCAAAGTGAAACCTTACCATTATTACCGCGAACTACTGGAAAATAAAGACATTGACGCAGTAGTAATTGCCGCACCCGACCACTGGCATGCACAGATGGCGGTTGATGCTGCCAAAGCAGGTAAAGATATTTATTGCGAAAAACCAATGGCGTTAACCATTGCTGAAGGCCGTGCCATGGTAAACGCCACCCGTAAATACGACCGCGTGTTTCAAACAGGGAATATGCAGCGCTCGTGGCGCGATTTCCGTCATGCTGTAGAACTGGTACGCAACGGTTATATTGGCGACATCAAAGAAATTAACGTGAGTGTGGGCGAACCTGTAAAACAGTGCGATCTGCCTACCGAAAAATTACCTGAAGGACTTGACTGGAACGAATGGATCGGTCCATCGCTTTACCGCGGATATAATAAGATACTGGCTCCTGACAGCGCAGATGACGATTGGGCATGGTGGCGCGGGTACCGTGACTTTGGCGGTGGTTATGTTACCGACTGGGGTGCTCACATGTTCGATATTGCACAGTGGGGCCTCGACATGGACAACTCAGGCCCGGTAGAATATACCTCCGGAAAAACCGGCACAAATACACGGATTGACCATGGTTTATGCCAACGGTGTTCGGGTTAACCATAAACTCTGGGGCGGGCCGAAAGATGCAAATGCCGTTCAGTTTGTAGGTACTGAGGGAAGAGTTGAAGTGAGCCGCGAGTTTTTGCGCACTTTCCCTAACGAGTCGCTGGCAAAAGCCGACCTGAAACCTACAGATAAACGCGTTTACTATAGCGATAACCACTACCAGGACTGGGTAGATGCCATAAAAAAACGCACCAAACCAATTTCTGATGTGGAAACAGGTCACCGCACTGCATCGGTTTGTAACCTGACGAATATTGCTTACGAACTGCAACGCCCGCTGAAATGGGACCCAAAAGCCGAAAAATTTGTTGGCGATGATTTTGCCAATATGATGCTTTCCCGCCCGATTCGCGGAAAGTGGGATTTCAGGGCATTTTAAAAAATATTGAAAACCGGATTTATAGTCCGGTTTTTTTCTGTTCTGAATGTAAAACCTCCACTGCAGTAAAATTTGTGTTTCTCGTCCGGCTGGGTAAAAATCATATCCAGACAATTGATGGTATTGATTTTATTTTTATTTTTAGGACCAAAACCTGAAATAAATTGATAACCCTGCCTCAAATAGCGTTTTCCTTTGAAACGCATTTATTCCAAAATGATTCTGAAAACCAGATTAGTGGAATAAGATGTAACCATAAATATTCTGTTTACAATACTATTTTATTGGAAATGACAACTTTTGTAACACATATAGAAAAAATAAAGTGCATAAATGTGTCATTCCACATACGTTATAGCCAGTGAAAACACAAAAATCAGCAATGAAGAAACTTCAGGTACTTTTAGTATTGGTTCTATTTACGGCATGTTCCGGAGGACTTAATGACAATGAAAAAACAATTGAATCTGCTAATGCTACATATGACCAGTTCGACCTTAAGAAATCGCATAAGATATTAGAAGCTGTTCTTTCAATTGATACTTTACAAAATGACCAAAAATGTGAAGCATTAAGAAAATTAGCTCTTCAGGATTGGAAATTCTACAAAAACTATGATTTAGCAAAAAAACTGCTGATGAAAGCCGATTCCATAGGCAATTCAAAATTTGACACTTGGATGCTTATCAGCAGGATAGAAAAAGAATCCCAACATTTTGACTCCGCTCAGAATGCAGCCATAAAAGCAGAGCATCTAGCCCAGTCCAAAAGCGAAATTAACGATGCAAAAGTTGCTTATGCCCAATCCTCTTACAACTTCTTAGTTAATAATATTGAAAAAGGCAGCCCTGTCGATACAAGCCTGCTAACCAAAACCTCAGAAATCCTTTCTGCAGTTTTAGAAACCAATGCAGGCATGCCAAAGCCCTCAAAATTATTGTTAGGCACTGCTTTTTAAATAACAATGGTGCAAATGTTTTAAAAGCGTGGCAATCCTATTTTCAGGTTCAGGATATTCAGCATGCTTACCCGTATCTAGTTAAATTCGGCTGAGGAAATAAATCAGGTATGCGAAAACTGGCATGGAAACAAGTTGAGTATTGCAGACCAGGAGAAGCTAATTGATGCGCTGGCTTCTTCCAGATTTTATGAATTTATCCCGGTTTATGCCAAAGTAAATGGCGATAAATCAAACTACAACCAAAAAACCAGGGATTATATTACCTATTCTGAATACTTGAAAGAAGTTAAAACCAAAACCGATGAGTATTATCGCCTGATTGCCATTAGGAAAAGCGAATGAAAGAAGCTATGAGAAATGGTTAACTAGTGAAAGAAAGAGACTTTGGAATAATCTTTCATTTACATCTCAAAATCATATGACGAAAGTGCCTTTTTGAATGAAACAAAAAGCCATTTTGGTGCAAGAGGTTTTACAGGGGGTACAGGAAATTATAAGGGATATGTTTTGTGTCTTGGACATACAGTAAATCAGGAAAAAGCCCCAGTAGACCAGTATGGATATAAGCCTGAATTAACATATACATAAATAGACATGATGACATCTAATGGATACTCCAGTTGGTTTTGGGAAAATAAGGCGATTGGTGGTTGGCCAGCTGGTGATGAGATTATCCGTGTTCGGGAAGTTTATCTGGATGACCCATTTGCAGCATGGCAAACAATAACAGATACGGTTAAAAGACAAAAAACAGAAAAAACGATTAGCGAGTTTATGAATAGTCTTCTCCAAATCAACACGAATTGTCCAGACGGTTTGGCATCCAAATTAAGATTTGATGCGTTAACCGATTTATATAATAAGCTTTCATCAAAAGGATTGCACGGGCAAGAACTGAAACTGGCATTCCTATCAAGGTATAAACAGTATAGAATCGAAGCAACCTTTCTTGCACACGAAGGGAGACATAGCATCGAAAAAAAATACATGCCAGAAGAATTTAAAAAATGGAATAACGAAGAACGCGAATACCACGCAAAACTTTCGCAAATAGAGTTTGCAACAGAACCAAGATTGGAATTAGCAGATATGGTAAACAATGCATCAGATAATTCTGGTCATGCCAAAGCAAATCAACACATTTTAAATAGTTGCCATAGAGTGGATGAAAAGGAATAAAGAGAAAATTGCAGGGTATTCGGAGGATAAATCTGAATTCTCTCAAATTTACCTTTTGACTGTTGACCAGTTAAAGGAATGCTATAAAAAGGCAGACCCATTGAATAAATAAAAACGTTTGCAAACAAATTGCAAATTGCATTGCGGGGTTCGTGCGGTGCGTTGTCTCTGCTCCTTTCTTGACCGTCATGTCCTATCGGACACTGACACTCTTCGATCCCATAATTATCGGGACGCAACGACAACTTACAAGTGACCGTTAGCATTCATTATGGTATGATAAAGGGACATCCTTTACAAAGTTAAAGGGACATAGTTTACACTTTTTGAAGTCGTAAATTGATCTGAAAAAAGATCATTATGCCTTGGAAAGAAACAACAACTATGGAACAAAAAATTGAATTTATCTGTGAATGGAACTCTCAAAAATATTCCATTTCAGAATTATGTCGGGCTTTTGAAATTTCAAGACCGACAGCGTACAAACTGATAAACAAGTATGAGAAATTTGGGTTAGAAGGCCTATTGGACGATTCTAAAGCGCCAATACACCATCCCAACCAAACAGACCCTAAAGTGGTGGATAAAATTTTAAAATTGAAAGAAAGGCACAAGACCTGGGGGGCAAAAAAACTAAGAGTTTTGTTGTTTAACGACTTTACTGAAAATCAGATCCCATCAGTGGTTACAGTACACAATATCCTGAAAAAAAACGGTCTGGTGCAACCTCAAAAAAGATTAAGAAGGATAAAACCCACCTACCCTATTTTTGATCCACAACAGTGTAATGAGGTATGGAGTGCCGACTATAAAGGAAAGTTTAAAATGGGCAATAAAATATACTGTCACCCTTTGACCATTGCAGACTCAAAAAGCCGTTTTTTGTTCTCTGCCAAAGCTCATTTACATGAAGATTTAAAATCCGTAAAGAAAGAGTTTACAAGGGTTTTCAGGACGTTTGGACTTCCCAGGCAGGTACATACTGACAACGGCTCTCCATTTGCCGCAGCAACCTCAATACAACGTTTCTCGAGGTTGTCATATTGGTTTATTGAACTGGGGATTTTACCCGTATTCTCGGATCCATCGCATCCCGAACAGAACGGAAGGCATGAACGCATGCACCGCGATCTAAAGGCATCATGCGCTATGCCATCTGCATTTGATATAAAGACACAACAACGCACTTTAAATGCTTTTGTGAAGGAGTATAATAACGTCAGGCCACATGAAGCTTTAGACATGATGACACCAGCAGAGGTGCATATACGATCAAACAAACCATTCCCGGAGAGAATTAAAGAATGGACCTATTCTCCTGGCATGAAAGTGATGTATGTAACCAAAAGTGGAGCGATAAGATGGAGGTCGTATTACTGGGTGTATTTATCCCGTGCTTTAACAGGAAAATACGTCGCGGCTATTGAAATTGGAAACGATGTTTGGAAGGTATTTTATAGAAATGTACTTTTAGGATACTTTAATCAAAACGATTTAAGCTATAAAGAATCAACAACAAGGTTAAGTCCGAGAATAGTGTAAAGGATGTGACTTTAACTTTGTAAACTATGTGCCTTAACGAACAC
>CAVYOB010000039.1:0-23670 GCA_963769925.1 uncultured Prolixibacteraceae bacterium
ACCTGTTACACAGTTTAAATTTCAAATAATTTGACTGTCAGTCTGAGCGTAGTCGAAGATTGATTTAAATACACTTCGACAGCGCTCAATATGGCATTGATTGTTAGATATTTACATTCAAACCGCACAATGCGTTTCTATTATCTACTTGCTGAATAGTATTTCATTGCTTCGGGCATAAATTGTTTTAGCTTTCTCATCCTTGTTGCATCCGAGGGGTGAGTACTCAAAAATTCCGGTGGTTTAGCCCCTCCGGCATTTGACATTCTTTCCCAGAAAGGAATGGCTTCCCGCGGGTCATAACCTGCCATAGCTGCAAAAATTAACCCATATTGGTCGGCTTCTGTTTCCTGCTGCCGCGACCAGGGTAACACCGCCCCAATTGTGCTTCCAATGCCATAAGCCTGCATAAATAAATTTTGCGTTTCCTGTGGTTTTTGCGATAAAGCAATTTCCAAAGCCATTCCACCCAGTTGTTGCATCATTCCCTGGCTCATCCTTTCGCTGCCGTGTTTTGCAATGGCATGTGCAATTTCGTGGCCCACAACGATGGCAAGAGCTGTTTCGTTTTGAGTTACAGGCAATAATCCGGAATAAACAACCACTTTCCCACCAGGCATGCACCAGGCATTCACTTCTTTGCTGTCAACAGTATTAAATTCCCACTTGTATCCTTCAGTCACTGATCCTTTTCCCTGGCTATTGTAATATTTTGTAATTGCATTTGAAATGCGAGCTCCAACCCGGTCAACCATTGCAGCATTCTTGTTGTTGTTCGGATTTAATACCTTATTTTCTGATAAGAATGTACTGTACTGGCTGACAGCCATCAGTTGCAATTCCGATTCCGGCACAAGGCTCAATTGTTTACGGCCGGTTACCTTGTTTAAAATGCAGCTTGTTATAACAAATGCAATTAATATTGAGATAATAATGTTTTTCATACGATTAAAATTGTTTGTTTTTTGTAGTATCGTTTGGAATTCGCATGTCCCGATAGCTATCGGGATTATTTATCATTGATTGGTGTGAATTCCATTCTCATGCTCATTTCATGACTTTTTTTAAACCTATTAATCAATATTTACTAAGAATATTAAAGAAAAAGATGTGGGCAAAATGCTCACATCTTTAAACCAAACTAAACCAAACAAGAAACTTATATTGATAATATAAGATTTTCAGATATATGTGTACACATTTGTCCTGAAACCATCTAAAACAAAGTTTTTCTAAATAGTCCTTCTTCCCTGAATGACCCTAAGAATAACTGCTATAACTGCTATAATAAGCAAGACGTGTACAATACCACCTGCGTGGTACCCCAGGAAGCCGATAGCCCAGGCAATGATTAAAATTACAGCGATAATGTAAAGTAAATTTCCCATGACTTTATGTTTTAAAATTTATTGTTTTTTATTCTGAACGTTTTTCTGTGTTTTACAAAATATGTTTGTTCTTCAATTTAATACCTGCAAAATGATCCAGGTGGTCGTTTTAGTATTCTTGTTATTTTCCATTAAACAAAATCCACAGGGTAATCTTATTTGAGCTTTCCAGACTTTTGTCGATGCCCTTATTTTATAAAATTTAAGTATTTTGCTATGTAAAAAAGGTCTGTAAGCCATTTGGATCATTTCATTAATTAATAGTGAAATTGAATTATTCAATATTCAAAGTTATTCCACTTTATGGCCCAAACTGTTACACAACTTTGAGAATTAGTTACATCATTCACACATTTTGACAGACTATTATTCTGCTTTTGAAGTCAACTTTAACTTGCTGAGTGAATCGATTGAGAAAACAAAGCGAATCCTGTTTTTGAATGATCCTCCGGCTGAAGTCATATTTTTGGAAACCAGTAGTGGAATATAAATTTCGAAGAAATCCCAAATACCTGCTTTCACCCCCGCTTCGTAAAAAAACGGGGAATTATGACTTACTGTTGCGCCATGATCGTTAAGTAAAATATTAAGAAAAGGTTTTACCGGAAGCCCGCCCGCTTTACCGGGTAAATTACTTGTAAAGGACATTGAAAAAAGCCACTGGCTGTAACCCAAACTATCGTTCACCGGCGAAACCAGGCCTCCTTCGGAAAGGGTCATCTGCCTCGAAAAGAAATTAGTTGAAAAATCCGCAAAACGATCAGGGTAAGTTCCCTGATAGAGATATTGTTCCCTCCCACTTCTTCCACTTGGCGAGAAAGCATAAAACGGAATATTCGGATCACTTTTTAACATTGTTCCTGCAAATAAACGGATATCCAAACCATTATTTTTTTCCCAATAGCTGATTTTGTAATCAAATTCTACCGAAGTTTTTTGGTATGTTTTTCCGGATTCGAAAGAAGCCAGCAAGGTAAACGGATTCACTAAACCAGACTTCTCAAAGAGATATCCAAATTGCAAATAGGAATTCATTTTTGCCTTTTCCTGTTGTTCAATCTGAAATAGATTGGATGCGGCAATGTAATTTCCAAATACGCTGTGGTTAAACGGATGAGTCATTTTTTCATTTCGAAAGTGAAGTTCCAGTCCGGTTTTTATTTTGTGGTAATTTTGATGACCCGGCGCACCAAATTGTGTTCCTTCCAATGAGATGGTTGCCAGCCGGATAAATTTATCATACGGGGTAATGTTGTAATTAATCCGGCCATATCCGGCCAAATCGGAATTTCCGAATGCATAAAATGGCATCACAAAATATTCCAGCGGTTTTGGTATGATAAAGCCATTATGAAATGCCATGCCTAACATAAAACCGTTTTCCCGGGTCCAGTTAATTGCAGGCATATATAAAAGTGTGCGCTTTTCGGGATCATCAACGGAAAAGAGGAGTTGAGTTTGCAATGGGTCAGCCCTTGGGAAAGTACCGGTTTTTTTGATATTATTATTAATCCTGAAAATTTCGGGAGTTACATGTCCGGGATCGATTTTTATTTCAGAGTAATCACCAGGCGGAAGATCGATCCATTTTTTGTCGTTAAAACCTTCCTCCCATTTTTCAAAAAAAATTGAATCTCCGGTCATGCCTGAAATAAAAAGCGGCGAAACCAGTTCTCCTTTGTTTTTTATAAGCAACTGCTGATTCTCAATGCGAACCATTTTGTAGTCCAGTCGTTTGGTCGTTCCCAATAAATCAGTAAAAAACCAGCTTAAATCTTTGCCGGATTGAGTTTCAAGAATTACGCGAAGATCTTCGGGTTGCGGATGCATGAATTTCCATTGACGGAAATATTCCTGCATTGCAGCATCAAATACAGAATCGCCAAGATAAGTCCGGAGATAATTAAAAGCTGTTGCGGCTTTATTGTAAATCATCAGTACGTAATTTAATTCGGTATATTCCGTTGCCGGCAGGTTTATCGGTTGCTCCAGGTTTTTGCGGGCCTGAACCAGCCATTCCAGTTCCTGCATTCGCTGGATTGGCATTTTATCGACATGTATAAACTTTGCCAGCTTTTTGTTTTTTACATAAACCTCCCAAAGTTTTTTCCCGGGATATTTTTCATTCAGATACCGGTCGGTGTAGGCGCTGGTAATGCTTTCATCCATAAATGGATATCGCCGCTCGTTTGATCCCAGCGAGCTGTAAAACCAGTTATGACAAATTTCGTGTGAAATTACTTCGTCGAGGGAATAAGCATCATCTGCCAGGCCGATTACGGTAAGGCCGGGATATTCCATTCCTTCGCCGGCGCTCAGGGCGCTTTGAACGGCTGTAAAACTTTGATAGGGATAATCGCCAATTTTATCTGAAAACCAATAGATTGCTTCATCTGCATATTGTAAGGCATCTTCCCAAAGTTCAGATTGCTCATTTGTAAACAAAACCATGGTAGTTACTTCTCTGCCGGAGTTGGGGAGTTTCACTTTCCCTTTTTGCACATGGAACCGTTTATCCGCAAACCAGGCAAAATCATGTATTTTATCGGCAGTATAATCGGAGCGTTTTCAACTGTTTCGATGAAACCGGGAAATCAGTTTCTGCAGCATTGGCAGTTTTAATCCAGGCAGTGTCGGCTGCAAGTTTATCCAGCATTTCAATTTCGCTGTCGTTTTGCAGGTTTCCCGATGCACCCACAATGTAATTAGCAGGCAAGGTTATATGTACATCAAAACGACCAAATTCAGAATAAAATTCTCCCTGATCGAGATATGACATTTGGTGCCAGCCATTCCTGATCATACACAGCCGGTTTGGGATACCACTGGGAAATTTGATAGGATTCGCCAATGTGGCCCAACCTGGAAGTTACTCCTTTGGGGATTTTTACACGGAAAGGGGTGGTAATTTGTATGCTATCGCCTGAAATAAGGGGAACACTCAAGGTTAATCCGGCAAATGTCGGGCTGACCGGGCAACAAATTCCAGTGAACTTTCTTCCCATTGACTTCAAAGTCAAGCGAATCAATGGATCCTCTCAACTCAGGATCATTGAAACAACTTTTCCCTGCCATAAAATTGGAACAATTGCCTGGCTAAAGGAGTGTTATTATTGGAATAAGCATTTGGCCACAAATGGAAATATAAAAAATGAAGCGTGTCGGGAGAATGATTGATGTATTCAAGGGTTTCAAACGCATTTAATTCATGAAGCACATCATTTAGCGAAACATGAATTTTGTAGTTGACTTCTTGCTGAAAATATTCCTGGGAAAAAGTTTCGGAATAAGATCCGATAAAAAACAGGCACAGTCAGGAATAAACTGCAGAGAGTGAGTGAGGAGGGATAATCTTTTTTGATTCTTTTGGTATGAATCGATTTTTTGCATTTCTTTTCATTGAAAACCAATTTGGAATATATGAATCACTTTTCAATTATGAAATTAAACGGCACATTCCAACTTATAGTTTTCAAGGATGCTATCCATTCTATTTTTTTCGTCTTTCTCTTGTCTTGTTGACTCCTCGTTTCTGCCTTCCTGTTGTATTCTGAACTTTTTTGTTGTTCGGTTTTTTGTCGATTAGCAGGTGGAACAACTTTATTTTGATTCTGCCGGTTCATCGGTTGTCGAAGTTGTTCTTCTTTCTGCGGTTGTCCCTGCTTTTGAATCTGGATTTTTTGAATTGATTGTTGCCGTTGAATTTGGATATTTCTGTTGTGGTGTTTTGTATAGGATTGAATTTGATTTTGCTGGTTTATTCTCCCGGATTCCACTGGCTGAAGTTGTTCTCTATTCCTGATATTATCTGTTGGAGTTGATTGTATTTCGCTGATAGGAGTCAACTCTTTCTTTTGGAGATTTTACGTCCCGAAGGTCTGTTATTTTTGATGGTACAAACCTTTGAATCATGTTCCTATTCTTTTCAACCAGTGGCCTGTATAATTGCAACTGATTATTATCCAATATTTGTCCCGGCCTGTTGTAATCCCTGATTGCAATGCTGCTGATTCTTCTGCCCGTTACCCGTTGAACTTGTCGTAATGGAGGCCCTGAAATATAGGTTGAGTTGCGTCTGTTATCGTTGTATGTATTGTTTATTACAGAAGAATTTCTAATCATCCTCTTTTATTGATGTATTTGTTAATATAGTAATTTTCAATATTTGTTTTGCCAAAATCGTTATATCGTACAAAATTCCAATGGTTAACATCTCCGTATCTGCTGTCGAAATTCATGTTGATATTCATTCCGGGCCTCATGGGCGCCCAACCGTAATAACCGTGTGCTTTTCTCCAGACAACCCAGGAAGGTCCCCATTCATTATCGGGAACCCAAAACCAACCATAATAATCATCGTAATCCCACCTTCCATAATGAAATGGTGCCCAGCCCCAGGAGTAACCGGATACCCATGTCCAGCCATATTCAGTCATTACCCATTGCCCGGCAGTGGAATAGGGAGCAAAATTTGCATCTACATTCGGAATCCAGACATAATTGTAATTCGGATAGTTGACCCATAATCCATAGGGACTTAATTGGTCATAAAAAACCTGGAAACTGACAAATTCCTGCCTTTGCTGTGCTGATAAAGATTGAACGGGAAAAATGGTGTTAATGTGTATTACAAACAGTACAGCACCTATTTTAAAAAGAGTTTTCACTTTGTCGGATTTTTAAACGTATTATAATTTCTATCAAAATTTTACATTCAGTATTCTAAAACCGTGAAATCTTCCTGCTGTGGCAGGTTCATATGTGAAGATTATACATCTTCATCTTTCATGACTATGAAGCATGATTTCATGGAAATACTTATCCTAAGCTATTCATCTTTAATAAAATGCAACAATAATCAGTATCTCAGGTTTCTCTATAGTTTTAAAGATTAAACCAAAAGATAAGGAGGATTATAATTAAAACAAGTGCAGCTCCACTAATAACAACGGTTCCACTGTTTTTTTTCACATTCTCCTTAATTCCTTTCAGTTCTTTTCTCAGTTCCTTCCGTTCTTTGGAATTCAATTCTGATTTATCCATATCCCGGATTTCTTCAACACGTTTTGTCAATCGGGTAATTTCTTCATCCGATAATTTGTTTTCGGTTTTTACAGGAACAGCGGATTTTTCAGCATCCGGTTTTAAATCCTTATTGCCGGCAAATGCCATTGCTGAACTCATAGTGAAAATCATTACGATTACAAAAAAAATTGCTTTTTTCATTTTGTTACTTTTTAATTTAAATTTTACAGTGAAAAGTAGTGGAAGATTACATTTTACTTTGTTACACAATTCTGAATAATAATTACATCATTCACACATTTAGAAACTTCAACTTTTTTCCCGAAACTAAATTCGAGCCTTTTTGCCAAGTGCAATAACAACAATTCCCCCAACAATAAAAATAACTCCTACAATAGGAGGCCATTGAATGGTATGACTTTTTTCAGCATTAATTTCAATCGGACCTAAATCAACCACTTTTTCTTTAGTCATATAGTTAAATCCTGTGTAAACAATCATTAATATTCCAATTGCGATAAGTACAATTCCCAAGGTTTTTTTCATCTTATTTTATTTTAAATTTTCAGAGGTATTTACCTCATTTCATCGTTTATTTTAATTGTATTCGATAGAATTCGCAAAGCTCATTTCAATGCCTGCCAGGCTTTGCACAGTCAGACAGGGAACTCGCCGGATAATGATTCCCTTGTGTGAGAATTTTTACCGTGCTCGTTTCATCTTAATATTTTTTATGTGATCAAATATTACCCATCGAAGGTTGGGACTTCTGTCTTGAATAGTATTCATACTTGCCTGCAGACAAAACTGAAATTAGATTTGTATGTTCCGCAAACTATCCAGAACACCAAATTCTTTCAGCAACCAGATTACAAGAACAATTACAACAACCGCATTAAGAATATTTTTAATGGTGCGTTGCATGGGAATATAGCTGTTTATGAGCCAAAGGATAACCCCTACAACCAGAATGACAACGATGATAGTTAAAATTGACATCTTAATAAATTTAAAATTGTTACTAAATTCTACATTATAAAGGTCAGGTTCCGTGCGATAAGAAGTATTACACAATTTTGGACAAGAGTTACATCATTCACACATTTTTCGCCTTATGCCAACACACGAAAATTATTTCATTAAAAATCAAAAAAGGCAACCGTGTGGCTGCCTTTAAAATGTCTAAGTATTTGTATAAAGCTTCAATCGCTATTTCACATTAAAATTTTCTGTAGTTAATACCACCTGCAGTCCAGGATATTGGACATTTGAACCTTCTTCGGTAGTTATAAATATTTTTACCGGTCTGTAGGAAGATACCGTTTCCAAAGATGCGGTGTGACGTTTTGATAAAAAACTGGTTGAACTTTTTAACTGTCCAAGGTTTTCGGCGTCTCCACGGTCCGATTTCATCCAAACAACATAAGTGGTTTTATTTGATTGAACCCGTTCGACTTCTGCCAAATCAGATACTTTTATTTTTACAATATAATTTTTATTCTTATCCTTTTTAACTTTTACAAAACCTTTTGCTGCCGGAACTACTGTAGAATTTAAGAATGTTATTTTTTTTGTACATGAAGTAAATGGAATAACCATTGCTATTACGAATGTCCATAAAAAGATATCTTTCACCAGACCTTTCAATTTTTCTGTTTTCATACTTTCTGTATTTTAAATAATAAAATATCCTAATGAATAAAGGTATTGGCTTTAATCCGGCGTGGCATTACACAATTCTGAATAAGAGTTACATCATTCGCACATTTACTTCCAATTGCAAACACAACATTTAATTGGCGTTTAAAAAAGGGTAACCTTACGCCCACTCTTTTTAAAAAAGTTTAATGTGTTATTTACGTATTTACCTATTTCATCTTGAAAGTATCCGTGGTCAGTACTCTCTGTTCTCCCGGATATTGCGCATTTGTCCCATTTTCGGTAGTAATAAAAATTTTGACCGGTTTATAAGGAGATACCGTTTCCAAAGATGCAGTACGGCGTTTCGATAAAAAACTTCTTGAACTTTTTAATTGTCCAAGGTTTTCAGTATTTCCCTCGTTAGTTTCCATCCAAACTACATATGTTGTTTGAGATGATTGAACCCTGTCGACTTCTGCCAAATCAGATACCTTTATTTTTACAATATAATTTTCATTATTATCCTTTTTAACCTTCACAAAACCTTTTGCTGCAGGAACAACTGCAGAATTTAAAAACGTTATTTTTTTGGCACATGAGGTAAATGGCATAACCATCACTAATGCGAAAATCCCTAAGGAGATAATTTTCGCCAGACTTTTCAATTTTTCTGTTTTCATGCTTACTAATTTTAAATGATAAAATATTCTTTTGAAGAAAGGTAGTGGCTTTTACTTCCAGTTGCATTACACAATTCTGAATAAGAGTTACATGATTCACACATTTTCCGGGCTTATTTTTTTTCGTTTTTATATAAAAAACCGTGACAACCCACGAGGAGCTATTTGATTAAAATTGAAACTCCTCGCAGCATCCCGATATTAATCGGGAGTCGAGGAATACGATACCGTTAAGGACTTTTTTAGTGCTTTGTTCGCTAACCCCGCAGCAGAGCTGCCGGGGAATGCGCTCACCGGAATTCAAAGAAGTTGGGAGAACCGTTTTTTTTTTTGTAAAAACTACTTTAGTCTACATTCGAACCTATATTTCCCTGGCTTATTATGTTGTCAAATCCAACTGCAGTCTGATAGATATTAATATACCCATTATAAACCAGCCAATTGTCATAAGTGATATTCAAACCACCATCGAGTTTCCGGATGTTTGTATAGCTTTTACCGGTGGTGCCGTTAACGCTACTTAATGTTTTTGTTACCGGTCCGCCACCTATTGTTGCAATCGAACTCAGGTTAATGGTTGCAGGATATACTTCTCCGGCAATAGTTCCTGAAAGATTTAGTGTTACAAGTGTATTCCCGTTTTCTCTTTTTTCAAACAGTGCGGTTCCTGAAACGCCAAAAGCGCCAATGGTTCCAAGTAAAAAAGTTGCATTAATGTCGGTTATTACATTGCCTCCAATATCACCCTGAGCTAAAATTACATTGGGTTCGTTGCTGCTTTTAATAACTTTTATATAACCGTCATACACAATTAACTGATTGTAAGATAAAGAACGTACATCGGTTGAACTGGTACCTGAAGCATCAACAGGATTAAGCTCCTGAACAATTTCGCCTCCTTCGGCAACTGAATTCATGTACAACGCTGCCGGATGAGTTCCTGAAGGAGCGCCATACAGTTTTAAAGTTATGGTTGACATGGTAGCGCTTGTTTCAATAAAAGTGGCAGTACCTGTTACACCAAGAACATCCTGCACCTTGAGGTTGTAACTTGTTTCTCTGGCAGGCCCATTATCTTTTTTACATCCACTTTCAGGTAACAGTAAAATTACCGCAACAAATATTGATAATACGGCAAATAATTTTTTTGCTTTAATCATTTTCTATCTATTATAATTTCCCGCGTCTGGCGGGACAGTTGTGAAAAAATCTTCACCGTACAAAGGTGAAATCTTTATGGTTAAAAGGGATTACATAATTCTGAATAAGAGTTACATCATTCACACATTTCCCGGACACAATTTTTTTCTATCGCTTTTAATAATGTTGCCTTGGATATGGGTTTGGTTATATAATCACTACAACCTGCACTTATTGCCTTTTCACGATCGCCATTTAATGCATAAGCCGTTTGTGCAATAATCACCACATTTTTATTAAATTCACGAATCTGGCGGGTCGCTTCATATCCGTCCATGCCCGGCAAATTTATATCCATTAACACCAAATCGAGATCAGGATTGTTACGGCAGATATCAACGGCTTCATGGCCTGAAATGGCTTGAAAAAACGCACTGGATAGCGGCTTAAGCATAATTTCTAATACCATTCGTGATGTTTCATCGTCTTCAACCATCAGGATTTTCAATTTTCTCATTGGTTGAATTTCTTTCTCAGCTACAGGTTGAATCTGTTCTTTTTCTTTAATTCCATTTTGGTATGGAATGGTAAAACGGAATGTTGACCCCTGCGCTTTATTACTCTCTATCCAGATTTTGCCTCCAAGCATTTCAACATAAGCTTTTGAAATTGCCAGTCCCAATCCAGCTCCTTCATAATTTCGGGTCAATGATTCGCTTCCCTGTCTGAACCGTTCGAAAATGATTTCTTTTTGTTCCTCTGGAACACCTAACCCTGTATCAGTGACAAAAAACTCAAGGAATTTATCTTTCATTTCATAACCCAGTTCAACGGAACCTGTTTGGGTAAACTTCAATGCATTTTTAACCAGATTGGTGAGAACGGTAAAAACTTTATCCTTGTCTGTTTTGATATTTATATTATTGGCAGGCAGTGCATTCTTAAGAGAGAAAATCAATTCTTTTTTTTCTGCTTCGGGTTTAAAGAAATTGAAAATGTCACTAACCAGCATGTTTATATTCGTTTCTGAAATAGAAATTTCAACTTGTTCCGGATTCTATTCTTGAGATATTAATAATATCGTTAATAATATTGAGCATCCGGACTCCGCTTTTCTCTATAATATCAATAAATGCCTGCTGCTCCTCACCCGTAACTTAGGTGTTTTCAAGCAGTCGGGTAAAGCCAAGAATGCCATTCATCGGTGTGCGGATTTCGTGACTCATATTGGCCAGGAAAGCTGATTTCAGACGGTCGCTCTCTTCTGCTTTTTCTTTGGCGATTATCAGTTCCTGTTCATCATGCTTGCGTTCTGTTATATCCGATGCAACTCCAATTAGTCCCAGAGACTTGCTGCCTTCCTTATCTTTAATCATTGTTGTGGAAAGATAAACCGGGAATTCGCTTCCGTCCTTTTTCTTATTCAACAATTCGCCTTTCCATCCTCCCTTTAATGTGGCTGGTAAAATTTTCTCAACCAATTTTGCTGGATTATTTTGCGAGCGAACTATACTTATATGTTTTCCAATCAATTCGTTTTTATTATAACCATAAGTTTTCAAAAACGATTCGTTGACAAAAATTATTTTATCTTCCAGGTTAGTGATACTAACACATTCATTAATGCTACTTAACGAATGGGCAAGTATTAAAATTTCCTTTTCAGCTTGTTTGCTTTGAGTAATATCCCGAATATACAGATTGGTATAATTCGACTCAAAAACCGGAACTACATGAATAGAGAATATTCTTTTATTATGTTCAATCTCTATTTCCCGGATATTCTTTTCTTTGTAAACATCATTGACTACATTTTGTAACACCGCCGGAGCAGGTGTACCTGATTCTAATTTCCAGGTAAAGAAAGAATGACCAGCTTCGTTGCAATAAAGCAAAATCCCATCCTTGTTTATTCGAAGAACAGGGTCAGGATTTTCAGATGGGAATCTGGCTAAATTTCTTATCGTTTCTTCTACCCGTTTTTTTTCAGTGATATCGCGGGCGATACCTTGAATTCCAATGATTATTTTTTCCCGGTAATAAGGCGCTGAAACAACATCGATATAATGTACATTTCCGTCTTTCCCTTTGACTTCATACTCTGCAACCTGATTATTTCTTTCCCCACTGAGTATATCAGCAAGTCTATTTTTAATAAGCGAATTGAACTTATGAGGAATAATATCCCACATCTTCAATGAAAGGAATTCTTCTTCCGAATATTTGAGATTTTCGCACATGGTTTTATTTACGGATAAAAAGGTACCGGATAAATCCATAATAAAAATCCAATCAGGGCTTTGAGTTACAAGGGTTCGGTATTTGGCCTCATTCTCAATCAAAATTTCTTCCGCCCGTTTGCTTTCGGTAACGTCGTGAAATATCCAGATTCTTCCATAGTTTTGACCTTTTTTGTCAAGAACAGGAGCTGAATACCGTTCAAGTACAGTTCCGTCCACCAATTCAACATCATCAAAGCTGGAAATATCCGGATGTTCATAAAGATCGGTAATCTTCCTGACAAACATCTCAGGATTTTTTGTCATATTGCATCACATGTTGAACCTGCAAATGGTCGTCTTCATTATCAGCAATATGTTGTGGAATTTTCCAGAGGTCAATTGTCCGCTGGTTCTGGAGAATCTTTTTCCCCTGGTTGTCAACTACAAGTATGCCGTCGATGGAAGAATTAAGCTGGGCTTCAAGGAGTGTAGTTTTTTGTCGCAATACATCTTCTGTCTGGGAACGCTTCGTAATATCACGTATGTTGCACTGAATTACTTTTTGGTTGTTTACCAAATATATATTACTGACAAACTCGACATGAATTTTCCGGCCGTCAGCCGACTCAAGAATCAAATCATCATAACGTACATAATCTTTCTGCTGTAATTCTAAAAAATGATCTTTATTGGCAGCGATATCTTTGAAGAGCCCAATTTCCCAGATTTTCTTTTCAACAAATAATTCTTTTGAATAACCAAACAGTTCAACCATCAATGGATTCACATCAATAATCCTTCCTGTTTCGGCATCCAGAATAAGGATTCCGTCTTTCGCCGATTCAAAGAGATGGCGATAGCGGATTTCAGAAATGCTCAACGCTTCCTCTGTTCGTTTGCGACTGGTTATATCCTGTGCAATTGTTGCAATTGTATTTTTCCCTTCTTCATCAGAAATATTTGCTGAATTCCACAAAACCGTCTTAATCTCTTTATCTTTTGTTAAAATGTTTATTTCAATAACTTCCGGGTTTTCATCGCCTATATTATTTTTTATTAATCCGAGTGTCGAATCAATTTCATTTTTTGGGAAAAGCATTTCAATCCTTTTATCCTCCACTTCAGACTTGTTATAACCGCTGAGTTTTTCGAATTCATGATTGAACCGTTTAATAACCAATGAAGAGTCCCAGGTAATAATTGGCGCATGAGCATGATCCAATAGAATGTTCAGATATTCACTGGTTATGTGACTCTTTTCACTTAATGATCTTTCCTCACGTCTTCGTTCCGTGACATCTTCAAATGCAAGAAGGATTATCTTCTCTTTTCCCAATCCTCTTTTAATTTGGCGGGCGTTCAAAAGCATAATGCGCCTGCCGATTGAAGAAAAATAGTGTTCTACTTCATAATTATCGAAAGTTGTTTTTTCGGGGAGGATTTTTTCGAGCAGGTCTCTCAGTTTCGGGATATCCCATTGGTGGTTTCCCAGTTCATAGATGAGTCTTCCAATGGTATCCTCCGGTTTTACCTTAAAGAAATTATAGAACGAGCGGCTGGCTTTAATTACTCTTAGCTCGTCATCCAGCACAAGCAAAGGTTCACGTACTGTATTGATTATATTTTCGGCAAACTCATCTACTTCATCTGCAGTTTTCAAAATTATTTTTGAAGGCGAAGGTCGTGTAGACGATTTTATATTTTTCTTGTTTTTCATTTTTCATCCCTTTCCTGAAGATACTATGATGTCGAAATTGTTTTATGTAATGTGAATTTGAATTTGGAGCCTTTTCCCAATTTACTTTCCACCCATATTTTACCGCCATGCATCTCAATAAATTCTTTGCAAAGCAATAACCCCAATCCAGTGCTCGATTCACCTTCAGTTCCTTTCGAACTGACTTTCTCTTCAATTTTAAAAAGATTAATCACATCTTTTTCAGATATTCCCACACCATTATCCTCAACCGATACTTCAATTGTATCATTATCGAGCCATTCTGATTTTATAATAGTCTTCCCGTCTGTTCTTGTGAATTTAACCGCATTCGACAAGAGGTTTCTGAGTACCGTGCTTATCATTTTTTCATCGGCGTACACCTTTTGCGTATCAATAATTTCATTGATAATTGATATCCTTTTTTGCAATGCCCGTTGGAAAATGGTTTCTATACTCTGCGAAACCATCTTTGATAAATCAGAATCTTTTGGTGTGAAGTTGATAGCTCCCTTTTGAACCTGAGCCCATTCCAGTAAGTTTTCCAATAGTTTATACAGATTACGGGCTGATTCGTTTAACAAATTACTGTATTTCATGAATTCGGCAGGTGAAAATACTTCGGTGCTGCCGGCCATTAGCTCCGTTAAATTTAAAAAACCACTAAAAGGGCCTCTTAAATCGTGCGCTATTATGGAAAAGAATTTATCTTTTTCAGCGTTTAGTTTTATTAATTGTTCATTTTTTTCTTTTATTTCTTTTTCTGTCCGTTTGCGCTCAGTAATATCCCTATGCATTCCCACCAATCCCACAATTACTCCATTCACATCAGTTATCGCATCCGCATGCAGTAATACAGTGAATTTTCGCCCGCTCTTTGATGACATCTCCACTTCTCCGTTCCACGTTCCGCCACCCATAATTATATCGAATACCTTTTGGCCAACATCTTTGTTCACATAAATCGCAGTACCTCCGCCTGCCGCTTCAATTTCTTCTACCGTATATCCAAAAATTTCGGTAAACGCCTTGTTGTGATAATAATGATGTCCTTGCGGATCGGACATGCAGATGGCCTCACCTGAACTCTCCACTGCCTTATTAATCCGGAGAACCATCTCTTCCATCCGCCTGCGTTCGGTGATATCCTGGTTAACCCCGAGCGCCTTAATGGTACGATTATCTGCATCTTTCTCAATACGAACATTGGCTGCGAAGTAGCCTATCTCACCGGGTGCATAGATTACACGGTATTCCATTTGGGAAGTATAAGCCGGGTCCGGAGTTTCAAACGCTTTCCGAATTTCCTTTTCAATCAAAACCCGGTCATCCGGGTAAATATACTTTTGCGCGAACTGCCCGGAAGACATGATATTACCGCCTTCATGTTCTGCTGTTGTATTAATTAGTGCGAAGGATTGATCGGGAAAAGTAAACCGGTCGAGAGCGAAGTTATATTCCCATGTACTGAGTTTGGCAATCTTCATAGCGCTGGTTAAATTGGCTTCGCTTTCGCGCAGAGCATACTCTGTATGCTTCTGTTCGGTAATATCAATGAATGAGAATAATGCTTTTGCCCAAGTGTCTTCATACCCTGGAACAACGGTTAGCTGAAAGAGAATTTGCCTTATTTCACCATTTAAAATTTTAATGGGTATTTCGCCATCAATTCTCATTTTCCCTTCTGCCAATGCAATTAGTTCTTCTTTCGCCGCATCTAATGATTCTTCAATAAAAAAAGCGGGCAAACTTTTTATTACTTCCTCTTTACTTTTTGCTTTTACTACATTAAGCACTTCCATGTTAACATCAAGTAACTTCACTAGTGAAGCGCACTTAATCACTTCATCGATGCGTTTGTCGAAATACAAACGAAAATCGCGGATTCCGGTTTCTTTTAATTTATCGATATAATTTTTTACTTCCGAAAGATCTTCCTCCCAAATTGCTATTCCGGTATTTTCAAATAAATTCCGGTAACGATATTCACTTTTATGTATTTCTTCTTCCGCTTGTTTGCGCACGGAGATATCCCTTGCAATGCCCAATACAACAGTATGTTCTTTTATTTTTACCGGGTGAGTGCTTATTTCAACAGTAACTTTTGATCTATCTTTTCTATTTAACACAAATTCGTCGGGACCTGTACTTTGTCCCATTAAATTTTTAGTTAATAATTTTGCTGCTTTTAACATTTGATTAGGAGACAAGAGATTTAACTTGAGAAAACTTTTTCCTATTAAATCATTTTTATCATAACCCAACAACTTTTGTGCAGCAATATTGCCATCAATAAAATTACCTTTAAGGTCGTTTAGATAATATGCATCGGGTGCGTAATCAAATAATATCTTCAACCTTTCTTCTGAATTTCTCAATTTATCCTCCGCCAGCTTACGCTCGGTAATATCTTCTACTACTGCCAGGATCATAGGGATATCATTAATATAGATTATTGATAGTGTTAATAAAGTATCATAAGGAGAGCCGTCTTTGCGTTTAAACTTTATTGGGTGCTGAGTAATGGTTCCTTTTTCTTTTAATAATGGAATAAGCATTTCCCTGTCAGACAAATTATAATAAATATTCTCTACTTTTCCGATTCGGATCAGATCATCACGAGAATAACCACCGGGTTCGAGTAACGAATCATTAAAAGTTACAATATTACCCGTTAAGTCCGTGATACCAATTCCAATGGGGACATTCTTAAACAAAGTTTTATATTTTTCTTCGCTTTCCTTTAGTTTCAGTTCAGCTATTTTTCGTTCTGTAATATCCTGCCATGTTCCAATCAGTTCGAAAGGTTTTCCGGAATCGTCTTTAATCAGTTTAAGGTCGTCGTGCATCCAGTGCCAGGATCCATCCTTAAATAAGAATCGATATTCATATGAATGATTACCTTTTTGAAATAGTTTGCCAAGGTTATTAAATACTTCAGGAGCATCATCCGGATGAATATTCTTTGCCCACCATCCTTTCTTTAAAAAATCTTCATTTGCATAGCCAGTAATAGAAGAAAAATTTCCACTGATATATTTTGCATCAAAATCGCCAAAGGCATCGCTGGAATAAATCATGGTAGAGCTCGATTTCATCAGCATTTCAAGTCTCTGTTTAGATTCAAGCAGTTCTTTTGCCAGCCTTTTCTTTTCTGTTATGTCATTTGCAACAGCAACTGCAGCAATTACCTCACCTGTTGAATTTTTAACGGGGGAAATACGCATTTCAACTAATAATTCTTTACCGTCTTTGGTTCTGCTCCATTGTTCGCCTTTCCACCCGTCCATAAGTATTTTAGGGGCAGTTGTTTCACCTGCTTTGCTATCATCTCCCTCCAGTAGTACTGAACCTACAAATTTGCCTGTTAACTCCTCCTGCGTATAACCAAATGTTTTACAAAAAGCATCGTTTACAAAAAGAAAATTGAAGTTAACATCGGCTATTGCAATTATATCATTTGCGCTTTTTAACGAATTATTGAGAAGAAGAATTTGATCATCAGATTTTTGTTTCTGTTCTATCAGCTGGTCGAAAGCCAGTTCTAATTCTCCCAGTTCATCTTTCCATCCGGACCGAATCCTGGCCGAAGAATCACCATGAGAAATTTTTCGGTCTGCATCAATCAATTTTGAAATAAGTCCTTTGATTTTCAACAGGGGAGTTTCATCGGCTAATTGTATTTTTTCTTTTTTGTCCGTCTTTTTCATGATACTGACCTAAGTTGATTTCAAATTTGATTTATGTAATGTGAATTTGAATTTGGAACCTTTCCCTTCTTCACTTTCTACCCATATTTTGCCGCCATGCATCTCAATAAATTCTTTGCAAAGCAATAAACCCAATCCCGTACTTGATTCTCCATCAGTTCCTTTCGAACTGACTTTCTCTTCTATCTTAAAAAGTTTAATCACATCTTTTTCAGCTATTCCTACACCATTATCCTCAACCGATACTTCAATTGTATCATTATCGAGCCATTCGGATTTTATAATAGCCTTCCCGTCTGTTCTTGTGAATTTCACCGCATTTGACAAGAGGTTTCTGAGTACCGTGCTTATCATTTTTTCATCGGCGTACACCTTTTGCACATGAACAATTTCATTAATAATTGAAATCCTTTTTTGCAATGCCCGTTGGAAAATGGTTTCTATACTTTGTGAAACCATCTTTGATAAATCAGAATCTTTTGGTGTAAAGTTGATAGCTCCCTTTTGAACCTGAGCCCATTCCAGTAAGTTTTCCAATAGCTTATACAGATTACGGGCCGATTCGTTTAACAAATTACTGTATTTCATGAATTCGGCAGGTGAAAATACTTCTGTGCTGCCGGCCATTAGCTCAGTTAAATTTAGAAAACCACTGAAAGGGCCTCTTAAATCGTGAGCTATTATGGAAAAGAATTTATCTTTTTCAGCGTTGAGTTTTATTAGTTGTTCGTTTTTTCTCTTTATTTTCTCTTCTGCACGCTTATGCTCAGTGATGTCCTGGTTAATGCCATAAACCGTATGTGCATGGCCAAATTGATCTTTTTGCACCTTAAATCGAACCATTACATTTGTGATATCTCCGTTATCACGAAAAACCCTTGCTTCTGACTGAATAAATAATCGGAGTCAGGAGAAATGATTGCTTCCTGTAAACCTATACCTATCATTTTTGAATCATCCGGGTGGACAAGTTTTCTGGAAAATTCTTCTGCACTCATGATATTACCGCCCTGCTTTTCAGTCGATGACCCGTGAATTAGCCGGTAATACTGGTCATTAAAAATAAAATTGCCCGATTGACATCGAATTCCCAATAACCCAGTTTTGCTATTTCTGCCGCAGTTGATAAATTCGTTTCCAATTTTTTACGCTCAGTAATATCGCGGTGTATACCCAGGAACCCCATGATATTCCCGGTTGCATCCAAAATAGAATTGTTGGAACCCTCAATTGTAATCAGACGGCCATCTTTTGTTTTGTTGATTATTTCGCCACTGACGATTTCATTGTTCAAAAGCGTTGCCCAAAAGGATTTATAGACCTCCGGCGGCAATACATCGGATTTCAATATCCGCGGTGTTTTCCCAATAGTTTCATTCATGGAATACCCATACACTTTTTCAAATGAACTATTAGCGTATATTATCTCACCCTGAGGATTAGTCATAAAAATAGCATCCGGCGAACATTCAATCCCCTGTTTGAACCTCAGAATATCTTCTTCGTCTGCTTACGCCCGGTAATATCCCTGCAACTACCATAAATTAAACCATTGGGCAGCAAAACGGCATTTAGGTCAGTATGTACATGGCTCCCATCTTTCTTTACGAGTTCTATCTCGGAATAGGAGTGACCTTCTGTAAATAATTTCTGAAAGATTTGAAAGTACTCTTCGACCCTGTTCGCCGGTGATATATCGACGATTGTAAACGTCAGCATTTCTTCTTTTGTGTAGCCCAATAAAGTAATAGCTTGCTTGTTAACGTATAAATATTTACCTTTCTCGTCAGCAAGAAATATGGCATCGGCTGAGTCCTCCGTTATTATCCTGAATTTTTCCTCGCTTTCGACAAGCTGTGTCTTTATTTGCCATTGCTCAGTAATATCCCGTATGTTGCATTGGATTACCTTTTTATTATCAGCCAGATATATATTGCTCACAAATTCTACGTGAATTTTCTGTCCCTCCGCTGTTTCCAGCGGTAAATCTTCATACCGGACATATTCCTTTTGTTGTAATTCCAGAAATTTATCTTTATTCTGAACAATATCCTTTAAGAAACCTATTTCCCAAACTGCTTTTTGCAAGAGATTCTCTTTTGAGTAGCCTAACAAATCAATTAAGAAAGGATTGACGTCAACAATCATCCCGGTTTCGGCATCAAGAATAAAAATTCCGTCTTTCGCCGATTCAAAGAGATGGCGATAGCGAATTTCGGAAGCAATCAAAGCTTTCTCTATTGAAGATGATATTTTTTTTTTCGCTGATTTTCTATTAATAGTTGCATGAGGCATAATAGCTATTTTAAAGATGTAAATTTTTAGTCGATTTCCTGAATTTACATTAACCTTTAAATTTCAAGCTATTTGAATTATAAACAGTTACACAATTCTGTATAAGATTTACATCATTCACACATTTCCCGGTCGCGAATGTTTTTATTATCATTTTTATAAAAGTTGCCCGAGTTATGGGCTGTTATGTAATCATTACACCCGGTTTCAATTGCTTTTTCGCGATCGCCTGGCAATGTGCAAGCCGTTTGTGCAACAATCACAACATCTTTATTAAATCTGTGAATCTGTCTGGTGGTTTCACAACAATACATCCCGGATATTTGAATATGCACAAAAAAAATCTCTCTTCGCTAAATAAGAGAGATTGTTACTAAACTAAACCATGAAAAAAATTTGATTGTAATTAGTTTATTCGTTTAATTGAAAAATTTGCATCACTAATCGTTTCATTTCCTGACTATTTGATGCATTTGTTTTTAATTTAACTACATCTCCGGCGGTAAGATTAACTATTCCGCCGCCACCATAACTACTATAATATACTCCCCCTCCTCCTCCCGAACCATCAATTTCCATCTCGGCTTCAATTTCAGCTAATTTTCACATCATTCACAAATACAGAGGCACGTACAAAGGCATTTACTATTGAATAAGTACATGATATATGGAATCTTATATCGTAGATTGCATGTGGCCGGAATTGTCAAAGTGGAATTTGTTGCTGCCATATTATTCGCTGCTCCAACCGTAAAATTAGCGATAGTATAATATGTATTAGCTGCAGCATGATTCAGTTATTTGAGGACTGAAATATATAAAACTCCAACACTCGGAGTTCCTCCTGTAGCCGATGAATTTATTGTAATTGTATTACCGCTTTCGGAAAGTGTTACGTTTGTTCCTGCCTGCAAGGTAACAGGTGTTGATCCGGAAGTATTACTGTTTATTAATGATGTTGAAGCAGTTCCGGCTCCAACGGTTAAACTGCCTTCGTTAGCAACGTTACCATCTACCTCAGACGCCAATTTATTATTAAATGTATTCCAATTTGTGGAACTTAAATAACCGCTTTGAGAAGTATTCGCCTGTTTAATCTGAATGGTTGTCCCTGAACCTATAACGGAAGCTGTTCCTCCCGTAATTGTTAAAATGGAAGATGTGGCTTCTGCTAAATTTCCTTTTGTAATCGTTGGTTCAAATCCGGTGTGCCCTGCTGTTGCATACGAAAGATTTGTTAACGCTGAATGGTCGGTTGCACCACTTTGATACTCTTTATAATCCACATTAGCTATTAATGTGGATAATGACGCTGTTCCTGCTACTGCCGTTAATATTAAATAACTTTTGTCAGTATTAACATCAATCAGTATATTTCCTTCTGAAAGCGGCTGTGAAAACACCGTTGAAGTGTTCGCAATTCTAACCACTTTAGTGTTCGAAATCTGACTAAATACGGAAAATGATAGTACTACTAATAGTATGGTTAAAACCTTTTTCATGCTCAAATAAATTAATAACTATAAACAATAACGATTTGATCGTACTGGTAAACCGGAACTTTAGCTACATTAATTGTAATTGCGGCAGGTACAAATGTGTAACTATCCGGGGTTATTATTACTCCATTAATTGATACAATACATCCTTGTCCAACGATAGCAGTTTGTGATAAAGGATGTGCAGTTGCGGTGGTACTAACCTCTTCAAATTTATCTGTGATCATTGTTGAATTCGATGCTATTCCATCAAGTTTTGTAACCTGGGCAGCGGTCATTACTCCTGCAGCAGAAGTGGTTGCAGCTGTTAAAGTTGCGTTTGTTCCGTCCGATGAATTCACATCCATTGTGGTTGTCGTAACTGTGCCCAAGCTCAAATCTGTTGTAATGTTAGAGGTTATTCCGTTAATTGCTGTGGCATTAACTGAAATATCATTTGCATTTGTGCTAATGTCATTTGCGTTAATATCGATCATTACCTGTTGGTCTGCAATTGAAGTGCCAGCGGCCTGCAAATCACTTTCTACTGTAGTAATTGCTGCTGTATTTGTGAGGATGTTAACTGCATTTGTACTAATGTCATTTGCGTTTTGATCGATACTTGTCTGGTGGGTCTCAATTGAAGCGCCAGCCTCCTGCAGTGCACCCTCTACTGTATACCGGTAAAATGATCCCCAACATCTGTAATATTTACTTCGCTTGCTGTTTGATCATCGGTGCCTGAATCGTTTAATTTTGTAAACGAAGCGGATGCTGTTGTAAGAGTTGCCGTAGTTATAACTCCGGCAGTTGCTACCCAATATTCGTTTGTGGCAATATTGTACACTTTTGTTCCAACTGGAAGATTTACTCCAAATGCAGTAGTTGCATTTGTAATCCTAAATTCACCAACGTTTGTTAACTGTGAGTAGCCCAATAAACTTATCAGGACAATACTCATTGTAATTACTAACTTTTTCATTTTTTTATTTTTAAATTATCGTATAATTTTATTTCTAAACTTAAATTCAATGTTTGTGTTCCTTCGCCAGACCATTTGCTGGCAGGAAGAGCAATTCCATTTATAAATATTTCAGAAGTGGATAATATTTTGAATCCAACATCAATGTTGTTTTCATTATCGGTTAATTCTTTCTCAAAAACATCAAATGACAAATCGGATATCTGACTTTGCGTAATTGAAATTCCTGAGCTTTTATCCCAGGCAATAAATTCAGGATCTGTTTCAGCACCTGAATATCCGTTAATATTTTGCATCTCATACCTTAGCTGTGCAGCAGAATCGGCGAGTGCCACTTTTTTCGCCAGGTAGCTTAAATCCTGGTCACCGGCATTTATTCCTGAAAGATTACCCAATTTGATAATTTCTGTTGAAGTAATTTCTGAAGCAGCGGAGTTGTTAAAAACCGGATCATTTTCTTCGGTTAAAAAGCCGGCATCGTTTGTAAAGTGACTTAACTAAGTTGGTTTTTCAGATAAATCGTTGTAATTGCCGCTAAAATCATCCGATTCATTTTTATCCCATCCTTCAAAGGCGGTCTCGTTGGCGCTAAGAATTAAGTTGGTGACACTTTCAGCTGTTTTTGCATGTAAAGCAAAAGGCACGCTCAGCAATTCACTCGTACCTGAAATTGTATAATTGAAATTACCTAATGGATCAATTTCGGTTTTCAAAAAATAGGGACCGATTGCCCAATTTATATTTTCAAATGAATTGAGATTCTTTGTTCGGTTCCAATTTCAATAGTAATCAGTCCGTTGGCGTTCGAAGTTGTGTTATGTGTCTCAATATATACAACTTCACCTAAAGTTGAACCTTGTAAAATACTAATTTGTACGCCAACCATGGTGTTAACAACCAAAGCGTTATTAATATCTCTAACAACCGCCTGGTAACTCATTTTTTGGGGAATCTGTGCCCCCGTTTGTTGTTGAAAAAACAACGAAATTGAGATTATTCCTACAATAATGTAAAATATACTTTTCATACTTTTTTGTTAGTGTTTAATGATTTTAAAAGTTTTTACATTTCTTTGATCTTTGATTATTTTCAAATAATAGGTGGCAGTGGCATATTCCTGCATTGGAATCGTTGTTTCTTCATTATCTATATTTCTGGTCAATAATAGTCTGCCGTTCATATCAAAAAGCTGACAAAACAATTTCTCATCAATAACATTTTTAATTTTGAGGATTAAAAAATCCGTAGTTGGATTTGGGTAAGCAATAAAATTGAGACTAATCTCTTTTAGATGATCCGTTCCTGTTAAAACAAAAATTTCGTAAGCTTGCTGAACTCCCTGGGCGACCGAACCATTTATTCCTGAATATGTATTAAATGCAACCTGACCTA
>CAVYOB010000040.1:0-34343 GCA_963769925.1 uncultured Prolixibacteraceae bacterium
TGATCAATTACTGCATCATTTTTCGGATCGATATTTCTTAATGTGGCAATTTCTTCATCTGCGTTTTTCACAATTTGATAATCGTTTACAAACCATGCATTTCCATAAGCATGGTTGTTTTTAAGGGGATTACTATTTGGATTATAAATAATATACCGTGTATTAAGCATATTAATAACAGGAAGATTCCTGAAAACTGAATCAGGTTGATTTCCTGCATTTAACCCGTTAGCCATTTGTTGCATTTCGGGTAGAAGATAATGATCGATCAACTCCTGGTAGCGCCTTAGTTTGGCTGCAGAATATCCTCCAACACTTTTATGATAATAAGATGTTCTGGCATCCTGGAAAGCGTCTCCCTGAAGTGGCAAAACCCTGTAATAAAGATCTTTGTCTTGTAAAATTGCTTTGTCTGCAGGCGTTTCTGGAAATGGATTGGTTGCTTCTCTTTTTGAAACAAAATTATCGTCATTCAAATAACGTTTGTCAACGGCCCACAAGTCAACCAAAATAAGAACCCCTAAAACTGCGATTAATAGGTTGGTTTTTAATTTCTTCATTTGCCACAAGTAAAGAGATCCTGCCGCAAGCGCTATAAACAAGAATGAACGGAAAGCATCGGAACGCAATGCAGCCACCCGGTCGGCAACAGCAGCATCAATGAGCCAGTCAGGAAGTTTCATCTGAATATCATATCGACTGCTGAAATCGCCAATCATTGAAGGGAAAACGGCAAATAATAGTGAAATACCACCAGTTATAATAGTCGCCCATTTTAGTCCGTTCAACCAAATCTTTTTGTCAACTTTCCCGGATAATAATGTCACTCAAAGCAATAATTCCAAGCAACGGCATGGTTATTTCGGCAATTACCAGAATCATACTTGGAGCACTGAAATTTATTGTAAAGTGGCAGATAATCAAGTAAAAAACTTGTTAGTCCCATAACATTACCACCCCACGATAAAACAATTGACACTATGGTAGCTGATAGCAGCCACCATTTATATTTTCCTTTAACGACATACAATCCAAGAAAAAAGAGGAATACTATAATTGCCCCTACGTAAACTGGTCCTGCAGTGCTGGGTTGTTTCCCATGATACATGGATATCCCCTGTGCAATTTGTCTTGGATTTTGAATATTATGCTGACGAAGAGCCTCATAACTTTTTGAATTAACTCCGGCAGTAATTTGAGTAGCGCCGCCTTTAAAATTGGGAATTAACAATGTTAAAGTTTCATCAATTCCGTAACTCCACTGTACAACATAATCCTTGTCGAGTCCTGTAGTTTTATTTTCATCATTAGTTGTAAGTTCTGAAGGCCCGCGAATGGTTTCTTTCGAATATTTATAGGTTGTATAAAGTCTTGAAAAATTCATTCCAACCGCTATTAACGTTCCGGCCAGTAAAAAAAGAACCGACTTTAAAAAGGGTTGAAATGCTTTTTCTTTGATGGAGTAAATCAATTCTACAATTCCGTAAATTGCCAGAAGAAGAAACCCATAATAAGTAATTTGTAAATGTCCTGCAAGAATTTCCAAAGACATTCCTACTGAATATAATATGGTGCCAGGAATATATTTCCTATTAAAAACCAGTAAAACCCCTGCTATAACAATTGGTAAATACGAAAGTGCAACAGCTTTTGAATTGTGCCCTGCTGCCAGAATAATCAGAAAATAAGAGGAGAAAGCAAATGCGATGGCTCCAATAATACTCAGCCATCTGTTTAATTTTCAAGCTGGAAAGCAATATGTAAAATCCAATCAGGTATAAAAAAATAAACGAAGCTGATGAAAAAAATCTGCGTGGTAATCCTCCAATATATTTTGCCAGATTATCGGGATAAATTACTGAAATCAAATAACCGGGCATTCCGCTAAACATACTGTTGGTCCAAATGGCTTCTTTTCCCGTTTCTTCCCGGTAATCCTGGAGTTCTTTGGACATGCCTTTAAAATGGCTAATGTCAGATTGTTCAATAACCTTTCCCTCCAACAATGGGTACATATAAGCATAACTCAATACCAGGAAGAAAAGTATTATTGCCAAATTCAGTAAAAAATTGCGAGAGCCGGTTATCTTTGTCATCAGGATAATTTTAATGATTTCATTTTATTAAAAGTATAAGATGCCTGCCTGTTCGTCAGACAGGGAACTTGTCCCGAATAATCGGGACTCGTTTCATTTCAATTGAAACAAAAATAATTATTTAAAACATTTTTGATGGTTTAAATGGGAATAATCATTAAACAAAGTATTAAAGGAAGTATTTGGTCGTATTTGGGAGTAGGTATTGGGTTTGTAACTACGGCTTACTTGTTTCCCAGGTATTTAACGCCTGATATTATTGGTTTGTTTGGATTACTGCTTGCATGGTCCACAATATTTGCTCAATTTTCTGCTTTGGGTTTTCATGGCATTACGGCGCGTCTTTTCCCCTATTTCAGGAATAAGGAAAAGGGACACAACGGATTTCTTTTTATTGCTTTTATGGTTATGATAACTGGTTTTGTTCTTTTTCTTATTGTTTTTATGTTATTTAAACCTTGGTTAGTTGACAGCAATATCGAAAAGTCAAAATTATTTACTGAATATGTTAATTTGCTTATACCTCTCACTTTTTTTATGATGTTATTCAGTTTTCTGGACTATTTCAATAAATTATTGTATAATGCCGTTCTTGGGAATTTTCCTTACAGATTTTTTACAACGGATTTTTATATTGATGGTAGTTTTGCTTTATGTCTTTGGCTGGTTTTCTGTTCACCAACTGGTGTTGATTTATGCAGGTGTTGTAAGTGCTAAAGGAGTAATTATGTTTTTTTATCTTCTAGTAAAGGGAGAATTAAGTTTACGACCACAATTAAAATTTATTTCACAAAAAACTAAGAAAAGAAATGATAAGTGTGGCAATTTTTAGCATTTTAGCAGGTATTGGAGGGAATATCGTTTTTAGCTTTGATAAGATAATTGTTAATCAAATGTTGGGATTAAGTGCTACAGGAGTTTACACTATTGCTTTCTTTTTTGGAACACTTGTCGTAATTCCTTCAAGACCACTACTTAAAATATCAGGGACTTTGATAGCTGATGCCTGGAAACGAAATGATGTGTCCTATATAACTGATATTTATAAACGCAGTTGTATCAATCAATTTATTATTGCAGCCTTCTTGTTTGGGGGCATCTGGGTAAATATTGATAATATATTAATTATTCTTGGTCCAGAATATGCTTCCGGGAAATGGGTAATATTTTTTATTGGATTAGGATATTTAATTGACATGGCTACAGGTGTGAATGGATTAATTATTGGTTATTCCAAATATTACGTATGGCGCTTTGGTTTTTGATTGTTTTAATTGTATTGGTTGTTATTTTTATGTATTTATTTATTCCAGTGTGGGGGATAACAGGAGCTGCTGTGGCAATTGCAATATCTTTCTTTTTTAATAATTTCATGCGGTTTGTTTTTCTATATCGAAAATATAAAATGCAACCGTTTAACATTAAATTTGTAGTTGTAATATTGTTTTTTTTGGTGTCTGTAATTTTGACATCATTTTTACCGCAACTTTATTTTATAAATGACATTATTTTTCGTAGCGCAGCATTTACAGTGGCTTTTGTAGCCTTACTTTATATTTTTAGAATTTCTGATGATTTTAATGTGCTTGCAAAAGGAGTGTGGAATTACTTAAAGAATAAATTTAAAATTTTACGAAGATAGATTTATACAATATTGCTAAAGTTTAATTACACAAGGGCGAAAGGCCAAATCCAATTCAAATGATTTATTATATTACAAATATCATTAAAGAATTAAAACAAAAATTGGTTCATTATAAAAATGAAAGGCGCTGGAGGAAACAAAATAGTCATAACTACACAAGCCTGGGCAGGAATTTCCCATTAGAGTTTGTTCAAATTGGAAAAGGCAGCTATGGTATTTTAAATGTATTTGTTTATGATAAATTTAATAAGCATGACAAATTAATTATTGGCAATTATGTTTCAATTGCTAGAGAAGTCAAATTCTTTTTACATGAGAATCATCAGAGAAATACTTTTACTACCTATCCGCTAAAAACAATTTTTGGTAATAAGCAATCTCCCTTGGATGCTATAAGTAACGGATCAATTATCATTGAAGATGAAGTCTGGATTGGATTTGGTGTAACTGTTATGTCAGGTGTGCATATTGGGAAAGGTGCAATTATCGCTGCGGGTGCAATAGTGGTTAATGATGTACCGCCGTATTCAATAGTTGGTGGAATTCCAGCTAAAGTGATAAAATATAGGTTTGACAAAAAGATTATTGCAAAGTTATTGTCATTGAACCTTGCTGATTTGCCCGAGGAAATAATTAAAGAGAATCTTGATTTATTGTATGAAAAAATTGAATCGGAGATGGATTTAAAGGCTATTGAATCGTTATTCAACTTTTATTCAAAGACTGAGAATTAAATTGGTGGTAAAGAGTTATTCTATTTATTTGAACTTTCTATTAAAGCTTCTTTAATTGCATTTAAATATCCTCTTCCATATTTTAAACAGGGTTCGATATAATTGCCTTCAGCCCATTCATTCCATGACTTAATAAATACTATTTTGTGTTCATCGTCTTTGTCTTTAATAATATCCAGTGCCTTTAACATATTTCTTTTTAAAACACTTGGTGTTGCATTGATATAAATGTATCCATTTCTTCCTGATCGTGGAGAATGATCCCAATTGGAAATCACACAGGGATAACAATAGCCCAAAGCATTTTCTTTTATGATATGATATTTAGAAACAATTCTGAAATCGAGAATTTTTGCTCTTTTAAAAATAATTCTCATGAACTTTAAATATGCGCGTTGGATTAAAGAGTAATTTAATTTAAAAAAATCACTGTTATCAACAACAATAACAGCGTCGAATCCTTTCTCAATAAAGAAATTAATTTCATTTTTATTTCTTGCATGGGCTATAAAATGAATTCCTTCTAATCCATTCTCATTTGCCAAGTTTTGCCATGTGGTTATAAAATTTTTAATGTTTGGAATGTCATTTGGGAGATATATTAAAAATAAGGGTTTATTATTTACGCGAATATATCTATGGTCTTTAAATGCAGGTAAAAGTGTATTGAAATGATCAATTATATCTTTTTCTCCCGGGTATTTTTGCTCTATTAAAAGTTTATTAGTTCCCCCTTTTTTGAATTGCTTATCCATCCAACTATGGTTGGCCCACGCCAGGCAAAATGGAAATTCAGGTTCTTGTAATCTTAATACCTCATTGAAAGGAGTCTCCAATAATCTCTTCCCATTGCCAAACCAGTAATGCCAATAACAAAATCCTTCGATTCCGTATTCTTTGGCCAAATCAGCCTGTGCTTGTCTCGCTTCTGGCATTCTTAAGTCATAATAACCAAGGTCAGTAGGCACTTTTGGTTGATAATGTCCCTTAAATAATGGCTTGGCTTTTCCAACATTTGTCCATTCTGTGAACCCTTTTCCCCACCATTCATCATTTTCAGGAATAGGGTGAAATTGCGGTAGGTAAAAAGCAATAATTCTATTTTTATTTGCAGCCATAGAAATATTCTAACTATTATGAGTTGCTCTAATTAACCCTCTTCTTAGATAAGGAGGCCTTATATTTTCATCATAAATGTAAATCATAAATCCATCAGAATGAGATATTTGAAAATTATTACTCAGTAATATGTTTTCTATTGCTTTATAGTCGTCCTGCTTATGATATGTGCAAATAACAACACGCTTTATTTTCTTGTTTACAAATGAACTTTTGCAACCTTCCAACATCAGCATCTCATTTCCTTCAATATCTACTTTTAAGAGGTCAATATATGAATCACCGATAATTTTATCTATAGTAATACAGTTCTTATTATTAATGTTAGAAACAAATTTATTATAGATGGTAATTTTATCTTTCCATTTAGAAAAAGTAAGATTAAGCGCTTCAATCCATTCAGGATCAGTCTCAAATATATATATATGTCCAGCTTTTTCTATAACGTCTAAGGAAAAATTACCTTCGGCAGCACCTATATCAAAAATAACATCACCTTCTTTAATGTTAAATGATCTTGTAAGATACAAATGTGGCGATGACTTGTCCTGTTCAATTAAGAGAGAATTGTAATAAGTTCTAATTTTTGTTTCATCCCAGATTTTTTTAAAATACAATCTCTTTTCATTGTGTATAACATATTTAAAACCAGTTGTTTGATCATAATGAACTATTATGTTGTCAGTTTTATAATTATTCACATAATTATAAGGGAAGATAGGGGTTGTAGGTTGTTTTTTTACGTATGCAAGAATTTCCTTTATTTCACTATTTACCCCTTTCTGGTTTTTGTAATACCTTAATATATCACTTCTTAATTGAATATAAGAATCACTTTTTATAACCTGTAGCTTTCTTCTAAGAATATATGGACAATAGGCGATGTAAAGTTTCCTAATAATGGATCTCATAATATGGATATTTCTCTAATTAAATTAAAGTGAACATAATATTTAACAGACCATCAATTAAGTTATTCTAAACTTTTATACCTTAAAAGCATAGGAGTTACAGTCCTTTCCCATAACCAATTTTTCATTTCATGGGCATGATTAAAAACAATTTCTTTTCTAAATATTTTTAATGTAACATCTGCAAATTCATCACTATCTTCTGAATGTACAGCAATTCCCAATTTGTTTTGTTCCACAAACTCCTTCATCATTTTTGCCTCACTAACAATCACTGGTTTCCCCATTATTGCATATTGGTAAATTTTGGTCGCAATAGTTTTGTTTATTTCATCGCGGGTTGCCGGTGGTGTAAAAAAACAAATATTGCTTGCAGCAATGTATGATGGTAAATCATTTTCATCAATCCATCCCTTAAAAATAATCGTATCCAAGACATCATATTTTTTCGCTGTTTTAAACGGGTCGTAAGGTTTTATTATTTTACCACCAAGTACTAATTTGGCATTAGGTATATCTTTTATAATTGATTTCATCGCAATAATTGCAGTATCAATACCCCTTAAAATATCAATTCCCCCGGCATAAAAAATTACAAAATCATTTTTAAATTGTTTAACAATTTGACTTTATTAACATTGGATTTATTATAAATTTTTTTTGTTGGAGTATTGGGTATTGTTATTAATATTTTCTTTTTTAATATTATATCGATCTGAGATAATTTTGTTCGAGGGGTTCGGCAACAGTAATTACCAAATCGGCTAATTCCAGGTATTTTTTTTCATACTTTTCCCAATCAGAAAACCTGGAAACCAATTTCCCTAATCTGGTATTCATGTGGGCAGTGTTTTTTATCCAGTCGCTGTAAAACTCATGTTGGTCGCAAATTAGTTTGCAGTTATATTTCTTCTTGAAATGGTAACCAACTTTACTTAAGGGAAGATCATGAATATGGATTGCATCAAAATTATATTTTAAATGTGTTTTTAGTATTGCCTTTTTCCATTTATGAAAGAAATTTGGCAAAATAAGCGCTAAAGCGCTCAACTTATTCCTATAAAAATTACTGAAATAGAATCGATGAATAATAATATGTTTTGTCTGTTCAGTTTCGTTCTTTTTAAGTTTTGAGTAACATATAATATGTACTTCATGTCCATCTTCTGCTAAACTAATCGCCTCTTTCTCAACCCTTGAATCTGGTGGGAAATAGGATGTCAGTACCATTAAAATCTTCATATAAGATACTTTTAAGGGGCAAATATAACCATTTGTCATTATGAAAATGATTTAATAATATAAGAGTCTGATTTAATCTGTAACGCATATTTATATTTTAGTATGTAAAGTATTATCTTAAATAGTTATTTTTGCCATTCAAATTGAAATCAAATCTATGCCCAAAATTCTCACCATAGTTGGAGCCCGACCGCAATTTATTAAAGCTGCTGCATTAAGCCGGGCATTTAATAAATTTGGTATAAGTGAAGTTCTTGTGCATACAGGGCAGCATTTTGATGATAATATGGCAGAGGTATTTTTTCGGGAGATGGAAATACCAAAACCAAAATACAATTTGGGCATCAATTCGCTTTCTCATGGTGCAATGACCGGTCGTATGCTCGAAGAAACCGAAAAAGTAATTTTAGATGAAAAGCCCGATGCAGTGGTTGTATTTGGAGATACAAATTCAACCCTTGCAGGTGCACTGGCAGCCAGCAAATTGCATGTACCTGTTGCACATGTTGAAGCAGGGTTACGTAGTTTCAACATGAAAATGCCGGAAGAAATCAACCGAATTTTAACCGACAGGATTTCCGATTATCTTTTTTGCCCCACAGAAACAGCTGTTAAAAATTTAAAAGATGAGGGGTTCGATCATTTCCCGGCTAAAGTGATGCTTGCCGGTGATGTTATGTACGACGTTGCATTGTATTACAGCCGGTTTTCAGCAGAAAGAGCTGTTTTTGTCAATAGTATAAAACAGAATGAAAAACCCCTAATCCTGGCAACTTTACATCGTCAGGAAAATACAGATGATGCGGTGCGATTAAATTCAATTCTCTCCGCATTAAACGATTTGTCGCATAACTATGACATTTTTCTTCCCTTACATCCAAGAACAAAAAAAATTATAGAAACCCGAAATATTAAACTAAATTTCAAACCCATTCAACCTGTTGGTTATTATGATATGATTGAACTTTTGAAACGCTGCCAGTTTGTTATTACTGATAGTGGTGGATTACAAAAAGAATCTTTTTTCTTTAAAAAGCATTGTCTTATAATCAGGGATGAAACGGAATGGACAGAATTAGTTGATTTAGGATATAATTTTATTGTGGGAGCAAGTGAACAGAAAATCAAAGAGACTGCGGTTTATATTGAGAAACAAAAAACAGTTTTTGATATAAAGCCATACGGGGACGGTGATGCTGCAGAAAAAATTGCAAATTATCTAACTCAATATTTTTCCTGAAATAAAGTTTTAAATAAAAGAATGAATATGCAAACCATTCATATGTCCGATTTATATGGCCAATATCTCACAATGAAAAAAGAAATCGATGAGGCTATTCAGGAGGTAATAAAATCGACACAATTTATAAAAAGTGGCAAAGTCCTTGAGTTTGAAAAAGAACTGGAAACATATTTGAATTCGCAAGTAATATCTTGTGCAAACGGAACGGATGCTTTACAGATTGCTTTTATGGCTTTGGATTTACACCCAGGCGACGAAGTTATAACAACCCCATTTACATTTATTGCGACCGTAGAAACCGCTGTTTTAATGGGACTTAAACCTGTATTTGTGGATGTTTGTCCGAATAAATTTAATATCGATTCATCAAAAATTGAACAGGCAATCACGGATAAAACTAAGGTTATTTTACCCGTTCATTTATTTGGGCAGTGTGCCGATTTGGAAACGATGTTAATGCTTGCTGACAAGTATAAGTTGTACTTAATAGAAGATGCCTGCCAGGCACTGGGGACAGAATATATTTTCAAAGATGGTACAACAAAAAAAGCAGGTACTATTGGACAAATTGGCTGTAATTCATTTTTCCCATCTAAGAATCTGGGTGCTTTCGGAGATGGTGGAGCCATTTATACTGGTGATGAAGAACTGGCACAAGTAATTCGTTCAATCGCCAATCATGGAATGAAACAAAAGTACCAGTATGAAAGAATTGGTGTTAATTCACGTTTGGATAGCATACAGGCAGCCATTCTTTCTGTAAAACTGAAACATTTTAATAAACATATAAAGGCGCGTCAGGAGGCTGCGGCCTTTTACGATAAACATTTGGCCAGTATTGATGAAATAAAAATTCCGGTAAGAGCAGAATACAGTACCCATACATTTCATCAATACACCATTAAAACGGAGCAAAGAGATGAATTACAACAGTTTCTGAAAGGGAAGGGAGTTCCGTCAATGGTTTATTATCCTAAAACAATTCATCTTCAGGAGGGATATAAATTCCTGGGATATAAAAAAGGAGACTTTCCTAATGCTGAAAAACTTTCGGAAACAGTATTGTCGCTTCCGATGCATACCGAATTGGAAGAAGATCAATTAAAATATATTGTTGGGGGTATAAAAGAATTTTTTAGTCTCTCGCCAAGGCGCTAAAACGCAAAGCTAATTGAAATCATGACCGAAAACGAGATTGCAAAAATAATCGTAAATACCTGTTACAATATTCATGTTAAATTGGGTCCTGGATTACTGGAATCAGTTTATGAAGAAATTTTATTTTATGAATTAACTTCTGCAGGTCTTCAGGTTGAGAGACAAAAAGCCATACCTTTAACTTGGGAAGAAATAAAAATGGAAATAGGATTTAGGGCAGATCTTATAGTTGAAAATAAGGTGATAATTGAATTAAAATCAGTAGAAGTAATTGCTCCTGTTCACCCAAAACAACTATTGACATATTTGAAAATAACAGGATTGAAATTAGGATTATTAGTTAATTTCAATGAAAAACTTATTAAAGCTGGAATAACACGAATTGTTAATAATTTGTAAATAAAACTTTGAGACTTCGCGGCTTTGCGAGAAAAGAGAAAAATATGAAAACAAAATATTATGCACACGAAACTGCCATTGTTGATCCGGGAGCAAGAATAGGTGAAGGATCAAAAATCTGGCATTTCTGCCATGTTATGGGAACTGCTGAAACGGGTAAAAACTGTGTACTTGGACAAAATGTTTTTCTTGGAAACAGAGCAAAACTGGGGAACAATGTTAAAGTTCAAAACAATGTTTCGATTTATGAAGGAGTGATTTGTGAAGATGATGTTTTTTTAGGGCCTTCAATGGTATTTACCAACGTAATTAATCCACGCAGTGATGTAAATCGCAAAGATGAATTTAAAACAACATTAGTAAAAAAAGGAGCTACTATTGGCGCTAATGCAACTATTGTTTGCGGAATAACGCTTGGAGAATATTGTTTTATTGGCGCCGGTGCAGTGGTAACAAAAGATGTAAAACCATATGCTCTAATGACTGGAGTTCCCGCTCGTCAGAAAGGGTGGGTGAGCCGAACCGGAAATGTTTTAAAAGAAGATTTGGTTTGTCCCGAAACCGGAGAAAAATATGAAATAGTGAATGGATTTTTACAACCAAAAGAAAATTAATCTTTGTACTTACTACAAAATTCTTACTTAAAAAATGAAAAGATTTGCACTTATTGGAGCCGCCGGTTATATTGCCGAGCGCCACATGAAAGCGATTAAAGAAACTGGAAATGAACTGGTTTGTGCTTCCGATCATTTCGATGTCATGGGTAGGATTGACAGTTACTTTCCGGAAGCAGAATTTTTTCTCGAACATGAAAACCTGGATAAATATATGGATGACCTTCGAAGAAAAGGTACTCCCATTGATTATGTAAGTATCTGTACTCCAAATTATATGCATCCTTCTCATATGAGGTTTGCCTTACGGAATGGCGCCAATGCTATTTGTGAAAAACCACTGGTTATTTTTCCTGAAGACATGCATATTATAACAGATATTGAGGCAGAAACAGGAAAAAAGGTTAACACAGTACTACAGCTTCGTTACCATCCGGCTATCCTTAATTTAAAGAGCGAAAATTGATGCTGCCGGGGACAAAATCCATGATATAGATTTGAGTTATATTACAACCCGTGGGAAATGGTATTTAAAAAGCTGGAAAGGAGATGTTCAGAAATCGGGTGGAGTGGCAACCAATATTGGAATTCATTTTTTCGATATGATCACATGGATCTTTGGGGATGTGAAAGAAAATATTGTTCATTTATACGAGCCGGATAAAGCAGCTGGTTTCCTGCAGTTAGAGAAAGCAAGAGTACGTTGGTTTCTTAGTCTCGATGATCAGGACCTTCCTAAATTTGCCACTGAAAGAGGTATGCGTACTTTTCGTTCTATCACTGTTGATGGAGAAGAGATCGAGTTCAGTGGCGGCTTTACCGATCTGCATACAGTAACTTATCAGAATATTTTGAATGGTAATGGATTTGGAATTGAAGATGCGAGGGAAAGTATTGAGTTGACTGATTTTGTGCGAAATGCAAGACCTATAGGATTAAAGGGAAATTATCATCCGTTTCTGAAAAAATATATCTCAATATCATACCAAACAAGTGGTGGATCTATAAACCTCTTGGAGCAAAATTACCAATTCTTCCATGGAATAGGTGCCTGATTTTTTCTTGGTTGCCTGCACGGATTCATAATCGTTGGGCAAATGCACGTATTTATACCCGTGAAGAATATTTTAAACTTAGAATCTGGGGATTTAATATTTGAAGGTCAATATATTACCGCCCCATTGGATGTGCTTTCAGATAGTAGGTTAAAAAGAGTCCTAAAAAAATATATTTTCAGGAGTGATACTACTTCAAATCCATTCCTTTCCACATCAATTTTTGTTGTTGCACAAAAATTATATTAATAATCAACTATTTGATTCCACTATATTAACAAGATTTATTGCTTGTTTTTTTTTTGATACTTGTTGATAGAATGATTTTAAGGGTGTTTGTTTTAATGACCATCAACATGATTAATAATTTTTATTTCACCGGATTATTGTCTCAAATGTAATCAGTATTTGTTGTTTTAATTATTTTGGCATAATCGGCATTTGTAGGGCCAATAGCAAGAATTGGGCGTTTCAATGCAATATACTCATACATTTTCCCCGGAAGAATACCTTTTACATTTGGTGCGTCATTTAGCGGAAAAAAAAGAACTTGCGATTTGGATAACTTTAATAATCCTTCTTTATGGGTAAGTGATCTGTTAAAATCACTTATTTAAATTATTGGAAATGTATTGATTTTAGTACCGATTCATCGGTTTGTCCGATAAGCTGAATTCGAAGTTGTTTTTCAAATTCAGTGATCCTTTTCAGACAGTGTTTTTAATGATAACCACAATGAATCCGGATTCCGATCTTTATTAAAAGCCCCGAAATGGGTTATTGTAAAAGTTTTATCTAATTCAGAATTATTAAAATCATAATCATCCGGATCATATCCATTAAAAATGATTTCAACCTTTTTATCCGATCAAACTTTCGAGATCTTTTGCAGCACACCCGGGCTTACTGTTACCACATGATCAGCATTTGTTAAAACCTTTTTCTCCAGTTTATGGTGTTTTTTATCAGCCCAATTTGTAAGGCGAAGTTTGTTGTAAAAGTCGATTTGAGTCCATGGATCCCTGAAATCTGCAATCCAGGGAATATCAAATTTCCTTACTGAATCCGAGAGCAATTAAATGCATACTATGTGGTGGTCCGGTAGAAACCATTGCATCTACTTTATTATCTGAAGTATTTTGACAAATATTTTATTGAAGGTTTTATCCAGAATTTACGTGGATCAGGAATCATGAAATTGCCCCTGACAAAAACTGACAATTTGCTAAATCCGGATGAAGCTTCAGAAATATAACCTGCTTTAAATTTTGTCCCGTGTTTTTTACCTGTGAGTTTTCTGTAAACATCGTAGGGCTCCCAAATTGGAGTCTTTAATTCAATTATTTCCGGGTGTATCTCGTTAAGCAAACTTTCATCCACAACCGATGAATCGGGGTTTTCCGGAGTATAGATAATAGGTTGCCATCCAAATTCAGGAAGAAATTTCGACATTTTTAACCATCGCATTACGCCTCCGCCTCCACTGGGTGGCCAATAGTAAGTGATGATAAGAACTTTCTTCATAACTTATTTAAAATAACCCTTCAAGATTGGGAAACCTGTTCAAACGTAACTACTATTTCAATGTTTCAAACAGCTTTCTGAAACTTACCTGTTCTTTAATGATTCTGCCAATTTCATTAATTGCAACCCGTTCCTGTTCCATGGAATCGCGGTAACGGATAGTAACAGTATTATCTTCTTTCGTTTGTTGATCAATAGTAACACAGAACGGAGTTCCGATAGCATCCTGACGGCGATAACGTTTCCCGATAGAATCTTTTTCATCGTACTGGCAATTGAAATCAAATTTCAGATCATCAATAATCCGGCGGGCAATTTCAGGCAAACCATCTTTTTTTACCAATGGAAGAACGGCCAGTTTAACCGGAGCCAGCACCGGTGGTATTTTCAAAACAACCCGTGAATCTTTTTCCAGTTGTTCTTCACAATAAGCTGCAGAGATAACTTGTAAAAACATTCTGTCAACGCCAATCGATGTTTCAACTACATAAGGAACATAAGATTCATTCAATTCAGGATCAAAATACCTGATTTTTTTACCTGAATATTTTTCATGTTGCGATAAATCAAAATCGGTACGGGAATGAATTCCTTCCACTTCTTTAAAACCAAACGGGAATTTAAATTCAACATCAACTGCGGCGTTGGCGTAATGGGCCAGTTTTTCGTGTTCATGGAAACGATAATTTTCGCTGCCAAAACCAAGTGCCTGGTGCCATTTCATTCGTATTGCTTTCCATTTTTCAAACCAGTCGAGTTCGGTTCCGGGCTTTACAAAAAACTGCATTTCCATTTGTTCAAATTCGCGCATACGGAAAATAAACTGACGGGCAACAATTTCGTTGCGGAAAGCTTTTCCGATTTGTGCAATTCCGAAAGGAATTTTCATTCTTCCTGACTTCTGCACATTCAGATAATTGACAAAAATCCCTTGAGCAGTTTCAGGCCGAAGATAAACTTTCAAAGCTCCGTCAGATGTCGATCCCATTTCTGTGGCAAACATCAGGTTAAACTGGCGTACTTCAGTCCAGTTACGTGTTCCGGAAACAGGACACACAATTTCTTCGTCAACAATAATTTGGCGAAGTTCTTCCAGGTCCCCATCATTTAGTGCCTTGGAAAAGCGGTCGTGCAAGGCATTCCATTTTTCCTGATAACCTAAAACACGCTGGTTGGTGTCTCTGAATTGTTGTTCATCAAAACTGTCTCCAAAACGTTTTTTAGCCTTTCCAATTTCTTTGTTGATTTTATCCTCGATCTTGCCCAGTTGATCTTCAATTAAAACATCGGCACGATATCTTTTTTTCGAATCTTTATTGTCGATCAGCGGATCGTTAAATGCGTCCACATGGCCGGAAGCTTTCCAAATGGTAGGGTGCATAAAAATGGCCGAATCAAGTCCAACCACATTTTCGTGTAAAAGAACCATACTGTCCCACCAGTATTTTTTGATGTTGTTTTTCAGTTCAACACCATATTGTCCGTAATCGTAAACAGCGCCTAATCCATCGTAAATTTCACTCGACTGAAAAACATATCCGTATTCTTTGCAGTGTGCAACCAGTTTTTTAAAAATATCTTCCTGTGCCATTTCTATTTATTATTCAGAATTGAAGCACAAATGTAAATGATTTTTTTTATTTAGCTACGAGCCACGAGTTACGAGCTGTGAGCTTTAAATTTTTAAAATAAAGAATTAAATATTTAGGCATCAAGGCGTTTGCAAATTCAAGTATTTTTTACTTCTTTTGCCTTGATTAATCAACTTCTTCAAAATCGATATATTCTCCCTGATCACGTTCCGTATTTTTCTGATTGGTTCTGTTTTGTTCAATAGTTACCTCACCTTCATGACGTGATGGTCCTTGAGGTTGCTGTCCCTGATCCTGCATTTTTTGCTGCATGTTTTTCATTCCTTTTTCAAGAAGTATAGGCAATACATAACGGGTAACCAACCGAATTCCATAATAAATAATAAGAATTATTAATAGGGTTCTTATAAAGTTAAATATGAAAAGCAACATTAATAAATTCATTCTCAAAACAATTTTACAACACCTGCAAATTTATATTATTTGTAGTAGCTGAGTGCTAATTTTGTTTTTTTTCGGGGTTAAAAAAATAAAAAAGGCGGTTAAATCCGCCTTGTTAATGATATGATAATGAATGGTATTATCTTCCTTTTACATCTCCGCCACTAGATTCTTCGATATCTTTTGTTTGCGGAGAACCATAGTAAACAACATCTCCGCCACTGCTGGCTTTGGCATGAAGTTCGTCAGAAACAGTTACCGTGGCATCAGAACCACTGCTTACCTTGACTTTACAAATTACACTTTCAAGATCTTTTGCTTTAATATCACTGCCACTGCTGGCTTCTGCAGTAAAGTTTTTAGTTTTCCCGCTAATTTTTGCGTCACTTCCGCTACTGGTATCAAGCGAAAAATTTTTGTAAACAATGTCAAGTGTAACATCACTTCCACTACTCGCCTTTACATCAAGTGATTCACCCTTAAGTGTATTGTCTGATACCACATCAGAACCAGAAGATGCATGGATTTCATTCAACTCTTTCACCGATATGTAAACTTTTCTTGATTTTGAGTTAAAACTCCAGTTAAAAAAATTATTATTTTTCATATAGATCTCAAGTGTCCCGTCTTTTACTTCGGTAATAATCCGATCGATCAATTCATCGTCAGCCACGACTTTAACTTTTTCTTCATCACCCATTGTTATATACAGGTCGATGCCGGAAGAGACTTTTACCGCATGGAAGTCCTTCAGATTTCTGGTTTCTGTTTTGTCAGAACCCGTCGAAAATGCCGAAACATTTAATGCTGTTAAAGCAAAAATCAACAGAATGATTACATTTTTCATAGTTCATTTTTTTTCAGTTATTTACAAGACGAGGGAATAACAAGAAAGTTACAGTTTATTATTGTCGGATCACATTTCCCCCTGAAGATTTCTCAATATCAGTCGTTTTCGGGTTTCCTGAATAATGAATATTTCCTCCGCTGCTTGCATGCGCCCTGAAATTGTTAGTTGCAGTAATCCGGATATTTCCTCCACTACTGGCGCGTGCGTTACAATTTTCAACAGTAAGTTCTTCAGCTTTAATATTGGCACCGGAAGAAACTTTTCCGGAAAAATCACGGGCAGAACCTTCTAGTCTGATATTTGATCCTGATGATACAGAGACTTTTATGTCATTTGCATCCAGTTCAAGTTTCTGGTTACTTCCTGAAGAAGCCGACAGGTCAATCTCTTTTGTGTTCAACACACTTTGAGAGAAAACATTTGCGCCGGAAGCTGAATGTATTACAGTAATTTTAGGAACTGTGACCAACACTTTTTTTTCGGTAGCAGACCTGATATTTTGATTTGTAGTAACAATAAGTCTGTCTCCTTCTACTTTTGTTTCAATAGCCTCAAGGAGATTTTCATCCGCTCTTACAACCACTTTCACCTGGTCGCCTTGAGTAATGTAAACGTTCATTCCTCTTCTGACTTCAATTTCCTCGAAGTCACTAACTTTTCTGTTTTGCTCCCTTACATCTCCGTTCCCTTTTAACCACGGCCCCACAAAAATGCACGAAACTGAAATAATTAAAAGGCTTGTCAGGGAGATTACAAATAAGAATCGCTGTTTCATTATTTTCAAATTTGGTGTTGTCGTTTTAGTTCATCCTTGCAATTTATAGATTCAACTGTCTCAATTCGAAGTTTTTTCGTTAAAGTCTCGAATTTTACCGGTAAACAAAAACCTGGGGCTCGTGAACATTTTTTGGATTCAGTTCTTTCATAAAAAGCTGCGATTAATATAATTTAACGTAATGGTTTTCAACGATTGAATACCTATTTCAGGTAAGTTTTATATTTTTGGCAGATTATTTTTGAAACAATTGCTGAATTTTGGTTTGTAATAAAAACAAGAATAAAGCAATGAGTTTCAGATAATACGGGATGAATTATAAATTTTACCATTAAAAATTAACAATTATAGAAACATGAAAAGCAGAAAAATTTGGGTTGCATTTGTCATCATAATAATTGTCGGGGCAGGGTTTTTCAGTTTCACCCGCGACCAGAAAGATTTTGAAATAGCAAAGAACCTGGACATTTACAATACACTCTTCAGAGAACTAAATTTGTTTTATGTTGACGGCATCAATCCGAATAAACTGGTCAAAACCAGTATCGATGATATGTTAAATTCGTTGGATCCTTATACCAATTATATTTCGGAAGATCAAATGGAGGATTACCGGTTTATGACTACCGGAGAATATGCCGGCATTGGGGCACTTATTGCTAAACAAAATGATAAGATAATTATATCAGAACCTTATGAAGGATTTCCTGCGCAAAAGGCCGGATTGAAAGCCGGGGACATTTTTCTGGAAGTGTCAGGGAAATCTGCAGAGAAAATGACAACGGAAGATGTCAGTAATTTGTTAAAAGGACCGGCGGGAAAACCGGTTACTATTGAGCTGCAAAGACCGGGTGAAAAGAAACCGTTTACAGTTGATATCGTTCGTGAGAAGATTTCTATTCCCGCTGTTCCGTATTACGGAATGCTTAACGATAAAACAGGTTATATAAGGTTGACTCAATTTATACAAGGTAGCGGAAATGAAGTAAAAAAAGCGCTGCTTGAGCTTGAAAAAAACAAACCTGAATCGCTGGTGCTTGATCTTCGCGGAAATCCCGGTGGTTTGCTTAATGAAGCCGTGGATATTGTTAATTTCTTTGTTCCAAAAGGAGTGGAGATTGTAAGTACAAAAGGCAAAGTAACCCAAAATAACAGGGTTTATACAGCAACTTCAAGCCCAATTGACACTACAATAAGAATCGCCGTTTTGGTTAATCGTGGTTCAGCATCCGCTTCTGAAATTGTTTCAGGAGCCATTCAGGATCTGGACAGAGGGCTAATTGTAGGCACCCGTACTTTTGGGAAGGGTTTGGTGCAAACGACACGCGATCTGAGTTATAACACCAAACTGAAAGTTACAATAGCAAAATATTATATTCCAAGCGGACGCTGTATTCAGGCACTTGATTATACACACAGAAATCCTGATGGCAGCGTAGGACATGTACCTGATTCGCTGATAACAGAATTTACAACCAGAATTGGAAGAAAAGTTTATGATGGTGGTGGGATTGCCCCAGATATAAAAATTACCGGCGACGATATTAGTCCCCTCGCTATAGAACTGGTTTCCCGCTTTCTTATATTCGATTTCGCCACAAAATATGCCAACGAAAATGAAAGCATTCCGGAACCGGAAGATTTTGCCATTACCGATGACATTTATAACCAGTTTATTGCTTTTGTAAAAGACAATCATTTTAAATATGAATCGGGATCGAAAGGTGAATTCGATGCATTAGTTGAATCGGCTAAACAGGACAAACACTATGATCAGGCAAAAGAGGAATTTGATGCGCTACAAGCAAAACTTGCACCCAATCTTGATAAAGATCTGAAGCGGTTTAAAGATGAAATCAGTGAATTGCTGAAGGATGAGATTGTTTCAAGATACTATTATCAGAAAGGTTCAATCCGTGCTGCAATTCATGAAGATAAAGGTATTAAAGAGGCTCTTAATGAGTTAAATTCACCTAAGGCGTACGCGTCTTATTTCCAACCGGGGCGGGTAATTGCCATGAAATCGGATAATTAAAAAAAAGATATTTTTTAAGTGAAGGAGGTTTCGGCCTCCTTTTTTATTCTTCTTCAGTTGATAACTCCCTGCTATTTTTAGAAATAGGTTTTCCCTTTTGTATCCAATTGATCCAGAACAGAATAGCGACTAAAAACAGAGGTCCTGAAATTAAAATATAAGTTACTAAAGGAAATCTTCCCCAGGCCGTAATAACATACAGAACTCCCAGCAGAAAAAAGGCAATTCCGCCGATCCATTCGCGCCGCCAGCTTAAAATCAATAAAATAACTAAAACAAAAGTTGGAATTAAATGGATAAAAAAAGCTCCGAGTTTACGGAAAAATGTTTCGTTTCCTTCGAAAGCGTCCATTGCAAAAAGACTGATAAACGGGATAAAGACAATCATTAATATCCGGGGAGCCCAGTGCAAAGCATTTTTCATAAGTTCAATATTTATTTGGTGTAAAATACGTTTTTCCGTATCTAATGTTGGAAAACTTAAGCAAATTCTTTCTCAAATTTGTATATTAACACAAATGTCAGACTTAAATTCAAAAACACTTTTTTAAATGAATTTATGTCGGACCGAATTTAAAATTGATAATGATGAAATTGATTCGAAGATTTTTATTGCCTTTTGTGGTTTTGCTGACAGCACTTTTTTTCAGCATTTTTATTAAAAAGTATCAATTGGTTGGTGAAGAATATTATGATTTTTTTCAAACAACCGGCTCTATCCTGCTTATCATAAGCCTTTCATGGATGCTGATTGCGGTAATCAGAACCATAAAACGCATGTTTCTCGAAAAATATTATGATACGTCGATAGCGGATAATTTGCGTTCAAGGAAATTTCAAACCCAGTTCAATTTAATGGAAAGGATCATCGTTTTTTTAATCGTTATCATAGGAATTGGATTGATATTAATGCTTTTTGACAGTGTTCGCAGAATAGGTACTACTTTGTTTGCATCAGCCGGAATTGCCGGGGTTATAATTGGCTTTGCATCACAAAAAATAATTGCTGCCGTACTTGCAGGATTACAGATTGCCATCACACAACCTATTCGTCTGGATGATGTGGTCATAATAGAAAATGAATGGGGAAGAATAGAAGAAATTACGTTAACATATGTAGTTGTACACATATGGGATAAACGTCGCCTGGTTGTTCCAACAACCTGGTTTTTTGACAAGCCATTCCAAAACTGGACCCGAACAACAGCTGAGTTGCTTGGGCACTGTTTTTATTTATGTTGATTATAGCGTTCCTTTCGATGCTGTCCGGGCTGAACTTACCCGACTGCTTGAAAACAGCCCGCTTTGGGATAGAAAAGTTAATGTGCTTCAGGTAACGGATGCGAAAGAAAATAGTATAGAAATCCGTGCACTGATGAGTGCCAAAGATTCTCCAACAGCCTGGGATTTGAGGGTTTATATTCGGGAAAAACTGATCGAATTTATTCAAAATAATTATCCTGAAAGCTTGCCTAAAAAACGCATTCGTATAGAAGAAGGGAGAATCAGGTCGGATGTATTTTTCCTGAACAATAAATAAAATCATTCAAAATGAAAATTTATTTTGCAGGTTCTATCCGTGGTGGAAGAGAAGATGCAGCGATGTACCTGGAGATCATTGAATACCTGAAAACCTTTGGTGAAGTGCTGACAGAGCATATCGGTGATCCGAATCACTTACCAATAAAGGCGATGATGGTCCGTCTGACAGGTTCATTCACGATCGTGATATTAGAGTGGTTGCAATCGGCTGATGTTTTAATTGCTGAAGTTACTACCACTTCAATGGGGGTTGGATATGAGATTGGCCGGGCGAGTTGAATTCGGCAAAAAATTATTTGTTTGTTCAGTCCTGTATAGGGAAGAAATTTATCAGCAATGATAGCCGGATGTCCCAGATTTAAAGTTGGCATATTATAAAAATCTTGATGAGGTAAAATCGCGATTCGGAATTTTCTTTAATTATAATTAACAAATCACAGTAGATCATTATAGAAATTATCCTTAAAAATCAAACAAATATTAGTTTTTGGAAGTTTTTGATAGAATAAAAAGTGCCTGAAAATAGGGCATTTATTTAATTTATTTAATTTTGATAGCTTTTTGTTTTTGATGATTAATTTTGGTTTGGACAGCCAATAGTGATAGATTTGAATTTTAAGATGAAAAAAATTTCCTTCGCTTTATTTCTTTCTCTTACGAGTCTTAATTATATTTTCTACAGAGGAGAGTAAATGCACAGGTATTTATTAATGAATTTTTGGCATCAAATACCGGTATTATTGTTGATCCTGATTTTAATGAAAGCGCTGACTGGCTTGAGCTTTACAATGCCGGTAATTCAACTGTGAACATCGGGGGATATTTTCTTACCGATAATTTTAATGATAAAACCAAATGGCAAATTCCGGCTGGAACACAAATTGGATCCACAAGGATTCTTGATTATTTGGGCCGATGGATGATGATACTGGATTACATACAAGTTTTAAAATTTCTGCTGATGGGGAAGAATTGGCATTATTGAATGCTTCAGGAGCTTTTATCGATTCGGTTTCATTTGGCATCCAGGAACCAAATATTTCTTACGGACGAAAACCTGATGGTGGACCTGAATGGAGCTATTTCCCTGAACCAACTCCGGGTACAACCAATGCTTCAACTGCTTATGACGAAGTAGTAAAAAGTTACCCAAATTTTTCAGTTCCTGGTGGCATTTTTCATCAGAATGTTTCTTTAGAAGTGAAAACTCTTTATGGCGGCACGGTTCATTATACGCTCGATGGTTCAGAACCTAATGAAAATTCAACTGTTGTAAGCAATCCCATTTTAATAACTGAAAATACTGTAGTTAGGGCTCGAATTATAAAGCCAGGTCAGTTGCCAGGACCGGTTGAAACCAATTCATATTTTATTGATCCAAATAATGAATTAAGCGATTTACCTATTATTTCTATATCATCCGATCCGAAAAACTTCTGGGATCCCGAAATTGGCATTTATACGGTTCACAATACAAAACCTGATTGGGAGATTCCTATAAATATCGAATTATTTGAAAAGGATGGTCGTGATAAAGCAGCCTTTAATTTGGGTGCCGGGGCAAAATCCACTGGACTATATTCGTGGCAATTACCTGAAAAAATGCTTGGAATAAGCTTCCGAAAGGAGTATGGAGCAGGAAAACTTGATTATCAGCTTATTTTCGACAAGGCAAGGAAATCATTCAATACCTTTTCACTCAGGGCATCGGGAAGTGACTGGGAATATACATTGTTCAGGGACGGGATGCTCCAATCTGCAGCTGTAGAAAACACCAACATTGATAACTCGGGTTTCAGGCCAGCAGTAGTTTACATTAACGGCGAGTTCATGGGTATTGAGAATATACGTGAAAAAATTGACGAGGATTATATTGTAGGAAATCATGGGCTTGAACCTGGAACTTTTGATATGATTGAAGAGGTGGATGGAGGTATAAACGTTGAAACCGGAGATAAAACGCAAAATGATTATTTAAATTCGTTGACCTCGAAAGATTTATCCATTCAGGCCAACTACGATGCGGTTGCAGACGTTGTTGATATTGAAGATTTTACCGACGTGGTTTGTACTGAAGTATATAGCGGCAACAGTTCCATAAGTCATAACCTGATGAAATGGAAACCGAAAAATTCAGGTAAATGGAAATGGATTTTAATGGATTTTGACCGTTGTTTTTTTGGGGCTAATAATCAAATGATCAGTTTCTATGAAAATGAAACCGGTTGGCCTTTTAAGCCATTAATGAAGAATGCCGGTTATAAAAAATATTTCGGTTTAAAATTGGCCGACCTTTTACTTACCAACTTTAATCCTGACCGAATGGTGTCCAGAATTGAGGCACATAAGCAGGCTATTGAGGCAGATATTCCACGTCATGTACAACGTTGGCAAGGAACCCATGGAACAGGAAATTACAGTGGCGTCGATGCAATTTCATCTTACGATTATTGGCTGAACCAGGTTGAAGTACTGAAAGATTTTGCGCGTGCCCGGCCGAATATATTATTGAATGATTTAACACATTTCGGTTTCAAAAGTCCTGTGGCAGTATCCATTATTACTTCACCTGCCGGTGCAGGAACCTTAACGTTGAACGGAGATAAAATTCCCGTTAGTGTTTGTAATGGTGGTTATCCGGCTGATGAACAGTTTAAATTAGTTGCTGAAGAAAAAGCCGGATATATTTTTAAAGGTTGGGCAAATAGTCAATCAAATGATTTGATCCCGGTTGAATCAACCTGGAAATATTCAGATAAGGGAGCCGATCTGGGAACTCAATGGAAGGACCCGGATTATGATGATTCATCATGGTCAGAGGGGAAAGCTGAACTGGGCTATGGTGATGGTGATGAAAATACAGTGGTGAGTTATGGTAGCGATTCAGGAAATAAATACATTACAACTTATTTCAGAAAGAGTTTTACCGTTACTGATAAAAACTCGGTTGAAAGTCTGAGTATGAGTTTAAAAGTCGATGATGGAGCAGTGGTTTATTTGAACGGGAATGAAGTTTTTCGTGATAATATGCCAACCGGAACTATCAATTATCAAACAAATGCAATAACAGCAATTGGAGGTACCAATGAATCAGCATTTAAATCATTTAGTGTAGATCCAGGTTCTTTGTTTACGGGTAACAACGTAGTTGCTGTTGAAGTTCACCAGGTAAGTGGAACCAGTAGCGATATTAGTTTCGATCTTAAAATCTCTGCTGAAATGGTCGGAACTGATCAATTTATTTCAACCAACAAGGAGTTGACAGTGAATACCACTGGTGATTTGGCAATTACGGCTGTATTTGAAAGTGACGGAAAATGTATTTTGCCGTCAGAAATTACTTCCACCTATACTTTGAATAAGGCCTGTTCGCCATATGTTTGTTCAAGCGATGTAAACATTACTTCAACAGGTAAACTTATTATTGAACCCGGAGTGGAAATCTGGATGTCGGATGGTGCATCAATGTATTCTGAAGGCCCGATTGTTGCTAAAGGCACAGGCAAGTCACCCATCTTATTTATTGGAAATCCTGAGCGGGAAAATAAAAACTGGGGATTTATAAGTGTCAGCAATGCAATAGATACTTCATTCTTCAATAATGTGGTTATTGAAGACGCTTCTAAAGGTGAGTCGCCCCGGGAAGTTGGAGCCATTACTGCTTATAAAACCGCTATTAAATTTGATAGCATTTCGTTTGAAAATATCCTGGCTAATCCGATAGCTACCCGTTTTTGCAACGTTACACTTACCAATAGCCTGTTACGTTCAAATGTTATTGGCGATTTGATAAATGTAACCCGGGGAACGGCCTACATTGCCAATTGTGAGTTTATCGGAAATGATTTGCCCGATAACGATGCCATCGACTTTAACGGCGGAGAAAACAGCATTGTCCGTAATTGCATTATTCGAGATTTCTTTGGCTCGAACAGCGATGCGGTCGATTTGGGTGAACATGCTTCAAATATAAGGATAGAAGGGCTTTATGTGCATGATATTACTGATAAAGGGGTATCGGTTGGGCAGTGGTCAACGGCTTATATCAGTAATTCCTTATTTACTAATTGTGCCATGGGAGCTGGCGTAAAAGATTCGTCATATGCTTCTATTGATCACTGTACATTCTATGGCGTTGGGACTCCGATCCATACCTATGAAAAAATAGCGGGAAGAGCCGGAGGAAATGTTAAAGTGACCAATTCCATTCTTTCCAACTCTTATGAAGCAAGTTATATTTGCGATAAGTATTCCACCATCGATATTTCTTATTCAGCTTCGGATAATGATTCTTTGCCTGATAACCGACAGAATATTTTTGGAAATCCGCTGTTTGTCAATCCGACTTTATTCGATTTTGCACTTTTACCAACTTCCGTTTGTATTGGAACTGGTTCTGATGGGAATATGGGATCAGGTCTTACCGACACAGGACTGCCGCCGGAAATCTTAATCAGCGATATTGCTTATATGACAGATCCGGATGTGGAAGATCTGGAATTCATCGGTTTGTACAATCCGGGAGAATTAGATGTAAATATTGGTGGCTATGTTTTCCAGAGCGGAATAAACTTTACTTTCCCTGAAGGGACTGTTATTGGGGCTAAACAAAAAATATATGTGACCAATAATGAATTATCTTCTTTTTGGAGCAGCAAGAATGCCCGTGTATATCAATGGGACAGCGGTAAACTAAACGATCAGGGTGAGGATATTCAGCTAACTAATGACGTAACAACTATGATTGATGAGGTTGCATATGACAATAAAGCACCCTGGCCAGTACTGGCAAACAGCACACAGGCTATTTCATTGTTACGATTCGATGTTGACAATCACTTTGGGTCGAACTGGCAAATGAAATCCATAGATAACGTTGTTGGAGTTAAAACACTGGCAGTTAATGAGACTTTAATGTTTTATCCAAATCCAACTGCAGGAAACGTAAATATTGCAGGCTTGAGCGGTAGAAAAATGGTGTTGAATATTTATAATCTTACTGGGGTTCTCGTAAAATCACAACTGATAAATTCAGATCACTCTACAATTAATATTGAAAATTTGAAACAGGGAATTTATTTGTTCCGATGTGGCAATTATTCCAGTCGGGTGATTTTAATGAAATAACTTTCTGATTTATATATATTTGATAAAAAACCAATAATACTGTTTGTTGCTTAGCCGATGAATTGAATGATATTTTACTATTAGCTTGGCTTACCATTCAGCTGAAATTAAAAGATTAAAACTAATTTTACGGTAAATTAATTAAACCTGAAATCAACTAAATTATTTTTTATGAAGCGTTTATTTGTACAAATCATGAAACCTAAATTATGCCTGATAATAATTCTTATATTTTTTATTCAGTCAGGTTTCTCACAAGAAAATTTGATTACCAATGGCGATTTTGAAAATGGTACTACGGGGTGGAATGTCTGGGGAGCTACCCTGACGACGACAACTGATGCGCATTCCGGTAACACAGCAGCAATGGTAAGTAACCGTAATAATCCGTGGGACGCAATTACTGTTGATTTGAAAAATATTTTGAAGAGCGGGAAATCATATCAACTTTCTGCGTGGGTTAAGATTCCGGATCCTTCTGTAAATTTCAGGGCTACCATTCAGCTTAATGTTGATGGAGATTTGTCGTACCACGGCTATATGTGGACAAATAATCCGGTAATAGGATCTTATGCATATTATACCGAAACTTTTACATTAAACTGGACGGGTAATTTGCAGGGTGCCGATCTTTATTTTGAGACTGAAAGTGTTAACGATGTATATTCCAATTACATTATTGATGATGTTCAGTTGGTGGAAATTACACCTGTTGAAGATGTAATTCAGACAGGAGAAGGATTGAAAGATATTAAATCAACCATGTTGGTTGGGGGGTGTGTAACCGAGGGAAATAAAAATTATTTTAAAAGTGCGGCTGGCAAAGCACAGGTGTTAAAAGATTGTAACACAGTAACAGTTCAATGTTATCCGGGATGGGGACGTTGGGATGAAACAAAACACTATGTTTATCACGTTGATGAATTTTCCGATCAGGTAAAAGAAATGAAGCAACAAAACATGACGGTTACTGCGCACATGTTACTGGGCTGGGATCAGTATTTTCCTGAATGGTACAAGACGAGTGACTTTCCTGCTGACACCCTTGAAAAAATAATGCAGAGTTGGTTGAAGGGCATTATATCATATAAAGGGAATGATACTTTAGTTGATATATGGAATGTAGTAAACGAAGCAATTAGCTGGGACGGGAAAGGAGGATACTGGCCACTTTTCAATGAAAATTATAACGATGCCTGTGAATTGGAACGTATGGGTTTCGAGCCCGATGCTTCGGGTTTAACCGGAAAACAATTTGTAAATGCAGAACATCCGGTTTATATCCGTAAAGCATTTGAATATGCAAGAACACTCACCGATAAAAAACTTGAACTTCGCGAATCAGGTTTTGAATTTCCGGGAGATTCAAAATATGATGCTTTTTATCAATTGGCAGCTCATTTGAAAAAAATGAATGCGCCGGTTGATGTAATTGGATTCCAAACCCATATTGATATTGAGAAAAATTATGATTGGGAAGGTTATGCCAATAATATAAAAAGATATCGTGCGCTGGGTTACGAGGTTAACATACCGGAGGTTGATGTGGGCGATGTAAATAAAGACTGGTCAGATGAAAAGGCAGAATTGCAAAAAAAGCAATATTACAACTTAGTTACTGCAGCTATAAGAGGCGGGGCAAGTGATTTTCAAACCTGGGGATTTATCGATGATGGCTGGCGACCTGGTCAAAAGGCGTTTCCGTATACCAACAATTTTGAAGCAAAACCAGCATATTTTGGCATTAAAGAGGCGCTTATCGATATGAGTTCAATTCTGTTCTGGGAAATGAATTCATCCGTTAACGATACCATGCCGGATGTAATGAAATACAATAATTTTGGCATTCTTAATAATTTTAATACACCCGTTTTTGCAAAGGGATTTAAAAAGGAGGCACTTCAGTTTGATGGTATTGATGATTTCATTTCATCCAATGTACTTTCTGATTCAATTCCGGGAGACCTTACTTTTTCCTGTTTTCTAAATACTCATACAAACAAGCCTGGGATTATTGCAGATTTGGCAACAGGCGAAAATTCAGGATTAAAGATTGGAATTAATACTGAAGGTAAAATTGTTCTTTATGCTGCTGGAACTGGTCTTGACGAAGATTTGATTAGTCCGGAACCGGTAAATGATAGTATCTGGCATTTTATTGCAATTCAACGTGATAGTGTTACTTACAGGTTGTATGTCGATGATTCAGCTCCAATTGCAACCGGGGAAGGCACAATTCAAAACTTCAACAAACTCACAGTGGGTGCAAAGAATAATAATACTGAAAATTTTGAAGGAACCATCGATGAAGTTAAGTTATATGATTGGGCGATCGAAGAGAGAAGTTTTAAAAGGAATTATCAGTTGGAAAATCAAATGACTTTGAAATATATCTACAGCAGGATGAGAGTCAGACTTGATTGGATAGACCAAAGTAATGAAGCAGCAGGTTTTTTTATCGATCGTAAAATCGGCAATGGAGACTGGGAGATAGTAGGTGAAGTAAATTCTGGTGTCTTACATTACATTGAAAGCCTCGATTTATACGACACTACTTATTATTATCGGGTACGGTCGGCTTCCAGATTTACAAATTCGGGGACCTCCAATGTGGTAAGTTTTATTACTCCAAATGATCCGAATACCGGAATAGCTGAACAAATTTCAGAATCACCATTAACTTTTCCCAATCCTACCAGGGGAGTTATTCGTTTTTCAGGTTTGGTAATGAATTATAATGATATAGATGTATTTAATTTGAATGGTGTTCTTCTAAAATCACAAAAAATAAATAATACCGATGCGCAGATAAATATCAGCAACCTGAATCCCGGAGTTTATATTGTTAGAGTAAATGGATTTTCACAACGTGTTGTTCTTATACAATAAATAGATTGTCAAATGGATTGGCGGAATTATTTTATATATGACTAATAATCAGACTTCGACTTCGCTCAGCCTGACAGTCACAGTGAGCGGAGTCGAACTGTGAACCAATAAGCTATGAACTAATTCTGCCAATTGGATTTGTCAATTATCCTTTAATTTAAATCATTCAACAATCTCATTTTCGGTTTCAACTTTTTTATTGAACAATAATTTTAAGAATCCAGGTAAAACAATCAAAAGCAATGGCAATGCAATAATTAACCCACCAATAACGGCAATGGCAAGTGGCTGGTGCATTTTTGCACCGGTACCAATTCCGGCAGCCAATGGCGACAAAGCAACAACTGCACCCACGGCAGTCATTAATTTAGGTCGTAACCGCGCTGAAATGGCATAACTCAAGTGCATTGTCAACACCTGAATTTTTTAGCTCAAATAAAAATTGTTGAATGGTAAAAATGGAGTTTTCTCCTATTATTCCGATCACCATAATCAATCCGGTGTAACTTCCCACATTCAGCGGAGTGCCTGTAAAATATAATGCCAGTACGCTTCCTGAAATTCCCAGAAGACTAATAAACAGTACCGTTAATGAAATTTTCAGGCTTTTAAACATAAACAGCACTACTGTAAAAACCAGCAAGGCCCCGAAAATCAGGATTTTCAGCAATTCGTCAAACGATTTTTGTTGCTGGGCAAATGAGCCTCCGTAAACAATCTGGTACGACGGAGGCAGACTAATGGTACCCAGTTTTTGCTGAATGTCTTTCATCACACTTCCCAGGTCACGATTATTCATTCGGCCGGTTACCATACCCATTGTTTGCAGGTTTTCGCGTTCAATTTCGGAAACACCACTTTGCACTGAAAAACTGGCAAAATTATCGAGCGGGAAATAGTCGCCGGCAGCCGTACAGATTTTTACTTTCTTTAGTTGTTCCAGTGGTGTTTGGTTATTCACCGGGAAAATCATCCGGATGTCGGTCAGTTGTTCTTTTTCGGGAATAGAGCCAATAACCGTACCTTCGAGGTAGGTTTGCACTTGTGCCTGCAAATCGGCCGAACTCAGCCCAAATTGTTTCAGTTTATCTTCTTTCGGAATGATTTTCAGCATTGGCCCGGCCACCACAATTCCATTGAAAACATCTGCCATTCCATCTACCGTTTCCAGACTGTCGGCTACTTGTTGCGAGAGTTCCTTAATTTTTTCGTGGTCGGTCCCGAATATTTTTATTTCGATGGGGTGACCACTGTCCATCAGGTCGCCCAGCATGTCGGTAATTACCTGCATAAAATCGGTTTCCAGTGCAGGAATTCCCTTTCAATACGTTTTCGGATATCGTCAGAAACCTCTTCGGTGGTGCTTTTTCTGGTTTTTGTACAATTCAATCAGGTAGTCGCCGTCGTTGGGTTCGGTAATAAAAAATCCCATTTGTGTTCCGGTGCGTCGCGAGTAGGTTTTCACCTCGGGTGTGGTTTCCAGAATTTGGTCCACCTGTTTCAGCAGCCGGTCGGTTTCTTCCAGCGAAGTTCCCGGAGGGCTCTTATAATCGAGCACAATCGAACCTTCATCCATTTCGGGCAAAAATCCGGTTTGCAGTTTGGGCAATGATCTTAACAATCGATACAATTAGTAGCACTACAATTAAAATACTGATGTAAGGTCTTCGGATAAAAAATGAAATCCAGTGCCGTTTTTTAACATCCACACTGGTGTGTGTTTTGCTGGTATTTTGGTTTTTCGAAAGCAACAGGTAAATTACCGGAAGGAAAAGCCAGGTTACAAGAAATGAACAAACCAGTGTAATGATCATCGTTTTGGTGAGAATTTTAAAATACGCCCCGGCAACACCCGTCATCAGTTCAAACGGAATCAGAATAACAATGGTACTGAGCGACGAACTTACCATGGAAGGGAAGAGATATTGAATGGCTTTCCCCACCAGTTCTTTGGGTCCCGTCGGGATATTCCTCATGTGTTCGGTGAATTTGTTCCACCACAATAATGGCATCGTCGATGATTAACCCGATGGCAGCCGCAATGGCGCCGATGGTCATAATATTAAAATCGTAACCGATAAATCCAGTACAATAAAGGTGAGTGCCAGTGTTACAGGGATGGTAATCAGGATTACGGCACTGGCTTTCAGCGACCGCAAAAAGATGGTAGCCACCACAATGGCCAGTAGCAATCCAATCCACAGCACATCAATAATACTGCGGATGCTGCGGCTAACAAACTCCGACTGGTTGTAGTAGGGCCGCAGTTCCACCCTTTGGGTAAAAGTTTATTCAGTTCAACCGCACTTTCCGAAACCTGAGCGGCCACATCGATTAAGTTGGCGTTGGGTTGTTTTAATACGGCTACCAGCGGAACATCTTTCCCGTCGGCTTTAATTTTTACATATTCGGTTCGCGATGCAATGGCCACATCGGAGATATCTCCAATGGTAACTTTTCGTTTGGCATCGTTCAGCAACACTACATTTTTAAGTTGCTCCAGGTTTTTTATAGTAGCATCGGTAACGGTAAGGTAAAGCCGGTTATAATCAATGGTATATCCGTTCGATTGAATAAAATCGGTTTGTTGAAGCGCATTTTCAATATCCTGCGGACCCAGTTTCAGCAGACTCATTTTTTTCTGATTCAGAGTAAGCCGGTATTCTTTTTCGCGGCCGCCAATTACCTGAACGCCTGCCACGCCTGCAATACGCGAAAAATAAGGTTTTACAATGTACTGGGCAATCATTTTCAGCTCAATCTGGTTTTTGGTTTCCGATTGCAGCGAATACCCCATCACCGGCAGGATCGACGGATTCATCTTTTCCACAGTAATTTGCACGCCGGCAGGCAGGCTGTTTTTAATTTGCTGAATTTGCGATTCCACCCGCTGTTTGTCGAGGTCGATGTCGGAACCCCATTCCATAAAAGCTGAAATTTCGCAACTTCCCATGCTGGTTGTGCTGCGCACCAGTTGTAAATCCTGCACCCGTTTTATGGCGTTTTCCAGTGGTTTGGTAACGGTTACCATCATTTTATCCACTGGCTGTTCACCGTTTTCGGCAATCACTTTTATTTTCGGAAAAGTAATATCCGGGAAAAGCGATGTTTTCATGCTTTGGTATGAAAACACTCCGCCAATAAGGATGAGAAAAAGTATGACTGCTATCGGGCTTTTAAACCGGACAAAAATATTCTTCATAATTATTTTACAATTTTAACCACACTGCTGTCGGGCAGTCCGTAACCACCTTCCAGGATTATCTTGTCGTTGAGCGAAAGCTTCCCGGAAGTATTTCCACCACACTATCGTTTTTAATTCCTGTTTGTACCGGAACTTCCACGGCAATGCTGTCCTGCACAATTTTCATTACCCAGAATTTCGATTGCGTTTCGTTGGTTAGCAAAGCATTTTTGGGCAGAAGCAGTGTTTTGTCATTGCTCTTTTTCAGAAACGAAACCGTGAGGTTCATATTTTCGGGCCATACATGGCTGCCTGTCGGTTTTACCAGTACTTCCTGTGTTTGTGATGTTTCATCCACAAAAGGACGAACGCGGTAAACAGTTCCGTTGGTTTGTGTATTATCCGGAAGCAGGAGACGACATTTTGTGCCGGAATGCATCAGATCGTGGTATTCAAACGGCACATTTACACGCACCAGCAAATCGTTGTTATCTGCGAGTGTACACAGGGTGTTTCCTTCGGAAACATAAGTACCAGTGCCCAAAACAAGCGGCTCGTTTACAATACCGGAGGTGGTGGCCGTAACAGTTATTTTTCCATAGTTATTCGAAACGGAACTTCCGGTTTCCGATTGCTGCAGCGCTTTATTTTCGCGGGTTTGAATTTCAAAAAGAACTTGCCCGGTTTCTACTTTGTCGCCAAATTTTACATTCACTGCAGTGAGGTAGCCCGAAATGGGTGCAACCACTTCGTTTTTCTTCAGGAAAACGGTTTTGCCGTTTAAGATAATCTGTTCTTCAATGTTTCCCTTTGTGAGCGAAGTAGTGGTTACCGCGGCTTTTGGAACGATCAATTCTTCAGCGTTGCCGGTGGTTTTGTTTCCGCACGAAACGAACAGCGAAAGGCTCGCGGCGGTGAGTAGTAAGCGTAAAATATTCTTCATCTTCATGCGCATTAATAGTTCCAGTAATTCCATGCATTTATAACCATTTGTTTTTCCATCTCAAGTAGTAACTTTTCCTGTTTTTTTTCTGAAATATCTTTCAGAAGGTATTTGTAATCCATCACCGAAATATCGGCTTGTTCCAATTGGCTTTTATACATATTAAGCAGTTGATTGTATTGGTCCAGTTGTTCGGTGGCCAGTGAAATTCGTTTGTTCAGCGAAGCCAGTTTATCTAGGGTAAATTTTTTCTGAATTTCGTTTTGTGTTTTGGTTTTTTGTTTTTTGAATTGAAGGTTTCGAGGTTGATTTGCGACTTCTGTAACTCCATTTTTCGCTGGTGTCCGTCGAAAAGGGTTAAGCTGAAAGTGGCGCCGGTACTAAAACCCAACCGGTTGACCGAAGGTACATAAACGGCATTCATTCCGGCATTGGCAAACAGGTTTACCTGCGGCTGGTATTTCAGTTCGCTGATTTTGCGGTCGGCAACAATGGCCAGGCTGTCTAAATAAAAAGAGGTTAGAAAACGTGAAGCTGACGTTACCACCGGGCTAAGTTGAAACTCCACCGGTTCAATTTCAGTGTCCGCATCTTCGTTGATTCCGCAAAACAGATTCAGGTTGTAAATGTTATCGCGGTATTCGGCCAGAAAAGTTTCGTACGCCTGCTGGTAATTTTGAAGTGTAATCTGCAGCAGTTTCAAATCGCTCTGTTTGTAAATGGCATTTTGTACCAGCGGTTTCATGGTGGCAATTTCATCTTCCACTTCTTTAATCACATCCTGGTTGCTGTCTGCCTGTTTTTTCGATTTCAGGCAGAGCAGGTATTGGTGTTTCACTGCATTTTCCAGTTCGTGAACCGTAAGTTCAATATTATTGTCGCTGATTTGGTTTTGAATGTCGGCTTTTTCGACATGTGTGTCCAGTTTTTTTCCGTTGAAGAGTCCCTGATTAACGGTTACAGTTGCCAGGTATTGTCCGCCGTCGGTGACTGCCATATCATAACCCGTGTACCTTTTTGCATCTTTCGAGGCCAATCTGAATTGCCGGAACCATTGTCGCGCGCAACAATGGGTGCAAACAAAACACTGGCATCTACAGTAACTTCCGGCCTTGAATAAATGCTTTTCAATTGCTCCATATCAAGCTGAATCAGTCTGTTTTTCATTTTTATTTTGCATGAATAAACGGACTGTTGGCCTTGGCCTGTTCAAGATAAAAATCGA
>CAVYOB010000041.1:0-31322 GCA_963769925.1 uncultured Prolixibacteraceae bacterium
AAGATTGTAACACAGTAACAGTTCAATGTTATCCGGGATGGGGACGTTGGGATGAAACAAAACACTATGTTTATCACGTTGATGAATTTTCCGATCAGGTAAAAGAAATGAAGCAACAAAACATGACGGTTACTGCGCACATGTTACTGGGCTGGGATCAGTATTTTCCTGAATCTGTACAAGACGAGTGACTTTCCTGCTGACACCCTTGAAAAAATAATGCAGAGTTGGTTGAAGGGCATTATATCATATAAAGGGAATGATACTTTAGTTGATATATGGAATGTAGTAAACGAAGCAATTAGCTGGGACGGGAAAGGAGGATACTGGCCACTTTTCAATGAAAATTATAACGATGCCTGTGAATTGGAACGTATGGGTTTCGAGCCCGATGCTTCGGGTTTAACCGGAAAACAATTTGTAAATGCAGAACATCCGGTTTATATCCGTAAAGCATTTGAATATGTAAGAACACTCACCGATAAAAAACTTGAACTTCGCGAATCAGGGTTTGAATTTCCGGGAAATTCAAAATATGATGCTTTTTATCAATTGGCAGCTCATTTGAAAAAAATGAATGCGCCGGTTGATGTAATTGGATTCCAAACCCATATTGATATTGAGAAAAATTATGATTGGGAAGGTTATGCCAATAATATAAAAAGATATCGTGCGCTGGGTTACGAGGTTAACATACCGGAGGTTGATGTGGGCGATGTAAATAAAGACTGGTCAGATGAAAAGGCAGAATTGCAAAAAAAGCAATATTACAACTTAGTTACTGCAGCTATAAGAGGCGGGGCAAGTGATTTTCAAACCTGGGGATTTATCGATGATGGCTGGCGACCTGGTCAAAAGGCGTTTCCGTATACCAACAATTTTGAAGCAAAACCAGCATATTTTGGCATTAAAGAGGCGCTTATCGATATGAGTTCAATTCTGTTCTGGGAAATGAATTCATCCGTTAACGATACCATGCCGGATGTAATGAAATACAATAATTTTGGCATTCTTAATAATTTTAATACACCCGTTTTTGCAAAGGGATTTAAAAAGGAGGCACTTCAGTTTGATGGTATTGATGATTTCATTTCATCCAATGTACTTTCTGATTCAATTCCGGGAGACCTTACTTTTTCCTGTTTTCTAAATACTCATACAAACAAGCCTGGGATTATTGCAGATTTGGCAACAGGCGAAAATTCAGGATTAAAGATTGGAATTAATACTGAAGGTAAAATTGTTCTTTATGCTGCTGGAACTGGTCTTGACGAAGATTTGATTAGTCCGGAACCGGTAAATGATAGTATCTGGCATTTTATTGCAATTCAACGTGATAGTGTTACTTACAGGTTGTATGTCGATGATTCAGCTCCAATTGCAACCGGGGAAGGCACAATTCAAAACTTCAACAAACTCACAGTGGGTGCAAAGAATAATAATACTGAAAATTTTGAAGGAACCATCGATGAAGTTAAGTTATATGATTGGGCGATCGAAGAGAGAAGTTTTAAAAGGAATTATCAGTTGGAAAATCAAATGACTTTGAAATATATCTACAGCAGGATGAGAGTCAGACTTGATTGGATAGACCAAAGTAATGAAGCAGCAGGTTTTTTTATCGATCGTAAAATCGGCAATGGAGACTGGGAGATAGTAGGTGAAGTAAATTCTGGTGTCTTACATTACATTGAAAGCCTCGATTTATACGACACAACTTATTATTATCGGGTACGGTCGGCTTCCAGATTTACAAATTCGGGGACCTCCAATGTGGTAAGTTTTCTTACTCCAAATGATCCGAATACCGGAATAGCTGAACAAATTTCAGAATCACCATTAACTTTTCCCAATCCTACCAGGGGAGTTGTTCGTTTTTCAGGTTTGGTAATGAATTATAATGATATAGATGTATTTAATTTGAATGGTGTTCTTCTAAAATCACAAAAAATAAATAATACCGATGCGCAGATAAATATCAGCAACCTGAATCCCGGAGTTTATATTGTTAGAGTAAATGGATTTTCACAACGTGTTGTTCTTATACAATAAATAGATTGTCAAATGGATTGGCGGAATTATTTTATATATGACTAATAATCAGACTTCGACTTCGCTCAGCCTGACAGTCACAGTGAGCGGAGTCGAACTGTGAACCAATAAGCTATGAACTAATTCTGCCAATTGGATTTGTCAATTATCCTTTAAATTAAATCATTCAACAATCTCATTTTCGGTTTCAACTTTTTTATTGAACAATAATTTTAAGAATCCAGGTAAAACAATCAAAAGCAAAGGCAAGGCAATAATTAACCCACCAATAACGGCAATGGCAAGTGGCTGGTGCATTTTTGCACCGGTACCAATTCCGGCAGCCAATGGCGACAAAGCAACAACTGCACCCACTGCAGTCATTAATTTAGGTCGCAACCTCGCGGATATGGCATAACTCAATGCATTGTCAACACCTGAATTTTTTAGCTCAAATAAAAATTGTTGAATTGTAAAAATGGAGTTTTCTCCTATTATTCCGATCACCATAATTAATCCGGTGTAACTACCCACATTCAGCGGAGTGCCTGTAAAATATAATGCAAGTACGCTTCCTGAAATTCCCAGAAGACTAAGAAATAATACAGTTAATGAAATCTTCAGGCTTTTAAACATAAACAGCACTACTGTAAAAACCAGTAAGGCGCCAAATATCAAAATCTTTAACAATTCGTCAAACGATTTTTGTTGCTGTGCAAATGAGCCTCCGTAAACAATCTGGTAAGACGACGGCAGACTCATGGTACCTAGTTTTTGCTGAATGTCTTTCATCACACTTCCCAGATCACGATTATTCATTCGGCCGGTTACCATACCCATTGTTTGCAGGTTTTCACGTTCAATTTCGGAAACACCACTTTGCACTGAAAAACTGGCAAAATTATCGAGCGGGAAATAGTCGCCGGCAGCTGTACAGATCTTTACTTTCTTTAGTTGTTCCAGTGGTGTCTGGTTATTCACCGGGAAGATCATCCGGATGTCGGTCAGTTGCTCTTTTTCGGGAATAGAGCCAATTACCGTACCTTCGAGGCAAGTTTGAACTTGTGCTTGCAAATCCGCCGAACTAAGCCCAAATTGTTTCAGTTTATCCTCTTTCGGAATGATTTTCAGCATTGGCCCGGCCACCACAATTCCATTGAAAACGTCTGCCATTCCATCTACCGTTTCCAAACTGTCGGCTACTTGTTGCGAGAGTTCCTTAATTTTTTCGTGGTCTGTCCCGAATATTTTTATTTCGATGGGGTGACCGCTGTCCATAAGGTCGCCCAACATGTCGGTAATTACCTGCATAAAATCGGTTTCCAGTGCAGGAATTCCCTTTGCAATACGTTTTCTTATGTCGTCAGAAACCTCGGCTGTGGTTCTTTTTCTGGATGTGTACAGTTCAATCAGATAGTCGCCGTCGTTGGGTTCGGTAATAAAAAATCCCATCTGTGTGCCTGTACGTCGTGAGTAGGTTTTCACTTCGGGTGTTGTTTCCAGTATTTGGTCCACCTGGTTCAGCAGCCGGTCGGTTTCTTCCAGCGAAGTTCCCGGAGGGCTTTTATAATCAAGCACTATCGATCCTTCATCCATTTCAGGCAAAAATCCGGTTTCCAGTTTGGGCAAGATCTTAATTATCGATATAATTAGTAACACTACAATTAAGATACTGATGTAAGGTTTTTTTATAAAAAATGAAATCCAGTGCCGATTTTTAACAACAACACTAGTGTGTGTTTTGCTGGTATTCCGGTTTTTCGAAAACAAGAGGTAAATTACCGGAAGGAAAAGCCAGGTTACAATAAATGAACAAACCAGTGTTATAATCATCGTTTTGGTAAGAATTTTGAAATACGCCCCAGCAACACCAGTCATCAATTCAAACGGAATCAAAATAACAATAGTGCTGAGCGATGAACTCACCATGGAAGGGAAGAGATATTGAATGGCTTTTCCAACCAATTCTTTGGGTCCACGATCCGGATATTCCTCATGAGTGCGGTGAATTTGTTCCACCACAATGATCGCATCGTCGATGATCAAACCGATGGCTGCCGCAATGGCTCCGATGGTCATAATATTAAAATCGTACCCGATAAATCCTAATACAATAAAGGTGAGAGCAAGTGTTACAGGGATGGTGATTAGGATTACAGCGCTGGCTTTCAGTGATCGTAAAAAGATGGTAGCTACTACAATGGCCAGTAGCAATCCAATCCACAACACATCGATAATACTGCGGATGCTGCGGCTAACAAACTCCGACTGGTTGTAGTATGGTCGCAATTCAACCCCATTTGGTAAAAGTTTGTTTAGTTCAACAGCACTTTCAGAAACCTGACTGGCCACATCTATTAAATTTGCGTTAGGTTGTTTTAGTACGGCTACCAGCGGAACATCTTTTCCGTCGGCTTTTATTTTTACATATTCGGTTCGCGATTCGATGGCCACATCGGAAATATCTCCAATGGCAACTTTTCGTTTGGCATCGTTCAGCAACACTACTTTTTTAAGCTGTTCCAGGTTTTTTATAGTGGCATCGGTAACCGTGAGATAGAGCCGGTTATAATCGATGGTATATCCGTTTGATTGAATAAAATCGGTTTGTTGAAGAGCATTTTCAATATCTTGCGGACCAAGCTTTAGCAGGCTCATTTTTTTCTGATTCAGTGTAATCCGGTATTCTTTTTCACGACCGCCGATAACCTGAACGCCGGCCACACCAGCGATGCGCGAAAAATAAGGTTTTACAATGTACTGGGCAATCATCTTCAGCTCTACCTGGTTTTTGGTTTCTGACTGCAGAGAATAACCCATCACCGGGAGGATCGACGGATTCATCTTTTCCACAGTAATTTGTACGCCGGCAGGAAGGTTGTTTTTAATCTGTTGAATTTGCGATTCCACCCGCTGCTTGTCGAGGTCGATGTCGGAACCCCACTCCATAAATGCTGAAATTTCGCAACTTCCCATGCTGGTTGTGCTTCGTACCAGTTGTAAATCCTGCACCCGTTTTATGGCGTTTTCCAGTGGTTTGGTAACGGTAACCATCATTTTGTCCACAGGCTGTTCACCGTTTTCGGCAATCACCTTAATTTTTGGAAAAGTAATATCCGGGAAAAGAGAAGTTTTCATACTTTGGTATGAAAATGCTCCGCCAATAAGGATGAGTAAAAGTATGACTGCAATCGGGCTTTTAAACCGGACAAAAATATTCTTCATAACTATTTTACCATTTTAACCACACTACTGTCGGGTAGTCCGTAGCCACCCTCCAGAATTATCTTATCATTGAGAGAAAGCTCACCCGGAATTATTTCCACCACACTATCGTTTTTAATTCCTGTTTGCACCGGAACTTCCACGGCGATGCTGTCCTGCACAATTTTCATTACCCAGAATTTCGATTGGGTTTCGTTGGTTAACAAAGCATTTTTTGGCAGAAGCATTGTTTTGTCTTTGCTCTTTTTCAGAAATGAAACCGTGAGGTTCATATTTTCGGGCCATACATGGCTGCCTGCAGGTTTTACCAGCACTTCCTGGGTTTGTGAAGTTTCATCAACAAAAGGACGAATGCGGTAAACAGTTCCATTGGTTTGTGTATTATCCGGAAGCAGGAGACGACATTTTGTGCCGGAATGCATCAGATCGTGATATTCAAACGGCACATTTACACGCACCAGCAAATCGCTGTTATCTGCGAGTGTACACAGAGTGTTGCCTTGAGAAACATAAGTACCAGTGCCCAAAACAAGCGGCTCGTTTACAATACCGGAGGTGGTGGCGGTAACAGTTATTTTTCCATAGTTATTCGAAACGGAACTTCCGGTTCCCGTTTGCTGCAGCGCTTTATTCTCGCGGGTTTGAATTTCAAAGAGAACTTTGCCCGTTTCTACTTTGTCGCCAAACTTTACATTCACCGCAGTGAGGTAGCCCGAAATGGGTGCAACCACTTCGTTTTTCTTCAGGAAAACGGTTTTCCCGTTTAAGATAATCTGTTCTTCAATGTTTCCCTGTGTCAGCGAAGTAGTGGTTACCGCGGCTTTAGGAACGATTAATTCTTCAGCGTTGCCGGTGGTTCTGTTTCCACACGAAACGAGCAGTGAAAGGCTCGCGGCGGTGAGTAATAAGCGTAAAATATTCTTCATCTTCATGCGCATTAATAGTTCCAGTAATTCCATGCATTTATAACCATTTGTTTTTCCATCTCAAGTAGTAACTTTTCCTGTTTTTTTTCTGAAATATCTTTCAGAAGGTATTTATAGTCCATTACAGAAATATCGGCTTGTTCCAATTGGCTTTTGTACATACCAAGCAGTTGATTGTATTGGTCCAGTTGTTCAGCGGCCAGTGAAATTCGCTTGTTCAGCGAAGCCAGTTTGTCTAAGGTAAATTTTTTCTGAATTTCGTTCTGTGTTTTGGTTTTTTGTTTGTTGAATTGAAGTGTTTCGAGGTTGATTTGCGACTTCTGTAACTCCATTTTTCGCTGGTGTCCGTCGAAGAGGGTTAAGCTGAAAGTAGCGCCAGTACTAAAACCCAATCGGTTGACAGAAGGAACATAAACTGCATTCATCCCGGCATTGGCAAACAGGTTTACCTGCGGCTGGTATTTCAGCTCGCTGATTTTGCGGTCGGCAACAATGGCCAGGCTGTCTAAATAAAAAGAGGTAAGAAAACGTGAAGCTGACGTTACCACCGGGCTAAGTTGAAACTCGACCGGTTCAATTTCAGTATCCGCATTTTCGTTGATTCCGCAAAGCAGATTTAGGTTGTAAACATTATCCTGGTATTCGGCGCGAAAAGTTTCATACGCCTGCTGGTAGTTTTGAAGTGTGATCTGCAAGAGTTTCAAATCGCTCTGTTTGTAAATGGCATTTTGTACCAACGGTTGCATAGTAGCTATTTCATCTCTCACCTCCTTAATCACATCCTGGTAGTTGACTGCCTGTTTTTCCGATTTCAGGCAGAGCAGGTATTGGTGTTTCACTGCATTTTCCAGTTCGTGAACCGTAAGTTCAATATTATTGTCGCTGATTTGATTTTGAATGTTGGCTTTTTCGACATGTGTGTCCAGTTTTTTTCCGTTGAACAACCCCTGATTAACAGTTACAGTTGCCAGGTACTGTCCGCCGTCGGTAACTGCCATATCATAACCTGTGTACCTTTTTGCGTCTTTCGAGGCCAACCGAAACTGACCGGAACCATTGTCGCGCGAAATAATGGGTGCAAACAAAACACTGGCATCTACAGTAACTTCAGGCCGTGAGTAAATGCTTTTCAATTGCTCCATATCAACCTGAATCAATCTCTTTTCATTCTTATTTTGCTGAATAAACGGACTGTTGCTTTTTGCCTGTTCGAGATAAAAATCGAGATCATGCTGCTGGGCGAAAAGCTGATATGGAAGAATTATCATGATAACCAGAACTGGCAGTAAATGTACTTTCATGATTTACAATTTTAGAGAAATGATAATCAAAGCATCGATAAAGGTAGCAGAAATCATTTGTTTTATAAAAATCTAAAAATATTAAATAAAACAGAAAAAGCCCGAGTATAAAACGGGCTTAGTTTAATCCATGCTGAAAAGAGGAAATTAATCTTCATCCTCCTCATCCGATTCTTTCTTTGCTGTAATTTTTCCATCAGCGGTGACCAGAATTTCCAGATTTTCTTTTCCTTTTTCAATTCCAAGTTCATAACCCTTGAAATCTGGTTTTTCAATTGCAGAAGCTTCCTCAATTTTATATCCGGAATAATTGGCGTTAAAAGCGTCAAGTACTGCTTTCGGAAGTGCACTTTTCTTTAGCTCTTTTTCTGTTTCAAGCCATTTCCCGGCATTATCAAAACTGGCTGACATTTCGCTGCCATTCATTTTAAATTCGGCTTCCCATTCGTTTTCTTCTTCCTGGTCCCACTTAACTTTTGTAGCTCCCGAAAATTTCGAGTTAAAATTATCGGTAACTGATTTCGGTGGCGTTTGAGCACAGGCAAACAGACTCATTGCCAGTACTGTTAAAATGATAATTGATTGTTTCATATTCCTGATTTTTAAAGTTTCAGGTAAATGTAAAAACTGAATCTAAAGGAATTTTGAAGATTATCTGAAAAGTTACCACACTATTCGCCGACCGATATTCCATTCAATAAAATCAGAAATATGGTATTTGTATGCCCGTAGACTGATTCCTGCAAAGTAATTTTTCCAGAAATGGTATTTCATTCCAATACGCTGATAAAAACCCGGAGTGAGTTCTGCAGTCTTTTTACGGTACAAATAAAAACCGGGCTGAAGAATAATTGCCAGCCGGTCGATCATTAATTCATACGATGGATAAATACTTACGTTAATATGATTACCAAAAGGAAGGTCAACTTCATCGAGCTGACCGTTTTCCACAGCCAGCTGGGCGTTGAGTGCTCCGTTGTATCCAACTGAAAAACCTGCTCCAATTTTCGATTTGTAACTGAGCGTGCGATTGAACGTGTTGTTTATACCGTAAACGGGGAAGTACAATCCCTGGTATTTGGTAATGATATCAACATCATCACCGGAATAAATTACATTTTCTGCACCGCCAAAAATACTGATGTCCCATTCAAAGTGCTTTTCATAGACAGGTATCGGATTTTTAATAAAGGAATACGTAGCCTTGTTAATTTGATAACGTAGATTAAATTTTAGCGCCTGCATGTTCAGTCCCATGTTAGGTGATTTCAAATGCCCGTTTGAAAAATGATATAATCCGTAGCCGGCACCCATAAAAAACTTTTGCGAGATTTGGTATTCGAGGTTTATTCCTGTCTCAATATATACGCTACGTTCAGCGCTGATTGCAATGTTATTTGGATTATTCAGCGGATCGAAATTTTTCCAGTTAAAAGTTAATCCAAATCCAATTTCGTAATTAAAACTTAGTTTATTCCCACGAACAAACGGGGCAGAAAAGTAGCCAAACACAGCAACCGGCGTGCCCAGTTCATTTGTTTCCTTGAAAGAAGCGGTATAAATGCCAACACCGTAAACCGGGTAACCATATAACTGTTCCCACAATTTTGTACCTATTGTTTGTTTCAACAAAAGCAGCGAGAATGATTTGTATTCGTCGATTGTATCGTTGGAGAAATTCTGTCCTCGCACAAAATCGTTGGTTGGAAATACCCTACCCGGATTAAAACTTCCCTGGATAACAATTGGAGTATAGGTGAAAAAAGAATCGATTTTTGATTTTGGAGTTTGAGCAAAAGCCGGATGTAGAAAGAAAAGTATTGGTAATAAAAGGAAAATATATTTTCTGACCGGCCACCAAGTTTTATTCATTCGTTAAAATCAGGTTTTGTCTTTCAACTCCAAAAGGGTGACTGCAAAATTATGCATTTCATTTGTAAAAGAATAGAAAACTTTTAATCCACTTAAATCGCAGATTTTTTTCACAATTGCCAGACCTAATCCTACTGAATTGCTTGAAGGATTAGCTTTGTAAAAGCGATTAAAAAGTTTTTCAGGATCAGCGATTTCTGCGGTTCCTGAATTGCTAAACAAAAGTTGACTGGCGCTTATTTCAATTCTGATTTTACCACCTGAAATGTTGTGGTTTATGCTGTTCGAAAGTAGGTTATTCACCAGTATTTCCGCCAGTGCCGGGGGAACAGGAACCATAAAATCTACTGTGATTTCCTTTTCAAGATTAAGTTTTTTTAAAGCGATAAGTTCTGAAAATTCATCGAGTTTTTCGGTAACGACTGTTTTCAGGTTCGATTGTTCTGTTGATGCAAACTGGTTATTTTCTATTTTTCTAAGCAGGATCAATTCTTTGTTCAGTTTTGAAAGCCGCCGCACAGAAGCAAAAATACTCTTTAGTGTTTCCGTAGTCTGGTCGTTTAATTCTGAGTCACTAAGTAAACTTTCCAGGCGGGCTGTAATTATTGCCAGCGGTGTTTGCAATTCGTGCGATACATCTTCTGAAAACTGTTTTTGATTTTGAAAATCGTTAATGATTTGTTGGGTTAAACCAGTAACTACGGTGTTTAGCTGATCGAATTCCAATATTCCCGATTTTTTAAGTACCAGGGGTTGTTCTGTAGTTACTGAAAACTGTTCAATGATTTTTAGATTAGAAAAGAAAGGCTGCCAAAGTGTTTTTGCTACGCGACGGGTAACCAGAAAAAAAATCAGCCAGAGTAACAACATTCCTAAAAGGGTTACCAATGCCAGGGTTGCCAGAAAATCTTCCGATTCAATTTTGGATTTTCGAAGAACAATAAGGTAATAATCGCCACCGATGTTTTTCACTGCACTTATTTGGCGGTAATCTTCCAGTTCCTGTTCGTTTTCATTAAATATTAATGTATTGGAAAATGTAACAGTTTCATCCGCTTTTCCCGTTTTCATAATTTTGGCAAGTGGCTCAAAAAAAATCGTTTCAGGTGCCTGAGCCAGTTGTTTTTCAACGTTATGCAAATTCTCTGTCAGCCGTTCATCCATTTGGCGGTTAATAATAATGGACAATGTAAAATAGATGACAATACCTGAAAATGCCATCACAGTTAATGACCAAATAATATATTTCCTGTTTAATTTGGTTAAAAGTTTCATTTTAATTGAATTACCGTTTGCCAATTAAAAATCGGGAATATAACTGGAATTTCTATTTCACAGGTTCAATATCTAAAACCTTGAATGAATTGGGTTTAGTTGCTCTTCTGCCTCCTGTCGGATCGTTTTCAGCACATGAAAGATAAAGATGGTGGTTTGTTTTATCCACGGTAATTGTTCGTGCTCCCCGTTTTGTTTCAACGTTTTCCAAAACTTTATATTCATTTGCACAAACCTGTTGAATTACTGTCATAGTACCTTCTCCGTTTGATGAATAAATACGTTTACTCTCCGGGTCGAAAGCTACCCCGTCGCAGCCTGCGCCAATAGGTGCAGTTGCTATTATCTTTCCACTTAACGCATCAGTAACAACCATTAATTTATTGCTGCATACCGAAAACAACCGGTGGTTTTTATTATCCAGCTGAAGCCCTGAAGGTTCTTCTCCCGGTGCAATCGGCCACAGATTTTCCACTTTCATTGTTGTTGCGTTTATAACTGCCAGACTGCTTTTGTCTTCAATATTTACATAAATTTTACCGTTACCGTCGGTTTGTGCAAATTCAGGTTTCCCGGCCAGTGGAATAGTAGCTAGAACTTTTAATGTGTTGGCGTCGAGTACGGTTGCATTACTGCTTCTGCCGTTAAAAGTAAATACCTTTTTAGAAAACGAATCGTAAAGAATACAGTCCGGATTTTGACCGGTGACCTGCACCTTCTCAATGGTTTTGAAAGTTGTAAGATCAATTACTAAAACAGATGCATCCCTGCCACAGGAAATATAAGCCCTGTTTAAATCATTAGCTATCGCAATTCCGTGTACACCCGGAGTCTCAGGTATCTCTGCAATCTGTTCATTTTTTTTCAAACTAACTACATTAACTTGTGATGAATGCGAAACAAAAAGGTTTTGATTTATTTCGTCAACAGAGAGATAATCCCATCCTCCGTTACCTGTTAAATGAATTGTTCCTGCAATTTTGTAATCCGTTTTTTGGGCCTGTGCATTTATGCCGGTGACACAAATTAGCAAAAAGAGGGTTACAATGGTAAATAATTTTATTTTCATAATTGTACTTTTTAGTTGTTTCGAAACTATGCTAATTCACCAAATATTAATTGTCGTTGAATTTATAACCAATACCGTAAACCGTCTTGATATAATCTTTCCCTCCGCTTTTCATAATTTTTTTGCGCAGGTTATTAATGTGTGTGTAAATAAAATCGAAATTATCCGCCAGGTCAATGTTGTCTCCCCACAAATGTTCGGCAATCGATTCGCGGGTAAGCAGCCGGGTTTTATTCGAAATAAAAAACAACAACATTTCAAATTCTTTTTTGGTGAGCAATAAACTCTTTCCATTCACTTTAACAGTTCCCTGGTCAGGCAGCAATTCAATTTCGTTGAAAATAACTTTTGTCGCTCCTTTGAATTTCCTCCGACGCAGCACTGCTTTAACACGCGCATTTAATTCTGAAAGATGAAATGGTTTGGTAATGTAATCGTCGGCACCAAGATCAAGGCCGGTAAGTTTGTCGTCTAACGAATTGCGGGCTGAAATGATAATAATTCCGGTGTCAGTATTTTGGCGTTTCAGATTTTCAATCAACTTCAAACCACTGCCTCCCGGAAGTGTAATATCAATGAGCGCCACATCATAATGATATAATGAAAGCTTTTCATCGGCCTCATTGAAATTTGCTACTGTCTCGCATACATAATTTTCCTTTTCCAGAAAATTTTTCATTTCATCAAGCAAAGCAGGTTCATCTTCAATGATTAATAGCTTCATACGCACAAGTTAATCAAACATTCTAAAGAGAATTTAAAGAAAAAGGAATTTGATTTAAATTGACAAATTATATTTAAAAGCGATAACTTACTATTTAATCTATTCTATTAACAATTCATTTTAAATCCTTAAGATTTCATTTAATCATATTAACATCTCTTAATACACTTTCTGTAAATTAATCCATAATTTTATTTCGTAGATAAGTTTTAAAAATGAAACAGCTAATATCCATATTCATTTTCTCGTGGATCCTGATGGCGGGCAACAGTTGGGCAGAAGAAGTGGATGCTGGTAAATCGACTGACAATTTATGGCTGGTTTCAGATTTAAATATTTGTTGCAGGTTAAGCATTACTGCTGAAGGGATTAATATAGATGAACAGGAATCAAACGGATTAGACGGATTAGATCATTATGCTTATCTGCCCGATAATCAATTGAATCTGTTGTGGGAAAGCAGATTATCATTGATTCCCGTTATCCTGTTCTCACATCAATTTAAAATTCTGACATTAGTTACAGATTTACCACCACCAATGCTTTCATGAAAATATTGTTGGCCTAAAAAATGAATTCCTAAGTGGAATTAGAGGCCATAAGTTTTAATCAAAACATTAACCTTAAATTTTAGAAATCATGAAGGCATTTGTAAATTATTCCGACGACATAAGCACATTGGGGACAGGTATAAATGTTTATACCAATCCTGATACTCATAAAGAAGTTAAACTGGTTGATTATACACGTGATCTGGAGAAAGGCCGGATTTTTATTATTCTTTCGTCGTTGCTGTTCAACGAAAATAATGTGAAAATTTACATTCGCGACAACAAAATGGCAGTGGTTGTAACAGAAGTAGTGGACACAACATATTCACCAAACAGTTTTGTTACCGACTGGCAGCGGTTCACAAAACGCACTTACGAAAGAATGCATAATCTGAACCTGGTACTTCCGGGCGAAAACTTTTATTTACTTCGTCATTTTGTGTTGCCGGAAAAATATTTGCTCAAAATTATATTGGGTGAAATGGTGGGAAACTAGCAGATTTATAATACACCATAATAAAGGGTGCACTGATTTATCAATGCACCCTTTTCATTACCGGAATGGTTAGTTAATTATTCCCGCTTGTATTTACAACAGTCAGGTAGTTTGTTGAAATCCTCATCAGTAGCTTTAAAATCAGGTGTATCAATTCCTGCTTTTGCAATGGCCTTTTCAATAGTCTTCAGTTTTGTCTTGGTATCGTCGAAAATTATCTGTAACTCATTCTTTTGGGAGTTCCAATGAGCCATAGAAACACCATCAACGGTAAGAGCTGCATTCTCAATGTGTGTTTTAAATTCATAACAACTTCCGCCATTTAATTCAATTCTTTTCATTTTTGTTTCTGCCAGCAAGGAAAAAGTTCCAAATACCAGCAGCGTTATAAATCCTAAAATCATTGCTTTCATGGTACTAAATTTTAATTAAATCACTTATTGCGAATTCGCTTTAAAATGATTTCGTAATTATTAAAGGTGAATCCAAAGTTGGTTCCGTAAATGAAAACAGACATTAAAGATTTGATTCAGTAATGATTAGGGGAAATTAAATAGGAAATAAATATTATCGTAATGATACTATTTTATCAATAGGATAATTGTTCATTCAATTAATTGAATGAACGAGTAAATTATCAAATTGTCCATAAAATGCCCAGGTAAGAACTAAAGAAATTCTCGTTGGATATACTATGCCCAAAAGAAAAAATAAAGTGCATTTTATCACTGGGATTAATTGACCCTCCAATATTAAAAGCTGTTACATCTTTACCATTGGCAACATCTGCGGTTTGGAAATAAAGTTCTTCACCGAGTGAAATGGCTTGCGAAAAATCATATTGTACTTCCCAGCCGGTAAAAAGGGAATTTTTATTATCTGCCCCGGGATTTATTAAATAACCGGCTCCCCCGTAGGATGTTAGCTTGTTCCACGATTTCTGTGCCCAGAACGGGATAAATATTTTTGCTTTTCCATTGCTAAAGTTCCTGTTTCTTATTGTTGGAAGTTCAAAAATGGGGAAAGTACCTATTTGTGTGCGACTTTTAGTTTCCTGTAAAAAGCAATACTTAACGCCAACCTCAGTGTCGGCGTATCCGAATTTTGGATCCTGGTGTTGAGCAGATGAATAATTTATTGGCACTAAAAGATGTACCTGCATGTTACGAATCAATCCGTAATTCACCTCAAAATGCGGCAAAGTCCCCGACCATTCATGGTTCTGAAGATTGTCTATTGATGAAATGTAAAATTCCCAGTGTTTGAACGGTACAGGCACCGGATCATCGGTAATAAACGGCGGACCTGCATAGCTTGTGAGGGTGAACATTAAAAATAAAATAAATAGGGGAAACGCGTATTTCTTTTTAAGAATGTACATAATTTATGTTTTTCACATCAAACTAAATCTAACATCAGGAATTTGATTCTTTGTCAATAGTAACAACGAAACAAGGGATTTGATTAGAAGGGGTATGTTAAATTGTCTGAAAAATTGAATATTGAAAATCCATTCAATACTTTGAGAATAAATTCTATGAATTCACAGGAATTCAATGTTAACAGATGAACATCATAAGAAAGAAGATATGACTCTATCGAGGCAGCATTTTTATCCTCTATTTAAAATTGCTGCAACCACTGCATGCTTTTGGTATTATTTAAACCGTGCGGTACGACCAGGGATTTACCTTAAAATCGTCAATATTTTTTGCTTTTGGATTTTTCTTTCGGTAGTCAAAATATGGCACATCTTCTAATTCCTTTTCCTGATTCCAGAAAGCTGGTGTAACTACTTCTCCATTGTCCGGTCGTTTCAGAGCGCGTTCGTAAACAGCAATAACCGGGTTGAAAACGGTATCGGTAACACCAATGGTAAATGTAGAGGGTTCGTCTTCCGCACCTGGCTTTTCTTCCGTTTTTACCTCAAAATGGTTGAATTCCAGCAGTTCTTTTAAAAATTTAAGACGCTTGTTATCGATGCCAGTTTCTACCAGCGTACAAAGCGTACCATCAATTTCCTGTACCAAATGTTTTCCTTTATCTAACGACATAATACAAGTTTCAAAAAATTACATTCCAATGCTGAACATTCTTATATACTCATAAATCGGACTAAACAAACCTACAGCAAAAATACCAATCAAACACATAGCCAGTCCCAAACGGGTAGTCAAACTGCTTTTAAAATAAGCAATCGGTTCGTCGCTTTTGTTGATGAACATGGCTTTTACTATCAACAAGTAGTAGTACAATGAAATGGTTGCATTGATAACCGCGATAAATACCAACCAGTAGTAACCTGAGTGAGCAGCAGCAGTAAAAAGGAAAAATTTTCCAAAGAAGCCGGCTACCGGCGGAATTCCTGCCAGCGAGAATAACGACAACATCATCAGCAGGCTAAGTTTTGGGTTGGTAGAGTACAACCCGTTATAATCATCCATATTTTCTTTCCCGGTAGCAACAGAAATGGCCGAAATCACGCCAAAAGCCCCGAGGTTGGTGAAAATATAAATCAGTACGAAATAAAGTATTGATGCCATACCAAGCTCACTTCCGTCAATCATTCCAAGCAAAATAAAACCGGCTTGTGCAATTGAACTGAAAGCCAGGAATCGTTTCAGGTTTTTCTGTCGTAATGCAAACAGGTTACCAACGGTCATTGTAACAATGGCGATGGCGTATAACAGATGCTTCCACATGGGTGCGATAGAGTAGAAGACAGTGTATAGTAAAATGGCAAGGGTAAAAACTGCCGCTCCTTTCGAAACAACTGAAAGGTACGATGCCACGTTAATAGGCGCTCCTTCATACACATCGGCTGTCCACAGGTGAAACGGCACCAGCGAAATTTTGAATGCCATGCCTGCAAAGAAAAAGATAAATGCCATAATTTGCAGTGGAGCCCCCATACTCATGGTTGCCATATCAGTATAATAAAGCGAGCCCAGTGTTCCGTAAAGCATCGAAATACCATAAAGCATAATTCCTGATGATAGGGCAGAAGAAAGAATCAGTTTAATACCGGCTTCGGCACTGATGTTTTTTAACCGGTCGTAAGCTGCCAGCGCTGCAATTGGTATGGTTGCTAGTTCGAGCCCAATGTAAAACAACAGGAAGTGCCCCGAGGAAATCATAAAGTTCATTCCAATCAGCGTGGAAAGAATCAGCATAAAGAATTCACTTATTTTATTGTGATATTCTGGCTTTTTAATCCACTCGGCTACCTGAAAAAACAGGATCATCGTTCCTATATTCAGGATGTTTTTCATTAACACTTTCATGTGATTGGTTTGGTACATTCCTCCAAAAAGGGTTCCCTCGGGAGAAGGAATAAATCCAATGATGGTTGTTGCAACCATTAACATAATTGAAAGGTTAATAATACTTTTTTTATTTTCCGTCGATAATTCGGCAATCAAAATAATCATCAGCGCCACAGTTAGCACAATCTCATGCCGCATTAAAAGAAAACTTTCCAGGTTCATAACTTCAACTTTCTATTTAATTAGTACCTGCATTATTTGATGAACAATAGGATTCAGGCTTTCGTTAATCATGTTCGACAACCAAAGTGGCGCTATCCCGATTCCGGCAATGGCAGTAATCAGTACACCGGTTGAAATACGTTCGTACCATTTGGCATCGCTCAGTTTCAGGTAATTGTCGTTTTTAACCGGCCCGTATAAAATTTGTCCTACAACGCGCAAAATATAAACCGCTGTAATTACAATGGAAGCAGCAGCAGTTATGGTTAAAATCCGGTGGAACGCATCGGCATGTTGGAAAGATCCAAAGAAAATAGTCATTTCAGCAACAAAACCGCTTAATCCCGGTAATCCCAAAGAAGCCAGACCGGCAATTACATAAGATACCGACAATACCGGCATTATTTTCATCAACCCACCCAATTCGTTTATCATTCGGGTATGTGTACGTCCGTAAATCATTCCGATCAATGCAAAGAAAAGGGCCGTCATTAATCCATGTGAAATCATCTGCAGAACTGCACCGTTAAGCGCTGTTTTGTTCATCATTAAAATGGCAAACAAAACCAGTCCGCAGTGGCTCACTGATGAGTAGGCGTTGATGTATTTCAGGTCTTTTTGGTGAATTGCACCAAATGCTCCGTAAACAACACTAATTCCTGTTAGGATTAAAAAGAACCACGACATTTCCTGTGCAGCGTCAGGTAATAAAAAGATAGCTACACGGAAAGCACCGTAACCTCCCAGTTTCATCAATACGCCGGCGTGTAGCATCGAAACGGCTGTTGGAGCCGAAGCGTGACCGTCGGGGGACCAGGTATGGAATGGGAAAAGTGCACCCAAAACACCAAATCCGACAAACACCATTGGGAAAAACATGCGCTGTGCCGACATTGGAATTTTTACTTTGGCAATTTCAAGAATGTTAAACGTAAGATCGCCGCCCCCTGCATTCGAGTTGAAATATATTCCCAGCAAACCAACTAAAAGAAGTGCAGATGCACCCATCAGCATTAACGTCAGTTTCATGGCTGAATATTCTTTTGGGCCTGTACCCCAGATTCCAATTAGCAGATACATTGGAATAACTGCAACTTCGTAAAACAGGAACATGGTAAACAGGTCGAGGGAAATAAAAAATCCAAAAACCCCGGTGGAAAGAAAAATCAGCGAAATAAAGAATTCGCGGGAAAGGAATTTGACATTCCATGAAGCAAAAACCCCGGTAAAAACTACAATTCCCGTAAGCAAAATCATTGCAACTGAGATGCCGTCAACTCCAATAGAATAATGAATATTTAAACTTTTAAACCATACATAAGAATGCGAGAACAGCATTTCGGCTGTGTTCCCGGCTTTTCGTTCGGCGAGGTACATAAATACTAACGTCACTGCCAATATAAGCTGAATACCCATTCCAATAGCTGAAACCAGCCGCGTTTGTTTTAAATCCTTTGTAAATACAATTCCTACAATAGTAAGAATCGGGACGACAACGAATAGCGTTAGAAAATCCATTTTTTATTAATTAAGCCAATAAATAAATACAAAAACTAAAACAACTACACCCGAAATAAATACATAACCGTATTTCTGCAACTGACCAGATTGAAAGCCTTTAATTTGTCGCGAAACAAGGTTGGTCACCCATGCAATTCCGTTCATTAAACCATCCACAATGTGGCGGTCGAACCAGGCTACAGGGCGGGATATATTATTGAATATGATTTTTTTCGTCACAAAGAAGTACACCTCGTCGATGTAAAATTTGTTGTACGACCATTTGTACATATATTTAAAAGAAGTTGCCATCTTCTCGGGAATATTATTTGGTTTTTTATACATTACCCAGGCTACGGCAATTCCGGCTACTCCGATTAAAATAGAAGGAATTGCTACAATCCACTCGGTGTGTATCTCGAATGGTAAACCGTCGGATGTAACCAATTTGTTAAACGGAATAAATCCGGTAAGTGCAGATGCTGCTGCAAGTATCATTAATGGAATGGTCATCGTTAGCGGCGATTCGTGTGGTGTATGATGATAATGCCGATCTTCTCCCCAGAAAACGTTGAAATAGAGACGGAACATATAAAATGCGGTGATTCCGGCTACTGCATATTCAACAAAAAACAAAAGTTTATCGTGTTCCAGTGCGGCTGCAAGGATTTCATCTTTACTAAAAAATCCGGCAAACGGCGGAATTCCTGAAATGGTCAGCGTAGCAATTAAAAAAGTAATGTGGGTGATGGGCAGGTATTTTCGTAGTCCGCCCATATCGTCCATACTGTTTGAATGAACAGCGTGAATAATTGCACCGGCTCCGAGGAACAGCAACGCTTTAAACATGGCATGTGTGAACAGGTGGAACATGGACGCCATAAATCCAAGTCCGTGATGTTCACCATAACCTGAAACACCCAGCGCCAGCATCATGTAGCCAATTTGCGACATGGTTGAGAAAGCCAGTACCCTTTTAATATCTTTTTGAACACAGGCAATTACACCGGCAAACAGCGAAGTAAACCCTCCCACATAAGCCACTATTACAAGTACATCAGGCGCTCCGAAAATATACAGCGGGAATAAACGAGCTACCAGATAAACTCCTGCCACAACCATAGTGGCAGCATGAATCAAAGCCGAAACCGGAGTTGGGCCTTCCATTGCATCGGGCAACCAGATGTGCAACGGGAACATGGCCGATTTACCGGCGCCTCCCATAAAAATGAGTGCCAGTGCCCATGTTAATGCTGAAATACCAAGAAATGTCAAACCAGTGCCGCTTGTTATTAATGCACCTTGCGGATCCGTTATGGTTACAAAATCGAATGTGCCGCTGATATAAGACAAAATCAGAATACCAATTAAAAATCCGAGGTCGGCAAAACGGGTAACAATAAATGCTTTTTTCCCGGCTAAAACTGCGGTAGGTTTTTCGTAATAAAAGCTAATTAATAAGTAAGAAGAAACACCTACCAATTCCCAGCACATGTACATCTGGAAAATGTTGGTAGCAACTACCAGTCCCAGCATCGAAAAGCTGAACAGCGAAAGGAATGCATAAAAGTGCGAATATCCTTTTTCGCCTTTCATATAACCCATACTGTAAATATGCACCATCAGTGAAACCGTGGTAATTACGACCAGCATCATCACTGAAATCGGGTCAAGTAAGATTCCCAAATCAATGTGTAATTTCTCTGTCAGGTGCAGCCAAACCGTATTAAACGGGATAATTTTTTCGAAAGCTTCCATTCCCGCCGGCCGATTAAAAAAGTACTGAAAAGCCGTGAAGTAGGAAAGGAATGTAGTAACTAACATTCCCAACGTTCCCAGATAACCTGAAACCTCTTTCTTCATTGTACCGCTGGAAAGTCCCAAAATAAGGAACATTGCCAGGGGAATTAGCGGAATAAATATTGTAAATCCAAAATCAGTCATTTTATATTGAATTATTTTATTCTTTCAATAAAGTCCGTTTAAAATTTCATTGTATCCACCCGTTCCACATCAATGTTGGTGTATTTCCGGTACACGCTGATAATGATTGCAATAGCCACTGCAGCTTCAGCCGCCGCAACAGCAATAATAAACAGCGAAAAGAAATGTCCCTGTAATTCATTTGGGTACAGATAGCGGTTAAATGCTACAAAGTTGATATTAACTGAGTTCAGAATTAATTCAACCGACATTAAAATGGTTATTAGGTTTTTTCGTGTCAGAAAGCCATAAATGCCGATGAAAAACATCAGTGTGCTGACAACTAGAAAATACGATAATGGAATGGATGAAAGCATATTATTTAGATTTTTCTTTTTTTGCAATTACAATAGACGCAAACATGGCTGCCAGCAATAAAATACTGATTACCTCGAAGGGGAGTGCATAACCGTTTTTATTGTAACCCAGTAAACTACTTCCGATAACCTGCATATCCGGATTTTGAGTTGAAGTAACCGTTTCGTTGAAACCATATTGTACAACTGTCATAATGGTGAGAATTGCTCCTGCTGCAGCAGCAATGGCTGAAAAGAACCATTTTTTAAATCCAAGCGGCTCAAATTTCTGGTTGATGTGACTGGTTAACAAGAATGGAAAAGATGATGAGGACTACAATCCCACCGGCATACAATGTTAACTGAACGGCGGCCAGAAACTGGTAATTCAACATAAAATAAATTCCGGCAGTGGAAATCAGAACAACCAAAAGATAAAAGGCAGCCCGCAGTATCCGTCGGCTGGTAACCGTGAGCAGCGAGAAGACCAAAATCATTCCCGAAAAAATATAAAACATCAGTTCGTGACCACTCATACTTTTTCTTTTTTCATTAATTGTGAACCTGGTTTATTTAACACTTTGGTCAGTTTTGTGCGATCGAAAACTGAATGCTCAAAAGTTTGATCCATTTTAATGGCATCGAACGGACAGTTTTTTACACACAAATTGCAAAATGTGCACATTCCAAGGTGATAAATATGTTTTTCCAGTACTTTCTTTTTCTTGCCCTCAGGAGTTTCAATCATCTTACTGATTATTTCAATCGATCCGTTCGGGCAGCTTGTTTCGCAAATACCGCAGGCCGTACATTTATGTTCGTTATTTTCATTATGCGGCATCACCACTTCACCCTTAAATCGTTCGAACATCTGAAGTGTGGCGCGGTTTTCAGGATATTGTTGTGTTACAATTTGCTTCGGATGAACAAAGTAATAGCCGGTAACTTTCATTCCCGTAAACAAAGCTCTTACCCCGTTAATTATTTCTTTTATATAATTGATAATACTTTTCATCTCATTAAAAATGATTGTATTTAAGGTATTCGATGTAACTCGCATCAATTTTAACGGTATTCCAATGCAATATTCTCATCATGCTCGTTTCATGATTAAAAGTGCCAGCCGGTTAATACTACAAACGACATTAATAGGATATTTACCAGGTTAATTGGAAGCAGGTATTTCCATTCCAGGGTAAGTAACTGGTCAATTCTCAGTCGCGGAAATGTCCACTTAAACCACATCATAATAAAGATTACCAAAGCGGTTTTTCCAATGTACCAGATAAACGGAGGAATGAAATCCATGATATGATTAAATGCTTCCCAATGACCAACATGGAAAGGCATCCAACCTCCCAAAAACATGGTAGCTGCAATGGATGCTACAATAAACATATTCATGTATTCGGCAAGGAAAAAGAAAGCGAATTTTATTCCTGAATATTCAGTGTGAAATCCTGCGGTAAGCTCCGATTCTGCTTCTGCAAGGTCGAACGGGCCACGGTTGGTTTCGGCAGTACTGGCAATCAGGAAAATCAGAAATGCGATGATGGCCGGAATGTGTCCGGTAAACAAAAACCATCCGTCGCGCTGCGCTTCAACAATGGTTGAAAGCTGCAGGCTGCCTGCCAGAATTACAATGGTAACCAGTGAAAGTCCTACCGATAATTCGTAACTTACAATCTGGGCTCCGCTTCGCATGGCACCAATGAGCGAATATTTGTTGTTGCTCGACCAACCTGCCAGTAAAATTCCAATTACACCCAGCGACGAAACTGCCATGACGTAAAATATTCCGATGTTAAAATCCAGCGCCTGCAAACCTTTGGCAAACGGAATGGCGCCAATGGCCATAAACGAAGCGATGATAACAATAAACGGCGCTACATTGAAAAGGAGTTTATCCGCATTTTTAATCGGAATTAACTCTTTCATTAACAGCTTGATAAGGTCGGCAATGGTTTGGAAAAAACCATACGGTCCAACCCGGTTTGGGCCAACCCGGCACTGCATAAATGCACAAATCTTTCGTTCGGCATAAACGAGGTACAATCCTACAACTGCATAAAAAAGCAAAATTGCCAACCCGATTAAAACCATTTCGATGGTAACCGTCCAGAAAGGGCTGAAGTTGGCTGCCAGCCAGTTGTTAATGCCCGCGGTAAGTGTCGAAAAATCGTAAATATTGAGTAACATAATATATTGTTCTGCTAAAACATTTATTTCATTATTACCTGTCCATGTCAGGGATAACAAAATCCATCGAACCTCCAATGGCGATCAGGTCAGCAATTTTTTGTCCGCTGGCCATGGTATCTAATGCAGCCAGGTTGCTGAAATTGGGAGACCTGAATTTCATGCGGTACGGCGATTTATCACCATCACTTACCACAAATACCCCAAACTCACCACGTACGGCTTCTACTCGTGTGTAATATTCACCTGCCGGAAGTTTGATTACCGGTCTCATTTTTACCGCAAAATCACCTTCCGGAATGTTGTCAATCAATTGTTCAATTATCGACATCGACTCCCACATTTCGTCCATTCTTACTTTATAGCGGGCAAATGTATCGCCTTCAGAATAAAGTATTTCTTTAAAATTTACGTTTGGATAAGCGCTGTACGGATGATGTTTCCGAACATCGCAGGAGAAACCTGAACCTCTTCCTGACGGACCGGTTACACCATAAGCAATGGCCTGTTCTTTTGTAAACAATCCAACTCCTTTTGTACGTTCCTGCATTATCGGGTTGCCGGTAAGCAATTCATCGTATTCCGGTAATTTCTTTTTGAAATAGGTCAGAAAATCTTTTACCCTTTTCTGAAAGTTAGGGTGAATGTCGAACATCAGACCGCCTGGTACATTGTAGCTTAAAAGCAACCGGGCACCACAGGTTTCTTCAAAAATATCGAGGATTTTTTCCCGGTCGCGCAACCCGTAGAAAAAGGTGGTCAGCGCACCGATATCCATTCCGAAAGCGCTCCACCAAAGCTGGTGCGAGGCAATTCGGTTCAGTTCGTCCATGATGGTACGAATATATTTTACGCGTTCAGGAACCTCAATTTCCAGTGCATTTTCAACGGTAAGACAAACAGCTTCATTCAGGATGTGTGCCGAAAGGTAATCCAGCCGGTCGGTGAGATGAATAATTTGCGGATAGGTAATTTTCTCGCACATTTTTTCAATTCCCCGGTGAATGTATCCCAACTGCGGTTTTACTTCCTCAACTGTTTCACCTTTTAATTTCAGGATCAGCCGCAAAACACCATGAGTGGAAGGGTGTTGTGGCCCCATATTTAAGGTAAATTCCTGTTCTTCCAGTTGGCCTTTTACAATTTCTTCCGCCATAACTTTTACCTTTCAACAATATTTACCGGGTCGGTGTAGTCTTTCCGCATGGGGAAGCCAACCCAGTCGTTATCCAAAAAGATTTTCCGTAAATCAGGGTGGTTATTGAAATGAATTCCAAAGAGATCAAACATTTCTCTTTCGTGATATTCGGCGCCAATCCAAACCGGGCAAACCGAATCGATTTCAGGTTTTTCCCTGTCTTCGATTTTGGCTTTAACTACCAGTTGATGCCTGAATTCCGTAGAATCCAGATGGTAGTACATCATAAAATGATCGTTAAAATCAACTGCCGTTTCATTAAACAGATAATCGAACCGGGTTTCCTCATTATCTTTCAGAAACCGGGCAAAATCAACAAGTTTTTCCTTTTCGACAGTTACCTCCGGAAATTGGGCGCCATCATTTATTTCTGCCTCCGGCAAAAATTTCTGAATAACCGCTTTTAATTTTTCATTTTCCATTTCAGGTATATCCTATTTAGAATTGGTACTTTCTTTCCTTTTTACCGAAGCTCTTTTCGAGCTTAATTTTCCGCTGGAGTTGCATCACGCCATACAGCAAAGCTTCCGGTCGTGGCGGACAGCCCGGGATGTAAACATCTACCGGAATTACGTGGTCAACACCTTTAATTACGTGGTATGAATTGTAGTAAAACGGGCCGCCGGAAATGGCGCAGGCTCCCATGGCAATTACATATTTTGGGTCGGCCATCTGGTCGTACAAACGTTTCAGTACCGGTGCCATTTTGTTGGTGATGGTTCCTGCCACTACAATTACATCGGCCTGGCGTGGGCTGGCGCGATAAACTTCAATTCCAAATCGCGCAAAATCATGCCGCGATGCCCCGGTTGCCATCATTTCAATTCCGCAGCAACTGGTGGCAAAAGTTAATGGCCAGATGGAATTGGAGCGTCCCCAGTTTATCAGTGCATCTACCGTGGAAAGTAATATATTTCCTCCCTCTTTTTTTAGTTCCTCAAGGGTTTCATTGTCCTTGAAGTCCTCTTCTTTCATCGATTTTATTCCCATATCAATGCATGTTTTTTCCAGGCATATAATAATCCAAGCCCCAAGAATGAAAAAGAATATCAGAATTTCAATAAAAGCAGCCATTCCTATTTGTTTCATCACCACTGCCCAGGGGAAAATAAATACTGTTTCCACCTCGAACACTAAAAACAGCAATGCAAACAAATAATACCCGACATTAAATTGCAGCCAGGTAATGCCTTTTGTTGGAACTCCACTTTCGTATGCTTCTGATTTTTGAAGGTTGGTTGATTTTGGTGCAATAAATGAAGAAAAAAGAATTGCGCCACCAACTAAAACGAAACCTACAATAAAAAATAATATTAAACTTTCACTTGTCATAACTGAAATTTCAATATTTATTGTTCAAGTATTAAAAAACGGGGCGAAATTATAGAATTATTTATATAGTTGGATGTTTATTTGTAATGAAATATGTCAATGAAGCCGTTAAGAATAATTAATCTAAATAACAAAGGGAGAAATCAATCCGGAATGGTATCAAATGCAAAAAATAGCGAAGTCCTTTATTACTGAAAATAAACCAACTATCCATTATCATGTTTTTTAATTCATTCTTCTGGTTACTTATATCGGCTACAGTAATCACTTATTCTTTGCTTCTTGCGTCCTTCCCGTGGTCTTTCAACTGCGCATCAAACCACACGTGAATGGCATTTGTTACAGTAGTATCTTTGGAAGAGAATGTGAGTTTTGCGCCATCAGGCAGCTTTTTATAATCAACCTTAAACTTATTCTTTGATTCCGAAAGTAGTTGAAGCCCTGGCATATCCATTCCGTGAAGGGTTTTCGGATCGCTGAAATTGGCTTTTGAAAACAGGTTTTCTTCTTTTTCAAGGTGGTTCCTGATTAATGAAATTTGTAAAGTATCTTTCGGATCCTTTGCTTTAATTCTTAAAACCCCGCCGGTGTTGGTCTTTATAAAATAATGGGTGACTTTACTCATATCAAATGGCATCACAAGATGACTCCTGGAATGTATCATTTGCTGCCGTTGCATCATTGTTGAATCATTCATATTATGATGAAGTTTATGGTGCTCCATATCTTGAGCAAATAAACCGGCAGGAATAAAAAACAAACAAATAAAAACCACCATTGAAATAACACGTTTCAATTTACTCCTTATATTCGATCGTCCACCAGAAAGCATGACATTCCCGGCAAAACAAACATTTTTTATAAAATAATACATTCCCGAATGTGACAATATACAAACTATGACAGCCGCAACCTTTGATATGTTATGTAATCGGATCAATAGTGAACCATTATAAATTTACCTGTTTGAATAACATTGAGCAGATAAAATTGTTTTGTCTTCAACAAGTTCAATTTCAGAATGCCATTCCCAATGTAAACAGTGCCTCGGTGTCGTATTCCCTTTCGTTGGAATGACAGTTCCCTCCTTTGATGATTGATATTACATGCTGTCTTATTTTAATGATTTCAGGTAATTCATTAAATCTCTTAAATCGGCATCACTCATTTTCCAGCGTGGCATATCTTCATCAACTTTATCGCCATCAGGATGTCTGCCATTTTCAACAGAGCCTTTAAAGTCCTCAAAGCTATATTCATGATGTTCCTCGCTACTATTTTCTGCATGTTCGTCTTCCTTTTCCTGCATATTAATCAGTGCTGACCAACGAATATCCGGCGCATTCATAACTTCCATGCCCATCGGATGCCTTCCTCCTTTTGCATTCAAACCGTGACAGGAAACACAGGCGAACTTTCCACCTGTAATCATCGTGCTTATTGCCGGACCACCGGTATAGGTAACCGGTGTTTTACTTTCACTTGTACCGGTAAAATAAATGCGCTGACCATTGGAACTAAATGAACCGGGAGCCCATGCAGTTCCTTTACCCTCATTTCCGGTAGTTTGATTTGTACAACCGGATTGTATTAAAGGAAAGACAAGAACAAGAATCAGAATTATCCGGTATTTCATAGTGATAAATTTTAATTGTTGATTCAGAAACGAAGCAATATTTTAGTGCTATTTTTCAAAAGGTAGAACAACCTAATTTTGACTTGGTTTTTAATTTAACAAGTTTTAACCTTTTGGTAATCAGCTAAAAAGAAAATTATAAAAATGTGTGGACTAAACTAAATTGGTGGCGGGCTGTTTTCATAAACTAAATGTAAACAAGATGAAAGTTGCCTTTTTTAGTTCGAAAGCATATGACAAGGAATATTTTGAAAAAATTAATCAGGGATTTGGACACAGACTCGATTTTTTTGAAACCCGACTTGACAGTCATACCGCGAAGTTAGCCAAGGGATACGATGCAGTTTGTGCTTTTGTAAATGATAAAGTTGATGCCGAAACACTTGCGGCTTTGAAAAAACGGGGTATTAAGTTGCTGGCGCTGAGGTGTGCCGGATTTAACAATGTGGACCTCGAGGCAGCCGAAAAAGCTGATGTCACCGTTTTGCGTGTTCCTGCGTATTCACCTGAAGCAGTTGCAGAACACGCACTTGCCCTGATACTTACCCTGAACAGAAAGACGCACAAAGCATACAACCGTATTCGCGAAGGAAATTTTTCGCTTGAACGCCTGACTGGATTTAATATCAGCGGGAAAACAATCGGCGTAATTGGCACCGGTGCAATTGGTCATGCATTTATTCATCTGTTAAGCGGATTCGATGTGAAATTTAAAGCTTTCGATCCTTATCCTGATGATGAGCTCAGAAAACAAGGTGTAGAATACGTTTCAGTAGACGAGTTACTTTCTCAATCGGATATTATTTCATTGCATTGCCCGCTTAATCGCGACACATACCGCATAATAAATGCTCAAAATCTGAAACTCATTAAACAGGGGGCGATGCTTATTAATACCAGTCGAGGCAAACTGATTGACACAGAAGCAGTGATTGTTTCGCTTCGGGAAAAACGGTTGGGAGCTTTGGGAATTGATGTATATGCCGAAGAGGAAAAGCTGTTTTTTAAAGACCTTTCGGAAATGATTATCGATGATGATACCATTGCCCGGCTGATCAGTCTGCCCAATGTACTTATTACCGCCCATCAGGGTTTTCTTACACGCGAAGCACTGGAGCACATTGCAGAAACTACGCTTCAGAATATTTCCGATTTTGAAAAAGGAATCGTAAACGCAAATGTTGTAAATGCACAACACCTGCATGCAGGATAAATTGAAAAAGATATAATGTTATCCTGTCTTCTATTCTTCAAACTTTATGATTTCAACCGGGCAATTTTCTGCTGCGTCTTTTATTCCCTCTTCGTTATTTTCAATATCAGCTCCGTCTTTTACAACTGCTTCATCATCTACTTCAAAAACTTCAGGACACAGTTCTTCACATAATCCGCATACGGTGCATCCTTCTTCTATCCAAACTTTTTTAATAGCCATGATATTTAAAATTTTAATGGTTTTTCAAATTCATAAATTTAGGATAATTTCTATTTACAACAATCTTAATGGTGTCCAAGTTCGTGTTTCTGATTTTCATGCTTGTATGAAGACGAATTTTGAAATAGGAGAATCACTTTCATATTGCAAACCGTACTGTTACCGGGAGTAACATAAATTTTGTCTCCATCGCATCCCAATGGACTGATAAAATGGTAGTTGTTTGAGTTTGACGCTTATCTCGAAAAGATAATGTATCTACATTTTCATTTTGGCTTTTTTCCGCAAATAATTCTTTTAGTGATTTCATGATGTGAAATTTTAATGTCAGTAAAGATTCAACGATCAATACTCTTATTCAGATTACGTTATAAAATTTTACAATTGCTTCATACAAATCTTTTTAGATGATTTGCGACAAATTTTTAGGAGTATGAATAACCAAAATTTAATTTCAATCGTTAGGTAATTAAAAGAATGTATAATGCAAGTGCTGGAAAGACAAATTAACGAGGATAAAACCAAAAAGGAATTCAAAAGGTGATTTGGTTTTACGATTTTTGGGGACGGTTAACTGAAAGTAAAGCAGCTAATGTTGTTCTGAAATTAGCCAATATTAAGAATGGGAATAAAGTTTTGGATGTTGCTTGCGGAACGGGGGAGATGTTGAAAAAAATTATAAAACAGAATCCGGATGGTAAAAATATTGGGATTGATTTATCTCCTGACATGTTAAAAAAGCGGCGAAAAAACTGGAACAAATATGGTTGCAGGAATTTTGAGTTGTATGAAGGAAACACCTTGCATTTGAATTTTCCCGATACCACCTTCGACTTAGTGATAAACAGTTATATGGTGGATTTATTACCAGTAGAATATTTTGATAAAATTGCTTCGGAATTTTACCGGGTACTTAAACCCAATGGGAATGTGGTAATTTCAACTTTTTCTTTTGGAACAAAGAATATTCACAAGTTTTGGTACTGGGTGGCCAAACGATTTCCCAAACTATTAACCGGTTGCCGTCCGGTTCAATTCAAACAAAACCTGATTAACGCAGGGTTTGAAATCGAAAGCGAGTTTGAAATAAGTCAGAATACTTTCCCGTCACAAATTATAAAAGCAAGGAAGAGATTATAATGGAATCAATTTCATACTTGCATTTTATTCAATACAACTGTTCAGTTCCTATTTCTTCCTCAATCGTAATGCGTTTGAAATCACTGAAACAGAACTGAAACTCATCGCTGTGGCAGCAATCAGCGGACTCAGCAGCACACCGAAAAACGGATATAATATTCCTGCTGCAATTGGTACGCCCAGTGAGTTGTACACAAAAGCAAAGAAGAGGTTTTGTTTGATGTTGCGCATCACTTTGTGACTTAATTCGCGGGCTCTTACAATGCCATTCAGATCACCTTTTACCAGCGTGATTTCAGCGCTTTGCATGGCAATGTCGGTACCGGTGCCCATGGCAATTCCGATGTTGGCTTGTGTAAGCGCAGGTGCATCGTTAATTCCGTCGCCAGCCATGGCTACAATGTGTCCCTGTTCCTGGAGTTCTTTTACTTTTTTGTATTTGTCTTCGGGGAGACAGTCGGCTACAAATCCGTCGAGGTGAAGCTCGTCAGCCACAGCTTTGGCAGTAAACTGATTATCACCGGTAAGCATGTGTACTTTCATCCCCATTTTCTGTAGAGAATGAATGGCTTTTGCCGAAGTTGGTTTAATGGTATCCGCAACACTTACTATTCCTTCCACATTATTTCCTGAAACCAGGTACATTACCGTTTGTCCGGTGGATTGCCATTCTTTGAGCTTCTTTTTGTACTTCCCCATTAACACTGGCTCCAAAATCTTCCAGCAAGCGGAGATTTCCCAATCCTACTTTTTGTTTTTTGTACATGGCCTGTACACCTTTTCCGGTTACTGATTCAAAATTTTCAAGTTTTTCGGGTTGAATATTTTTTGCTTTTGCACCTTTCACAATAGCATCAGCAATAGGGTGTTCACTGTTGGCATCAATGGAAGCGGCAAGTTTCAGCACCTCTTCGTTACTCATTTTCCCAAACGATTTATAATTTTTCAGGGAAGGTTTTCCCTCGGTTATGGTACCGGTTTTATCGATGATAAGTATATCTACTTTATTCATTTCTTCAATAGCACGGGCATCTTTTACCAGGACACCTGATTGTGCCATTCGGCCCGAACCAACCATAATTGACATAGGTGTGGCCAATCCAAGTGCACATGGACAAGCGACAATTAACACTGCAATGGCATTTACAAATGCGTAAACATACGCCGGATCCGGGCCCCAAATGGCCCAGACGATGAACGTTAGAATTGCTATACTAACCACAATCTGTACGAAATATTTGGCGACCACATCAGCCAGTTTTTGGATAGGCGCCCGTGATCGACCTGCCTCATTAACCATTTTTACAATTTGAGAGAGCAAGGTATCAGAACCTACTTTTTCAGCTTTCATTTCAAATGCAGTTTTGCCATTAATGGTTCCGCCGGTTATCTTGTCGTTACCGATTTATCGGCAGGAATCGGTTCACCGGTAATCATACTTTCATCAATCACCGCATTTCCCTCGGAAATCACTCCATCAACCGGTATTTTTTCTCCGGGTTTTACTTTCAGAATATCACCTTCAGTTACTTCTTCCAGAGGAATTTCCACCTCTTCACCATTGCGAATTACCCGTGCAATTGGAGGAGCCAGTCCAAGTAATGCTTTTATAGCAGAGTTGGTTTTGCTGTGTGCGCGTAGTTCA
>CAVYOB010000042.1:0-15819 GCA_963769925.1 uncultured Prolixibacteraceae bacterium
CTTGTTTTAGGTGCTGAATTTAATGGAAAGCCCAGTATAACCGTAATGATTTCTAATAATATTGTAGCAGAAAAAGGCCTGAATGCCGGGCAGATTGTTCGCGAAGCCGGAAAAGAAATAAAAGGCGGTGGCGGCGGTCAGCCGTTCTACGCTACGGCAGGTGGGAAAGATGCTTCCGGTTTGGATGCTGCCATCGAGAAATTACTTCTGTTTTTGTCAAATTAAAATTAAATCAATGTTTAATTAACGAATGAAAAAAAACTGATACTTTCTTCGTTTTTCTCGATATTTTATTGCAGCCTCTTTTGCTCAGAATTCTCCAAAAACTGAAAACAAATCTGATTTCTTCCCGATTGCAGTCCGGCTGCAAAGTCTGAATAATGCTAAGGTTTACAAAGACCTTGGGGATAAATACATTCGTCGGAATCTCAAAAGGGCTTAATCAGGAGAAACTGGACGCCTTCAAAAAAAATGGGATGAAAGTAATTTGCGATCAGAATGAATTTGGATTTGGAACACTTGGATGAAAGTGCCATCGTTGGCTGGATGCACGGAGATGAACCCGATAATGCGCAGTGGAATAATACTCAAAGACATACGATCCCTGCATAGATCCTTCAAAAATTATCAATGAATATATCAGATAAAAGAAAATGACCTTCGCGACCGGTGTATTTGAATTGGGCCGGGAGTGGCTGCAATAAAATGGTACGGAAGAGGAGAATGCAGCGGAAACAATAATATGTACAAAGTTTCCAACAACGGGTATTTAAAGGGTTGCGATATTGCATCGTTCGATATTTACCCGGTAAACAATACGGACGAAAGTAACAATGAGAGGTTGGGGTATGTTGCCAAAGGAATTGAGAATTTGCTCGAATGGACGGATGATTCAAACCCGGCTGGTGCTGGATTGAAACAACAAGAATTGGTAAAGATTCAGAAAGAAAACCTGACTCCTGCAGAAGTAAAATCAGAAGTTTGGATGGCATTAATTCATGGTGCTTCCGGCGTTGGATATTTCTGTCACTCTTTTTTAATCCTTCGGAAGATGATGCTGCACTTTTACATGATCAGGAGATGGCCGAAGGGGTAAAAGAAATCAATCGTGAGGTAACAAAATTAGCTCCTGTGCTGAATGCAAAAACTACTTCCGGTTTTGCATTGGTTTCCTGCGATAATGAAAATGTTCCGGTTGATATTTTAACAAAATATTTTGATGAAACCGATTACCTGTTTGCAGTTTCCATGCTACAATTGGGGAAAACAACAGCAACATTTACCATTGCAAAAGGGAATAGAAGTTTTGAAGTAATAGGTGAAAATAGAACGATTGAAGTGACTGAAAATAGGTTCAGCGATGATTTTGCAGATTATGCGGTACACTTGTATAAAGTAGTGGAATAAGGCTTTTATAACCCTCACGCGACCGCGCGATTGCATCGCGTGGATTTATAAATTCATTTTGTTAAATTTAGTTCTTTTCTGAACATATTTATTCAAATGAGTCGCAATTATAAATTTCATAATCCCGAAGGCGTATATTTCATAAGTTTCGCCGTTGTTGAATGGCTTGACGTATTTACGCGAAATGAATACAAAACTATTTTATTTGACAGTTTGCGGTATTGCCAAGAGGAGAAGGGCATGGAAATATTTGCATGGTGTATAATGACTAATCATGTACATTTGGTTTTTAGAAGTGCAGGAATGCAAAAGCCAGCGTTGTTGGTTGGCGATTTTAAACGTTTTACAAGTAAAGCGATCGTTAAAGCAATTATTGAAAATCCAAAGGAAAGCAGGAAAGATTTTTTAATTGAACAATTCTTGAAGGCTGGAAGTAAATCATCAAATGTCAATAAATATCAATTCTGGCAGACATGATAACCATCCAATCGAATTGTGGAGTAATAAAGTGATCGACGAAAAAATTAATTATGTTCACAATAATCCTGTTAAAGAGGATTGGTGTTCAGAGCGGAAGATTATGTTTACAGTAGCGCAGCAGATTATGCCGGTGAAAATGGATTATTGAAAAATGTTATTGTTGTTAAATAGAACCACACGATGCAATCGTGCGGCAGCAGTGGGCTTACACCAGAGCAAATGCACAAACAAGATACCATTAAAATAAAAAGCTATAAAAGAACAGACCGTTTCAAAGTTAACTTTGAAACGGTCTGTGAATCTATTAAATTATTCCAATAATCTGTAACGCTTATTTAGGACTAGTCAAAATCTATCTTTTTACAATTAGTTTTTCCTGTAAAATTTGGTCTTTATATTTTACGTGGACTATATAAACGCCCTCTTTCCATCCGGCAGTTTTTATTTTATGTTTTTTTCCTTTCAATTTGGTTTCTTTAACTTTTAATTCCTGCGTTTGACTGAAAACTTCGAGATCCCATTCAGCACTTTCATCAAATAATATTTTTTCATTGTCCGATTCAATTGACAATTCAGTTTCATCAGTTGTCGGATTCGGTGTAATTACTAATCTCATCATAAAACATTCGATTTCGTAATAAACACGATCTCCTGTACTACCGCACCTATTATAGGCATCCACATAAATATAACCATTGCCTGCGTTGTTCCCAGCAGTAATGTAAGCTTTGTAAAACCATCATTTATGTTTGCGAGAGTTGCTCCCTGATAGCTCCAGTTGACCTGATTAATGCCCATATCATAATAAGTATAATCTCCGTAATCCACATTTACAATATTCATTTGGCCACAATAAAAATAAGTTGGGTCGTCATAAACATCGATGGCATTGGGAACGCCAACCCAAAAATTTTTATCCGCACTAAAACTTTCACCGCTTGGCATTTCAAAACTGTATGTTATTGTAGCTTCACCATTTGATGAACTGGCATTTATTGTAGCGTTCGTTCCAGTGCCTGAAGTTGCTCCTGTAAATAGGGCTGTAGGAGATAAACTCCAGGTAATATTAGTTGCTCTATCATCAACATCTAAAATTGCTGTACCAGTTGTACAAATTGAACTCGATGAAAGTGTAATTTCAGGAGTGTCAAAGAATTCTCGAAAAGAAACCCAATCAAATAATGTTGTTTGCGGATGAACAATTGAATTGTTAACATGATTTAAACCTGCTGGGACAATATAATTGCACCAGCATGTTTAGGAAACCAGGAATATTCAAAATAAGTAGTATTTGGAGGAAAATCATCAATAAACATGTCAAAAACATATCCTTCGGGAACGGTATATGTATAAAACCTAGATCTTTTCCAGCTAAAATTACCATCGATATAAAATGTAATATCATAAGGTCTGTAGATAATCTTAAATGTATGCCAACCACTCCAATTAACATTTGTATTATGTTCTCCATTTAAAATGCCAACCTCTCCATTAGGTGTCCACCAATGAAAAACGTGATCTGTACTTGATGAGGAATATCTCCAATTTAGTTCTGCAAAGTCAATCTCGCTTGCATAGCCTGAATTATATTGTGGGTCATCGGCTCCGGAGCCTCCATAAAACCAGAATGCTGGCCATGATCCAGTACCGGAGGCAAATTTCATTAGTCCTTCATAAATGCCATATTTAAATGATTGATTTGTAACTGACTTCGGCTGTAAAAACAGACTCGGACAACTTGTCACTCCACGGTCAGTGTCAGTAAAACAATAGCCTGGGTGATAAAGCATATTTAAGCTCAAATAACCATTATTGACCCAGTAAGTTACTCCGGTGAACTAATAAAATACATTCAGATCTTCCGTAGTTAGTAGTTAAATGCCATTTCCCCGTGTCTAATGAAGTTCCTTGAAAGTCATCTCTAAATTTTTCAAATGTGTAATCCTCATCCCATTTATCTGGTTCATAAGGAAATAATTGTGCAAAAATTAGTTGAGATAATGATAAAAAGATTAGCGTTAAGAAGGTTTTTTTAGTCATGATTTTAAATTTTTAGATGAATAGTGATTTTAAGTTTATAAAAGAAATAATTATTCTGCCAGGAATTTTTATCAGTTAAATAAGTTCGAAACCCTATAATTGATGAACCACTAATTGTTAACCCCTTACATTTCAATGCATCTTTATTCAATCCAAAATTCCAGTCTAAAAAATAACGGTTAATTTTTATATGTGAAACATCGTGTATTTGGTGTTCTGAAAGATTATATTTCAGGAACCAACCAAAATCAGCACCTAACAGATAAGAATTTAAAAAGAAATTTTTTATTGGGATTTCTAAATTTACTGGGATATATAAATCAGTGAAACTTAACTTCCAGTGATTTGTATTTTGGTAAGGTAACCAGCCAAGTCCTTTGACCCAGACCAGGTAACTTTCATCTTCTAATTTGTAATATTCACCATATTGTAATCCGATCCCAGATGATAAATTGCTATTTTTAAATACCTGAAAATTAACTAGAACCTCAAATTCCGGATTAACAATATATTTATGCTTGTAATGTGTTGGGTAACTGATAACCGGGTGATCCAAACCGAAATTTAAACTAAATCGTTCTATTTTCTCCTGGGCGTCTGATAAAAAATTGAAAATTAAGAGCATTGCCAAAAAAAAGAAGCTTTTCATAGGTTTGTACTGTATTTATAAATAACAATTCTTATATCCTTGTTTTAAATTGCTTAAATGTCACAATTTAATGAATAATAGGTATTAAATTAGATAAATCCTAAGGTGCAACCACTGATTTAAATCCTTTAAAAAAATAGGGAACAGATTCCCCTAAAAACATAAAATCTTATACCTCCCTGAGCGGGGAATATCAGGGAGGAATTTAAATCAGCCTTGTAAGTTTTAAGATAACATTTGTGTGCATTGTAAGAATTTTGGCGGCCTTTTTAAGGGCTTGTGATTTTTGGTTGGTTAAAATTAACACAAAAAATAAACAATTGCAATCGTTTTTTTTGAATGCGCTGATTTTGAACAGGTTAGGTTTATTGTTTTGTAATATGTTTTTGAGCACAAGGTAGCTTTTGTGACTTTTTAAAATAGGCTTTAAACGCTCAAAAGTCTGTTAAGACGTTTTGAGGTTCTTGACTGACTTTAGAATGTCTTCCGGACCTCAAAGTGTCTGAAAAATTATTGAAAGAATTCGAAAAAGCATTTTCATTTTTGTAATAGGGAACCGGGCTTTCCAAAGCCCGGTAAAAATTATTGGAGAAGGGATTCTCCGACTCCCTGTAAATAAAATACAAACTAGTCCTGTTTCGTTTTACTTTATTTTGATTTGTACTAAATAAGAATTATTTTCAGCCCGGTAAAAAATCCGGTTTTCGGTATCGTTTTTCTTTATTCTCCCCTTCAGGGGAGATGTCCTGATTAATAGGGATAGAAGGGTGATTACCGGCAACCTGCTAAACAAATTCTGAGATGAAGAAAATTTTCTCGTTTATAACCTCTCTGCCGGTAATGGCGTTTTTGTTACTTGTACTGGCATTTTCAATGGCAATTGCAACGTTTGTTGAAAGTAGTTACGGAACACCCACTGCCCAGGCGCTGATCTACAAAACAAAGTGGTTCGAGCTTATCTGGCTGCTTCTGGCCATCAACCTGATCAAAAACCTGGTGAAATACAGGTTTTTCACCACTAAGCGGTTTACCCTCGGAATATTTCATATTTCATTTTTGGTGATTTTATTAGGAGCAACGATTACACGCTATATCAGTTACGAAGGAATGATGCACATTCGCGAAAATCAGAGTTCCAATGAAATTATCTCTACCGAGACCTTTTTTTATGCGGGTTTCGGGGATCAGCAAAAAGAAAAGAAAGTAATTTTTTCTGAACTGGCACCTAAACAGTTTTCAGCAAAGTTTGATGTCGGTGGTCAAAAAGTAAAGGTAAAAACGGTAGGTTATATTGAGAATGCAGAGTTAAAGCCCATTCCTTCGGAAACAGGCGATCCGTTAATCGACTTTGTCTATTCTTCACCTGATGCCCAGGGGATGCAAAGCTTTATGTTTAAACCGGGCGATGTACTAAACTATCCCGGATTTACAGCTGGCTTTGAATCGAATATAAACACCGCAGTGAAATTTTTCAGAAAAGACGGGAAGTTAATGATGACTTCAAGCGAGCCAATAGGAGAAACTACTATGGCTACCCAGGAAACTGAGACTTTTCCTGCCGGCGATACTATCCCGGCAAAAACGATGTTTTTATACAGCTTTGGCGATTACAGGTTCCTGATCCGGAGTTTTCTTCCCAGCGCTACTTTTACTGCAGTAAAAAGCCAGATGCAAACGCGTAATAATGCGGTAATTGTGCAATTGTCGGATGGGATCAACAAGCAAACGGTCCAGGTTTTCGGAGCTCCGGGCGTTACCCCCGATACAGTTTCGGTACCGTTGGGAGACGGTACGCTTAAACTGGCATATGGCTCATTGCCAATTATTTTGCCTTTCCATATTTATTTAAAAGATTTTCAGCTTGAGCGTTATCCCGGATCAAAATCGCCTTCGTCATTTGCATCAGAGGTAGTGTTGCAGGATGATGTTAGTGGTTTCACTAAAAATATTCGGATTTTTATGAATAATACATTGACATACAAAGGATATAAATTTTTCCAGTCGAGTTACGATACGGATGAGCATGGTACAGTTCTTTCGGTAAACCACGATTTCTGGGGGACCAAAATCACTTATCTTGGATATCTTTTACTGGCTATTGGAATCATTTTATCAATTCTCAACAAAAATTCCTATTTCCGTTTTCTGGCTCGTAAACTGAAACAAATTTCTGTAACAACGAGCATAATTATTCTGCTGGTTACGGGAGTTTCAATACAGGGTTTTGCCCAGTCTGGCTTGGGAGCCAGCATCCCGGATATCAATAATGAAACCGTTGAAGCGTTTAGTAAAATATGGGTTCAGGGAACTGATGGGCGACTTGAACCGGCTTCTACATTAAACAGCGAAATTGTTCGCAAGGTTAGTCATAAATCATCGCTCTACGGAAAATCACCAGACGAAGTTGTATTGAGTATGATGTCGCATCCTGAAATTTGGAAAACACTTCCTATTGTTAAGGTATCGAGCAAAGTACTGGCAATGCAGTTAGGTATAAGCGGAAGCTTTATGACCGTGGAACAATTTTTTGATCAACAGGGAAATTACCGGATCCTTGAAAATGTGAAGGCAGCCTATGCAAAAGCACCTGCATTCCGCAATCAGTTGGAGAAAGAATACATCAATGTGGATGAACGGGTTAACATCTGTTTTATGGTTTTCGACGGATCGATGTTTGATATTTTCCCGCGTCCGTCAAGAGTAGACCATTGGTACGCTCCCGGTGCAACAGCTACGGATTATTCAGGTGCCGATTCTATTTTTATTAAAAGCGGCTTCCAGTTGATGTTGCAGAGTATAACAGAAAATAATTATGCTGATGCCGATCAGATTTTACAGGGAATTACCAGCTTTCAAAATAAATTTGGCGGCGATTTAATTCCGTCTGATACCAAGCGCAATATTGAAATCCTGTACAACAAAGTTAATCCGTTTAAACGAGTTTTCCCGTTTTACCTGACATTTGGATTTTTGCTTCTCCTGATTCTTTTTATCAATATTTTTCGTCAGAAGCCATTGTCAAAAATTGTTCGTTACGCGTTTTACAGCGTTATTATCCTTGGGTTTGTTATGCATACCACCGGTCTGATTGTTCGCTGGTATATTTCCGGACATGCCCCCTGGAGTAACGGGTTTGAATCGATAGTGTATGTTGCATGGGCAGTAATGCTTGCTGGGTTGATTTTTGGCCGTAAATACCCGATGGTTGTTGGAACTGCTGCTTTCTTATCAGGCATTGCACTTTTTGTTGCCCACCTGAGTTGGATGAATCCTGAAATTACACCGCTTGTTCCAGTACTTAAATCATACTGGCTGATGATTCATGTAGCTATTATTACTGCCAGCTATGGATTTATCGGGTTAAGCTCATTCCTTGGTGTAATGGTGATGATCCTGTTTGTATTACGAAAAAAATCAAATGAAGAGAAAGTTACCCAGTTTATTGAACAGGTTACAACAATCAACGAAATGTCGGCTACCGTTGGATTATATTTTCTTACAGTAGGTACGTTTCTCGGGGGAGTTTGGGCCAACGAAAGCTGGGGTCGTTACTGGGGCTGGGATCCAAAAGAAACCTGGGCACTGATCACCGTGGTGATTTATTCTTTTATTGTACACATGCGATTGATTCCTTCACTGAAAGGTATTTTCAATTATAACCTTGCTTCCATTCTTGGATTTGCTTCAGTTATGATGACTTATTTTGGCGTAAATTATTATTTGTCAGGTCTGCATTCTTATGGAAAGGGTGTTGCTGATGGAATTAATCCGGCGGTTCCGGCAAGTTTTATTGTACTTATTGGTTTAATGGTTTGGGCTTATTTGAAACAATCAGCTTACGAAAAGGAGCATAATAGTTAAAAACATCGAACGGCGATCTTTGAATAGCCAAAAAACAGGTGATATTTTTTTGATTTTTAGAATCATTGAAACAGAAAGTCGATAAGAAAAATTCGTAAATAACTCATAATAAAAATTTTTTTATTCTGTTTGGAATTATTACAAATAATTGGTATTGTTGTTTTTTTGGAAGTCATAACTTACTACGCCTACCCAAAACCATTATATTTGGCTTAACTAAATCAATAAAAATGGGAGAACAGGTCACTCGTACGTTTGACATCCTCGAACACTACCTGAAGGAATTTCCGCGCCCCGATGCTTTGGGCGGTAAAAAAGATGGGAATTGGTACACATACTCTACCGAAGAATACTACAAGAATTCACACTTGTTTGCCATGGGACTTATGGCCATGGGATTTAAAAAAGGCGATATAATTGCAACGGTAACCAACAATCGGCCCGAGTGGAATTTTGTTGACATGGGAATGGCCATGATTGGTGTAGTGCATGTAGCAATTTATCCTACCATTGGAGGGGACGAGTACAAATATATTTTAAGGCATGCCGAAGCTAAAATGCTTATTATCGGAGACAGCAAATTATATGAAAAGTTGCAACCGATTATCGCATGGGTCAATTCATTGGAATATGTTTATGCTTTTGATGACATAAAAGGCGTAAAAAATTTCGATAAAATCATTGCTTTGGGAAAATCAAAACAGGAAGAACTGGCTGAAGAACTGGAGAAAATAAAAAGTTCCATTTTGCCGGATGACCTTGCTACTTTGATTTATACATCGGGAACTACAGGCATACCAAAGGGAGTAATGCTGACGCACAATAATCTGGTTTCAAATTTTGTCACGCATTCAAAAATGCATTATTTAGGTAAAGATCATCATGTTATTAGTTTTCTCCCGCTTTGTCATGTACTTGAACGGAGTGTGAACTATCATTTTCAATATAAAGGAATGGGGATTTATTATGTTGGAAACCTAAACCAGATTGTTTCTGCAATAAAAGAGATCAAACCGCACATGTTTGTTTCTGTACCGAGGCTACTTGAAAAAGTTTACGACGGGTTTGTTACAAAAGGAAACGAACTTACAGGGATTAAGAAATCAATCTATTTCTGGGCTTTAAGATTAACCCGGCATTTTGAGTTCAATAAAACATACGGTACACTGATGCAGCTAAAAATTAAAATCGCCGATAAACTGATTTACTCAAAATGGAGGGAAGCGCTGGGCGGAAATATTGTTTATATCGTTTCAGGAGGTGCTGCGCTTCAACCGCGTATTGCAAGGGTTTTAGGGATGGCCGGAATGCAGAACCTGGAAGGATACGGTTTGACTGAAACTTCGCCTGTGATTTCGGTAAATTATCCCGCAAAAAAAGAAATGAAGATTGGAACTGTTGGACCTATTCTTGAGAATACAGAAGTAAAAATTGCAGAAGACGGAGAAATTTTGTGTAAGGGTCCACAGGTAATGAAAGGTTATTACAAATCACCTGAATTAACTGCTGAAGTGATCGATGAAGATGGGTGGTTTCATACCGGGGATATTGGAATATTGGACGAAGGTAAATACCTCAAGATCACGGACAGGAAAAAGGAAATTTTCAAGCTTTCAGGAGGTAAATATATTGCACCGCAAATGATTGAAAATAAACTGAAAACTTCGAACATGATTGAACAGGTGATGGTGATCGGAGCTAACGAAAAATTTGCCAGTGCGTTGATTGCACCTAATTTCCCGTTGTTGCACGATTGGTGCTCCATGCATAAGATTCTTTTTGAGGATAACAAAGATTTAATCCATAAACAGGAGGTTGTAGAATTAATCCAGAAAGAGGTTGGTGCAATCAACAAAACCCTGGGGTCCCATGAACAGATTAACAGGATTAGACTTGTTTGTGAGGAGTGGACACCAGCTAGTGGAGAACTTTCTCCAACACTGAAATTACGGCGAAATATGATTTCGGTAAAATACCAGCATCTGATTAACGATATCTATTCTGTCGGGAAAAACTAATTCACGATATTAATTTGAAGGACTATTTTTAATTTCAGTTTCTCTTCTGAAAATGAAGAATAATCATTTCTTGTTATATTTACCATCTAAAATGCTAAACCAGCTTACCATGAAAAATCTTATAGCTATTCTGTTCTTTTTGCTTATATCCGGATTTTTAAATGCGCAAGAACTAACCATCAACCAGGACGAATATTTTGAAATGCCCGGATTAAATGTAATGGTGTTTTACGATATTTATCCTGAAGGTCACCAGGGAGCCATTGGAATAATCCAGAACGGAACGCGAGTGGCTACAAACGGTGATATTCGGCTGGAACCTACACCCGGCCAGTGGCAACCTATTTCAAAGAGCGGAAAACGGGAAGTTTTTCCTGAAAACAACGAAATTCGAATTGAATGCGCTTATCCGAATGAAAGCAGGGATCGCAAAGGTTTCAATCCGATGTTTTATCCCGATCTGAATTTTAGTTACAATGTTCGCGTTTTTGGGGAAGGTAAAAAGTTTCGGATTGTTGTTGATTTAAAAGATCCGCTGCCCGAAGAATGGATTGGCAAAGTTGGTTTTAACCTGGAACTGTTTCCTGGATTACTGTTTGGGAAATCCTGGTATATGGATTCAAAATCCGGTATTTTTCCGCTACAGGCGAACGGCCCAATGCAAAAAGATGCTGATGGGAACTGGCAGGCTTCTCCTATTGCAAAAGGGAAAAAGCTAACAATTGCTCCTGAAGTACCGGCACAGACAATGATCATCACAAGTTTGAATTCTGATCTTCAGTTACTCGATGGACGGTTTTATCATAATAACGGATGGTTTGTAGTTCGATCGGAAATTCCTTCAGGGGCAACAACAAAAGCTATTGAATGGGTTGTTGAGCCAAATGTTATTGAAGGTTTTAAACAGCCACCGGTGGTTCACGTAAGTCAGGTGGGTTATCATCCCGATCAACCAAAAATTGCAACGGTGGAACTGGATAAGTCGGAAACCAAAATTGATGAAGTTGCATTGGTGCGGGTTGAAGAAAACGGTGGAACAGAAATCGTAAAAAAAGGAAAACCTTCGTTTTGGGGGAAATACCTTCGGTTTAATTATTATCAGTTTGATTTTTCAGATGTTAAACAACCCGGAATTTACCAGGTGGAATATGGTAGTTATAAAACCGAGCCATTTAAAATTGATAAAGATGTTTACCAGCGGCATGTTTGGCAACCTACACTGGAATATTTTTTACCGGTGCAAATGTGCCACATGAGAATCAATGAAGGTTATCGGGTTTGGCACGACTACTGCCACATGGACGATGCACTGATGGCTCCGTTGGATACCAATCATATTGATGGTTATTTTCAGGGGCGTTCAACCTTAACCGATTTTAAACCTTTACAACAGGTTCCCGGGCTTAATGTTGGTGGTTGGCACGATGCAGGTGATTATGATCTGCGCGTAGAATCACAGGCTGGCACAGTTTGGACTTTGGCAATGGCGTATGAAGAGTTTGGCGTTAATTGGGATCAAACTTCTGTAGATGAAGAAAATCATGTGGTGGAGATACATCTTCCTGATGGAAAACCGGATGTGCTGCAACAGGTCGAGCATGGCGTTTTATCTATTTTAGGTGGCTATGAGAACATGGGTAGGTTATATCGAGGAATCATTTGTAATAGTTTACGGCAGTACGTTTTGCTTGGCGATGCCTCTTCAATGACGGATGGTTTGAAATACAATCCAAATCTTGGAGAAAAAGAAAAAACCGGAACAGAATCCGGCATACCCGATGACCGCTGGGTTTTTACCGAAGAAAATGCAGGTCATGAATATATTGCAATTCAAGGTTTAGCTGCAGCAGCAAGGGTTTTAAAGGGTTACAATGATGATTTGGCTGCCCGCTGTTTAAAAGCAGCAACTGAATTATATGATGCACCCCGAGAAGAATCAGGACGAAGTAGTGCCGGAAAGATCAATGCAGCCTGCGAATTGTTGCTTACAACCAACGATGAAAAATATATGAATGATATTTACGAGATGAAAGATCAGTTGGTTAGTAGTCTTTCGCAAACCGGGGCTTCCATAGCACGTATATTTGAACGCTGTAAAAATGAAGAATTCAAAACCGATGTATTAACAGGTTTTCAAAAACTGGCTGGTCAAATTAAGAAAACAAAAGGAAAATCCATTTGGTGTACCTTACAATATTCGTATTTGGGGAGATGGATGGGGAATTCAACGACTAGGAGTGCAACAATATTTTCTGCATAAAAATCTGTCCGGAATTATTTGATGCAGATTTGATGTTAAATGCTTTGAATTTTATGCTTGGCAATCATCCCGGGCAAAATACTTCATCGTTTGCATCGGGAGTTGGATCGCGTTCATTAAATCAGGCTTATGGCAACAACCGTGCAGATCGGTCGTTTATTCCGGGAGGTGTTGCTTCGGGAACAGGAATAATTCGTCCCGATTTTCCGGAATTAAAAGAATGGCCTTATTTCTGGCAGCAAACAGAATATGTTATGGGTGGAGGTGCAACTAATTTTATGTTTTTGGTTCTGGCAGCTAACCATTTGTTAAAAAAATAGCGCTCTGTCCCATGGGATTCCTGCCAAAATAAGAATTAACCCAAAGGAATAATAAATTGCTGCAGTGCGGTGCTTTTTATTTACCACATAATTGCTTTTTTGATTTTGCCCTTCCAATATGGATGATAATAAGTGCAATAATCATCATTGTGATATGTTCAACTGCATAAAAGCGCAAATCGGCATTTTTCATGGCAGCACCAAAATCGGCAAAAGCGGCTCTCGTGATCGGGCTGACAAAAGCGTAGAGAATAATTCCTATTAAAAATTGAATATCGACAAAAATTGTAAGCAACAGCCCTGCAATGTTATCTCTCTTTTTTCCAGTCTTTTTTACCAAACCATCCTGCAAATGCAAAAACAATGGCTAAAATGGCGTAATCAAAACCAGCCATCTAAACAAATTGTGTGTATGTAATAATCCTGTGTACATATTTTTAGTTATTTTATTTTGAAGTGAAACAGTATTTAAAAGAATTTAGTTGAAATTATTTTTCTCCTGCCAAGTCTAAAAACTTCGGGTCCTTCCCAAATCGTTTTTTCCGGATTGGGTTTCAATACTGAATTTATCATGGCCTTTGCAACCGTTTTAGCATGTATCGGCCTATATTTTTTTAAAACAAACCGGGTAATGAAATTCAAAGTACGGGAACGGAAATTTTTTCCATTGGTCGTTTTTCTTTCCGGTCGCCTGTTAATGAAGCCGGCCGCAAAATTACAAGGTTGTTAAATCCGATTTCAGAAACGGCTTCATCCAGTTCGCCTTTCATTTTTGTATAAAATATTTTTGATTCCGGATTTGCCCCAATTGATGAAACCAGCACATAATTTTCAATTCCATTTTCTTTTGCATTTTTGGCGAAATTCAGGTTGAAGGTAAAATCAATTTCATACTGTTTTTCCTTGCCTCCTGCTTGTTTTAAAGTGGTTCCTAGAGTTGAAAATAGAACATCACCTTTCAAGTTGTTTTTCCATGTTTTTGCTTTTCTGAAATCAATAATTTCCTGTTCCAGTTTTGGATGTGAAATTCCTGAATCGCGTCGGACAAAAATCCGACCTTTTCAAAATATTCATTTTCCAGAAGCAATTGACCAGTTGTTTTCCAACCAAACCGGTAGCTCCGATGACATTTGCAGTGTAAGTTATTTTCGAGTCATTTTTAATATAATTGAAGAGTAAATAGCTCCTTAACCAGATAAAGTTTAGTTGATTAAAGGTTTGTACACGAATTAATAAAGAAAAAAAGAACAACAGACATTGTTAAATTTATTGCTAATATTGTTAGATTTGATTTAGAGCAGCTTCTACATTTAAATTTTTAGAAATGAAAAGTCATTTTAATTTCAATTTTTCTGTTTTCTTTTTTTTATACAAATGCACAGGAAGTAAAGTGGGAAGGTAAATCAGTTGATTTTTCGCATGGAAATTGAAAGTTTCCGAAAATCACCGGTTCCTGTTTTTGAAGACGGAACTCCGTTTTTTTATTTGGGTGATACTGCATGGGAACTGTTTCACCGGTTATCAAAAGAGGATGCTGAAAAATACCTTGAAAATCGGAGGGAAAAGGGATTCACAGTAATTCAGGCGGTGATTTTAGCTGAACTTGATGGTTTGAATACGCCAAACATGGAAGGGGAAAAACCGTTTAATCAATAATGATCCTACAAAAATTAATGAAGCTTATTTTAAACATGTCGACTGGGTGATTAAAAAGCGGAAGAAAAAGGATATTTATTGGCTTACTTCCCACCTGGGGCGATAAAGTTGATAAGCGTTGGGGAGTCGGCCCGGTGATTTTCAATTCTGAAAATGCCGAAAAATATGGAGAAATTGTGGGCAATCGTTACAAAGAATATAAAAATATTATATGGATAAATGGCGGTGACCGGTCTGGTGGAGGCGACAATTTTCCGGTCTGGAATGCACTGGCACGTGGTATCAGAAAAGTCGAAAAGAACCATATGATGACCTTTCATCCGATGAGGGGAAATAGTTCTTCAAAATGGTTTCATAACGAAGACTGGCTCGATTTTTAACATGATGCAAACCGGACACAGTGAACAATCTTATCGAGCGTATATCAGAACTGCTGATTCCCGGATTACGATTAGACCGGTAAAACCAATTTGATGGTGAACCGCGTTATGGGACCACCGTGTGGCATGGCAACCCGAAGTGCTTCGCTCGTTTAATGATGCCGATGTCAAACAGGCTGCATACTGGAATCTTGTTTACAGGTGGATTTGGCCACGCATACGGATGTCATGCCATCTGGCCGATGCTGACTCCGGAACAGGGAAACCAGTGGATATGCCCGTCATACCTGGTATAATGATTCGATTTTGCCGGAAGCGTGGGATATGATTCACGTCAGAAAACTGATGGAAAGCCGCCCGTTTACTGATCGTATTCCTTTTTCAGCAAATCGTAAAAAATGAGTACGTGCCGGAAACCGATTACATCGTGGCTACCCGCGGGGAAGATTACGTGATGGTTTATATTTCCACAGGTTTGGAGCGCAAAACTGGATTTGAATCTTTGTCTTTGGCCTAAAGCAAGGGCTTGGTGGTACAACCGCCAAACCGGTGAAGCAACAGATTTAGGTGAAATTCAAACCAACCAAACCAAAACATTTACACCAAAAACAGGTGGAAAAGGTAATGACTGGGTACTGGTTTTGGACAATGCTTCAAAATTGTTTAATCCTCCGGGAGCTATGATAAATTTATAAAATGGATTTAGTATTTTTTGTACCCGGGCTCCATTAAATTCAGTGTTTCCCGT
>CAVYOB010000043.1:0-16267 GCA_963769925.1 uncultured Prolixibacteraceae bacterium
CGTTTTAGGGGCTGAAATCGAAGGAAAACCAACTTTGACAGTAATGATTTCTGAAAATATTGTTACTGAAAAAGGTTTAAATGCCGGGCAGATTGTTCGCGAAGCCGGAAAAGAAATTAAAGGCGGCGGCGGCGGACAACCATTTTATGCTACTGCAGGTGGAAAAGATGCTTCCGGTTTGGATGCTGCTATCGAAAAAGCACTTTCGTTTCTTAAATAATATTTATTATCGGGGGTGTGTCCAAAAAGTTATTTTGTTCGTCATTCTGAATTTGTTTCAGAATCTTTCTGAGAAAAAGACCCTGAAATAAATTCAGGGTGACGTTTGTCAGCAATTTATTGGCTTTTTGACACCCTCATCTCTAATGTTAAAATCAGTTGAAAAATGAAAAAAAACATAACTCTTTTTGTCTTTCTTTTTTTTATCGCAACTTCTTTTGCTCAGAATTCTCCAAAGAGGGAAAACAAATCTGGTTTCTTCCCGATTGCAGTTTGGCTACAGAGTCCGGATAATGCCGCGGTTTACAAAGATTTGGGAATAAACACATTTGTTGGAATCTGGGAAGGGCTTAATCAGGAAAAACTTGACATTCTTAAAAAAAACGGAATGAAAGTAATTTGCGATCAGAATAAATTCGGATTGGAACACCTGGATGAAAGTATCATTTACGGTTGGATGCATGGAGATGAACCCGATAATGCGCAGTGGAACAATTCAACAAAAAAATATGATCCCTGTATCGACCCTGCAAAAATTATCAGCGATTACAATCAAATTAAGGCAAATGATCCTTCCCGCCCGGTGTACTTAAATCTTGGAAGGGGAGTTTCAGCAACAGGCTGGTACGGACGAGGAGATTGCAGCGGCAACACCAATATGTACAAAGTTTCCAACGACGGGTATTTAAAGGGTTGCGATATTGCGTCGTTCGACATTTATCCGGTAAACAGTACTGAGCTGGAAGTAAAAGACAGCTTGTGGTATGTGGCAAAAGGAGTTGATAATTTGCTGGAATGGTCTAATCATTCAAAACCGGTTTGGTGCTGGATTGAAACAACACGAATTGGTAAAGATTCGGAAAGAAAACCGACTCCGGCAGAAGTAAAATCAGAAGTTTGGATGGCGTTGATTCACGGCGCTTCCGGCTTTGGATATTTCTGTCACTCTTTTTATCCAACGGAAGACGATGCTGCACTTTTACACGATCCGGAAATGGCAAAAAAAGTAAAGGAAATCAATCATGAGGTTATAAAATTAGCTCCTGTGCTAAATGCAAAAACTACTTCCGGTTTTGCATTGGTTTCCTGTAATAATGAAAAAGTTCCGGTTGATATTTTAATAAAACATTTTGGCGGAGATAATTACATATTTGCAGTTGCTATGCGTCCAGGAAAAACAACAGCAACATTTACCATAGCAAAAGGGAAAAAGATTGAAGTAATTGGTGAAAACAGAATTATTGAAGTGAAATCCAATAAGTTCAGCGATGATTTTGCAGATTATGGTGTGCATTTTTATAAAATTGCAGAGTAGTATTTGTTAAAATCTGACAATATCAGAGCTCATACTTTATAAGATAAAGTTTAGCAGTGCTGGAAACTCCTACTTATGAAAAATAAAATACATTCGTGTCCGGTTTTGCTTTATTTTCTTTGATTTGTTCTAAATAAAAATTATTTTCAGCCCCGTAAAAATTCTGGTTTCTGTATCTTTTTTCTTTATTCTCCCTTCGAGGGGAGATGTCCTGATTAATCGGGACAGAGAGGAGTGGAATCAGACTTTTGTTAATTTGTAGAGTAATGAAACAATCATGATTGAGAATTTAAACAAAAAGCGAATGGTTAAAACTCTTGTCTTGCGTCTTGATTCTTGTGTCTTGATTCTAATCTAAAACAGATGAAAAAATTTTTCTCGTTTATAACATCCCTTCCGGTAATGGCATTTTTATTGCTTGTACTGGCATTTTCAATGGCGATTGCAACGTTTGTGGAAAGCAGCTACGGAACACCCACTGCACAGGCGCTGATATACAAAACAAAGTGGTTCGAGCTTATTTGGCTACTTCTGGCCATCAACCTGATCAAAAACCTGGTGAAATACAGGTTTTTCACCACTAAGCGGTTTACCCTTGGATTGTTTCATATTTCATTTTTGGTGATTTTATTAGGAGCAACGATTACACGTTATATCAGTTACGAAGGAATGATGCACATTCGCGAGAACCAGAGTTCCAATGAAATTATTTCTACCGAGACCTTTTTTTATGCGGGTTTCGGGGATCAGCAAAAAGAAAAGAAAGTAATTTTTTCAGAATTGGCGCCCAAACAGTTTTCAGCAAAATTTGATGTCGGTGGTCAAAAAGTAAAGGTAAAAACGGTAGGTTATATTGAAAACGCTGAATTAAAGCCAATCCCTTCAGAAAGCGGCGATCCGTTAATCGATTTTGTCTATTCTTCACCTGATGCCCAGGGGATGCAAAGTTTTATGTTCAAGCCGGGCGATGTACTGAACTATCCCGGATTTACGGCAAGCTTTGAATCGAATATAAACACTACAGTGAAATTTTTCAGAAAAGGCGGGCAATTGATGATGACTTCAAGCGAGCCAATTGGAGAAACCACTATGGCTACGCAGGAAACCGAGACTTTTCCTGCCGGCGACACAATACCGGCAAAAACGATGTTTTTATACAGTTTTGGCGATTACAGGTTCCTGATTCGGAGCTTTCTTCCAAGCGCTACTTTTACTGCGGTTAAAAGTCAGATGCAAACGCGTAATAATGCAGTTATCGTACAATTATCTGACGGTGTAAACAAGCAAACTGTTCAGGTTTTTGGTGCCCCGGGTGTTACACCCGATACAGTTTCGGTGCCGTTGGGAGACGGTACGCTTAAACTGGCATACGGCTCATTGCCGATTATTTTGCCTTTCCATATTTATTTAAAAGATTTTCAGCTTGAACGTTATCCCGGATCAAAATCGCCTTCGTCATTTGCATCGGAGGTAGTGTTGCAGGATGATATTAGTGGTTTTACTAAAAATATTCGGATTTTTATGAATAATACATTGACATACAAAGGATATAAATTTTTCCAGTCGAGTTACGATACGGATGAGCATGGTACAGTTCTTTCGGTAAACCACGATTTCTGGGGGACCAAAATCACTTATCTTGGATATCTTTTACTGGCTATTGGAATCATTTTATCAATTCTCAACAAAAATTCCTATTTCCGTTTTCTGGCTCGTAAACTGAAACAAATTTCTGTAACAACGAGCATAATTATTCTGCTGGTTATGGGAGTTTCAATACAGGGTTTTGCCCAGTCTGGCTTGGGAGCCAGCATCCCGGATATCAATAATGAAACCGTTGAAGCGTTTAGTAAAATATGGGTTCAGGGAACTGATGGGCGCCTTGAACCGGCTTCTACATTAAACAGCGAAATTGTTCGCAAGGTTAGTCATAAATCATCGCTCTACGGAAAATCACCAGACGAAGTTGTATTGAGTATGATGTCGCATCCTGAAATTTGGAAAACACTTCCTATTGTTAAGGTATCGAGCAAAGTACTGGCAATGCAGTTAGGTGTAAGCGGAAGCTTTATGAACGTGGAACAATTTTTTGATCAACAGGGAAATTACCGGATCCTTGAAAATGTGAAGGCAGCCTATGCAAAAGCACCTGCATTCCGAAATCAGTTGGAGAAAGAATACATCAATGTGGATGAACGGGTTAACATCTGTTTTATGGTTTTCGATGCGTCAATGTTTGATATTTTCCCGCGGTCTAAGAAAGAAGACCACTGGTACGCTCCCGGGGCAACAGCCACGGATTATTCAGGAGCCGATTCCATTTTTGTAAAGAGTGGCTTCCAGTTGATGTTGCAGAGTATAACAGAAAATAATTATGCTGATGCTGATCAGATTTTACAGGGAATTACTAGTTTTCAAAATAAATTTGGCGGCGACCTCATTCCGTCTGATACCAAGCGAAATATTGAAATACTTTACAATAAAGTCAATCCGTTTAAACGAGTTTTCCCGTTTTACCTGACATTTGGATTTTTGCTTCTCCTGATTCTTTTTATCAATATTTTCCGTCAGAAGCCATTGTCGAAAATTGTTCGTTACGCGTTTTACAGCGTTATTATCCTTGGGTTTGTTATGCATACCACCGGTCTGATTGTTCGCTGGTATATTTCCGGGCATGCCCCCTGGAGTAACGGGTTTGAATCGATAGTGTATGTTGCGTGGGCAGTAATGCTTGCGGGTTTGATTTTTGGCCGTAAATACCCGATGGTTGTTGGAACTGCTGCTTTCCTTTCAGGTATTGCCCTTTTTGTTGCCCACCTGAGTTGGATGAACCCTGAAATTACCCCGTTGGTACCTGTGCTCAAATCTTATTGGTTAATGGTTCATGTGGCAATTATTACGGCGAGTTACGGCTTTATTGGGTTGAGTTCATTCCTTGGTGTAATGGTGATGATCCTGTTTGTATTGCGAAAAAAATCGAATGAAGAAAAAGTTACCCAGTTTATTGAACAGGTTACAACAATCAACGAAATGTCGGCTACAGTTGGATTGTATTTTCTTACAGTAGGTACGTTTCTCGGGGGAGTTTGGGCCAACGAAAGCTGGGGTCGTTACTGGGGTTGGGACCCTAAAGAAACCTGGGCACTGATCACCGTGGTGATTTATTCTTTTATTGTGCACATGCGATTGATTCCTTCACTGAAAGGTATTTTCAATTATAACCTTGCTTCCATTCTTGGATTTGCTTCAGTTATGATGACTTATTTTGGCGTAAATTATTATTTGTCAGGTCTGCATTCTTATGGAAAGGGTGTTGCTGACGGAATTAATCCGGCGGTTCCGGCGAGTTTTATTGTACTTATTGGTTTAATGGTTTGGGCTTATTTAAAACAATCAGCTTACGAAAAAGAGCATAGTAGTTAAGATGTAAAATTTGTCGCTTTGTATAGTCAAATATACCAGTAATACTTTTTGATTTTTAGAATCATTGAAACAGAAAGTCGATAAGAATAATTCGTAACTAACTCATATTTAGGTTATTCTATTCTGTTTAGAATTGTTTCAAATAATTGGAATCGTTGTTTTTTTGGAAGTTATAACTTAACACACCTACCTCAAAACCATTATATTTGGCTTAACTAAATCAATAAAAATGGGAGAACAGGTCACTCGTACGTTTGACATCCTCGAACACTACCTGAAGGAATTTCCGCGCCCCGATGCTTTGGGCGGTAAAAAAGATGGGAACTGGTACACATACTCTACCGAAGAATACAACGAAAATTCATACCTGTTTGCCATAGGTCTTATGTCCATGGGATTTAAAAAAGGCGATAAAATTGCAACCGTGACCAGTAACAGGCCGGAGTGGAATTTTGTTGATATGGGAATAGCAATGATTGGTGCGGTGCATGTGCCAATTTATCCTACCATTGGAGAGGACGAGTACAAATATATTTTACGACATGCCGAAGCCAAAATGCTTATTATTGGCGATAGCAAGTTATATGAGAAGTTGCATCCCATTATCGCATGGGTCAATTCATTGGAATATGTTTATGCTTTTGATGACATAAAAGGCGTAAAAAATTTCGATAAAATCATTGCTTTGGGAAAATCAAAACAGGAAGAACTGACTGATGAACTGGAGAAAATAAAAAGTTCCATTTTACCGGATGACCTTGCTACTTTGATTTATACATCGGGAACTACAGGCATACCAAAGGGAGTAATGCTGACGCACAATAATCTGGTTTCAAATTTTGTCACGCATTCAAAAATGCATTATTTAGGTAAAGATCATCATGTAATTAGTTTTCTCCCGCTTTGCCATGTACTTGAGCGCAGTGTGAATTATCATTTTCAGTATAAGGGAATGGGGATTTATTATGTTAGTAACTTAAACCAGATTGTTTCTGCAATAAAAGAAATTAAACCGTACATGTTTGTTTCTGTACCGAGGCTACTAGAAAAAGTTTACGACGGGTTTGTTACAAAAGGAAACGAACTTAGAGGAATTAAGAAATCAATCTATTTCTGGGCTTTAAGATTAACCCGGCATTTTGAATTCAATAAAACATACGGTACACTGATGCAGCTAAAAATTAAAATCGCCGATAAACTGATTTATTCAAAATGGAGGGAAGCGCTGGGTGGAAATATTGTTTATATTGTGTCGGGAGGAGCTGCACTTCAGCCACGTATTGCAAGGGTTTTGGGTATGGCTGGAATGCAGAATCTGGAAGGATATGGTTTGACTGAAACTTCGCCGGTAATTGCGGTAAACTATCCCGCAAAAAAAGAGATGAAAATAGGAACCGTTGGACCAATTCTTGAAAATACAGAAGTGAAAATTGCAGAAGACGGAGAAATTTTGTGTAAAGGTCCGCAGGTGATGAAGGGTTATTACAAGTCACCTGAATTAACTGCTGAGGTAATCGATAAAGATGGCTGGTTTCATACCGGTGATATTGGGATTCTGGATGAAGGGAAATACCTCAAAATTACGGATAGAAAAAAGGAAATTTTCAAATTGTCGGGAGGGAAATACATCGCACCGCAAATGATTGAAAATAAGCTAAAAACATCTGACCTGATTGAACAGGTGATGGTAATCGGCGCTAACGAAAAATTTGCCAGTGCGTTGATTGCACCTAATTTCCCGTTGTTGCATGATTGGTGCTCCATGCATAAAATTCTTTTTGAGGATAACAAAGATTTAATCCAGAAACAGGAGGTTGTAGAATTAATCCAGAAAGAGGTTGGTGCAATCAACAAAACCCTGGGGTCCCATGAACAGATTAGCAGAATTAGACTTGTTTGTGAGGAGTGGACACCAGCTAGTGGAGAACTTTCTCCAACACTGAAATTACGGCGAAATATGATTTCGGTAAAATACCAGCATCTGATTAACGATATTTATTCTGTCGGGAAAAACTAATTCACGATATTAATTTGAAGGATTATTTTTTAATTTCAGTTTCTCTTCTGAAAATGAAGAATAATCTTTTCTTGTTATATTTACCATCTAAAATACTAAACCAGCTTAACATGAAAAATCTTATAGCTATTCTGTTCTTTTTGCTTATATCCGGATTTTTAAATGCACAAAAATTAACCATTAACCAGGACGAATATTTTGAAATGCCCGGGTTAAATGTCATGGTGTTTTACGATATTTATCCTGAAGGTCACCAGGGAGCCATTGGGATAATCCAGAACGGAACCCGGGTGGCTACTAACGGTGATTTACGACTGGAACCTACACCCGGTCAGTGGCAACCAATTTCCAAGAGCGGAAAACGGGAAGTTTTTCCTGAAAATAATGAAATTCGAATTGAATGTGCTTATCCGAATGAAAGCAGGGATCGCAAAGGATTTAATCCGATGTTTTATCCCGATCTGAATTTTAGTTACAATGTTCGCGTTTTTGGGGAAGGTAAAAAGTTTCGGATTGTTGTTGATTTAAAAGATCCGCTGCCCGAAGAATGGATTGGCAAAGTTGGTTTTAACCTGGAACTGTTTCCTGGATTACTGTTTGGAAAATCCTGGTATATGGATTCAAAATCTGGTATTTTTCCGCTACAGGCCAACGGTCCAATGCAAAAAGATGCTGATGGGAACTGGCAGGCTTCTCCTATTGCAAAAGGGAAAAAGCTAACAATTGCTCCTGAAGTACCGGCACAGACAATGATCATCACAAGTTTGAATTCTGATCTTCAGTTGCTTGATGGAAGGTTTTATCATAATAACGGATGGTTTGTAGTTCGATCGGAAATTCCTTCCGGAGCAACAACAAAAGCTATTGAATGGGTTGTTGAGCCAAATGTTATTGAAGGTTTTAAACAGCCACCGGTGGTTCATGTAAGTCAGGTGGGTTATCATCCCGATCAACCAAAAATTGCAACGGTGGAACTGGATAAGTCGGAAACCAAAATTGATGAAGTTGCATTGGTGCGGGTTGAAGAAAACGGTGGAACAGAAATCGTAAAAAAAGGAAAACCTTCGTTTTGGGGGAAATACCTTCGGTTTAATTATTATCAGTTTGATTTTTCTGATGTTAAACAACCCGGAATTTACCAGGTTGAATATGGTAGTTATAAAACCGAGCCCTTCAAAATTGATGCAGACGTTTACCAACGTTATGTTTGGCAACCTACACTGGAATATTTTTTACCGGTGCAAATGTGCCACATGAGAATTAATGAAGGTTATCGGGTTTGGCACGACTACTGCCACATGGACGATGCCTTGATGGCTCCTCTGGATACCAATCATATTGATGGTTATTTTCAGGGGAGTTCAACCTTAACCGATTTCAAACCTTTACAACATGTTCCCGGGCTTAATGTCGGCGGTTGGCACGATGCAGGTGATTATGATCTGCGTGTGGAATCGCAAGCTGGAACGGTGTGGACATTGGCAATGGCATATGAAGAATTTGGCGTTAACTGGGATCAAACTTCTGTAGATGAGGAAAATCATGTGGTGGAAATACATCTTCCTGATGGAAAGCCGGATGTACTTCAACAGGTTGAGCATGGAGTTTTGTCTATTTTAGGTGGCTATGAAAACATGGGACGGTTGTACCGCGGAATCATTTGCAATAGTTTACGGCAGTATGTTTTGCTTGGCGACGCTTCCTCAATGACGGATGGTTTGAAGTACAATCCAAATCTCGGCGAAAAAGAAAAAACAGGAACAGAATCCGGCAAACCCGATGACCGCTGGGTTTTTACCGAAGAAAATGCAGGTCATGAATACGCAGCTATTCAGGGTTTAGCTGCAGCAGCAAGGGTTTTAAAGGGTTACGATGATGATTTGGCTGCCCGCTGTTTGAAAGCAGCAACTGAATTATATGATGCACCCCGAGAAGTATCACGACGAAGTAGTGCCGGAAAGATCAATGCAGCCTGCGAATTGCTGATTGCTACCAACGATACAAAATACCAGAAAGATATTTACGACATGAAAGATCAGGCGGTTCGCAGTCTTTCTCAAACAGGGGCTTCCATATCACGTATATTTGATCGCTGTAAAAATGAAGAATTCAAAACCGATGTATTAGTTGGTTTTCAAAAACTGTCTGATCAGCTAAAAGAAAGGCAAATAGGAAATCCCTTTGGCGTTCCTTATAACATTGCAATCTGGGGCGACGGTTGGGGAATTCAGCGTTTGGGAATGCAACAATATTTCCTTCATAAAAACCTGCCGGAAATGTTTGATACAGATTTAATGCTGAATGCGTTGAACTTTATGCTTGGAAATCATCCCGGCGAAAATACATCGTCGTTTGCATCAGGTGTTGGTTCCCGATCTGTAAATGTTGCTTATGGTGTCAATCGTGCCGATTGGTCATATATTCCCGGTGGAGTTGTTTCTGGAACCGGTATCATAAGGCCAAATTTCCCGGAGTTAAAAGTGTGGCCTTATTTCTGGCAACAAACTGAATACGTAATGGGTGGAGGAGCAACCAATTTTATGTTTTTGGTTTTGGCAGCCAACCAGTTATTTTTAAAATAATGCTCTATCCCACGGAATTGCAGCTATGATCAGAATAAGTGCAGCTGTGAAAAACAAGGCTGCGCTGCGATGTTTTTTTACATCAGAAATTGCTTTTTTGGATTTGGCTCTTCCAATATGGATGATTACCAAAGCAATCATCATCATTAAAATATGTTCAACAGCGTAAAAGCGTTGTTCATCGTTTTTCATTGCTGCTCCAAAGTTGGCAAAAGCTGCTTTTGTTATCGGGCTAACAAAAGCGTAAAGAATGATGCCAATTAAGAATTGGATATCAATAAAAATGGTAAGTAGCAAACCTGCAAGGTTATCTTTTTTTGTCCACTCCTTTTTGCCCAGCCAGCCTGAGAAACCAAGAATTATGGCAACTATCAGTGTTATCAAAACCAGCCAGCGAAACATACTGTGAGTATGTAAAAGTCCGGTGTAAAGCATAAGTTTCTATTTTTTATGGAAGTAGAACAGTTTTTTACAGAAATAGTTGAAATTATTTTTCACCCGCCAGATCAAAAATCTCGGCACCTTTCCAGATTGTTTTTTCAGATTCCGGATTTAAGACACTGTTTACCATGGCTTTTGCAACTGTTTTTCCATGTATTGGGCGATAATTTTTTATGGCAAAACGGGTAATAAAATTCATTACCGGAACAGAAATTTTTTCTATAATCCGGTTTTCTGCTCTTTCTCCTGTCAATGATGAAGGACGTAAAATAGCCAGGTTTTTAAAACCGATTTCGGAAACTGCATCATCCAGCCTTCCTTTTATGTGAAGATAAAACACTTTCGATTTTGAATTGGCACCAATGGACGAAACCAAAACATAATTTTCTATTCCGCTTTCTTTGGCCTTTTTAGCAAAGTTCCGATTGAAAACAACATCAATATCATATTGTTTTTCTTTACTTCCTGCTTGTTTAAGCGTGGTTCCAAGTGCTGAAAAAAGAATATCACCAGTGAGATGTTTACTCCAGGTTTTTTCATCACTAAAATTAATAATTTGCTGTTCCAGTTTTGGGTGACTAAGACCTGAATCCCGACGAACAAAAATTCGCACTTTTTCAAAGTTTTGATTTTCCAAAAGCAATTGAACCAGTTGTTTCCCCACTAACCCGGTGGCTCCGATAACATTTGCAGAGTAATTCATTCGAGTATTCTTTAATAATTGTTGTTGTCAAACAGATTTGTTGTTGTTTAGTTTATTCAATTTTTACATTCGAAATGGAAATGATGTTTTATTTTTATTCTCAGAAAAACGAATCTATCAATCGTGAACAAATTTACAGCATTTATTTTCAGCAAAATAGTCGATTTAAAAAATCTGGCTCTTGTCGTGTTAATCTTATCTTTTTTTTGCTCCAGTGCTCAGGAAATTAAGTGGAAAGGTCCGTCAGTGGATTTTTCTCATGGTAATTTAAAAGTTTCAGATAATCATCGTTTCCTGGTCTTTGAAGATGGAACCCCGTTTTTTTATTTGGGAGATACTGCATGGGAACTATTTCACCGGCTTTCAAAAGAAGATGCTGAAAAGTATCTGGAAAACCGGCGTGAAAAAGGATTCACAGTAATTCAGACAGTAATTTTAGCAGAGCTTGATGGGCTGAACACTCCCAACATGGAAGGTGAAAAGCCACTTATTGATAATGATCCTACAAAAATTAATGAAGCTTATTTTAAACATGTTGACTGGGTAATCAAAAAAGCCGCAGAAAAGGGAATGTTTATCGGATTACTTCCAACCTGGGGCGATAAAGTGGATAAAAAGTGGGGTGTTGGTCCGGTTATTTTTAACCCGGAGAATGCAGAAAAATATGGTGAAATTGTCGGGAAAAGATATAAGGACTTTAAAAATATTATCTGGATTAACGGTGGTGACCGGCTTGGTGGCGGCGATAATTTTGCCGTTTGGAAGGCACTTGCTGAAGGGATTAAAAAGGTCGATAAAAACCATTTAATGACCTATCATCCCAGTGGTTATAACAGTTCGTCAACATGGTTTCAAAATGAAGACTGGCTCGATTTTAATATGGAACAAACCGGACATAGCGAACGTTCGTATGCAGTTTATCAAAAACTTCTGGTTGCTGATTATTATAGGACACCTGTAAAACCGGTGTTCGACGGGGAGCCTCGCTATGAAGATCATCCCCGCAACTGGAAACCGAAGGAGCTCGGTTATTTTGATGATGCTGACGCTCGTCAGGCTGCGTACTGGGATATATTTACCGGTGGTTTTGGTCATACTTACGGGTGTCATGCCATCTGGCAAATGTTAACTCCCGACCGGCAACCCGTTGGTTTCGCACGTCATACCTGGTACGATGACCTCGATCTTCCCGGTGCCTGGGACATGATTCATGTACGAAAACTAATGGAAAGCAGACCATTTACGGATCGGGTGCCATTTCAGCAAATTGTTTTAAATGAGAATCAATCAGAGACTGATTTTATTGTTGCGACTCGCGGAAAAGACTATGTAATGGTTTATATTCCAACGGGTTTGGAAGCTAAACTTGATTTGAATTTATGTGGATGGAAAAATGCTAAAGCATCCTGGTATAATTGTCAAACGGGTGAAGCTGAATCTTTTGGAATAATAAAAACAAATCAGCAAAAGTCATTCAAACCCAGTACTTCAGGAAAAGGAAACGATTGGGTTTTGATTTTGGATAATGCCGAATATAGAAATTAAGATTAAATAAAAATGTAGAGCAAAATTTAAATTGTCAAAAAAACAAAAATGAAATTATCATTTATATTATTAACTTTTCCTTTGATCCTGTTTTTGGAACTTGGAACAAAAAGCAACGAAAAGAATCGTATTCAACCCTGGAAAGAAAACCCATGGTACTGGCAATATAAGGGAAAACCAGTAATGTTGTTGGGTGCAAGCAGTGACGATAATCTTTTTCAATGGCTACCAGAAATGCTTGTTCCCCACCTCGACTCCATGAAAATGATAAGTGCCAATTATGTTAGAAACGTTATGAGCGACAGGCACGAAAAATATTTTGAAGTATATCCGTTTTTGCAACTTAAAAATGGTAAATACGACTTAAATCATTGGAATGATGAATACTGGCAGCGATTTGACAACTTTTTAAAAGAAACACAAAAAAGAGATATTATCGTTCAGATTGAAGTATGGGATCGCTTTGATTATTCCCGTGATACCTGGTCTTCAAATCCTTATAATCCCCAAAATAATATTAATTACACTTTTGAAGAATCTGGTTTTGATTCGGTTTATCCTGAACATGCCGGGAAAAATCTGCAACCTTTCTTTTTTACAACGCCAAAACAATGGAATAATCAAATGTTGTTAAAAATACAGCAAAAGTTCGTGGATAAAATGCTTTCCTATTCATTAAAATATAACCATGTTTTGTATTGTATGGATAATGAAACATCAGCAGAAGAAGAGTGGGCAGTATTTTGGTCGGAATATATTCTTGCCAAAGTAAAAGAATTGGGGAAAGAAGTTTGTGTAACTGAAATGTGGGACAATTGGGATTTAAAATCGGAACCCCATAAGCGAACTTTTAACCATCCTGAAAGATATTGTTTTTGTGATGTTTCGCAGAATAATCAGCAAAAGGGACAAGTTCACTGGGATAATTTTCAATGGGTAAGAAATTATATATCAAAACAACCCCGCCCACTAAACACAGTAAAAACTTATGGAGCTGATGGTGGGCCTCATGGCAATACAAAAGATGGATTGGAACGATGGTGGCAGCATGTTTTAGGAGGTGCAGCATCAGCAAGGTTTCATCGTCAACCATCGGGCCTAGGATTGTCCGAATTGTCGATGGCATCGGTAAGGGCAGCACGTGAGATAGAAAAGACGGTAAGATTCTGGGAACTGAATCCGGCAAATGAGTTACTTTCAAATCGTGAGGATAATGAGGCTTACCTGGTAAGTAAACCAGGTGAAGTTTATGTGGTGTTCTTTTCGGATGGAGGCGAAGTGAGCCTAAATTTAACCAACGTAGATTCTGAATTCAAACTAAAGTGGATGGACATAAGAAAAGGGGAGTGGATTTCAGATGATATTCGTTTAAAGGGAGGCAAAGAAATTTTGTTGAAAGCGCCTATCCCATTGGAAAGTCTCGCAGTTATCAGTAAATAGTCTGTTGAATATTTAGAATTGAAATAACAAAATCTTATGAAAATAAAATTGATTATAGCTTTCTTTTTCTCGTTTGTAATTTGTGTGAGTGCACAGCGAACCGAAGTTTTTCTTGAAAAGAACTGGAAATTCACTAAAGGAGATTTTCCTGAGGCAATAAATGCAAGTTTTGATGACAGCAATTGGGAAACTGTTTCTGTTCCCCATGATTGGGCAATTTATGGGCCTTTTGACAAAGAAGTGGATAAACAGGTGATTGCAATCATTCAGAATAATGAGGAAGTTGCCACTGAAAAAACCGGACGAACGGGGTCCTTGCCTTTTATTGGAGTGGGGTGGTACCGGATCCGGTTTTCTGTTCCAGATTTTATCACCGGGAAAAAAGTATTGCTTGCGTTCGATGGTGCAATGAGTGAGGCGCAGGTTTTTATTAACGGGCAAAAAGTGGGCGGGCGTCCTTACGGATACAGTTATTTTTATTTTGATATCACAAACTATATTAACGACAACAATGATAACCTGCTTGCAGTGCGACTTGAAAATCGTCCCAAATCCTCGCGCTGGTATCCCGGTGCAGGAATTTACAGGAAAGTAACATTAATTGTTAAAAATGAAGTCAATTTTAAACACTGGGGAACTTTCATTACTACTCCTTTGATTAGCAGTGATATTGCACAGGTAAATATAAAAACTAAGGTAAATGGCTCCGGATTACGGTTAGAAACAAACATACTTGATGCTGAGAGAAAAGTGGTTGCTTCCGGAAATTCTTCGCTTCAGTTTGATGATAAAATGGAAATCAATCTGGCAGTTGAAAATCCAAATCTTTGGAGTCCTGATTCACCTTATTTATACACAGCTGTCAATCGATTATTTCACGGAAACAATTTGATGGACGAACAAAAAACAACTTTCGGAATTCGTAAAATTGAGTTTATTCCAAAAGAAGGATTTTTACTGAACGGAACAGTAACCAAGTTTAAAGGTGTTTGTCTTCATCACGATCTTGGACCGCTTGGAGCTGCAGTTAACAAAGAGGCATTGCGTCGGCAACTGACCATTTTAAAAGACATGGGCTGTAATGCTATTCGTTCAGCTCATAACATGCCGTCGATGGAGGAAGTGGAACTTTGCGATGAATTGGGCATGATGATGATTGCTGAAAGCTTTGATGAATGGGCAAAACCAAAGGTCGAAAACGGGTATCACCGGTTTTTTAATGAATGGGCTGAAAGTGATGTGGAAAATCTGGTGAGAGCATGTCGGAATCACCCAAGTATTGTAATCTGGAGTGCCGGGAATGAAGTTCCCGACCAGTGGGGAAGTGACGGAGTGAAAAGGGCAAAATGGCTACAGGATATTTTTCATCACGAAGATCCGACTCGACCGGTAACGGTGGGAATGGACCAGGTAAAAGCGGTTATGGAAGACGGTTTTGGGGCCTTACTCGATATTCCCGGATTAAACTATCGTGATTTTCTTTATGACGAAGCTTACGAAAAATTTCCGCAGGGATTTATCCTGGGTTCTGAAACGTCATCCACAGTCAGTTCCAGGGGAATTTATAAATTCCCGATCACGATGGAGAAAGATCAAAAGTATCCGGACCTGCAATGTTCTTCGTACGATATGAATGCATGTAGCTGGTCAAATTTACCTGAAGATGATTTTGTTTTACAGGATGATAAACCGTGGGTGATAGGGGAATTTGTTTGGACGGGTTTTGATTACCTCGGAGAACCAACTCCATATGATGATTTTTGGCCATCCCGAAGTTCCTATTTTGGCATTTGCGATTTAGCCGGAATACCAAAAGACCGTTACTATTTGTATCGCAGCCGGTGGAATACGAAAGATAAAACACTTCATATTTTACCGCATTGGAACTGGGAAGGTCGTGAAGGAGAAGTAACTCCGGTTTTTGTTTATACAAGTTACAATAGTGCCGAGCTTTTTGTGAACGGGAAAAGTCAGGGTATTCGAAAAAAGAATGATGAAACAAAACAAATGCGTTACCGATTGATGTGGATGGATGTGAAATACGAACCTGGAACGTTAAAAGTTGTAGCTTTTGATGACAATGGAAAACCGGTGGCGGAAAAGGAGATTCATACTGCTGGAAAGCCACATCATTTGGAACTTTCGACCGAAAAAACAATGTTGTCAGCAGATGGAAAAGACCTTGCTTACGTTATAGTTTCAGTGGTTGATAAAGACGGGAATTTGTGTCCAACTGCTGCAAATCAGTTAAATTTTAAAGTTTCCGGTGCCGGAAAATACAGGGCTGCCTGTAATGGGGATGCAACTTCGCTGGAGATGTTTCATTTACCAACGATGAAAGCATTTAGTGGAAAGTTGGTGGTTTTGGTTCAATCATTGGAAACACCAGGAGAAATACAACTCGAAGTAACCGGGAAAGGGTTGAAGAAAGGAATTATAAAATTAAATTCGGAAATGTAAATCCGGAGTCTGGATTTCTAGACTTATTTTGAACAGGTTGCTTTTTCTAAAAATAATTTGTGCAGATCGAATTACCTTAGTATCCCGAATACTTTGTTTGCATTACGTTTAGTGTTTCGCAT
>CAVYOB010000044.1:0-5639 GCA_963769925.1 uncultured Prolixibacteraceae bacterium
AGTAGCACTCATTTATTTAATCGTTGGTTATATATTAAAACTCAGTCGTTAGAAAAATATTTTTTGCCAAGTACTTATTAAACAGTTTTCCAAACGAAGTAAAACAAATTTAAATTCAATTTTAAAGTGGCCGGGCAACCATAATACCGGTTGCACTTTTACTTCCTTTTAAATAATCTTCCAACGTGTTATCTGAAATAACAACTTTGCCGGCTGATGAAGAAGCATGCAAAATGTGAATTCTGCCTTCACGATGAATCAGAATAACCACATGTTGAATGTCCATTCCATTAATATTAGTTGTAATTCCTGCAATATCACCATCCGTTAGCAGGTTTTCAATACTGGCTATTTTATCTTCAGGAATATAATACATTGTTCTGCCTGAAATCTCTTTTTCCTGTTTTTTAATGATCGGAATAAAACGTGTACTGTCATTTAGTTGCTTATAACTATCAGGATGGGTACTCATAAAATCTACATTTAGCGGATATGGAGTATTTGCAATTTCCTTTGAAATATCGGTAACTGTTTTTTTTTCTTCATTATTATAAATCCAGTCGCTGAAATAATGTAACCTCGATGGGTACCCGTTGATAACACCATCACGGTAACGAATATTTTTTAATTCTTTTGTAAATTGTTCAAATCCGGGATTGTTACTTTTTATTGTTCGCGCAATAGCAAGGCAGTTTTCTGCAAAAGTAGTGCAATCCATTTCGCGCAGGTTTACCACAAGCTGTTCCGGTTCCATTTCAAGCGTGTGGGCAACATAGGGAGTTCCCAGAAAGAAAGTACCAACTTTAACCACCAATATTTCAGTTGGTGTATCTTTTTCATTGCTGAAAATAGTTAAAACTTCATCCAGTATTTCTTTGTCTTTTGGCTGATAAATTATATTTTGACTTGCTTTTTGATTCTTTACCTGTGAATTGCAGGAAAACATGGCAAATAACAACAGGAATAAAAATGTAATTCTCATTTTACTGTGAAGATTTTATTATTTTTCAAATGTACAAAACTTATTTTCTGTCACAGAAATTTTAAAACCTTCAATTATGAATTTGTTTTTGATTTTTTATTGAGGATTTTGTGGTAATAAAAGAGAAATTATGAAAATACACTATAACAAGCCTTTGTTTATCATTTTAATGACAGCATTATTTTTTCTGCAGGGAGTTGTTGTAACTGCTGCGGAAAAGGAAATTTTTGTTTCCCCAAAAGGAAATGATTTAAATCCGGGTACGCGTGAAAGACCATTGCTGTCGATTCAAAAAGCGGTTGAAAATTTAAAACCCGGAACAACAGTAATTTTACTTGAGGGAACCTATAATTTAAATAATTCGGTTACGCTCGATTGTAAAGGAACAAAAAAAGCCTGGATCACATTTCAGGGAGAAAAAAGTGCCGAAGTTATTCTTGATGGCCTTGATTATAACATTGGAAATACAAAAGGTTATCCTTTCAATAAAGGATTGATTCAAATTGAAAATGCAGCGTATGTGAGGATTCAGAATATTTATGTCAGGAATTCTCACCGAGCAGGAATTAATATTCAGGAAAGCAAACATATTGATGTAATTAACTGTATATCAGAAAACAGTCTTTCGCCAGGAATTTCTGCCTGGCAGCGCTGCGAACATATTCGGATTTTGGGAAACACGGTTATAAATGCCAGTGATATGCTGATGAGTTGGGAAACTTACCGGGGCAAAGAAGCACCTCATGAAGCAATAAGTATGGCAGGACCGCACTTTTTTGAAGTAGCATATAACCACGTTTATAATTGCAAGAAAGAAGGTATTGATGTGAAAGAAACCGCATCTCACGGGAAAGTGCAACATAATTACGTACACGACTGTGCCCGCCAGGGACTTTATATTGATGGCTGGTTTGGTCAGTTGGAAGATATTGAAATGTTTGATAATGTTGTTCACGGATGTGAGGCAGGAATAGCTGTTTCCTCAGAAGAAGGCCCTGATACAAAAAACCTGAAAATACATCATAACCTCATTTGCAACAACCGGGCCACCGGAATATTTTTCTCACGCTGGGGCGCTGACAATCCGAGGGAAAAAATAGATGTCTTCAACAATACATTTTACAGAAACGGATGGGGACCTAATTTTTCAGGTGATCCGCAGTACTGGCTGAGCGGCGGTTGTTATTTGTATTCAACAAACATTAAAAATGTACGGATTCATAACAACATTTTTGCATGGAATTTTCCGTTCGAAATTGGACGAACCTCTCTTTTGAATGAAGGAATGATGAAGAAACAGAAGATTATTATTAACCATAACCTGATTTTTGACAAAAATGTAATTGATTACCCGGTTTATCTCAAAACCTGGTCGAGAGACAGTGTGTATTCCGTAAATGGAACAAATCCAATTCTGAAAGATCCTCTTTTTGAAAATCCTGATGCGGGCGATTTCAGAATAAAAAAGAATTCTCCTGCCAGTGATTCAAATGCCAAAGGTAAAAGAGGTTCTGACAATTATATTGGTGCTTTTCCTCCCGGAACTGAAACTGATGAGTTCTGGTGGAAAAAATCGTTTCCACCAGAAATTGAGATTAAGAACTGGAAATAGACTGTTACTTAAATCTGATTTATAAATAAATATTCAATTACGTACAATCAACTTTTCAAGAATTTTTTCTCCATTATTCAACTGAAATCCACAGAAATAAATGCCGTTGCTTAAACCTGTCAGGTCGAGTCGTTTTTTATTTAGTTGAGCGTTTGCAATTTTTAAATTTTCATTTTGTATGAGTATACCTGTTGAATTATACAACACAAACTCTGCATTTGAATTGTCAGGGAAAAGGAACTCAAGCATACAGGAATTTTTCCCCGGATTAGGATAGATTTTCATCGAATTCTTGTCGTTTTTCAATTGAGTATTATTTCCCTGCGGCGTATCATGAAACCTATGATTTGATATTTCATACCAAAGTGTTTTCTTGTCCGCTGTGAAAGAAACTGAGCCCTCTTGATCCGGCATTATTAGCAATGAATCAATGCGTTTCCCGGTTTCATCCAATTGATAGACCATAAAAGAGTCGGCTCTGGCCGGATTAAAATGCAGGGTTGCTTTTATCGGTTCACAAAGAGCAGGTGCAGTACCTACACTTACCAGCGAAGTTTTTTCAGTGTTCCATTTTAACCCGGAATTTTCAAGTCGGGCACTGGTAAGCAAAAGCATTCGTTTTGATTGTTCAATAGGTAAAGAATCCAGTGAAATCAGATGGATGGCAGCAAAATTTAAGTTGTCTGTTGTGGAAACATCAGAAATGGCAATATTTCCCAGCTCAACAGTTTTTCCTCCCAGAAAACCAGTTGCTCCCTGCCAATATGAATTATCAACGGTAAAAATTCCCTGGTCTCCATCCCATTTCAATTCTCCGGTTTCTGATGTAATCACTTTCCCCGGATTTGAGAGGGTTCCTGTAATAAATGAGCTGTCAGCAGTAAAACTGGCATTTCGGAACCCATGTTGGAGGAATGCGGTTCCTTTACTTGCATCTTCAAGGTTTATTACCGATTCATCCTGATAAATCTTAGTTCCTTTAAAAATGTCTTCCGATTTATAATCGGCTTCAACAAATGTTTGAGCAGGTTGAATATAATGCATTCGGTAGGGTAGTGCCAGCAACATCTGAGTCATCATTACCGGGTGCATGGCAATATCGAAAAACATATCCTGGTAACGTTGCGAAAAACGATTCATGTAATCGTAGTAGGCGTGCCACATCACCCCGTCAAGATCGAAAAATGAACTATAAGCATAAATTAATGAAGGCGCTTCCAATTGATAAATATAAGGGTACGGATGATTATACTCGCTTAATACATGCGGCATATTTTTTACTTTGGTCAACATCATTTGATTAAATGTTGAACCTTCCGGATTCAGTAATATCGATTGGTTGTTCATCGTAAAATTGGTTTCCGACCAGCCATTGGGAAAATTTGGATGGTTCCAGTACATATGAAAATCGATATAATCGGCCTGAGCCTGCGAATAGACCGATGCCAGTCCGTAATAATTATTAGTAAATGTTACCGGACATTTTACGCCCAGGTCATTTTTCAGATAACCAGACAATTCGTTTGTGTAATTTTTCTCTGTTTCAAAATAAAATTCAGTGTTGTCTGCAATTCTTTCAGGTGTATATTTGCCAACATCCGTGGCCTTTGTTCTTTTAATATTTTTCACTTCAAGCGACTCTCCGGGTTCAAGACCAACGCCATTAAACGGAGTGATACTGACCGAATCGAGCCAGAATGTGCCGGATTGCTTTCCAAAATCAAACTGTGCAATCAGTTTATTGGTTTGGAAAGTACTGGTGAAATAAATTTCGACTAATTTCCAATCGGCAGTTGTAGTAAACATCGGACCCGAAATATATTTCCAGGTATCATTTTCCATAATTTCCACCTGGAGTTCTTTTTCAACATCAGCTTTTACATAAAAAGCCAGTTTATATGAGCCATTTTTTTCCACGCTGAAATTGTTGGTTTTCATTTGGAAATACCAACCGTATTCGCCGGTTTTGGTCACAATTGCCTTTAACGATTTTGAACCATTTTTGGCTACAGAATTATCAATCGAAAAAGATCCGGTAACCGTTGGTGAATTTATCCATGTGCTCCAACCAGTCAGGTTCTGTTCAAAAGATCCGTTTTTGACCAATTCATTTTCAGCAATGTTTTCCTGTTTCCCCCAGGTTGTACTTAATTCTTCATCACTGGAATATTTAGCGGATAACCACTCATTAAACATGCTGTCTAACTCAGCAGAATAATAAGTTCCTATCCCTTCGGTGTTGTCACTAAAAATCTTGTCAGATTCCCAACCAAACCAGCCGTTGAACAACGAGTTTTCATTGGTAAGTTCTACTGTTGCCATGGCAGGGTCATTGGCATAAGTTAAGCCGGTATAGGGATTTACATGACCGATAGTTTTTTCCGCAAAATCTTTCTGAAGATCAATTATTTTCGGATCAAAGATGGTAACGTACTTGCTTTGATTATTTGTAACCGGCGCATTCAGTCCATCTGCTGTTTTGAAAACCCTTCCTGACTGAATACAAAAATTAAAATAAATGCCTTTGTCTTTTAAACATTTGATGAAATAGTCCATTTTATCCAGTCGGTCGACACTTAATTGAAGCGTGTTCAGCGATGAATTCTGAAACAATCCGGATGTTCCTTCCACATCGATTAAATGAATTCGAACGAGATTTATACCGAATTTTGCCATTCGGGCAGCAAGTATCCGTGCCTGATCTTTTGTCGGAAAATTGGCAATGGCAACATTCACAACGCCAACAAATCGTTCATCCTGATCTTTATTTTCAAACCTGAAATGACCATCCGGAGTTGTTTGAAGATATCCGTATTTCCCCGCAGGTGCATCAAGATATGCCGACATATCAGTAATTGTTTTCGTGGAATCGTCCCAGGGAAGATAAAATTCAAACCATTGGCTTCGATCCTGGGCACTAATCGTGAACGTAGTAAGGATTAAGACAACTGAAAATATTCTTTTCATTGGAATTTCTGCTATAGATTTTGAGATTCCCACTTTTGTGGGAATGACGTTCAACAAATAATGAAACTAGTACTGGTG
>CAVYOB010000045.1:0-232586 GCA_963769925.1 uncultured Prolixibacteraceae bacterium
AGCAGGGGGTCGCAGGTTCGAATCCTGCTACCCCGACCTGAAAATCAAAGAGTTACAAGAGTTAAATTTTGTAGCTCTTTTTTATTTGCATATATTTTGCATACAAAATCAATTATTTTTCATACCAAAAACAACAGTGCTATTGATGAACTAAAAAATAAAGAAGTTAATGGGATGCATAAGATAAATTATAACATTTTCTTGTATTATTCATTTTGGGGAGCAAGGGGTAGTAAGTTCGGATCCTGCCCCACAATTAATTATTAGTATTTTTTTGCCTACAAGTGGAGTCTTGCACTATCTTCTGGGATTTCTGATCACGTATTCAGAAGCCTTTCTTTTTATCTCCTGTTTAATGTCAGAACTTATTGGACAAATTTTTCTATAATTAAGTCTTTCTCATTTTTCTAATAATTCTGTTAAATAGGCTTTCAACTTTTTAGTACAGAAACACCGTCACACCTTACTTAATTTTTCACTCAGTGAAGCAACTGGTTTCCACGTTTTCAAAAGGTAAAAACTGAATACTTCACATTCCACAAATTTATTTTTCATACAAACTTTTTATTTACCTCTTTTTTAAACTAGAAATAAATTAATAACTTTGAGACGAACGTTGAACAAGTCCCTGTGAATCTGATCATTTTATTTGAACGCGATAGAATGATAAAACATGACGCTGATGAAGAAAATTCTTGCCATCGATGACAATGAATTAAATCTGGAATTATTACACTATATCATCCAGAAATACTATCCTGACTTTGTTATGCTAAAAGCATTGAACGGCAAAGATGGGGTTACGATGGCTAAGGAAGAAAATCCGGAACTTATATTACTGGATATTTTAATGCCTGGATTAAACGGGTATGATGTGTGTAAAATCCTCAAAAGCGATGTAAAAACAATAAATATTCCGGTGATAATGATTTCTGCTTTGGGCTGGAAATCGGAAGAACGGATTAAAGGGTTGGATGCAGGAGCCGATGCTTTTATATCAAAACCATTCGACAACAACGAACTCCGGGCGCAGATTAATGTGGCGCTGCGGATTAAAGCTGTTGAAGACCTGCTTCGGAAAAGAAATGAAAATCTGGAGCTTTCAATAAAAGCACAAACAAATAAATACTTGCAGAGAGAAGAAAGGTTTTTGCAAATTTCGGAACACGTAAGGCAATTCTACTGGGAAACAGACGAAGAAGGTATTGTTGTTTATATAAGTCCGGTTATCGAAAACATCCTGAAAATATCACCTCTCGAAATTATTGGGAAAATGAAATATACCGAACTCTTTCAACTCGATGAGGATAACGATGTGATTCAACTTTCCAAAGACTCTAAAATAAAAGAAGTTGAGATTGTACTCAACGTTAATAAAACAAAAACGTGGCTGGCGTTTAACAGCTTTCCTTATTTCAACTCCGAGGGAAAATATACCGGAAACCGCGGGGTATGTTTTGACATTACCATTCGGAAACTGGCAGAAATAGAGCAAAAAAAGAATTTGAGAAAAATTGAACGTTATCAGCGTAAACTAAAGGACCTGAACAAAGAAATCAGCCTGGTTGAGGAGCGGGAAAGAAGACGAATTGCCGAAAATTTACACGACGGCCTGGGGCAAACATTGTCGCTTGCTTATATAAAACTTTCGAGCGTTGATGAAACAAATTTCTCGCCGGAAGTAATAGAGACAATAAACACAACATCGGAGTTGATAAACAAAGCCATAAGAGAATCGAGAACTCTCACCTACGATTTAAGTCCACCTATTCTTTACGAACTTGGACTTATTTCTGCGTTGAAATGGAGACTTGACCAGGTGGAGCAAAAGCATAATATGCATACCATCATTTACGGAGAAAATATTGAGCTTCAAATAAAGAAAGAATACACTATTTTATTTTATCGCATATTCAGCGAACTGATTCAAAATATAGTAAAACATGCTAAAGCGAGTAAAATTATCCTTCGTATTAATCAGATAGAAAATAAGTACAGGTTTGTACTTGAGGATAACGGAATTGGTATTGATCGCGAAAATAGAAACAAAATAAGCGGATTTGGGTTAATGAGCATTAAGGAAAGGCTGGAAAGCCTAAACGGACATTTCTTTTTAAAATCGGAATCGGGAAAAGGAACAAAAGCAATTATAGAATTCCCCGTTTCTGCAAATAACCCATAAAAATGAGAACATTGCTAATGCTTTTTCGTTAAAACAATCACTTGGCATTATACGAATAAGCACTTAATCAAACCTAAAGATATAAACCGATGAAAATAAAAGTACTAATTGCAGATGATCATCAGTTATTCAGAGAAGGAATTTCCAACCTGCTTTTCCCTATCGATAGTATTGAAGTTATTGCCCAGGCCGAAAATGGTATTGATGCCATAAACAAAGTTAAACACTATAAACCTGATGTAGTTTTACTCGATATTGCCATGCCGGAAATGAACGGTATTGAAGCCTGTAAAAAAATAAAAAGTCAATTTTCCGATATAAAAATAATTACTCTTTCAATGCATTCCGACAAGCAGTATGTCAAAGGGGTCCTTGAGGCTGGAGCAGATGGTTACCTTCTGAAGAATTGCACTTTACGGCAATTAACCGATGCTATTCAGTTAGTTTATGACGGTAAAAAATATTTAAGCCAGGATATCACTGAAATGGTAATCAACGGCTATTTAACTCCTACAAATGACGATCAGGACGAATACAATAAACTATCGAAACGCGAAAAAGAAATTTTTGTACTCTTTGCAGAAGGAAAATCAACCAAGGAAATTTCCGATAAATTGTTTATCAGCGTTAAAACTGTTGGGACCCATAAACAGAATATTCTGGAAAAAATGGATTTGAAAACAAATGCTGACATCGTAAAATATGCCCTGAAAAAAGGATTGACCCAATTCTGATAATAAGAGTCGGTTATTAATTTATAATTCATAAAACCGTTAATGCTGTCCTTTACGGTTTTTACTTTATCACATTATCATTTTAAAATCCTGCATAGAATTCCTGAAATGGCTCAGCAATTTATTAACCTGTCCTTAACAAATAATTTCCAGTAAACTATTTACCGCTCAATATCAGGAAAATTGAAACTCACTTTAAGCCCTTTGAACGGACAAAATAAGAAACAATCATAGATACAGCCTGAATTTGAGCGCTATCTTTGTACAAGACGTTAAATCATAATACAGAAGTTACTTTTCATAGACCAAGAAAATTTGGAAATTTGGTACCAAAAAATTCAGCGTTATTTTTGTTCACTAAGTACCAGAACCTCAGGTTTCATTATCTGAGGTTTTTTATTTATCCTTATTATGTCTTCTGAGTACTTTTAAAACCATCCCTGAACAAGCTAAAGATGTAATATTTTACAAAATTGACTAATAGGCAAAACTGCTTCCACCCAAAAACTCACGTATTAACGAAGTTGGTGGTATTTCCTCATCATCAATCGGTTTAAAATAAGATAAGAATTTCAATAACCGAGTTGCTTCACTGTACTCTTCCCGGTTTTCAGTTACTGTTTTTAGTAAGGGTTCCGCATATTTTTTCAGAACAGCAAGTTCGTATAAAGTGGCTGAATTAAACATTATATCTGCATTTTCCTGGTATGGAAATATGTTCTTCTCCTCTCCCCTGCGCACCGAGGGCCAACGTTTCAGAGTTTCCCAGGCTGGGTACCCACGATACTTGGAATCGCGGATCATACGGCGGATTAACCGGTTGTCGGCAGTTGAAATATGCATGTGCTCATCGAAGGAAATTTGCGTTAAAGCTGAAATAAAAATGCGATATGTATTTTTGGTTTGAACCTGTGTAAGTAATCCCGGATTCATTCCATGAATCCCTTCCACAATTAGAATATCACCGGGTAAAAGTTTCAATTTTTTTCCGTTTTTTAGCCTTTTTCCCTCGTGAAAGTCAAACTTTGGCAACCGCACCTCTTTGCCATTCATTAAATCTACCAGTTGTTTATTAAAATATTCAACATCAATGGCTTGCAACGATTCAAAATCATACTCACCAAATTCGTCGAGTGGCGTCAATTCACGATTAACAAAATAATTATCCAGCGAAATCTGAAAAGGACGTAACCCGTTTACTGCCAGTTGAACTCCAAGTCGCTTACTAAACGTTGTTTTTCCAGAAGCAGAAGGTCCGGCAATCAGCACCACCCGAACTTCGTCGCTACGCGAATAAATTGTATTGGCTATTTCTGCTATTTTCTTTTCATGCAGGGCCTCAGATATTTTAATAATTTGTCCTCCTTCATTTCGAAGTGCAAAATCATTTAAATTACCAATGGTAGATACATTCAAAATTTCGGCCCAGTTTTTCTGTTCCTGAAAAATCTCAAATAATTTAGGCTGTTTTTGTGCTTTTCTTAACTTACTAAAATCTTTTCTGCGAGGCATGCGAAGCAATAAACCACTAAAATATGGCATAAGGCCAAAGCTGGAAATATATCCGGTTGATGGCAGCAGGTGTCCGTAAAAATAATTGGCAAGATCGTTAAGAAAATAAAGCGATGAAAACAGTTTCCCTTGCTGCTCAAACAGGTGCGCCTTCTCTTCTAACCCTTGCCTCATCAGCAAGTCAACAGCATCGGTGGTTGGCACTGTTTTTCTAACAAATGGAATATCTTTTTCAATCAGGTTATTCATTTCCTGTTTTATCAAAAGAATATCGGAGCTAGTAATTTCCCGTTCAAGACCATTCAACTCACAAAAGAATCCGTTGGAAATTCCATTTTGAACTTGCAGTGAAACATGAGGGAAAGCTTCCTTAACCGCAGCATATAACACAAAAATAAGACTACGGTAATACAGGCGCATTCCGTCGGGGTTTGAAAAATCAATAAATTCGACTTGTTTATTTTTTACCACACAAAACGACAATTCCCGCACCTGGTTATTTACAACTGCCCCGCAAATTTTGTTCTCGGTCTGTATATTCTGGTCACGGCAGATTTCAAGTAACGAAGTTCCAAGCGGGTATTCGTGCCATGATTGTGTATTCATACAAAAAATTTCTAAGTTTTTCATTGTTTGAAACAGATGTTAAAGCCTGTTGATGTAAATGTATTAAAAAAACAGCATTTCAGGGATTTCACTTTAAACATTGCGTCGCTAATTCACACCATTTGCAACTGACTTTTTTATGTAAATAGAGTTATTTAATTTTTAGTTCCTCTTCCAGGAATCGCGCAGTATATGATTTTTTATTTTTTACAACTTCTTCCGGTGTTCCGGCACATAATATTTTGCCGCCGTCTTTTCCGCCTTCCGGGCCAATATCGATAATATAATCTGCCACTTTTATCACATCCATGTTGTGTTCAATGACGATTACAGTGTTTCCCTTGTCAACCAGCTTATTCAACACTTCCAGAAGTACGCGAATATCTTCAAAATGGAGGCCGGTAGTAGGTTCATCCAGAATATAAATTGTTTTTCCTGTGTCTCTTTTGGCCAGTTCGGCAGCCAGTTTTACCCTTTGCGATTCACCACCTGATAATGTTGTCGATGATTGCCCAAGGGTAATATATCCGAGCCCCACATCCTGCAGCATTTTAAGTTTAGTTGAGATTGACGGGATGGCATCAAAAAATTCCACTCCCTGTTCAATCGTCATTTCCAGCACATCGCTTATCGACTTTCCTTTGTAACGGACTTCGAGCGTTTCACGGTTATATCTTTTCCCGTTGCATTTATCACAGTGCACATAAACATCAGGCAAAAAATTCATTTCAATCAGTTTCAGTCCCCCACCCTGGCACTCCTCACAACGACCACCTTTTACATTGAATGAAAAACGACCGGGTTTATAACCCCTTATTTTCGATTCAGGAAGCTGGGCAAAAAGATTTCTGATGTCTGAAAAGACATTGGTATATGTAACCGGGTTTGAGCGCGGCGTCCGTCCGATAGGCGACTGATCCACACGGATCACTTTATCAATGAATTCCAATCCTTTCACTGATTTATATGGTAACGGGTCTTTTATCGATTTATAAAAATGCTGGCTCAATATTGGCTGCAGTGTCTCGTTTATCAATGTCGATTTTCCGCTTCCAGAAACGCCGGTAACACAAATAAACTTACCCAACGGAATTTTCAAGTCAACCGACTTCAGGTTATTCCCTGTACATCCTTTTACTTCCAGAAAATCCGATTTCCCGTTTCTTCTTATATCCGGAACCAGTATCCTTTTCCGGTCATTCAGATAATCCGCTGTCAAAGTTTTTGTTTTCAAAACTTCCTTCGGGTTTCCGGCAGCCACTACCTCACCACCATGCCTGCCGGCAAACGGTCCCATATCAATCAGATAATCAGCGTGCAACATGGTATCTTTGTCATGTTCAACCACAATTACAGAGTTTCCTGAATCTCGCAATTGTTCAAGTGCCTTAATTAATTTCAGGTTATCCCGATGGTGCAAACCGATACTGGGTTCATCGAGGATGTAAAGTACATTTACCAGTTGCGAGCCAATTTGAGTGGCCAGTCGAATTCTTTGCGATTCACCGCCGGAAAGACTTTGTGCTGTACGATCAAGAGCAAGGTAATTCAACCCAACGCCAAGCATAAACCCAAGCCGGTCACGGATTTCTTTAATCACTTCAGTGGCAATTAACCGCTGCCGTTCACTCAGACGATCTTCCAACCCATTAAACCACTCGCCTAATTCTTTCAAGTCGATCTGAGCTAATTCTGAAATATTTTTCCCATCAATTTTAAAATGAAGTGATTCTTTTTTTAACCGCATCCCGTTGCATTCTGGGCAAACCGTTGTTTTCACAAACTGATTTGCCCACTTTTGAGCTGTTTTCGAAGGATTATCCTCACGCTGACTATCAATATATTTAATCACCCCTTCATATGTCATCAGGTAATTCATACTGGTTCCCAACGGTGTATTTTTAAGTTGTATCCTTTCGTTAGTACCAAAAAGAACGGCTTGTAATCCTTCTTCTGAAATATCTTTTACCGGGGTGGTCAGTTTAAAGTCAAACTTCTCACCTAGTGCTTCTATTTGCCAGAAGATCAACGAATTTTTATACGGTCCAAGCGGAGCAATACCACCCTTTGAAATACTTTTATTTTTATCGGGAACAATCTTTTCAAGGTCAATTTCGGTGATTCTGCCAAGTCCGTTGCACCGCGGACAAGCTCCCTGTGGCGAGTTAAATGAGAAATTATGCGGTGCTGGCTCATTATATGAAATTCCGGTTGTCGGGCACATAAGTAACCGACTGTAATATTTAGCTTCCTGTGTGTCGTGATCGAGGATCATCAGAATTTCATGGCCATGTTTCATAGCCGTTTGAATACTTGCTTTTAAGCGTTTCAGTCCTGCTTCTTCTACTTTTAGCTTGTCGATCAGAATTTCAACAAAGTGGTTCTTGTAACGATCTACGCGGTGATTGTGTTTTAACTCGGTTATTTCACCATCAATTCGGGCATATAAAAATCCTTTTCTCCGAATTTGTTCAAACAATTCGCGATAATGACCTTTTCGCCCTTTTACTACAGGCGCTAAAATATCGATTCGTTTTCCTGCAAAATCGTCCTTAATGAGTTGAATGATTTTTTCTTCGGAATACTTCACCATTTTTTCGCCGGTGTTGTACGAAAAAGCCTCCGCCGCACGTGCGTAAAGCAACCGAAGAAAATCGTATATTTCAGTAACTGTACCGACTGTTGAACGTGGATTTCGTGAAGTTACTTTTTGCTCAATGGAAATAACGGGGCTTAACCCGGTAATTTTATCCACATCAGGGCGCTCCATGTTTCCCAGAAAAGAGCGGGCATACGAAGAGAAAGTTTCAATATAACGCCGTTGTCCTTCTGCATAAATGGTGTCAAAAGCAAGCGACGATTTCCCACTGCCGCTGAGTCCTGTAATTACCGTAAGTTTATTACGAGGTATTTCAACACTTATATTTCTGAGATTGTGAACCCGAGCGCCATATACACCGATTTTTTCTTCCGATTCTTCTGTTTCAGGAACAAGATCCACATTTTCTTCTTTCACTTTCTGCATTCCCCAAATATCCTCCTTCTAATTCAAAACCGGTATCTTTATTTTATAAGTTTTCCCGCTTGCATTGGTAAGTTTGTTATCGCGCAACCATGGATTAAAATCTTTCAGCAGTTTATAACTCACACCGTTTTCCAAAGCAAAATCAGCAAAATCTGATACCGGGCCCTTTATTTCAATTTCTCTGGTTTTAACTAATGGGTATTTTTCTTCTTCAGGAATAATAAAATTGTATTTCGCAGGATTTTCAAGAATTAGTTTTAATGCCACAATTCTGTAAACATAACGCTGGGTTTCTTCAACCAGAAGCAGGTCATAATAATTTTCTGTTTTCTGACGATCTATTTGTCTGTTCACCCCATTCATCCCACCGTTGTACGAAGCTGCCACCATCGTCCAGTTCCCATAAATATCATATGCGTCTTTCAGGTAATCACAAGCAGCATAAGTTGATTTTTCTACATCAAATCTTTCATCAATTTCATTATTTACTTCCAATCCATATTGCCGGGCAGTTCCTTTCAAAAACTGCCAGAACCCGATCGCATTTGCCGGAGATTCTGCTCTTGGGTTAAATCCACTCTCGGCAAGCGCCAAATACTTAAAATCATCCGGTATTCCCTTTTCTTTTAAAATAGGTTCAATCATTGAAAAATATCGGGGAGCCATCTTGATGTACCGAATTGTTTGTGAATGAAAATAAGCGTTGGAAAGCAATTCACGGTCGAGTGATTCTTTGACATCGAACTGGTCAAGCGGCATCTTTTCACCGGCAAATGAAACCGAATCAGGAAGGGGGACTGAAGTATAAGCAATTGCGGGAACCGATGTAGCTTCCTCTTTTTCGGACGTTGCCGCCCCCAAAATAATTACCAATACAACTATATTTATTCCAATAATGCCCGAAACCAAATATTTCAACCTCCATCTGTTTTCTTTCTTCTGCCTCAATTCCATCTTCCTATATATTTTTGATTAAATTTTTTATTCCTTCTGTATATTGATTTTGTTTTGGATTGGAAAAATATAAGCAAAAATACATTTTTACTCATGGATAACAACGAAAATAGTCCGGCAGTTTATAATGTTGCACAAAATATTTCAAAAATTGCTTTTCACATTAATAAACCCAAAACAGAAAAACGAACATGGATAAACTGTATGGAACTACTTTGAATAAATTTTTAGAAAAACTCCTTTTCAACCAATTGAGCCGCCCTAATGGAACCCTCCATTTTAGGATGAAAATTAACTTTGTTCTTTCTAAATGCTTTTCGTAATGTTGACTTTTTCTCGGGAAATAACTTCAAAAACGATCGTCGTTGAGGTAAAATTCTGGATATGGAGTTATCAGGAAAAGCAATAAAATAGACATTAGACTCTTCATACCGTGAAGCACGCATAAACCCGTAACTATCTTTATATGGCGAAGTCTGACTATCCACTGTTCGATGCCAGAGATACAATTTTACCTTGCCATCGTATAACACATTGAAATAGTGATCGCCTTTGGACAATTTATCTAAATGAACCTTTTTGAACAAATTGTATGAGTTATGCTCCAACCCCATATCAAACTCATCAATAATTGATTTATCGAGATAAAAAATTGCTCCAGTCCTTTGATTGTAAACCACAAGTTCTTCCAGAAAGGTATTTAATTTTAAAGGTACTTTTTCATAAAAATCTCCATTCTCCAGTTTTAAACTGCCGGTTGACCATTTTTCGTTTAAATAAACCGTTCCAAGTAAAGTTGACTGAAAATAATATTGATTCCCGGTTAGCTTATAATTCAAGGTATTCGATTCCGTTGTCAGCGGTTTCGGTGAATTATAAAACTCCTGTGCCGAAATCCTTGCAAACAGGAAAACGGACAAAACTAACAATACAACTTTTGCCCTGTTCTTCATTCCACTTTTATTATTTTCTGACGATACAATATTCTGCGGTTTTTTTGAACCAATATTACCCGCACTACAACATTCCCTTTTAAGTCTGACGTTTTGAAACTAAATGTTTTCGGAGCATTTGAGCCGCCGGATGTTAATCGATACAATACCTTGTTAAAATTGGGAATGTGAGTATTCTCCACCATGGTATTACTAAAATTCCACATTTTTTGCGGCTGAATGCAAGGATATTCAAAGTGACCGGTTGAAGGATTTCCATCTACCCAGGTTAGCGATCTGTTTTTTGTATAAATCGACAACACCCCGTCAAAAGATAAATCGCCAAAAAATCGCTTGTAAAAAACCACATCTACCTTGTCGATGTCGGTGGTTCCCATTGGGGCTAAAACTTTAGGATCAAATACAGGTATTCCATCCAACAACTTTAAAGGTTCATCTTTGAAAACAGTTCCGTTACCATTATTCAGGAGACGGATTGTTGTTCCTTTTTTTCTCTCCCTGTACATAACACCACGTAAAATCTCTCTTGATATTTCATGAAAATCAGGCAAATCAATAAATAAATTTGGATTAAAGGTTTTCGACGGTTCTCCATAAAATGGGTATTTAAACTGACGCTGCATGGTAAAATATTTGCCTGACTCAACCTTGTATCCTTTAAAGAATTTAGTATAATATGATGCTTTAACAGCACTTTCAGCAAATACAAGCTCTTCGTGGTTGAGCATTTTTTCGGTGCTGTTTATTCCTTCCACATCCACATAATTTTCAAAAAGTTCGATGGTGCAGGGCAATGAATTTTTAGCCAGCGCCTGTAAAACAAGGTCAGCAGTTCCGGTTGCATTTCGCAGGTAAAAATAAAACATGCCTAAAGAATCGGAAACACAATAATCAAAGAAAGGTATTGAATCCGGAATACTCAATACTACTACAGCATTAGGAACAGACTGGCCGGTTTCTGCTGAATGTACTTTACCCTCGATTAAAATTCCGTTTTTCTCCACCATTGAAACAGGTAATTTTTCGACCTGTTTATGACCTGTTGGAAACCAAGAAGTAGCAAAAATTTCGAAATCAGAGTCTTCGATTCCGGCAGTAACTATCACCTGCGAAGTATTATCTGCAACTTCCTGCTGAATATCCATCCCTACTTTAACATTTTCTCCCCTTTCATATTTATCTTTTTCTGTGCGAATTTTTATAGCGTCTGAAAGGTCATATTTTTTGTCGCTATTTATCTCAGGCATATTTATTCTGTAGAACGCTTCTTCAAACCGATTGTAAACCGTAATGAATTTTTGATTGATAACGGCGCTTTTATCGCTTTTCTGAATGTTCGAAAATGCCCGGAGAACATACACGCCTGTTGAGAGTGAATCAGGAACAGGAATATAACCGGTTCCGGTTCCGCCGCTGCAAAGAACTGACACTTTGGAAATGTGGTTGTTTTCCAGGTTGTCGAGCTGAACATGAACAACGTTACTCATCTCATTCACATTTTCGCTGAAAATAATCAGGCTAAACCAAATGGTATCACCTGAAACCGCCGAGTTTCTGTCGGGAAATAAATGAATTTGTTCCTCTGCTTTTACCGGCAAGGTAAATGCCATTAGTAAAAATAAAACCAACAGCCACGAACCAATATTTTCAGTTCCTTTATTCATCCGGATAAACTTTTGAGTTACCTTCCCAAAAATCGGGCATTATATCTTTTATTCTCCCTTTTTCCGGTATATTATAAAAAAATGGGATTGGCTTCAGTATCACCAACGTATCTCTGTTTTTATAGTAATTCAAATAAAACCGTTCTTCATTGCGTGTGGTTATTTCAAAATTTCCCAGTACTATCTTCTCGGAATCTGAACTACACGAAATATTTCCCCTTGCCTGAACATAAACCGGGTCAAAGATTTTTCCTTCAGCATTTAACTGACTATTCAAATCTGAATAAAAGTTATAGGTGTCTTCATTAATTCCATACTGATATATAATATAAATCCACCCTGCAAATGCCACCGTATCAATTATATATTTGTTATAATCTGATTCGAAAAATTCCAGCGAATGCTTGCTAATATCTTTTTGCGTACTGTATTCAGGAGGGCCAGCTATATTAAAAATACCAGCAGGATAAATCGATCTCCATGTATAAATAGGTAATGAGAAAGGTATGGGATCGGGCGGAATTATAGTATCATAATGATCGATATACTGAATAATTTTGCGGGCATAAAACCGATAGTGGCTTAAACCTCCGTTGTATTTCATGTCAGCATAGATCTGGAAACCAGCCTCACTTTTTATTTTATCGGTAGAATTCGCTACACCGGTGGTAATTTTCCTGGTCGCATGTCCCCAGTAAACCGAATCCATAGAGGGAATTTCAGGAACCATTTGTAATCCGGATTCGTAATCTTCCCCATCATACTGAATGAAAAGATGATAAATGCTACCCGTATTTAATTTATAATTCAGGCGATAAGTACCCGCAACGATCTCTTCACACTGAATTTGGGTATTGTTCGAGTCAATCAGGTAAACCAGCGCCCCGGTAGCAGCGGGGTACTTTTGGGTCCCTTCGTTAAATCCGATTGTTTTATATAGATAAATATCATTCTGCATTTGATTCGAAACCAGAACAGCTTCAACGACAAGAAAATCGTCAACCTGATCCAGCTCCGGCCGGTAAATTTCTTCGCAAGCCACAATTGCGAAAATAATCAACACCATATATATTAACCATTTCACCATGTCAAAATGTAAAATTATAGGTTAATGAGGGTATAGGAACACCAATTACAGCCAGTTTAAACAACGAATATTTCCGGTAACCGGTTTCTGCTTCCGGGGCAGTTTTCCTGTAATAGACAGAATATGGATTTTTTCTTCCATAAACGTTATAAACTGAAAGCGTCCAACTTCCTTTCCACATTCGCTTTCTGCGGAGATTTTCGTCTAAAGTAATGGAAATGTCAAACCGGTGATATGGTGGCATCCTGTACTTGTTCCTGTCGGAATAGTATACCTGTGTTTCTCCCATATACTTGTATGTAACTTCCGGCAATGTAACCGGACGACCCGAAATGAACACAAAATTTCCAGCAGCCCGCCAGCGCCGGCTTATATTATAATTGGCAACAACCGAAAGATCATGGGGCCTGTCATATATCGAAGGATAATATTTTCCCTTATTGACTTGTTCTTTGTTAAATTTGCTGTCAGTTTTTCGCATTGTCCTTGAATAAGTATAATTCAACCAACCTGTTAAACGACCATCGGGTTTATTAAGCGATAATTCTATTCCGTAAGAATATCCATCAGACGGTATCAGATCAGTTTCAAGGTGTTTATTCATAATAATCTGCGCACCATTTTTGTATTCAATCAAATTCTGAAGCTGCTTGTAATACATTTCGGCAGACAGCGAATATTTGCGCAAAAAATTGTTTTTCTGAAAACCCAAAGCTACCTGGTCGTTAATAAGCGGTTCAATGTAATAATCGCTGGTCTTCCAGATTTCAGCCGGAGAAATTACTGCATTGTTACTTATTTGACTGATGTATTGCCGCGTTCTTTGATAACTTAATTTATAGGAAAATCCCTGGTTGGTTTCCCAGTTAACCGACAGGCGTGGTTCAATTCCACCATAACTTTTAACAATCTCGCCTTTGTTGAAAAACAAAGAATCGATTACCGTTTCTGCACTTTTTGCCTGGTTTTTATCGTAAATCAAAACCGTTTTTCTACCCAGCAAAGCAAACTGGCTGTAACGCATACCTATATTCGCCGTTACTCCAGGAATGATGTCGAATTCGTCACTCACATAAAGAGCACCTTCAAAAGCATTTTCCCTGTCCAACTGATCCGGAACGATAATGCTATTTTCAGCCATTGGAGATATCTTTCCAGGATCATTCAAATAATATATAAAATTAAAACCACTGTGTATATTATGTCGCGGATGCGGATGCCAGAGAAGATTGTATTTTGCTGCTTCATATTGAATCCGGTTATCAAGATAATAAGCTTCAAAATCTTTGCCATCAGCAAAATCCGTCAGGCGAAACTTATAACTACTGTATGCTAATATAATATCTCCGCTTAATTTTTCTCCATAACGTCTGTGTAACACCATGTTAAACAGCTCATTCCCATAATTATTGATTGACTGTTTACTGGTGCTGAATTCATCGCTACTTGTGTAACCCATCAAATGCAGCCAGTTATTTTTGTCAGATATATAGGAGAGTTTACCACTTACATCGTAGAAATTGGTGACACTCGATGAAATGGAGGCGTCAGGTACCTGTTTGAGCATCCAGTCGGTATACGACATACGGCCTCCGGCAACAAATGTCAACTTTTTATTTTTGGTCAACGGACCGTCGAGTGCCACCCTGGAATTGATTATTCCCAGTCCACCATAAAGTTTAATTTTATCTTCGTTCCCGTCTTTCATTTTAATCTCCATAATTGACGAGACTCTTTCTCCGTAACGTGCAGGTAACCCACCCTTGAAAATCCTTATATCTTCCACCATATCAGGATTTATAGCTGAAATAAATCCAAATAAATGTGATGTGTTGAAAATAGGTGAACCGTTTAACAATACAAGGTTTTGATCTGAATTTCCCCCACGTACGTTAAATCCCGACGAAAGTTCACCAACCGATTGAATTCCTGGCAGCATAACAACACTTTTCAGAACATCTCTTTCTCCCATCAGTAGCGGGAGTATTTTTAACTCTTTTGAACTCATATGTACCATGCTCATTTGAGTACGCGAAGTATTAAATTCATCGGCGGTAACCAAAACCTCTCCAATACTGTGTGACTCCTCAAACAAGTCGAATTCGGCATTCCCTGATTCTATCAAATAGATTTTTTTTTCGTAACCCAGAAATCCCATAAATGAAATATTGAGTATGTGTTCGCCTGTGGGTAATTCCAGTTCAAATGTTCCATCGCTACCAGTCGTTGATCCTTTGTCAAGTTTGCTGTTATAAACTACGGCTCCGGGCAATGGATCTCCTGTTTTCCCATCGACAACTTTACCCGTAATCAAAGCTGTTTTGTACTTTCCTTTATTTATCGGATTGCCAATCACCAGTATTTGGTTTACGTCTTCGAGGCTCTGCCTGGTGTCCAGCCTGCGAGGATATACAATAATCGAATTATCCTGAAAAACTTCGTACGTGAGCTCGTGGGTAGTAAAAATGCTGTTTAACGCACGTAATAACGGATTATCATCAAACGAGGTATTTATGTTATATTTATTGACCCACCCTAATTTATAGTATGCCTTTATACCATATTTTACTTCAAGAGTATCGAAAAAAACGGATAACGGAACATTCCGGAAATTACCACTAATCTTAATTTCCTGAATATTCTGACCATAACTTTCCTGGGAATCTGTACAGGCCAGTATCATCCATAGCAGAATTATTTTATAGAAAAATCTCAGTTTCAATCCGGTTAGATTAGGATTCGTTAGTTATTTTAGTTAACGATCATTTATCGTTTCAATTTTCACATCGACATTAGACCGAATAATCTTAAAAATGTTACAATGATAACTTTATTTTATTTCCCCTTAACTCTCCATCTCATTGGTTTTCCAAGAAACAAAAATTAATCCAATAATAAACAAAAGTTCTGTCATGTCGACTAATTTATTTTCAAATTTCCTTCGAAACGAATTCATTTTATAAAATAGCCCGGCAGTTTGCCAGGCTATTTAAAATTTTAGAATTGATTGATTTAAGTTCCTCCATTAGCCCCGGACGGAAATTTACCTTTTGATTTTTTGACACTTACTCATTTTTAACCACCGGGATAAAACTTATCTGTTTGATATTTTGCAGATCGGAATAGTCGTACTGATAAAATCCGTCATCCCCGATCATAAAAAGATAATTATTAACGGGAATGACATCATAGGTATTAATATTGGAAAAAGCGGCGATCATATGGTCATCAATATGTAGTTTGTCAGTCACATCATAGACTTTCAACCCGGCATCACCATCACAGACAAAAAGAATCTGGTCATCAATTCCGAGGCCATACGGACCATGCATCGGGTAAGAGGCCAGTAATGTATTATTTTCATAATCTGATGACAATTGCAACACATCCAAACGGTTGACGGCACTTCCACACGTGTTTCCTCCACGTAAAGTCACATATGCATATCCGTTTGAAATCACAACCGGATCACAACCTGTAACATGCCAGAAATCGGAAATATAATTCGGCACAGTTGGTACATTTAAACCGTAAATGCGCATCCCGGTTTGGGTTCCCAAAAACATATGATTATCATAAATGAACATGGTTTCCACGTTCCAGCCAACATTCTGCGTTCCAATATTATTAGGACTTTCCGAATTTTTCACATCAAAAATATAAAGGGTGGCATTGTCAACCGCGTACAAGAAATCATTATATAAACCGAAACGCGCCATGGATCCGCCCACACCGAACGAACTTTGCGCAGAAGAAGCTGAACTAACACTAAAAACCGCATCTTCTGCATAATTACGCATAGGATAAACAGGATAGTAGTAAGATTCCACCTCCTGGTGAACTTTTTTAATTTCCCAGTCAATTACCACTCCTTTTTTATCATCTACTTTTGCAATCCTTAATTTTTCATCAGCCAGAGGTGGTGTAGTATAAGGGAAAATATCTTTAATTCGTTTTACTTCCACCGGACTGGTAACATTTGAAATATCAATCGCAACCAAATCAATATAACTGTCGGCATATAAAATATCATTTTTTACAGCTATATCTACATTCCCGGGTATTTCAATAAAACCTACATTTTGCGGATCGGAAGGGTCATGGTTGTCAATAATATGTACGCCTTTCAACTCTTCGTTTACAAAAATATACCCGTCCTTAAAATAGATTTTGCCCGGATTTTCCAAATCGCGGGCCGCAGATACTTTCACAGCATCCCGCAAATCTTCGTACGACATATAAACAGGTGAATTTGCGGTAAAAATCTCAGTGTATTTATCCATGCACGAATTAAATGCAACGAACAAAATCAAAAGTGGAATTATATTTTTTATTGTTTTCATGATCACAATTTTTATTTGAAAATGATTCCGAGTTTTATAGTCAGACGATTATAATCAATGTTAAGACCATAATCATATTCTCCCATGTAATGAAGCGTGTGGAACTGGTACCCAAAAGCAAACGACATTCCAAAACTATAGGAAAACATTCGTTGATAGCCAATGCCCGGATTGATCATCAGCCCACCTTTAGCATCCAGTTTTTCGCTTGGTGTTGGCCAGACACTGCTCCATGGCTGATAATTGTAATAATATATCTCATTGGGTTTTTCAAGCGGAACCATATACCCGCTTTTTAAGAAAAAATAGGGAGTAGAATTAGCATCACGCCACTTGAATTCCAAATTTACATAGAGGGGCATATACGATTCTTTCAGAAATTCGAGCCCCGCTCCCAAACCAAATGAAAATAGCGGATGAAACTGGTAATTTATTGATGAAGAAAAACAAAAAGGAGCATTTTGACTATCTTCTGAACTACCTACCAGTACACCAATCTCCGTACGCAAATAAAAAGGGGAATTTGTATCTTCCACGCTTAAGCTCTTCATTCCATGAGAATGTAATCCTCTTATACTGTCCACGTTATTTGCATAAAAAATCCACATATTTCCTTCTGATATTACCTGGACTTTACTTAAATCGCTGGAATATTTATACTTACCTTTTAAAACAGTTCCGTTCTTCAGGTATATATACCCTTTTTCAAGTTGAGCAAAAACAGGGATAACGAATAGTACGGATAGCACCAACAGACACAATTTTTTCATTTGTTTAGTTTGTTTTTTCTGAAGATGTGATTGAGGCGCTTAGGGTTGCGTGAAATTCAAAAGAAAAAGAAATTACTGCAAAACACCTGACTCATCGAGAACCTTAAACGAATGAATAAAAGATGCTTCAGTCAATGCAGAGAGTCTTTTCTGCCGGAAAGTTTTTCGAATTTCTTTTTTATGTTTCGGGAAATTAACTGCAAATGTTCGCCTCGATTTTTGCATTTTTATCAACCGGTTATCTTTAGTTAAAGCAAAATAAACCAGCTCAGGTCTGTATTCTATATCGCGGATAACACCACTATTATCCATATATGGCGTAACTTTTAGCTCATTTACTGAATGGAATGCCAGCAAAGAATTATTCCCTGAATAAAGAACTTCAAAATAATTTTTGTCTTCACTTATATTTTTATGTAATCCCAGGTTAATAAATTTTCGGGTATTCCCAATTCTGGTTTTAAAAGAAAACGATCTCACGATTTCGTGATCAATGGTAAAAAACACCTGTATATTTTTGTTATAAACTACCAGTTGATCTCCAAAAGCCATGTACCGTAATTTTACGCCTTCAAAATAATCGCCGTCAGTTAATGTAACAGATCCCTCTGCCCAATCATCCGGAAGAAAAAATTTGCTATTCGCCATTACAGTCAGGTAATAACGTTCGCCTATTAGTTTACCATTCAGTTGACTGGTTTTTGGCGTAATGTTATTCTTGAAAGTGCTATTTTCCTGGGCCCCGGTTACCAAGGGAAATAATATTGCTAATAGTATAATATGACAGAACAGCCTTTTTTTCATCTCACTTCTATAATTTTTGAAGTTTTAAAGAACCCCCGGCCTTCCGAGAATCCTTCCACAATTATTTCTATCTCTCCTTTAAGATCAGAAAGTTTAAAATTAAAATCACCTGGTTTGTAAAAGGTTTTCCAGAAATAGGTTCGTCGCATATCAGGATAATTTATGTTCATTTTGTTCTTTGGAGAATAGTCAGGATATTTTTGCGGCTGAAGACAATTTACAGTAAACTGAAAAACACCTTTTTGCATTGCCATCCAGTTGTTCGATTTATCGTTTAAAGAAACAGCCAATATTCCATCCAGTTTCAGGTCTCCATAAATCCGTTCATTCTGAACCATATCAATATAACTTATATCGGTTGACTTTAATCCCGCGATAAGTTGATTATTAAATACCGGTATCCCATTAAGCAGAACCAAAGGTTCGTCCTTAAAAAAATCATTCTGTTCCATATTTATCATGCGGATGACAATCTGACCATTATCCAACCGATATTGGACCCCGGGCAATAATTCACGTGAAATTTCCTGGAAATCAGGCAAATCAAAAAATTCTTCTGGGACTACCCTCTTAGTTGGAACTCCATAAAAAGGTATAGGAAACTTAGGCGGCATTTCAAAAAAATCATCGATTGAAGGAACCATAGGATTGAACAACCGTCGAAGATAATCGCTGTTTACTATTGTTTTAATAAAATCCGACTGCTTTGGATTCAGTAATTTATTTCTTAAGACAACCGGATCTTTCAATCGCAACCTGTTATCATCCACACGAATACGATATTCTTTTTCATCGTCTGTAATTACCTGTAAAACTACCTTTGCTTTTCCGACTGCGTTTTTCAGGTAAAAATGAAAGTTACCTGTTTCGTTGGTATAATAATAATCGAAATAAGGTGGTTCCGAAGTAATAGATAATATTACCAGTTTCCCCGCCTGCCCGCGACCTGTTTCATCAACTACCTGGCCGTTAAGCAAAATGCCATCATTCTCCACAAAACCAGGTACTGTTGTTCCGGAAAATTTAAAGTTTGTCGTGTAAGAATCACCTGTTTCCGATGAAAGAGGATCATACAGAGCGGCTCTTACAACTGCATAAGAGATATGAGATGCCTCCTCTGCGTCAAAATGGACACGTACTTCTTCACCTGCATGATAAGTTTTTTTATCCGTAGATATTTTAAAGATGCTTTTTTTATCATCGATCATAACCGATTTATTTTCAAACAGATTGAGCTCATCCACCTGTTCATGAAAACGATTATACACCAGTAACGCTTTGCTTTCCAAAACCAATTCAGGCTTGTCTGACTGAGCATTTAAGAATGCCGTAACAAAACATACTCCGGTGCTCAGGGAATCAGGAACATACAGATATCCTTCAGCCCAACCATCTTCAGGCTTTTTCATTACTACATTTATCAACCTGTCGGAAGAAGTAGTTAGCTGAATATGAACCACATTTTCCGTATTTGATATCTCGGCAGGCATCCAAACCTTAAACCATAGTGTATCTCCTGAAATACAAAAATCACGGTCAGTAAAAAGTACCGGCCATTCTCTGTTTTGTTGTGCAAATACACCTAACGAAGTAAAGCAAAGTGCCAGCAATATCAATATTTTCAGGTTACGGCTCATCCGGATATATTTTGTATTCGTATTCCCAAAAATCGGGCAGTTCTTTAAATTTTTCGCCACTGAACGGTATATCATAGAAGTGTGGAATAGGTTTTAACAGATAACCGTCTGAAGCATATTTAATAAAAAACCGATATTCCTTAATTCTCGATATTTCAAAGATTCCAAGCACCAGTTGATCTTTATTATTCACACATTTAATATTACTTTGAGCCTGAACATACATAGGATCAAATAACTTTCCATTTGCTTCAAGCTGGCTGTTCAAATCATTGTAATACTGATAAGCCGTTTTTGATATTCCATACTGATACATAATTAGTATCCATCCGGCAAAATTATCTTTGCTGTTAAGTGTTTTACTCCGCTCCAAAAAAAACAACGGGTGTTTTATTATATCCGTAGTATTGGAATATTCTGGCGGTGCAGCAATATTATAAGCACCTGACGGATAAATAGTATACCACCCATACATCACATCGGGAACTAGATCGCCCATAACATATGTACTCACCGAATAATTATATTGTAAAATTTTACGCCCTCCGAAGCGATAATAAGGCATGTCTTTTTCATAGGTTATATCGCCATAAAGTTGAACCCCTTGTTTTTCCTTAAAATTGTTAACATTATTCTCGCCAGCTTCAGCTAATATCTTAACTTCAGGGATACCGTAAATTGAGTCGAGATGAGGGATTTTGAGAACCGGTTCGAATGATGACTCATAAGTATTCCCCAAATATTCAATATGAAGTTTATATTGCTTTGCAGTATCCAGGTCAAAACCGATATTATAATAGCCATTATTATTCCCCTGCGTATTATAACTTTCCCCGTCATTATCAATTAAAGATACTACAGCATCCGTAATTCCAAGATAATCGTCATTGTTATCATTAAAGCTTTTCGATTTATAAAGGTGAATTTGATTTTCCTGACCAACTACAATACGGGCATCTGCCACAACAACATTATTGCGTACCTCAATATCAGGCGTATAAATTTGCTCGCACCCTGATAAGATGACAAGCCAAAGAATCGTATATATAATCCACCTCCTCATTAAAACTTAAAATTGTAGGTTAATGATGGTACCGGAACTCCAATGACTGAAAGTTTATACAATGAATACTTTCTAAAATCGTTACCTTCTCCCGGCGTTGATTTTCTGTAATAGACCGAATACGGATTTTTTCTACCGTAAACATTATAAATTGCAAAAGTCCAGCTTCCTTTCCACATGCGTTTCTTTCGCAGGTTCTCATCCCACGTAATCGAAAGGTCTGCTCTGTGGTATGATGGCATTCTGTACTTGTTCCTTTCGGAATAATGTATCAACTGTTCGTCGGCAATAACGTATTTTATTTCCGGTAGCGTAACCGGTCTTCCCGAAATAAATACAAAATTGGCTGAGAATCGCCAGCGACGACTTATATTATAGGTCGTTGTCATTGAAAAATCATGTGGCCTATCATAAATGCTTCGGTAATATTTACCATCCCAGAAATTCTCATCTTCAAACTTGCTTGTATTCTTCTGCATTGTACTTGAAAAAACATAACTGGCATAACCTGTTAAACGTCCGACATTCTTTTTGGCGCTTATTTCTATTCCATATGAATATCCTTTTGTTGGAATTAAGGCCGTCTCAATATTTGAGTTCATGATCAGTTGTTCGCCGTTCTTATATTCAATTAAATTCTGAAGATTCTTATAATAAATTTCCACCGACAGGTCGATTTCCTTTTTCCATGCGTTTTTCTCAATACCTACAGCCACCTGATCGCTAATAATAGGTTTTAAATGATAATCGATTGTTTTCCATGTTTCTGCAGGTGAAATAACTGCACTGTTACTAAGTTGAAAAATATTCTGCCGAACCCGCTGATAACTTAACTTCAAAGTAGTATTGGGTTGTAGATCATAACTTAATAAAAGTCTGGGCGCCAGACCACCATAAGAAGCTGTTATTTCGTTTGGTCCGAAATGTAAAGAATCAATTACGTTCTCCGGTGTCATCGGTTTGTCGGGATTGTAAATATAAACTATTGGAGTACCAATATTAGCCGCGTAAGTATAGCGAATACCTCCGGCAATAGTGAATTTCGGTAAAATTTCAAACTCATCACCAAGGTAAACTGCTCCCTCCACCATCTTTTCATTCTCCAGTTTTCTATGCTCAATAACGGTAATATCCTCCAAAGGGGTTATTTCTCCCGGACTGATTTGATTATAAACCAGCTTAAATCCGGCCTCTGCATTGTGACGCGGTGTTACGTGCCATTTTAAATAATAACCAGCCGAACTGTATTTTAGCAGATTACTTAAATAATAAGACTCCTCGGGTTTTTGATCGGCATAATCAGTCAATTGAAAATTGTATTCACTATGAGATAATTCCAGATCGCCATATAGTAATTCTGTAATTCGTGTATTCAACGAAAAATTACCCATAACACTTCCATAACGGGTTACAGACTGTGAACTGGTGTTGAATTCATCATTACTCACATACCCCATAATACTGACTTTATTATGCGGGTTAAATTTGTATGTCAGTTTGGTTGTAGCATCGTAAAAATTTGTCTTGCTATGGGTAAAACTCAAATCAGGAATCTGTTTTAACATCCAGTTTGTATATGAACTTCTTCCCCCGGCAATAAAAGTTAACTTCTTATTTTTGGAGAGAGGTCCTTCCAGTGTAAGACGCGAATTGATTATGCCAATTCCTCCATACATCCTGATTGCCTCATTATTTCCGTCTTTAAAATCGACTTCCATTACAGAAGCTACCCGTTCTCCCATTTTCACAGGAATTCCTCCTTTAAACAGCCGCACATCTTCAACAACATCTGGGTTGATAAGGGATAAAAAGCCAAACATATGAGATGAATTGAACACCGGGCTGCCATTTATAAGTATCAGATTCTGATCGGTATTTCCCCCTCGCACATTAAACCCGGATGATAACTCGCTCACCGTTTGTACCCCTGCCAGCATGGTCAACCCTTTTAATACGTCAACCTCACCCATCAGCGCCGGAAGTTGTTTCATTTCAGTGGATGTCATTTTAACCATACTCATTTGTGCTCGTGGTAAATCATTTTCTGCTCCTAACACGGTAATTTCACCAATGTTGTGTGATTCTTCAAATAACTGAAACTCCACCGTCCCGTCTTCAATTAACCGAATTGATGCGTTAGTACTTTCAAATCCCATAAAAGAAATCTGAAGGTCGTTGTTCCCGGTTGGAAGCATAATTTCAAATTCACCTTTACTGTTGGTAGTGGCACCTTTTTCTAGTTTTCGCTGAAAAACTACAGCACCAGGTAACGGATCACCCGACTTTCCATCAATCACTTTACCCCTTAACCACGCAGTTTTGTAACGTCCAATGTTCATCGGATCGCCAACGATCAATTGTTGTGCCTGCTCGTCGAAGTGTGGCCGTATGTCCATGGTGCGCCGAAAAACGGCAATAGTATTGTCCTGAAAAACCATGAAAGTAAGTTCATGCCCATTAAATATACTGTTAAGCGCCTGAAGTAAAGGAGTGTTTTCAAATTTTTTTGTAATGGTAAATGGTTCTATCCAGGTTTCTTTGTAATATACTTTCAGCCCATATTTATTATGCAAAATATCGAGAAATTCTTTTAACGGCTGATCCTGAAATGATTCATTAAGTTTTACTTCATCTAATTTCTGGGCCAAAACAAATCCATTGACGAAAAAAAACAGAATGGCAAAAAAAAATATACGGTACAAAAAAGCAAGTCTCAATTTCTAGTTCCTGTTTAGTTGATTTCTTTTATTAAAAATTTATGTGTTTAGATTCATGGTCTGCTCAAAGGTTTAATCCAAACGAGAAACAAAGATAAATATAAAAACCCCGGCTTTTTATTTGAATACAATAATTTTTTTCCAATATTCGAACAACCAAAATTCCTGATTCTGAAAACAACTTTATTAGTACGAAAATGAAATTATTTATTACGACCCTTATCGCTGTTTTTTCCAGTTTGATAGCCGTTTCACAAGAGAAACTGGATTATTATTTACCTGCAGATGTAACTTATAATCCGCAAATTCCAAATCCTGAAGTTTTTTTCGGACAGGAGGTTGGTGAATGGCATCTTGCTTACGATCAGGTTCTTTCCTATATGAAAGAAATTGCAAAAATATCCGACAGGGCGATTATACAGGAATATGCCCGTTCATATGAAAACCGACCGCTTGTTAATGTCATATTTACTTCACCTAAAAATCAACAAAATCTGGAAGAACTGAGAAAGCTTCACCTTAAACACGCCAGTCCCGATGAAGATATTCAAAACGATGGCGTTCCTTTGGTAGTCAAACTAGGATACAGTATTCACGGGAATGAATCAAGCGGAACAAATTCCTCCGTTCTAACTGCTTATTACCTGGCTGCTGCACAGGGAGAAAAAATTGATCAGTTACTGGGAAACACAATCGTTCTTGTCGATCCATGTCTGAATCCTGACGGGTTTACCCGGCACAGCACCTGGGCAAATATGCACCAAAGCGCTGTTGGAGTCGCCAATAACGATAATCGCCAGTTTCATGAAGTTTGGCCGGGAGGAAGAACAAATCACTACTGGTTCGATTTAAACCGTGATTATCTTTTACTTGTGCATCCTGAAAGTATTGGTAGGGTTAAATCATATTATGAATGGCTTCCTAATATTGTTACCGATCATCATGAAATGGGAAGTAACAGCACCTTCTTTTTTCAGCCCGGAGTTCCCACACGCAACAACCCGCTTACTCCGGAAAGAAACTATGAACTCACCCGCGAAATCGCTAAATATCATGCACGTTATCTCGACAAAATAGGATCGGAATATTTTACTGAAGAAGAGTTTGACGATTATTATATCGGAAAAGGTTCGTCGTATCCCGATATAACTTCCGGTGTTGGTATTTTATTCGAACAAGCTGGGTTCAGAGGTAGAAACAGACAAACTGCAAACGGTGTAAGAAAACTTTCTTTTGCAATTCGCAACCAATTCACGGTATCTTTATCAACTCTGGATGCTGCAATGCACCTCAAAAATGAATTACTTGACCACCAAAAAGAATTTTTCAGGAAATCGCTTCAACTGGCGGAAAAAGATCCGGTAAAAGCTTATGTGTTCGGAAATGAAAACGATCGCCTAAAAACACTTGAAATGGTCAAACTCTTGCAGGAGCATCAGATTGATGTGTTTGTAAATCAAAAAGAGATTGCGAAAGCAGGAAAAACTTTTTCTACAGGAACCAGCTTTATTGTGCCGGTAAAACAAAAACAGTATCGCTTATTAAAGGCACTATTTGAAAGAGTTACGGATTTTACAGACAGTACATTTTATGATGTTTCAACCTGGACACTTCCATATACTTTTAATGTTGATTATGCCGAACTAACTTCTGTAAAAGATGTACAATTAACAGAACCGGCAAAAGTTGAAAAAGTCAGGGGAAAAATTATTGGAGACACCGAATGGTGTTGTTTATCTGATGAAATGGAATGAATATCTTGCTCCAAAAGCATTGTATCGTTTACAAATCGCAGGACTTAGAACAAAAGTAGCAACAAAAAAATTCACATATACAATCAATGGAAAACCGGAGGATTTTAGTTACGGCACCATCCAGATCCCGGTAAAGAATCAGTCGTTGCCGGAAAATGAACTTCGCACCTTAATTACCCGGGTTGCCAATGAAACCGGATTAGATTTTTACTGTGTTTCCACTGGTTTGTCGGAAAAAGGGATTGACTGGGGAAGCAATAGTTTTGTGAATCTTGAAAAGCCTTCTGTTTTGGTAATGGTAGGAGGTTCTGTAAGAAGTGGTGAAGCTGGTGAAATCTGGCATTTGTTTGATCAACGTTACCAGGTGCCCGTAACTATTGCCGAAACTGACGATTTGAATTCTGTTAATTTGGAAAATTACAACGCAGTGGTTTTACCCGGAGGCTCTTATCGGGAATGGGGCAATTCCGAGACTGCAAAAATAAAAGAATGGATGCAACAGGGAGGTACACTAATCGCATGTAAAAGTGCTGCAGCCTGGGCTTCAAGGAATAATCTTGGAAAAACACAATTCAAAAAAAATACACAAAGAGATACTACCCAACATTACAACTATGCAGAAAGGAACAAAGAAAGCAGCCTGAATACTATAAGCGGTGCTATTTTTGAGACCTCCCTTGATTTGAGTCACCCGCTCTGTTTTGGATATACTGAAAAAACACTGCCTGTTTTTAAAACCGGGACAACAGTAGCCGAACCACTTGGTGAGAATTATGCCGAACCGGTTAAATTTACAGGTCATCCTTATCTTAGCGGCTTTATTTCAAACAAGAACCTGGAACGGCTAATAAATGCTCCGGTGGTTTCGGTGCAGTCCATAGGTCGTGGAAAACTGATCAGTTATCACGAGGATATGAATTTTAGAGGAATATGGTTAGGAACTGCAAAGCTTTTTTCGAATGCTGTATTTTTTGGTGGGGTTATTCGGTGACGAAAAGTCAACAAAACATTTTTCAACTACTGGCTTTTATTATGTTATAAAGGATAAAAAACCGTATATTTAATATAAAAGCCTAAAATTTGAATTTGGTCAAAATACATTAACTAACCTTAATTTACAATTAAAATGAGCATCCTGTATAAAAATCATCCTCAATATCCTGATTTCATTTTAATTAGAAATTTTACCGGAAAAATTACTGTTAATGAAATAATAGATTCGTGGGATTTTTTACTCAACCAGCAATTGTTAACCGATAAAACTAAAGGAGTTATTAATAATTTAACCAAAAGTGAGCTGGACATGAATATTGAAAGTTTCAGCACTTTAATCAATTATTTGAAAAAGAATGATAACCTGAAAAGGTTAAAACTTGCTGTTATTTGCGACACCCCTGGAACAACTGTCTTTCCGATGCTTGGGGAATTACGTGTAAAAGAATTAAATATTAAACCATTCTCAACTGAAGAAGCAGCAATAAGCTGGATTATGGATAATTAACAAACAAAAGTGATTATTGATTCCATTAAAAGAATCTCATTAAAATTCGTAATAGACCCCAGTATAAAATCCGAACCGGTATGGTTTGAAATTCACATCCGGATTGTTGTTGATAGAACTTAAAAAGTAATTGAACCGGGGTTCCACGCCCAGCGAAAAATGTCTTCCCAACTGGTAGTTTAACCCTATTCCAATGGTTCCCGAAACATTGAGCGAAGAAACATCCTGTGTTTTCCCAATATTCTGAATACCAAATTCATTATCGATATATGCATTGTTACCCACAAGTAATCCGGCATTAAATCCTCCCATCATTTCCACATCAACCCGGGAATCTATCAGTTTATATCTCAAATATAAAGGGACTTCAATAAAATCAAACACCTGTGAAAAATCGCCGGAAGTAACCAGTTGATTACTGGTTCCTGAAAATGCAGCATCTACATTTCCTGAGACTTCAGTACCTTTGGGAGTTTTGTCCATTGCAATGACACCCGCAGTACTATTCATATTTATGGTGCCATTCATCACTTTTATATTGTTGGCATAATAATTACGATCAGCTTCAGCATAAGGTGAATTAACATCTGCATACGATTCAAACAAATGAAAAGAACTTTGTGATTTTTGCCCGTTCTGATCATAGTAAACACCGCTTTCGATACTCCATCGCTTGCCTGTCCGTACCCGAACTGAAATACCACCGGTTACATCAACATTTCCGATGCTGGCTGAACGAGTCATATTGCTGGCATAGCTTTCGGAATGGCTGGTTACTTGCGATGAATATCCTGGTGAAACCATCATTCCCAGCTTCCAACGCGATTCGTCCTGGTTTTCAGTCCTTGGACCAATAGAATTACTTGCAATTAATGCTCTGTCGGCATTGGTAAGTTCAGTTACGAAGACGTGTTTTGTTTTTAGAGAATTGTTTTCTGTTTTCTGTGATAAAATAAGGTCTGGTTCCCGTCCTTCCAATAATTGCCATATTAGCGACTTTTTCTTTTCTCCCTGCGACGAAGGAACTAAAACCGTTTGTTTTCCAGGTGCTTTTGAGACAGTTGTTTGTTTTTCTGTTTCAGTTTGTTTCGCTTTTACTGATCCAGCTACTAAATTATGATCAGGTGCAACAGGTGTATTCTTATTTGTTTCAGGAATATCATTTTCTTTGAGCGGAGTATTATTAGGTTGAACAATACTCTTTTCTATAGTTGCAGATTGAGGAGTTTTTACGCTATGATTAAAATACCACCCTCCTAAAAATGCCAGCAGAATTGCAGCAGCGGCCGAAAACCAGCGAATGGCAATGATACGCCGGTTCCTTCTTCTCATGGCCAGTTGATCCTGAATGCCTGTCCAAATATGAGCAGGCGGCTCCACGGAAAAGTTCTCCAACTTATCCCTGAAAATCTGATCGTTATTTTTTTCTTTTATCATACTTTCTTTCACTTCTTCTGAAAAGCTGCCGAATTTCTTCATTACGTTTTCATGCCGAATAGTTTTTATTCGAACCAGGCTCACCGTACAGCTTTTCTATCCTTCGTTTCAAGATATCACGGGCACGCGCCAGGTTCGATTTCGATGTTCCTTCAGTAATCCCCATTTCAGAACCGATCTCTTTGTGATTCATACCTTCTATCACGTAAAGGTTAAAAACCATTCTGTATCGCGGCGGCAGTTCCCGTATCAGTTCAATCAATTCATCAACCGTCATTTTTCCAATAATCTCATCATGCACACGAGGCGTTTCATACGACTGTATATCTTCTACAGGATGCATAACATACTGCTTTCTGAACTTTTCGAGCGAAACATTTACCATAATGCGCCTTACCCAACCTTCCAAAGAACCTTCGTACCTGAACTTTTTGATGTGCGTGAATACACGGATAAAACCTTCCTGCAGATTATCTTCCGCTTCAGTCCTGTCTTTGGCATACCGAAGACAAACCCCAAACATTTTTGGCGCCAACATCCGGTACAACGTTTCCTGAGCGCGAACATTCCCCGAGGCACATTCTTTTATGATATTTTTAATTTCTTCCAAAATCTGCTTGCAAATGCTCGCTCAAAATTAAGGATATTTGCTCTTATTCCCGGACATTGCAGGCGATTTACCTCTGTCCGTCTTTTTTCATCAAATTCAAAATCTTTTTAAATTACAGAAAAGATGAAAAAATGACAGATGTGGTTGCGTTTGGCCTTGAAAAAAAATAAACGCAACCTTTTAAATGCAATTTGCATCATAAACAAAACATTTAATCTGAGAAATTTTAGATAACTTTATTTCAAATTATTTAAACCAGCTATGAAAGCCACATTCACATTCCTGGGAGTTTTTCTATTCTTCTTACTTGGTTCATGTCAGCAGGAAGAAACAAAAAATGAAAATATGCTGATCAATATTGATGAAAAATCGGCTCAGCTGATTGAATCAGACAACGCATTCGGGCTGGATATTTTCCGCGAAGTTCGAAGTGAAAGCAACAAGGAAAACATCATGATGTCCCCACTCAGTATTTCGGTGGCAATGGCAATGGCATATAACGGGGCTGACGGTGAAACAAAAAAGGAGATGGAAGAAACTTTGCAGGTAGCCGGACTAACTCCCGATGAAATTAATGCCTCATACAACATGTTGATCAAGGCGTTACAATCGGTTGATAAAGATGTGATCCTGAAAATCGCCAATGCCATTTTTTATTCCGATATTTTTAATGTAAAACCCAATTTTATTGAAACCAACACATCAAATTACGATGCCGAAGTTGCCGGGTTGGATTTTAACTCTCCATCCGCCGTTAAAACCATTAATAACTGGGTAGCAGATAAAACCCATGATAAAATTTTAAAAATTATCGAAAGCCTGAATCCGTTGGATCGGATGGTATTGTTGAATGCAATTTATTTTAATGGAATATGGAGTAAAAAATTTGATGAGAACGGGACGAAAATGAGATATTTCAATAAAAAAGACGGAACAAACATTGAAATCCCGATGATGTATAAAGATGATGCGTTAGAATATGCATTCAATGATCTTTTTAACGCCATTAGACTTCCTTACGGAACCGGACAGTACAATATGGTGGTAATGCTTCCTGTAAACGGGAAAAACTCGCAGAATGTAATCAATGAACTTAATTCAGAAAACTGGAAAAAATGGGATGAAAGTTTTCATATGGAAGAACATGTGGTTGTAACCATGCCAAGATTTAAATTCGCTTTTGATTCAGAACTAAAAAATGTGTTGAAAAATATGGGAATGTCCCTGGCATTTTCTCCGGGACAGGCTGATTTTTCAAAAATTGCCGATGAAGATTTGTACATAAGTTCGGTTATTCACAAATCATACATCGATGTTAACGAAAATGGCACCGAAGCCGCTGCAGTAACAGCTATTACTTTTACGGCAACAAGTGCCGGACCCGATGGTCCAAAAAAGATCTATTTTACTGTTGACAAACCTTTTGTTTTTGCCATTACTGAAAAAGATACCGGGGCTATTTTGTTTATTGGTGAAGTCCAGAACCCGGTTTACGACAATTAACACTATTCAAACAGAATAAAATCAGGCGATTATTCGTTCTCTTTTCAGAAAACTTACTGCCATGAAACAAATAATGTACCTGTTGTTGCTTTTCGCAATCATTTTTACCGCCTGTAATGATGACAAAGAAATTACCCTGCAAGATACAGGAACTGTTATTGACTATGCCGGTGCTGGAAACTGTGGCATCGTCATTCAGTTAGATAATGGAAACCGAATTCAACCTTTATATTTTCCTTCCGGATTTAATTTTAATGCCGGTCAGCGTGTTTTGGTTCAATATACCGAACTGAACAATGTGATTTCATCGTGTGATGAGGGTGTTGCATGTGATGTGGTTTATGCAGAAGAATTAAGTTGCGGACCATATGTCGATCTTTATTTTGAAAACTACGACAGCCTCGCCAGGGACCCCGTTTACCTGAACGACGCATTTGTTGACGGGAACTGTTTACAAATTAACTTGTCATACACAGGCGGATGTGAAGAACATACTATCGACCTGGCATTAATGCACCCATGGATTAATGGTTCTGCATCGATCCCAACATTTGAGATCAGGCATAATGCTAACGGAGATAATTGTGAAGCACTTTTTACGCGTGAACTCCATTTCGATCTTACCCCACTAATTCTTGAAGGGGAAAATGAATTTGTTTTAACAGCCAAATTAGTCAATGGTGAAATGTATAACAAGATTTTTGAAATAAATAGCGAACAGTAAAACGTTACTCATATATTTACTGTACTGTTAGTTCAGGAAGCTGTCCAATAAAACCGGGCAGCTTTTTTTATAATTTTGAACCATTAAAAATTCAGTTTATGGCTGTTCGTGATATTTTGCTTTTAGGTGACCCACGGTTATATGAGAAATCTGTTCCGGTGATAAAAGGAGAACTTGAACAACTCTCCCCTTCTATTAACCTGATGTTCGAAACAATTCTCGATTTTCGTAAAAAATATGGCGCAGGCCGCGCTATTGCAGCTCCGCAAATCGGACTTCTAAAACGAATAATCTGTCTGAATATCGATCATCCTGTTGCGATTATCAATCCGGGACTTTCAAACTTAAGCGATGAAATGTTTGAACTCTGGGACGATTGCATGAGTTTTCCCAATTTACTGGTAAAAGTTAAACGGCACAAAAATTTAATGCTCACTTTTTATGATGAACGATGGGAAAAACAAACCTGGCTGCTTGAAGATGACATGGCAGAACTTATTCAGCATGAATATGATCACCTTGACGGAATCCTGGCAATTCAACGAGCAATCGACGAAAAATCATTTCACTGGAAACCATAAAAAAAGCCGCCCCAAATGAAGCAGCTTCTTCGTTCCTATAAATTTTTTCTTAGAAAATACTGTATGACAGACCTGCTGCCAGATTAAATGTTGTTTTGGCATATTTATTACTGTAACTCGTAATTGGGTTTCCACTCATATCTACGTACTCTGGATATTTATCAGGATATTTACCTGGATATTCAAACGTTTGTTTATCATCCTGGTAGAAAGTATTTGATAACCCTAAATCCAAAGTAAGCCGGTCAGTAATATTCCATTTAATACCGCCTCCTATAGTGTTAGATGTATTGCTATAACTTAAATCATTCTGATAACCATTGGCAACTCCTGTATTTGACAGCAGACCACCTATACTAAATGAAAAACTTTCTGACAAGTTAAATTGAAAACCTAACCCTAACTCATAGTAATTTTGATCTATTTCACGCGAACGAATTTTTGTATTATCCAAATCTGACCAAATAGCAACATCATTAACGTTTGTTCCCCAATCAACACCTTTGTCAAAATACATATTATAAGAAAGTTGAGCTTCCAGCCAATCCAAACCTGAATATCCTACACCGGCAGTAAAAATAGCTGGGATATCACTGTTCACTTTACTTCCCCAAAGATCATAGTTGTTATCAGATTTCGGTTTGTTATCCAAGGTCATGAATGTTTTCATCTCATATTTTAATGCAAAATTCCAGTCTTCATTTGGAGAATAATTAATACCAACAATTGGAGTAAAACCATTACCGGTTTGTTCTGTATTTACTCTCCTGTCTGCCATTTTTTCTGCAGAACTGGCAAGTTGATTCGCCTGACTTTGGAATCCGGGTTGTGCCTGAACATAAGCACCATTGATTTGATTTAATGTCATGGCTTCAATTTGAGTTTGGGGTAATCCCATTAAGTACAAACCAGCTTCAATTCCAGCTCTCATTGTTGCATCAATCTGACCTGCTCCCTGCAACTGAGCTAATGTATATGATCCAGCTGCTTGCAAATATGGGCTTAATACTGTTGGCATAAAAGCCAGTGCTTGCATTTTACCGGAAGCTTCAGTTAAAAATGCATCAGCCGGAACCATTGAGCCTCCAACCTGCAACTGAATATTCTTAATAGAGCCCTGATAAACATTCTTCGACGGAACCCATCTTACCCCCCCAAAAACAGAGAATTGATCGTTTATTGCATAAGTAGCTCCTAACTGGATTCCCCAGAATGTGGAACTTCCCTTAAAATATAAATCCACATCGTAACCTGTCACTCCAAGGGCAGATAATAATGTTTTTGTTTGAGATATTGGAATTTCAAAAGCAGGTAATCCAGACTTAAATTCTGAAGTTCCACCACCACCTACCGGATTGACTCCTAATGAAAATGCCCATTTGTCCTTTTTATAAACTGCGTAAAAATCAGGAAAAACCGGAACAAAAGTTTCACCTTTGTAGGTATCATTATTCAACAATGGAAAACTACTGGTTATCTCTCTATTCTGCCAAATGGTTTGACTTGAAAATGAAAAATGCCAGCCATCCTCAAGTTTGATCAATCCTGCCGGATTAAAATAAACCGCATCAATATCAAGAGACGCGTTTCTTGACATCATTCGGATAAATTGTGCACTTTGATTGGTGTTGGTAAGAATACCACCTGCAAAAGCAATGTTAGCCACCAGGAACAATGCTGCAACAAATGTTAGTTTTTTCATTGGTTTTTAATTTAGTTAAAATAATCTCGCTTATCAGAAATCTTATTTTGAGATATTAATCTGTTGACTGTAGCTGATTTTTTCGGTAAACAAAAATATAACTAATAATCAAATCGCAAAACATTCCAACTGATTTTCAACAACTTATTGAACTTTAGAACAAATTCGTTTTGTGTTCGACTAATAACATAAAAAAAACCCGGAACGAATCCAGGTCTTTAAAATATTGTTATCTATTTTTAAATGTGAATTACTTCGTCATAAGCGGCAGCAGCAGCTTCCATAATAGCCTCACTCATAGTCGGATGCGGATGAATAGATTTTATCAACTCGTGACCGGTTATTTCAAGTTTTTTGGCAACTACCAGTTCGGCAACCATTTCAGTTACATTTCCCCCAATCATGTGAGCACCCAACAATTCTCCGTATTTGGCATCAAAAACCAGCTTTACAAAACCCTCCTTTTGTCCTGCTGCACTTGCTTTTCCACTGGCTGAATACGGAAACTTTCCAACTTTGATTTCATATCCGGCTTCTTTCGCTTTGGCTTCAGTCATCCCTACCGACGATACTTCAGGACTGGTGTAAGTACAACCCGGAATGTTTCCGTAATTTATTGGTTCAGGATTTAATCCGGCAATTTTTTCAACACAGGTTATTCCTTCAGCAGAAGCAACGTGTGCCAGGGCAGGTCCTGCCACAATATCGCCAATAGCATAAATGCCTTCCACATTGGTACGGTAAAATTCATCTACCTTAACACGTCCGTTTTCTACAGCCACTTTCATTTCTTCCAAGCCGATTCCTTCAAGATTTGGCGTGATTCCGACTGCGGAAAGAACAATGTCTGCTTCAACCGTCTCTTCTCCTTTTTTGGTTTTAATAGTAACCTTGCATTTTTCGCCTGAAGTATCCACCTTTTCAACCGTAGAACTGGTTAACACTTTCATTTTCATTTTTTTGAATGAACGCTCCAGCTGTTTCGAAACCTCTTCATCTTCATTAGGAACAACATTAGGAAGGAATTCAACAAGAGTTACGTCAGTTCCGATGGATTGATAGAAATAAGCAAATTCACTTCCAATAGCACCTGAACCAACCACGACCATACTTTTGGGTTGTTTTGCAAGCGTTAATGCCTTTCTGTAGCCAATTATTTTCTTGCCATCCTGAACCAGGTTTGGTAATTCACGTGAACGGGCCCCGGTCGCCAGGATGATGTGTTTGGCTGTATATTTTGTTTTTTTACCGGAATCATCGGTTACTTCTACGGTATTTTTACCTGCCAGTTTTCCAAATCCAAAAATCGATTCTACTTTATTTTTTTTGAACAGGAACTGGATTCCTTTACTCATACCGTCGGCTACATTTCGGCTTCTTTTAACCATATTTGAAAAATCGGGCTTAACTTCTCCATCAATTGAAACCCCGTAATCGGCTGCGTGTAATGCATATTCATAAGCCTGTGCACTTTTTAACAAAGATTTTGTTGGAATACAACCCCAGTTCAGGCATATTCCACCTAAATTTTCTCTTTCAACCACACCGACTTTAAATCCCAGTTGAGCAGCACGAATGGCTGTAACATAACCACCAGGACCACTTCCAATTACTATCACGTCGTAATTCATATTGTTAAAATTGTTTGTTTATTATTAGATAAGTTGTAACTCGCATCGCTTTTAAATTTATCGTATATATCAAAAATATTGTCATGCTCGTTTCATTTTATCGAATTTTTATTTGATTATTGTTTTTATGCCCTTTATAACATTTGTCATCTGGAAAGGTTTTCTGCAAAAGTAAATCATTTTGAACGGTTTTCCATCCCGGTATCTCCTGCACTGTTTATACAAATTTTATCTTCTTATTTCAAGCCCGAAAACATTTCCATAAGCTTTCCTGCTGCTGCAAAAGGACTAATCTTATTATACAAAACCTCATTCTCCAGTTCTTTCAATTCTGATTTAATTTCAGCATTTCCATAGAAATTTCTTTTCAATTGTGCTTCAATAGTTTCGTGCATCCAGAAAATCGACTGCATGTTTCTTTTATTCTCAAAGTATTTGTTTTCAATGGTTTTTTTACGGTAATTTTCGATTTCGTTCCAGATTTCAGAAATACCTGTTTTATTCAACGATGAACACAATAAAACTTTAGGGTCCCAATCTGAATCCTTTTTAGGGAAAAGATGAATAGCATTATTATACTGAACCCGGGCCATTTTTGCTTTTTCAAGATTATTTCCATCGGCTTTGTTAATTGCAATCAGATCAGCCATTTCCATAATACCTCGTTTAATCCCTTGCAATTCATCACCTGCACCAGCAAGCATTAACAGCAAAAAGAAATCGGTCATGGAATGAACGGCAGTTTCGCTCTGTCCCACTCCCACTGTTTCAATGAAAATATGATTGAACCCGCCAGCCTCACAAAGAATAATTGTTTCACGGGTTTTACGGGCAACACCTCCAAGCGATCCGGCAGATGGACTGGGACGTATATAAGCATTTTTATCTCCTGACAATTGCTCCATACGGGTTTTATCACCCAAAATACTTCCTTTTGATCTTTCACTGCTAGGATCGATTGCAAGCACTGCCAGCTTGCCTCCACTTGCCGTAATCTGTCTTCCCAAAGCCTCTATAAAAGTACTTTTGCCAACTCCGGGAACCCCTGTAATTCCAACACGAATTGAATTTCCACTGTGTGGCAAACATCCTGAAATTATTTGCTGAGCTATATCCTGGTGCTTAGGGTTGGAACTTTCCACCAACGTAACAGCCTTACTTAAAAGAGCGATATCTCCTCTCAAAATGCCGTTTACATAATCATCGACCGGAAGCAATTTCCTGTTCTTGGTAAGAAATTGTTTCACCGAATGATCGCTAACAGATTCGGGCTGAGGAATTCCTTCATTCACTTTCAAGCCTTTGAAATCGGAGTCGTTTTCGAAATGAAGCTGGGCATCTTTTTTTGGCATAAATGCTTATATGTTTCTGCAAAAATACCACATTTCCACAAAAAAGGAATGAAACAAATCCGGTAAATCATGACGAGTTACATGCTTGCCCTCTGAAAGATAGGATCGACGATGAAAAAACACCCTGTATTATCGTAAACACTATGAAAAACAAAAAGGTGCTATGGTCCAAAATCCATAACACCTTCTGTTACACTTTTTATTATCAATATTCTATCCTAGCTCTGTGTATTTACATTGCTCGATATCCTTAACGTTGTCGTTGAATTTTTTGGATCATTGGTAATTACCGTGATCGATTTACTTTGACGGCCGCGTTTTCCACGAGAGTCAAAAGTAACTTTGATAGGTACTGTTTCACCGGGTGCAATCACTTTCTTTGATGGTGCAACTGCAGTACAACCACATGATGAACGTACGTTACGAATGATCAGATCAGATTTGCCGTCATTGGTCAAAGAGAAAGTGTGTTCCTTTTTTTCTCCCTGTGTCATGTCACCAAAATCAAACGATTTTTCCGGAAAAGTTGCAACCGGTGCTTTGGCAAGCTGTTCAGGTGTCAACGCTGAAAAATCTTCTTCAATAGTTGCACTTACACCTATTGAATTTTTATAATCGTTACTTCCGTTTTCAGTAAGATAAATCCTGTGTGTTGCGAAACCATATGTGTTAGCTTCTTTTGCATTATAAGTTACACTCAAAACGCCCTGCCCATGAGCCGGAATAGTTTCGGGTTCAACTTTTGCAGTCAGATGTTTTGGCACCGATTTAAAACCAATAGTAACCGGATTATCAGTATCGTTTATCAAATCCAGTGTTTTGGTTTCCACATCATTAATCTTTATCTGTGCAAATGAGATGTAGTTTGTTTTGGCACGTAATTCACCAATTTGACGCGGATACTTCTCGGCCAACGTTTTTTCACGTTGTTCAACAGAACCTGAAATACGCAAAACCACTGTTGGGTTTTCAGCATTAGAATTCACAGTGATTGTTTTATTAAATGCTCCGGGACGATTCTTTGGATTATAACTAACCTGAATTTCACCTGTTGCTTTCGGAGCCACAGGTTCTTTGGTCCATTTCGGAGTGGTACAACCACACGATGCTCTTACATTACTAAGAACCAACGGAACACTTCCTTCGTTGGTAAACTTAAAGGTTGTTGTCTGTGGCCCTTCAGATTCTTTGAAAGATCCAAAATTGTGTGATGTTTCTTCAAAAACAATTTTTGGCTTCTCCTGTGCAATTGCATTTAACGAAGCCACTAAAAATAAAATCAGAGTGAGGTGTAAAATTCGTTTCATAATTTATGTGTTTTAAATTGTGGAATAATTCCTTTATTTTGTATAAACAAAATTAAACATGCTTGCCGCAGAATTGTGTTAACCTACTCTAATATTTTGTTAATGAAGTGTTAACAAAAACAGAAATATCTAAAAATGTTTACGTTATTAGTGAAATAGTTATGTAAATGAAAGGGAAAGCACTTAAATACATTATACTTCTTGCTTCAATATTAGTGGCAGGAATACTGATTATCCAGTTTGGCTTTTTAAAGTCTTCATATAATTATACTGAAAAACAATTCAGAGAAAGTGCCAGTGTCGCTTTAAAAGAAGTTGCATGGCAAATTATGCTTGCCAACGGCAATACCGCTAATTTTGATAGCCTTGTACCGGTTGAGATTGTTAACAACAATTACTATCTGGTTAACCTGAATACTTTTGTTGACAAAGAAACGCTGAAGGCACAAATTGTTGAAGAATTAAAAAAACATGAAATTTATTCCGATTTCGAATTTGCAATCTACGATCCTTCAACCGAACAGATGGAATATGCGACCCTGGTCAGTCATCAGGGAGAAAAACCATCCACTTTTAATTTCCCCATGAGCGATACTTTTACCAATTATTTTGGCATCCATTTTCCAGATCGCACACAATTCTTCTATTCACAGCTTTCCGTTTGGTATCTTTTCACCGGATTATTGATCGTCGTGGTGTTGTTTTTTGGTTATACGCTTACTGTGATCATTCGCCAGCGCCAATTGTCCGAAGTTCAGAAAAACTTCATCAATAATCTTACTCACGAATTAAAAACGCCTATTTCATCTATTGCGATTTCAGCAAGTGTAATCAATAACGAAAACATCCTAAAAAATCCGAAACGTTTGTTTGAGTATGCAAGGATTATTCAGGAACAAAATCAGCGACTTTCGAAAAATGTGGAAAAAGTACTCAATTTAGCTTCGTTGGAAAAAAACCGGCTTGTATTGAATCTTGAAAGTCTTCCTCTGATGGAAACACTGGACGAGATTATCGAGCAATTTAAACAATCCGATTCCGGACAAAAGGCAACGGTTAAAGTACAACATGACAATGTGGACGTTAAATTTATAGCAGATAAATTTCATTTTTCGAATCTTGTTTCAAATATCATAGAAAATGGGGTAAAATATTGTGAGAAAAAACCACGAATAACCATTGAAATAGTTAAAGACAAGAAAAATGTAACACTCCGCTTTATTGATAATGGGATAGGAATTCCTAAAGATCAACGGAAAAAAATATTCAAAAAATTCTATCGTGTTCCAACCGGGAATGTACATAATGTTAAAGGGTTCGGACTCGGGCTCGACTATGTACATAAAATTGTTGTTGCCCATAAATGGAGCATAAAAGTCGATGAAAATCCTGAAGGAGGCAGTATATTTACACTAACTTTACCGCACTGAAATGAATACTATCCAATTTAAAATATTATTGGTTGAAGATGATGACGCACTAAGTTTCATCGTAAGAGATAATTTGGAACAGAACAACTACCTTGTTGAGGTGGCAGAAAACGGGGAAGTGGCTTTAGAGTTTTTCAACAGCCAGAAGTTTGACCTAATCATTCTTGATGTTATGCTACCTAAAATTGATGGATTCCAGGTAGCACAAACAATTCGCAAAAAGAATGAACAAGTTCCTATCATATTTCTGACTGCTCGTTCAATGACGGAAGATAAAATCACTGCCCTTACATTAGGTGCAGATGATTATATCCCAAAGCCATTCAGCATGGAAGAATTATTGTTAAAGATCAAAATATTTCTAAAACGAAGCCAGGCTCATCCAGTTACAAATCAAAATGTTACCAGATCTATTCATATTGGAAAGTATGAATTTCATCCTGAAGAACTGACACTTTCCATTAATGGAGATCAGCGCAACCTTACATTAAAAGAAGCTGAACTGATTCGTTACTTTGCTGAACATCTGAACAAGGTACTCAGCAGAAATGATATTCTTGAAAAAGTTTGGGGATCGAATGATTATTTCTTAGGGCGCAGTCTCGATGTTTTTATTTCGCGCTTGCGAAAATATTTTAAAGACGACACCGGAATAAAAATTACCAATCTGCATGGTATAGGATTCCGTTTTTCAGTAAAACACGAAAATTAAGCATATGTCTTTAGTCCAGTTTTTAATCTTAGTAGTCGTCGGCATTTTATCGGGAATGCTGGCGGGTGTCTTCGGTGTTGGCGGTGCAATAATAGTTATACCGGCACTGGTTTTTATGCTCGGGCTTTCGCAGCACGACGCACAGGGAACAAGTCTTGCATTTATGATTCCGCCTGTTGGAATTCTGGCCGCATGGAATTACTGGAAAGCCGGACATGTAAATTGGAAAATGGCGCTGGTGCTTTCGCTTACATTTGTTGTTGGTGCGTATTTGGGATCAGAATTCTCGATTAATATTCCCGACAAAATTCTCCGCCGCATGTTTGGCGTACTAATGATGCTAATTGCTTTAAAAATGATTTTTTCGAAATAACCTGCTGATCATCACACGATAAAAATTATTTAAACGAAGTGTAAAAAGATGATCTTGTTTTTGGAAGAGATAAAAAAAGAACTATTTTTGCAGTCCGAAAAAATTGATAAGGAAAAATATAAAATCAAATAGAAATGAAAAGAACATTTCAACCATCGAACAGAAAAAGAAAAAACAAACACGGTTTTAGGGAAAGAATGTCCTCTGCAAATGGCCGTAAAGTTTTGAAATCCCGTCGTGCAAAAGGAAGAAAAAAACTTTCTGTTTCTGACGAGCCAAGACACAAAAGATAATTCATTTAACTGAATAGCTTTCGCGGGAAGGTAAAGAATATTTCTTTACCTTTTCGTGTTTAAAGATACTTCTGTTGTGCTATATTTGATGACCGACGGAGATTAGAAAATAGAGAAGGAAAATGATAGACACAGCGTACAACACAATCCAATCACTGCAAATCTCGGGGGAATTAAAGCGTATTGCAGAAAAAGTTTTTGATGCAGAACCAGTTTCTTTAACCGATGCGCTTGAATTATACAATTGCTCAAACCTTGCTTTTTTAGGAGTACTGGCTACCGAAACAAAAAAACGGCTGAGCGGCGATTACGTTTTTTTTAACCAGAATTTCCATTTCGAGCCAACCAACATTTGTATCAATCATTGTAAGTTTTGTTCCTATCGAAGACGCAAAGGTCAGAACGGGGCCTGGGAATGCAGCATTGAAGATGTAATTACCGAAGTAAGAAAATTCACCGCTAAAGGTGCTACCGAAATCCATATTGTTGGAGGCGTTCATCCGGATCGCGATGTAAATTATTATGTCGATATGCTTGCTGCAATTAAAGCTGAAGCTCCGAATTTACACATTAAAGCGTTTACGGCAGTGGAAATTGACCAGATGTGCCAAATGGGAAATATCAGCGTTGAAGAAGGTTTACAGAAACTGAAAAATGCCGGGCTCGAATCGATGCCGGGGGGAGGCGCTGAAATTTTTGATGAAACCCTGCGCGCAAAAATATGTCCTGATAAAACCGGTTCTGAAGAATGGCTTCGAATACACTCCGTTGCACATCAGATGGGAATTCCAACCAACGCTACCATACTTTACGGACTGCTTGAAAATTATGAACATCGTGTCGATCATTTAAACCGGCTTCGCAAAACACAGGAAAAAACCGGCGGATTTAATGCTTTTATTCCGTTGAAATTTAAGCGGGAAAATAACGAGTATTCCAAAGTGAAAGAATCAACATTGGTGGAGGATCTGAAAAATTATGCAGTTTCACGGATCTTTTTGCACAATATTTCACACCTGAAAGCCTACTGGCCGATGATTGGAAAACAGGCGGCTCAACTTTCACTGGGCTTTGGTGTTGACGACCTTGACGGAACCATCGACGATTCAACAAAAATCTATTCAATGGCCGGCGGTGAGGAAAATCCAAAGGCAAGCCGTGCTGAACTGGTTGAAATGATAAAGGAATTAAAATTTGTTCCGGCAGAACGCGATACTTTGTATAACATACTTGAAGTTTTCGAATAGAAAATTTATCTGAAAAATCGTTTTTAAAAATTTCAGCATACTTTTTTTGGGTTATTTTTGTTTTTAATAAAAACCCATATATAAAAATGAGTTTACGTAACTTTTTAACCAGTCGGGTGTTTTTCAAAAACCTGCTTTTAGCTTTAGTGCTGGTATTTGTAATTGTTTTTGGCATCATGCAGTGGCTAAAAGTTTATACCCACCACGGGGAAGCTTATGCTGTACCCGATTTTACCGGGTTGGCAGGCCAGGAAATTGCAACAAAAGCTTCCCAAAATAATATGAAATTTGAGGTCATCGATTCCGTATATGACAACACTGCACTTCCTGGTACTGTAGTCGATCAGGAACCGGAACCAGGATTCAAGGTAAAACAGAACCGGACGATCTTCCTGACAATCAATTCTACACAACATGAAAAAATAGCTCTCCCGAGAATGACTGATATTTCATTCCGACAGGCGCGGGTTTTAGCAGAAAATAATGGGATAGTAATCGGGAATATTTCCTATGAACCGTCGGAATTTAATGATCTTGTTTTGAGGGTGGAACAGGATACTACGGAGCTAAAAGCAGGCGATTTAATTTTAAAGGGCAGTAGCGTTGATTTGGTTGTTGGGCGTAACCCCGGAAACGAGAACACTCCCCTTCCCAATTTAACAGGAGAAAATATAACGCTTGCAAAATCAACGTTAACAAATGCCATGTTGAATATGGGAGTTGTTATTTATGATGGTACTGTTATTACCGCTGAAGATTCGCTAAATGCATTTGTATGGAAGCAATATCCCTCAGCAAAAAACACAAAAAGAATTGGACTTGGCTCATCTGTTGACTTGTGGTTAACTGTTGATTCGTTAAAAATTACTCCATCCGAATTACCGGAAATTAAATAATTATGGTAGAGTTTTATGACGATACTGAAAATGAAGAACTGGATGAAGAGGGTAGTTTGTTCGAACATTACAGGGTTATTGTTGATCCGGGCCAGGCTTCTTTGAGGATTGATAAATATCTTTCCAACCGAATTAATAATGCTTCACGTAGTCGGCTGCAAGCTGCTGCAGATGCCGGTAATATCCTTGTAAATAATACCCCTGTAAAATCAAATTACAAGATAAAACCCAACGACGATATCCAGATTGTCATGGATTATCCGCGGCACGAATTAAAAATCATTCCAGAAGATATTCCGCTGGATATTGTTTACGAAGATGATTCCGTAGTTGTAGTAAATAAACCTGCCGGTTTGGTTGTTCATCCCGGACACGGCAATTATTCCGGCACGCTTGTTAATGCACTTGCCTATCATTTCAGGGACCTGCCACTGTTTAACAGTGAGGACCCCCGACCGGGATTAGTACATCGCATCGATAAAGATACTTCAGGATTATTGGTGGTTGCAAAAACAGAACAAGCAAAAAGTAACCTCGGAATGCAGTTTTTTAATAAGACTACGGAACGAAAATACCAGGCACTGGTTTGGGGAAGTGTAAAAGATGATGAAGGAACTATTGAAGGGAATATCGGCCGAAGTTTGAAAAACCGGCAGGTGTTTACTGTGTTTCCCAATGGTGATCATGGAAAGCCTGCTGTTACCCATTACCGCGTTTTAAAAAGAATCGGATATGTAACTTTGACAGAATGCCTGCTTGAAACCGGACGGACACACCAGATCAGGGTGCACATGAAACATATCAATCATCCGTTGTTTAACGATGCCAATTATGGTGGCGATCAGATTTTGCGTGGAACAACCTTTAGTAAATACAGGCAGTTTGTGCAAAACTGTTTTAAAGTACTTCCAAGGCAAGCTCTTCATGCTAAAATCATTGGGATTTATTCACCCTGTAACAAAAGAAAAAATGAGTTTTGATTCACCATTGCCGGAAGATATGGCAGTGGCAATTGAAAAATGGGAAAATTATATTGCTTATAGAAATGAATAACAAACCAAATATTGCGGTAATTGCAGGTGGAGATTCCTCCGAATTTGTTGTTTCGGTAAAAAGCGGCGTCAACGTTTTTAAAGCCATTGACACGGAAAAATTCACACCCTGGCTGGTTCAAATGAAAGGAAAAGAGTGGATTGTTCTGCAGGATGAAAAGAAAATTGCCGATATTAGACAAGTCTGATTTCTGCTTTGTAATAAACGGCGAAAAAATAAGTTTTCAGTTTGCCTACATTACCATTCATGGAACTCCCGGCGAAGACGGCGTTTTGCAAGGCTATTTCGATCTGTTGAAAATTCCGTATTCAACTTGCGATGTGCATTCTTCTTCACTCACTTTCAACAAATGGTTCTGCAATAATTACCTCCGTAGTTTTGGAATAAAAATGGCAAAGTCAGTCAAAATTTCTGTCGGGGAAAAAACTGATGAAAATTACCTGTTGGAGCAATTAGGGTTGCCATTATTTGTAAAACCAAATGCCGGCGGATCAAGCTTTGGAATTACCAAGGTAAAAACTCCTGAACAACTTGTCCCGGCCATTCAAAAAGCACTGGAAGAAGACGATGAAGCTTTGGTAGAACAGTTTGTTGATGGCAAGGAATTTACCTGTGGACTGGTAAAAATTAGCAATGAAAAAATTGTTTTTCCCGTAACTGAAGTACTCCCCAAAAACGAGTTTTTCGATTATGAAGCCAAATACACCCCGGGAGCTGCCGACGAAATTACACCCGCACGTTTACCGGAAAATCTTTTTAAGGAATGTCAGGATCTGAGCTCAAAAATATATGATCTTTGCCATTGTTCCGGAATTGTACGAATAGATTACATTTTGAAAGATCAAATATTTTATTTCCTTGAAGTAAACACCACTCCCGGTATGACGGCTACCAGTTTTATTCCTCAGCAAATTAATGCCATGGGACTGACACTCAAAGAGGTAATTACACGTATTATTGATGATAAGCTATCGTAGGAATAGTATTAACAATTGTGAATAGCTTTCGTTTAAAACTTAAGTATTTATTTCTTTTGTCGATAGTCAAAATTTGTACTTTTAAGATTCGCTTTTGAATCAATTAAAATTAAATTGCAACATGGCTGAAAGGAAAAAAAGTTCTTCGCAAAACATTGTAGAACAGATCAATGCGCAATACGGGAAAATGCCGCCACAGGCAGTTGAAGTGGAAGAAGCAGTTTTGGGTGCATTGATGCTTGAGCGGGATGCCTATGTTACGGTTGCTGATATCATTGATACAAAAAGTTTCTACAAAGAGGAACATCAGAAAATATTTGATGCCATAAAAACGCTTTCAGGGAAAGAAAAGCCGGTTGACCTTTTGATGGTAACACAGGAGTTGAAAGACCGTAATCAGTTAGATGAAATTGGCGGGCCAGCTTATATAACACAATTAACCCGGCGCGTTGCTTCAGCAGCACACATCGAGTTTCATGCGCGAATTATTGCTCAAAAATTTATTCAACGGGAATTGATCCGTGTTTCCAGTGAAATTCAAACCCGCTCGTACGATGATACTGTTGATGTGGATGACCTGATTGATTTTTCAGAATCTTCGCTTTTCCAGGTAGCACAGGGAAACATCAAAAAAGAAACATTGCCGATAAAACCGATTTTGAATGACGCCATCATTCAAATTGAAAAAGCAAAAAATCAAAAAGAAGGATTAAGTGGTACGCCTTCAGGATTTACAGCTCTCGACCGCATTACATCAGGATGGCAGCGTACCGATCTGGTTATCATTGCCGCCCGCCCTTCAATGGGAAAAACAGCATTTGTACTTTCCATGGCCAGAAATATGGCGGTAAATCACAATAAAAAAGTGGCATTATTCTCGCTTGAAATGTCATCCATTCAGTTAGTTACCCGACTTATCTCTTCAGAAACAGAACTGGGTTCGCAAAAACTGAAATCAGGTCGTTTGGAAGACTGGGAATGGGAACACCTGAACCGAAAAATTGCCAGTTTGGATCAGGCACCAATTTTTATCGATGATACTCCTGCCCTTTCTATTTTTGAGTTCAGGGCAAAATGCCGTCGTTTAAAAATGCAGCACGAAATTGAAGTAGTCATCGTTGACTACCTGCAATTGATGACTGCCGGATCGGACATGAGAGGAAGCCGCGAGCAGGAAGTAAGTACCATTTCACGTTCACTAAAAGCCATTGCCAAAGAGCTTGACATTCCAATTATTGCACTTTCACAGTTGAATCGTTCAGTGGAATCCCGAGAAGGCAGAAGGCCTCAGCTTTCAGACCTCCGTGAATCAGGAGCTATTGAACAGGACGCTGATATTGTAATATTTATACACCGTCCCGAATATTACGGCATTGATGAGGACGAGTCGGGAAATTCGTTACGTAGCGTGGCTGAAATTATTATTGCCAAACACAGGAATGGAGCAACCGGCGATATTCATTTATCCTTCAAAAAAGAGCTGGCCAAATTTACCGATATGGAAAACCAGTTCTCAACAGGTTTTGAAAATATGGCTCAAACTTTTAGTTCAAAAATGAACGAGGATAACGATTCACTGAGCGAAGGTATTACATCGAATAATGATTTTTACGATAAGGACAATTCAAATTCCGATACTCCGTTTTAACTTTGAACCAAAATCCGGATTGGGTTGTAATATTAGTTCAGAAAACTACCACAATGAAACGAGCAAATATATTAAGATTTTCATACAGGAGTATGATTGAAGTGCATGCGAGTTCCATCTGTTACCATTAAAAATTAAACAATTGCAAACAGATGAAATATAAAATTGTATTGTTACTTTTTAGTGTGCTTTTTTCCATGCAGGCTAAAAGTATTTATTTACTTATTCCGATGGATGATGTCCAGAAAGATCATCTGAAATCTTACGGAATTGCTTATTGGGTGCTTAAAAACGGGGTCGAAGTAAAATGGCTGCTCAATTATCGTGGTGGCAGTTTCCTGATGCAGCATTCGCCTGCCATCGAAAATGAATGCATTGTAAGAGGAGTTACCTATGAAAATATGACTGATGCCAAGGCAACTGCAATGCTAAATGAGATTGCCCGGCCTGAAGTAAACCAGGATGCTGTGAGCATGACAAAAGCTCCGCGTATTGCTGTTTATTCTCCCCCCAACAAACAACCCTGGGATGATGCAGTTACACTTGTTTTAACATATGCCGAAATTGATTATGATGTAATTTACGACGAGGAAATTCTGGATGGAAAACTTTCAGAATACGACTGGTTGCATTTACATCATGAAGATTTTACCGGGCAATTTGGAAAATTCTGGAGATCTTATCAGAATGCCCCATGGTACCAGCAAGATGTTGCAATAAACACTGCATTGGCAAAAAAACTTGGTTTTTTGAAAGTCTCAGAAATGAAATCGAAGGTAGCGCAGGAAATTCAGAAATATGTTATCAGAGGTGGTTTTTTGTTTGCCATGTGTGCTGCAACCGATACTTATGATATTGCGCTGGCCTCTGTTGGAATTGATATTTGTGAATCGATGTTCGATGGTGATCCGGCAGATAAAGACGCCAACGAGAAACTGAACTTCAATAACACTTTCGCTTTTGAAAATTTCAAGCTCGAAATGAATCCCTACGTTTATGAGTTTTCAAACATTGATGCAACAAATACCCGTAAAGTAGCGCGGGAGAACGACTATTTTACACTTTTTGATTTTTCGGCAAAATGGGATCCCATTCCAACCATGCTTTGTCAGGATCACCGAAACCTGATAAAAGGTTTTATGGGGCAAACTACCGCTTTCAGAAAAGAAGTTATAAAACCAAACGTATTGGTTATGGGCGAAAATAAACCGGCAAATGAAGCCCGGTATATTCACGGAGAATTCGGAAAAGGATTCTGGACATTTTATGGCGGCCACGATCCTGAAGACTACCAACATTTAATCGGCGATCCACCTACCGATTTAAGTCTGCATCCAAATTCACCGGGATACAGACTGATATTGAATAATGTTTTGTTCCCCGCAGCTAAAAAGAAGAAAAGGAAAACCTAAAGATTTTTTAAAGTTGATTTAAATATTGAACCAATTTTATCAGTCCCTCTTCATCCGACACCTTTATTTTTTCTTTTTTAATGAAATTATGCAACTTGGCATTCTGAGAAGTAGCAATCTCGTCAAAACTCTTTTTGTTCTTAAGTTGAACCAATCCCGTTTTCGGGTTCCATACATAATACTCAAGATCTCTTTTAACAAACATTGCAGGCCTAGCTTCTACATATGGTCTTGCAGATTGTGGATCTTTATAAACAACGGGTTCCTGCGCAAGCAAAGAATACTTTCCCGAAGTTATTTCCCGATAAAATTTATCTTTATCCGAATTAGGTGATTCGGGGACATTAACTAAGGTTACATTCCTTAAAACAACTCTTTCAATATTATTTGAGCTTAAAACAGTTAAAACTTCTCCCTTCTGATTTTTGAACTCGAGTTGATCAGCATATTCGTCAAACCGCAATTCACCCTTGTAAATTTTTCCATTTTTCATTTTTACCTGACCAACTACAAAGTCATCAAATAAAAACGGCGATCCTTTTATATTCTCATAACTATTGTTAGATCTGGAATTGGTGAGATTAATATGATTGTAATGGACAAACTCATCTAATTCCACAATCGGATTCTGCGCATTAATAACTGCAAAAATACCAAAGAAAAAGACAATTGTGATCAATAAAAAATTTTCCAGTTTTCATTGTTTTTGGGTTTAAAGTTAAAAAACTAAATTAACTATTATTCAATCAAATGTTTGCTTTTCTCTTATAAATCAAAAAAAGTCCGCTGCAATGCAACGGACTTTTATACTATTAACTATTTCTTTGATTATTGTTTGTCAGCAGGTGGAGGATCAATATGCGTCGGAATCGGGTTCCTGCGGGTATTCCACCACACCCAACTACCGAATAATCCTTCGTTCAGGTCCTGAACACCCTGACGATCTTTAGCTGCACGAAGATTTGCACCATTGTACGTATCTTCTGCAGTTGCATAAGTCAAGCGGGTTGGCATACCCAAACCGGGATAATAGGCATCTTCCAATTCGTATTCGAAAATACGTTCCGGGAAACCAGTACGACGTACTTCAATCCATGCCTGAACACCCTGTCCAAACATAGCCGCCCATTTCTGTTCTAAGAATTTTCTGGAATTTTTCACTTGTATTTCCACCCCAGGCAACCAGTGGGCCTGCAAGATAAGTCAGCCTGATCAACTGTAATCGCATAAGCTGACAAGTCATCTCCTGCTTTATTGGTTGGAACAATTGATGCACCGTCAGTACATCCCCAACGGTCCATACTGGCTTTGATACCTGCTTCATAATGTGCCTGTGCATTGGCATCATCACCTTTACGCATGTAATATTCTGCCTGAATAAATTCAATTTCATCCAAACACATTACATATAGTGGAGCATTTTCGTCATAAGCAATAGCTGTTCCTAACAACGAAACATTCTGGAATGTAGCAGCTGCATGAGCTAAACCATTTTGACTTCCGACATATTCAATGGCACCTGCTTCAATACTTTTTGGTATTGGTTGTGCGTAGATATTAACCCTTGGGTCATTTCTTGCATTAAGGTAATCAACCATCGTCTGACTTATCCCCTGATCAGTACGTGTGAACAGCGTATTATATATCGGATTTCTGTATGGCAACCCCGGATAAGCAAGCATTGCATCTTCATCATCACTGGTTATAATCGGATATTTATCCGGATTGTTAAGAACTTCAGCAATTTTAGCATCAGCATTAGACATAGCTGCCGCCCCTGCAGTTGTAGTTACTTGTGTCCCTCCAACCATATTGTAAGTAAATGACCACGGTGTACCAGCTGCACGGTTCAGAATTCTAAGTCTCAGTGAATTTCCAAACTTTTTCCAAAGCATCGGATCACCTCCAAATAAACATCTCCTGAACCAAAATTCATTGAACTACTTGTCAGCATACCATTTGCTTCATCCAGTTCAGTAATCATTGCATTATAAATCGATTCCTGAGTATCATAAACAGGAGTATCTGTTCCAGCATCGCCTAAAAGACCCTGATTTGCTTCAGAATAAGGAACATCGCCCCATAAGTCAGTAAGGAAGTCGAAAATAAGAACTCTCCAGATTTTTGCTGCTGCAAGTAATTCTTTATTTCCATTTTCTCCTGATTCTTTATCAATAATAATTGTCAGGTCTTCCAGTGGTCCGGTATAACGACCATTAAAATCACCACTCATATCACGTGGCATATATTTATCTTCATCGATATATTGTACCTTACACCATTGTTGTGACCATGGACCAAGATAGGTATGTTGAATCCATCCACCCATTTCGTATCCAATGTGTGACACTAATGTATTTGTAAATATATTGATCGAAGGAACATCGACCGGTGAATTCGGGTCGGTGTTCATCTGTTCAAAATCCTTTGTACACGATCCTGCAATAATCATCAGGACAGCTAACAGGAATACTTTTGAATTTTTTAAAATATTTTTCATTTTCATCAAATTTTTAAGTTAAACCATCCTTATTAGAAATTAATTTTAAGATTAAATCCCAACGTACGTGCCGACGGAACCGGGGTAGAGTTCATACCTACAGAACTATTACCGGCACTAAGTCCGTTTTCAGGATCCACATTAGGCATATTGCTGTAAATCAGCCAGAGGTTTCTTCCTACCAGTGAAAGGTTTACATCTCTGACACCAATATCACGCAAATAAGGTATATCATTAAATGTATAGCCCAGAATTACCTCGCGCAGTTTAACAAAACCAGCATCAAAAACTGAAAGACTTGGTTTTCCCCAGTAGTCAGTTTCGTAGAAAGTCTGAGCATCAACATAAGATGTGTTTTGAACCGGAGTAGTAGATACATTTCCGTCCTTATCAGTTAATACTACATGTCCATTATCATCAATTTTACCATATACACCGTCAACATTTACACCACCACCTTCATCAACGGGATCGCGTACATTTTTACCATTATTGTTAACAGCAGCCGTTGGTGCCATAACACCGGCATAATTTCCAAACCAGTCAGTGATGGAATATTGATCACCACCCCAACGGAAGTCAACCAGGAAGCTGAAATTCAAATTTTTGTAATGGAAACCATTGTTTACACCACCAAACCAGTCAGGTGTAACATTACCAATTACAGTTTGTTTTGGAGAACGGATATACCTACCCTGAGAATTAACTACAGGTTTCCCACTATATTTAATATACCATTCATCACCGGCATTTGGCGAACCTTCAGGATAATATACGATTTGTTCATGCTCACGAACAATGTCATAGCCCCACATCTGGCCATATTCTTCATTTAAAATTCCCCGAACTGTCATTCCCCAAGAGCCATCATACAGGTTAATGTATGTCAAATCACCGGTCAATTCTTTAATCACATTCTTGTTTGTAGCCCAGTTTGCAGTAATATCCCAGCTAAAATCTTTGGTCTGAACCGGAGTTGCGTTTATTGTTAATTCAACACCTGTGTTCTGGATATTACCAGCATTAATGGTCTTAGTACTAAATCCGGTGGTATTTGAAACCGCAATATTCATGATCTGGTTGATTGTATTTTCCTTGTACCAGGTAGCATCAATACCCAACCTGTTATTAAAGAATTTCAGATTAGCACCAAACTCAATTGATTGTTTCTCCTGTGGTTTCAGTCCAAGCGGAGCCAAAGTATTGGTATAACTTAAAGAAGGCTGACCGTTGAATGGATCTGATGCACCATAAGTTCCCTGCAATGCATAAGCTCCGGCAGTACCCCCAACCTGTGCATAACTTGCACGAAGTTTACCAAAGGAAAGAACATTCGATTTAATTCCAAGAGCATCAGTAAAAATAAATCCCAGAGATGCTGATGGATAAAAATAAGAATTGTTATCAACAGGAAGAGTAGAAGACCAGTCATTACGTGCTGTCAAATCAAGGAAGAGATAATCTTTATATCCCAAATTTGCACTGGCAAAAACACTCTGTAATTCAGTATGCGATTCACCCATTCCGGTTGTCGCCGGAGAGGCAGCATTACTTACTGCATATAAGTTAGGAATAATTAAACTAGAGACATGTGTATCGTCATTGCGATAATCATAATGGTTATATTCAGAACCCACATTGGCCATAATATCAAAGTCTCCAAAACTTTTATTCATTGCTAATATCGCATTGGCATCCACTTCACTGCGAACTGATTCATAGTTGTCGAAGCGGCCTTCCATCCAGTCATGAGAAGTTTTAGCCCTAACTTCTTTTATGTGCTGTGAATAAGCATCGATACCAGCCATCGCCTTGAATTGTAACCAATCGGTAATATCATATGACAGATTAAAATTGCCAAATAAACGTTCCCTTTTTAGTGAGTTAGTATTATGATGTAAAGTCCAGAATATATTGTCGTGATAGCTGTGGTTCCAGTTTACTATTTGACCACTAACAGGATCTATATCATTCTGATGTTTTCTCAGGTAATTAATGTCAACCTGGCGACCAAACCATTCCATTGTACTCTGGAATATACCTGCCGAAGTATAACCGGAAGACATGATATTATCACTGCTGGTGAGAACATAAGAACCTGAACCGGCAACTTTAAGTTTTGACGTTACGTTTATCCCAGCGTTTAAAGTAAATGTATTTTTTGTCTGATCTGTATTTGGAATCATACCCATTTGATCCTGGTTGGACATCGATATACGATAATTATAATCATCTTCCATACGACTCACAGCTAATGTGGTTGTCCGGTTTATCCCGGTATCAAAAATACTTTTTACGTTATCCGGATGAGCAATCCATGGCGTTGGTGTCCGAACACCGGTTACAGGATCGTAAGGGCTGTCGAACTGCGGAAGAAGGCGTCCATCTAAACGTGGGCCCCATGATTCATCAATACCATCATTAACGCCACCCCAGTTACCATCAACATATTCAAATTCACCATCGTAACCCTGTCCGTACAAATTTTGGAATTTCGGGAGTTTTAACGGAGAAGAGAACATCATATTTTCTTCAATTGAAACACCCAGTCCTTTTCTCACACCCTTTCCGGTTTTAGTAGTAATAAGAACAACACCGTTTACCGCACGAGACCCGTATAGAGCTGCAGCATTTGCACCTTTCAATACTGAAATACTTTCAATATCCGAAGGATTGACATCGGCCGAAGAGTTACCATAATCAGTCCCGTCATATGCTCCTGCACTGGAATATGAATTAATAATCGGAACTCCATCTACAACAAACAGAGGCATGTTATTACCGGATAAGGTACTCATACCACGAACAATAATTCGAGAACCTGCGCCTACGTTACCGGAAGAGTTGGTAATCTGTACTCCAGACAATTTACCTTGCAAAGAGTTAACCATATTAGGTTCGCGAGCTGTAACCAATTCGTCTCCACTTACATCCTGAACCGAATAACCTAGTCCTTTCTTTTCTCTGGATTGCCCCAAAGCAGTTACAACTACCTCATCGAGACCCAAAACATCTGGTTCCAATGTAACGCTGTACGTAGTAGCTGACCCCATCTGGATTTCCTGTGTTTTCATCCCAACAAAACTGAAAACAAGTGTTTTTGCGTCTTCAGGTACCTTTAATTCGTACACACCATCGATATTGGTAATCGTTCCAAGGGTTGTTCCCTTTACAGACACCGAAACCCCAGGGATTGGCTGACCGTCATCCGACGAAGTAACCGTACCGGTTAGAACTTTCGTCTGAGCATTTGCAACCATTATACCCATGAAAAGGAGCATCGATAAAAAAATCGCAATTTTTTTCATAGAAATAGTTTTAAATTAATAATTAAACAGCTTTATAAAAATAAAAAATCGTCTTGATCAAATCGTTTTCCTTAATTCAATATCTGCATTATGTTAAATTAGCTGATTGTTACAATTCCCTTAAATTCAGCAAGTGTTAAAAAACCTTAACGCAACAAATTTAAAAAAAGAAATGAAATAAGAAAAAAACGAAATCAAATTCTTGATGGCAATATCAAATTAAAAGAAATTGCCTTGTTTTTTTGTCAACTTGACTTCTCCAAAATACTTTGAATGAAAAATACAACAGATAATAAAATAACTTTTTTCATTAGAAATAGTATTAAAAAATTAAACAGCTTTGCTTTTATCTTTTATTCTATAAATCAAGACTATCCTCAAAGTCTTAGTTTACCAATGTTACATTACCAAAAATAAAATCGACTTATTTAGTTTATGACGTTAAATTTTAACAAACAAATTTAAAAAAACAATCCATAATTAAAAGCAGATTTGCTAATATTTAGCTCTATTTGATTTCAATTTGTAATTGTTACAAAAAAGAATTGAAAAAATTGAAAAACAACTCATTTTACCTAATTGAAGAAAAATCTCCTAATGTCAGTTTAGCGAAATTGAACACCTATTAAAATTAATATCAGACAATCCCTTTATAACAGCTTGTTTACAGAAGTTTTTTCAATTGCTGTAAAGATCCGATTTTATAAAAATTACTCTTATTTCCATTTTCTGATCCAAGCTTCTGAAAATCTATCACAGGATTATTTTGATAGTGGATTGCATCCATTCCATAGTTCAGTGCACCAAGAACATCTACCTCCAAATCATCGCCAATCATAATGCTTTTTGATTTTTTTGCGTTAGACGATTTTACTGCATATTCAAAAATTTCTCGTCCTGGTTTGGGGATCTTTACTTCCTCAGAAATATAAATTTTACAAAAAAAAGGATCTAAGCCGCTACTAACGAGTTTTTTGTGTTGAACTTCACGAAATCCGTTGGTAATAATAAAAAGCTGATAATTTTTGTTTTTCAGATAACTAAGAATATCCACGACACCTTCGTTCAGTTCCTTTTGCTGTGGCATTACCATTAAATAGTGGTCATTCATAACCTCAGGATTGACACCTTTGATGTTAAGTTCAGTGAATGTATTTTTGAAACGTTTTTGAATGAGTTCCTTTTTGCTTACCCCATTGTTACGGTAACTTTCCCATAATTCAGTATTGTGTTTTGAGTACACTTCAAAAAAATGTTCAAACTCGGTTAGCTTTTGTAATTTAAAGAAACAAAAAGTTTCTTTCATAGCTTTTTTCGAATTCTTCTCAAAATCCCAAAGCGTATTATCCAGATCAAAAAAAAGGTGGGTATATTTTTTATTCATTATTTCTGTTTTCCCGGGTTTGATTTTCGGCTCCGGCTACCACAATAACTATTTCACCTTTGGGCTGGTTAGCTGTGTAATAATCGAGCAGCTCTGAAACAGTTCCGCGATTCACCTCTTCAAATAATTTGGTTAGCTCACGGCAAACACAAGCATTTCTTTCCGATCCCAAAAACTCTTTAAACTGGGCAAGGCATTTCACCAGTCGAAACGGTGATTCGTAAAATATCATTGTACGCGTTTCTTCAGCTAGTTGGGTGAGCCTTTTTTGCCTCCCCTTTTTCTGAGGCAAAAAGCCTTCAAAAACAAAACGATCGGAAGGCAATCCTGATACTGCCAGTGCAGGGATCAATGCAGTTGGTCCCGGCAAACATTCAACAACAATACCATTTTCAACGCAGGCCCGCGTGAGCAAAAACCCCGGATCTGAAATTCCCGGTGTTCCTGCGTCAGAAATAAGGGCAACATTATTCCCTTCACTTATTTTTGCTACAAGTGAATCCACCGATTTGTGCTCGTTATATTTATGGTGCACCCACAGTTTTTTTTCTATTCCCAGATGCTGTAAAAGCTTTGAGGAAACGCGGGTATCTTCAGCCAGAATAATATCAGTTTCTTTCAAAATCCTGATTGCGCGAAGTGTTATATCTTCCAGGTTTCCAATCGGGGTTGGAACCAATATTAATTTCCCGGGATTACTCATTCGGAAATCTTCGTTTTATCAGATTAACGAATTTCAGGCTTGTTTCAGTTTTTTTCCATTTAAAATGAAGCTGAAGGTACTGAACAGCTTCTTTCAGGTTACCCATTCCATCAAGTTGCTCCACCGTTTTTGCAAATTCGCCAGCATTCCCTTCAAATAACTCGCGGATATATTGAAAACGATCGTTTATTCCAATGGCTGTCTGAATATTTTCTACTGGCCGATTTGATAATTTATTTTCCAGTTTATTGGCATCTGCCAGTATATCGTTTACCGATTTCTCTTTCAAAAAAAGATCGCCTAAACGCTTATTAGGATTTTCAATCGTTTCTTCTTCCAGTTCAACCTCTCCCACACTTTCAATATTTTCAACAATTTCTTCTTTCACTTCTTCCTGCTGTTCCGGAATTTCATCTTTTTCTTTATTGTCTGACTGCTGTTCTTCCTTTGGTTCCGGTTCCGGATTTGTGGTCTCTATTTCAACCAAAGTTTCTTTTTCTATAACCTCTTCAATAATTTTTCCCTGAACAGGGACATTCTCTGTTTTCTTCTGAGAATCTACAGTCGATTCATCTCTTTCAATTAAAATCCGCACTAATTTTTTAGCTCCTTTTAACCGGTCCTGAATAAATTCCATCTCAAGTTTATCGAATGCTTTATTGTTCTTTTCTGAAAACAATTCATCTATTTCAGTCAGGTCCTTCAGTAGAAAATTCAAAAGTTTTTTATTTTCCATTCCGTGCAAGCTAATGTTTTAAAATTTTACTTTTGTAAAAGTACTAATTTCTTATACAATCAAACGGTAAATGTTTATTGAAAGGAACATCAGCAGCAAGAAAAAGGTGGGTTCAATTGAAGTAATCGCCGGATCGATGTTTTCAGGAAAAACCGAGGAACTTATCAGACGGTTAAAAAGGGCACAGTTTGCAAAACAGAAGGTGGAGATTTTTAAACCGGTTATCGACACCCGTTACTCAGAAACAGAGGTAGTATCACACGATGAAAATTCCATTCGTTCAACTCCGGTTGAGAACTCGGCAAATATTCTTCTTTATTCAGGAGATGCAGATGTAATTGGAATTGATGAAGCCCAGTTTTTTGACAAAGGACTTGTGGAGATTGCAATAAAACTGGCCAACCTGGGTGTTCGTATCATTATTGCAGGCCTCGACATGGATTTTAAAGGTGTGCCTTTTGGTCCGATTCCAGGGCTAATGGCTATTGCAGATGATGTTACAAAGGTTCATGCCATCTGCGTAAAATGTGGAAGTATTGCACAATTTTCACACCGTCTTTCTGATAAAGAACAAGTGGTATTGCTGGGAGAAAAAGATATTTATGAACCGCTTTGCCGGCGTTGTTTCCGGGAAGCAAACCAATAATAATGACCGGGATCACCATTACCGAAATCAGTCAAATCGTAAAAGGAAAATTGAAAGGGAAAGAATCAGCTTTTCATTCACCAATATCCAGAATAATTACAGACAGCAGAACATTCTTCTCTGGGAAAGATGCACTTTTTTTTGCATTGACTGGTCCGCGTAACAATGGACATTCTTATATTCCGGAACTGATAAAAAAGGGCGTTTCAGCATTTGTTATATCCGATCCTGCTGCCATACGCGATGATGCCGTTTTTATTTTGGTTGATAATACAACTTTTGCATTGCAGGAATTTGCTGCTCATCATCGGAAACAATTTAAATTCCCGGTTGTAGGAATTACCGGAAGTAACGGGAAAACCATTGTAAAGGAGTGGTTACACAGCATTTTGGGAAACCAGTTCCAAATCGTCCGAAGCCCCAAGAGTTATAACTCTCAAATAGGTGTTCCCCTTTCGGTTCTGCAAATGGATTCCAATTTTAACCTTGGCATTTTTGAAGCCGGAATTTCCAAACCTGGAGAAATGGAAAGCCTGCAGAGAATTATCGTTCCAGATATTGGCATTTTTACCAATATTGGCGATGCCCACCAGGAAAATTTTGAATCGTTACACCAGAAAGCAGTAGAAAAACTTCAACTTTTCAAGTCGTGCAAACGGTTGATTTTTTCTGTCGATTCTGAACTTTTAGCTGCTGCCGCCAACGAATTTTGCGAGAACAATTCCATAAAAAAATTAAGCTGGACATTGGAAAACAAACCAGCCAGAATCAGGTTTTCATTTTCAAAACAGAATAATTCAACCGAAATTTCAGCAACTTTAAATAACAAACATTACAAGTTCAAAATTCCATTTACCGATGATTCTTCGATAAAAAATGCCTGTCATTGCTTTGCTGCAGCGTCTGTTTTAAATCCGTCTGTTACTGAATTTCTTCCGGAATTTGAACAGTTGGAAACCATTGAAATGCGGCTGGAAATTAAACAGGGAATCAACCATTGTTTACTGGTAAACGACTATTATAATTCAGATTTACATTCATTATCAATTGCACTTTCAGTTTTACATCAGCAGGCAGCAAAAGAACACCTTCGGAAACTGGTTATTCTTTCCGACATCCAGCAAACGGGACTTTCGACTAAAGAACTGTACAAAAAAATCAACGAACTACTGGAAGAGTGGAAGATGGACGAAATCATAGGGATCGGAAAGGAAATTTCAACCCAGACCGATCAGTTTTCCATGAAGAAGACTTTTTTTGAATCGCGTACTGATTTTGAAAAACAATTTACCCGGGGAGATTTTCAGTCATCTGCAATACTGATTAAAGGGGCCCGGCAATTTGAATTTGAAAAAATTTCGGTTCTGTTACAACAAAAAGCTCATCAAACCCAATTGGAAATCAACCTGAATGCCCTGGTGGAAAACCTGAATATTTTTAAAAGCCAACTAAAACCAGAAACCAAAATAATGGTTATGGTTAAGGCATTTTCATATGGAAGTGGCGACGTGGAGATTGCAAAAGCCCTTCAATACCAGAATGTGGATTATCTTGCTGTTGCAGTGGCTGACGAAGGTGTTCAATTACGCAATGCCGGAATTCAAACCCCGATAATTGTGATGAATCCGGAGCAAAGCAGTTTTCAGCATTTGATTGATTATCAACTTGAACCTAATATTTACAGTCATTGAATTGCTTCAGCAATTCCTGAAAACGGTGACCCAGTTTGGAATTAAAGATTTCCCGGTGCATTTAAAAATAGACACCGGGATGAATCGGCTGGGATTAAAAACAGATGAAGAAATTCAGGAAGTTATTTCTACAATTTTGGCAGGTACGCAGGTTAAAATAAAATCAGTGTTTTCACATCTGGCAGCCAGTGACGATCCCAAACTGGATAATTTTACGCATGAGCAGTTTCAACGTTTTGAGCATTGTTATTCGCTGATTGAAAATGCTTTTTCATATAAGATTGACCTACATATTCTGAATTCAGCGGGAATCGAAAGATTTCCGGAGAAACAATTGGATATGGTTCGTCTTGGCATTGGGTCTGTATGGGGTTTCGGTAACCGGATTGCCGTTGCATACTATCGGAACACTAAAAAGTACCGTTTCCCAGGTTAAAAAAGTGCTCCCCAACGAAACAGTTGGTTACAGTCGGATAGGCAAAGTGAGCAAAGAAAGTGAAATAGCCGTGATTCCTTTGGGTTACGCTGACGGGCTTGACAGAAAGCTCGGAAATGGCAATGGTCAGGTTTTTATTCGCGGTAAACGTGCATCGATAATTGGAAATATCTGCATGGATATGTTAATGGTTGATGTTACAGGATTAAATGTTCATTCCGGTGATCCTGTAGAAATATTTGGTCCGCATATTTCAATTCTTGAGGTTGCGAAACAAATTGGTACAATTCCGTATGAAATTTTAACAGGAATTTCGCAAAGGGTAAAAAGGGTTTATTTGCAGGAATAAAATTGGGCAACCAATTTAAGGTTCTTATCCAAGCTTACTTATTCTTTCCAACCGGTTGGTATCCAAAATTTTTATTTTCCGACCGTCAATTGCAATTACTTTTTCGCTGGCAAATGTAGAAAGTGTACGAATGGCATTCGAGGTTGTCATATTCGACAAATTTGCAATATCTTCCCTCGAAAGGTAAACCCGCAATGTTGTATTATCATTTTCGAAGCCATATTTTTCTTTCAGCAGAATTAACGATTCAGCTAAACGACCACGGATATGTTTTTGCGTTAACGTAACTGTCCGGGCATTTGAAAAGCCAAGTTCACGAGACAGTTTCTGAATGATCTTAAAAGAAAAATCGCTGTTTTTAAGCGCATGGTTAATAACAAATTCAGGGCTAATAGTGCAAATAGTAGATTCTTCTATTGTAACGGCAGATGCTATGTGCGGTTCGTTGGCAAGCAGAGCACGAAAACCAATAATCCCCAATGGTTTTGCCATACGAATGATTTGTTCGCGGCCCCCTACTCCCTCTTTAAAAATTTTCACCTTCCCATCAGCTAATACCAACAGACCTGCTGGCTTATCACCTTCCTTGAAAATAAACTCGTTTTTCTTGTAGTGAGTAAAAGAAATGTGGTGACGAAGTTCTTCCTTTTCTTCGTGATTTAAAAGATAAAATATAGACTTTTGATTTTCAAGAATATCCTTTAATCCCTGTTCCGTATGTAGCATCTGTTTGTACAATATGTTTTACAGCATCAAAACTAAAAAAAATTGTCAAAAACAGACTCATTTTTATCAACAAAATTAGCCTGCTTTGAAAACAATATCTGACTTTTTAAATTATCTCCCTTTAAGCTGTTATCCGTATTTTGCCACCAAAGGCATTTTTCTTCCAAAACCAAATGCTTTTGAACTTACTCTTAAAATTGGTGCCGCCTGAAAACGTTTATATTCGTTCATGTTTACCATACGGATAACTCTGTTTACAGTTTCTTCATCGTAACCATCAGCAACAATCTCTTCCGGAGATTTATTCAATTCAATAAACCGAAATAAAATTCCGTCAAGGACTTCATAATCAGGTAATGAATCAGTGTCTTTCTGATCCGGACGCAGTTCTGCCGAGGGTGGCTTAACAATCGTATTTTCAGGAATGATCTCTGAATTGCGGTTGATGTAACGGGCCATTTTAAAAACATCAGTTTTATAAACATCACCTAAAACCGCAAGCCCGCCGTTCATATCGCCATAAAGTGTTCCATAACCAACAGCGCTTTCACTTTTATTCGTGGTATTTAGCAAAATATGACCAAATTTATTTGAAAGTGCCATAACATAAATTCCACGTGCACGTGCCTGAATATTTTCTTCAGTAATATCAAAATTAGTGCCTGCAAAAAGTGGAGCCAGTTCTTTTTCAAACTGATCGACTGCTCCCTGAATTTGAACAATGTCGTATCGAATGCCCAGATTTTCTGCTAGTTGCCGGGCATCCTCAACACTATGACCCGAAGAATATTTTGATGGCATTAACAGTACTCTTACATTTTCTGCTCCCAGCGCCTGAACAGCCAGCACGGCTGTAACAGCAGAATCAATTCCACCGGAAAGGCCAAGAGTTGCGCGTTTAAATCCCATTTTATGAAAGTAGTCGCGAATTCCCAGCACCAGCGCATCGTGTATTTTTGTAATGTATTCTGTTTTGATCTGAAGTTGTTTCCGTCCCGGATATTTTGTATCCACTACTAAAAAATCTTCTTTAAAATAATGCAGTTCCTTAACAATTTCTCCTTTAGCATCAATAAAAACAGAACCTCCATCAAAAATGAGTTCTGTTTGGGCCCCAATCTGGTTGATATATAAAATCGGCACATTAAATCTTTTTGCTTTTGCGATCAATACATCTTTTCGCCAGCCTTCCTGGTTATACGAAAATGGTGAAGCCGAAATATTGACTACAAAATCGAGGATTGAACTTTGAAAGTTCTTCCATTGGAGAAACCTGGTACAATTTGTCTTTCCCAAACTCGTTGGCAGTTGGTTGCTCATCCCAAAGATCTTCACAAATGGTTACAGCAATTTTTTCACCTTTATAATCGACAATTGCAAAATCACGATTGGGCTCAAAATGACGGTATTCATCAAAAATATCGTAAGTAGGCAACAGGGTTTTATTCTGAATGTATTGAACTTTTCCTTCGGAAATAAAGAAGGCCGAATTGTATAATTTTTTTCCCCGCTCATTTTCATTGATACGCGGAGCACCTATTATAGCTGCAATTCCATGACAATTAGCTGCAATTTTTTCAACGGTCTCAGCAGCCTTCCCAATAAACTCTTTTTTCTCCAGCAAATCATGCGGATAATAACCGGTTACGGATAATTCTGAAAATACAACCAAATCAGCACCTTCATCCCGTGCCTTTTCAATGTGCCGGATTATTTTTTCAGAATTTCCCTGAAAATCGCCAATAGTATAATTTAATTGTGCAAATGCAACTTTCATACATCCAGTTTAATGTTTCGAGTTTAAAGTTTCAAAGGTTTAAGTTCATTAACAACCTTAAACCTGAAACTTTAAACTTTGAACTTATTAATTGATTGCAAATCTCCAATTTTTAGATCAATTTCGCAATAATATTTTTGCAGAACCGTATTGAATTAAATTCATATTAAGAAATGAAGCAAAAAACAATTCAGAAAAAAAGAAAGTTATCAAGATACATACCGCACTTTTTATTCCAAAATTTTTGGATTGACGATCATTTTAACCGGCCTTGATCTTTTTTACATCGTGTAAACATAATCGACTGAAAGTTAACATATCAGACATAAAAAAAAATATTGAAGTCGTTCATTTTGGCGATGAGCTTTTTGCTGCCGACACTACCGATCTGAAACAATCAATTACTGAACTCAGCAATAAATATCCTGATTTTTTTAATCTGTTTACATACCGAATCATCCGAATTGGCGGGATTGCCGACGAGAATTTCTTTGACCTGATGCACCAGTTTTTAACCGATACAATGATTTTAAATGTAAAAAAAACGGTACAAAATGAATTCGGCGATTTCTCCAAAACTGAAAAGAAGCTGAATAAGGCATTTAAATACTACCAGTATCATTTCCCAAACAAACCTTTACCAACTATTTATATTTATACTTCAGGTTTTAACCAGTCAGTAGTAACAGCACAGAACATAATTGGAATCAGTCTCGATAAATATTTAGGTCGCGATTGCACTTACTATAAAATGCTTGAGTTCAACACCTGAATATAAGGCATTAAACATGCATAAAGAAAAAATTCCTTCTGATGTGGCATATGCCTGGGGAGCTTCGGAATTTGAATTGTCGCCAAATGCCACTACCCTACTCGACAATATGATTCACCAGGGTAAACTAATGTATTTTGTGGATGCAATGTTACCTGATGAAAAAGATTCGCTTAAAATTGGCTACACATGCAGCACAAATGAAATGGTGCAAAAATAACGAAGCACAAATGTGGTCGCAACTGATCGAAAGAAAAATGCTTTTTTCAAACAAACGAATGGATATTATTCGCTACATCAATCCGGCACCATCAACAAACGGGTTTCCACTTGAATCACCAGGCCGGACCGGCGTATGGTTGGGCTGGCAGATCGTTAGAAAGTATATGGACAAATTCCCTGAAACGACCCTTGAAGGATTGATGAAAAACAACAATTACCAACAAATTCTTAACGACTCAGAATATTTCCCGGAATAACTATTAAAGTTAGTTGATTAATTTCATTCCCAGTGGGAATTAAAACCATGCAATTTGTCTTTGCATAAATTAAACAACTTATTATTTTAAATTTTTCACTCCAGCAACGAGGATTTGTTTAATTTTTTATCCTTCTGAAAAAAGATAATCATAAAGATTATTCTCAATAATTTTCAACATTTCATTTATAAATGAAACCTGCATTAAATAATCGCTTTAAATGATTCTAAATCGACTTCAATAATGGTTTCTTAATAATATTTTCATATTTTTGTGATCTTTGTAAAATTAATCAACCTACCTGTTTTGATAGCATTTGATGCCATATTAGAAAAATTCGACCCTGTTTCTTTAGAGGAAATTGATGAAGTCTAAACTAATGAACCGAATTGATCGAAAATACTGGTTTCATTCGTCAAAACTTATTCCAATTACTTAAAGAAGCTCTTCCATATTACGATATTCTTGAAATAAACGGACAACGACTGATGGATTACCAAACCACTTATTTTGATACAGTGGATAATGCGATGTATTTGAAACACCATAATCGTAAACTTAACCGGCATAAAGTAAGGCAACGGAGATATCATTCTACCGATAGCAGTTTTCTTGGAAATAAAATTTAAAACCAACAAAAAAAGAACCATAAAGGAACGGATATTATGCGATTTTGAACCCAATGAATTTATCCCTCAGGAAATTCAGATTCATTGATGGAAAAACACCGTTTCAAAGCGAGGAACTTGAACCAAAACTAAATAACAAATTTAAACGTATTACGTTAGTTCATAAGGATAAACTTGACAGATGCACTATTGATACAGACCCTGTTTTTTGGAACAGCAAACGGAAAAGCCAGGGTTGATCATTTGGTTATTTTTGAACTTAAAAGAGGGCGTAGCTTAAAATCATCTCCCATGCTTACGTTAATACGTGAATTAAAAATAAGACAGCGGGGACTTTCGAAGTACTGCACCGGTCGTGCGATATTGGAACCAGATTTAAAACAGAATATGTTTAAACCCCGACTTCGTTTTTTAAGCAAGGAAATAATAAATAACTAGATCATGGATTTATCAATCATATTGGGAGCTCATATACATCTTTTGGAAAATTTTTGGGTATTGGCCATTCGTTTTGGCTTCAATATTCTGGCTACCACATGCGTGGTACTATTGTACGCAAGGGTTAGTAGAAGAAAAGAGTTCTACTTCAGTTATATTGCCATAAGTATTGCGGTTTTTCTACTTGTTTTCCTTCTGGAAAACGTAAAAATAGAACTTGGTTTTGCGTTAGGATTGTTTGCCATTTTCGGCATTATCCGGTATCGTACAGATACTATTCCACCAAAAGAAATGACTTACCTTTTTGTCATTATTGCAGTTTCAGTAATCAACGGTATTTCAAAAGATTATTTTGGGTACCTTGAAATTACAATGGTTAACCTCATTTTAGTAGGCTCTTTGTGGGTGCTCGAAAAAGTACTTATGCTCCGGCAGGAAGATTCATTGCAAATTATTTATGAAAATATTGAAAACCTGCACAAGGACAGGGAAGATGAACTACTGGCTGACATGGAAAAAAGAACCGGCATAAAAATTAAGCGGTACCGGATTGATAAAATCGACTTTTTGCGCGACGTTGCACGTATAACTATCTTTTTCGAAATAAATGGTTCGAAAAAGAAAGAGCCTTCTTTATGAAATCGAAGCATTTTCTTCTCGTCTTATTACTTCTGATTGCCGCAACCGGTTTTTCAAAAACTAAAAAATTTGGTACATGGGTAGAGTTTGAATTCAATAAAAAGATTGTAAAACATCTGGAATTCAGTTTTATCCCCGAGGTTCGTTTTGAAGACGATTATTCTCTTGACGAATATATTTTTGAAGGAAAACTTAGTTATGAAGCGTTTAAGTTTTTAGAATTTGCCGGATCTTTTCGATACAATACCAATATAAAAAACAACGGGAACGAAATTTCTAAAAGCGGTGTATTTGATGTTACCGGGAAAACTGGTTTTGACCGTTTTGATGCTTCTTTACGTGCGCGTTTCACCAACGACAATGACGGCGGTGACGACCCTTTGAAAACTTTCTATTTCAGGCCACGTGCAAAATTTCAGTACAATATTAAAGGTTCAAAAATCAATCCTTTTGCAAGCTATGAATTGTTCGTAAACCTGAAAGAAAACAATACCTATAAACAACGATTTGATATTGGAGCAGAACGAAAGCTTGGAAAGCACCACCGGGTTGGATTGTATTACCGGCTACAGGATTATTTTACAGATAAAAATACCATTCATATTCTCGGAATCGATTATCGTTTCAAATTTTAAATTAAATTGTAACCTTTGATTTTAGCTGAATTTCAGCAAATGCCAGCTAAAATTGTCTTTGTTCCTATAATTCTTTATTATCATGATTTGGAAATTGTAATTTTGATATCAGAATTTATACCTGTAAAACAAATTTCAGCATAAAGTTTTTCCAATGAATAAACTATTATTGATAACCGGAATCATATTTTTGCTGGTTACATGCGCACCTCAGCAGAAAGAACCCCCAAAAGATGAAGCTACCCTTAAGCACGATAAGAAAATGGAGTGGTGGCGTGATGCTCGTTTCGGTATGTTTATTCACTGGGGACTGTATTCAGTTCCTGCCGGCGAATGGAAAGGGGAACGAATTCCAGGTATAAGTGAGTGGATAATGGCACATGCCAAAATTCCGGTAAAAGAATACGAGCAACTAGCCAAACAATTTGATCCGGAAAAATTCAATGCTGAAGAATGGGTTAAACTGGCCAAGTCTGCCGGGATGAAATATATTGTGATTACATCGAAACACCACGATGGGTTTGCCATGTTCAAATCAGAAGCAAGTAAATATAACATCGTGGATGCCACGCCTTTTGGTCGTGATCCATTAAAAGAACTTGCCGAAGCTTGCCGAAAAGAAGGAATCAGGCTCGGATTTTATTACTCGCAGGCTCAGGACTGGCACGAACCCGGTGGAACATATTACAATATTGAATCAGGGGCACCTCATTGGGACCCTAACCTTAAACGCGAGCCGTTGATGAACTATATCAACGGTAAAGCAGTCCCTCAGGTAAAAGAGATACTTGAAAATTATGGTGGGCTGGATATACTTTGGTGGGATACGCCCCGAGGTATGACTGAAGAAGCTGCTGATTCATTAAAGGCAGTTACTGACAATTATCCTGACTTAATTACCAACAACCGGTTATATCGTCCATGGCCCGGCGATTTTAGTACGCCCGAACAACAAATTCCGCCAACCGGCCTCGATTATGATTGGGAAGTATGTATGACTATGAACACCAGTTGGGGTTACAAATGGTACGATAACAACTGGAAATCAGCACCTGATTTAATTCGTATGTTGGTTGACATTGCCAGCAAAGGGGGTAATTTCCTGTTAAATGTCGGGCCTACTTCCGAAGGGTTAATCCCCGATTCGAGCATTGTACGATTAAAAGAAATTGGTCGTTGGATGCAAAGAAATGGTGAATCAATTTATGGAACAAGTGCCAGCCCGTTTTTTAAATTACCGTGGGGAAGATGCACGCAAAAGCAAACCGACGAAGGAACTAAGTTGTATTTTCATGTTTTTAACTGGCCTAAAAATGGAGAACTTCGTATTCCCGGACTGAAAACAAGGTTCAGCGACGTTTACCTGCTGGCGAACCCAAAACAAAAATTTAGCTGGAAATTCGAAGATGGCGATGCTCTGATATATGCACCTGCAGTTACCTTCGATCCTGTCAATACAGTAATTGTGGCTCAAACAAGAGGAAAAATGGAAGTCACCAGTAATATGCCGACTTTAAAAGGAGGTAGCATTTTGCTGCCTGCCGACTTTGCCAATATTCATAATCCGGGTTATGGAACGCACGCCAAACTTGAGGGAAGTGGAAAGAAATCCGTTATCCGAAACTGGGTCGATCCGAATGCTAAACTTGATTGGATGTTCCATTCCACCGAACCGGGAAAATATAAAATTGAAGCTCTTGTTAAAAGTAGTGCCCCATGTGAAATGACAGTTTCTGTTGGAGATCAGAAAAATCCGATTAAAATTCCATCTACTGACGATAAGTTCGACTTCGTGCCGTTGGGAGAAATGGAAATCAGCGAAACCGGTGACCTAACAATTTTATTAACACCAGACAAAGGAAACTGGAATGAACTTGATTTAATGTATGTGGAGCTTTTAAAACAACCAGCTGATTAAAAAGTAATTTTAATCGTCTTTCTGAACTTGTTTCAGAATCTTATCACTATGAAAAACCGATCCGGAGTAACCCCGAAGCGTCAGGCGAAGTGACGTTTTTAATCAAATTTACTTTTGGGATAACTCCTTTTTATTCTAGCTCCCGATTAAAACATCACTTTTTGAATGTTTCTTTTTGTTCCGACAGAAAGATCAAAAATTATTATTCCTGATTGAAGTATATTCTTATCAATACTTTTCGTATTCATTCCTGGATTCAATTGAAATTCATCCGAAAAAAGCAATCTCCCAACAGAATTATAAATCTTCAAATGTGCCTTCTCCTTTTTTTCTGAACTACAAAAAATTTGAATTGATTCCTCGTTTTGATGAATCCAAAAACCGGGGTTGACTTCTTTTTCAGAAATCGAAGTCTGGGTTTCTGATTGAATCTCCAAAACAGCCGGTTCGCTTATACCAAATCCATCATTTACAGCACTGACTGAAATTTGACCTGATTTAAAAGATTCGTCAAAATCAAGAAAAATAGAAGAAGAATCACTACTACCGATTATTCCGTCACTTAAATCCCATTGGTAGTTTGTGGTATTAAACACAGGCGCTACATTATATTCAACGCTATTTTGCTGTGAAGCTATTGTTAGCAGGTCCAACTATACTATCTGGCTTTTCAGGAACATTATACCATTTTATTGAATTCATTTCCACCCCATCATCTAACGGAATCAGCTTAAACTTTACGGTGTCAGACGAAATATCAACTTTCAAATAATTTTCATCCATCACCTCTCCCATCCCGGAAGATAAAAGTGTTACATTTTCCCACTTATCGTAAAAGGCTGCAATAGCATCAGGGTTTCCGCCCACATCGCCGGCAATCAAATAAAATTCCTTTTCAGGATAAGCGGTGAGCATCGGGAACATCTCATCCCAGAAATTAGAATGATAAATCATCTGATCATAACGCGATCGGCTGTTACTTCTTACCAACTTGTATTTTTCGTTGCTATTCCAGATTATTTCATGAAAAAAAATAAAAATCCTGTTTTGGACAGCATTTGCACTTTTCAAAGCCTCATCCAAAAAAACAAGCTGTGCAGGAGAAATTGAACGATCAGATTCGGTGCTGTTCAATACAATAAACATTTCATTGCCATAATTGAAATTATAATATGTGCCACCATGTTTTTCCTGAAATACCTGGTGACCGACAGAATTATTGCCGTGGTTCCCCATCACATAACATGAGTTCGCGTCAAATTCGGAGAGCTCTGTTGCAACCTGTTGCCAGCTTTCAGTTGTACTGTGATTTACGATGTCTCCGGTTAAAAAAATATACTTTACAGTACTATCGATATTTGATTTCAGCTTTTCCAGAAACGGGAGATGTAAACCAATATTTGTTCCTGCATGTGCCCCGTATGCATGACCGGCAACAATAATTGAATAGGTTGAATCCGACTGTGCATTTCCTGAAAACCCGGTTATTGTCGCAAGCAAAAGAAGCAATATTTTTAGCGATGAAATTTTCAAAAAAACTGATTTTAAAATTAAAAATAATAAAAAAGAACCGCTCATTGAAAGAGAACGATTCTCATTTTCTCATTACTAAAATCTTACGACTAAATACTATTTATTCATTTCAGCAAAATATTTATAAAACAGCGGAATGGACTTAATTCCGTTAAAGAATTGTTCCAGCGGATAATTTTCGTTGGGTGAATGAATGGCATCCGATTCAAGTCCAAAACCCATTAATACCGATTTAATTCCCAGTACTTCCTCAAACGTTGAGATTATCGGGATACTTCCACCCGAACGCACCGGTACCGGCCGTTTCCCGTAAACATCGGTGTAAGCTTTTTCAGCCGCTTTGTATGCAGGAATATCAATCGGGCAAACATAACCCTGACCACCATGCAACGAAGTAACTTCAACTTTTACCGATTTTGGAGCGATGCTTTCAAAATGTTTTTTAAACAGGTCGGATATTTTATGATGATCCTGATTCGGCACTAACCTGCAGGAAATTTTTGCATATGCTTTTGACGGCAGAACTGTTTTAGCACCTTCACCAGTGTAACCGCCCCAAATACCGCAAACATCAAAAGTAGGGCGTATTCCGGTGTGTTCCATAGGAGTAAATCCTTCTTCTCCAGCCAACGATTCAACATCAATTGCTTTTTTGTATTCCTCCACACTAAAAGGAGCCCTGCCCAGTAATTCACGTTCTTCTGCCGATACTTCCAAAACATCATCATAAAAACCGGGAATGGTAATCCGCCCTTTTTCGTCCATCATTTTTGTGATCATTGATGCAAGAACGTTAATCGGGTTGGCAACGGCACCGCCAAAAAGCCCGGAATGTAAATCTTTATTTGGCCCGGTAACTTCAACCTGCCAGTAAGCCAAACCACGTAACCCGGTTGTAATGGATGGTATATCAGGGGCAATCATTGAAGTATCGGAAACAAGAATTATATCGGCTTTCAACATTTCTTTATTTTCTTCGCACCATTTTCCCAAATTTGGTGAACCAACTTCTTCCTCGCCTTCAATCATAAATTTCACATTACACGGAAGCGTATTGGTTTTTACCATCAGTTCAAAAGCTTTGGCGTGCATCATACTTTGCCCCTTGTCATCGTCAGCGCCGCGGGCAAATATTTTCCTATCGCGAATTTCAGGTTCAAAAGGATCAGATGTCCATTTTTCTACCGGATCCACCGGCATTACATCCATGTGACCATAAACCAGCACTGTTGGAAGCGCCGGGTCAATAATTTTTTCACCATAAGTTACCGGATTTCCCTGGTGTTTCATAAACCGCAGCTTTGTCGGCACCCGATTTCAATAACATTTCTTTCCAGTATTCAGCAGCTTTGTACATATCGGGTTTATGACTTTGTATTGAGCTGATTGAAGGAATTCTGATGAGTCCGAACAACTCTTCCAGAAAACGATCTTTGTTTTCTTCAATGTATTTGTTAATGGTCTCCATGACTTAATTTTTGTGATTATTTAATTAATTTTTGAATCACAAAAAATACGCTTTTTAGGCGGATTAAGAAAACAGAATCATCATAAAAAAAACAAAAAAGGCAGCCGATTCGACTGCCTTTAAAATATTCTGTTGAATTTTAATTAGTCAACAATTGCTTTGAATTTCGGATTTTCGAAATAGTGGGCAAATTCCATATCGGTTTTTGCTTTTGCTTTCAAATCCGGGTTAATTTTAACGGCGGCTTCAAGACTATCAAATAATAAATTTTCTTTTGCCGTGCGTGCGCCGATAATGGCTTTCAGGTATTCTTTCATATAACAATTCGGCATATCAAAAGCTTCCAGATCTCTTAATGCTCCGTTGTTATTTCCGGCCATCATTTTTGCCAGTGCAGAGTTAATGTCTTCGTATTTGCTGAAATAGCGAACTGCTTTGTCGTATTCAGCTTTTTTCAGGCTAACAATTCCAAGGTTGTAGTTTACTTCGTCACCCGAGCCGGCAGCAGCACCAAACAAAGCTTCTGCTTTACTAACATCGCCCTCTTTTAAAGCAATTGCTCCAAGGTTGTTTTTAATCACCGGCTCTGAATTGCGCATTTTTTCAGCTTTCTCGAACAATGGTTTTGCCTCTTCATACTTATTTTGTTTCGCCAAAACGTAACCTGCATTATTCGGGCCTCTCCAATCATCCGGATAATTTTTCATAAACGCATTGTAAACATCAAGCTGGTCATTCAGATCATCCAGTAAAGTACCAGCATAAAGTAGCTCAGCAGGATTTAACGACCCCGGATCCGATTTTGCAGCAGCTTTCAGTTGATCATCAGTTTTACCGATAAAATCAACCGAGGTGGTCATTTTTGCCCGACGTAATTGCGGCAAAATCTGGTTGGCAACATCGGTAAATGTTTCGCTCAGGTTTCTCATTTCTCGTTCACGAACTTCCGGATCTTTGTACATCGACAGTACTCTCAAAATCAATTCTTTATCCTGAATATTAGATTTTTCGAGCAATGTTTTAAAACCGTCCCAGTCTTCCGGAGTATATTTTGTTTTCAGATCGATGTTGATACCGGCTTCTTTTAATTTTCTTTCCAAAAATTCTGATGAAGATTCTTTACGGTCTGCTGCAAGTTCAGTGTTAAAATCAATGCTTCCATCCGGAGATGCATAAGCTGCAACCTCAACTCTTTTCAGATCAGCATTAGCATCATCGTTAGCTTTTTTAGTATAGTCTTCTAAGCCTTTAACATCGGGCTTTTCAGTTTCTTCTTTTCTTATATTGGCCCTGTTGATCAGGTAATGTATATCAGCCATCATTTCATCAGGAACTACTCTTTGAAACGGGTCAATATTCGGATCATATTTACCGGTTGTGTTGGCTTCGCGGCGAACTCCCAGAATAGGTTTCGGGAAATTGGCAACCAACTCGCTGGTGGCAATAACACCATCTGCAATTTTAACCGGTCCGAATTCAACCGATTTTGAACCTTTTGAAGCTTTCATATTCACATACAACTCCGATTTAGCCATCTCGGGTTTGTAAGCAAATGCATCTTTGTAGTTCAGATTTCCGCCCGAATTGTATCCAATAACTTTGTTGTTGGCTTCAACACCTTCTCCCTGAACAGTCACCGGAGTAAGTGCAGTCGATCCACCATCGTATTTTAATACAGGCGTTGCGGTAAGAGTCACTTTCTTATTGAAATATTTGGCGGGGAACCGGCCATCAACGGCAACACTTACTTGCCCTGCGTGGCTCTCAAGTACTTCGGGTGTTACTTTAAATTTGATTTCATCGGCGCTCTTTTTCATCTTATTCAAACCAGCACAACCCGATAAAACCACCACTAACAACGTTAACAAAAACAAAGGTTTATAGCTTAGACTATTCATAACAGAAAATATTAAAAATGATTTATAAAGTGATACAATTCAGCCAGCAAAAATAGAAAGCTTTTTTTGATTTTAAAGAAGCAAATCAAGTTTTTATCAAAGAATTAGTCGGTTTACCCCTAATTTATAATCGCTTTTAAAAAGCGCCTGTTTTAATAACTGATAATGATCATGATTTTGGACAAAATCGATATTGTTTACATCGATGATCAGAATCGGGAAAGAAGCTACTCCTTTGAAAAATGAAAAATAACCATTTTTGATCTTTTCAAGATATTCCGGTTGAATATCCTGTTCATAGTCGCGCCCCCTGCTTTTTATATTCTTTATTAACTTTTCGGTATTCGAATGGAGATAAACATATAAATCGGGTTTTGGCATCGATTCAAAAATAATATCAAATATTTGCCGAAACAGGTGGTATTCATCTTCTTTTAATGTATTCTGCGCAAAGATGGAAGATTTGGCAAAATAATAGTCGGCAACCAAAAAGCTGTGAAACAGATCGAGATTAAGCACCTGTTTTTTAATTTGATGATAACGGTCGGCAAGAAATGATAGTTCCAGCGGAAATGAATATCTATCCTGATCCTTGTAAAATTTAGGAAGAAACGGATTGTCTGCAAATTGCTCAAGAATCAGTTTGGCATTGTATTCTTTTGCAATCATGCCCGCCAGCGTCGTTTTTCCGGCTCCAATATTTCCCTCAATTACCAGATAACGCATACCTACATTAACTTTTCTTTTAATCTTATCTTTTGATCTTTTCGCGAGCCCCAAATATAACCGACGACAAGGCACACAGCAAAACCAATGGAAAACATCGCTTCGGAATCTGCAGGGACAAGTAAAAACATAAGGTAACCAAGGAAGGCGCCAGCCGCAACGCCGTAAAAAGAAAAAAGGTAGGAAAAATAAAACGGTGGAAAAAATCCGTGTTCTTTTCGCATATGGATTGATAAACGGCTGATCAACCGGTCGTAACTGCGCCGTTTGCCGCCCGGAACATCAATTGCTTCCGCAATAGTTTCAACTACTTCTGAAATATCTATTTTCTGCTGGTTACAATAACCGCAACTGGTTGAAAAATCGTTAACCCGTTCAACGTTACGTTTAAATTCATCAACCCTGAAAAAGCGGATATCTTTCTCCCTGGCATTTGTAAGGCTTTCATCTATTTTCAGGATCATTCCTTTACCCCAGCTTTTCTTTTCCTTCATTTTGGAAACTCTTATTATTGTCCAAAAATAGCGATAAAGATTGATGCCATAAAAAAAACCGTTCGTTTATTGAACGGTTTTTTTTATATCCTTTCAGGCTTTAGAATTAATATTTTTTCAAGCCCCGAATTTTCGATTTTATTCGTTGTCGCGACGAGGACGGAAATTATTGTCTCTGCGGTCTCCACCTCTGCGGTCATCTCTTCTGTCACCTCCTCTTCGATCGTTTCCCCTTCTGTCACCTCCACGACGATCGTCTCTTCTTGGTCCACGGTCTTCTCTTGGCGGGCGTTCAACATAACCTTCCGGTTTTGGCAACAACGCCTTTCGTGAAAGTTTCAGCTTGCCGGTTTTCGGATCGACACCAATAAGTTTTACCTCCATCATGTCTCCTTCCCTGGCAAAATCTTCAGCATTTTCCACGCGTTTCCAATCCATTTCCGAAACGTGTAGCAACGCTTCTTTTCCCGGAAGAATTTCAATAAAAGCTCCAAACGAAACCACCGATTTTACCTTGCCCGTGTAAACTTCACCAACTTCGGGCATAGCAGTAATGGCTTTAATTTTTGCTTTTGCAGCTTCAATGGGCTCCAAACCGGTTCCTGAAATTTGAACAAAGCCAAAGTCATCTTTTTCTTCAATAACGATAACGGTTTGAGTTTCTTCCTGGATGGCTTGAATTATTTTTCCACCTGGTCCAATTACCGCACCAATCATATCTTTTGGAATCTGAACCGTTTCAATGCGCGGTACATTTGGTTTGTATTCCGGACGTGGTTCAGAAATTACTTCCATCATTTTCCCAAGAATGTGCATTCTGCCTTCTTTTGCCTGCTGAAGCGCTTTTGCAAGTACTTCGTATGAAAGACCGTCAACTTTTATGTCCATTTGAGTTGCCGTGATCCCGTCAGCTGAACCTGTTACTTTAAAGTCCATATCACCCAGGTGATCTTCGTCTCCCAGAATGTCGGAAAGAACGGCGTATTTGTCTGAACCTTTATCGGTGATTAAACCCATTGCAATCCCAGAAACCGGTTTTTTCATTTTTACTCCGCAATCCATCATAGCCATGGTTCCCGAACAAACAGTTGCCATTGACGACGAACCGTTGGATTCCAAAATATCGGTTACAATTCGAACTACATAAGGCAAATCTCCGGGAATCATTCTTTTCAAAGCACGGTGTGCCAGGTTTCCATGACCAATTTCACGACGACCAACACCACGTGGAGTTTTGGGCTCACCAACACTAAATGGTGGAAAATTATAGTGGAGCAGGAATTTTTCTTTTCCCTGAATGGTAACTCCATCGATGATTTTTTCATCCATTTTTGTACCCAGGGTAATTGAAGTCAACGCTTGTGTTTCGCCACGGGTAAAAATTGCGGATCCATGAGCTCCCGGCAAATAATCTATTTCGCCCCAAATCGGACGAATATCGCTGGTTGTTCTGCCATCCAAACGAATTCCCTCATCAAGAATCATGCGGCGCATGGCTTCTTTTTCCACATCATGGTAGTATCTTTTAATCAGTTTTTCGTGCTGATCAAGATCAATTTCTTCAGTTGCTGCATTTGCTTCCTTGTATGCTTCAATATATTCATCGCGAACTGTTTCAAATGCAGTCATACGTTCATGCTTGTTTTTTATCTGTTGTTTGGCAATTTCGTAGGATTTTTCATACAGGTCTGCTTTTACTTTTTCGCGTAAATCCTCGTCATTGGTTTCATGACTGTATTCACGTTTTACCACACCAAGTTCGGTTGCCAGTTCTTCCTGTACTTTACAGTGTTTTTTAATTTCCTCATGTGCAAATTTGATGGCTTCGAGCATTACCTCTTCCGATACTTCTGCCATCTCTCCTTCCACCATCATAATATTGTCGTACGAAGCTCCTACCATAATTTCGAGGTCGGCTTCGTCCAATTGCGAACGGGTCGGATTAATTACAAATTCGCCGTTGATACGCGCCACCCGGACTTCCGAAATTGGCGTTATGAACGGAACATCGGAAACAGCAATAGCTGCCGATGCTGCCAAACCTGCAAGTGCATCGGGCATATCTTCATTATCAGCCGAAATCAATGAAATCATCATTGCAGTTTCAGCGTGATAATCTTCGGGAAATAACGGACGAATAGCGCGGTCAACCAACCGTGCGGTTAAAATTTCGTCATCGCTTGGGCGGCCCTCACGTTTTAAAAAACCACCCGGGAAACGGCCTGCGGCCGAGAATTTTTCGCGGTAATCCACCGATACCGGCATAAAATCAACATCTTCTTTTGCTTCTTTTGCAGAAACAACTGTTGCAAGCAACATGGTGTCACCCATTCTTACAACTACTGAACCGTCGGCCTGTTTAGCCAGTTTTCCGGTTTCAATGGTAATAGTCCTGCCATCGGCAAGTTCAATTGTCTTAACTGTTGCGTTTACCATAATCTCTAAAAATCAATAAATATTAAATTACAATGGGTGGTGAGGTTTTGCAATTTACAAAAAAGAAAGGCAACACAAAGCATTGCCTTTCAACTATTTTTACTTACGTAAGTTCAATTCCTTAATAATAGCACGATATCTTTCGATATCTTTTTTCATTAAATAGTCGAGCAAACTTCGACGTTTACCTACCATTTTAATTAATGAACGACGTGTGCTGTTGTCTTTTTTGTTTTGTTTCAGGTGTTCAGTCAGGTGATTAATTCTGTAAGTGAACAATGCAATCTGACCTTCTGCACTACCTGTGTCTGTTGCGTTTTTACCATGCTTGGTAAAAAGCTCCGTTTTCTTTTCCGGTGTTAAATACATTTTAAAGAACAATTTATTTGTTATACAATGTTTAAGCCGCAGCATCGCTATCAATAACAACAGCTTAAAATTAATTGGGCGCAAAAATAGATAAAAGATTTTGATTTACAAAGAGGTGGTGAAGTTTTCAGTTTGCAGTTGCAGTTTACAGTAAAATCAAAAGAATTACCCAATCACAACCTTTAAAAGATTATAACCCAAATGCTTAAAAACATTTCGGATATCATTTGAAATTTGACTAATTTTAAAAGCCAAATGTAACTAACAATGAAAACATTAACCCAACCAAAATGAAAATTAAAAATCTAATCTTGTTCATCTTTATTTGGCTGATAACGCTTGACATCAGTGCCCAAACAACATTTAATCCTCAGAATTTTAAGGATTCTCTAAAAAGGGAAATAGGGCCAACTCATAGTTTCAATCTTCCGGTTAAAAGTGCAAAAGCCCCTCTTTTTGTGTTGGATTCTGTGATACATTCACAATATTATCCAGATTCAGATTCCGTTATTGTTCGGGATTATTACAAATACGACAACAAAGGAAACAGGAGAGAATGGAAAAACTATAGTACGTGTATTGGTTGTGCATCAGCAGGCAATTTTAAACAAGAATATCAGTACAATGAAAATGATAGTTGTTCAACTATTATTTATAGCAAGCTGGACTTAGACACCCAGCAATGGTTAATTGCCTGGAAGCAGGAAAATGAATACGATATAAACGGCAAATTGTTAAGTGTTACTGATTTAAAATATACTAATTTAATACCCGAATGGGTTAATACGGGGAAAGAAGAATATACTTATGATTCAAATGGAGAGTTATTAAATAAAATCCTTTATAATTGGAACGACAATCAAAAAAAATGGATTTTCAGTAAAAAATACGAATGGGTATTTGATGTTGAAGGAAAACTTAATTTATCCTATTCTTATTCTCAGTACAACGAAGAAGAGGAATTATGGACATCTATTCGGAAAGTCGAATATTTATATGATATATTAAGGAATGATTCTATTTATTACTATTATAACTGGAATAAAGAGGAAGGCGATTGGAATCTAGACTCAAAAGCTGAATTCATAATTGATCCAACCGAAAAAAGCAGCGGTTATTCAGTTTATCAGGTAGATAATGATGGCAACTGGATTGGAAATAACAGAGAAATAAGTTTTTACAATGAAAATGGAATCTTGATTTTACATGAAATTTCAGATTGGGATAATACAAAATCAGAATGGGTTTATAATTACAAAACTGAGAATGAATTTGATTTTGATAATCAACTGATTGCAGAGTTAACCTCGCGTTGGGATAAAACAAAAAGTGATTGGATCTATAGAACAAAAAGAAGATTTGACTATGATTCAAATAATTACTTAAAGACTGAAAATAATTATAGTTGGAATACTTATGATCTATGGTGGTTACATGAAAATCATGAATATTTTTATTCAGAGCTCACAACAAACAATAACGCTGATGTGCCAGAACCACAAGGCGTAAAAATCTACCCCAACCCCACCAACGAAACATTTACTATTGAAACACAAAACCATGAAACTGCTTTTGGGTAAACTTTATAATTCAAATGGAGCTTTAATCAAAAATTTAAAAATTGAACAGGGAGTAAATACCTATAACATTTCAGGATTTAAAAGCGGCGTTTATTTTATTCAAATTCCTCAAAAAGAAGGAATGGTAGTTAGAAAATTGATTAAAAATTGAACGAAGAATGAAAACATTAACCCAAAACGATAAGATTCTAAAAAAACTTATTATTCACCTTTTTGTTAGTTGGGATTTTGTGCAGCTGCGCTAAGGATGAAGATGAAACTGAAATAGATTATATGCCTTTCATGCAATTGACTTCTTATAATATGGATTCTTTAATGCCTTTTTATCACCTGACGGGAAAAACATTGTTTTTTATTCTTTTAGATTTACATACATTCCCAATGTTGCAGGAATCTCATTTGAATTATGGACAATGAACAGATATGGCGAACATCTGAGACGTATTTTGACAAGAGAGGAAATGGATGAAGAATATGAAATGGATTTTATTAAATGGTCACCCAACTCAGATTATGTTACTGTTCTTCTTACTGGCCGATTTACATTTAACAGAACAAGTGAAATTTGGAAAGTTACTTTAAACGGCGAAAAAACAATAGTTATACTCGTTTGATTTTGGAATGGGAAAATTTTCTTATTCGCCTGATGGGAAAAAAACTGCATTTATCATTCAGGGAGCGAATCCGCTGGAAGGTTCACCGGTTTATCGATTATATTCTGCAAATGCTGATTTTTCGGATATCAATATTAATTGAGAAGGGGCTAATAGATAATTATGACTGGACAAGAGATTCAAAAACAATTATCTATTCTTTTTATGATCGCATGAATGAAAATTATGATTTATGGAAAACACATGTAGATGGAACAGATAAAATCAGGCTTACAGATACACCTGAAAGTGAGAATCATCCCAAGTGTTCAAGAAAAGATGATCTTATAAGCTATTCAGTAAATAACAATGTATATATATCCACAACTGACAAATTTGGTGCCTAAATTAATCTGCTGAACAATAGCCAGTGGTCAAGGCCGGAATGGGTAAGCAACCGAGAACTTATATTATCTTTATAAAGAACAATCATATGGATGATAAATTACTGGAAAGAACCTCGAGGATAGTTGATATAGATGGAAATGTAATACGAAGAGTTGCTGATGGTGACATTAAGTTTAGCTGTATTTTCGGTAAGATGGAGCATTACTTTATGTACACAATTAGAAGCCGTACATGCCTGGAGGAAGCATCTGGCTTGACTATTTGCCATGAGGTTAAATACCTACAAAAAAGCCCCGCCTTAAAAGACGGGGCAGTATTTTTATTCATCTAATCAGCGGACTTTGGAAAGTCCGCGTCCCAGTTCTTTTCACAACTCCCCATCCTCCGTGGGAGGGGTCAGGGAGAGGCTCTCCTAAATCCCACTAAAGTCAACTCCTTCAAACAAAACGGAAGGTGCCCTTAACGACGAATTTTTATTTACATCATTTCCGATTTCACCAATATTTGACCACAAATGTTTCATGTTTCCGGTAATGTTCATTTCAGAAACAGGTTTTACGATTTCGCCGTTTTCAACCAGGAAACCTTCAATTCCGTAAGAAAAATCGCCGGTTGTTCCGTTGCAGTTTCCACCGTTAAAACCGGTTACCAGAATGCCTTTTTTAACCGATGCAATCAAACCCTGTAAATCTTTGTCTCCTGTTTCAAAAACCAGGTTGGTTGAACTTCCGCTGGTAGGCGTCATTCCCAGTTTTTTCCCGTAATACGTGTCGATGTAGTAAGTTTTTAAAACCCCTTTTTCAAACACCGGGCGAACCTTTGTTGCCAATCCTTCACTGTCGAACATGCGTGAAGCTCTTCCACCAACAATAAACGGATCGTCAGTGATGGTCAGTTTTTCTGAGGCTACTTTTTCACCGAGTTTATCGATTAAAAAAGAATTTTTCTGCTGAATTGCAGAACCATTTAAAGCTGAAATAAGTGGACCTAAAAGACGGCCAACCTGTTTGTTTTCAACAATCATCGTCATTTTCCCTGATTGTATTTTTTGCTGGCCAATTTTATCGAGTGCTCTTTTTAACGCAATTTTTCCAACATCTTCTTTTTTCAGGTCATCATAAGAAATTGCACTTTCGCTCCAGGTTGATTCCGGACGTGCATCGCCGCTTTTTACCGAAACCGAAGAATAAAGTCCAAAATAGCTATTGGCACTGTCTCCTTCAAAACCATTGCTGGTTACCATCACTCTTTCATCCAAACCATCATAATACGAAGCCGAAACCGAAATAATCCGTTCATCCTGTCCCGAGTACTTCTTTTTCAGCCGCAAAGGCCAAATCGATTTTTTTCTGCGGATCCACATTATCAAAACCTGCATCGAGTGTTTTTAAATCTTTTGGTTCGCCTTTAAAATAAAGTTCGGGATCGGGCAAAATGCGAAATTCATCTTCCGACAAATATTTTGTTCCTTCAATCGCTTCTTCGATAAACCTTGCCAGGTCTTCCTTTTTCATTCGGTTGGTGGAGTGCGACGAGTATTTTTTATCGACAAATAACCGAATGTAAAGGCTGCTTTGAATGGCCTGTTCAAGTTTGTCAATTTTTTCATCGCGTACTTCAACGCTGCTGCTTTTGCTGTTAGAAATAATTACGCTAACCTGCTGCGCACCATTTTCAAGGGCGTGGTTCATTGCCCATTTTGCCAGTGTATATTTTTCTTCTTTCGTCATCTTCTTACATTTTAAACTTTATTATTTCCCGTTTCTATCATCCCCTACGCTACTTCGTCGCATTTCCCCCTTTGAAGGGGGATTGAGGGGGATGTTTAATCTATAATGAACAATCATTAAACAGGTCAGGCGTTTGTTCCCCCAACGGTAAGTTTTTTTACTAAAACTGTTGGCAATCCACAAGTTACCGGCACCGACTGCCCATCTTTTCCGCAGGTCCAGGTGCTGTTATCAATCAGGTAATCGTTCGCAGCCATAGTAATATCAGCCAGCGCCTGCGGGCCATTTCCAATAATATTGATGTCTTTTATCGGTCGCGTAAGTTTTCCTTTTTCAATCAGGTAGCCCGATTTAACAAAGAAGGTAAAATCGCCTGCCCCAATTTGAACTTCGCCATTACTGAAGTTATCCACATAAACGCCGTAATCGACATTTGAAATAATATCGTCTTTTGAATGTGGTCCCACTTCCATATAAGTAGCTCTCATCCTCGGAATTGGGATATTACGAAATGATTCACGCCTTCCGTTTCCGGTTGGATTTACGCCATAAAAGTTGGCACTGATCCGGTCGTGAATATAACTGTTCAACACACCGTCTTTTACCAGATAGGTTTTTTCAACGTCATTTCCTTCATCGTCGATATTAATAGAGCCGCGGTTATTTTCCAGTGTTCCGTCATCGATAATATTAATGAAATTTTCAGCTACTTTTTTGCCCATTTTATCGCTGAAAATGGAAGTTCCCTTGCGGTTAAAATCAGCTTCAAAAGTATGTCCGATAGCTTCGTGTAACAAAATCCCTGATCCTCCGGCACCCATCACAACCGGCATTTCACCGGCTTTTGGTTTGGTTGCTTCAAAAAGAATATTGGTTTTATCCACCGCATCTTTTGCCAGTTCATCAACCAGTTCATCGGTCATCCATTCAAAACCTTTACGGAAAGAACGGGCAGAATATGCATTTTCAATCTGACCATCTTTTTGCATAATGCAAACTACGCCAAAACTAATCATCGGTCGGTAATCGTGTGTCAGCCGGCCTTCAGAATTGTAAAACAAAACATAGCTTGTTTCATCATTCATGAAAGCATTTACTTTCACCACCTTTTCATCGAGTGCAAAAACTTTATCGTTGATTTTTTGAACATAAGGAACTTTATCTTTCACTGAAGTATCGTCCCATTTTTTACTAATGTTATAATAACTGGCCGGTATTTTTTCGCTAATTGCCCCGGCATTAAATGTTTTATTTTCGTTCGCGATATTTGCTGCCAGCTTTGCCGCATTCAGCATATCATCGAGCGTAATATTCTCGGTATAAGCAAACCCGGTCTGGTCACCTTTCAGCACTCTGATTCCAACCCCAAAATCGACGTTGGAATATGCGCGGTTTACTTTTCCGTCTTCCAACGATAATCCATTGGTTGCCTTATGTTCGAAAAACAGGTCGGCATAATCGCCACCTTTGCTCATCGCTACTGCAATTACTTTTTGCAGTATTTCAGTTGTTACTTCAAAATGATCTAAATATTTTTTCACGTTTTCAGAAATTTGAATACCCTGGCAGGATTTTAAAAATGGAGGAATTATAATACTTCCCGCCACCACAGCACCGCCAGTTTTAATAAATTCACGTCTGCCTACATTCATCTGTCAGTTGATTTTTAATTCGTCGAAAATATAAAAATAGAAATTATAATGTGTTAATCTGATTTGTTAAGTTTTAATTATAGGATGTTGGGGTTATTCTTTCATTACAAAAAAATGAGAAAAAATTTTCACCTCATGTAAAATAAACGGTAAATCTTTATATTTTCATAAAAAATTACTGGCAGCAAAATTCAGGGGTACAATCACAAAAAATATAGCTTAATTTTATTTATGTATTATTATTTTAGAAGGTGTTATTGAAAAACAGATAAACTTTTTGGAATGAATATCGTTTTTCACCAGGGGTTCTGACAAATATCCAGTTTTAATGTAAAATTTGTATTAATTTTTTACAATTTGACAGAAAAGCTCAATTATATATTTCAATCTACTTTATTTTTGACAATACAAAATAGAAAATATCCACATTAACTAATAAATAATTACAACATGAAATCGAAATTGGAATACATTTGGCTGGATGGTACAGAGCCAACTCAGCAGTTAAGATCAAAAACCAAGATTGTAAATGAATTTAGCGGAAATCTGGAAGATTGTCCGATTTGGAACTTCGATGGTTCCTCAACCAACCAGTCAGGAGGTGGAAAATCTGACCTTTTACTAAAGCCGGTTTTTTTATGTCCTGATCCGGATAGAAAAAATGCTTATCTGGTAATGACAGAAGTATTAAATGCTGATGGTACGCCGCATGAAACCAATGGCCGCTCCCATATTGAAGAAGAAGATGAAGATTTCTGGTTTGGTTTTGAACAAGAGTATTTCCTTTACGATCCGCAAACAAGACTTCCGTTAGGATTTCCTGCAGGAGGATTTCCACTTCCTCAGGGGCCATATTACTGCGGAATAGGTGGTTCAAAAGCGTTTGGCCGTCAGATTGTTGAAGAACATTTGGATTTGTGTCTGGAAGTTGGCCTGAATGTGGAAGGTATTAACGCAGAGGTTGCTGCCGGCCAGTGGGAATTCCAGATTTTTGCCAAAGGCGCACACAGTGCAGGCGACCAGATTTGGATGGCACGTTATCTTGCAGAAAGAACTGCCGAAAAATATGGGGTTGATGTTGAATGGCATCCAAAACCGCTGGGAAAAGATCTGGACTGGAACGGTTCGGGTATGCATGCCAACTTCTCGAATGGGTTGATGCGTACCTGTGGCGACGAAAATGTATTTAAAGCAATTTGTGAAGAATTTGGAAAACATATTCCTGAACACATTGCAGTTTATGGTGCATATAACGATCAGCGGTTAACCGGGAAACACGAAACTCAATCGATTACTCAGTTTAGCTATGGTGCTTTCGACCGCGGAGCTTCGATTCGTATTCCTGTAAATACCATTGAAGACGGATGGAAAGGACGTTTGGAAGATCGTCGTCCTGCTTCAAATGCTGATCCATACAAAGTTGCAGCCCGTATTATCAAAACAGTGAAACAAGTAAAAGTTTAACTGATCTTATAAGTAGTTTAAGGCTGTCATTTTTTTATGGCAGCTTTTTTTTGCTTTTTTAAACGACATCCTCTTATTCAATAATTGCTGATTCGCAAACATAAGTGGGGATAATACCTGAACCACTAATCCTTATTTTAGCCATGTCAGGCAACGTATTTCCGGATAAAACAAGTGCAGTATCCAACCCAAATTTATTTCCCCCGATGATATCGGTATATAAAGTATCACCAACCATCAGAATTTCACTTCGTTTTACCGGGATGTCCCGCAATGCCCTTTCGTAGGCCAGCAAAAACATTTGTGCATCGGGTTTCCCAAAACGGATAAAATTTTTCCCGATGATTTTTTCCACCATGTCGGCAAGGCTGCCAATTGCCACTGAAATATCGTTTTTACTTACCGGATAATTAATATCGGTATTTGCCACAACCACGGTCATATTTTTCTTTCGCAACAGGTTGATGGTTTTATTAATATCATCATTCCAGCTAAAACCTTCATCATCAAGAAATGCAAACGATTCAATATGATCGATTTGATCCAAATCTATTTCACGAACAGGTATGGTTTGAAGCCCTGCAGTTTCAATATAATGGGCCGAATCCTCTGTACCCAAAAACGCAACTGCATTTCCATTGGTCACTTTAGCTTTGAAAAATTCCATGGCCAACATCCCCGAAGAAAGAATTTTATCGGTTGTTACCTGCTTCACTCCCCTGTCCTGGTACCATTTCGCCAACGCTTCCGGACTTCTGGATGAATCATTGGTTAGAATATAATAGTAAATCCCCTTTCGATCGAGGTATTCAAACGTTTTCCCAATACCCGGAATAACTCCTTTGTGGTTTTTCAATACACCAAATGCATCGAAAAAAACAGCTTTGTAATCTTTTACAACACTCTTAAAACTTTTGGTCCTGACAGTCATTGCCTAAATTTTTAACGTTCTTAAAATCTTGTCCACATTGTAATTGGCCTCAATGGCAGGAAAATAAGTATCGTATGCTTCCTTGATCAGTTTACTAAAATAAGTCTGACGGAAAAAATAAGGCCCGTCTTTAATTACATAATTCAAAATAAAAAACCGATACGCTTCAATAATAAAACGAACTTCCGGCTCGGTTAACGGATAAATACGGTGATATTCTTTTAGAAAGATCATAAAACGATCCTCCATTAATGTATCTACCAGGTAGCTAAATACGGAACGATCGCCAACATCAGAAACCACCCGACTGAAAAAATAAAAATCCATAACCCGCGAAGACATGCGAAACCAATCGTAATCCCACCGCGAGTAAAACTTACCATCACTTAGTACAGAAAAATTACCAATATTCCAATCCACAAATACAGGGATTGTTTCAAATTCAGAAGCATAATTTACTCTATCGGCATGATACAGAAATATTTCGCAATGCCTTTTTACCATATCCTTATGATGATCACACATTTTAATTTCATTCATGTGAATTTTTTTCATCAGGTTTTGAATGTCAATGATCATTGTCTTTGAAGGGTTTGGCAACTGGTTGCAAACATTGGTACAGGCCCGATGAAATCGTGCCAGTTCCCGCCCCAATTTTCGAATATGTCTTTCTTCAAGCCTTGGTGGAAGTTTTTGCGAAAATTTTATCGGATTATAAAATACAACCCATGCACTATGGTTTTCCTGATGAAAAAGATAGATAAACAATTCATTCTTTTTTACCAGCGACTGTGCCAGGAAATTCTCATAAGGCCGTTCCAGATTATTGGCAAGATTATTTATAATGATATGGTCTTCTCTGAAATCTTCAAATCTACCGTAATCGGAAAGTTTGGCAAATACCGGTTCGCGTTTGTAAAATGAAATTTTATACACCTGGTTGGTAGAAACATACGCACTTACATCATAAATACCCCTGATTTCATGACGGTCGTCGAACTCTTTCCAGGCGTGTGTAATAATCTGCTTATAATCAATTGACTGCATTGATCCCGGTTATATAATTTCAAAATAACGTTTTAATTCCCAGTCAGTTACCTGTTTCATATATTGTTGCCATTCCCATTCTCGGGTTTTGGTAAAATGATCGACAAAAGGCTCGCCGAAAAGCTTTTTTGCAATAGCTGAGTTCTCCATAATCTTTGTAGCTTCTAACAGATTACTTGCAAGTACACCGTTCTTTTTGCTATCGTAACCGTTCCCAACCGTTGGGGGAATATCCAGTTTCATCTTGTTTTTAATACCATATAAACCCGACGCAAGCGCCGCTGCCATTGCCAGATAAGCATTGGTATCAGCGCCCGGCACCCGCGATTCAATGCGCGTAATTTTACTTTTCCCATGAATAACACGTACAGCGGTGGTACGATTGTCAAAACCCCAGGTAACTGTTGAAGGAGCCCAGTCGCCATGACCAATGCGTTTGTAACTGTTAACAGTTGGTGCAAACATTGGCAGTATTTCAGGCAAACAGGCCAATTGTCCCGCGATGTACTGTTCCATCAGTTCGCTTATTCCTTTTTCATTTTCAGCAAAAAACAGGTTATGCTTTCCTTCTTTGTCCCACAAACTCTGGTGAAGGTGCCCGCCGCAACCCGGCAAATCTTTATTCCACTTGGCCATAAAACTGGCTACCATATTATGACGATAAGCTATTTCTTTAACCCCGGCTTTAAAAAGGACTGCTTTATCAGCTGCTGCAATAATATCGTCATACAAAATTGCAGTTTCAAATACTCCGGGTCCTGTTTCCGGGTGAACGCCTTCCAATGGAATTCCAAACGCTTCCATGCCATCAAACAGATCATTGAAATAAGCCTCATTTAATGAAGTCCGAATCATAGAATATCCAAACATTCCCGGCGTAATTGGCTGAAGATTGCGAAAACCTTCCTGGCTGATTTCTGAAGGAGTTCCTTTAAAATTGAACCATTCGAATTCCTGTGCAAAAAAAGCTCGGAATCCCAACGATTCGCATTCTCCGGTAATTTTTTTAAGTAAACTTCTGGGGCAAACCGTTTGTGCATATTTATCGTGTTGACTAAAATCGGCAAGAATAAAGGGAACTGAATTTTCCCAGGGAATTTCCCGAAACGTAGTTAAATCAATGGTAGCTTTGGCATCAGGATAACCGGTTTGCCATCCGGTCAGTTCTGTATTATCGTAACAAATATCCCCGGAATCCCAACCAAAAATAACATCACAAATTCCAAGATGACTGTTTACAGCATCCAGGAATTTATTCTTATGAATGTATTTTCCTCTTAAAATTCCATCAATATCAGTAACAGCAATTTTTATTTTTGATCCTTGCGATTTTATAATCTTATCTATTATTTCCTCTCTGTTCATTCAGTATTCAAAAATTTGATGAAAAGTAGTGGTTGTTTCAGTAATAATCAAATTCCAATTAATTAAAATATTTTTGGATTCTTTTCAATGTCCTTTTGATTTTCTGACATTTTTCATCAAAATTAAATTATTTTGATCTTGACCCTATGAAAAAGCATATAATTCATAAAAAAAGTATTAACAAAAGCAACACAACCTCATATTTTTGCACCCTGAATGAAAGAAATTATTTATTTTTGGGAAAAAGGAAAAATAATCAGTTAATAAAAAAAGACAGCAGCATGGCACAATTCAGATTTAATGCATTGAATGAAGTTCTTAACCGCAAACCGGTGGATATTGTTCGGGAAGAGAACCTGGTATCCGACTATTTTGGAATGTTGGTTTTTGACCAGTCAAAAATGAAAAAGTACCTTTCACGAGAAGCTTACAAGGCGGTAATGGATGCAATCGAAAACGGCACTACGATAGATCGGAAAATGGCCGATCAGGTAGCACAAGGAATGAAAGCCTGGGCTATTGAAAATGGTGCAACGCATTACACACACTGGTTTCATCCACTTACTGACGGAACTGCAGAAAAACATGACGCTTTTATCGTTCACGGAGCCGACGGCGGTGTTATTGAATCTTTCTCTGGCAATTTACTTGCCCAACAGGAACCTGATGCTTCATCGTTCCCCAGTGGAGGGATACGACAAACCTTCGAAGCCCGCGGATACACGGCCTGGGATCCAACTTCTCCTGCATTTATCAGCGAAACAACGTTGACAATACCAACTATTTTTATATCGTACACCGGAGAAGCCCTGGACTTCAAAACTCCGCTGTTGAGAGCCATAGCTGCTGTTGATAAAGCTGCTACCGGAGTATGCCAGTATTTCGATAAAAATGTAACATCAGTGAGAACTAACCTGGGCTGGGAACAGGAATATTTCTTGATTGACGAAGCACTATTTATGGCTCGTCCCGACCTGGTTCTGACCGGCAGAACTTTAATGGGCCATGCATCGTCGAAAGACCAGCAACTGGATGACCACTATTTTTCTTCCATCCCAACACGTGTGAACCGTTTTATGCAGGATGTTGAAAACGAAGCATATAAACTCGGAATTCCAATTAAAACAAGACATAATGAAGTAGCGCCAAATCAATTTGAAATAGCGCCTATTTACGAAGAGGCTAACCTGTCGAACGACCACAACCAGTTAGCCATGGACATTATGCAGAAAATTGCCCGCAGGCATAAATTCCGTATTTTGTTTCATGAAAAACCTTTTGCCGGAATCAACGGTTCCGGGAAACACAATAACTGGTCACTTTCAACAAATACCGGAGTAAACCTGTATTCTCCGGGAAAAAATCCGAAGTCAAACCTTCAATTTCTGACTTTTGTAATAAACACATTAAAGGCCGTTTATGACAATCAGGATTTGTTGCGTGCAAGTATTTTAAATGCATCGAACATGCATCGTCTTGGTGCCAATGAAGCACCTCCTTCTATTTTATCTGTATTTCTGGGAACTGAAGTTTCAAAAATGCTCGACTTAATGGAGGAAGCCGTAGTTGACCGTAAAATGACTCCGGATGAAAAAACGGCCTTAAAACTCAACATTGGGCGTATTCCGGAAATTATTCTCGACAACACTGACCGGAACCGGACATCGCCATTCGCATTTACAGGTAACCGTTTTGAATTCAGGGCTATAGGTTCATCGGCAAATAATGCATCTGCTTTAATTGTATTAAATTCAGTGATTGCTAACCAGTTAATAAAATTTAAAACTTCCGTTGATGCATTGATTGAAAAAAATGTAAAAAAAGACGAAGCAATTTTCCAGGTACTTAAAGATTTAATTATTGATTCGAAACCGATTCGCTTTAATGGTGATGGATACAGCGAAGAGTGGGTTAAAGAATCTGCTCGAAGAGGTTTAACCAATATCAACAGTGTTCCCGAATCATTATCGGCTTATTTGCTGCAGGCTAACAAAGACATGTTTGCAAAACTTGGCGTTTTCAATGAATCGGAAATTAACGGGCGTGTTGAAGTGGAATACGAAAAATTCATTATGAAACTTCAGATAGAAGCCCGCGTTCTTGGTGATATTGCTATCAACCATATCGTACCAATAGCTGTTGATTATCAGACCATGTCTGCTTAAAAATGTTAAAAATCTGAGAGATGTTTTCCCGGAAGAAGAATTTGAAAAACTGGCTGAAGCCCGTATTGAATTAATCCGTGAAATAGGTCTGCACATCTCTGCTATCAAAGCAAAACGGAAAGAGATGATCGAAGCACGCAAAAAGGTAAATGTGATTGAAGATGTGGTTGAAAAAGCGTATGCTTACGAAAAAGAAGTGAAACCTTTCCTTGACAACATCCGGGAACACATTGACAAACTGGAACTGATTGTGGATGATGAAAAATGGCCACTCCCAAAATACAGGGAACTTTTGTTTGTCAGATAAATTACAACATAAACCATAAAAACTAAAGACTGTCTTCGCTTAACGGGACAGTTTTTTTGTTTATTTTTTACATTGAAAATATAGTTCTTTTGAAAACCTGTAGTATCGGCATACTTAACCTTTTATTCCAACGTTATTGTAAAAATAATTTTACATTTACAACCCGAAATAAATATGGGTATGAAGGTTAGGTTCGTTTTATTTCTTTTACTAATCGTTATTCTAAGTGGATGTGGCGCTGCAAAATATGGCCGCGATGCATTGTTATCGCAGGGAATTGGTGAATATTACAATGCCATTGAAAAATATCGTAAGGCAAGAAAAAAAGAAAAAGATCGGGAAAAACGAATGATTTATACATTCGAAATTGCCGAATGTTACCGTTATATAGGCAATTATGAAATGGCCGAATTATATTACAAAAATGCCATACGAAGAGGATATCCTGATCCCATTGTCCTCTTGCATCATGCTGATATGTTGCGTGCTACACAGAAGTATGAAGATGCTATCGAAACTTACCGAATTTACCTTGATTCTGTTCCCGGTGATGAACGGGCAATCAACGGGCTGGAAGCAATACAGAAAACTCAGGAGTGGGTTGCCCATCCTACCCGACATATCATTAATCCAATAAAAGAAATCAATTCCCGTGAAAGTGATTATTCGCCTGTTTTTGTTGGAGGGCGTGATAACGAAGTGATTTTTACTTCCACTCGAAAAGCAGCAACCGGAAAACGCGAAAGCATGATTACAGGTCAAAATTTTGCTGATCTGTTTCGATGTACTTTTGGTGTTCAGAAACAAAAGTGGGAGGAACCCCAACTCCTCGATGAAAGTTTTATAATAAATACAGAAGACGAAGAAGGTGCAGCAACATTATCCGCCAATAGCGAAGAAATGATTTTCACCCGATGTCGTTATGATAAAAACGAAAGTCTTGGTGCCGAATTGTACTCTTCATCCCAATCACGCGGATCCTGGTCGGAACCAATAAAAGTACAGGTAGTTGGCGATAGTATTATTGCTGCTCATCCTGCTTTTAGTCCGGATGAAAGTTTACTTTATTTTGTTTCCGATATGCCGGGAGGCTATGGAGGAAAAGATATTTGGGTAGCAAAAAGAGATGGTGGAACTTATTCAAATCCGGTAAACCTGGGCGAAGCCATCAATACTCCAGGCGATGAAATGTTTCCTTTTGTTCGCGATAATGGCGAGCTTTATTTCTCATCGAATTATCGCATTGGAATGGGTGGATTCGACATTTTTGTAGCTACAAAAGATGACGACGGAAACTGGGTGACAAAGAATATGGGGTCGCCAATGAATTCCCCGGCTGATGATTTTGGGATTGCTTTCGTAACCGGTGAAAACAAAGGGATGTTCACTTCCAACCGGAAAGGTTCAAGAGGAGATGATATTTATTCATTTATGGTTCCGCCAAAAATTTTCCAGGTTGAAGGTGATATTTTTGACAAGGAAACCAATGCTCGGATCGACGGTGCAAGCATCAGAATAATCGGAACGGATGGAACCAACTTAAAAATGAGGGCAACAAACGGAAAATTCAAATACAAACTAAAGCCTGAAACGGAATATATTTTTGCTGCTTTTAAAGACGGATACCTACGCGATAAAGCTATGGCCAACACAATTGGGCTCGAAGACAGTAAAGATTTTGCTTTTGAAATGCACCTGACACCAACAGATTCACCCATTAAAGTAGAAAATATAAATTACGAATTTGGAAGCTCAGACTTATTGCCTGAATCAAAAATTGCACTCGACACGCTTGTCCAGATTCTTAACTTTAATCCTACCATTACCATTGAGTTAATGTCGCATACCGACTATGTCGGAAGTGATCAGTTTAACTTTGATCTTTCGCAGAAAAGGGCACAAAGTGTGGTGGATTATCTGATTGAAAAAGGCATTAATCCGCAGCGGTTAGTTGCAAAAGGGTATGGTGAAACATGGCCTAAAACCGTTACCCGTGAGTTGGCAAAAAAATATGATTTCCTAAAAAGAAATGATGTACTCACGGAAGGTTTTATAAAGAAACTAACACCGGATCAACAGGAAATTGCCAACAGCATTAACCGTCGTACCGAATTCAGGGTTCTTTCTACCGATTTCATTGAAAAATATGATGCCGAGCCGGAAAAATAAGTAGGATTAATTCCAGGAATTATAATCCAAGAATTCTGTATTTGGTTGATATCAGACCAATATTATAGGTCACAATCTTAAAACCTGATAATAGGAATATTTAGCTATTCTCCTCTTTCCATCCACTCCTTCAACTCGTTTATCTGTTCCGGATTTCCCAATACAAAAAGCTGGTCGTTTCGCGAAAGTATCATATATGGGTCAGGATTAAATACATATCGGGCACCACTGATTTTAATACCCACAATATTGGCTCCCGAAACTTCACGTACTTTTAAATCGCCAATTGATTTTCCGACAAATTGTTGCGATAACCGCTTGCATGAAACTTCTTCGAGACTGACATCTTTTGTTTTTTGAAGAAGTATATATTCCAGAAACTCTACAACATCGGGTTGGTGAACAAGTTTTGCCATTCGCTGGCCACCAATACGTTCAGGCATAATTACATTGGTAGCACCGGCACGTTTGAGTTTCATTTGCGATTCCAGTTCCGAAGCACGGCTGATTACTATTAATCCGGGATTCATACTTCGCGCTGTGAGTACTACAAAAACATTATCAGCATCATTTGGGGTAGTTGCAATAAGGGCTCTGGCTTCGTGAATACGAACCTGTTCCAGAACCTCTTCATGCGTCGCATCGCCTTTTATATAAAGCAGCTCCGGGTTTTGCCTGATCCTGGAAATAACGTTATCGCGTTTATCCACGATTACAAAGTCAACACCGTGTTCGGCTAGTTCCATGGCGGCCTGTTCGCCATTCCTGCCAAAACCTACGATAATGACATGGTTTTTTAGTTTTGCTATTCTTTTATCCACTCGGTATGTTTTTATATAATTTGCCAATTCTCCATCAAAAACAAAGCGGGCCAGGTTCGATCCTACATAAGCAAGACTCCCCAAGCTCATAATAATCAATATGATAGTAAATACTTTACCCTGTGGAGAAAACGGCTCGCTGCCAACCTCTTTAAACCCTACTGTTGAAACAGTAATAACCGTCATGTAAAGGCTGTCTAGAAAATTCATCCCCTCAATCAGATGATAACCGACAGTTCCGAAAGCAACAACAGAAAGCAACAACCCAACTCCTATTTTAAGGGTTCTGCTCGACGCTTCCTGGAATTTATTAAATTGCTGACTCATTCAGTTATTCAGAGATGGTTTTTACAAGTTTTACTCCTATTTGGCAATTTAAGCATTTTTTCTTTTCACAATACTGATTTTTTAGCTGAATCAGTGCTTGTGTTTCAAATGCCGAACGGGATTCAACTCCCAATTTTTCCCATTTTGAAACGATTGAATTTGATTCCGGAGGCAATTGTTCAAGAAATTCAAGTGCCCTGTTTTTTAGCACATTCTTGTTTTGCTTTTCACCATAAACAAACAAAAAAGGAATTATTACATTTATAATGATTGTATTAACCGATGAATCACCTAATTCCTTAACAGCGTTTCGTTTTGAATTTTTATTGAAATGGTAATGCGTATTCCAGTATTCCGAAGCCTGTACCTTAAATAATTTTTTTAACCGCTCAAGTTCTTCAACTTCAACAATTTTTGAAAATAATGATTGTGATCGATGAATTAATGCGGCAAACTGCGAAATACGTACCGTTGGAAAATTTCCGGGACGCATGCGCATAAATTTCCACAGATGGCTTTCAATCCCTTTTATTCCATACTTTTTGTAAAGAAATGAATATTCTTTTCGAAGTTCGAGGTAATAATCATCGCCTAAAAGCTGCACATTCAGCAAACCTGAATTTCCAAAAAGCAAGGCTTCCAGTTGTCTAAGATTGTTCTTGTGTTTGCCTAACACTTGCAGCGGCACCGACTTGGCCAACAAATCAAACGGCAATGCATTTACTTTGAAACCAAACATTCGGGCCAGTATTTGATAAAATGTTTCATTCCAGTCGTTGTTATTTTGCTCCAGTCTTTCCAGTATCTGAGTTGTTTTTTCTTCCAGCCGTTCAATCATTAACCGGTTAAAACCCAGTTGCAATAATATTGGATCGGTTTTATAAAACTGATCCTGACAGGCAATCCACGATTTAGATTCCAGTAACTTCTCATAATTTTCACGATAATAATCCGGGTATGAAATCACAAGGGTTGGAATTTTTTCCCCGTTACTTCTGGTAATTTCCTCGTCATTCTTTTCAACTACATGGAGGATTATATTATCAAAGGCCTTATCGTTCTGGTGTTGATGTTTTTTCCAGTCGCCTGAGTTTTTATGAATTTCAATGTTCCCAACCCAAATTGTATTTTCCAGCTTAATCCGGGCATTAAAAAAATCAGGCCCTGAGTCGGTATTTCTTTTTCCGGTTTGAATAATTTCTAGCGGCTGCCCTTCAGTTGTAACCAGGTTATCGTTATCAAAAAGCCGCTGTTCCCAGATATAATGTAAAAATTCTTCGGGTAGTTCTTTTGGGGAATTCATAATATTTATAGTTTATTTCCAAATAAAAATAAGGAAATAAGTTCAAAGCATAAAAACCTTGGGCCGCTAAAGTTCGGAAGATATTAAACCTGTTTTACTTTTGAAGTTTCTGAAAAAGATCCCACAAGACAATTCCGGCGCTTACTGAAATATTAAAGGAATGCTTAGTGCCGAACTGCGGGATTTCAATACTGCCAGTGCACATATTTACCACTTTTTGCTGAACCCCTTTTACCTCATTTCCAAAAACAACAGCTACTTTTTCTTTGGGTGCAGGAGTAAAATCCGGCAACATAATGCTGTTCTCAACTTGTTCGATGGCGTAAACTTTATAGCCCAAATCTTTTAGTTCAGAAACAGCATCTTCAGTCTTTTCAGTGTATTTCCAGTCCACCGACTTTTCAGCATCCAAAGCAGTTTTATGAATTTCCTTATTAGGCGGCGTTGCAGTTATTCCACACAAGTATATTTTTTCAATCAATAATGCATCCGAAGTTCTGAAAACGGAGCCGATATTATTGCAACTTCTGATATTATCAAGCACAACAACAAGGGGTATTTTCCCCGTTTCTTTGAATTCCTCAACTGTGAGCCGGTTTAATTCGCTGTTCCGAAGTTTCCTCATTTTTAAAGGTTACCAGTTTAATTCCTTTCTACGAACCGGCATGGTCATACACCTGGCTCCACCACCACCTCTGGCCAGTTCCGAACCAGCAATCAAAACAACACACTTTTCATAGTCATCTACAGAAACTTTTCGTTCAATTACATCATTTGCTTTTAATACCGCATAACCCACGTTATTCAGTGCCTCAATTGTGTGGCTGTTCCTTTCATAACCAATTATCTTTCCGGGGGCAAAAGCTAAAAAGTTGGCTCCGCTGTGCCACTGTTCCCTTTCCTGGATCCATGTGTCATTTTTTCCGCCACATAAAACAGGGTTAAAATCCATGCCCAAATTCTTTAGTGCAACCAGAATGTTTGGGACTTCTTCAATACACGAAACTTTCCCGTTATCAATTTTTATATGAATTGTACGAAGCCGGTTCATTCTGGTAATTACCTGCTCGTAAATCATACATGTATCATAATTCAACATCGTAAATACCATATCGAGGTGAATAAATGATTCCGGGGTTGCAGGTAATTCCTGAACAATAATATGATGTGGTTCTTTCCTGATCTGTTTAATATTTTCAATAATAAAATCAATTCCCTGTGTACTGGTTCTTACGCCGGTTCCAACTACAAAAACATCCTCACGTGCCACCTGAAAATCTCCTCCTTCAATTGTTGACTTTGAATTAAAAATTATGCCAGGATTTGGACTGACAGGGTTTAATGTTTGTGTCTCAAAATCAGGATGGTAATTAAAAATTGCCTCCATAATCACAGATTCTCTTTCGCGCACCGGATTTGCCATTTTACCTATTACCATGTGATCGTTCATTCCCATGGCTGAGTCGCGGGTGAAAAACAGGTTATGTAATGGCCTAAGCAAAAAACGTTCACCACTAAGATAATTGGTAAGGTTGCTTTTTTCAAGGACAATTCCCTCGATAAGAAATTTTGCTAACTCTTGTGGAGAATGATGAATCAGATCACTCGCTTTGCATGCATCATCTTCGTTGTTGCAAATCTTTTCAAGCAATTTCATTTTCACACTATCCTGATGTAAAATATCGGTCAACAACTCATTGACCTTGAACACCCTGGTAACAGTTTGCAAAACACCTTCAAGCTGGGCAAATTCCCTTGATGCGATGGACAAATTCAAAATATCACTGTATAAAGCGCGTTCTGCATTTTCCGGAGTCATATTTTCCACTTCTGACCCCGGCTGATGAATGATAACACCTTCCAATTGTCCGAATTCAGAATGTACACATGTTTTCATTTTTTCTGATTTTTTTATGGATAAAAACCGGCAGCAAAGATATAAACTTTGAATTTCTAATAATGTTGAAATGAATTATTCGTTCTACTTTTGTTTTAATAATAGCACAGGATTGAAAACGTTACTGACCATATTATTTTTTTTTCTTTTAGTTCTACACACAACTGCGCAGGAACAAGATACATCACAATTTACGATAGGCATTATCCAGGGAAACGATACCACTATTCACAGATATATGAAGGAGATTGTTGTTTTTCCGGAACGCAAATTTGAAAGCAGACGGCAACAGCGGCGTTACTCACGTTTGGTAGCCCGGGTAAGAAAAGTATATCCGTTGGCTATTGAGGCCCGTGAGCTATTAAAAGAATACGAACCTAAATATTATGCACTGGATAATAAACACGACCGCCGAAAGCTGATGAAGAAACTTGAGAAAGAGTTATTTGCAAGTCACAAAGAAGAGCTTAAAAAGTGGTCGATTTCTGATGGAAGAATACTTTTAAAGCTTATTGACAGGGAAACTGACCAAACGCCATACAATTTGATTAAAGACTTTAGAGGTGATGTGAGTGCTGTTTTCTGGCAAGGTATTGCGCGTTTGTTCAAAAACGATTTGAAAGCAGAATATGATCCGGAAGGTGACGATAAAATGATTGAGCAGATTGTAATACTGATTGAAAAAGGATATCTATAAAATTTTCAAGTCTCCTTAATTATTGTACACCAAACTCTTCGTGGTACTGGTTCGAAAACGGTAAAACTTTTTTATCCTCCGATTTTCGAAGCAAAAATGTAAGTGAAACTTCGCTGGTTCCACCTGAATCGCCCCGAAGACCAGAAATTGTCCAATCGTAACTATACATAAACTGCCAGTTTCTTTTTACAAAACCAAAAAGTAAAATAGCCGAATCATAACGTATCTCAAAGTTCTGACGAAACCACACGCCGCCGGTTAAACCCCGTTTTGTAACAAAAATGCCGTAGTTAATCTGATCGGATATTCCCTGATGCTGAATAATAAGGTGGGGTGAAATATCGAATTTTTTCCGGTTATGACCGTGCAAGTAAACCGGGAGTCTGGCACCAATATGGGCAGTATATTTTCTTTTTAACCTGGCAGAATTATTTTCTCCAATGTAAAACGACTGCTGCGGTTCGGTTAAATGGTGAGCGGCTATTCCAAAAAAGAGCCGTTTGTTATACATCAAAACGCCGGTAGAAAAATCTGCATAACCATAATTAGGATCAGTTAAGGTTGCCAGTTCCTGTGATACGCCATGACTACCATAATTAATGTCCACATTATCGGCAAAGACCAGGTCAGCAGTATTTAAAGAATTTCTTGAATATCCTGCCTGTAACCCTCCGAGTAACATAAATTCTTCGCTTAACCGGATATAAACGGAATATGCTGCATTAAGCTGTTGGGTAACCAGCAGTCCTCCCGCCTGGACGTCATTCATAAAATTGAAACCGATTCCGCCCTGAAGCTTTTTTATTGGGAAATCGAATGCAGCACTGTAAGTGGTAAATGCGTTTGAAAAACTTTGCCACTGATTTCTGTATTGCAGTGCAATTCTCGGAATTCCTTCAGAACCGGAAAAGGCAGGATTTAAATACACCGGATTGGAATAAAATTGTGAGAACGATACATCCTGACCAAACCCAATACGGGAAATGATAAGGATTAATAATAACATTGATATTCGTTTTCCTCGCATTTATTACAGACCCCAATGATTTTCCTCTAAGATAATTTAAATATCAGTGACTGAAAATTATGGCAAAAAAAAGAGGCTGTAAAAAATTACAGCCCCCTAAAAATTCTAACTAAACTAATCGCGTTTTCGCATTTTTCTGTTATCTGTTCCAAACCACCGGATTTGTCATCCAGCTTTCCAATTTTAAATCATTGTCTTTTTCTGTATTAACCTTAACATCCCGAGTATTCTCCCAGTTAGCGTCGCTAATCATCCAGTTTTCAAGTTTCAATGTTTCTTCATTTTCTGTTTCAAATTTGTAAGATGATTCTGTGTTCCAAACGCTATCATCGATCATCCAGTTTTCGAGCTGCATTGCAGGCTCATTGTTTTCAAGGCATGAGGCCGATGCTTTTACTTCTTTTCCCTCTGCATGTACATTTCCAACGGTAAGTAATAAACCCAGAATTGTACCTGCTGCTATTTGTTTCATTGTAGTTTTCATATTTTCTGTTTTAATTGTTTAACTTAATCTTGTTTTCTCTTGTTTTGTTTTCTCTTGTTTTCATAATAATAGACTAATAACAAGCACAAAGGTTACACGCTATTTTGTTAAAAAGTACAAAAATATTGTTAATGAAATCTTAAGGCCGGTAAATGACCAAAACTATCGGTAAATTAAAATACCGTCTGGTATTTTTTTATCGAAATCTGCCGGTAAATGGCGAAAGATACCAAACAGTGATGATCCACTGCCAGACATGGAAGCATACACTGCACCCAAACCGTAAAGCAATTCTTTTAATTCAGCTAACTGTGGAAACTGCCGGAAAACTGGTTTTTCAAAATCGTTTACAACTAATATCTTTCCAATTATTAATCGGTTTATTTAATGAGTTCAGTTAAATGATGTGCAGGTTTTTGAGGCACAATATTCCGATAAGCATCAGTTGTGTTAACCGGTATATCAGGTTGAATAATTAAAATCTGATATTCTGAAAGATCAATATTAGCCGGTTGAAAAATGATCTACCGATCCCGGTAGCAAAATTCGGTTTATTCTGAATAAAAAAGGCACAATCGGCTCCAAGCTGTGCGGCATAATTTTCCAGTTGACTGCCCGTTAATCCCAGTTTAAAGGATTCATTCAACATTTTTAAAGTAGATGGCAGCATCGGCTGACCCACCACCCAAACCTGCTCCAAACGGAATTATTTTATGCAGATGAAAATGAACCGGCGGGATATCAAAATCCTTCTTTAACAGATGATATGCTTTCAGAACCAGATTATCATTAGTCATTTCCGTCAATTGTTAATCCGGAAATTGTAAGCGTTGTCCTATCTGAAACAACCATTTCCAAAGCATCCGAAAGATTGAACCGGATAAAAGATGGTTTCAATATTGTGATAACCGTCGGCTCTTTTCGACACCACATTTAAACCAATATTTATTTTGGCATTCGGAAATGAAATCATAATAAAAAATACGGCCGACTTATAACAATCGGCCGAAGTGTTATTCTTTAGTAATTAATTCATATTCTTCAGGCGAACCACAGGTGCAAATCAGATTTCGATCACCCCAGGCATTATCGACTCTTCCCACCGGAACCCAGTATTTTTTTTCACGGATCCACTTGAGCGGATAAGCAGCTTTTTCACGGCTATAGTTATAATTCCAATTGTCGGAGCTCACTTTTTCAGCCGTATGTGGTGCATTTTTTAGCACATTATCTGCTATATCTGCTTCCCCGTTTTCAACCTCTTTTATTTCGTTGAAGATCGAATTCATGGCATCGATAAACCGATCCAGTTCTTCTTTCGATTCACTTTCAGTGGGTTCAACCATTAATGTACCATGAACAGGGAATGATAAGGTAGGTGCATGGAAACCATAATCCATTAATCGTTTGGCAATGTCTTCTTCGGTTATTCCTGAAGTTGCTTTTAAATGACGACATTCAACAATCAGTTCATGAGCCACTCTTCCATTTTCACCGGTATATAAAACTCCATAGTTCTTTTCAAGTGCCTTGGCAATATAATTGGCATTCAAAATTGCTACCTTAGTTGCTTCTGTCAACCCTTCTGCTCCCATCATTTTTATGTAACCGTAAGTAATCGGCAATACCGAAGCACTTCCCCAGGGAGCAGCAGCAACGGCCTTGATTCCAACATGACCGTTATTCATAATTGAATGCGAAGGCAGAAAATCGATCAAATGACCGGCAACTGCAATTGGACCGACACCCGGGCCACCTCCACCATGAGGAATGGCAAATGTTTTATGAAGGTTTAAATGACAAACATCGGCACCTATATTTTTTGGATTGGTCAATCCAACCTGTGCATTCATATTGGCGCCATCCATATAAACCTGTCCTCCGTTTTTATGAATGATTTCACACATCTCAACTATAGATGATTCAAAAACACCATGTGTTGAAGGATAAGTCACCATAAATGCAGCCAGATGATCTTTGTTTTCTTCTGCTTTCTTTTTCAGGTCTTCAATGCTGATATTCCCTTTTTCGTCGCAGGCAACAACTACAACTTTTAACCCAGCCATAACTGCACTGGCAGGGTTAGTTCCGTGTGCCGACGAAGGTATCAACACCACATCGCGTTGCTCATTGCCACGACTTTTATGATACTCACGAATTACCATCAACCCTGCATATTCCCCGGCCGCACCCGAATTAGGCATTAAACTAACATCGGCCATCCCGGTAATTTCAGCCAGATCCCTGCGAAGTTCCTCCATCATTTCATGATATCCACGCGCCTGGTTTTTGGGAACAAACGGATGAATACCATTGAATTCGATCCAGCTTAACGGCAACATTTCGGTAGCGGCATTTAGTTTCATGGTACACGATCCTAACGAAATCATGGAATGTGTCAGTGAAATATCTTTATGCTCCAATCTTTTCAGGTAGCGAACCATTTCAGTTTCTGAACGATATTTATTGAAAACTTCCTGTTGCATAAATTTCGTTTTGCGAAGGAATTTCTTGTCAATATTTATCGTCTCAGGATATTCAAGAACAACCTGCCAACGCTTGTTTGCCGCTTTTGCAAATACTTCCAATATCCACGACATATCCTCGCGGTTAGTGGTTTCATCGATACTGATTCCCACATCCCCGTTTTCAAAATACCTAAAATTCATTTCCAACTCATGCGAAAGCCATTCAATATCTTCGCGCATTACATATTTAGGCAATGCAAATCTTATTGTATCAAAATAGTTGGCATTGAGTTGTTTATATCCTAATTTTTCAATTTCTACCGCCAAAAAAGCAGCAATACTGTGTATCCTTTTGGCAATCATTTCTATTCCTTCAGGGCCATGATAAACTCCGAAGAAACCGGCCATATTTGCTAATAATGCCTGTGCTGTACAAATATTCGAGGTTGCTTTTTCCCGTTTAATATGCTGTTCGCGTGTTTGCAATGCCATTCTAAGGGCTCTGTTTCCGTGAATATCTTTTGTAACCCCGATAATTCTTCCCGGCATACTCCTTTTGTAATCTTCCCGGGCAGTAAAAAAAGCAGCATGAGGACCGCCATATCCCATTGGAACACCAAAACGCTGGCTGCTGCCAAAAACAATATCGGCACCCCATTCACCCGGAGGAACAAGAATAGCCATTGAAAGTAAATCTGCTGCTACAGCTACCTTAATATCTTTTTCATGGGCATTTTTTACCAGTTCAGAATAATCAACAATATCACCATCCGAATTCGGATATTGAACCATTACTCCAAAAATATCATCAGTAAATTCAAATTCATCTTTAGGAAGAACTTTTAGCTTAATTCCCAGTGGTTCGGCACGTGTATATAAAACTTCGATGGTTTGCGGCCACATTTTTTCATCGACCAGCACCACGTTCACTCCATTTTTCACCATTTGCCGCGACCGCAAATTCATCATCATTACGATAGCTTCTCCGGCAGCCGTAGCTTCGTCGAGTAACGATGCATTGGCAATTTCCATTCCGGCAAGTTCACATACCATGGTTTGGAAATTCAACAGCGCTTCCAGTCTTCCCTGTGATATTTCAGCCTGATAAGGTGTGTAAGAAGTGTACCACGCAGGATTTTCAAGCACATTACGAAGAATAACTGCCGGGGTGATTGTATCGTAATATCCCATTCCTATGTAAGTATTAAAAACCTTGTTTTTGGATGCCAGATCCAGAATGAGACGGTAATATTTTCTTTCCGTTAAACCCTCTTTTAATTTCAAAGGTTCTTTTAAACGAATATTGGCCGGAACTATTTGATCAATTAATTCTTCCATTGAAGAAACGCCGATAAACTCCAGCATTTCCTTGATTTCATTGTTCCTTGGGCCTAAATGGCGGTTTACAAAACTATCGTGAGACATAAGTTGAAATTATATTTTTTATTTGTTGCAATGTTAAAAAACGGGTTGCATTGAAAAAATGATTTTATCATGTCAAAAATGGATTATTCATTTTTTCAAAACCAATAGTTGTTTCGGGACCATGTCCGGAAAAAACGCGCGTATCATCAGGAAGTACAAAAAGTTTCTCTTTAATTCCTGAAATAAGTGTTTGATAGTCGCCACCCGGAAGATCAGTACGCCCAATGCTGCCGTAAAAAAGCACATCGCCGGCAATCAGAATTCTGCTTTCAGCATGATAAAATACCACATGTCCCGGTGAATGCCCGGGTACATGAAAAATCTGCAATTCTGTATTTCCAAACCTGATTTTATCATTTTCAGTTAAAAATTCATTAATAGGTGAAACAGAATCCATTTCAAACCCGAAAGAATTTCCCTGTCCAACAGCCTGCTCTACCAAGAAAGCATCGTCAGGATGAGCACAAAACGGGATATGATACTTATTGCGAATAAATTCAACACCCATGATATGATCGAAATGACAATGTGTGTTGGTAATTTTCACTGGCTTAAGATTATTATCACGGATATATTCACTTATTTCTTCGTGTTCTTCTTCATAATAAAATCCCGGGTCGATAAAAACACATTCACCGGTTTCATCAGAAAGTACAAAACTGTTCTCGCCGAGCGGATTTACCACAAATTTTTCAACCCTGATCATAATTAAAAATTTACTGTTCCTTTTAACAACGGAACAAAAACAAAATCGCCGTGTTTTTCATTCCTGAATTCATCTTCCGAAAGTCGTATCACCACATGCATCGTCTGTCTTGAATCGGCACCAACGGGGATAACCATACGGCCGTCAATCGCCAGTTGATTTTTTAAATCTTCAGGAATATATGGTGCACCAGCTGTTACAATTATTTTGTTGAACGGCGCAAAATTAGGAAGACCTTTGTAACCGTCGCCAAAAAAACATGCAGGATGGTACCCAATTTCGGGAAGAAACTTATGAACTTTATCGTACAGCTCCTTTTGCCGTTCAATGGTAAATACCCAGGCTCCCATTTCAAGCAGTACCGCTGTCTGGTAACCCGATCCTGTCCCAACTTCAAGTACTTTGTCACCCTTTTCAATTCGTAGTAATTCGGTTTGCAGGGCTACTGTCAGCGGTTGAGAAATAGTTTGTCCGGCGCCTATAGGAAACGCCTGATCTTTATAAGCAAATTTCAGGAATGTGCTTTCCATAAAAAGGTGTCTTGGAACCTTGCCAATGGCTTCCAAAACTTTCTCATTCCGAATCCCTTTAATTTTTAAACCTGCAACCAGTTTTTTTCGCATTCCCTGGTGACGCAATGTGTCGTTGATAACCATTCCTGAAAATTATCCTGTAAAATTAATCGAAAATACTTTTTCAACTTTATTTTCCGTTTCAATATTAACAATAAAGGTTGATAAATAGTGTCGGTAACTACCGCAGCCATTAACCCTGATTTCTATATTTGCATAAAAGGTAATACAATTTGAGATATGCTTAACATTGGATTGATTGGAAATACTGAGTTTTTGGAGCCTTTTGTAAAGCGGTTTCAAAAAAACAAACAGGTAAATATTATTGGAAAAGCGTCTGTAGGCAGCAGCGCACAATTGAATAGTTTTCATTTTTCAATTCCTGAAATCAACCGGGTGGAACTCATTGAGCGATCTGACATTCTGCTGATTGATAACTCTTCATTGCTGCCATTTAAAATGTTAAGCGATATAGTAAAGAAGTCGAAGCATATTTATATTTCCGGATACCTGAATATGACCATCGATGAATGCACGCAACTGGTAAAACTTGCCAACGAATCGGACTCAGTAATACAGGTAAGTAACCCTTATTATTTTTCGCCGGCAATACAGTGGATGAATAAAAATGTTGAAACACCTATTTTTTTGGATATTCTTGATTTTACCGGAAATACCGGAAAAGCTGATAGATTGTACCCAATTGTGCTAATGCTGTTAGGGATTACCGGAATCAGCCCAAAAAAAGTAGGAGCTGTTACTTTCAAATCTGCACCCAATCAGTCTAACTTTACCAATGTCAGGCTCGAATTTGGAGATGCATCGGTGGTAAATATCAGCTATGGAAATCTGGAATCGTTGGAGGAATTTAAAATCAGGGTGTACTCACGAAATCAGTTTGTAACATTCAATTTTTCTAAAAAAACCTTCGTTTGCAACAATCAACCCATAAATCTTTCTGAATATTCATCTGTTAGCGAAATTGATACTTTTATTGCTGCTATTAATAAAACTTCAAAAAAACAAAGCAGCCTGGAAGACTATCTGATTGCTATGCATCTGGTTCAGAAAATCAACAAAAAAATTGCCCAGTTTTTTACCCAGTAATTGGTTTCAAAAAACTATTTTTGCCCCGCAATATTTTTCAGTGATCTTCGTTCATGTAACAACTACTGTATTACACTGAACTAAACTTAACGGGCAATATGAATAAACCTTTACAGGTTGCAAAATATGTATTATTTGATTTCCTGGCTGCAGCAATTAGCTGGACCACCTTCTTTATTTACAGAAAAGCAGTAATTGAGCCCCAACGATTTGGAATTGACATCCCGATTGAGTTTAATTCGAAATATTTTCTAGGGCTGTTTTTAATACCCATTTTCTGGCTGACGATTTATTACGTCACCGGCTTTTATAAAAATATTTACCGACGTTCACGATTAATTGAGTTATGGCAAACATTTGCTACATCAATTTCAGGTGTAGTTGTTATATTCTTTTCGCTTATACTGGACGATTTTATTCAATCTTATAAAAATTATTATCAGTTATTTTTCACCCTGTTTGCATTGCATTTTGTTCTCACTTACTTTTTCAGGTTACTCATTACATCCCAAACCATTCGAAGGATTCATCTCCGTAAAATTGGTTTTAATACACTTATCATCGGAAGTAATGAGAATGCATTGAAAATTTATAATGAAATGGATCGTCAGACCAGACCAGCCGGAAACAGGTTTATCGGATTTGTAGGGATTGAAAATAACAATGATGACTTGCTGAATAGGCACATTCCCAAACTCGGCCAGGTTTCTGATTTGGTTGATATTTTTGAGCGGGAAAATATCGAAGAGGTAATTATTGCCATAGAAACGGCAGATCATAAACGGCTAAGCGAAATACTGACAATCATCGAAAACAGGCAGGTTACGATTTGGGGAATTCCCGATTTGTATGATTTCCTTTCAGGTATGGTAAAAACAAATACCATTTACGGAACTCCGCTGATAAAAATATCAAACGGGTTGATGCCCGGCTGGCAGGAAAACACAAAACGCCTGATCGACGTAATTTTTTCGCTGATAGCTTCCGTAATATTTTTACCTGTTTTTATTGTTTTGGCAATCATAATAAAAACCACATCCAAGGGACCAATTTTTTATATACAGGAACGAATTGGCAGGTTTGGAAAACCATTTCGTATTTATAAGCTCCGCAGTATGGTTAAAGATGCCGAAAACGGAACCCCGGCGCTTTCTTCTATTGACGATGATCGGATAACTCCAATCGGACGTTTTATGCGAAAAACACATTTGGACGAGATTCCACAATTTTATAATGTTATCATCGGAGATATGTCGTTGGTTGGGCCGCGGCCTGAAAGAAAGTATTACATTGACCAGATTGTTAAGATAGCACCGCACTATACGCATTTACATAAACTACGGCCGGGAATTACCTCCTGGGGACAGGTAAAATATGGTTATGCTTCGGATGTTGAAGAAATGCTCGAACGTCTGCCATACGATATGATGTACCTGAAAAATATCTCTTTATACATCGACTTTAAAATACTGATATATACTCTTATGGTCAGTTTCAAGGGCAATGGAAAATAACCAGTTCACTTGCCGGAATAAAAACCATATTCCCGCTCAACTTTAGCAATTCTGACTGAAAAATATTTATACCATTTTATTCTGCCATTTAATCGGGCTATTTGATGTTCAGCATTATCTCTCCAGTTTTTTACCGATTCCAGATCTTTCCAATATGAAACTGTTATACCGGTTTCTTCACGTGCCGAATCGAAACCCAAAAACCCGGGTTGTTGTTTTACCAGGTCTTCCATTTTTACCGACATTTTAGAATAGCCCTCATCCACTTCTGTTCTAACCGAGGTAAAAATAACCGCGTAATATGGTGGTTCCGGCGTTGTTGAAATTATTCTTTTCATTTCAGTTTAAATTTTCCCAATGGTTTATAAACAGGTTCTCTGTTATTCAATATACTTTGGTAAAAAATAATCTCATTTACAGGAACAACTTGAAATTCAAATTCCTTCCATTCATTTACCAACTGAATAAACAGGTCACTGTTTTTTAAAAATTTAATGCGGCCCAATGTCAAATGAGGATTGAATTCCCTTTGATCAGCATCAAATCCTGCCAACTGTACTTCACTTTCGATTTTTTCCGCCAGTAATTTTAAACTTGAAATTTCTTCCAGATTAATAAAAATTACTCTTGGAACACCATTGCTTTTAAAGTAACCCGCACCTTTCAATTTTAGCTGAAAATTTTCTGTCAGTTCGGCAATTTTTCCGAATGAATGTATTATTTTCTGAACTTGTTCATTTGAAGTTTCGCCGAGAAAACGAAGTGTAAGGTGAAGATTATTTTCATCAACCCATTTAATAATTTCTTCTGAAAAAGCTTTTTTAGTTTTTTTGAAAAAAACTTTTAGTTCTTCTTCAGGCTTAATTTTTATAGCGATAAATGTTCTGATCGTATCTTTCATTTTTAATTACTTTCAATTATCTCACCAATAGCACCTGACCTTTTTGGTTGTGTTCGTACCCCTGAATATCAAAAAACCGGGCCACCCAAACATAATTTCCCATTGGAGCATCTTTTCCGTTTTTTGCTTTTCCATCCCACGGATTATACGGAGAATTCGTTTCAAAAACAACCTGTCCCCAGCGATCGAAAATCCTGAGGTTAAACCTGTTCTCATCTGCGCCAGTCCCCACCGGCATAAATGTTCGGTTTTCAGGTATTGCACTGTTCGGTCTGAAAGCATTGGGAGAAAATACTTTAAACGGGAGAGTTTTAACCACAAACGCAGAACTGTCAATACAACCGTATTGCGACTCGGCAGTTAACTTAACATTGTAATTACCGAGTTCAGTGAAATTGTGATATGGCTCAAATTCATCAGTTGTTTGCCCATCACCAAAATCCCATAAATAATTCACTGCATGAGAAGAATAATTGGTAAACTGCAGATCAGAATGTTCCAGTAACGCAACCGGATAATCCACTTCAAATTTAGAAATCGGATTTGGATGAACCCAGATCAAATCGGGTTTAATCAGCGTGTCGGTACAACCAGTTTGCATAGAATAAGCTGCCAGTGATATGGTAAACTTTCCGGTATCAGGAAAAGAATAAAGATGAGACGACCCATTTGGATATGGCAAACTATCTGTTATCCATGAAAATTCAAGCTGATCATCCTTTGTATCTGCAAAAAATTCTGGTGAAAATGGTTGACACCCTTCGTTACTTTCAGTATATAAATCGAACAGCGGTTTCCGTTTTAACATGATTTCGGCAGGCTCACTAATACAACCATACTCGTCAACAGTGAGCTTTGCTTTTCCAAACGGATTGTCAAAAACGACGTTAACAGAATCGTTACCATCGCCAATCTGATGCATTCCTTCCAACTCCCAGGTACACAACGAAGAATCGATATTATTAATGTAAAAAAGTTGAGCAGTATCAGGATAACATTCATTCGGATCGGCATAAATCTTAGCCACCGGTGTAGGATATACGCGGACCATACTATCCAGCGTAAATCCGTTTTGGCACTGAGTGACTTTATTTGTTATGGTAAGATTTACTTTGTAAAATCCAATGGTTGGATAATATCTCGTAACATTTTGCTGATTCACCGAAACAGAGTCATCAAAAGTCCAGACAAAGTCAACCTGATCTTCTGTTTTCAAGCTGCTGGAGAAATTAACTGTCAGCTCATCACATCCACGTGTTGGATCCGCTTTCATTTCAAAATTAGGTTCCGCCCCAATGGGTTTCGATACAGTATCGCTAATACAACCACCGTCATCAATATAAAGAAGAACAGATGGTTGTTTTGTTACAAAAGCCCCCACAGAAACATTGTAAACCTGCCACCCCAGCGTGTCGGTAAACTGACATCCACCTAAATCCCAGTAAAAAAGAGCGCTGTCGGTAGCTTCACCATCAAAACTCAGTATTCGGCTGTACCCTTTGCATTTTTCATCATCTTCAAAATTAAACGAGCTAACCGGCTGCGGATGAAAGCGAATATGAAATGTATCTGTTATTTCACAGTCATCAATCGTTTTCAACCAGTAATAAATATCAAAATCACCCCAATCAGCTGTATTTATTTTTACCGATGTTTGTGTTTTTTCAGATAAACTTATTCCACTTCTGTTTGCAGACCATTCATAACTACCATCAAAATTCCAGATATCTTCCGCTGTTCCGGTAATCGAAACTGAAAGTTGCGTGCTTTTTTTTCCGCAAATTAAGTGTGAACCTTCAATTTTTACCTCAGGCACAGGATGAACAACCAGTTGCATAGTATCATGGTCAGTACACTGGTACTGATTGGAAACAGTTAGCCGGTACACTCCCGTTTTAAACGCATCGTAAAACCGGTCTGTCGATAATGTGTCCCCAAATTCATTCTGCCACAGATAAGTTTCAAAACCTGCTTTTCCATCCAAATGAATGGTAATAGGAGCACAACCTTCCTCGTAATTTGCTCCCAGATCAGTTTTAGGGTGGCTTACAAATACATAAACCGAATCTTCCAACTGACAACCGTCGTTAGTTGCAGTTTTTGCCCAGTACCAGCCTTGTTCTGTTACATTGACAGATTGTTCGGTTGATCCTGTATTCCATTCATATTTGTCGAAATAGGGTCCGGCGTCAAGCGTTAAATTACTGCCGTAACAGAGCAGCAAAGTATCTCCGCCAAAGAAAATGCTTTCCCCAAGGTCAAGGATCAAATCAAGATTAAAACCAACACCGTAACCATAAGATTCCACCCCTCCAAAACCATACACATACGCCAGAAATCCCCTGTCTTTATTGGTATTAAAAATGCGATGAGTACCCACATCAGTTTCAATTTGGGCATACGAATAATTCCCGCCCGGGAACGGGTGAAACTGATCCTGAATCTGCTGCCCGTCAAAACGTATGTTGGAAACCTCACTGGTTAACGATATGATATTCACAAAATACTTTTCAATGCCATAATAATTTTCCACGTCGATATTGGGCGATTGGTAAGCAACGAATGTTACATCGTTTTTTGTTTGTTTCGTGGAGCTCAAAATAATCATAAAAGGATCGCCGTTACCTTTATTGAAATCACGGTCGATATCTCTCGACTGGCTGAATTGTGCCACCATAATAGGTTTGTCGGCAAAAATCCGCTTCGGATCATTATAATAAAAAACTACCTCAACAAATTCGCCGCGATTAAGAAGAATATCCTGACGACCGGTAATCTGAACTGTCGTATTATCCTCGGAAGCAAGAATCCTGTATCGATCCTGTTCCCTCGATTTCAGAGGAACAGCAAAATACTCCCTTCCCCATGCCTGTAACGGTGGAATCTGCTCGTATAAATGATCCCAGCAACAAACACCTTCCGGAATTGTAGTACTTAAAGACCCCGAATAAAAAGCAACAGGTTTATTGGTATTAATGTAGCTTCCAGTTAAATCGCCCTGACCTGTATTATCTGTTCCGGGAATATTTTCGGACTGAACCTGGTAAACTTCGCCACGATTGAGCCACACAGAAAAAGTGGAATCTTTCGGTACCAAATGATCCGTAACTTTTGACGGTGTAATTGCAACAGACGTTGAATCCTGTGTAGCAACTACCAGGAATTCACTGTTTCTGCCATTTCCTGTGTAAGGGTTCGACATATCGATATCAGGGTAATAACACATGGCAAAATATTCTTGTCCCAGCGATTCAACCGGGTAAATTACGGCCACATCAGACGAATTTTGATCCCAGTTTAATGCATAAACATTTACCGGATTATCTGCAACTAAATGAATTCCTTTGGGTTGAGCTTCTTCCGAACCTATTGGTTCAACCACATCCCAGGGTATTTTAACCTGAACCGATGCATTGGAATTAACGGTATAAGTCCCGTTAAAAGGTTCTTCTTCCGGGCCGATTGTAATATGAAAATTTGCGCTTTCACGCGCAGTTACCGTTATTTCAAGAAAATGATTGGGATTGTAGTTTCGGCTTTCCATAAACCCAAACCAAAAGTCTTTACCCTCAGTAGATTTCTTGCATACTTCCTGTTGCTGACCTGCAGCCAGAACCGATATCAGCAGAAAAAATATAGGAAACAAACTCCGGGTCATTTTCTGTTTTCATAAATTCAGACTTAAAACTAAGGAATAAAAACAAAAAACCGTACAAACATTTGCACGGTTTTCCTATTTCGGTAAAATCAGTTACTTCAGTCTTTTAGGCTTGATCTCCAGCATGAGGTGCCGGTTTGGAACCACATCGTCTTTTTTTACATAAACCTTTTTAATTTCACCATCAACAGGCATTCGTACCTGGTTCTGCATTTTCATTGCTTCAAGTAAAAGCAAGGTTTCACCTTCTTTCAATTTATCACCAGGTTTAACAAAAAGGTCGATAATCGTTCCCGGAATAAAAGAATAAATCAAATTTTTATCGGGTGTTTCCCATTTTACCCGCTGTTCAAACTTTCGGGTATAAGTGGTTTTATAAATCGCTCCCTGAATGATCAGGGTTTTCAACTCTTTCTCTTTAGCCATAAAATTGTGTTTTAGTTCCGGTTAAAATGGTGGAATCCCGTGTTTTTTTGTCGGCAGAAATACGCTTTTGTTTTCCGATACTTTTAATGAATGAAGGATACGTGCCCGGGTTTCGCGTGGTTCAATAACCTCGTCGATATAACCCTGTGCAGCAGCTACATACGGATTGGCAAATTTTTCCTTGTATTCCTCAATTTTTTGCTGACGCATTTCATCCGGATTTTCAGCTTCAGCAATTTCTTTTCTGAAAACAATATTCGCTGCACCTTCCGGTCCCATAACCGCAATTTCCGCAGTTGGCCACGCAAAAACAAAGTCAGCACGTAAATGACGCGAGTTCATTGCAATATAACCTCCACCGTAAGCTTTTCTTAATATCACTGTTATTTTCGGAACGGTAGCTTCACTGTAAGCGTACAGAATTTTTGCTCCGTGACGAATTACACCTGCATGTTCCTGGTCAACTCCCGGCAAATAACCCGGAAGGTCTTCAAGGGTAACAATCGGGATATTAAATGCATCGCAGTAACGAATAAAACGGGCTGCTTTGTCGGAACTGTCGCAATCGAGCACACCGGCAAGAACCATTGGCTGATTGGCCACAAAGCCAACTGTTTCACCTTCCATGCGTCCAAAACCAATAATGATATTCGGTGCAAAATATTCCATGATCTCGAAAAACTCGGAACCATCTGTAATATTCTTGATAATGTCGCGCATATCGTAAGGTATTCTTGGATCGGATGGAACAATATCCTCAATCTTTTTGCCTTTTACAGGTAGCTTGGGTTTTCCCGGCATTGCTTTTTTCAGATTGCTTCGCGGAATATAACCGATCAGTGTTTTTATCTGATCAAAACACTCCATTTCAGTTGTTGCGTAAAAATGAGCATTCCCCGTAATTTCGGCGTGAACTTTAGCACCGCCCAGTTCTTCCATCGAAATCTCTTCGCCCAAAACCGACTTAATTACACTGGGGCCGGTAATAAACATCTTTGAAATATTTTCTACCACAAAAACAAAGTCGGTTAGTGCCGGTGAGTAAACTGCACCACCAGCGCACGGACCAAGAATAACCGAAATCTGCGGAATTACACCGGAAGCCAGGGTATTTCTAAAGAAAATCTCTCCGTAACCGGCCAGTGAATTTACCCCTTCCTGGATACGCGCACCCCCTGAGTCGTTGATACCGATCAACGGAACTTTCATTTTCAGGGCATGATCCATGATCTTGGTGATTTTACGGGCGTGCATCAGTCCGAGCGAACCACCGGCAACGGTAAAGTCCTGTGCAAAAATGCAAATTGGTTTTCCGTTTATGGTCCCGGTTCCGATGATAACCCCGTCGCCGTGCAGCACTTTATCTTCCATTCCAAAATCTTTAGCGCTGTGCTCCACGAACAAGTCGTATTCATGAAATGAATTTTTATCCAAAAGGGCAAGAATTCGCTCACGCGCAGTGAGTTTACCCATCTTCGCCTGTTTTTCTATGGCTTCGTCTCCTCCCCCCTTCTGAACTTCTCTTTTTCTTTTCCGAAGGTCAAGGACGTTACTTCTTAGTGACATAAATTTTTGTTTAAGTTTAAAATTCCCTAATTACCTGGAAGGGATTTGTATTTCATTATGGTGTATTCCGGGCCAAAATTAAAATTTATTTTTGATCGGCTTTAGAAATCCACGTATGTAATACGAATTTTATAGATGTAAGATACATTGCCTTCGAATATTGGATTTCAATGTTTGAAAAGTAGCTGCAGAAATTTTCATCTTTTTCTCATCCCAAAAGGGAAAAGTTAAGTTTTTGCAGGAATCTGAAAATCACAAACGATTAATTTATTACCTTGCTGCCCATTTATATACAAAAACCGCGATAAAGCTGTAAAGAATATTGGGAATCCAGACGGCTAACATTGGCGGAGTATTTCCGCTAATGGCAAATACAGTTGAAACCTGCATAAACAGGATGTAGGAAAAGCTGAGTAAAAGTCCCAGGCCAAGGTGAAAACCCAGTCCACCTTTAATTTTTCGGGATGCAAGCCCGGCCCCGATGAGTGTTAATATAAAAGCAGAAAATGGTCCTGCAATTCGCTTATGGCGTTCAATAACCCACTCCACAGTTCTCACCCCCCGCATCCTCATCGACTTTATCTCTGTATTTAACGCGGGTGTGGTAAATGTTTCCATTTCGTTTTTAACTGTTTTGAACATGTCCGGAGTCATATTTAATGTTGTATCAATCCGATAGCCCCTTTCCAACACTTCATGATCGTCATAAATCGTTCGTTTCCAGTAGTTATTAATTACCCAACTCTTTTCTTCTTTATTCCATCTAATATTATCTGCGGTAATTTTCTCCACCAGTTTGGCGCCGTCAAATTTTTCCAGTGTAAACCCATTCCCAATATCGGAAGGCGTGAAACTACGCATATAAACATAAACCCCGGGGTCTATCTGCTGATGAATTTCCCTTTCAGAAGTAGGCCGTATATTATCGATATTTTTTTGCCGGAATGCATTCATCGTCTTATTAGCCGGAGGGATGACATAGTTCCCCAAAACAAACGAAAACGACGCCAGAATAAATGCCGAAACAAGGTATGGACGCATCAGTCTCTTATACGAAACCCCACTGCTTAAAATGGCAATAATTTCCGTATTGTACGCCATTTTTGAAGTAAAATAGATTACTGCAATAAACGTGAACAGCGGGCTGAAAAGGTTGGCAAAATATGGAATGAAGTTCAGGTAATAATCAAAGATGATTTCTTTTGCCGATATATCTTTTGAAAGAAATTCGTCGAGGTTTTCCGAGAAATCAAAAACAATGGCAATGCTTAAAATCAATGCTATGGAATAAAAGAATGTACCCAGAAACTTCCGGGTAATATAAAAATCGATGGTTTTATAAAATTTTGTCCGCACTGTTACAACCTCTGATTTAATTTTTCAATCATTCCCGTTTTCCAAAACTCAAAACTACCATTAATTATTTCCTGCCGGGCTTTTTTTACTAGCCACAGGTAAAATGCCAGGTTATGCTGACTTGCAATTTGAGCCCCAAGCATTTCGCCTGAAATAACCAGGTGGCGAAGATATGCTTTTGAATACTGATCGACAAATGATGTCCCGTTTTCATCAATAGGAGAATGATCGTTTTCCCACTTTTTGTTCCGGATATTTATCGTTCCTTCTCCGGTAAACAACATCCCGTTTCGTCCATTGCGGGTTGGCATCACACAATCAAACATATCGATTCCCCTGTCGATGGATTCCAGAATATTTACCGGTGTTCCAACCCCCATTAAATAGCGTGGTTTATCCAAAGGCAGATCAGCAGTAACTACTTCTGTCATTTCATACATCACCTGTTCAGGCTCCCCAACCGAAAGTCCGCCGATGGCATAACCATCAGCATCAAAAGATTTTACATGCTCAACCGCAAGTCTCCGAAGATCGGCATAAGTATTTCCCTGTATAATGGGGAAAAGTGACTGCGAATAACCATATTTGGGTTCCGTGGTATTAAACTGCTCAAAACAGCGTTGAAGCCAGCGTTGCGTCAATTCCAGCGATTTCTTTGCATATTCATAATCGGCATCACCGGGGGTACATTCATCAAACGCCATAATAATATCGGCGCCAATCGAACGCTGAATATCAACCACCCGCTCCGGAGTAAACATATGATACGAACCATCGATATGTGATTGGAATTTTGCTCCTTCTTCACTCAGCTTCCTTATATCGCCCAACGAAAAAACCTGGTAACCACCACTGTCAGTCAGAATAGGTTTTTCCCACCGGTTAAAACGGTGCAGGCCACCCGCTTTTTCAATTACTTCGATGCCCGGACGCAGATATAAATGATAGGTATTTCCAAGAATTATCTGTGCCTGAATATCATCTTTCAAATCGCGGGTGTGGATTCCTTTTACAGATCCGGCGGTTCCCACAGGCATAAAAATCGGTGTCTCAATTTTTCCGTGGCCTGTAGTAATTACCCCTGCCCTTGCCCGGGAATTTTCCGATGTAGCTGTCAATTCAAACTCCATTCCGTTTTTTTGAGGGTTCAAATATAGCTATTCTCGCTGAATTGAAAGGGAAACAACAAACCTTCGCCTGTTAATAAATTCTAAGAGAACTAAACAAAAAATAATTTTGAATTTGCCGTGATTGTTTCCATTTTTGAACCGCTGATCATGTGATCGTTTTTGCTTGACCAAATGATTCAAACAATTCAACAACTTTATCCCTCACTGAAGGGTGCTGAACTTATTCTGTTCATCATTTTCTTTGTGTTATACATGGTCAGGCTGCTTTATTTATTTCTGTTTACCGGACGTGTACTTTTCAAAAAAAAGGATATTGACGAGAAAGTTGACTTGTCACCACTTTCGTTAATTATTACGGTAAGAAATGAGGAAGAAAATCTTAAAAATAATCTCCCAACTTTGTTGACTATCGATGGTGTGGATTATGAAGTAGTGGTAGTAGATGATTTTTCGCAAGACAATTCTTACCTGGTACTTGGGGCTTACAAAAACCAATACCGAAGATTGAAAATTTCCTCTTTAAACCAGGAAACCCGTTTTTCATCGAAACTATCTCAAAACATTGCCATAAAAGCAACTGCATATGAATGGGTTCTTTCGGTCCCGGTTTCACTTACTGAACCAAAAACGGAGTGGCTTTCGTCGATTGTTCAGCAGCTAACACAAAAAAACGATGTTGTTATCGGTTATACCAGCATTGAAAATACAGACGGCTTTTTCAATCGTCTTTACCGAACTACAAACTACTGGCTATTTATGAAAAGCTCCGGATATATTTCAAATGGGCTTTCTCTGGTTTATTCGGATGAAAACGTGGCATTCAGAAAACAAAAATATTTTGACCTTGGTGGCTACGGAACTATGATAAAAGAGCCATTTGCAAACCTCGAATTGCTGATAAACAATTTCATCCGAAAAAAATCGACAGTGATTCTTTTTAACCCGGAAAGCACCGTTCGAAAAAAACAGGAAGTTCAGTGGATTGATTATCTTGATTTACTCAAAAAGAGCTTCAGGCTTGAAAAACATCTTTGTTGCCAAAAAGCGCTTTTTTCTTGCTGTTGACGAGTTGACCAAACTATTTTTCTTAATTTTTTCAATTTTAGTAATCGCCTTACTTCCTGAACTTTGGATTGTTTACCTGGTGATGTTTGTCCTAAAAACAGCAAGCCATCTACTTATCATAAAAAGAACGCAAAACCGTTTGAAGGAACCTAAAATATTCATATCTTCGTTAGTGTACGATTTGTTAATGCCTTTTTTCAATCTTTTTTATAAATTGTATTTTAACTATCGGAGCAGAAAAAATAAATGGAGGAGCACAGCTTAAAATTATCGGATAAAGCGCTTCAGGATTACGAACTGGTGAAGTCCGCCTTAAAAGGCGATGAAAAAGCTTTTGCCCGGTTGCTTGCCCGATATAAAGATGCCATCTACTTTATGCTCCTGAAAATGGTGAATAACCGCAGCGATGCAGAAGACCTTACACTCGAAGCTTTTGGAAAAGCATTTAAAAACCTACACCAGTATTCCCCAACTTATGCATTCAGCACGTGGCTTTTTAAAATTGCTTCCAACAATTGCATCGATTTTCTGCGAAAGAAAAAAGGAATGTACCTACCCATCGAAAACAGCGATAATGATTCTCCGGATCTAATTAAACTACCATCAAAAGAACTCAACCCCGAGGAAAAACTGATTCGTCAGCAAAAAGCCATTTTGTTGCGAAAAGTGGTGCGGCGGCTAAAACCGCGGTATCACAATCTGGTTGAACTACGGTATTTCAGGGAATTTTCGTACGAAGAAATTGCAAAAGAACTAAATTTGCCGCTCGGTACGGTGAAAGCCCAGTTATTCAGGGCGCGCGAAATGTTATTTAAAATGATTGAAAGTACCGAAATGAACGAAAAGTATTAGAGGCCAATTCATGCAGATTATCCAAAAATATTTTCCTAACCTGAATGAGAGACAGTTGCAACTGTTCGGGCAACTTGAACCTTTGTATGCCGAATGGAATGCACAAATTAATGTGATCTCCCGAAAAGATTTTGCTGAATTTTACGAGCGGCATGTGCTTCATTCGCTGGCCATTGCCCGATTTATCCGTTTTTCACCCGGTACAAAAATTCTGGATGTGGGAACCGGCGGCGGGTTCCCCGGGATTCCGCTGGCCATTTTCTTTCCCGAAGTTCAGTTTCATATGGTTGATTCTATTGGAAAAAAAATAAAAGTTGTAAATCATGTTATTCAATCACTTGGATTGACAAATGCAACTGCAGAACAAATACGGGCAGAAGAAATAAAAGAAAAATATGACTTTGTGGTAAGTCGTGCCGTAACAAGGCTGCCGGAGTTTGTTCCATGGGTTCGGAAAAACATTTCAGGAAAACAGCAAAATGCCATTCCAAACGGAATCATCTATTTAAAAGGTGGTGATTTAACTGGCGAACTCAAGCCATTCAGAAAGCAGGTATTCGTTCAGGAGATCAGTGATTATTTTAAAGAGGAATTTTTCAAAACCAAAAAGATTGTGCATTTGCCATTTTAAAAGAAATTCATCCTTAATCTTTTCCCATTTTACTCTTTACAAATAATCATCACCAAAAGAAACGCCCATTTTACGTGCTTTCTGGATCAGCCCCAAATCGGGTTCAATTAAACGAAGTTTCCCTCCTACTTCATCCAGAGGAACCGTTGTTAGTTCGTTATTTTTTAAAGCAACCATGGTTCCGAAACACCCTTCGGCTATACATTGGGTGGCAAAAGCACCGTATCGTGTAGCCAGAATTCTGTCCATGGGAGACGGGCTGCCCCCACGTTGAATATAACCCAGCACTGTTTCACGGGTTTCAATGCCGGTGTAAGTTTGAATAGCGCGGGCGACGTAAGAAGCTGCACTCCTGTTTTTTGGATGTTTAATACCTTCTGCCACAACTACAATAGAGTAGGGTTTTTTATCTTCATAGCGTTTTTCAATTTTTTTGCAAACCGACCGGATACTGTATTTCAGTTCCGGAACCAGGATAATGTCGCCACCACCTGCTAACCCTGCATAAAGAGCCAGCCAACCGGCATGATGCCCCATAATCTCAATGATCATAACCCGCTGGTGCGAGTTGGCAGTTGTATGTAAACGGTCGATAGCATCAGTAGCAATTTGAACCGCAGAATCGAATCCAAAAGTTACTTCCGTACCCCAAACATCATTATCAATTGTTTTAGGAATTCCAATAATATTTAATCCTTCCTGAGAAAGCAGATGTGCAGTTTTCATGGTGCCATTTCCGCCAATGCACACCACACAGTCCAACTCAAGATTATGATATGTTTCAATAATTTTTTCCGGCTTATCATTTTCTTCGCCGTCTTCAGCAACCAGTTTATAAGGTTTTTCGCGCGAGGTGCCTAAAATCGTTCCTCCTATCGTTAAAATCCCGGAAAGCTGCGATTCTTTTAATTCAATATAATCGCTGTTGATCAACCCGGAGAAACCAGCATTAAATCCCAACACCTGCATACCGTATTCAACAATTGCAGTTTTTCCAACGCCGCGAATCGCTGCATTTAATCCCGGGCAGTCACCGCCCGCTGTTAAAATCCCTATTTTCTTTGGTTTAGCCATTTTTATCAATTTATCAGGGTTATTTTTATTTTTCGAAATCCGAAGTTATAAACAAACCTTTAAAATATTAAATTTGTAGCAACCTAAAGTAAACGAGGACTTAAAAATTTAAAAATTAATCGATTATTTCTTTGATGTTTCCAATATTTTATAACTTCGTTTTCTGCTAAAAAATAAGAGAATTTTAACCAATAAAAACGTAATAACAATGAAGAAGGTATTTTCATTTGTTCTTGCCGGAGCATTAATTTTTGGTATTTCATGCACCGGGGGTCAAAAAAAATCAACCGATCAGGCTAAAGAAAAAAGTGCCGCTGTTGAAGAAACTGTTGGGCCAAATCAGTTAACACAAAAAGAAAAAGACGATGGTTGGGTTCTGTTGTATGATGGTAAGACCAGCAATGGCTGGCATGGTTACGGGCATAAACCCTTCCCAACAGGTTGGGAAACCGCAGACGGAACATTGCATTGTAATGCATCAGGAAGGGGCGAAGCCGGAGCTGAAAATGGTGGCGATATAGTTACTGATAAAGAATACGCTAACTTCGACCTTAAACTGGAGTGGAAAATTTCGGAAGGTGGTAACTCAGGAATTTTCTATCTTGGGAAAGAAGATCCGCGTTATGACAAAATCTATTATACTGCACCGGAAATGCAGGTTCTTGACAATGAAAGACATCCGGATGCACAATTGGGTAAAGACGGTAACCGTCAGGCTGGTTCATTGTATGATCTGATACCGGCTAAACCACAGAATGCAAAACCTGCCGGAGAATGGAATACGGCTGAAATAATATGTTACAAAGGCACCGTAGTACATAAACAAAACGGTGAAACTGTTTTGGAATACCATCTCTGGACAGATCCATGGAACAAACTTGTTGCCGGATCCAAATTTCCGGAACTAAATCCCGACTGGGCCAATGTAGCACAATCAGGTGTTATTGCACTGCAGGATCATGGAGACGATGTTTGGTTTCGTAATATTAAAATCAAAGAATTGTAAATTTCTGCATATAATAAACAGAATGAAAGGCCCGGGAAAAAAAGTTTCCGGGCTTTTTTGTTTTACCGGTTAATGTAAAAAAGAACCGTTCTCATAAAAAAGAACGGTTCTCCTTTTCAACAGATAATCTTAATATTTAATCTTTTCTGAGATTTTATAGTGAAATGACTAATCTATTTTGTCAGCCAATCCAATTGTTCCGGTGGAGCCAGTGCTTTTGAAACTTTTTCAGCAATTAAATCTTTTGCCAGTTCAATATTTTCCTTTGCTTTAATATCTTTCGAAGAAGCTCCAACTTTAAGTGTATAAGTTCCTGCCTCGGCTAACCATGAAGATGTAGATGTATCAAAAGACGACAAATCTCTTGTATCAATCGTGAATTTCGTTGTTGCAGTTTCTCCTGGATTCAATAAACCTGTTTTAGCAAAAGCTATGAGTTCGTCGGCCGGTTTTTTCAGCTTCCCGTCAGGTTTCGAAACATAAACCTCAACAACTTCACGACCTGCAACGTCACCGGTGTTTTTAACATCTACCGAAACATTGACTTTCCCATTGAATTCTTTTGAATCTACGTTCATACTGTTGAATTCGAAAGTAGTGTAAGAAAGACCATATCCAAATTCATATGCTACAGGAACATCAAACGTATTGTAATAGCGGTATCCAACGTAAATATCTTCCAGATAATCCGTTTCCCAGGGCCTGCGACGCATAAACGAGAATCCCGATTGATCAGCAGTGTTATCTTCCTGACCTTCCTGTTTAATTTCATGTCCCGGGAAACTCTTTGCAGTTGGAGTATCATCATAAGAAATAGGGAAAGTAACGGCTAATTTACCCGAAGGATTAACATGGCCGGAAATAACGTCAACCACTGAATTTCCTGCTTCCTGCCCCGGCTGCCATGCACACAAAACAGCATCCGGCATATCGCGCCAGCTTGCCGTTTCAATAACACCACCAATATTCAAAATTACAATTGCTTTTTTCCCTATGGCATGAAATGCATCTGTAACAGTTTTTATCATTTCCTTTTCCACTGAAGTAAGATAAAAATCACCTTCAATGGGTTGACGGTCCCTTCCTTCTCCCGAGTTTCTTCCAATCGTTATCAAAGCAACGTCCGTCTGTTCTGCCATTTGACTTGCAACTTTTGCCGAAATACTCATTTCAGGTGCTGGTCTCATTCTTCTCCTTCTGAAGAAATTATTTTGACCACCCTGAGGTTGCTTTGCTAATTCTTCTGCCTGTTTAATACTATCCTGCTTAAAATAAGTTTTATAAATGTCTGTTAATTCGGCATCGGTCTGATAACCATCGTCGGCTAATCCCTGGATCAAAGAAATTGTATATGCTTCATTTACGTCGCCACTACCTGTACCTCCTGAGATAAATTTATAAGATGTATTACCAAATGCAGCAACTTTTTTACTGCCAGATGATAAAGGAAGCGTTTTAGCATCATTTTTCAGCAATACCATTCCGTCGGTAGCCGCCTGACGGGTTACTTCGGCATGAGCTTTTAGATCAGGTTTATTTGTAAATGCATAGCCTCTGTAACGTGGAGTTTTCATCATTATGTTCAAAATTCTTGAAATATTCTTGTCCAACACAGCTTCATTTAAATTTCCTTCTTTAACTGCATTTTGCAATTCTTCAATCTGTCGGGCATTACCCGGCTCTAACAAATCGTTTCCTGCATTCATCTGCGCTACAGGATCGCTTCCGCCTCCCCAGTCAGTCATTACATATCCTTTAAATCCCCAATCGTCACGTAAAATCCTAGTTAACAGGTCATTACTTTCAGAAGTATATGTTCCGTTTACTTTATTATATGAAGACATCACGGTCCATGGTTGACTTTCTTTAACCGCAATTTCAAACCCTCTCAGGTAAAGTTCGCGAAGTGCCCTCTCGCTAATTATCTCGTCAACTGAATTTCGCATTGTTTCCTGATTATTGGCTACAAAATGCTTTATTGAAGTTCCAACACCATTCGATTGAACACCTTTTACCATAGCAGCTGCCATTTTACCGGCAATCAACGGGTCCTCCGAATAATATTCAAAATTACGTCCGCACAACGGATCGCGTTGTAAATTTAAAGCCGGACCAAGCAAAATATCTGCGCCATATTCAAGTACTTCATTTCCCATGGCTTTCCCCACTTTCTCAACGAGTTCCGTGTCCCAGGTTGATGCCATTACAGTTGCAATAGGAAAGGCAGTACAATAGTAAGTATTATCATCCCCTTGTCTTTTGGGGGAAATTCTTAATCCTGCAGGACCATCAGATAAAACCTGACTTGTTATTCCCAAAGCAGGAAATTCTGCGGTTCTACCTGCAGCGCCTTGCACATAACCTGAAACCCGTACTGCCATTTTTTGGTATTCAGTTGAATCCTGCGGTTCAGCATTTGTGTCCTGGTTTTGATTTCTTCTTGGTCTTGGTCTGTTAGCCCCAACAACCAATTCGGTCTTTTGCTCAAGTGACATGGATGAAATGATTTTTTCAATCTTTTTGTCATTACTTTCACTACACCCAATAAAAAATATAGCGATAAGAATTATTGTTAAATAATGCCGGGAGAAAATCAAGTGTTTTAATTTTTCCATGATGTAATTTAGTTTACGTTTAAGATTTCTTTTCGAATCTTAAAGATATTCGTTTTTTCATACTTTTCATAAAGAATTGGTTATCAATTATGTTAATTATTACATTTTTGATTCCAATACAAGTTTCAAAATTCGGCAAGAAGCATTTGATTTTATAAAAACCGTAACCTCCTCAAATTACTGAAGAGGTTACAGACATTTAGCTTTGAATACTTAATTTGACAGCCAATGAAATTCTTTTTGCGGAACCAATGCCTTTGAGACTTTTCCAGCTGTTAATTCTTTTGACAATTCAATATTTTTCTGTGCTTTAATATCTTTTGAAGAAGCTCCTATTTTAAGAACATAAGTCCCGGCTTCTGCAATCCACGTTGAAGATGCAGTGTCAAAAGAAGCGAGATCTTTTGTTTCAATCGTGAATTTTAACGTTTCAGATTTACCGGGATTCAGGAGAGCTGTCTTACCAAAAGCCACCAGTTCTTCTTCAGGTTTTTTAAGTTTCCCATCAGGCTTTGTTGCGTACATCTGTACAACTTCACGACCAGCTACTTTTTCAGTATTTTTCACATCTACTGACACCATTACTTTCCCGTTAAATTCTTTTGAATCAACTTTCATGTTACTGAATTCAAACGAGGTGTATGAAAGTCCGTAACCAAATTCGTAGGCAACAGGAACATTAAAAGTAGTGTAGTACCTGTAACCAACATAAATATCTTCTTCATAGTCAGACTCCCATGGTATTCTTCGCATAAATGAGAATCCTGACTGATCAGGAGTATTATCAACACCTTCCTTTTTGATTTCGAAACCCGGAAAAGATTTGGCAGAAGGTACATCTTCATATTTAACCGGAAATGAAATTGCCAGTTTCCCTGAAGGATTTACTTTGCCGGTTAATACATCCATAACGGAATTTCCACCTTCCTGTCCGGGTTGCCAGGCACACAAAATGGCATCCGGAATATTTTGCCAGCTTGCAGTTTCAACAACTCCGGCTACATTTAGCACTACAATTGCCTTTTTGTTTTTGGTATGGAATGCATCTGTAACTTTCCTGATCATATCTTTTTCGGTTGATGAAAGATAGAAATCACCTTCCTCGGGCTTGCGATCCTGTCCTTCACCTGCATTTCTGCCAATGGTGATTAATGCAACATCAGCATTCGCAGCCATTTTCTCTGCCAGTTCTTTTGTCATTGGCATTTCAGCAACCGGAGTCATGCCTCCCATTAATGCGGCCAAAAAATTTGTCGGACGTTCCTGTTTCGCACGCATTTCTTTGATATAACCTTTATAGATTTCTTTCAGACCTCCATCTGATTCAAAGCCGGCATTTGTTAAACCCTGGATCAATGAAATGGTATACGCTTCATTTACATCGCCACTACCCGTTCCGCCTGAAATAAATTCATAAGAAGTGTTACCAAAAGCTGCCACTTTTTTTATCGATTTTGATAATGGGAGTGCCTTGTTATTATTTTTTAGCAACACCATTCCATCGGTTGCTGCTTGTCGTGTTACCTCAGCATGTGCTTTCAAATCAGGCTTATTTGATGGGGTTTTCCCTTTGTATCGTGGAGTCAGCATCATTATCTTAAGAATCCGAGTAATATTTTTATCCAGCACCTTTTCATCCAGTTTTCCTGATTTAACTGCCTCAACTAACTCATTTATTTGTTGTGGAGAACCGGGCATAATCATATCATTTCCGGCAATCATCTGGGCAACAACATCACTTCCTCCGCCCCAGTCGGTCATTACATAACCTTCAAAACCCCAGTCATCGCGCAAAATGTTTGTGAGTAAATCATGGCTTTCAGATGCATAAGTTCCATTGATTTTATTGTATGATGACATCACAGTCCACGGTTTTCCTTCTTTAACCGCAATTTCAAATCCTTTCAGGTAGATTTCACGCAGAGCACGTTCACTAACTACAGCATCAGCCGACATACGCATGGTTTCCTGGTTATTAACCGCAAAATGTTTGATTGAAGTACCTACACCATTCGACTGGATTCCCCGCACCATGGCAGCTGCCATTTTTCCGGTCACCAATGGATCTTCAGAATAATATTCAAAATTTCGGCCGCAAAGCGGGTCACGCTGAAGATTCAAAGCAGGTCCAAGAATTACGTCAGCACCATATTCAAGAACTTCATTTCCCATGGCTTTTCCCACTTTCTCAACAAGTTCTGTATCCCAGGTAGATGCCATTACTGTTGCAATAGGAAAGGCTGTGCAATAATAAGTTTGTTCGGAACCTTTTCTTTTTGGGGAAATACGTAAACCTGCAGGCCCATCGGCTAAAACCTGAGTTGTGATCCCCAATTCGGGAAATTCAGCAGTATTACCGGCTGCGCCCGGAACATATTTCCTTATTTTGTCCACCATTTTTGTATAATCAGTTTCTTCCTGACCAGAACCACCAAATCCTGGAGGCATTTTGTTTTTTATCGAATCCGGCAATTCAAAATACATTCCCGTACCGATAATAAGTTGTGCTTTTTGTTCAAGTGTCATCGACTTTATGATATCCTGAACATTTTTATCACCGGGATTTATTCCGAATGACAGACAGGAGCCAAAAGTAAGGATGAGAAACAAAGACAAACTGATTCTTTTGAAAGACCTTATTTTCATTTATTTATAAGTTAAATTGTTAATAAAAAAATAAAAGCTTATTTATCCTTAAAATTTCTTAATGCAACGATAAAATACTTTGTGTCAATAAGACACAATAATAGATTTTTTTTCGATTATATTCAAATAAAAGAAAAGGATTTTGTTAATTTGTTTTCAAAAACAGAAATATTTAACGATAATGCTTTTTAATCCAGAGAAATCTTCTTCAAAATATTTCGCTCGACTGTGTGGTTTTTGGTTTTCATGCCAACCAGTTAAAAGTGTTGACTAGTCCATATGAAATATTCGGGTAAATGGGCATTTCCCGGTGGATTTGTGCAAACCAATGAATCACTGGAAACAGCAGCCAGCCGTGTGCTTGAAGAAAGAACTGGTCTTTCGGATATTTTTCTGAAACAGTTCAAGGTGTTCAGTAATCCCGAACGGTCCGTACTGAATCCGGCTGTTGAAGATTTACAGGAATCGGGCGGAACCGAAAATCTGAACTGGTTTGAACAGCGTTTTATTTCTGTCGGATTTTATGCGCTTGTTGAGTTTTCAAAGGTGGAACCTAAACCTGATATTTTTTCCGATAAATGCGAATGGAAAAGCCTGGATGAAATGGGGGAATTGATGATGGATCATAATCTCATACTGGAAAAGGCCTTGGCAACAGCTTCGAACTCAACTCAGTTACCAGCCAATCGGATATAATCTTTTGCCGACTCAGTTTACCATGCCCGAACTTCAGAAACTTTACGAAACGATATTTGGGGAAAAAGCTTGATCGGAGAAATTTTCAGCGTAAAATTCTTTCATACAGAATTCTGAATAAAATGGGTGAACGAAAAGTTGGCCAGGCCAATAAAGCTCCTTTTTTGTATGAATTCAATCTCGAAAACTACCGGAAAGCGTTGGAGAATGGGTTGAGCGGAGGTTGGTAATTCAACAGCATGAAAATTATTGCAATAAAGACATAAGCCAAATTTAATTGCCTTTTTAAATCATTTATTTTAAATAACTAAACCATGAAAGACTTTTTCAGATTATTTATCATCTTATTCATCCTGATTGCAAACAATATATCAGCCCAAAATAACTTTAATTACAACCGGGAAAAATGGCTAACAATCGCTGAAAAAAGCAAGCCCGTTTTAACAGAAAGAATTATTCATCCAATCCAGGTTGTGGAATTAGTGAAAGACAGCAATGTTTTTCAGGGATGGAAAACTGCTCCTGTTTCTTCGATTGAGGACCTGTATAAAACTTCGTTAAAAAAAATTAAATCAGTAATTGTTGATTTTGGTAACCATTATACCGGCTATTTATTCATGAATTTTGGACTTCCGGGAAGTACTCCTGACGGTCCGCTTAGGTTTAAACTTACATTTGCGGAAGTTCCGGCAGAACTGGCCCAACCTTTTGACCCTTATCCCGGAGGAGTAAGCAGGGCGTGGCTGCAAGATGAAGTAGTGACGGTGATGGATGCAAATACAGAAATGAAACTGGAACGCAGAATTTCAGGAAGGTATTTGAAAATTGATTTACTGGCAAGCTCTCCTTATTTTGATTTTACGATTTCCAACATTCAATTCAAGGCTGTAACATCAGTAAAAAAAATGCCGGGGCCACTCGCACAATCGGCTGATGACATCATTAAAAAGATCGACAAGGTTGGATTAAACACGTTAAAAGAATGTATGCAAACAGTTTATGAAGACGGGCCAAAACGTGACCGCAGATTATGGATCGGAGATCTGTATCTTGAATCGATCGCAAATGCAGTTTCCTTTCAAAATTTTGATCTTACAAAACGTTGTTTGTATTTGCTGGCAGGATTAAGCGATGATCGTGGAATTGTTCATGCAACTGTATTTGAAACGCCTGAGCCGCATCCACAAAAAGGACAATTTTTATTTGACTACGCTTTGTTATATAATGTTGCGTTAAAAGAATACCTGGTTGCCACCAATGATACTGAAACTGCAAATGAATTGTTTCCTGTGGCCAAACGTCAACTGGATATTATTCCAATGTACATGAAACCTGATGGTTCGCTTGATTTTGAAAAAGCAAACAAGGAATGGTGGATCTTTTTCGACTGGAAAGATGGGTTAAATAAAGAGGCTGCTTTATATGGTGTTTCCATGTATGCACTAGACGAAACTTACAAATTAGCTCAGCTTCTGCATAAGGAAGATGAATTAAAAAATGTTCCTGATTTGATCGCCAAAATCAAAAAGGCATCGAAAAAATTATACAATAAAAAAATTGATCTTTTTGAATCGGGAACCGATAAGCAAATTTCATACGCATCTCAAGTCTGGATGATTCTTGGAGGCATGCTAACAAAAAAAGAAAGTCAGAAAACATTAAATGCGCTTTTAAACCGCGAAGATGCAGTTCGTCCGGGTGGTCCTTATATGTACCATTACTTTATTCAGGCTTTGATTAATTCGGGAATGAAAGATGAAGCAAGAAAGCAACTTGTTGATTACTGGGGTGGAATGGTAAATAAAGGTGCTGATACATTCTGGGAAGTGTACGATCCCAATAATGATTTCCTGTCGCCTTATAATTTTTACCCGGTAAACAGTTATTGCCATGCCTGGAGTTGTACACCGGTTTATTTTATTCGGAAATATCCCGAAATTTTTCAGCAATAAAAATTGCACATTATTACTGCTTTAGAGATTGAGCATATTTTAATGCTGCATCTTTATTCCAGGTAATTGTTGCTGTTCTATATTTAAAGTTGGCATTCAGAAAAGGAAATGATGCTGTATAATCTTCTACATCGGCAGTCCCTTTTCCAATTTGATCAATCAACGTACGCATATCATAAATATACTGCGATGTAAGTTTACCCAATTGTTGTCCCTGCCAGTAATGTCCACCGTAAATAACAAGTTTATCTGTGTCGATGTTATTCTCGGGATTCTCCATATAATCGATAAGGTGGTCAATTCCTTTTTTATAGGTTGGAAAACTTTCGTAATTAAACAACCAGACACCACTTCCTGATCCAATTGCATCGCCGGTAAAAACAAGGTTTTTGCCTCTCACAAAAAATAAGGTTGAATGTTTTGTGTGTCCGGGAACTTCGATTGTATTTACAATCATTCCGCCACTTAAATCTAATGACTCATTTTCAGCAAAGTATGTTGTTCGTTTTTCAGGAAAAATATTTCTTCCTTCAAATTCAGCTTTTGGAATCCAGAATTGCGCATTTTTATCATCAACAAATGCAGGAAGCATCCCTAAATGATCTCCGTGATTATGTGTAACGGTTACAAACAATTTGCTGGTACCGGCTCGTTCAGAAACCAGTGAACGTAAAGATTTGGTCGCCGTTTTATCCCATTTTATTGCATTCGACAAATCGATTAGTAATGCCTTTTCTTTACCCACAATTAAATACATATCAGAACAATTGTTCATGCTTACCATTTGTCCGTCGTCGCCAATTTTCACACCTGCAGGATTACTGTCGTTGGCATCTTCAATGTGATATATTCCTTTGGTAATAACACTGACTGTGTAAGGTCCTTTTTGAACGCTTTGTCCTATCGCTGAAATCGCTGTAATGATTAATGGGGCAACCAGCAAGAAAATCTTGTTAATCATGATATTTTCGGTTTTTGTCAATTAAAATTGTAATGTGATTTTGAGGATCTTTTCCTGAAAGAAAGGCCACCCCAATAATTAGGGCAGCCATCTTTCAATTATACTTGTTTTATCACAACAATTTTCTTCCTTCCCTGTCGGGATCATTTTTCACTTCACAAGCATCGTTCAAAACCATGGTTTCACCATTTTCCACCGTGAATGACGGCCATTCAGGTAATCCTCCTCCATTTGGATCACCGGTTTTCATGAATTTTAACAACGCTCCCGACATCTTTTCTGAAAGTTTTCTTGGCCTTGCACCGCCACCGGTATGTGTCAACATCACATCGGTGTTAGCGTACCAGAAACAAATATCAAGGCAATGAAAAGCACGCATCCTTCCGTTAAACATTGGCGGCTCCCAGCCAAACCAGGCCACATAAACCGGCGCCTTTTGAACTGATTTTGCATTAGCCGTTTCAACAACACCTTTTCGGTTGCTGGCAACAAGGGTCATGATTTCTATCGGTTTTTTATCTGGAAATATTTTTGCATAGGCATTGTAAACTTCCTCTGCTTTATCGCCCAAACCACCACGGAAACCAGCTCGTTCTTTTAGCATATTTATTGCTTCATCAGCTGTAATTTTTTCCATCTCAGGATTGGTACGTGCTATTCCCCATTCGTGGAATGTACTGCAGATCAGCATTGGCACATCTGAAGAAATTCCGTCAGCTTCACTGTAAAAAGTTCCTTTCGGAATATTTACTCCGTCAGCCACAGGTGCAAATCCGCCCCGCATTCCTGCAGCACCAATTTCTTCATTAGCTTTTCGGGCTGCCTTGTCAGCCAGAAGAATATAATCCTTCCATGGCATCTCCTGGAGCTTATCAATTTCCGACGACTTTAAACCTGCTTCTTTCAAAATATATTCTCCCAGCTTTCGGGAATATTCCTGGTTTGCTGCCTGAGTTGTATTTCCACTTAAAGGAACTGTTTTATGTATCAATCCTTTAGCTGCAGGCATTGCAGCCAATACACACACTTTGGCACCACCACCCGACTGCCCCATAATGGTAACATTATCAGGATCGCCGCCAAAATTGGCAATATTTTCTTTTACCCATTCCAACGCTGCTACCATATCAAGCGCACCGACATTTCCTGAGTCTTTATATTTTTCTCCGCCAACACCCGATAAATCAGAAAAACCAATCGGTCCCAAACGATGGTTAATGGAAACAAAAACGACATCACCTTTTCGGGCCAGATTTTCACCGTTATAACCATCCTGTTCAATACCATTCCCGTTGGTGTAACCGCCACCATGGAGCCAAAACATCACCGGGCGTTTTTTCCCATCAGCAATGGCAGGAGTCCAGACATTCAGTTTAAGACAATCTTCACTAACATCATCGTAATTCCAGTGATCGGCATAAGATGCCCATACATTTGCATAACGGTTATCCATAATTTGCGGGGCAGTATTTCCCCACCAAACCGCTGGCTTTATTCCTTCCCATTTTTCAGGTTTTTGCGGCGGCATAAAACGATTTTCACCACCCGTATCAGCACCATAAGGAATTCCCCGAAACTGGTAAATTCCGCGTAACAAAAATCCCTGAACTTTTCCATAAACAGTTTCTGCTATCGCAATATCGTCGCCAACAAAAAGTACCTGATCATCATTATCTTCAGAATCTTTTACGGCCGGAGTACATGCGGTTAAAGGAAAAGCTGAAGCCAGTCCCAGCCCAGCTGCACCTGTTCCCAAAGTTTGAAAGAAGTTTCTTCGGTTCGTTTTCATTTTATTTTGGTTTTAGTTCGGTTAAAAATCTGTTATTCAGGCTGAAGCAAAGATCATATTTAAGTGCAACTTCTTTTTTCAGTTTAATATCACCTGCCGAAGCACCAACCTGTAATTCTATGTTACACAGATCGTCTTCCCAGTCATGATTGGTTTCGTTCCAATACCTGAGATTTTTTACCGGAATTTCCAGTGTAACTGTTTTACTTTCTCCTGGATGAAGAGTAACACGCGAGAAAGCCTTAAGCTCTTTGTATGGCCACTCAACGGATGGATTTATACGATGTACATAAGCCTGAACGACTTCGTCGGCTGCCATTGAACCGGTGTTTTTCAGATCAAAAGAAACAGCAATAACATCGTTTTTACCATACTTTTCCTTACGTAGTTTTTATATCTGAATATTTGAATGTAGTATAAGTCAATCCATAACCAAACGGATACATAACCGGAAGATTTTTTGTATCGAACCAGCGATATCCAACCAGTGATTCTTCAGAATAATAAGCCGTATTTGGGTCCCTGTTTAAAGATTCATCTGGTTTATTTTCCCCGCTCTTTTTCACAGAGTCAGTTTCAGCAACCAGATTGGAAAAAATATCCGAACCTCTTCTTCCCTGAGGATAGTTGTGTAAAGCGTAAGCCGGAGAATCTTCCAGTTTTATGGGCAAAGTAAAAGGTAATCTGCCGCTGGGTGAAATATTTCCAACCAACACATCTGCAAGTGCGTTTCCACCTTCAGTTCCGTTAAACCAGGAAATCAACAATGCTTTTGAAGTTGGTTTTACAACATTCAGATCGTTTGGGGCACCACTTACCAGAACAGTTACAATATTTGTATTCACTTCTGCAATTTTCTGAATCAATTCATCCTGACCTGAAGGTAATTTTATATCTTTCCGGTCGCTACCTTCTGTTTCCACAGAGCGGTTATCCCCGCCAATGAAAAGAACAATATCAGCTTTTGCAGCGACATCAAGCGCTTCCTTTATCAATTCCTGTGATTTTAATTCTTATTCACGTGCTTCTTTTTCCATTTGTTCGGGAGATCTTCCTTCCCCATCTAAAAGTATATGGCACGATATCCCTGAGCAAAAACAATTTCAGCTTTATCGCCAATCCTGTTTTTTAATCCTTCCAGTGGAGTAACTTCATACAATGTTTTAACACCGGCACCAACGCCTCCTGTTGCCATAATTTGGGTAGCATTGGCACCTATCACTGCAATAACAGGTTTTTTACTGAGATCAACAGGAAGGATTCCATCGTTCTTCAGTAATACAATTGATTTGCAAGCCACATCGTACGCAATTTTTTGTTGGGCCGGTTGTGAGGTAACTTCTTTATTTGCTTCTTCATCCGGTATAGGTTTGATAGCCATTCTAACCCGAAGAATTTCACGAACGCGCTGATTAATTATATCTTCTGAAACCGATCCTGCTTTTACAGAATCCAGTAAAGCCTCACCTAAATATTTTTGGCCCGGCATTTCAACATTAAGGCCATTAGTTACTGCATTTACCGTGCTATGTGTACCGCCCCAATCAGAAATTACAAAACCTCCAAAACCCCATTCATTACGAAGTATTTGGTTGAGAAGCGTATCATTTTCCGAGCACCACCAACCGTTAACCTTATTATAGGCAGCCATTACACCGTAAGCATCTGCCTCAACAACAGCCGATTTAAACGGCGGAAGATAAATTTCGCGCATGGCACGTTCTCCAACAATTACATTTACGGTACCGCGGTTATTTTCCTGGTTATTCAACGCATAATGTTTAAGACAAACCGCCATTCCGTTATCCTGCACACCTTTGGTATAACCTACCGACAACTGTGAACTTAAAAACGGATCCTCGCTTAAATATTCATACGTGCGTCCTCCTGTTGGAATACGCTGAATATTTATTGCCGGCCCAAGAATCATATCTTTCCCGCGCAATCGGCCTTCACGTGCCATTCCTGTTCCATATAAATAGGCCAGTTCAGGACTCCAGGTAGCAGCCAACGCCGAACCCGTAGGGAAAAAAGTTGCTTTATCGTTTTCCAACCCCAGCGGAGCCCAGCTGTGTGGTTGCAATTCTTCACGAATACCAAAAGGCCCGTCGGCATATTTCATATCGGCGATTCCAAGCCGTTCCACGCCCGCTGAGGCAAACATTGTTTTTCCATGAAGCATTGCCACTTTTTCTTCCAGCGTCATTTGTCCAATAATACTGTCAACCTGTTTGTCATATTGAAGCAGTGACGACTGGTGCGTCTTTACTCCGGGGCAACCTAAAAAAATCACGGTAAAAACTAAAATACCTACAATGACAAAAAACTTTAATATTTTCATTGAGTTTATTTTTGATTATTTCAGAATTTTCTTCCACATTTCACGCTCTTTCCTGAACCGGTCATTGATAACTGTGCATTGAACATCAATTCGCATTGTTGGCCTGGTTTTCAAATTATACGCCGGCCATTCCGGTTGACCTTCTGCCACTGGTTTTCCTGTCCGCGCAAAACTGGTCCATAACTGCTGACATATTTTTTGCTGCATCAAAGCGATCGGGTTTTGTACCCGGCATACCCGATTCCACATTGTAAAATTTAAATGGAATATCCAAAGCATGCATGGTTCCGGTTTCAAAGTTGGTCCCCGGTACTTTATTGTTCGATTTATATCCAAAATTATACAGGTAAGCAGGTGCACCACCCTGTTGTGATTTTCTTTCGGCAATCCGGATTGATCCAAGTCCCATCATTGTTATCGACCGGATAGCAATATAAATCTGACCGGGTGTTAACCCGGGATTTGCTTTTTTATATGTTTCATAAACAATCTTTGAGTTTTCGCCATAATCCTTGTCAAGCCTGGTTTGCAATTCATTATCCGAAATTGTAAATACACCTTTATCGTTGCCTACCATAGCAAAGAAAATGTATTCATCCTCATTCCAACCCACCATTATTGGTTTGTTTTTCGAGATGGCAGGTGCTGTTGGTTCAAAAGGATGATTTGGTAAAACAAATCCATCTTTTACCGCCCCAAAACTGCCCACTCCTGACCTGGCTATTCCATGAAATCCTCCTGAATTTGGATTTCGTTTTTTCGGAATATTTTCCTGTGCTTCCAGTAATTTGGATGCAGGAACTTCAAGTAGTTTTTTCCAGTTCGCCGGAGAGATATTTAAATAATCCAATACTGAACGCGTTGTCTCTGCTGCTATTTCGCTAGAAATTACTTCAGGGGCCGGACCACTTTCAATGGAAGCTTTGTGAAAATAAGAGGCAGCTTCCGGCATGGCATATAAACAGGTGGTTTTTGCTCCTCCGCCAGATTCACCAAAGATCATAATATTGTTTGGATCGCCACCAAAAAGTTTAATGTTTTTGTTTACCCATTCAAGAGCCAGTGCAATATCCTGAATCCCGCGATTTCCGGAACCTTTATAATCTTGGCCTCCCAATTCATCGAGATAAAGGTATCCCAGCAACCCCAACCTGTGATTGGTGGCAACCACAACCACATCGTACATTCGTGCAAGATTAGCTCCATCCTGAGCAACACTTCCTGCGGAACCTGTTCTGAATCCACCTCCATGATTATAAACCATTACAGGTCGCCTTCCACCGTCATTTGCCGGTGTCCAGATATTTAGCACCAGGCAATCTTCTGCGGGGTCCGGCTCGTTGATTCCATAAGTTTGATTAGGTGGCTGAATGGATGGATGCCCCAATTGCAATGCATCACGAACTCCTGTCCATGGTTTCACAGGGCCAGCTTTTTGAAAACGTTTATCTCCTGATACATTTCCGGCATAAGGAACTCCTTTGAAAATATTTACACCGTTTTCACGATAACCGCGAAGTTTGCCGTAAGGTGTGTTGATGGTTTTATAACTGGGTTCTGTTCTTTTTCCACCGAATGAAATTCCGGGTAACAAAATTATCGGAACGGTTGCCAACGTTGTACTACGAATAAAATGTCTTCTTGAGGAATTCATCATTTTGAATATTACTTAAATAACTGCGGTGCAAATGTATTAAGATAAATTCTCCAGTTTGACCATGTATGTCCCCCTGGAGTAACAAAAAATGTATGTTTTAAGCCATTGTCGGTAAGCATTTTATCAAGTGTTTTTGCCGACTCAAAAAGAAAATCAGAACTTCCAACGGCAAGGAAATATAGCTTATATCCTTTTTTCTTTAGAGCTTTAAACTGTGTCTCATACTCTTTTAACTGTTCTTGATTTCCGTCCCTTACCATAAGTCCCATACTTAACGGGCAGATATAATCAAAAAAACCAGGATACAAAAGAGAAGTTGTAATGGTATGCCCGCCTCCCATAGAAAGACCGGCAATTGCCCTTGATTTCGGTCTTGCATCCACACGATATGTTTTTTCAATAAACGGAACAATATCTTCAACAATACTTTTAGGATAGGAATTATTCATCCATGCATTGCGGTCCATTGGTTTTTCATCAATCATCAGTGTTCTGGCAGCCACCTGGTTGGCATTACCATTTGGCATCACACAAATCATGGGTTTTGCCAGCCCTTTTTCAATCAGGTTATCCAAAATCTGGCAGGCACGTCCCATGGTACTCCACGCATCTTCATCGCCACCGGCACCGTGTAACAAATAAAGAACCGGGTATTTGTCTTTACTGTCGGCATAACCATAGGGTGTGTAAACAAACAATCGACGCGTCATACCTAATGTTGGAGAATCGTACCAAACCTGGTTGAGATTTCCCCGCTGGTTGGCTTCAAAATAATTCTCGGTTTTTTCTCCCGGAATCAGCAACACACTCAGGTAACGGGTACCGTCGCGTTGCATAAAAATGTTATTCGGATCGTTCACACTAATACCGTCAACAATAAAATTGTAAGTATAAAGTTCCGGTTCAGGAAGCGGAACACTTATTGCCCAGACACCGTTTTCATCTTTTGTAAGATCGAGTTTACCAGGAATGTCCATGGTTCCATATCGGGTTTCCATTTTTACAGTAGGTGTAAAACCACCTGTAATTTGCACTGAGTCGGCATAAGGAGCAGAAATCCGGAAAGTAATATTATTGTCACCGATCTCAGGTGAAATTATTCTTTGACGCCCCATAAAATTTCCTATTTCCTGAGCAAAAGCTCCGTTAAAAACAAAGAGGGCAATAACTATGAATATATATTTTTTCATCGCTGTATTTTCTTTTAGATTAAAATTATTTGTTTAAATAGTTTATTTAAATAACAGTGGAGCAAAAGTATTCAAATATACTCTCCAGTTTGCCCATGTATGTCCTCCTTCTGTCACATAAAACGTATGTTCCATACCATTACGGGTTAATGCTTCATCCAGGTTTTTACCCATTTCCCAAAGAAAATCAGATTTACCAATACCTATCCAATATAATTTATAACCTGCTTTTTTCACTGGTTGTAATTGTTTGTCAATATCAGCCGCTTCACCACGAACCCCGATACTTAACGGGCAAATGTAATCGAAGGTGCCGGGAAATAACCGGGTTACAGCTAATGTATGTCCACCACCCATTGAAAGGCCGGAAACGGCCCTTGCTTCAGGTTTTGCAATCACCCTGTAATGATTTTCAATATATGGAATGATATCTTTTACGAGGCTTGTTACATATAAATTAGCATATTGCGGATCTCTGCGATCATATGTTTTTTCTTCAAGCAACTGTGTTTTTGCAGCTTGTTGTCCCGGATTTCCGTTTGGCATAACGCAAATCATCGGTTTTGCCAGTCCCTTTTCAATCAGGTTATCCAGAATCTGGCGGGCACGCCCCATGGTAGTCCAGGCATCTTCGTCACCACCACCACCATGTAAAAGGTACAGAACAGGATATTTTTCATCACTTGTTTCATAACCGTATGGCATATAAACAAACATTCGTCGGTTTGTACCAATTGTTGGTGAATCGTACCATACTTTGGACAGGTTCCCGTGTTGGGTTGCTTCAAAATAATTTTCGGTTAATTCTCCTGGAATAAGCAATACGCTTAAGTATCGTGTTCCATCTCTTTGCATAAATATGTTTCTGACATCATTTACTACAAATCCGTCAACAATAAAATGATAAGTGTAAAGTTCAGGAGATGGCTTGCGGATACTTAACGTCCAAATTCCGGCAGTATCTTTCATCATGTTTTGTGAAGATGAATAATCAGCCATCCACGACCCATAAAGTCTTACCAGTTTGGCTTCAGGTGCAGAAATTCTGAAAGTTACAGTTTGTTCTCCTATTTCAGGAGAAATTATCGGTGTACGTCTACTAAAATTTGCTAATTCCTGGGCATTAATTCCCATTATAATTAGCAAACACGCGAATAATAATAAATATTTTTTTTTCATTTAAATTAGTTTTAGTTATAGATTAAATAAGTTCAATTATTTTGAATCAGTTTCATTTTCAGGCCATTCAAACTGGCTTTTATCCATTCTGAAAAACCGTACTGCATTATTAAAAAGAATATCTCTTTTTTGATCTTCTGAAAGATACTGAGCATTTTCAATGACTCCCATAGAAGTCTCAAACAATCTTGGCCAAATCATAAAATCGGTCCCGTAAATAATTCGCTTTTCGAAACCAGCCTGAACCAGTCGTTTGATGTAATAGTGAATTTCGTCCAAAGGATAACTCCATATCATTCCGGCTATGTCGACATAAACATATGCGTTGGCTCCCATTAAAGCAATCATCTCTTCCAACATTGGGTAACCGGCATGCATCACCCATATTTTGAGTTTAGGATGACGAGCCAGCAAATCTTCAAGCAAAAAGGGATTTCCCATAGAAGCACGATAGGTTGGTTGATAAGTATTTGCCTGGCCATTGCCTCCCGTTCCCATATGTATTCCAACCGGAATACCAAGTTCCTCTGCTACCGCAAAATAAGGATCAAGTGACATATCGCTTGGAGAAATTCCTTCATACTGTGGAGCAACTTCGGCCATCACCTTATAAAATCCGTTGGAAAGCGAATCCCGAAAAGCTTCGACTGTCATTTCAGAAGCTTTACTAATCCCAATACCTGGAATTATTCGTCCGGGAGGAGCTGCATTTACCCAATTATGCAGTATCTCAGCATCACCAAAAGCAACCATGGTCATATTAAAATCATGAATTCGTTTTATTACCTCGTCCTGCATTTCCTGATCGCTTTTTGCTGGCATCAACGGATCAACACAGTCTGCTTTTGTTATATCGACCATTGGTAAATTGGGATCAGTTCCCGGCATACTGCTTAAAAACCAAGGGCACATTGGCGCTCCCCAGTTTGGATTCACTTTCATAGCATGAACATGAATATCAAAAACAGGGAGGTGAGTAATAGTATTTGGTGTTTGTCCATTTACAAACATACTCATCCATGTAAGTATGATAATCAAGAAAATCGGTTTTTTCATATTATACTGGTTTAGTCAGAGTGATAATTTCAGAACATAAATTTACCTTTTATTTCTAAATCAAATAAACCAGACAGTTTATTAATTCAATTTGAATTACTGAAACAACAATGGAACAAATTCGGAAAGATAAATCCGCCAGTTTCTCCAAATGTGCCCACCTTCAGTTTCACGATAAATATATTTGAATCCCATATCATCCAGTTTTTTCCGGTAGTCCTGAATATTTTTGTAAAGGAAGTCTGCTTTTCCAATTCCGATCCAGTAAACTTTATACCCGTTTTCCAACTGTTTCTTTAATGTTGCATCAATGTTATCGTATACCGGGCTTGAAACATTTTGGTTAGGCATAATAGCAGCTGAAAATAATCCAATATAATCAAACATATTCGGATAATACCGTGATATGTGTAACGCATGGAATCCCCCCATCGAGAGTCCTGCAATTGCACGATCGGCTTTATCAGCTTTTACACGATAGTTGCTTTCCACAAACTTGACGATATCCATAAAATTGGCCTCGTATGTGCCATCCATGGTTTTAGGTACCATAAACTGCGGTTTGTAGAAACCATCACTCCCCTCTCCCGGCGCTGCATCCTGAATTACATTTCCGTTTGGCATAACCACAATCATAGGTTTAGCCTTGCCCTGTGCAATCAGGTTATCCAGAATCTGAGCTTCTCTGCCAAGCGTAGTCCATGCATCCTCGTCACCACCGGCACCATGTAGTAAATACAAAACCGGATATTTTTCGTTGCTCACTTCGTAGCCCGGAGGAGTATAAATGGTAATCCTGCGATCCATTTCCAAACCGGGAGAATCGTACCAACGCTTTGCAACTGTTCCGTGGGGAACATCATTTACTTTATACAAATCCGCCTGACCGCCACCTATAATAAAGATATTTGTTACCGAAGCTACATCGCGGACAAGGAAAGGATTGTTTGGATCAGTTGTCGTAATTCCGTCAACGATAAACGAGTAACTGTATAATTCGGGCGATAACACCTTTGAAGTGAAACTCCACACTCCATTTTCACCTTTTGTTAACAACGCTTTCCCGGGAGCATCAAATGTACCCCATTGCGTTTTCATTTTCTCTGTTGGCAGAAAATCACCGGTAACTCTCACGGTGTCAGCATTTGGTGCACTGAACCTAAAGGTTACCGTTTTGTCGGGATGTATTTCAGGCGAAATAATATTCTGGCCTCCAAACAGCGATTGCTGGGCCATTGTTTTTATCGATGTAAGGATGATTAAAATCAGAATAACATTTTTAAATACTTGTTTCATCTCTATTTAATTTTAGGTAATTATTTTTTATTATTGGTAAATATAAAATTGATTTCTGAATCCTGAAAATATTTCTTATGTGTTATTCTGACACATTGAAAATTCTTTTCAAAAAAGCCTTACTTTCCTGTTAAATCAGGATATGTAAGGTTCATCCAAAATTATCTTATTTGAACGTAAATGCTTTAAATGAATGCGGTTTTAATGTCACATCAAAAACCATCACATCTTTACCGAATTTACGGCCACCAAAACCGGGAGCTACCCTTAATTTCCCATCGGTTTTTTCGTCGGTTGCCACATTAGTGATGGTGCCTGAATCTTTATTCAACAGAATTTTGAATGACACTTCATGATCAAGAAATGATTCAACTACAAACGAATTATTATCATAAACAAACAGGCTCACTTCCCCCGGTCCCTCAATTGTAACAGGCAAATTACCGGCAACAGTTTGACGCAGCCTGTTCAGCACATTATCCGGAAGAATATACAAATCGATAAAATTGTCGGGAATGGTCCAAACAAAGAATTTTCCTTTTGAATAATCGGCTGAATGTAAAATTGGCCAGCCATTAGTATCATCGCGGGCGGAAATAATTTCCCAGGAATCGTTTGTCAGGTAATTTATTTGCGGAATAAGAATCTCCTTATCGATTTTTGAAGTTGGCCCCCACCCGGCTGCAAATTCTTTTACGTTGGCTTTGCGATCCGTTACGCGAAGTTCAACAATATTTTCTATTCCTTTTCCCTGCATGGCTTTATAAAAACCGGAAGTAACCACCACATTTTTACCTGCCCGAAGCTGATTTTCAATTTTTGCTACAATATCAGGGTCAAACGAAGCTGTTTCAGTAAGTAAAACCACCGGTTCATCTTTTGGAAATTCGGAGACAATGTCTATTGGGATTCCAATCATTCCAAAATAATTCTGCAAAAAATCTTCACCAACTGAATGATAAGGTTTATAACTTTTTACCCCTAAAGGATTTCCGAGAGCGCCGATGATTTTGTCAACCACTTCAAAAGAATATCCGGCTGCGCGCGAATATCTGGTTGGTGTAAACATACTTCCATCGGGTTGTTTCAACGGTTTTTTCATCTCATCAAAATCGAAACTTGTTCCGGTTCCCTGCCACGCTGCTCTTGTATTTTCCCTGAAAGGATACATCATCTGGCGAATATCAAAAAGAGTGATTTCAGGCGCTTTGGCAAATAATGTAAGCCACAATTGTTCGGCATATCTATCCAGCGGATTTGAGCCACCAGTGTCAACCCAGCCACCAAAGTTTTTTCCCGGTTTCAGATTTTCATAATACCTAAAAACCTCATATCCAAGGTATTGTTGCAGGTGCTGATTTCCCGAACGATCGCGTGTTTCCGTTCCGGTATAAAGACCGTCAAACAATTTTGGCTCTGCTTCAAGGTTAAATCCAAGTCCCTGAAAATGTTCATACCAGTTTGGGTACTTAATAATTACCTTCACATTTGGATTTACCGCTTTTGCCGGATTTATTACCAGGTCGGCAGCAGCGCCTTTCATGAGTTCCAACCGGTAATCTGTCCAACTCCTGTCTCCCTTGGCAGCAATACACAAATCGCATTTGCAACTGGTAAAGAAAAAGTCATCGAGAATAAATTCATCAAAATGCTTTGCCGTATATTCTGCTATTTCCTTTACCTTTTGTCTGTCTTCCGGTTTCGTATAACAAAATGTCTGGAAATTATTACTTTCATTAATCGTATATGTGATACCACCAGCAACTTTTACTCCACGATCAGTAAAGAATTTCTTCGCCTTTTCAATCGTTTCATCGTCCACTATCAACAAATCCCGATGGGTTTCTAGGTACACTTTATCTACATGAACCTGTTTTGAAATATCATCCCATGCAGAAGTGAGCCAGTTAATATCGCTCATTTTTTGCACTTCATAGGCACGGCAGTAAATTGCTACTTTAAAGTTTTTGTAACCCTGTGCATTGGAATAAATCTGAAGGACTATTAAAAGAATAATTAGCAGGAGTCGTTTTGTAGTTTTCATTTTCAAAAGTTTTAGTTGGTTATATTGAAACAGAAATATTAAAAGAATTGTCCTTCTGAGCGAAGTCGAAGAATCTTATCTTACACAAAGATGTTTCGACTGCGCTCAACATGACATCAAAATAAGTAGAAACTAATCCACTTTAAATTTTACTTTTCCTTCCAGCGGATTTGAGTCCAGTTTAAACGATTTGCCTGAACCAGTTAAAGAAACTTCAGCGAGTTTCTGGTCAGAAGGAAGACAAACATAGCCTTTGGCTTTTTTTGCATCGGCGGCATAAACTTTAAGTTCCAGGTTACTCCAGTCCATATCTTTGGTTGACTGAGCCAGTTTAATATGCGGAATCACTGCTCCGTCATGCACCAAAACTACAACAGGAATAACTCCTGCTTCAATATGATGCCATCCTCCTGCATAAACTTTCCCGGTCTGGTAATCAATCCATTTTCCTTCCGGCAGATAAACATCGCGGCTGGTAACATTTTCAAACAACGGAGCAACTAACATATCAGCTCCAAAAAGATATTCATCATCTACTAACCACGAACCAGCATCATGTGGATATTCCACAAAAAGTGCACGTACCATCGGGAGTCCGTGTTCGCTTGAATATTTGGCCTGGGCATAAATGTACGGCATCAGTTTATATTTCATATTGTCGGCAAGCCGGAAAGCATCGTTAAAGCTTTCATTATATTCCCAGGGTTCTTTAGGTGGCGCTCCGTGAGTGCGCGAATGCGAAGTCAGCATTCCAAATGGCAACCAGCGACGGTATAATTCTTCAGGTGTACGATTTACAAATCCACCAATATCGTGACTCCAGAAAGTAAAACCGGAAAGACCAAGCGACAATCCTCCATGTAGTGTCGACAACATGGCATTGTCAGTATTTGCAGCGTCGCCACCCCAGTGAAGCGGATAGCGCTGACTTCCAGCCCATGACGACCGTGCCCAAATAATGGTTTCGCCGGTGGTTTTTTTAGTGATATCAGCTACAGCTTTGTTATATCTTAACGGATAAAGATTGTGTTCGTAGAAACCTGTTCTGCCGGAAGCATAAATTCCATTGGCAGGTGCTGCTTCGCCAAAGTCAACTTTAATAACACCAACGCCCATTTCCAGTAATCCTTTGATTTTATTCTGATACCAATCTACCGTTTTTGGATTGGAAAAATCAAGTACTGCATCTTCATACGGTAAGTTTCCTTTATCGTTTTTCACATAAAGTCCCTTCTCGATAATTTCAGGAAAAAGCGTATTCTTGGGAACAAAATAAGGCAACTGCCACAAACAGACTTTGAATCCCTGATCACCCAGGTCTTTAATCATTTTAGCAGGATCATCAAAACGGGATTTTGAGAATTTGTAATCACAACGCCAGTCGGTTTCAAACCACCCGGTATCAAAATGAATTACATCACTCGGAATTTTGTTTTTACGCAACAGTTTAGCAACGTTTCTTCCATCTGCTTCAGAATAATAAGTGATCCTGCTCATCCAAAGACCAAAAGACCAAAGCGGCGGCATTGCAGCTTTACCGGTCAAGTCGGTATATGCATCCAGAATATCTTTGGGTTCGCCAAGAAAAACAAAAAGATCAAGTGATTCGTCACCAATCATTAGCGACATGCTGCTGTTATAACTTTTCCCAAAATCGCAGGTAATTGGTGTCGATGTGTGCATAAACATACCGTAACCGCGGCTACTCATGAAAAACGGAATGGGTTTATACATGGTCTCATTCTGAACGCCGTTAGCATCGTCGGTCCAAAGAACTACTTTTTGACCGCGTTTATCAAGCCCTTTGAAAGATTCTCCGCATCCAAATATCTTTTCATTTGGGGAGAGCGTGAAAGCTGCATTTACACTTCTTGAATAATCGGCCGAACGACGCACAAACATAAATGGCAACACCGGTGTATAAGTCTCATCGTTGTCACTTCGATGGAAAGTTTTGGTAAGAAGCTTTCCTTTTGCATCGTAAAACTCAATATGCCAGGGCCGTGTACGTATAATTACCGATCCGTATTCACTGGTATATTTATGACCGCCTTCAATCTTCGAATATTTCCACGAATTATCTTTTGGTGCATACCCGTTTACAAGCATCAATGAATGGTTCGTCAGGGTGCGTTTCAAGACCGGTTCTCATTCTGATCCGAATCGTTCTTGGAGAAACAAACTCCAGTGAAAATGGCATTACCGGATTAACAGCATATTCAATTCCGGGAAATTCGTTGCCACGGGCCGGCGATAAAAATGCCAGCATATTGTCAAACGCCTGACGTGTTTGGTAAACATGCCGCATCCATTTTACTTTTCCTTGTCCGGTTACTGGGTCAAATTCGGTTAAACTATCGGCAATAAAATAAGTGTTTGAAAAATTTCTGAAATCTTCACTGATATCAACAGCTTCATTAAGCAACCGTTGATTTGGTGCCCCGGAAGCAAGTGGGAGTTGTGCTTTAATTCCGGCAGAAAATCCAAAAAACAGGGATAACAAAATCCATTTAATACGTTTCATTTTAGTTGTGATTTTATAATTATTTCAATTTAATTTTAATCGTTGCCGTTTTTAATCCATTCGACGAAGCTGTAAGTGTAGCAGTTCCATTTTGATCCCCAGCCTGGAGAACAACCAAACATTTTCCGTTAAACGCTTTAATGGAAGAGCCTTTAAGTGATTCATGACTTACTGGATTGCCATTATCAACTCCTGCAATTGTTGCATCACCTTCCAACTTAAACTGAACAGAGTTTCCAGCTGTAGGAACAGGAATACCATCTTTATCAAGCACCTCGACAGTTACAAAAGAAAGATCGTAACCATCGGCATTAATTTCATTTCTGTCAGGAGTTAGTCTGATTTGTGCAGGTTCACCTGACGTTTTTACTTCAGTTTCGAGAATTGTTTTTCCATCCTTGCGGGAAACAGCCTTTAAAGTTCCGGGTTCAAAAGGAACGTGCCAAACCACATGTAATTCATCGTCTTGCTTGCTTTTAGTTCCAAGCGATTTTCCATTCAAGAAGAGTTCAACTTCATCGGCATTTGAATAATATGCCCAAACATCTACCATTTGTCCCGGCTCCCAATTCCAGTGTGGTAAAATGTGAAGTACATCTTTATCTGTCCATTCACTTTGGTACATATAATACACGTCCTTCGGAAATCCGGCAAGATCGATAATTCCAAAGTAAGAACTACGTGATGGCCACCAGTAAGGTGTCGGTTCACCCAAATAGTCGAAACCGGTCCAGATGTACATTCCTGCAATGTGGTCGTATTTTTTCACCATCTTCCAGCTTTCTTCGTGCGTCGATCCCCAGGGGACATGACAGTTATCGTAGGCTGAGCACTGCTGTTCCGGGTTTCCATATGGCGCTCGTCTTCTGCCCTGAGTTGGCCAGATAAAAATGGAATCGGATGGCATCTGGTAAAATCCACGCGTCATCAATCCTGAAGTTGATTCGGAAATGATCAGTTTTTTCCCGGGATAATTTTTAGGAAAGTCGGCGAAATTTTCCTGGTGATAGTTAAATCCCATTACATCCAATGCGCCGGATTTAAACAGGTTATTCCAAGGATTTACTTCATTGCATGCAGCAGTTACCGGACGTGTTTTATCCAGGTTCTTTACAATATTGGCAAGTTTGATCGTCAACAGCGAATTCACATCCATTTCGCCGGAGTTGATAGTACTTTTATCTACGTTTTTATCGAAATTCAAAATTAAATTGGCCTGCTGAATGTCGAGTGTGTCGGCATTAACATCGTTCCACTGTTCCAGAACTTCATTACCAATGCTCCACATCATCACCGACGGATGATTTCTGTCGCGTAAAATATGGTCGGTCAGGTCGCGTTCATGCCATTCCGGAAAATACCTTGAATAGTCGTACGGAGTTTTCTTTTTCCGCCACATATCAAAAGTTTCATCCTGAACAATAAAACCCATTTTATCACACAAATCGAGCAGTTCCGGTGCCGGCGGATTATGAGAAGTACGAATGGAGTTACAGCCCATTTCTTTAAGAATTTCGAGTTGCCTTTGCAGCGCCCTTGTATTAACTGCTGATCCCAGGCATCCCAGATCGTGATGGTCGCAAACACCTAAAATCTTCAAATGCTCACCGTTTAAAAAGAATCCCTTTTCAGCATCGAAGTTAAAAAACCGGATCCCAAACGGTGTTTCATAAGTGTCTGTCAGTTTCCCATCATAATAAACTTCCGTAACTACTTTATATAATTGTGGCTTATCTACGCTCCATAATTGCGGATTTTTAATTTCTATTTTATGGATAAAACTTTCATTTTCTTTGTCCCATGGATTTGAATTAGTCTCATCTGATGATATGAATTTTCCGGATGGATCATAGATCAAAATTTTTAATTTCAGGTTACTCTGAATTCCTGTTTGATTAATCAGTTTTGTTTCCACTTTAACCAAAGCATTTTCAGAAGAGACTTCAGGTGTGGTAACAAATGTTCCCCAATGATCAACATAAACTTTACCGGTTTTAACCAGCCACACATTCCGGTAAATTCCTGAGCCTGAATACCAGCGCGAATTTGGCTGTTCTGAATTATCTACTTTAACTGCCAGGATATTTTTCCCGCCAAATTTCAAATACGGTGTTAAATCGTATCGAAATGAACTGTATCCATAAGGACGAAATCCCAGGGATTTACCGTTGATCCAAACCTCACTTTTCTGATATACACCGTCAAAATCAATAAAAACCATTTTCCCGGCATCCGTTTGGGGAATATCAAATGTTTTTCGGTACCAGCCAATTCCTCCGGGTAAAGCTCCTCCACCAGGTGTTGCAGGATTATTGCGGCTGAATTCACCTTCGATGCTCCAGTCGTGAGGTAAATTTAAAGTACGCCAACCGGAATCATCAAAAGAGGGATTTTTAAATTCTTTGGAATCACCCAGATTAAATTTCCAGTCGCGTGTAAATTTAATCGTTTCGCGGGCCATTTTTTGTTGCTGACAACCAGAAAATATCATCGCAAAAAGAAGCGTACAACAAACAAAAAATAAATATGAATGGCTTAGGTTCCTGGTCAGGTTTTTCATAGTTTTAGTTTAAGTTTCAATATGACGAAGATAATGGTAAAAAAAGTAAATCATACATTTTGTACAAATTACAAAATTAAACTAAATTTACCGATGTCAAATGTTTAACGGGAACAAATTCCCGAGACTCTTCTGCAGTTTTTTTCATTGACGATTAAAAACAAAACAGGTTTTTATTAATTTGAGTTCTTTTTCAATTTTATCGTCCTGTGAATTAAACTTTTATTATTTACATGCATCTATTAAATTAATTAACTGTAATCTAAAATCTAAATTTTATCAAAAATGAAAAAAATTACCTTATTGCTAATTGCATTCGCATTTTCAACTTTTGCATTTGCTCAAACTGATTTTTCAGGAACATGGACACTGAACACCTCAAAAAGTAAGCTGGGAGAACGTAATTTTGCACCAAAATCTGTTGTAATCGTTCAAAAAGGCAACGAAATGAGTGTGGAAAGTCACAATGAATTTCAGGGTCAGGAAAGAACTCGTACCAACAAATATACGCTTGACGGGAAAGAATGTACGAATCCCGGATTCAGAGATTCCGAAATTAAATCAACTGCAAATTGGTCAGCCGACAAAAAGTCGCTTACAATTGCCTCGAAATTTAATACACCAAATGGCGACATGGAAATGAAAGCCGTGTATAAGATGGACGGGGACAACCTGGTTATTGAATCTTCTTTTGGTGATCGTTCCACAACCCAGGTTTTCGATAAAAAATAATAACAATCTTTCGGGTAATTCTTCCGAATATTTAACTACAAATATTTGCAGTATTAATCCGATAAAAATCTAAAACAATGAAAAAAGCTTTCTTTTTATTTGCTGCAATTCTTTTCTCATTTGCAGTTTCGGCACAGATCGATTTTTCCGGCACATGGAAGTTAAACGCATCTAAAAGTAAATTGGGGGACCAGTTCAGTATGGCTCCAAAACAAATTATTATCGTTCAAAAAGGTAATGATTTCAGTGTTGAAAAAAAATCTGAATGGCAGGGACAGGAATTTACGACAAAGGACAAATTAACACTTGACGGCAAGGAATGTGTTAACACAGGGATGATGGATACGCAGAAAAAAACAACGGTAAACTGGGCAAGTGATAAAAAGTCGATGAAAGTTGTTTCTAAAATTCCGATGCAGGACCAAACAATGACCATTACCGAGGTTTATAAAATGGACGGAGGGAATATGGTAATCGAATCTTCAGCATCTTCTTCCTTTGGCGACATGAACGAAACTCAGGTTTACGAAAAAATGTAAACCCGGTTTTTGTTTATAACCCCTTTTTTCAGCTTCAGAAAATTTAGTTGTCCTACTATTTTCTGAAGCTTGTTTTTTTTAAACTCCAGCTTAATCTTAAACTAAAATGCAATGAAAAAAATTTCAAATTTGATTCTATTTCTTTTCGTATTCCTTGTAATACAAAATATTGATGCACAGGGATCAAAGCCCTGGTTTCAGAATGGTTCCAGGCGCATGCCGGTAAGAAACCCCAAATTAAAAACGCTGCCACTAATAAAAGTTGAAGGAAATAAATTTATCGATCCCAATGGAAAAACGGTTCTTTTCAGGGGTCTTTCAATTTCCGATCCGGATAAAATAGAGCAACAGGGACACTGGAATAAGGCTCATTTTGAACAGGTTAAAGAAATGGGTGCCATGCTGGTACGTATTCCGGTTCATCCGGTTGCCTGGCGTGACCGCACACCAGAAAAATATCTTGAGTTACTTGATCGGGCGGTAGAATGGTGCACTGAGTTGGGAATGTATGTACTTATCGACTGGCATTCGATCGGGAACCTGGGAATGGAGTTGTTTCAGAATCCGATGTACAATACATCAAAACAGGAGACTTACCAGTTTTGGAGAACCATTGCACAGCATTTCAAGGGAAATAACACCGTTGCATTCTACGAGATCTTCAATGAACCCACCATTTATCGTGGTCAACTGGGAACAATGACCTGGCCCGAGTGGAAAAAAATCAATGAAGATATCATTCATCTTATTCGTGCTTACGACCCGGAACCTATTCCTTTGGTAGCCGGTTTCGACTGGGCATATGACCTTTCACCACTCCACACCGATCCGGTTAATGCTGATGGAATTGGATATGTTTGCCACCCGTACGAAAATAAACGGAAACCACCGTGGGAACCAAAATGGGAAGAAAATTTTGGATTTGCAGCCGATCAGTACCCGGTTATGGTAACTGAATTTGGATTTAATGTGCGCCAGGGACAAACCATTGATAAAGATCATTATGGAAATCACATTATCAGTTATCTCGAAAGAAAAGGAATTAGCTGGGCGTGTTGGTGTTTTGATCCACAATGGGGGCCACGATTGCTAAAATCATGGGAGCCAGGTTACGAACTGACGGAAAGCGGCGAGTTTTTCAAAAAAGCAATGCATGGTGAACTTGACAGCCAAAAAAGCAAATAAACAATTAAAATGAAAAAGATATTCACACTGATTTTAATATTTGCTACTGTAATTGTTGTTGCACAGAAGCCGGTTTCTCCTGACGCTTCAAAAGAAGCAAAAGCTTTGCTCGACCTTTTTTATCGAACATCCGGTAAATACACGTTTACCGGCCAACACAATTATCCGGCTACAAAAGACAGGAACAGCCGGTTTGCAGCTAAATACATCGGGCAAACACCGGCGATCTGGAGTTCGGATATGGGTTTTGCCAAAGCAGGTGATACCGACTCGTATCTGGCGCGTCCTGACATTGTAAAAGAGGCTATTCGTCAACATAAAAAAGAGTCGATTATCACTATTTGCTGGCATGCTGTCCCTCCAACGGCTGATGAACCGGTCACTTTTCAACCCGACAGGAATAACCCTGCCCCACCGGGTAAACTAGCCAGTGTGCAGGGCCAACTTCTCGATCAGCAGTTTAAAGATATACTGACACCCGGAACCGAACTGTATAAAAAATGGGAAGCTCAGGTAGATTCTGTTGCTGTTTACTTAAAGCAACTTCGCGATGCGCATGTTCCTGTTTTATGGCGGCCATACCATGAAATGAACGGCGACTGGTTTTGGTGGGGAGGTCGTGTTGTCGAAAACAGCACCGCTGCTTTATATCGCCAGTTATTTGATCGGTACACTAAAGTGCATAATTTAAATAATTTGGTTTGGGTATGGAGCGTTGACCGTCCAAGTACACCAATCCGTAAATTTTCGAATTTCTATCCGGGCAATGATTACCTGGATATTTTAGCGCTGGATGTTTACGGCAGCGATTTCAATCAGGCATACTATGACAGTTTGATGAGTCTTTCAAAAGGAAAACCTATTGTCTTAGGAGAAGTAGGGAACCCGCCAACACTGGACATTCTCGACAAACAGCCCAACTGGGGATATTGGGTGATCTGGGCCGGAATGGTACGCAACCTGACAAAGAAAGAACATCAGGTTTTAGTTAATGACCCACGAATGTTAAGCCAGAAAGATCCTACATACTGGGAAGTAATGAATCCTTATCGGGAAGCTTGCGGACTTCCAAAGCTACCTTTAAAACCCAAATACCCGGTTAATTTTTCCGAAAACTGGATTTTAAATGAGGAAAAAAGCGATGCTCCGGGAATGGGAAATTCAGCCTATAAAATGGAGATTGACCACGATGACGATTTGATTTACATTACCCGTTATTCCATCGTTGAATGGGGTAATGACCGGATTACCAATGACGAGATTTTACTGAATGGCTCAGAAACGGTCTCTCAGTTTTTTAATTCACCACGAATTTCAGTTGCCAGCTGGGACAACGATTCAAAATCGGTAAAAATAAATACCACAATGAAATTCAACCGTGGCGGACAAAGCAGGGAAATAAAGAGCAGCGAGGAATGGAAACTAAACGACAGCGGTGATGAGCTAACGATTACTTCTGCTTCTCCAAATTTCAGAGGTGGCGGTGAAAGAAAAACCGTTCAGGTATTTGAAAAAGAATAAGCGTAAAAAAGAGACTGTTTGAAATAATGTTTCCTGGTTCTTGGTGTCATGTTGAGTGTAAGCGAAACATCTCATTCTGAATCATGAGATTCTTCGACTTCGCTCTGAATGACAGATGAAGGGGGACCCTGAAACAAGTTCAGGGTGACGTTATTTAATGGTGTATTAGTTCATTATGTTCGTCATGCTGAACTTGTTTCAGCATCTTTCTTTGTCAATGAAATATTTTGTCCAATTTAAATTGGGTCAACCCAACATGACAAATGAAAAAATCATTCAAACAGTCTCTTTTTTTATTCTATTTGAAACGGATCTTTATTATTTGAAACGGATCTTTATTATCCCATTTTCCTCCACCGGACAGAATGGTGTACAATGCATCGTACTGCATGGTTTCAAAAATGGTAAATTCGGTAAATGATATAATACCCCGGTCATCGGTGAACTGACGTTCTTTGGGTAATTCATTAACTGCCGGTATTACTTTTGCCCTGCTTCGCCATCCAACAACCCCAGGTCCGAATGCCGTAATTCCCGGTTTTGCCCCCCAACCCAGCGACTGCGTATAAGCACTTTCACGATCGTGGATATTAACTACATGGTAAAAACCTAACCTGGTAACATAACTGATTCCCAACGGATTTAATCCCAGTTTATAATCCATAAGTTCTGAAGCAGCATCAAAATATTTCTGATCTCCTGAAAGTTTCCAGTACAATAAAGGGTTTACAGCATATTGCGGTTGTCTTACATTATGTCCCCACCCTCCTCGTGTCGGATCGTTTCCCACCGGGTAAGCATGACTTCTTAATTCTGTAATATTGGCATCGGCTGCATTCTTTATTGCCTGTTTAAAAAATGCAACTATTTCCGGATCGGTAGGAACATCTTTGGCAACAATATATGAAAGAACATAAGCCGGATTGTCAAACTTGTCGTCGTTAATCGAATAGCCTGGTGTGATATAAAGATTGTCTTTCAACCCTGCAGCTGCCTTGTAAAGTTCCTTTATTTTCTGATGATCAGCCTCATCTTTTAGTAACAGATAACGCTGAATATGATAATACAGCTGTTCCGGTTCTTTCATTCTTTCAACGGAATAAGCATACGATTTTTCTGCTCTCTTTACCAATTCTGCTGAATGTTCAGGCTGGTATGGTTTTATAATTCTGGCAAGATGCATAAATAATCCTGCCCCAAGAGTTGCCGCCCGATCATCTATTTTTACGGTTCCATATTTCTTTTTGTCTCCGTCTAACGGCGCTGCATAAGGTTCAGGATAACCGCGGGTTTCGGTGCCAAACTGAATGCTTCCGTCGTCGTTCTGCAGGTACTCCCATGCAAGTGTTCCCCACAATGCTTCGTCAAGAATATCAGGGATATTATTTTCGTAATTTTTGATATGATAATCTTTGGTGAAATCACCGGGAATATGATATTGTCCATCGGTAAAATATTTTGGAAAAGCTTCCCAGATCATTAAATTTAATACCGGATTTTCCATGTGGTAAGCCCGCCGATCGGCATCGCCGGCATCGTGATAACCGCCGTAACAGGCAAATGTTGATTCATTTCCAACTACATCGATATTGGCTTCACCAATCGGGCCGTTAACCTTGTAAATGAGCGTATGACACGGATCTTTGCGAATTGCAGGATCATCGATCGGGCAACCGCAACGCTGCAGGTACTGTGCCCTGAAAATGGTATGCGCCAAACGTTTTGAAAACTCTCCTCCCACGCCGAACGGATATGAACATCCTATTCCATCCACCACAACTTTGTATGGCCCGCCTTCGGGAACTTTTGCCAGATCAATTCGGTAAACAAAATCACCTGAAGACGCATCTTCACCAATTTCAGCAAGTTTTCCGTTAGCAACTACTTTTTGGGTAGCTTCATCCCACACCTGGTAAGTTGGCAAACTTCCTTCCAGTTTTTTATTTCCACCGGTACCTGTCCAAATCGCAAAATTGGCATACCGAACTTTTGAACCGGCGCTGTAACCTGCCTGGTTGGTTTTAATCGATTCGCAGAAAACTTCTTTGGGATCAAATACAAAATCCTTTTTCCCGTAAGGCGTTTCCAAAGCGTATTTTTTACCGGTCTGCAGATTCTCGGTTTGCAGATAAATATGAAAATCGCAGGCGGTGGCCTGCATGGCATATTCTCCAATTATTGGAGCTGTTTGTCCGTTAATTTTCCAAAGTTCGGGATTGTCGGTATTCACTGCTGCCAAATCAACAGTATCGCTGGTGAAAAAAGCAACTACAATATTTGAAGATGCGGTTCTTACTTCCTGGAATGTAACTTTTGCCTGTATTGACTGAATGCCACATACCAGGGCAACCAGCATAAAAACAGATAATTTTTTAATCATGATATTTTCGAAATCTGGTTTAGTTTATTTATTTGAATTGATGCTAAAATAGCCAAATTTTATGTATTCGGAAAGTCAGCTTGTAAAAAATAAAATTTGCCCGGTTTATTTTGAACGGACAATCTTATTCTGCACCTAATCTACTGTTAAACAAGATTTTTTGAAAATATATTTAACTATATTTAACCCTTTAATATAACCGTGTACAAATGCTTATAGGTACTTATAAATATTTACAATCGAATATCAAACTGACAATGAATTTTTTAACCCATAAATCGGTTAAATTTTAAAGGTGTATTATACACACTAGTTGTAGTGCATTTAAATAAACCGAAACCCATCATGATTACAGCAGCGAAAATTAAAATATTTGAAAAATACAATGGAGATGGAGACGGTTTTGTAAGAACTGGAACTAAATCAGAAAAAGAATGCTTCGATTATAACGACTGGATTTTAATTGACAGCATGATTCAAGATTTACAACTCGTAAAAAATGGGTTGAGTTCCAAAACTTTTGAGAACCAAATCAATAAAAAGTTAATCGACGAATTTGACTCCGAAGCAAGAGAATTAATTCAAAAAAGACTATGATTTTCAATTACGACAAAGAAAAATTTCAGGAATGGGATGTTTTCAACGGGATAAAGTTTTATCGTAAACTTGAATATGAAACTGCATTTGACGGAATAGTAAAAATTTATAGTCTCAAAACAGATAATTCTCAAATTAACAAACTATTAGACGGGCTATTTTTTCACAGGTTTGTTTATCCGACAAAGAGTGGATTATTACTAAGACAGTTCAAATCAAAGAAATCCTGGCCACGGACAAGATTGGTGTTTTTAAATTTTTCATCAATCGACTTGAGCATTATAACTAAAACAAAATCATCGTATGACATTTGGACTGTCAATGAGCTGGGAGCGGATAAATATTTGATAAGAATGTCACCAGACGAAAAAATTGAATATGAAGAAAAATAAAAACGCACTACAACAAATTGTATATGGCAGGCGGGGGTTTTAGCGGTCTGACAAGTCAGACTTTGCGCCCACTTTCCTGCAGGTCTGACACGATTTCTTCCAGAAATCCCGTCCGACCACATACAAGTGACCGTTAGCTTTAATGCGAAAAAACGATTAATGATAAGTTTAACCTTAAAATCTTGCTAATGAGTTTTTTAAATATACTAAGTGGACTATTAACTCCATTGATAGCAATAATAGCTGTATATATTGCATACCAACAATATCAATCGAATAAAAAGCAAGGTGAACTTAAATTGAAACTAGATTCCGAAAATTCAGAGCTTGAAAGAAAAAGGCTAAGTATAGAAGAGTATAAATTAAAGTTGGATTTATATAATAAGCGATTTCGAATTTTTGAAGAAACCAAAAAGATATTACACAAAATTGTACAAGAGGCGCATATTGAACCGATTGAACTTCGTGATTTCCGATTTAGCACCAATGAAAGTAAATTTCTCTTTGACAATGAGATTACTCTATTCTTAGAAGAACTAAAAACTAAAGCCTTCAAACTAAATCACGCAGAAGAAAACCTTAAGAATTTAAATCAGTATCCAGTGGAGACAGGAAAAAGAGAAACTGAAATTAGTAAAGACAGTGAACTTACTTCCTGGTTTAATTCAGAATATGAAAATATAGAATATAGATTCGATAAATATTTGAATTTTAAAAACTTATAAAAAGCACTAAAGCTAATTGTCATATGGCAGGCGGGGCTCTTAGCGGTCCGACAGGTCAAACCATTGCTGCCACTTCCTGCGGGTCAGACACGATTTCTTCCAGAAATCCCGCCCGACAACTTACAGTTTGTTGTGTGCAATGCAAGATTAAATTCATAATTAAACAATATTGATATGATTTCATGTATTCAATTTATAACTCTGGAGCAAATAAGTGAGGTGATTAGCATTGCGACTCCAATAATATTGTTGATTTGGTTTTATTATTCTCAAAAGCAGACGTTATCAAAAAATTATTTTGATACGATTGACGGGATTTATGCTGGGTATACAGAACCAGCAAATAAGACCGATAAAAGTAAAGGCATCAAAGCTGGTATAATTATGAATATTAGAGATACAGATGATAAAGGATTTTTCAAAGGAGAATTAGATTTTGCAGAGGTTGAACAAAAAATTGTTGGAAACACTGTTGAATCAAATAATCTTAGTGACGGGTTATTCACATTTATCGGTAAAATTGACTTTAAAATTTATATTGACAAATCTCGACATCCTTTTAAGCCCAAACAAAATCGAATTTATAAGGGAACGCTATATATTGTTGACAGATTGGATTTCGTGTTTGAAAGTTACAATATTGAGAAATATTTATCAGCTGAATACGATATTGTTCATTATAGAGAAATGCAAACTTTAAAAATTACTCTCAAAAAGACTTATAGATCTGAGTTTGCACGATTACCAGAGTCTTTCGTTCTATATAAAAGAATGGGGTTTGATTTTGAGCCATATAAAAATGTTAAAATGGAGATTTTTAAAGAAAACACAAGAGTAGATAATTAAGCACTGCACACAACAAACTGTAAATTGCATTGCGGGTGCAGTGGTGTGCGTTGTAGTGCATTAAACCAAAAATTTTGAAAGAGAAGTGCCAAGCTCCTAATGACTATCAGGACTAAACGTACCCACACAACTATCCTATATAACGCCTTATATCCTTAAAATTATCATCATCTTCAATTGGGAATTAGCCATTTAACCACTGAGGATAATTTTTATTTAAAAGTTGAAAAAGGTTACATTTGAATAATCAAAAGTAAGTTGATATGAACACTTCGCTTTTTACCTTTTCATTAACCGTATTTACAGGTTTCTTTGCCATTATGAATCCGATTGCCAACACTCCTATTTTTTTGGGGCTGGTAGAAGGTCAATCTGAAACTGCCAAAAAACAAATTGCACGCACGGCTTCCCTCACCGCATTTATTATTGTGGTTTCATTTGTTGTTATTGGAAAATATCTGTTCGACCTTTTTGGGATTACAATACCGGCTTTTAAAATGACCGGTGGCATCCTACTGTTTTATGTAGGATTTGAAATGCTGCAATCGAAAACATCAAAAATACATCACCAGGAACATGTGGAAGTGGATGAAGGCGTTGCTGTTTCACCTTTGGCAATACCAATTCTGGCGGGCCCGGGAACAATAGTGACTGCCATGAATAATGTTACCAATGCAGACTTCATTCATATAGCCATAGTGATTGTAATATTTGCGGTTATGATCTACCTTACCTACCTGGCATTTTCACTCAGCGAACGTATCGTGGAAAAAATCGGGGAAAATTTAATTACTGTAATTGGGAAAATTATGGGGCTCATTCTGGCCATAATGGGTACCGGAATGACGGTTGAGGGCATTAAACTTGCTTTCAACCTGTGAACCCCATAACTCGTTTATTTCAGGTCGTTTAGTATATTATGTACCAACACTTTTAAACTGGCTTCCTTACTATGCCTTTTTAAAAGTGATAATAATTCTTTTGCCGGAAAATCTTTGGGTAACAATTCTTTTTCTTCCAGTTCATAAATAATATGATGAGCCCCGTTTAAAACAAAAACCGAATCATAATTTTCCGCAATTGCTTTTAATAATGGCTTTAATGAATATTTCCCCACTTTGATTAATCCTTCAGCGGCAATCCAGCGAATATCGCTTTTATCATCGTTAAGGGCATTAATCAAAATCGGTATTGAATCAGGATGTTCAATTTCCTCAATTACCTTCATGGCTTCCCATCGGTAAATATGCTTTGGGTGATTCAGATAATCCTTAATATATTTCAACGTATGTTCTCCAATGGCTGCCAGTTTTTCGCGGGCATTTTTACGTTTTCTGCCGTCTTCGTCTCCGAGAATTTCCATTAATTCTCTTATCTCTTTTTCTGTTAAATTATTCATTGTGTTCGTATCCATGTCTAATTTATTTTAGTTAAAAGTGTCAATTTATGTTGTCAGCGTTTTATGAAATTTACTAAATTTTACATCCTGATGATCAAGTACCTTGTAAATACGTATCTTCAGAAAATCAGTTATCAGAAATGCCACAATTGCATATCCCCAAACCATAAGTGCGAGTTTCCATGAAATGGGTGTAATAAACCAACCATAAACAGCAACAAATGTTGCCAGTATTTTTGTAACTACTGCTGCCCAAAACATGGTGGCGCTCGGTTTAATCGACCAGAACGGGCCACGGGTTCGTGTAATAAAAATGGTTAAGTGTCCTGCCACAGCCAATTTCAGGAAGATAAATGTCTGTACCACATCTTTTGGTAAATGCAAAGCCACTTCACCAATATAAAATATTCCAAAAGAACTAACCACCCCGATCAATCCTAAAAAGGTGGCCATACTTAGAAGTACACGCATATTCCAACGCTCCGGTTCCGGAGAGTACCTGACATTGTCGTAGGCAATGGCCATAATTGGAGCATCGTTAAACAAAGCCAGTAACACAATCATAATTGCAGTTACCGGGTAAAAATTAAATACAAGAATCGCCAGCGTAATAAAAAAGAGCACCCGAATAGTTTCTGCAATACGATAAATAGCGTAACTGTTCATGCGCTGGAAGATTTTACGACTTTCTTTCAAAGCATCAATAATTACTGATAACCCGGGCAATGTAAGCACAATATCTGCTGCTGATTTGGCAGCATCCGTTGCGCCCGCAACTGCAATTCCCACATCTGCTTTTTTAAGTGCAGGAGCATCATTCACACCATCGCCGGTCATTCCAACAATGTGTTTCCGGTCTTGTAGTAATTCAACAATCCGGTATTTATGTTCCGGGAAAACCTGTGCAAAACCATCTGCTTGTTCAACAATTCTGCCAGCCTCCTTTTCACTCTTTTTCAGGAACAAGGAAGCTTCACTAATACGGTTTTTTAGATTTACTTTCTGTGCAATTTGTTTGGCAATGGAGGTGTGGTCACCGGTAATCATTTTTACATTCACACCCATTTCAGACGCCGTTTTAATGGTTGCAGCCGAATCTTCGCGTGGTGGATCGAACAGCGGAATCAATCCCACATATTCCCACTCACCTTTTTCATTTGTCCTTGCAGTGCCTAGTGTTCTGTAACCTTTTTCAGCCAATTCGTCAACTTGTTTATTGATTTCTTCGCTAATTCTTGCTTTTTCTTTATCAGAAAGAAGCGCAAGAATAACCTGCGGAGCACCTTTTGATATTTTGAATTTTTTGTTATCACCTGAAACCACGGTTGCTTCACTCCTTTTGATAACCGGATCAAAAGGTTTAAAACCGGCCACTGAAAATGATTTCATTTTTTTAGTTGACGAATCGAGCGACTTAGTTTTAGAAATGATCGCAGTATCAATCGGATCATTATCTTCCTCTCGTGAAGCCAGTGATGCATAAACCAATACATCGTCCGGCGTAAATTTATCTTGCGGAACAACGTCTGCCAGGGTCAATTCATTTTTGGTAATGGTACCGGTTTTATCCGAACACAGAATATCCATTCCTGCCATTTCTTCAATAGCCACCAATTTACTTACAATGGCCTTCTTTTTTGCCAATGCTGATGCCCCGACTGCCATTGTTACCGACAAAACTGCAGGTAAAGCCACAGGAATTGCGGCAATGGTTAATACAAGCGCAAACTGAAGTGTATCCAGAAAGCTTTCGTGCCTGAAGAAGGACACCATAAAAATAAGGGCAACCATAAAAGCAGCCAGTACAATCAGGTAGTGCCCAATTTTAACTACAGCCCGCTGAAAGTGACTGACAGTTTTTGCTTCCTCAACCAGTTTAGCTGTCCGGCCAAAAAAGGTGTCGCTTCCGGTAGCTACAACCAAACCATCCATTTCACCCTGTCGAACTACCGAACCCGAAAATGCCACATCAACTATATGTTTATCCACCGGCAACGATTCACCAGTCAAAGCTGACTCATCAGTAGAAAGATAATCACCCGCAAAAAGTTTTATGTCAGCCGGTACTACATCGCCCAGCCGAACACGAACCACATCGCCCGGTACCAATTCACGGGCAGGGATTTTGTTCCACTTGCCATTTCGTTTCACACGGGCATTCAGCGCCAGTTTCTTTTTTAACTGATTAATTGCATCACCGGCTTTGTATTCCTGCCAGAATCCCACTGTGGCATTCAGTAACAGTAAAACAAAAATGATCCAAAAATCTTCCCAGTGATGAATTACAGCTGACAAAATTGCAGCTACTTCAATCATCCATGGAATGGGTCCCCAGAAATAACTCAGAAATTTGAGTATTGGATTTACTTTTTTTTCTTCCAGCTCATTATAGCCATAATCGTTAAACCGTTCCTGAAGAGAAGAATCGGAAAGTCCGTTTTCATCAGAAGAGAACGTTTTAAAGGCTTCTTCAACAGAGAGTTGCTTCAACTCGCTAATGTCAGTAAATGTTTTTTTCATTTTCTATCTCTTTTTTTGGTTAAAGCCAAAGTGTTGTTAAAGTTTATCCAATTTTTATTCAGATTTAGAGATAGTAGTTTTTATAAAAGACTTAAACAAATGTTCTATTTCTGAAATAACAAGTATTGCCCCAAAATGATTTAATTGATATGCATATTGATGTTAAACAATCTTAAATTTAAACTCTTATAACATCTGGTGATAAAAAATTACTGCGCAGGCAAATCACAGATTTATGTAAAAATATTTTCGAATTGATTTCAAAAGTTATATTTACAATTGAATAATTAACCACATTAATCCAATGCAAGTTTCAGAGATTTCAACTATCAGGCTTGCCCTGCAACACCTAACCCAAAAGAAACAAACAACAGTTCAGGGATTGGTAAAATATATGGGGGCATTGCAGGCACAGGATTATCTCATGGCACAGTTGGCTGTTGGAAAGCGACTTTCAAATGTAACCGACAAAATGGTTGATCTTGCGATGAACAAGGGAGAGATTTTAAGAACCCACCTTTTGCGGCCAACCTGGCATCTGGTTTCATCTGAAGATATATACTGGATACTCCAGTTAACGGCTCCGCATATTAAAACCGCGGTAAAATCCCGACACAAGGAATTGGAACTTAATGAAAAATCGCTTTCAAAAATTTACCTGTTATTAAAAAAAGCATTGAGGAACGAAAATCATTTAACCAGAAATGAGCTGTATTCCATTTTCCATGAAGCAAAAATTTCGACAGAAAACAACCGTGGCGCGCACATTTTACTCAGTGCCGAACTGGAAGGAATTATATGCAGCGGAAAAATAAAAGATGGAAAGCAAACTTTCGCGTTACTGGAAGAACGTGTACCAAAACCTGCAGCTTTAACCCGCGATGAAGCGCTTGAAAAACTGGCAAGGATATATTTTGCCGGGCGAGGGCCAGCAACTTTACGAGATTTTGTCTGGTGGTCGGGATTGCCGGTTCGGGATGCAAGAAAGGCTATTGAAATAATTCGTAGCGACTTTATTTCTGAAGAATTTGAAGAAGAAACCTATTTGATTCCCAATTCGCTACCTACTCTTTCACAAAAAAATGATGCTGTGTTTCTACTTCCTGCATTTGATGAATTCCTGATTGCTTACACCAACCGAAAAGCTGCGATTAAAAGTGACAAAATGGTAGTTTCTAAAAATGGTATATTCTGGCCGATAATTGTTGTTAACGGACAGGTAACCGGATTATGGAAACGGACCAAAATCAAAGATAAAATTCTGGTAAATATTGATCTTTTTATGCCATTGAAAAAACACCAAATGGAGTTGATTGAAAAAGAGGTAACTGAATTGGGGCGTTTTTGGGGAAAAGAAACAATACTTAAATAATCATATTTATTTTAAACAAGCAAAATATTGTTGACAACCATAAAAAAACCGAACTGGTTTTACCAATCCGGTTTAGCCTATTCTTAAAAATTATCTTTTATTACATTTCAACTTTGGAAGCTTTCGAGTTAACCAGTGCAGCATCAGTTAATATCACATCATAAGTATATCCGGCGCCGTAATCTTTATCCAAAATGATCTTTCCTTTAAAAGTTACTTCATCGCCTTTGTTAACCCGGGCCTGTGTTGTAATTGTCAGATCAAAATTGGAATTATCACTGGTTCCGTCCTGAATATGTACCCAGTTTTTACCCATAATATCATTGTTCACTTTAACAACAACTCCCCTGATTTCAGTTTCTTTTTCAGCATAACCAGCTTTATTGCCATAAATTTGAGCAATTGTCAGTTCATTATTATCTTTTTTCAGTGAAATTGCATCGCTCTGTTCCACATTAACTTTACCAGAATGTGCCGGCATTCCTCCACTCATTTCCGCTGCTGGTTGCTGGGTTAGTGGCGTTTTACTTATCTGGTTAACAAAATAAATTTTATCAAAAGTCCGGTTAAGGTCTTTGCTGGTAAAATTGTTCATTTCCAAAGCACTATCATAATAAAAAACATCACCAACGTTTGCATCCTGTTTAGTAACGGCAACCCACCGTTCCATCATATTTTCCTTCACCTTCAAATAGGTATAGCTCGTTGCCTGAATTACTTCGGTAACTTCAAAAACATGGTTACTACTGCTTTGGGTTGTAGTTTGTTGCTGCATCACCCCGTTTTTGTTTCTAACACACGAAGAAAATACCACAATCATAATCAACATCAAAAAAACTCTCATTTCTTCTTTATTTAAATATTAAACAATATTTTCCGGTTTTACACCGATTCATTTCTGCGCAAATATATACATACTTCATTAAAATCTCCTGCTCAGTTGAATATAAAGCCGGTTATAATTTTCATTTTTCTGAAATGTACTTTCATAATTCACCGAGAAATACATTTTTTTATTAAATCGCCATGAAAGATCAATTTCACCAATATTCTGAATCAATGTTGAAACAGTATTCTGGTAATCAAATTTTACCCAGCGGTAATAAAGCGTTCCAAATAATTTTCCTGATATTATATCTCTTGACAAACGGGCACCATAGTACTGTCCGTTTAAATAAGCTGTTTGCATCAGGTTTGCAGAAAGTGTCAGCGACGAATTTATTCCCGGAACACGTGAATAAGTTGCCGTGCCGTTTAATGTTCGGGTTGGCCTTGGATCCTGTTTCATAAATCTTGTACCTGCATTTACAGCAAGAAAAACATATTTCACCGGACGATAATTCACGCGAAATCTCAATCCTTGTCTGCTGGCTTGTTGCAGCAATGCATCCGCATAATTTTTAAACGTTTCATAGTAGATCACATTCTTGCGATTGTCGTATGCCCCAAACAATGAAATTCGTTTTAACCGGTAATTTAAAGAAACATACAATCCGGTTAATGAAATTGTATTTGAAGGTTGTTCGTTTTCAACCTTATATAAATCGATTTCGAAGGTGGTAAACAAATTCAGATTTTTAACGATGGAATTGCTATGCTGAAAATAAACAAACCGGCGATCGATCTTTGAATGATTCCGTTGTTCAAAAAAAGCCAGAGATGTTTGCACAAATCCGTTTTTTACTTTTTCATTCTGCCCAATATATGCGCCGTATTCAAACAGATTCGAATTAAATCCATAATCTTCATAATCGGGTCGGGTCCCGGCGGCAGCGCCCACATAAAAATGGGTCCAATCTTTCTGATACTGAAGTCCGTCAATTGCCCCGACATTGGCAATTTTAGAGTTTATTTTTCGCCCGGCATAAATTGATGCACTTGAACTTACATCATATTTTAATGCAAGACTGTATATCTTCAATGCATTATTGAGATTACTTTTTACCTCATCCCAATGATTTAGTTTATGCGTAAAATTGATATATGTTTCCGCCGATATCCGCGAAGAAGAAATATGATCAGCGTTCATTGAGAAAGTATATCTGAAGCGATGAATATTGTCACTCAACCCATTATTAAAATTTGAATATGATGAAGCTGATATTCTGCCGCGGATATTTTGTTTGTAGCCCTTTTGTTGTTCTGAAACTGACGTTTTTAGCACCTGCTCGTTAACATCCTGTTCAACATTATTTTCCGGAATAACCGGCGAAGGAGTCTTCTGAGCCTTAATTTTTGGTTTTGCCAGAATACGATCCTCCAGTTGAAATGTATTTCCACCAATGGCTTTACAAAGACACGATATGGACGAATGGTGCTGAACCGCCAGTGCCGGAATCAATTTTCCATTTTCAACCCGGTATAAAGTATCACCGTTCTCAATGCCATTTGTATTTATAAACTTTACATAAATATTATTCCCCGCCAGATAAGAAACAGATCCCTCTAACATATTTTTTTCTTCTTGTCCTGATCGCATTTATAATAGCACAGAGCAAAAAAAACAGAAAAGAAATATGGATTTCATTTTATTAATCATCTGCTGTTCCTCTTGGATGACATGCCAGGCAATTGGCACTGTTATATACATAGTTGCTTACTTCATGGTGCTTTTCGTCCATTGAAGTCTGGTTATGTTCGTGACAGGTTATACATGAAAATACAGCATAATTTGTAGGCTCGGTATGACAATCGGCGCAGGAATTCCATTGACCGCGATGCGAACCACTGTAAATCGGGAAATACTGTGAATCATGATCAAACGTTGAAGGAGTCCAGGCGTTTTCAGTATGACAAGTCTGACAATCTGTAGAGAATTGAGCAGCTGCATGAGCTGGGTCAGTTGTTGCATTATAATCTGCAGAATGACAGCCATAACAGGTGTTGGCAGTGTTGGTATAATTTCCGGCATGACACAGATAACAGTTATTAGCAATTTTCGCATGTGCCCCGTTCAGCGCATAATAATCGTTGTGATTTGGAAACAGAGCAGGCTCCCATCCCGGGTTGGTAGTATGGCACTGATCGCAACTGGTTGACAATCCTAATTTTGTATGCGATGGATTAGATGTTTGATTGTAATTTTCCGAATGGCATGAATTACATAACATTGATGTTCCTGCATAACCATTTGTATGACAGGCTGAACATTCAGTTGCAATATGAGCCCCGGTTAACGGGAAGTTGGTCAGGTTATGATCGAAATTGGTGGCATCCCAACTTGTAGTTGTGTGGCACTGCAAACATTGCGTTGGATATTTTTGTGCCACATGATTTGGTGCCGAATTATAATTCGCCTGGTGACAACTAATACATTCTGAACTGGCATTGCTTGTGGTTCCAATGTGGCATTCAACACACTGACGTCCTGCATGGCCACCGGTCAGTTCAAAACCCGTTGTAGTTGCATGGTTAAATTCGGAAGGAACCCAGGCTGTAGTATTATGACAGGTTTCGCATTCGGTGGAAATACCCGCCGAAGTGTGAACCGGATTTTGTGCATTATTGTAATTTTCCGAATGACAGGAATTACATAACATTGATGTTCCCGCATAACCATTTGTATGACAGGCTGAACATTCAGTTGCAATATGAGCCCCGGTTAACGGGAAGTTGGTCAGGTTATGATCGAAATTGGTAGCGTCCCAACTTGTAGTTGTGTGGCATTGCAAACATTGCGTTGGGTATTTTTGTGCCACATGATTTGGTGCCGAATTGTAATTTGCCTGGTGACAACTAATACATTCTGAACTTGCATTGCTTGTGGTTCCAACGTGGCATTCGACACATTGACGTCCTGCATGGCCACCGGTCAGTTCAAAACCGGTTGTTGTTGCATGATTAAATTCAGAAGGAACCCAGGCTGTGGTATTATGACAGGTTTCACACTCTGTGGAAATACCCGCCGAAGTATGAACCGGATTTTGAGCTTTGTTGTAATTTTCCGAATGACAGGAATTGCATAACATTGATGTTCCTGCATAACCATTGGTATGACAGGCTGAACATTCCGTTGCAATATGAGCACCGGTTAATGGGAAATTGGTCAGGTTATGATCAAAGTTAGTTACATCCCAGTTGGCTGTTGAATGACATTGCAAGCATTGCGTTGGATAGTTTTGAGACACATGATTTAGCGCTGAATTGAAATTTGCCTGGTGACAACTGATACATTCTGAACTGGCATTACTAGTAGTTCCGACATGACATTCGGCACACTGTCGTCCTGCGTGGCCACCTGTCAGTTCAAAACCGGTTGCTACAGTGTGGTCAAACAATGAAGGGCTCCAGCTTTCATCATTGTGACAGGTTTCGCACTCAGTTGAAATTCCTGCATTTACATGGTTGGGATTAACTGCTTCGTTATAATTTTTTGTATGACAACTCGCACACAATGGCGAAGTCCCGGCATAACCATTGGTATGACAATCCAAACAATCGGCCTGCAAATGACTTCCCTTTAAAGGAAATCCGGTTGCATTATGATTAAAAGCGCCCTCGCTTTTTCCCAACGGATGACATGCAAAACAAGCCAAACTGTTATAAGTATACCCATTTATTTCACGATGATGCTGGTCAGTTTCTGATTTATTATGCTCATGGCAATCGGTACAACTGAATGTGCTGAAATTCCCTGCCTGCGTATGGCAATCGGTACAGGAATTCCATTCTCCACGGTGGCTTCCTGAATATATTGGAAAATACAAATCATCGTGCAGTTTAAATTCTGCGGGTTTCCATCCGGGATCAGTTGTGTGACATTCTGTACAATTAGTACTGAAACCAAGACCCTGGTGAGAAGGATTTGTTGTGGCAAGATAATTCGCCTGGTGACAACTGTAACACTCCGGCGAAATTGGGTCGGTAACTCCGGTTTTATGACAAGCTGCACAATTATCGATATCGTGACCTTTGGTAAGCGGAAAGAAATCGTGATTGATTCCTTTTGCTGTCCATTCAAAAGCATCAACACGATGACATTCAATACAATTGGTTGATAACCCCGTTTGAATATGATTGGGATTTGTCGTTGCCATGTATTCTTTTCGATGACAATCATAACATTCAATTCCAAGCGGCTGAAATTCCAGTTGCGAAGCTGAAAGATGACAATCGGAACAATTTGCTGTATTATGTGCTCCCAATAACGGGAACCGGCTATTTTGATGTATTTCAGTAATATTGGTTACAATCCATGATTCAGGAGTGTGGCACTGTGCACAATTTGGCCCAACCGTATTATTGTGCATATCATTGTGACAATCGATACAGTTTGAAGGAGCCTGAGAAAATACAAGTGAAGTATGACAAGCTTTGCAATCGGTGGTAATATGTTGTCCTTCCAAAATAAAAGACGTAGAATCGTGACTAAAAGTCGCCTGTGCTTTGTTAAACGTCCATCCTTCAGTAGTGTGACAATCGGTACAATCAAACCGCAGATCTTTACCGTGTGGATTTTCCTGGGCAGCCGCCTGGAACAGTCACAAAGATCAGACTAATTATTAATGACAGCTTTTGCATGAGATATCCTTAAATTTATAAACGATATAACCGCTTGGTGAATTGTCTTTTGGCTTGTGGCATTGAATGCAGGCCAATCCCTCATGTTTCCCATCCAGCTTAAAGCGGGCCTGATTATGATTAAATTTTTCAGCTTTCCAATCGTTGTTGGTATGACAACGATCGCATTGAGTAACCCCGTTAATTTCAAACTGCGCAAAATGAACATCGGTATGACAATTGGTACAAAGTTGATTTTCCCATTGAAACTGCTGAGGTTTCCCGTTTTCATTTTTTGAGTTGAAGTGACACTCCCGACAACTTACACCCGCATGTTTCCCCAACAATTCATAATCCGTTTGTTTATGATCAAATTTTACTGCGTTCCACTGTTCACTGTTATGGCAATTTTTACAGTTTTCCCCGGGCATGTATTTTTCAGCAATATAATTTTTATGTATATTTTCATGACAATCAACACAGCGAGTTCCGGTTTTGAAATTCCACTTTTCCGTTTTCTTGTGACAACTAAAACAGGGTGTTGCCATGTGAGCTCCTTCCAGAGGAAATTGTGATTGATTGTGTTTTTCCAGTCCGTAAGAAGAAGACGGAAACCCATTTACTGAATGACATTCGGCACAATCAGGATTAACGCCGTTTTTTACCAATTGTCCTTCGTGATAATCAGCATGACAATCAGTACATCGCTGATGTTTAATCGGTGTTGTGTAGCTTTTGGTATGGCACTTTTTACAATCAACTTCAACATGTTTCCCCTGCAACGGATAATTCGTTTTATCGTGATTAAAGGATGAAAGCGTTTTTGTCTCATGAAATGAAAATTCGTCGTGGCACTTGCGGCAGTCATTCCCAAACTTATTTTTATGAACATCTTCGTGGCAACTGGTACAGTTGGCATGATCAACGCTTGCAAATTGCTGGAATTTTTTCCCATCCCGTTGCTCAATTTTATGACACTGAGCACATTTAACCGTCTGATGTTTCCCAATTAACGGGAATTTAGTTTTTGAGTGATCAAAAAGCGGCGCCTGCTGAAATGTTTCCTGGTTATGACAGGAAGTGCAATTTGCTGAAAGTGTATTTTGGTGATAGTTTTCATGACATGACAGGCAATCGGTTCCCATTCCAAGATAAGTGGCTCCTTTTTTCTGTGAGATTTTTGTATGGATCAGTTCAGGTTTGTGGCAATCATTACATTTAATTTCACTGTGCTTCCCAACAAGTTGGTAACCTGCCAGTTTGTGATTAAATGTATCCGGATCGAACCGAATAATTTTAAAATCGCGACCAAAATGTTCTCCATGACAAACGGCACATTTTTTATCTTTCACCTCCGCAGATGTATGGTATCCTTTATTCTGATCTATTAAATTTTTTATCTCTTTATGGCACTCAAGACATTTTGAGGTGGTTTCCTTTTCTCCCAGCACATGGCACTTGGTGCAGTTACTCAGCCCCTCAAGATCGGCATGGGCTTTACTCAGGTCTCCCGGCGAAAGCTGTGCAAACAGTTGACTTGTCCATAAAAGAAGGACAAAAATCAAAAATATATTTACACTTGCTTTTTTCATGCAACAATCAATGTTTTAATACTGCATCACCATACCTGGTAGTAATTTCAATCCCGGCATTTTTCAAGAATTGAGTTGGCAATTCTCCCCCTGCAAAAATGTAAACCAGATCATTTTCAAACGGATCAGTTTGTTCTTTATCACCAATTTTGATGTGTACAGATTTTTTCTCAATGGAAACAAGGTTTGAGTTTAGTATCACGTTAACTTTTTCTCCGGCAATTGCGTCTTCGATACTCTGCTTGTTTCTGGCTTTTAAACGGGAAAATACTTCTCCCCTGTATGAAAGCGTGACCTCGTTGTTATCAGCCAATAACAATGCTGCTTCAATAGCAGAGTCTCCCCCACCTACTACTACAATTTTTTTATTTTTAATCAATTCAGGTTCCAGCAAACGGTAAGCTACTTTTTCCGACATTTCTCCCGGTATGTTCAGCTTGCGGGGCGATCCTCTTCTACCAATAGCAAGCAAAACTTTTTTGGTTGTAAATGAATCTCCCTGAATCGTTTTGACAATAAATTTTCCATTTTCAGTATGGATGTGTTCTACTTTCTTGTTCTCCTGAATTTGAATTTCGTTTTTGGAAAGTACGTCATCCCACAAATTCAATAGCTCCGTTTTACTGGTTTCATAAAGCTTTACTTTTCCATATAATGGCAGCTCCATTGGCGAAGTCATAATAATCTTTTTGCGCGGGAAAGTATAAACTGTTCCACCCAGCGAGTCCTGTTCGAGTGTCAGTACTTTTAACCGGTGTTTTTTTGCTTCCAAAGTTGCTGAAATTCCTGCCGGACCTGCTCCTACAACAATAAGATCATATTCAGTTTCAATTTTATGATCTATTCCTTTTACCAAATTTTCAACGGCCTGCCTTCCCTGCGCCACAGAGTTTTTTATCAATCCCATTCCGCCCATTTCACCGGCAATATAAATACCTTTTACATTCGACTCAAAATATTGATTTACATGTGGCAGATCAACACCACGTTTTTCAGTTCCGATACGCAACGTAATGGCATGCGTTGGGCAGGCATGAAAACAGGCACCGTGCCCAACACATCTGCTGGCATTAATTACTGTAGCTTTTCCATTTCGGATTCCCAGAATATCTTTTTCAGGACAGGCGCGGATACAAGCCCCGCTTTGAATACAGGAATTTACATCGACATACGGATGCAGGGAAACTGGTTCATACAAACCTTCTTCCTGTGCAATTCGGATTTTGTGTTCTACTATTTTTGATTCCCGCCTTAATTTTAAAACGTAAATCAGCACAACTCCCACCAGGAATATAATGACTCCCCCGTAAATCGCTATTTTCTCAATGACAATCTCCATGTTAAAAAATCCAGTGGTACCCAAAAATGATAGCAACAACAATGTGAATAATCATAATCACCAGCATAATTAAAGCAAAAGGCAAATGAATTACATGCCAGTAGCGCAACATATTTTGCATGGTTGAAAGCCAGGCAATCCGCCGGTTTAAAACGATTTTTGATTTGAAAATCTTTACAACACTTTTAAAATCCTTTTTTTGCAACTGCTGGGTTTTCAGTTCTTTTTTTATCCTGCCCATCAATTCCTGCTCTAGCTGAATCCTTTTGATAACCCGGGTGAAAATATTTTTGTATTGTTTTTTATTGCTGACACTTAACGCCTGGTTCATTTCCAGCACTATAGAATAATTTACATTGTATTTATCTTTCAACAATGCATAAAAATTATTCTCCATTTCGGTCAAATCATTTAAACTGAGCTCCCTTCCCTGGATTGAACGCGGTATCTGCAAATAAATAAAACGTCCGATAACACCACTAAAAACAACTGCAACCATACTCCAAAAGCTAACAGCTACAAGTCCTCCAAATTTAAACGTGGTATGATACAGCACCAGAATTGGCCCTAGAGTGCAAAGAAAAATGTGAAATTCGAGCCAGTACTTTAAAACCCCAACCCTTGAGAACCGCCGGATTCTTTTCCGAACCATGTATCCAAAAACGCCAACTATTATAACAAATGAACCGATAATTCCGATTCCGTGACCAATTAAACCGGTAGGTTTTAGTAATTCATTCTGAGGATGAAAATGCCTTTCTGCAAGCGGAGTTTTGTAATAATTAAATCCATAAAAAGCAAGGATTAAAAAAGCTACAACGGTAATAATAACAAGGGTTGATAAATATATCTTATGCGTAACCTGGTTCATGTAAGAAAAGAGAATTTAAAGGAATATAACGTAAAGTTAAGATATTTTATATACTTAAATAAGCAAAAAAACGGGCGTTTCCATTGTTTATAATAATTCAAAACTGACACCTTGATGATTGCATTATAAAACCGAGAATAACCTGCAATTCTTTTACAATTTCACTATTATCCTGACTCATTAAAAAGACATAAATATCCTTATTGGTTTTTATTTTCATTTACCGTATATTTGTTTAAGCCACGCAAAACCAGCAAGATGAAAATTAATTTCTTTAAAAATGCCAATTATTTTGGAGGGATAATTATAGTTTTAGCATTTGCTATTTTATACTTCTCTTATTTTCTTTTTTATATCCCTCAACAAGAAAACAGGTTGCAGCAGCGAGCATTTCGTATTTTAAAAGAATACGGCAAGAATATGTTCGGCAAGAACTATTACTATAAAAACCATTTTGAGAATTACAAACTTTATTATTCTATACGTTATTTTACAAAATCGAATGAGATAGAACCAGTAAAAGTTTCAGAATCATCAGATCGCGAGAAATTTAAGGAAATTGAAGATGTTATAAATGGTTTGGATAAATATGTTAACTGTCAAAAGCACACGGGCAATAAAGCCGACTCGTCATTCATTTTTTCAAAACAGGAAAACAAATTATTTTTGAATTACGGCACGCAGCTGAAACAACAGGTTGATGCATCCTTGAATAACTCGATTAAAGAAATAGGCCACTTTTACAGACTCGTGCTACCCGATAGTGTCAAAGGCAGACAAAACACGCCGGAACAATTTCTTGATTTTTTCAAAACGAACGATTTACAATATAAAGTGCCGATTGATAAATTAATGGAAGGATTGAAATTCGACCGGCTTTTTGAAAATATTGTCCTTTTTGAGTCATTCCCGGGTATATTACAATTCGAAACTCGAACTGGTAACTGATATCACCCGCCCCGGAGCACTTTGCGACAGCGTCGAAAAACATCAGGGTGGCATCTGGGAATCAATGAAAATCAGGGGAAAAGAAAAGCAAGTAATGGTGCTACCCATCGACTTTCTGGGGAAACGATTTTATGTTGCCGGTATAATATCCGATACTGAATACAGTCTGAAAACCCGCAAAATAGATAGCCAGTTTATTATTCTTATCGCTGTTCTGCTATTACTTATTTTAATAGGCATGCCTATTTTGAAGATCATTTTTATTGGCAAAAATGAACGTTTGAGATCATCCGATGCAAGCGCAAGCTTAATTTCAAGCATTTTTGGTACAGGACTTCTGATCCTGATGATATTGGTAATGATAAAACACAAATTAATCGATCATCCGCACACAGATGAACGTTTGGAGCAGCTTTCCGACACGTTGTATAACAATGTATTTTCCAATATCGATTCCATAAAAAATCTGTTTGAATCAGTTTCATACAACGATAAATTAATAAGTAACCTGGATTCTGCCATTGCCGGCAACCAATCAAATATTAAAAATAATCTCCCCTGTCCTTATTTGTTGAGCCAGTACAATAATCAACTTCCTTATATAAGTTTGCTTAAAGATTTATCGTACTGGAAATATTACATGGAGAAGCAGAAAAGTAAGCCATTGGCACAATTTGCTCTAAATCATTTTATGGTCGGTAGTAAAAAATTTCAGTTATATAATGATACGCTTTTGGGCAACATGTTTCCGATTAACGAAATTATTCTGGTTGATAAAAGCGGAATAATTTATAAAGCAGTAACAAGTACCCAATTCTCAGAGCTGGTACCTGTAAATTTAAGTCAGCGTAATTATTTTATCAATGCAAAAGATACTTCTACTTCGTGGCCAACTAAAGATCATTTGAGATTCTATATTGAATCTATAAAATCATATAACACCGGGGATGGTGAAACAGCTATCTCTTTTCATAATCCAAATTGTGAAAAAGTTCCGGTAACTGCCATTACTTCCGCATTACCTGCACTTTATCAGCAGGTTCTGCCCAAAGATGTTGAATTTGTAATTATTAATTCTACAGGAAAAGTTTTGTACCATTCGATTAAATCAAAGAACCTTCACGAAAATTTTCTGGATGAATGTGATTTTGATGAGCGCCTGCAAAATGCAATGAAGTTCCGGACTGAAGGGATGTTTCACGTTGATTACAACGAAAAGAACTGGATGTTAAGAATTATTCCCATCAAAGATACGCCTCTCTTTCATATTACGCTTATCGATTTAGACCAGGCAAACAATATGAATTCCCGGATTTTTCTTTATACCTTTTATTTTCTGCTAATCGTACTTATTGTAATTGGTATAGGAATGTTATTACTGCGCTGGGCGGTTCCAAAAGCTTCAAGAACAAAACGGAGGTGGTTTTTGGAATGGGTGTTTTTTAAGCCTGAAAAATTTTATGCTTACCTGAATTTGTCTTTTATTCTCTTGATTCTGATTATCGTTCAGTTTGTAGGATTTGGTGCAAATAACAAACCAATAGCTATTTTGCTGTATCATATTATTTTTATCACCTATTCCTCATTTGTCTCATTGATCATAATAAACCGCAAAAAACTGACATTTAATAATCTATTCACAAAAGAATTTCTACCGGAAAATCTCATTCTGCTGATTGTTTTAGTGTTGGTAATCATATTCTTTTCTGTTTTTTCTGTCGGAATTAGTCCTGTACTTTCTGTTGGAGTTTTAGTTCTGTTAGCTTTTAGTTTGCCATCTGTTTTAAAGGGCAATGATTTGGAAAAACTTTTTGAAGATGTTTCAACCGAAAATAAAAAGCGGACCTATCTCCTTTTTCTTTTCCTCTGGCTTACCAGTTTAGCTGTATTTCCTGTATTTCAGTCATACCGTTCAATTAAACATCAGGAAGAGCAAATTGAAAAACAGCAGCAGCTTTTTACGGTGGCACAAAAGAACCTGTCGTTGTATAACACTTACTACAAGTACAGAAATGTTGGCTGGTTTAAACAATATCCAGGGAAATGGACTGGATCATATGGAAGTGGATTTCCCGGATCAAAAAAATGATACTTTGCCAGCCGTAAATAAGCCAAACCGACGAGAAAAAAATTCGGATATTTTGTATGCTTTGCTGCCTGATCCGATAACAAATAATTTTGATAAGGACGTATTTGTAAACGACTCGAACTACGAAAATCGTGAGTGGGTTAAAAATGACAATTTATTTTATTCAAAAAATGGCACAAGCGGCCTGGTTAAGGTTTCATCCCATTCCAATTTTTCAAAAAAAGCACATTGGAATTTAATGTTCATTTTTGTAATAATTCTTGTAGTCGTATTGCTTTGGACCATTTTAAGGTACATTGCATCGGTAATATTAAATCTTCAGCTTGAAAATCCTGAACTTTTAAAAACAGATTGGATCGAAACTCTTTTCCGAAAAACATCGGCAAAACAAATTTTATTGCAAACATATCATCCCGAGTATTTCCTGAACAAAACGTTAAATTATATCAGGGAAAACAAAAAAAATATCAAATCAGAGTTAATTCTCTTAAGTGCAGAAAAGCTGGCTGATGCTGATTATAATGTTCCTTTGAAATATATGGATCCGGATTCTATCCTGTGGATCAGTGGATTGGACGAGTTGATTTACGAAATCGACAAACATGAATTGTTCCTTTCCAAACTGCTTGACATCACTCGCTTATCTTCAGGAAAAATTGTTATTGAAACACCATTCAGTTTCGATTTAATTGATGAGGTTTACAAAGATTTTGTTGCTGAAAAAGGCAAAGAAAAGGATCTGGAAATACCGTTGCCTTCAATCAGAAAAAACTGGACACTGACATTCAGAAATTTTAGTGAATTCAACGGATTTTACCAGGTTAATGAGGATATTCAAAACAAAAAAGAAAATTATATTTTGTCTGAAGAATCTGATTTACGATTTGATTTTATCTGGACCAATTTAACCAATCATGAAAAAATTGTTTTATTCGATCTGGCCGATGATGGTTTGATAAATATTAAAAATAAGCCTTTGATTAACCGACTGATATGGAAAAACCTGATCACGTTAGTTCCGTTACCGGAATTTATATCCGATGATTTTAGGATATACATTCTCAAACATCTTAATTCTTCATCGGTAAAAGAGCTGGAAAGTAAGTTAGGGCTAAAAAGAAAGTGGAAAAATACCCGGTATCTGATACTGTTCATCTTGATTCCTCTGGCTGCATTTGTTATGATATCACAAGGCATTTCTGCGGAAAAAATATTCGGAATATTTGCGGGAATCTTAACCGTAATTACAGGTGCCGTGCGATTGTTCGACAGCCAGGTTTTTAAACATTCTTCTACATAACTCGTCCGCAAACAAATTTTATCGTCAGGTTGAATTGATCTTTGAACCACAATTATCGATTTTTTCTTATTTTTATCAGTAGCGATCGATCATATTGCGGCCAATTAAACTTATTCTAACATGAAAACCTTTGCTTTTTTACTCATTTCATCGGTATTCGTTTGTTTTTCGTTTCTAACAACAGCTTCTGAGAAATCGGAAAACGATACTGCAAATTATTTAAAGTCCTTTAATCCGGCAGATATTAATTTAAAAGGATATACTGGTGAAAAAATTAATCTCTGTATTTCTGAACGAATAAAAAAACAGGATGTCGATGCATTGATAGAACCTTTCAGGTATAAAAAAGAAACCAAATTATGGCAAAGCGAATTTTGGGGAAAATGGATGCTCTCCGCTGTAGCTGCCTGGAAATACAGACATGACCCTGAGATAATGCAAATGATGAAACATGCTGTTGAAGGGCTGCTTGAAACACAGTTAGATAATGGCTACATTGGAAACTACGCACCTGAAAGCCAGCTTACACAATGGGATATCTGGGGCAGGAAATACAGCATGCTGGGCCTGATTAAATATTTTGAGATCACGAAGGATACAACGGCTTTAAAAGCAGCTCGGCGGGTTGCCGATCATCTGCTTACACAAGTTGGCCCCGGAAAAAAAGACATCATTTTTACCGGAAATTTCCGTGGAATGGCAAGCAGTTCCGTTCTTGAACCGATTGTTTATCTGTATAACCACACCAGGGATAAACAATATCTGGATTTTGCAGAATATATCGTCACCCAGTGGGAAACTCCTGACGGGCCCAAACTCATCAGCAATGCTATTGAAGGAGTTCCGGTAAGTGAGCGGTTTCCACACCCTAAAGAATGGTGGAGTTGGGAGAACGGACAAAAAGCCTATGAAATGATGTCGTGCTACGAAGGATTATTACAGTTATATCGGGTAACACAAAACGAAAAATACCTGGAAGCTGTAACTGATGCAGTGGATAATATCATTCAAACAGAAATAAATGTTGCTGGCTCGGGTACAGCTTTTGAATGTTGGTATCATGGCAAAGAAAACCAGGCACAACCAACTTATCACACAATGGAAACATGTGTTACCATGACATGGATGAAACTTTGCTACAGTCTGTTGCAGGTAACTGGCAACCCAAAATATGCTGACCAGGTTGAAAAAACCTTTTACAATGCGTTGCTTGCTTCAATGAAATTTGATGGCAGTGAAATTGCCAAATACAGCCCTTTGGAAGGAGTGCGACATGCCGGAGAAGAACAATGCGGAATGCATATCAACTGTTGCGTGGCCAACGGACCGCGTGGATTTACATTGATGCCGGCTTTTGCATATTTGAAATCAGAGAAAGGCATTTTTATTGAATTTTATAATGAATCATTTGCAACGTTTTATACTCATTCAGGTAATCCTGTTCGAATAATCCAAACCACCGAATACCCTGAAGACGAACGTATAAAACTGGAAATTCAACCAGAAAAACCAGAAGAATTTGAAATTAATCTCAGGATTCCGGAATGGAGTGAGCGAAGTGCTGTCACAGTAAACGGGCAAAATATGGGCAAAGTAAAACCGGGAAATTATTTTACCATTAAAAGAACCTGGAATCCAGATGATAAAATAATGCTTATTCTCGACCTCAGGGGCAGACTGGTAAAATTAAATAATCATCAGTCAATTACACGTGGCCCAGTAGTTTTAGCTCGCGACAGTCGTTTTGACGATGGCTATGTTGATGAAGCAGCTGTAATCCAAAACGAAAATGGAATTGTAAAATTAATTCATCTGGAAGATAAACCGAAACATGTGTGGATGGCATTTACAGCTCCTCTTGTTTTGGGAACTGACCTTGAAGGAGTATTCCGGGAACCACGAAGAATTGCTTTTTGCGATTTTAGTTCAGCAGGAAATACATGGGATGAAAACACCCGTTATCTGGTTTGGATACGGGAAACACTGAATTTAATGGAGCCCGGGTACAAAAAATACTAAATCCATTTTATAAATTTATCATAGCTCCCGGAGGATTAAACAATTTTGAAGCATTGTCCAAAACCAGTACCCAGTCATTACCTTTTCCACCTGTTTTTGGTGTAAATGTTTTGGTTTGGTTGGTTTGAATTTCACCTAATGCCGTTGACTCACCTGTCTGGCAATTATACCACCAGCCTGTTGCTTTTTGCCATCCACATTGTTCCATATCAAGTTTAACTTCCAAACCCGTTGGAATATAAACCATCACATAATCCTTGCCGCGTGTAGCCGCAATAAAATCTGTTTCAGATTGATTTTCATTTAAAACAATTTGCTGAAATGGCACCCGATCGGTAAATGGTCTGCTTTCCATTAGTTTTCGTACATGAATCATATCCCAGGCGCCGGGAAGATCGAGATCATCGTACCACGTATGGCGTGCAAAACCAACGGGTTGCCTGTCGGGAGTCAGCATCTGCCAGATGGCATGACATCCGTATGTATGACCAAAACCTCCGGTGAACAAATCCCAGTAAGCTGCCTGACGAACATCAGCATCATCAAAATAACCGAGCTCTTTTGGTTTCCAGTTATGCGGATGATCTTCATAGCGTGGTTCTCCATCAAATACCGGTTTTACAGGTTTCTTATTGTAATCGGCCACCAAAAGCTTCTGATATACAGCATACGATCGTTCACTATGCCCTGTCTGCATCATATTAAAATCCAACCAGTCTTCATTCTGAAACCACAATGACGAACTGTTATAACCGCTGGGATGATAGGTCATCAAATGGTTTTTATCGACCTTTTTAATACCTTCTCCCATCGCTTTCCAAACGGCAAAATTATCGCCGCCGCCAAGCCGGTCGCCACCATTAATCCAAATAATATTTTTATAATTTTTGTACCTGTTCCCTACAATTTCTCCATATTTTGCTGCGTTTTCAGGATTAAAAATTACCGGGCCAATACCCCACTGTTTATCCACTTTATCGCCCCAGGTTGGAAGCAACCCAATAAACATTCCTTTTTCTTCGGCTTTCTTAATTACCCAGTCAACATGTTTAAAATACGCTTCATTAATCTTCGTTGGATCATTATTAACAAGCGGTTTTTCACCCTCCATATTTGGTGTATTCAAACCATCAAGCTCAGCCAAAATCACTGCCTGAATCACTGTAAATCCTTTTTCGCGGCGGTTCTCCAAATATTTTTCTGCGTCTTCCTTTGAAAGGCGGTGAAACAATTCCCAGGCGGTATCTCCAAGATAAAAAAATGGCGTTCCGTCTTCAAAAACCAAAAAACGATGATTGTCTGAAACCTTTAAATTCCCATGAGAAAAATCTACTGAGGGACCTTCCCATTTGTCTTCCTGCGCACTAACGTTCCAAAAAGATAAGATTAGTACAATAAAAACCAGTTTTTTAAAATCGACTATTTTGTGGAAAATAAATACAGTAAATTTGTTCATCATTTTATTTTTATGAGAATAAAAATAAAACTTCATTTTCAATTCGAATACAAAAATCGAATAAACTAAACATTATCAAATTTGTTAGACAACAACAATTATTAAAAATGACTCGAATGGCTTACACTGCAAATGTTATTGGAGCTACCGGATTAGTGGGGAAACAGCTGGTTCAATTGCTTCTGGAAAATCAAAATTTTGAAAAAGTTCGAATTTTTGTACGTCGCGATTCAGGTCTTAGTCACCCTAAACTGGAACAGCAGATTATTAATTTTAGCGATGAAAAAACATGGAGTAACCAACTTAACAGGAGATATGCTTTTTTCAGCACTGGGCACAACGTTAAAACAAGCGGGCGGAAAAGAACAACAGTACGATATTGATGTTGTTTTCAACCGGAACTTTGCCAAAAGAGCAAAAGAAAATGGAATAGAAAATTATGTTTTGGTTTCGTCCATCGGTGCTAATTCAAAATCGAAAGTGTTTTACCTTCATATAAAAGGAAGGTTGGATGATGCAGTTTCCGAAATCGGTTTTAACAACATGGTGATTTTACGTCCCTCATCGCTGACAGGAGAAGAACCGAAAAACGAACAATGGAAAAGATTTCCATTCCGGTAATGAATTTTATTACCCGTTTTGCAATAAAAAACTATCGCCCGATACATGGGAAAACAGTTGCAAAAGCCATGGTAAACAGTGTCTTAAATCCAGACTCTAAAAAAACAATTTGGGAAGGTGCCGAGATTTTTGACCTGGCCGGTGAAAAATAATTTCAACTAATTCTCTGTAAAAAACTGTTTCTATTCCATAAAAAATGGAAACTTATGCTTTACACCGGATTTTACATGCTCACAGTATGTTTCGTTGGCTGATTCTATTAACACTTGTAGTTGCCATAATTCTTGGTTTTACAGGATGGTTAGGCAAAAAAGACTGGTCAAAAGAACGACAACCTTGCAGGCTTATTGCTTACCATTTTCATTGATATCCAGTTTTTAATTGGTGTCATTCTTTATGCTTTTGTAAGCCCGATAACAAAAGCAGCTTTTGCCGATTTTGGAGCAGCTATGAAAAACAACAATCTGCGGTTTTACGCGGTTGAACATATTTTAATGATGATGATTGCTTTGATAATTGTTCATATTGGAAGAGCCAAATCGAAAAAAGCAATTATCGTGGTAAAAAAACATCGCATTGCAGCCCTGTTTTTTACAATAGCGCTAGTTGTAATTGTTGCTGCAATCCCATGGGACAGGGCCCTATTTTGATAGGAGCTGGTTGGCCGCCAGCACCAAAAACATAAAATGGGTTGCTCCGCCACCCATAACATATTCGGTTTGCTGCCAGAAATATGGCCACACTTTTAATTCAGGAAAATCGGGACGTATAATTCCTGTTCCTGAAACAACTCCTCCGGGAATAAATGATCAATCGGCACGATTGACACCATAAGCTGCAATTACGGAACGTGATCCAACTCCCGAAGCAAACGATGAAGTATTTTCTCCGGGATGATTTCCCAGCATAAAATTTAACGCATTCAACAGTAAATCTGCTTCGAAACAATTCCGGAAGGTTTTTATGCAGAAAATACTGGTTCATTCCCAGTCGTTGAATTCCCCAGCCATCACCCCAAATGGCAATATTGTATGGTACGCCAAACGGATTTTCCTTTTGTCTTTTCTGAATTTGAACCAATTCTTTAAAACCAGTTAATACTTCCGTTTTGAATTCTTCATTTTTACAACGATCAAAAATCCTTGCAACGGAAGCCCCGGTTTGAGAAAGACTTCTCACCACCTGATCTTTCATGTCATAAATATCTTGTTGGTATTTTGTGTCATTGGTTGTAAGAAGTAATTCGCAGGCAGCATTTATTTTTCCCGAACTGTTTCTGCCTGAAATTTGTCGGGGTGCATCATATAATTCAGTGGCTGCCTTTAAACATCGGACAGCCAAATCATTATTATAACCTTTTAATACCCGTGCGGCGGCAGCTAGACCTTGGATAGCAGCAAATTCGTGACCTGCATTTTCCTCCGTAAAAACCCAGCGATCGTCGGGTTTTCCCGATTCTGTTCCGGTTTTTTCGTTTTCGGCCAAGATCTGGATTGTATTTTAAATCATCGGTCATCGAACTTGCATCGCCTAGCATTACATATTGCCGTAAACTATTGCAAATGATTCCACGGTATAACCTTCCCATATTTTCATAACCACCTAAAATAGTTAAAACACCATGTTCGATTTGTTGCAGAACATCAGGTTTTCCATCAGGAAGATGAATTTCCACGACATGATTTTCTTGATCGACTGTAGTTTGATCCCAATCAACGCCAAACTCTTCATATGCCAATGCCAAAGTCCAAACTGTACCGGCCTGTGATTCAACACGTAAATCATAATCACCTGCATCGTGCCATCCGCCGACATTAAGCCCGGGAACCTGTTGCAAAGGTTTGAAATTTGTTAAAGTTGAAGGTCCCTGCATATAACCGTCAAAATGATTTGTGTCAACCGGAGCCATTAGTGCATCGTCCATGTGGCATTAGTCGTGCCAAACCCGATAGCCTTCGTTGATTCGCATGTGGCACATTTGAACAGGTAAAAAATATTCCAGTGTAGGTTGCCAAACATGACGTTCGTAAACATCATCGCCAATTTTAAAAGGCTCGGTTTTATATCCATTATATTCAACCTGGTAAATCCCTGGTTTTTTAATTTCAGAAAAATCAAACTGATAATAATTAAACCGAAGATATTTGCCCCAAAATTCAGGTTTTCCTTTTTTCACGGTTTCAGAACCTCCATTTTCTGAAATGCGAAGCAATGAAACTTCCCAATTTTGTTTCCGAGTTGTCCAGTTCGACCGTTGCAATTTTCGGTTGATTGGGATGATAGCCCACCTGACTTACATGAACCACAGGTTTTTGTTTAAAATCGTCAACAACATTTGGTTCAACCACCCATTCAATCGCATTTGTTGTTGCCCCTGAAGGAACTTCAGACCGAACAACAAACCATCCGTTATTATGATAAAACCGTCCATCGAGCAATTGTATATCGGAATTCAAACTTGTGATTTTCATTGTTTGTGCCGGAATTTCAGGAGCGATTGTTAGTTTTTCCCTTTTGCAATAGGAGAAGCCTGCCAGTTCCCGCCAGCATCTTTTTGCATCGGTCCGTTGGCCTGTAACGGAAAAATACCAGTTTTTGAATCCATATACCAGGATTTTCCGAACAGTAATCCAGGAAAAAGTTCGAGGTTGAAACCAACTTTTCCAATCCATTCTTCGGGCAGTGGATCTTTTAAATCACAATAATCCGAAAATTTTTACCTTCCCCAAAAACCCGAACATTGTAACTAAAATTCAGATCGGGATAAAACATCGGGTTAAACCTTTGCGATTCCGGCTTTCATTGGGATAAGTACAATTAATTCGAATTTCGTTGTTTTCAGGAAAAACTTCCCGTTTGCCAGCTCTTGGGAATAGGTTGCCACTGACCGGGAGTAGGTTCCAGGCGTAAATCGCCATTTGTAGCCACGCGGGTTCCGTTCTGGATAATTCCAATGGCACCCTGGTGACCTTCAGGATAAATATCGTAAAATACCATTACATTTAATCCGGGCATTTCAAAATATTCGTCCTGGTTAATGATTAGTTTTTGCGCATTTAAAAATCCGGATAGAAGCAAAAAGAACAGAATAGCTAGAAGATTTTTCATGTTAAGTTGGTTTAGATTTTAGATGGTAAATATAACAAGAAATGATAATTCTTTATTTTCAGAAGAGAAACTGAAATTAAAAATAATCCTTCAAATTAATATCGTGAATTAGTTTTTCCCAACAGAATAAATATCATCAATCAGATGCTGGTATTTTACCGCAACCATATTTCGCCGTAATTTCAGTGTTGGAGAAAGTTCTCCGCTGGCAGGTGTCCACTCCTCACAAACAAGTCGAATCCGGTTAATCTGTTCATGGGACCCCAGAGTTTTGTTGATTGCACTAACCTCTTTCTGAATTAATTCTACAACCTCCGGTTTTGGATTAATTCTTTGTTATCCTCAAAATGAATTTTATGCATGGAGCACCAATCGTGCAACAACGGGAAATTAGGTGAAATCAAGGCACTTGCAAATTTTTCGTTGGCTCCAATCACCATCACCTGTTCAATCAGGTTCGATGTTTTCAGTTTATTTTCAATCATTTGCGGTGCAATATATTTCCCTCCCGAAAGTTTGAAAATTTCCTTTTTCCTATCGGTAATTTTGAGGTATTTGCCTTCATCCAAAACTCCAATATCGCCGGTATGAAACCAGCCATCTTCATCGATAACTTCAGCAGTTAATTCAGGTGCTTTATAATAACCTTTCATTACCTGCGGGCCTTTACACAGAATCTCTCCGTCTTCTGCAATTTTTACTTCGGTATTCTCAAGAACTGGTCCAACAGTTCCAATTTTCATTTCTCCTTTTGCGGGATTATTCACTGCAATCACCGGTGATGTTTCAGTCAATCCGTATCCTTCAAGATTCTGCATTCCGGCCATTCCCAAAACTCTTGCAATTCGTGGTTGAAGTGCAGCACCTCCCGAAACAATATAAACAATATTTCCGCCCAGTGCTTCCCTCCATTTTGAATAAATCAGTTTATCTGCTATTTTTATTTTTAGCTGCATCAGTGGCCCGTATTTTTTATTGAATTCAAAATGCCGGGTTAATCTTAAAGCCCAGAAATAGATTGATTTTTTAATTCCTGAAAGTTCCTTTCCTTTTGCAACAAATCCATCATAAACTTTTTCCAGAAGCCGCGGCACAGAAACAAACATGTGTGGTTTAATTTCTTTTATTGCAGAAACAATCTGGTTTAGGTTTCCAACATAATAAATCCCCATTCCTTTGTATTGAAAATGATAATTCACACTCCGTTCAAGTACATGGCAAAGCGGAAGAAAACTGATAACATGATGGTCTTTACCCAAATGATGCATTTTTGAATGCGAAACAAAATTTGAAACCAGATTATTATGTGTCAGCATCACACCTTTGGGAACCCCTGTAGTTCCCGATGTATAAATCAAAGTAGCCAGATCATCCGGTTGAATGGAATCTTTTATTTTCTCCAGTTCATCATCAATTCTTCCTGTTTTGATTTTCCCAAAGCAAGAATTTCATCGAAATTTTTTACGCCTTTTATTTCATCAAAAGCATAAATATATTCCAATGAATTACCCATGCGATAATCGGTTGCAATTTTTCAAATAATTTTTTGATCGCCAACAATAAGTATTTTAGCTTCGGCATGTTTTAAAATATATTTGTACTCGTCTTCTCCAATGGTAGGATAAATTGGCTACATGCACCACACCAATCATTGCCATTCCCATATCTGCAAAATTCCATTCGGGCCGGTTGTTTGTAACAGTGGCAATTTTATCGCCTTTTTTCAATCCCAGGGCCATTAATCCCATTGCAAACTGGTGCGATTTTTCGTTGTATTCTTCTGTTGAATAAGTGTACCAATTCCCATCTTTTTTTCCGCCCAAGGCATCTTTTCGTGGAAATTCCTTCAGATAGCGTTCAAGGATATCAAACGTACGAGTTACTTTTTCTCCCATTTTTATTGATTTAGTCAAGCCAAATATAATAGTTTTGATTTCGGTGTGTTAAGCTATAACTTCTAAAAAAACAACGATTTCAATTATTTGAAACTATTCAAACAGATATAAAATATCTAAATATGAGTTTTACGAATATTTTATCGACTTTTGTTTCAATGATTCTAAAAATCAAAAAGTATTATGTATATTTGATATACAAAGCTACAAATTTTACATCTTAACTACTATGCTCTTTTTCGTAAATTGTTGTTTTAATATATGCCCAAACCATTAATCCAACAAGTACAATAAATCTATTGGTACAGCCGGATTAACTCCATCAGCACACCTTTTCCATAGGAATGTAATCCGGACAGATAATAATTCACTCCAAAATAAGTCATTAATACTGAAGCAAATCCAAGAATGGAAGCCAGATTATAATTGAAAATACCTTTCAATGGCGGAATTAAACGCATGTGAACAATAAATGAATAAATCACAACAGTAATCAGTGCCCAGGTTTCTTTTGGATCCCAGCCCCAGTAACGCCCCCAGCTTTCGTTGGCCCAAACACCACCAAGAAAAGTTCCAACCGTAAGAAAATACAATCCAACTGTTGCCGACATTTCGTTAATTGTTGTAAGTTGTTCAATAAACCCGGTAACTTTTTCCTCATTGATTTATTCCGAAAAACAATTAAAATCATCACCAAAACACCAAGAAACGAACTAACCCAAGAAAACCATAACTGGCTGTAATAATTGCCACATGAATCGCCAGCCAATATGATTTTAGTACCGGAACCAAAGGCGTAATTTCAGGATTCATCCAGCTGAGATGGGCAACAAACAATGCAATTCCCGACAAAAAAGCAGCGGTTCCGACAACCATCGGATATTTCCGGCCAAAAATAAAACCGGCCAGCATGATTGCCCAGGCCACATAAACCACCGATTCGAAACCATTACTCCACGGTGCATGTCCTGAAATATACCAGCGAACAACCAAACCAGCGGTATGAATTAGAAATCCAAGAAAAATAACGCTAAAAAAAACGTAACGAAGAAATTTCGGCAATGGTTTTTGTCTGAAAATATTGACAAACAAAACCAATAACAGCAAAAATCCAAACATCAGATAAAATGGAAAAATACGTTTAAACGGATTGACTTTATTATACAAAATTTCAATATTCTTTTTGGTTTCCGAAGGAATTAAATCGCCGCCATATTTTTTCTGAAAATTGGCAATTCCCTGTAAAATCTGATTTGCATCAGCATAATTTTTGTTCGGCAATAGTTTGCAGCAACAGCTGAAAACCGCTTTTTATAAAAATGGAATCGCCACCTGAATAATCAGTGCATTTGCCCCCGGCGCATACCATGGTCTTCTTTCTTGCGCGCGGAAAAAAATTAAACATCGAACCATCAAAAACCATAAAACAAATATTTACCCGTTCATCAATATTGATATATTCTTTTTCCAACTGGTTTCGAAATGCCGGTGCTTTTGCATATGCTGCCTGCACATTATCAAGAATCCGGTAATTTCCCTGTGCATCAAAAAGTTGTTCAACGGTGATATATTTTCCGTTTACTCCCAACTGCATGCCAGTGCTTTGCTCGAAACTTTAACAATAGGCAGAGTTCGCCAAATTTCAGGATAAGTCATCATACTCAAAACCACTTCATCGGCCGATTTTCCGTAGAGCGATGATTTGCGACTTACTTTTCGCACAATTTCGCTGTTTAATGTAGAAACTGGTTCAATTCGCCCATCAACTCCCTGAACCCACAATTTACTAAATGCTTCAACGGTTTCATCATTGATATCCGGAATGCTGGCTCCCAATCCAGACTGGGCAAAACCCTGTAATGAAAATCCCATAACCAGCAAAATAATTATGCTCGTTTTTACAGAAATTTGTTTCAGTTTACGTGCTAAAAACTGGAAATAGGAATTTTTGTTGAGAATTGATAAAATAAATCCAATAGCCAGTAAAAGATATCCGAGATAAGTGATCCATGTCCCCCAGAAATCGTGGTTTACCGAAAGAACTGTACCATTCTCATCCGTATCGTAACTCGACTGGAAAAATTTATATCCTTTGTAATTCAATGTATTATTCATAAAAATCCGAATATCTTTTAGTAAAACCACTAATATCATCCTGCAAAACCACTTCCGATGCAAACGAAGAAGGTGATTTTGATCCCGGATAACGTTCAAGCTGAAAATCTTTTAAATAAATACTGAAAGGCAAAATAATTGGCAATGAGCCGTAAGCCAGTTTAAGCGTACCGTCTCCCAGCGGCACCGAAATCGTATCGGGTGAAACACCCGGAGTACCAAAAACCGGAAAAGTTTGCTTGTTAATTCCATCCGAAATCTGAACCATAACTGCATTATTACGCGTTTGCATCTGACTTTTAACCGCCGTAAAAGTTGCGCTTGGGAAGAAAATTCCGAATCAGAAACCTGTAATCGCCAAACCCATATAAAAACATCTTTTTGCCGGAATCGTATCGCCGGCAGGAAAAGTCACTGTTTCCTGGGTAGCCATAGTAGTTTCTCCAATCGGCTCGCTTGAAGTCATCATAAACTGCCCATCTTTTCTGAAAAATTTCACTGCTGTGTTTATATTCGATTCAAAGCCTGCCGTAAATCCGGGATAGTTCAGTACATCGCCCGGCTTGAACATAAAAGTTTGCATCCCCTGGGCATCAGGTGAAGAATAGACAAAATCGATTAACGGATCGCCAGTTTCCGAAGGGATGGCTTTAATTCGGCATTTTCAATAAAACCTACCGTTTTTACCTTTACTTTTTGACCACCGACATCAAACTTTGCTGAAAACTGTTTAGGTGCCAATTCAGAAAAAATTACTTTCTTTTCTTTTTGCTGATCCCCGAAACCCGCATAAAAATAGGTCTCGGTAGAAATAATATCATTGGAACTCTGATTTTCGCGAATGTGCATCATTCCTTCGTAACTGATATAGCGTGTAATCGTTGCTCCTAATAAAATCACCAAAAATGAAATATGAAACAATCCAATGGTAAACCGCTTAGTGGTGAAAAACCTGTATTTCACCAGGTTTTTGATCAGGTTGATGGCCAGAAGCAGCCAAATAAGCTCGAACCACTTTGTTTTGTAGATCAGCGCCTGTGCAGTTGGTGTTCCGTAACTGCTTTCCACAAACGTTGCAATTGCCATTGAAAATGCCAGTACAAGCAATAAAAATGCCATTACCGGCAGGGATGTTATAAACGAGAAAATTTTTTTCATTTTTTTAGAATTAGAAAAATAAAGTTTCTTTGTGTTTAATTAACTATTAACAAGTTGCCGATATTCACTCCTCTCTGTCGCGATTAATCGGGACATCTCTCCTCGAAGGGGAGAGTAAAGAAAAAAGACGCAGAAAACCAGAATTTTTACGGGGCTGAAAATAATTTTTATTTAGAACAAATCAAAGAAAATAAAGCAAAACCGGACACGAATGTATTTTATTTTTCATAAGTAGGAGCAATTTTTCCAGTTGGGGGGGGGGGGGTGGAGGGCGCGTTTCTCTATTACAAAAATGAAAATACTTTTTCTAATTCTTTCAATAATTTTTCATACACTTTGATATACGTAAGACATTCTAAATTCATTCAAGAACCTCAAAACGTCTTAACATACTTTTGAGCGTTTAAATTTTATTTTAAAAAATCACAAAAACTACCTTATGATCTAAAACATATTACAAAACAATAAAACTAACCTATTCAAAATCAAAGTATTCAAAAAAAAAGATTACAATTATTTATTTTTTATATTAATTTTAAATAAATAAAAATCACAAAATATTAAAAAGCGACCAAAATTCTTGCACTGCACCAAATTTTATCTTAAAAATTAGAAGACTGATATAAATATCTTACTGATATTACCGCTCAAAGATGTATAAGATTTTATGTTTTTAAATGAATCTTTTCCCAAATTTTTAAAGGATTTAAATCATTGTTTTCATTTTATTATTTATCTAATTTAATACCTATTATTCATTAAATTTTGACATTTAAGCAATTTAAAACAAGGATATAAGAATTTTTATTTATAAATACATTACAAATCTATGAAAAGCTTCATTTTTTTAGCAATACTCTTAATTTTCAATTTTTTATCATACGCTCATGAGAAAATAGAACGATTTATTTTAAATTTCGTTTTGTATCACACGTTTATCATTTACACAACACATTACAAGCATAAATATATTATTAATACGGAATTTGAAATTCTAGTTAATTTTCAGATATTTAACAAATACAATTTATCATTTGGGATCGTATTACAATATGTTGAATATTACAAATTAGAAGATGAAATTTACTTTTTCTGTTTCAAAGGACTTGTCTTTTTACTTTACTAAAATACAAATCACTGGAAGTTAATTTTCACTTATTTATATATCTCATTAAATTTAGATTTCTCAATAAAAAATTTCTTTTTAAATTCTTATCTGTTAATTGCTCATTTTGTTTGTTTCTTGAAATATAATCTTTCATAACACTAAATACACGATGTTTCACATATAAAAATTAACGTTATTTTTTAGACTGGAATTTTGGATTGAATAAAGATGCATTGAAATGTAAGATTTTAACAATTAGTGTTTCATCAATTATATGTTTTCATACTTATTTAACTGATAAAAATTTCTGGCATAATAATTATTTCTTTTATAAACTTAAAATCACTATTCATCTAAAAATTTAAAATCATGACTAAAAAAACCTTCTTAACGCTAATCTTTTTATCATTATCTCAACTAATTTTTGCACAATTATTTCTTTATGAACCAGATAAATGGGATGAGGATTACACATTTGAAAAATTTAGAGATGACTTTCAAGGAACTTCATTAGACACGTGGAAATGGCATTTAACTACTAACTACGGAAGATCTGAATGTATTTTCTTAGATTTACTGGAGTAACTTACTGGTTCAATAATGTTTATTTGATCTTAAATATGCTTTATCACTCAGGCTATTGTTTTACTGACACTGACTGTGGATTGACAAGTTGTACGAGACTATATTTACCGCCGAAGTGAGATACAAATCAATCATTTAGATATGGCATTTATGAAGGACTAATGAAATTTGCCTCCGTTACTGGATCATGGCCAGCATTCTGTTTTTATGGAGGCTCCGGAGCCGATGACTCACAATATAATTCATGCTATGCAAGCGAGATTGACTTTGCATAACTAAATTGGAGATATTCCTCATCAAGTACATATCACGTTTTTCATTGGTGGACACCTAATGGAGAGGTTGGCATTTTAAATGGAGAACATAATACAAATGTTAATTGGAGTGTTTGGCATACATTTAAGATTATCTACATACCTTATGATATTACATTTTATATCGATGGTAATTTTATCTGGAAAAGATCTATTTTTTATACATATACCGTTCCCGAAGGATATGTTTTTGACATGTTTATTCATGATTTTCCAACAAATACTACTTATTTTGAATATTCCTGTTTTCCTAAACATGCTGTTGCAATTATATTGTCTCATCATTTTTCAAATCATGTTAACAATTCAATTGTTCATCCGCAAACAACATTATTTGATTGTTTTTCTTTTCGAGAATTCTTTGACACTCCTGAAATTACACTTTCATCGATTTCAATTTGTACAACTGGTACATCAATTTTAGATGTTGATGATAGAGCAACTAATATTACCTGGATTTTATCTCATACAGCCCTATTTACAGGAGCAACTTTAGGCACTGGAACGAACGCTACAATAAATGCCAGTTCATCAAATGGTGAAGCTACAATAACATACAGTTTTGAAATGCCAAGCGGTGAAACATTTAGTGCGGATAAAAATTTTTGGGTTGGCGTTCCCAATGCCATCGATGTTTATGACGACCCAACTTATTTTTATTGTGGCCAAATGAATATTGTAAATGTGGATTACGGAGATTATACTTATTATGATATGGGCATTAATCAGGTCAACTGGAGCTATCAGGGAGGAACTCTCGCAAACATAAATGATGGTTTTACAAAAGCTTACATTACTGCTGGGAACAACGCAGGCAATGGTTATATTTATGTGGATGCCTATAATAGGTGCGGTAGTACAGGAGATCGTGTTTATTACGAAATCGAATGTTTTATGATGAGATTAGTAATTACACAGAATCCGACAACTGATGAAACTGAATTGTCAATTGAATCGGACAATGAAAAAATATTATTTGATGAAAGTGCTGAATGGGATCTCGAAGTTTTCAGTCAAACGCAGGAATTAAAAGTTAAAGAAACCAAATTGAAAGGAAAAAAACATAAAATAAAAACTGCCGGATGGAAAGAGGGCGTTTATATAGTCCACGTAAAATATAAAGACCAAATTTTACAGGAAAAACTAATTGTAAAAAGATAGATTTTGACTAGTCCTAAATAAGCGTTACAGATTATTGGAATAATTTAATAGATTCACAGACCGTTTCAAAGTTAACTTTGAAACGGTCTGTTCTTTTATAGCTTTTTATTTTAATGGTATCTTGTTTGTGCATTTGCTCTGGTGTAAGCCCACTGCTGCCGCACGATTGCATCGTGTGGCATTCTATTTAACAACAATAACATTTTTCAAAAATCCATTTTCACCGGCATAATCAGCTGCACTACTGTAAACATAATCTTCCGCTCTGAAAACCAATCCTCTTTAACAGGATTATTATGAACATAATTAATTTTTTCATCGATCACTTTATTACTCCACAATTCGATTGGATGGTTATCATGTCTGCCAGAATTGATATTTATTGACATTTGAAGATTTACTGCCAGCTTTCAAAAATTGCTCAATTAAAAAATCTTTCCTGCTTTCCTTTGGATTTTCAATAATTGCTTTAACGATCGCTTTACTGGTAAAACGTTTAAAATCGCCAACCAACAACGCAGGCTTTTGCATACCGGCACTTCTGAAAACCAAATGAACATGATTAGACATTATACACCATGCAAATATTTCCATGCCCTTCTCCTCTTGGCAATAACGCAAACTGTCGAATAAAATAGTTTTGTATTCATTTCTGCGTAAATACATCAAGCCATTCAACAACGGCAAAACTTATAAAATATACACCTTCGGGATTATGAAATTTATAATTACGACTCATTTGAATAAATATGTTCAGAAAAGAACTAAATTTAACAAAATGAATTTATAAATCCACGCGATGCAATCGCGCGGTAACATGAGGGTTATAAAAGCCTTATTCTACTATTTTATAAAAGTGCACACCATAATCTGCAAAATCATCGCTGAACCTATTTTCCGTCACTTCAATCGTTCTATTTTCACCTATTACTTCAACCTTTTTCCCTTTTGCAATGGTAAATGTTGCTGTTGTTTTTCCTGGTCGCATAGCAACTGCAAATATGTAATTATCTTCGCCAAAATGTTTTGTTAAAATATCAACCGGAACTTTTTCATTATTACAGGAAACCGATGCAAAACCGGAAGTAGTTTTTGCATTTAGCACAGGAGCTAATTTAGTGACCTCGCGATTGATTTCCTTTACACCTTCTGCCATTTCCGGATCGTGTAAAAGTGCAGCATCGTCTTCCGTTGGATAAAAAGAGTGACAGAAATATCCAAAGCCGGAAGCGCCATGAATCAACGCCATCCAAACTTCTGATTTTACTTCTGCAGGAGTCGGTTTTCTTTCCGAATCTTTACCAATTCGTGTTGTTTCAATCCAGCACCAAACCGGTTTTGAATGATCAGACCATTCCAGCAAATTATCAATTCCTTTTGCCACATACCACAAACTGTCTTTTACTTCCGGCTCAGTACTGTTTACCGGATAAATATCAAACGACGCAATATCGCAACCCTTTAAATACCCGTCGTTGGAAACTTTGTACATATTGGTGTTGCCGCTGCATTCTCCTCGTCCGTACCAGCCTGTTGCTGAAACTCCCCTCCCAAGATTTAAATACACCGGGCGGGAAGGATCATTTGCTTTTATTTGATGGTAATCGCTGATAATTTTTGCAGGGTCAATACAGGGATCATATTTTTTTGTGGTATTGTTCCACTGCGCATTATCGGGTTCATCTCCATGCATCCAGCCATAAATGGTACTTTCATCCAGGTGTTCCAATCCAAATTCATTCTGATCGCAAATTACTTTCATTCCGTTTTTTTTAAGAATGTCAAGTTTTTCCTGATTAAGTCCTTCCCAGATTCCAACAAATGTGTTTATTCCCAAATCTTTGTAAACCTCGGCATTATCCGGACTTTGCAGCCAGACTGCAATAGGGAAGAAATCAGATTTGTTTTCAGTTGTTGGAGAATTCTGAGCAAAAGAAGTTGCGATAAAAAATAGAAAAACAACAAAAGTTACGTATTTTTTCATTCGTTAATTAAACAGTGATCTAATTTTAATTTGACAAAAACGAAAGTGCTTTTTCGATAGCAGCATCCAAACCGGAAGCATCTTTTCCACCTGCAGTAGCATAAAATGGTTGTCCGCCGCCGCCGCCTTTAATTTCTTTTCCGGCTTCGCGAACAATTTGCCCGGCATTTAATCCTTTTTCAGCCACAATATTCTCCGAAATCATCACCGTCAAACTGGGTTTTCCATCGATTTCCGCACCCAAAACCAAGAAACAGATTTTCCACTTCATTCTTTCAGCTGAAAAGCCAGATCCTTAATCATTCCGGCATTTTCAACATCAATTTGTCCGGAAATAATATTTACACCACGTTCCTGTAAAACCTTACTTTTGAGATTGGATTTAACAATCTTCAATCGTTCGCGGTTAAAAACTTCAATTTGTTTTGAGAGTTCGGCATTTTCTTTTAAAAGATTCATCACGCTGCCCAGAATGTCTTTTGAACCTTTAATGGTTTCCTGGATATTTTTCAGCGTATTGATTTGATCGTTTACATAATTTTCAGCATGAGCAGCAGTAATTGCTTCGATTCTTCGAACACCGGCAGCAATAGCACTTTCCGATACAATTTTAAATAAACCGATTTGCCCGGTTGCGGCAACGTGTGTCCCCCCGCACAATTCCACCGATTCGCCAAATTTTACCACACGTACTTTTTCACCGTATTTTTCACCAAACAACATCATTGCTCCCAATTTCTTAGCATCGTCAATGGGCATGGCACGGTTTTCTTCCAAAACAGAATTTTCGCGGATTTTGGCATTCACAATTTTTTCTACCTGTGCAATTTCTTCATCCGTCATTTTCTGAAAATGAGAGAAGTCAAAACGCAGATGGTCGGCATTTACCAGCGATCCTTTTTGTTCCACATGCGTTCCCAGCACCTTCCGTAAAGCTGCATGCAACAAATGAGTTGCCGTGTGGTTGTTAGCTGTACTTATTCTTTTCTGAACATTTACCACAGCATTAAAAGTTTCTTCAGGACTTGTCGGAAGTTTTTCACTTAAATGAACGATAAGATTATTTTCCTTTTGCGTATCAAAAATAAATGTTTTCTCACCTTCAAATTCAATGTAGCCGGTATCTCCCACCTGACCACCGGATTCGGCATAAAAAGGAGTTTGATCAAAAACCAGTTGGTAAAATGATTTTTTTGCCTGCGTTACTTTGCGGTAACGGGCAATACGAATTTCAGCTTCCAGTTTATCGTAGCCTAAAAATTCAGTCTGTTCAATTTTTCTGATTTCCACCCAGTCGCCAGTCTCCTGTGCAGCTGCATTTCTTGAACGATTTTTCTGTGCTTCCATCTCCACTGTAAAACCTTTTTGATTTACCGCCAGGTCATTTTCCCGGGCAATTAATTCCGTTAAATCAAGCGGAAATCCAAACGTGTCGTACAGTACAAACGCATCTTTCCCTTCAATTTCTTTCTGATCTGATTTTTTTGCTTTTGTGATAATATCATCAAGTAGCCGAATGCCCGTAGAAAGTGTTCGTCAGGAAGGACTCCTCTTCTTCTTTCATCACTTTTTCAATAAGAATTTGCTGGCTTACCAGTTCGGGAAATGCATCGCCCATGGTTTCTTTCAGAACCTCAACCAGCCGGTAAATAATTGCTTCCTTAAATCCAAGGAAAGTGTAGCCGTATCGCACTGCGCGACGCAAAATTCGCCGGATTACATAACCGGCTTTGTTATTTGAAGGCAGCTGACCATCGGCAATGGCAAACGCAACAGCACGCAAATGGTCGGCAATTACACGCATCGCAATATCCGATTTCAGATCTGCTCCATATTTTATCCCACTTAGTTCTGAAATTTTTGCAATCGTATTCTGAAAAATATCAGTATCATAATTTGAGGTCACTCCCTGTAAAACCATACAAAGACGTTCAAACCCCATCCCTGTATCCACATGTTTATCGGGCAGGTTTTCCAGACTGCCGTTTGCTTTCCGGTTAAACTGGATGAAAACAAGGTTCCAGATTTCAATAACCAGCGGATTATCTTTATTTACAAGTTCATATCCAGGCATCTTTGCACGTTCCTCATCGCTACGCAAATCCACATGTACCTCTGAGCAGGGGCCACACGGGCCGGTATCACCCATTTCCCAGAAATTATCTTTTTTATTTCCGTTCAGAATACGGTCGGAAGGTAAATATTGTCCCCAAAAATTGGCTGCATCATCATCGCGTTGCAGGTTGTCATCAGCGCTACCTTCAAAAACAGTGGCATACAACCGGTCGGCTGAAATACCCATTCGTGTAACCAAAAATTCCCAGGCCCAGTCGATCGCTTCCTTTTTAAAATAATCACCAAACGACCAATTACCAAGCATTTCGAACATGGTATGGTGATACGTATCGAGCCCTACTTCTTCCAAATCGTTGTGTTTCCCTGAAACCCGCAAACACTTTTGTGTATCGGCAACCCTTTTGTACTGAACAGGTTCGTTACCCAAAAACCAATCTTTAAACTGGTTCATTCCGGCATTAGTAAACATTAATGTCGGGTCGCCCTTTACTACCATAGGTGCAGATGGAACAATCCGGTGATTTTTTTCTGTAAAAAAGTCAAGAAAAGCTTTACGTATCTCCTTTGAAGTCATCATTATATCTTTCGAATAAATATATCTTTTTGTTAAAAATTATCAACTTAAAGCAACATCGTGGCTTAATATCAGTTATTTAGTTAATTTTGCCGCTGTAAATTTTGTGGTTCAAGTGGCTGCAAAGTTATAGGAATTAATTAAATTTGGTTGAACTGAAAAACAAAATAGCCTTATTTTATGGCGAAAAAAAAGTATAAATTTAATCCTGACACCCTTAGTTACGAAAGAATAGGGATTTCATTCCGGGAAAGATTTACTAAAATACTGGCCTACTTTTCAAGCAGTTTAGCGTTGGCGCTGCTGATTGCAGTTATTGTTCTCGATACTTACGATACCCCAAAGACAAAAGCTTTAAAAAGAGAAAATCAACGCTTGCTGACCCAGTATGAATTGATGCAGAAAGATTTGGATAAAATTCAAAAAGTACTGGATGAACTGGAACAACGCGATGACAATATTTACCGGGTAATTTTTGAAACCGATCCAATCCCCTCGTCAGTGCGTAAGGCAGGTTTTGGAGGTGTAAATAATTACTCACATCTGGAAAATCTGGATAATTCTGAGCTAGTAATTGAAACTGCTAAAAAGCTCGATATCGTTTCGAAGGAAGCATATATCCAGTCGAAATCGTACGATGAGGTGATGAAAATGGCGTTGAATAAAGAGGAAATGCTGGCATGTATTCCTGCTATTCAACCGGTTTCCAATAAAGATTTAAAACGAACTGCCAGCGGATGGGGATATCGCATTCATCCAATTTACAAAGTACGAAAAATGCACTGGGGAATGGACTTTTCTGCTCCAATTGGAACACCGGTTTATGCAACAGGAAACGGAAAAGTTATCCAGGTAAGCGGGTCGAAACGGAGTCGTGTTGGATTTGGTCTTGAAGTGAAAATCGATCATGGTTACGGATATGAAACCCTATATGGGCACCTGAGTGCATTTAATGTAAAAGTCGGACAAAAGGTAAAACGTGGCGATGTAATTGCTTATGTTGGGAATACCGGCGGATCGACTGCTCCACACCTGCATTACGAGGTGCATAAAAACGGCCAGAAAGTGAACCCTGCATATTACTATTATAAAGACCTCACACCTCAGGAATACGACGAAATGATCGCTATTTCTTCAAATATTGGTCAAACACTTGATTAATTATTTCAGTTTATTTAATTAAGCGCAAGAAGAAATAAAAATCCCGGAAGTTTTGGTTTCGTATTGTGGGTTTGAAGTGATTGATTAAATGAAATAATGACAATAACAAGAGCCGGGAATTTCTGCCTTTAAACATTATCACTGAACAACCAACTTTTCAGTTTCAGTTCCAAACTCGGTCTCAATTTTTAGCAGGTAAATCCCCGGGATTACTGACTCAATTTGCAACATTTGTTTACCAAATCCGGGATCGTTCCATTGCTGAATAGTTCGGCCTGAAAGATCGATCAGTTCAATCTTTTTAATTTTGATATTTAAAGGATTTGAAAAGTTTATCTTATTTTTTACAGGATTTGGGAAAAATATAATTTCCCTATTTTGAGCAAAATTTGTGACACGATCAACAACTGGCGTATATTGCCAGAATATACCTGTTCCCACATAGCCTTTACTATTTATTGAAAAAGAAAAAGCGCCCTCGGCTGCAAAATTACAACTATCGATTTGCGTCCAGGAATTATTCTCAGGATTATATCTCCAAAAATCTCTGTCATATGTACCTCCTGTTCTTCCAAGCCCCACGTATCCATATTTTTCGGTATTAAAAGCAACTGCATTATTTCTTGGATCACCCGGGAAGTCTGCGATTTTTTTCCATGAGCTAAACCTCGGATCATATTGCCAAAAATCGTTTGTGTTTTCTGTTTCTTTAAAGCCGGAACCGACATAACCTTTTCCATTAACTGAAAAACCGACTTCATATAAAATTCTAGTGCCACCTGGAAAATTTGGCTTAGCAGTCCAATTATCTGTTTTCGGATCATATTGGAAGAAGTCTGAAGGGGTGTTATAACTTGCCTGCACATAACCGTAATTACCAATAGAAAATCCAACCAGATTATCTTCTGCAACCAAATCAATGGGGATATCACTTTTTTTAGTCCATGTGTTTGTGTTCGGATCATATTCCCATACATCCGTTCTTGTTTCACCTTCATAAGTTTCTCCACCTGCCACATAACCCTTGCCATTTATGACGAAACTTGCAGCACCAATTCTTCCCGGTGCGGGGAAACTGTCAATTTGGGTCCATGTTTCCATTGAAGGGTCATATTTCCAGAAATCTCTTTCAAGTTTTCCAGAAGATAATCCCAGCCCGGCATACCCAAAATTGTTTATTGAAAATCCAACTATTTTATAGCGTCCATTACCAGGAAAATCCGGCTTTTTTATCCAGGATTGCGGGTATAAATGCTGAATAATAAAGAATAAGCAAAATAATGAAATTATAGACTTTCTCATAATTACATTTTTAAAATTGTTTTGTAAACGTGATTCAAACAGATATTTAATTTGTTTAAATATCTGTTTGAAAACCTAAAAAATTTATCATATGCTTTTAATCGAAATTTTTAAAAAATATTAATTACAATCATGAACAGCTTCATTCTTAATTAGAAGCTCCGCCCCTAATTCTAACGTAAAATTCCCATTTATAGTTGTTTCATCGGACCTGACATTTAAAACTGATCCATCAGGTATTGTAACATTTTGAATAGTTACAGTTTGCTCTGAAATTACATCACCATACAATATATTATTTAAATCTGTGGATGTAATTGAAACATTATTTTCTGGTTGTAAAAAGACTACCTTCTGAGGAATTTGCGACTCTAATACTCTACCACAATCGTTCCAATTCGTTGTGCCTGTTACATAATCTACACCATTTTTCGTATAATAGACATCTGGATTAGAAAAATTTCGTGCATAATCTATATCCCATGTAGTACCCATAATAGTTTGAAATTCTACCTGACCATCATTATAATAATATCCGTGACAGTAAACAGAAGGAGATGTATCTATATCGGAAGGATGTCTACACCCTAATAAATGCCCAATCTCATGGGGAAACATCCTGTTAGGTACAGCACCCCATGTATCTGCATGAACAAGACAAAAAGCCGAAGCCGGTGTATTGGCAGGTATATCGGCTGCAATACCTCCACAATGTCCATTGGTGTCTTGGCATTCACTCAGTAAAACACAAACGTCTGCAGAATATTTCTCCCTTAAATCGTGAACTTCATCCATATATCCTTCACCATCTACTCTAAATCTAAATAAATCAGTTGATCTTCCATTCCCACTAGCTTCCGTGTAGTTTGTAAGACCAGCATAAGCTAATTCCCAGGTTTCATTAACCAGACTATTACTCAAATAACCATTTGCAATATCAAAAACATGCTGAATAGAATTTAGAATATCACTAAATAACGCTTCTGCATTAGGAGTATAAAGGACAAGTATCCTCATGTTGCAACTATTTATATTGACTGATTTTAATTTAGGAGTAATCTTGTCAATTATGGTGGAAATATTTTCAGAAATTTTATTATTATTTCCACAAGCAAAATTGTCATTTGCTCTTAATAGATATTGGTTCATATCTTTGAAAGTTACAATATTATATTCTTTTGAATTTAAAAAAATAGTTCCTGCAACAAAATCATTTCTGACGGTGATGATAATTCGATTTGAAGTTTCATTGCCAATAGTCCCAAAATAGCTGAATGAATTTTGACTTCTTTCTATCATCTTGTTTTTTTTCAATCTCAAAATATTTCCCTTAATATTAATTAACGGATCATCTGTATTTAAAAGAACTTGTTTATCAATCTTAACAGGATAAAATTCTATTATAGATTTAGCTTTCAAAGAATATCTCTCAGCAAATTCTTCTTTTATCAAATTATTATTCTTTGTTTCAAAAAGAAAATTTGATTGTACAACTTGAGATTTCAATTCAACTATTTTTACGAATAGAGATAATATTAGAATGATTATACCTATTGTATGTTTATTTTTCATAATACTATTATTTTCACATTTTTTATTCTGTTAATAACATATGCTTTGTATCTACAATTTTTCCATCGCAAACCAGGCTGTATAAATACATTCCCGCAACAAATTCATTAGCATTAATTGTTACGTTTCCTTCACCTCTTTGGTTAACAGAAATAGTTTTTAAAAGTGTTCCATTCATATTACAAATATGCATTTGAGCGTTTTGCACGGTTTCCGGTATTTCAACCCTGATATTGGTTAGTTCACTGAATGGGTTTGGAGCATTCTGATATAGTTTTGCCTGGGCTTCACTGGTATTCAAATCTTCTGAATTATTTATCTTACCCACTTTCAGTGTTCCCTGGCAGCAGTCGGTTAATTCCTTTTTTAATTCTTCAATTTGTGTTTGTTGTGTTTTCATACGCTTCAACAAAATCGGTAATAATCGCATTATAATTTAATAGCCCTTGAATATTGATAAATTTCCGAATCATAACCATACTAATTCAGGGAATAATTTTTCCAAATCCTGTGCAATAAAGCCAAGCCGGTTATTTTCCAGTTTCAATAGGTATTAAATTGTTAGCTTTCGTGTTTTAAAGTATCATTTCCTCCATTGTTAAAATCATATTTAGACCCCTTCATTTGTAAAAGTTTTTCAAAGGTTTTTCAATAGTTCTGAAATTTTCTTTCAATCGTTGGTAAGATGTAACAAGAGATCCGTTTTGGTATATGTATTTAGCATAAACATAAGAGAATTTTTTTGTGCTCCATCCAATTGATCCGTTTTCAGTAGTGCTAGGGTATATCGCCCTTGTTTGAGTTCCTGATGGATTAGGCCCAAGAATTAAATCAGGATAACCGCCACCAGTTGTAAAGATTGCGGAATAAAGGTTAAGTTTATATGTAGCGTCAGGATCAAGGCCACCAAGTCCAACCCTGCCACTCGAATTTACTTTTAACTGTGAAAAACCATTTAAGGTCAGTGCAAAAGCAAAAACACAAAGGAACATTAATTTTATTTTCATAATTTTAGATTTTAAGGCAGGAAACCGTGAATTTCCTGTTGGTTAAACATTTTTTGTTATTGTAACCCGGTTTTTTAAAAGGGCTGGGTTACTTTTTGCCCTTAATTGAGAACTTATTAAAAGGGTATCTAAATAAAAATTCCATGATAAAATTTGAGGCCTCGTGTTTGGAAATTTTAACAGGAGGCGTTGTCAGATAAATTTGTTTTTGGATGTTGTTTGGCGAGATTTCATTTGGTTCGATTTTTTGGTTATTACAATATAAATTTAAAGGAAATAACTAAAAAAAAACAAGATGCTGAATCGTTTTTTTTTTTGATATTCCTGATTGTCAGCAGATTATACATAGATTAGAAAACACAAATTAAAAGCTTTCTAAATAATTATTCTGTAGTTTGCATAACAGTTTAATACCTTCTGTTTAAGAAATTTTATTAAACCAACATAGAAATATAAATCCCGAAAGTTTTAATTCGTTATTGCGGGATTGAAGTGAAAAATTAAACAGAGTCCACAGAATTTCAGTAATTCCGTGACTTCAAGTCGCAGCTGCAGAATATTAACCGGAATTTTCTATATTATACTTGTCACGTCTAAAAATTTTATTTATTAATTTGTGTCGAAATTATTGAACTGATGCCATATAAAAAACCAACCATAGAAAAAGTAATTTTCACCATTGGTGAAGTTGCCGATATGATCGGTGAAAAAACTTCGCTTATCCGTTATTGGGAAAAGGAATTCGAAGCACTAAAACCTCAAAAAAACAAAAAAGGAAACCGGCTGTTTACCAAAGAAGACATTGAAACAGTAAAGCTTATTCATTATTTGGTTAAGGAACGTGGATTAACGTTAAAAGGAGCCAAACAAAAGTTAAAGGAAAATCCCGAAGGCACAACTCAGAATTATGAAATTGTAAAACGTCTCCACGACATCAGGCAACAACTGGTTGAAATGCGCGATGCTTTGCAGGAATAAAAGGTAAAAAAATCGGACCAGCTAATTTCATTCGAAAATGACAAAACTTAAAGAAATAACCCGGTTTCTCGAAACCGTTGCACCACTTGGTTTCCAGGAATCATACGATAATTCGGGATTGATTTTCGGAAACCCGGAAACAGAAATCAATACAGTTTTGATTACGCTCGATGTAACGGAAAAGGTGATAGATGAAGCTATTCAAAAGAAAGCGCAAATCATTGTAGCCCATCATCCTCTGATATTTTCAGGAATTAAAAAAATAACCGGTAAAAATGATGTGGAACGCAGCCTGGTTAAAGCAATTCAAAATAATATAGCCGTTTATGCAGCTCACACCAACCTCGACAGCGTCCCCAATGGAGTTAATGGAAAAATCGGCGAAAAGCTCAAATTACAAAATTGCAGCATTCTGCAGCCGGCAGATGGCTTACTAAAAAAACTGGTGACTTTTATTCCTGAAGATCATTCGTTAGCAGTTCGGAATGCAGTTTTTGAAGCCGGTGCCGGCCATATCGGGAACTATGATTTTTGCGGTTATACTACCGATGGGTCTGGGCAGTTTTCGCGGGGGTGAAAATGCCAATCCTTTTGTGGGAGAAAAGGGCAAAATTCATTATGAAAAAGAAGTCCGGTTCGAGACCATTTTTCCCGCGTATTTACAGGGAAAGATCGTCCACGCACTTTTAGAGGCTCACCCGTATGAAGAAGTAGCCTACGACATTTACCCGCTGGACAATACAGCGCTGAATATTGGCATGGGAATGATCGGGGAATTGGAAAAACCGATGGTGGAAACTGATTTTCTTCAAAAATTGAAATCGACATTTAACACTGGCGTAATAAAACATACTGCACTAAAAAACGAACCCGTAAAAAAAGTTGCCGTTTGCGGCGGTGCCGGTTCCTTTTTATTAAGCACTGCAATTGCAGCCGGAGCCGATTTTTTTGTATCGGGCGATTTTAAATATCACCAGTTTTTTGAAGCTGAAAATAAAATAGTAATTGCCGATATCGGGCATTTTGAAAGTGAGCAATTCACTAAAGAACTTTTTTATGAATTACTTATGAAAAAATTCCCTAAATTTGCAGTCCATTTGTCAGAGGTGAACACCAACCCGGTTTTTTACTTCTGATTTTTTTAATGAGAAACTAAATATTTAAGCGATGAACGCACCATATTCAAGGCAAGACGAGAAAGAAGTTTCAATAGAGGAAAAACTGCGCGCACTGCACGAATTACAGACCGTAGTTTCTGACATCGACAAGATTAAAACACTTCGCGGAGAACTTCCGCTGGAGGTTCAGGACCTGGAAGATGAAATTGCAGGGTTGAAGACAAGGTTGATCAATTTAGATTCGGAAATTAAAAATCTGGATACGGCAATCAACAACAAGAAAATTGCAATTAAAGATGCACAGGCTTTGATAACAAAATATACTGAGCAGCAAAATAACGTTCGTAACAACCGTGAATTTGATTCACTTTCAAAAGAAATCGAATTTCAGAATCTTGAAATCGAACTGGCAGAAAAACGGATTCGTGAATTTACGGTTGAAATGACCGAGAAACAGGAAAATATCACTGCATCGAAAGAGTTGTTGACGGAACGTGAGGAAGATCTCGAAAGGAAAAAGGGTGAACTCGAAGAAATTAAAGAGGAAACAAAAATCGAGGAGGAAAAATTAAAAGCAAAATCAGAAAAAATCGAATCTTTTATTGAGTCGCGTTTGCTGACAGCTTTTAAACGTATCCGTAAGAATGCCCGTAACGGACTTGCAGTTGTTACCATTCAGCGTGACGCCTGCGGTGGATGTTTTAATAAAATTCCGCCTCAGCGCCAGATGGATATAGCAAGCCGCAAAAAAATCATTGTTTGCGAATATTGCGGTCGTATTTTGGTTGACCCCAAAATTAACGTGCTCGAAGAAGATGCAGCAGAGTAAAAAAATCAAACACCCATAATTTCAAGCCGGTTGATAAATGTTAACCGGCTTTTTTTATTTCCCAAATCTAAATTATTCGCGCCGATCTTTTTTATCCGATTATATTCTTGCCTATCTTTAAGCATTGTCTAATTCATTGCAGGGTAAATTATGTTGATATCAAATCAAAGTCTGGGGCTTTATACTGATTTCTACGAATTGGCTATGGCCCAGGGATATTTCTTTTGCGAAAAGAAAAAAGATACGGCCACATTTGACTATTTTTTCCGAACTAATCCTTACCGTGGAGGTTTTACCGTTTTTGCCGGTCTCGCCGACTTTTTGGAAATGCTTCAGCAATTTACCTACAGCGATGATGATATTAAATTTCTTTCGAAGCAGGGATTTAAACCCGAGTTCCTGCGTTATCTGAAAGATTTTCATTTTTCAGGAAATATTTTCGGCATGCAGGAAGGCGAAATTGTTTTTCCGAACGAATCGGTTTTAAGGGTTGAAAGTAATATTATAGAAGCCCAGTTAATTGAAAGTATGCTCCTGAATATTCTGAATTTTGAATCATTGATTGCCACCAAAGCTTTCCGTATTAATCTGGTTTCAAATGGAAATATTTTTTCCGATTTTGGATTGCGGCGGGCACAAGGACTTGGATCCATTCATGCCAGCCGGGCAGCTTGTATTGGAGGAGCAGTTTCCACTTCAAATGTGCTTGCGGGTAAAGTTTACAACATCCCGGTAAGCGGAACTTTGGCCCACAGTTGGATTCAGAGTTTTGATAATGAACTGGATTCTTTTCGTACTTATGCTTTGGCAAACCCGGAAAACACAACTTTGCTGGTTGATACATACGATACACTGCGTTCCGGAATCCCTAATGCTATTAAAGTCGCAAAAGAATTACAGGAAAAAGGCAGTCAGTTGAAAGCGATCCGGCTCGACAGTGGCGACCTTGCCTATCTGAGTAAGAAAGCAAGAAAAATGCTGGACGACGCTGGTTTTGGAAATGTGAAAATCATTGCAAGCAACCAGTTAAACGAACATGTTGTACAAAGTTTGCTGCACGATCAAAAAGCCCCAATTGATGCTTTTGGAATTGGTACCGAAATGATCACAGGAAAACCTGATGCAGCACTTGATGGTGTTTATAAGTTAGCTGAAATAAATCAGCAACCCAAAATGAAGTTGTCAGAAAATATTGAAAAGATGACGTTACCGGGAAATAAACAGGTTTATCGTTTTTACGATGAAAACGGAAACTTTTTTCGTGATGGTATTGTTTGTTCCAGCGAAAAGCCCCAATATCTGCGAACCATCTATCATCCTGTTTATCCTGAAAAAAACACAAAAGTACAGGGATTAAAAAAAGAACCATTGCTTCAACCAATAGTAGAAAGTGGTGAAATACTGGTCAAAGCAAAAACTCCGCAGGAAATTCATAAATTTGTGCTTAAAAGAGCGGCTCTTTTACCTGATGAACACAAACGATTTATTAGTCCCCATATTTACAAGGTGGGCATTTCAAAAAAACTGATGGAAAAACGAAATGCCCTTGCCAGGCAACTTAAAACACGGAAATAAAACGGCAAAAAATGAAGGAAATAAACCGACCAACATTCGTCCTCGACAAACAAACCTGCCTTCAGAATATTGAAAAAATGGCGCAAAAGGCATCGGAGCATGGATTACGTTTTCGACCACATTTTAAAACCCACCAGTCATCCGAAATTGGAGAGTGGTTTCGAAGCTATGGGGTAAATGCTATTACCGTTTCTTCGTTTTTAATGGCCAAATATTTTGCTTCTCACGGGTGGAATGATATTACGCTGGCTTTTCCTGTGAACATACTTGAGATCAATGATATTAATCGATTGGCAAAAAAAATAAGCCTGAATGTGTTATTAGAAAACAAAGAAGCCGCAGAAATTCTTACGGAAAAAATAACCAATCCGCTGGGTGTTTATTTAAAAATCGATACCGGATATCATCGCACGGGGATTGCTGCATCGAAAACAGGCAGCATACAAACGGTTTTAAACAAATTGGAGAAAAATAAAAAACTGACATTCAAAGGATTCCTGTCACACACAGGTCATACATACCAGGCAAAATCTACCAACGAGATCTTTACCCGTCATTTTGATGCACTCGTTAAGTTAAAAGCACTGAAACACCGTTTTCAAAAAGATTATCCTGAACTTGAAGTAAGCATTGGAGATACGCCTTCGTGTTCTATTTGTAACAATTTTAATGGCATTGATGAAATCAGGCCCGGAAATTTTGTGTTTTACGATTTAATGCAACAAAATCTGGGTGTTTGTAATTTTGAAGATATTGCAGTGCGGTTAGTCTGCCCGGTGGTTGCTAAACATGCTTCACGCAACGAAATAGTTATTTATGGCGGAGCAATTCATCTTTCCAAAGAATCAATCATAAATATCAATGGCAAACCTATGTACGGCAGAATTGTGATCCGTAAAAATGGGGAACCTGAGTTACTCGAACCACTTAATTATGTTCATAAAATTTCGCAGGAGCATGGTATTTTAAAGGTGATACAAAGCCAGTTTAAAAATTTTGACGTCGGCGACCTGGTGGAAATTATTCCTGTTCATTCCTGTCTAACTGCCAACCTTGCAAAAACATATTTAACTACTGAAGGAGAAATGATAAAAACGATTAACTCATAATTGAACAACAATTAAAATCCTCGTTTTAAAAGCGAGTTTCTGAGTAAGAATTTTAATCATAAGTTTCCGGCAAACTTTCCACTTTCCTTAATTTTTCCGGTTTCAAGTTTAAGTATATGCGATACGCGGGAAGGAATTTCTTCAGCACGGTGCGTGACATAGATCATTGTGGTCTTATTATTTTCATTAATATAATCGAGCACTTTTAAAAAATGCCCGGTCTGAGTTGGATCGAGTCCCTGACAGGGTTCGTCCAGAATTAAAAGATCGGGAGATTTAATCAATGCCCGGGCTAAAAGAATTATTCGCTGTTCACCAAGTGAAGAATATAGAAAAGGAGACGTTCCCAGATGTTTCATATCCAGAATTTTAAGCCATTTGGTTGCTAAATCTATTTGCCGATCCGAGTGGGAAGTATTAAACCCAACCTCATCGTTGAGGCCTGACAAAACAACATCGAGGCAGTTAAGGGAGTTGTAATTTGTTTGTGCGCCATGCGCAGGATGGTAAATCCCTCTTTGCCGTAAAAAGTACAGGTGTAATTCGGGAGAAACAAAACCGATTTTCTTTTTAATGTCCCAAATACTTTCACCGCTTCCCCGTTTCTGGTCAAAAAGAACCAGATCGTTTGTATAACCCTGCGGATTATCAGCCGAAATAAGGCTTAACAGGGTTGTTTTTCCAGCTCCGTTTGGTCCCATCAAAACCCATTGATCTCCGGCTTTTACTTCCCAGTTAATATCATGCAGAACTTGTTTCCAATTGAAAGAAACATTTACCTCACGCATTCGCACAACAAACCGATATTCCTTTTTTTCAGAAATCAGTTCTTTAAAAAATTCTTTCTTGGCTGCATTAATAAATCCTTCCTCTTTTAATTTTACAGGAAGATATTCTTTACCGGAAACCAGTTTGAAAACAGTTCCCTGTTTGAGTTCCAAAACTTTATCTGCAAACAAAGAAATATGATCCGGATCGCTGACAATAACAAAAGTGTTTCCTTTGTTCTTCCGCTTTTCAATAATGTGATGAAGTTTTTCTCTTGAATGAACATCCAACCCAATAAATGGCTGATCCAGAATTAGTACATCCGGATTTTTTAACCACGCCATTGCCAGTTGAACACGTTTTCGTTCCCCATTGCTTAACGATAATAATTTCCGTTCCAGCAAATATTCAATTTCCAGTTCACCGACAACTTCTATAAAATGATTTTTCTGCAATTTGGAAACTGCTTTCTTTAAAAAATATTTTACTGTTGGAATGCCATCGTCATTTGGGTTTTCATACCGCTGCCCGTAATAAGTGGTGCGCAAACCAGCAACCGAAATAAACTGATCTTGCTGAGGAACCATTTCAATTTTCAAACCTTCACCAAAAAACAACTCTCCACTTGTTGGAATTAATTCTCGGGCAATAATTTTTGCAAGCGTTGTTTTTCCACTTCCTGAAGGCCCTGTAATAATAAATACTTCACCTTTTTCAATTTTTAAATCTATGGAATGAAGAAGTGTTCTGTGGCCTGTTTTATATCCGAGGTTATGAGTTTTAATGACCACTGGTTCCGACTGCTTGCTCATACATATTGATTTAATGCTTAAAGTTACTAAAATCAATTTTCACAGGATTCTTCTATTAAACCGGAACAAACCTGGAAGATAGTTACAAAATCAGGGATCATAAAAAAGAATGCCATCTTTTAATCAGATGGCATCCTTTATGGTTGTGGCGATTTTTAATCGCCAGATAGTAACCGCGATTAAAAATCGCGGCACCTTATTTTTTAGGAATACTTTCCAGTGTAACGACCAGAAAATCCCAGAATTTTTGAACCGTTGCAATGTTTACTTTTTCATCGGGTGAGTGTGGGAAACGAATAGTTGGACCAAACGAGATCATATCCCAGTTTGGATATTTCCCTCCCAGAATTCCGCATTCCAGTCCGGCATGAATAGCTTTTATCTCTGGAATCTTTCCAAATTTATTATTGTACACTTCCTGCATTGTTTTCAAGATTGGCGAATCCATATTGGGTTTCCAACCCGGGTAAGCACCAGCAAAACCAACTTCTGCCCCGGCCAGGTTAAATACAGCTTTAATCCGTGAGCCTAAATCATCTTTGGCAGAATTCACAGAACTGCGCATTAAACAAGCTGCTTCAATGGTTTTATTTTCCTCATCCGACTTTACAATAGCTAAATTGGTAGATGTTTCCACCAGTCCTTCCATGCTGTCGCTCATGCGAATTACTCCATTTGGACAAGCCACAATTGCTCGTGTAAGGTTTACTTGTGTCTTCTTGTCAATGAGTTTTTCAGGAAGGTCAGCAGGTTCAATCGTTACTTTCAGATTCGGTTCTGTTGCCGACAATTCTGCTTTAATAATTTCAGTTGTTTCTTTTACCAAGGCAACAAATTCTGCTTCACTGGCTTTACTAACAGCCACAACTCCAAAAGCTTCACGGGGAATTGCATTTCGTAAACTTCCTCCGTCAATAGAGGCGAGCCTTACTCCTGTTTCAAAAGTTGCATTAAGAATACGGAAGAAAACTTTAATAGCATTTCCTCTTCCCAACGGAATATCAATTCCTGAATGACCGCCTTTCATCCCGGTAACACTAATTTTCATTCCGGCAAATCCTCCCGGAACCGTTTCTTCAGTATAATTAAACAAAATTTCGGCATCTTCACCGCCGGCACACCCTACATATAATTCTCCTTCGTCTTCCGAGTCCAAATTAACCAAAATATCACCTTTCAAAATTCCGGGTTTTAATCCGTTGGCTCCATCCATTCCGGTTTCTTCGGTAGCCGTAAGTAATACTTCCACCGGACCGTGCTTTAATGTTTTTGAAGCAAGGACTGCCATTGCTGCCGACACACCGATTCCATTGTCGGAACCCAGCGTAGTACCGTTGGCTGTTACCCAGTCACCATCAACATAAGCTTCAATAGGATCATTTACAAAATCATGTACTTTATCACTGTTTTTTTGCGGAACCATATCGAGGTGGCCTTGTAAAATCACTCCTTTTCGGTTTTCCATTCCTGGTGTTGCAGGTTTCCGGATAATTACATTCCCTGCTTCATCTTTTGAGGTTTCCAATCCTAAACTTTTACCAAAATTGAATGCCCAATCCTGAATTTTTTCTTCGTGATAAGAAGGACGTGGTATTTGCAAAATCTGGTCGAAAACACTCCAAACCTCTACCGGTTGAATATCTTTAATTTGTGTCATTATTATAAAATTTTAAATCAAGTCTGAAAAAGAAACAAAATACTTTGTTCTTCGTTCACACAATTTCTGCTAAATAAAAATTTACTGTTTTATGTTTGGCAGTTCAAGCCCATAGCCTTTTTTCCTGTCCTCAGCTTTTAACAAAAATGCAAAAACGAGGGACAAAATGCCCAGTAACGTAAATATGAGAATATCTGCCTGATAATTATATCTTAAGTTCAATTTTGCATCTTCTACTTTTTTAAATGTACTACTGATAAATACTTTTTCAATTTTTTCCAAATTTGCATCAACATCACTGCCTAATGTGAGGTTTTTTGCTGCATTCAAATTTGCATCAACAATTTCACTTTTTAGCTGATCTCCATTGATTTGTTCCTGTGGTGTTGCTTCATAGTAGGTTGATTGTACCAATGAATCAACAAGTGCACTGGTAGTTTTCTCAACCGTCAGTTTAAAGTCTTTCTGCTCAAGTTTAATATTATTATCTGCCAGAAGCTTTGAATAACTTTGTTCCAGCGACGATTTGACGACAGCTTTATTTGGGGCTACCGAAGGATTGGTTGCATCGAGCACAATTCCAAGTAATAAAGGAATCAACATTAAACCAATATTCTGAATCCAGAAAATTACGGCATAAGCAGTCCCAAGTTGCTTTTCAGGAATAATTTTCGGAACCGAAGGCCACATAGCCGATGGTACCAACGAAAAGGCAATACCCAGTAAAATAACCATTGCAGCAGCAAAAAACCAATAACTCAAAAACGGTACGGAAAGGAAGCCGTGAACAATAATAAGTAAAATTGCGCCTATAATCATTATGGTAGCACCTTTCCCTTTTTTATCATATATCCCACCAAAAACCGGGGTTAGAAAAATAGTTCCGAAGGGTAAAAGGGTAGGAATAAGTCCTGCCAATTTGGGTGATACATGGTATTTATTAATCATAAAATCGGTGGCATAAAAAAGAAACGGGAAAACTGCACCATAAAACAGCACACATAAAATTGCTATATACCAGAATCCTTTATTACTGATAATCATCACAATATCTTTGACCCTGAATGGCTCCTCTTCTTCCACTTCAATATTTTTCTCCGAAGCATCGAGTCTTAGATCCATTACGATATAAATAGAAAAGGCAATAACGCTAATAAACATGAATACGAATGCCAGTAAAGCCGGAGAACTATAATTGAAATTTATTGCTAATGGCAATGAAATAGCCAACGCCAGGGCAGTACCCATACGGGCTATTGACATTTGCAACCCCATCGCCAGCGCCATTTCTTTTCCTTTAAACCAACGTACAATTGCTTTCGTTACGGTAATACCCCCTGCTTCGGTACCTACCCCAAATATGGCAAACCCAATGGAAGAAACAAACACCTGTGTTTTTATATCGCCAATCAATGGGATTGAAACATTTGCACCTTCCGGAAATACCGAAACAATGGCCCAGTAATTCAGCCCTGTTCCAACTGCCATTAATACGGTTGCACCCATACCGGTTATCCTAACGCCGAGTTTGTCAAGGATAAGTCCGCTAAAAATCAACATAAAAAAGAACACATTAAACCATGCGTACGATGAAGTGTAGGTTCCGAAATCAGAACTTGTCCACCCCAAAGCACTTTCCAGCATAGGTTTTACAGGCGACATCGCATAATTAAAAAAGTATGCACCAAACATCGACAACGAGACAATCACCATAGCTGCCCAACGGGCTTTGGGTGATTCCCTTAATGATCTTCTAATAGCTTCCGTCATAATATTATTTTAAGATTTGATTTTTTTTCAAGACAAGTAAAAATAAAAAAATAAGATGGTGAAAATAGAATTTATGAAATTAAAAACGGGCAACCTTTGTCATGTTACCTGCAAATCAGCATTTTATTGTTTAACGATATTTTTAATTGCACCGGTTTCCGGATAAAATTGCAATGTATAATCTCCTAAAAGTAAATCTTCAGGAACCGGAGCTACTTCACCAAATTGTGCAACAGTAACCCTTGCTGTGGCGATAACATTCAAATCGTTAATGATTTTTACAGTAGCTTCTCCCGGCATACGATAAAATATTCCACTTTCACCTGCATTTGGATTTTCCGATTTTGCCCCGTCAGTGTATTTCTGCACCAGACTTTTGTCGGTTTCAAATTCAATCATCACCGGTTTCCCTGAGAGGTCGTTCGGAGGAACAATTCCGTTTTCTTCCGAAATGCGAAAAATTACTTCGGCTTTGCCCGGTGTTTTTCCGGGAACATAATCAAAACTAAACGTACCTTTCTGATATTTTGATTTGCCAACAAACAAACTCACGTAGTTTTCTTCCATTTTCTTCAATTCTTTCAGGCTTACCTTGTAAGCTTCGCCGTCAGGATGAAACTCATCCATCATTCCGGCGGCAATATCATATTGATATCGGCGGCAATCAAGAATACGTTTTACAGCTTCAGCCATTTTCTGTTCTGTACTTACCCGAACAGGACGGTTTCCATTTGTTGAATCACCGGGAGTATAAAATGGTGTATCGGTAAAATACGAGAAATTACTTCCCTCTTCAAATGAATTTTTCTGTCCTACCCGATTAGTTTTTGTCTTTTCCGTGTGTTCTTCTACGCCCTTAGTATTTATTCCCGCCAGGCAACCGTTATCCGATAAACTTAGCAACGAAGCGGCATCGCCCATCGCTTTGTGCACCTGATCAGGGTCAGGTTCCGAAAAAGTTTCAATATGAACATCATCAATAATCCACCTTGTTTCAGCTTTCTTCCTTACGTTTTTAATTCCAAGCATCTGTTCCGCATAATCGCAGTATGGCCCCGGCTGAAACATCTCCTTAGCTGCCGAGACACTAACACGGATCACCGTTCTTGGGAGCGCATATACAACTCCTTCGGTATAAGCAGGTGCAGTTACTGTTTCATCATCTTTCTTTTTTCGCTGTCCGTAAACCGGAATTACAAAAAGAACAGCGATAACAATTGCCAAATATTTCATCTTATTAAAATTGTTCATTTATTAAAGACTTATCCTGAATGACCAGGACTCGTTTCACGGTTTTTACTCTTTTTTGTAAAGACTCAAAAGTAGGAAAATTATTTCGTTGGTACGGAATTTATTTTCAGAAAAGCCCGCCCAAGATGTCGGATAATATCACCTGCAATTAAAGCTATTTCCGATGTTCGGGAAACTGCCAAATCGGCCGCAAGACCATGTACATAAACACCTAAAACTGCTGCATCTTCCGGAGAAATCCGTTGTGCCAGCAACCCAAGAATTATCCCGGTAAGCACATCGCCACTGCCCGCCGTCGCCATTCCGGGGTTCCCGGTAGAGTTAAAATATACTTTCCCAGAAGGAATTGTAATAGTTGTAAATGCTCCTTTAACCACCAAAATCACTTTATACTTTTTTGAAAAAGCTATTTGCTGCTGAAGTCGCTGATACGAATTATCAGCATCGCCTGCCAGTCTTCGGAATTCCCCCGGGTGTGGTGTCAGAATTGCATTTTCCGGAAGCTTTTCAAACCACTCTTTATTTTCAGAAAGAATGTTCAGCCCGTCTGCATCAATAACCAGCGGAACTGAAATTTTATCGAGTAATTCGCAAAATGCTTTTTTTGAATTCTGCTTTTTATTGAGTCCTGGTCCTATTCCCACAGCTGAATACGGCGAAAGATCAGGAAATTCAGTAAACATCGAATCGTGCTGGTCAATACTAGCCATAGCCTCAGGAATTGCCGTTTGTAATACAGAATATCCCAAACGCGGAACATGTGTTGTTAAAAGTCCGGTCCCGGAACGCAAACAAGCCCTCGACGCAAGAACTGCAGCTCCCATTTTTCCATAACTCCCTGCAATGAGCAATGCGTGACCAAAAGTTCCCTTGTGAGAAAATTTTGTCCGTGGAGGAACTAATTTGAGAATATCTGCCTGTTCAATAAAAAGATAATCCGACGATACTTTTTTAATTCCTTCAGGATGAAGTCCGATGGGTAAAACTTCCCATTCTCCGGTGTAAATTTCATTCTCTGCAAATAAAAAACTGATCTTTGGAAATTGAAACGTGAGCGTAAAATCTGCTTTCACAATATTTTCAGGAATATTTTCCGTATTATCCTCACCCATCAATCCACTGGGAATATCGATGGCTACAACTGTATTTTTACAGTTGATTAATTTTTTGCACAACCGCTGCAGGAAATCCTTCCAGCGGCCGGCTCAAACCGGAACCAAACATTCCATCCAGAATAATAGCAGAATGTTCAAAAACCGGAAGTTCTGATGTGTCTTTAAATTTTAAAAGCTTTACTTTCCCCTGCTTTTCCAATCGTCCCCAATTAACTGCAGGTGAACCTTTAAGTTCTTTTCCAAAATCAAGCAAATAAACCTCACACTGGTAATCGAACTCTGACAATTGGCGGGCGACAGCAAGTGCATCTCCCCCATTATTCCCGGGCCCTGCAAAAAATACCATTTTTTGTTCCGTAGAAAATCTCTTTATAATCCAATGGATAATTTGTAGCGCCGCCCTTTCCATCAAATCAATGTCGGCAATGGGTTCGTTTTCAATCGTATATTTATCAATTTCTGCTATTTGCCGGGTAGTAAAGAGTTTCATTTGCTCCTGTTTTCAACAAAATTACAAAAATATCATCATCCGTTGCGGTTAATTCCTGAACCTGATTTTTACCCTGTTTGTCAACTTGAAAAGATTTCTATATTTGCTGACCAATAAACTATAAAAAATTAATAATCAAATTTAAACCAAAAGAACGATGCTAAAAGGACATCCAAAAGGATTGTATGTAGCTTTTTTTGCCAATATGGGCGAACGATTTGGCTACTATACGATGCTTGCCATTTTTGTACTTTATCTGCAGGCAAAATATGGTTTTACTGCCGCCGAAGCCGGTGCATATTATGGTGGTTTTTTATTCGGAATTTATTTTCTCCCACTGCTTGGTGGTATTATTGCCGATAAAGTACTTGGCTACGGGAAAACGATAACACTGGGAACCGTAATTATGTTTCTGGGGTACCTTTTGCTGGCCATTCCAGGACAAGCTATGGTTTTCACAGTTACATCGCTTGTGGTTATTTCGCTGGGGACAGGCTTTTTTAAAGGAAACCTTCAGGCGCTCGTCGGAAATATGTATGACGACCCTAGGTACAGCGCCAACCGCGACAATGCATTTAATATCTTTTATATGGGCATTAATATCGGGGCATTTTTTGCACCGTCGGCTGCTACAGGAATCAGTAATCTTATTCTAAAAAAATCGGGGTTTGCCTATGACCCGAGAATTCCGGATCTGGCACATAAATTTCTGAATGGTGATATGGGAGTAAAAGATCAACTCGCAGGACTGGCACAAACTCAACTTGGAAGCGCAGTTACCGATCTGGCTCAATTCAGCCATAAATACATCGATACACTATCAGTTTCGTACAACGCCGGTTTTGGGATTGCCGCTGCAAGTATGATTATTTCGTTCATGATTTTTATCGGGTTCCGCAAATATTACAAAACTGCAGACATTACAGAACATCAAAAATTGAAAGATGTAAACCTGAGAGACCAGGTAATTACATTAAAACCGGAAGAAAGCAGGGCCCGGCTTATTGCACTTGTTTCTTGTTTTCTCTGTTGTAATGTTTTTCTGGATGGCGTTCCACCAAAACGGTTTTACCATGTCGATTTTTGCACGTGATTACACGGAAAGCAGTGTGAGTAATTTTTCCAATATATTTTTCAACCTGGCTTCCTTACTTCCATTCCTCGCGGCTTTAATTGGGTTGATAATGTTATTAAATAAAAAGGTAAAAGGAAAATGGAATCTTTTAGGTGCGTTTTTATTGGTTGTGGGCTCCCTTGTTTTATATTGGGTATATTCCGGCTATAGCAAGGAAATGAAAATTGCACCGCAAATATTCCAGCAGTTTAATCCTATTTTTATTGTATTCCTTACTCCTGTTATTGTAGCCTTTTTCACCCAATTACGAGACAGTGGCAAAGAACCATCTTCTCCTAAAAAAATTGGTTTTGGGATGATAATTACTGCTATCGGTTTTTTATTATTGGTAGTTGCTTCATTTCATTTAAGTTCGCCTAAAGAACTTGAAGGTGGCGTTTCCGGTGTTCTCCGTTCTCCTTACTGGTTAATCGGAACTTATTTTACGCTTACCATTGCTGAACTTTTCCTAAGCCCTATTGGAATTTCGTTTGTATCAAAAGTGGCACCGCCAAAATACAAAGGATTGGCACAGGGGGGCTGGCTGGCAGCTACAGCTATGGGAAATTTAATGGCAGGTTTAATCGGCTACTTCTGGGATAAAATTGAATTGTGGCAGTTTTTCTTAATCCTGGTAGTAATGTGTGCATTATCAGCTGCATTTATTTTTAGCGTTCTTAAACGACTCGAAACCGCAACAAAAGGTTCGTAAGATAGTTAGGATTTTATTGAAAAAGAGTATTTGTTGATTGACAAATACTCTTTTTTGTTTTCGGCATTTCTGAGAATATTAAAATACCTGTCAAATCATTTTGTGTGATTTTAAAGAAAAGATTTCTTTCTAGTACGCGTATTTTATTAGAACTAACCCTGACAATAATCTCGCTTTTTACTTATAAATGATTCAATTCTAAAACTCTCCAAAAATATTGAATTTTATCTGTAAGAATCCTAATAAAACAATAATAAATAATACTATTATTGTACTGATCATAAAGATGTTAATACTTCTATTCCTTCTTCTTACAAAAATCATTTTCGATATTTTATTTATATTATATCCGACTTTCTTATATGCTATATCATTGTCCTTCACAATATAATCATACGCACCATATTTTATTGAATTAACAGCAATTTCCATATTTTCATTTGCAGTAAGAAATACGAATTCGGTGTTTTTATTATGCTTTTTTACAGCTTTTAATACATCAATCCCCGTTATATCCTGTAAATGGTAATCTTGAATTACAATATCCGGTTTATCACCCCCTTTTACTGTTTTTATACACTCCTTCCCCGATTCAAATGATTTAACATTAGAATAATTTTCGTTTTTTAAATACTCACAAACCATTTTGTTGTAAATCTTGTTATCTTCTACAACGTAAATAAGCAACGATTTTTTCAGGTCCATAATGATTCTGATTTAATGATTTATAATGTAAAAATAAAAATTCTTCGTCACTATCATAGTGATTTACAACAATTAAAAAATATTTCAGTAATTGTGCAAAAATGCATGTTTTTTTAAAGAGCGTTTTATTCCTATTAAATAATCAAACAATTATCTTTGGTGTCATTGAAATCTGAGCAACTATAAACATGATGAAAATCTTTTTCCCTTTTTTAATTTTTACCCTTCTCTTTTCCATGTCTCAACCTGTTTTTTCGCAGGAAGATGCCGGGTACAAAATATTGGAGAATATTCCCTATCGAACACAGGAAGAGCAAAACAACGATGCTTATATTGCCGAGCGCTGTAAACTCGATCTTTACTATCCAACAAATAAAAAGAATTTTATCACCGTAGTTTGGTTTCATGGTGGGGGTATTACCAGCGGAAACAAATTCATTCCCGAAAAATTAAAGGAAAAGGGGATTGCTGTTGTTGCCGTAAATTATCGTCTGAGCCCTAAAGTAAAGTGTCCCAAATATATTGAAGATGCTGCCGCAACTGTAGCCTGGACTTTCAACAATATAAAAAATTATGGTGGCAATCCTGATAAGATTGTGGTTTCGGGGCACTCAGCCGGCGGTTATCTTACCAGCATGGTTGGGTTAGATAAAAAATGGCTGGCAGAATATAATATCGATGCCAATAAAATTGCCATGCTGATCCCTTTTAGCGGACATACCATCACACATATGACAATTCGTAAAGAACGGGGAATTCCTGATACGCAACCAGTTGTAGATGAATATGCCCCGTTGTATCATGTACGGGCAGATGCTCCTCCACTTATTCTGATTACCGGTGACCGCGAACGCGAAATGTTGGGCCGCTATGAAGAAAATGTTTATATGTGGCGAATGATGAAAGTTGCAGGTCATACAAAAACAAAATTATATGAACTCGACTCGTTCGACCACGGAGGAATGGCTTCGCCAGCATTTGAAGTTCTGCTGAATGAAATAAAAGTGCTGGAAAAATAAATTTTAATTCTGTATTTTAATTTGACCAAAATTTAATAACTAAACCTGTAAAAATGAAACCAGTTTCACTTATCTTTTCTGTTTTGATGGTATTTTCAGTAATTGCAGTTAATGCACAAAATTTTCCCAAAATGGATGAAGCAACGAGAATAAAAAAACTCAACCCGCCTACAGGCAAAATCAGAATGATTTTGGATACTGATACTTACAACGAAGTGGATGATCAGTTTGCTCTGGCCTATGCGATTCTTTCACCCGACAAAATAAAAGTTGAAGCGGTTTATGCGGCTCCTTTTAAAAACCAAAGGGCTGACACGCCCGGAGAGGGAATGGAAAAAAGCTATGAAGAAATTCTCCGGCTTCTGAAATTTATGGGAAAATCATCGGAGAACTTTGCGTTCCGCGGATCAGACCGATATTTGGAAGATGTTAAGCGGCCGGTAAAAAGTGACGCCGTGGATGACCTGATCAAAAAGGCGCTGGCAAGTAGCCCGGAAGATCCATTATATGTTGTGACGATCGGATGTATAACCAATATTGCATCCGCCATTCTTATTGAGCCAAAAATCATTGAAAATATCGTTGTTGTCTGGTTGGGAGGCAATGACTTAAACTGGCCTCATCAGCTTGAATTTAACCTGATGCAGGATGTTCCGGCGGCACAGGTGGTTTTTAATTCAGGTGTTCCACTGGTCGTTCTTCCAACACAGCCGGTTGTTTCACATTTGGCGACTACCATTCCTGAACTTAGTTATTATCTGGAGGGGAAAAATGAACTTTCCGATTACCTTTTCAATATTGTTAAGGAATACAGCGGAGGCCAGGAAGCGTGGTCGAAAGTGATTTGGGACGTTTCAACAATTGCCTGGCTGAATAATCCTTCGTGGATTCCCACCAACCTAGTGCACAGTCCTATTTTAACCGACCAGGTAACTTTTAGCGTTGACAACTCACGGCATTTTATTCGCATGGCAACTTCACTGAACCGCGATGCCATCTTCAGGGATCTTTTTAAGAAACTGTCGATGTAATCGATTTCAAATTGTAGCCATTTTTAGATAAAGTATTAACGTAGAGTTCAGAAAGAAATCAAAAAAGAGTTTAATCACGATTATTGTACTTCTGCCAATGTAACTGAATCCCAGGTAATTTTCTGTAATTCATTTAGCAGAGAATCTTTCATTGTTATGTAGTATGGCATATTTTCTTCATTCACAGGTTTTGCAGGCGGTGATTTTACCTTTAGCGGATCCACGGCAGTTCCGTTCTTGTAAACTCTGAAATCGAGGTGCGGTCCTGTTGCCAACCCGGTAGCACCAACGTAACCAATAACTTGTCCCTGTCTTACACGTACCCCGGGAACAATACCTTTCGCAAAACCGGAAAGATGCATGTAAGTTGTTGAATAAACCGAGTTATGTTTAATTTTTATGTAATTGCCACCACCCGCTCTCTGATAACCTTTGGCAGTTACAGCTCCGTCGCCAATACTCCTCACTGGTGTTCCTTTGGGAGCTGCATAATCCACACCATGATGTGGTCGGCGAATACGTAAAACCGGGTGCATTCTCCCATTGGAGAATCGCGAGCTGATCCTTGAAAACTTCAAAGGTGCTTTTAAAAACTGTTTCTGCAGGTTTTGTCCTTTTTCATCGAAATAGCCTATGGAATCATTCTGTACAAACCGAAATGCATAAATAGGTTCCCCGTAAGAATCAAATTCAGCAGCATAAATATTTCCTAATCCAATATAGGTGGAATCAACATATTTTTCATCATAAACTACCCTGAAGCGATCGCCTTTTTGAACTGCAAAAAAATCAATGGTCCATTGGTAAATATCACTAAGATCGAGTGCCAGCATCGGATCCAGGTTATTGTCTTTCATGGTATTCCATAACGAGGATTCAATTTTGCCCTGGGCTGTGCGTCGTCTGATTTCGACTTCATTTTCTCCCTCGTGAACCTTTAAACTGTCAAAGAGTTCATAAACAAAATATTTCACAGGCGAATCTTCATAAACAAAATATTTGGCCTGGTGAGCAGAATCAGGACTTAAAAAGAAAGTATATTTTTTCCCGCCCTGAATTTTTCGAACATCAAGTACCGGCTTCGAGTTTTTTACAATTTGATCAATTTCACCCATTCCCAACTCCTTTTTCGTTGAGTATCTGACTGAGGTACTGATTATTTTTTACTACTCCGGTTTCTACGAGAAAAGAATCAACAGGAAGTCCGTAAACCAACTTTGGGGCAGGCGGTTCTACAATTTCCGGTTCAGTAGCCTCCGCTTTCGGCTGCTTGCTTTTTGACTGAACACACGCATTCAATACTGATAATAAAAAAATGAAAGTGATAAAAATCCAATTGATCCTTTTTGCTCGCTCCATGCCCTTAACCTCTGTTTTTTATAAAACCCCAAAAAATCGAATTTGTTGTTTTTCTCCCGCACAACAAAAATAATGATCCCTGTTTTCTATTCAAATTTGTGGAAGATTATTGTTATAATTTAATCCTTTCGAATCCCTGTCCGTAAACTCCCATAACACTGCCCATGGAAATAAAAGCATCCGGGTCGATTTCTTTTATTTTGCGGAAGATCGCACTGGTTTCCCGTTTTCTGACAACGCTCATAACTACTTTTGATGCTTCCTTGGTATACCAGCCGGTTCCATCGAGAACTGTCACCCCACGAATGGCCTCATGTGTTATAAAATCTGCAATTTCATCGTATTTCTTTGAAATAATAAACATTTGAGCCGACCGGTTTGCACCACTTAAAAATGAATCGAGTGCATAGGAAACCACCCACATGGTAACATAACCGTAAACCAGTTTTGCTGGCGACTGAAAAACGAAATACGAAGAAGCGATAATTACTACATCGCATAACATAATAATCCTTCCCGGGCTAATGTTCCGGTATTTATTAACGATCATGGCAAAAATATCAGTTCCCCCGGTACTTCCACCACGCGAAAAAACGACGCCAAGTCCGATTCCGCCAGACATTCCTCCCAACACCGCTGAAAGAAAATTATCATCAACTAGCGGCTCTTTTAATACATTCTGAAACAAAGCAAAGAAAACAGTTAGAACAGCAATGCTGTAAATGGTTTTTACGCCAAAGCTTGCTCCAAGAATTTTTATGGCAATCAATACCAAAACGATATTGATGGCCAGAAATGTAATACTCACCGGAATTTTTGTAGCAAAGTAAACGACAGCCGCAACGCCGCTCACTCCACCACCGGTAATCTCGGCCGGAATAAGGAATAAAACCCAACCCATGGCAAATAAAAGCAGTCCGAATGTGATGATCATGTAATCCTTAACTGCATCTGCATATTTCTGTTTCATAAACCAGGAAATCAAAACCATTACAAATTACATCATTTTAAAAAATTGGCCGCAAAAGAATAAACAGTTTTGCATATAATAAGTGAAGTTTATCAGGGAAACAGGAAATTAACCAAGAATTAAGATGTGGGTTCGAAAAGTATTTCTATAAAAAGAAAAGGACGCTTTTTCAACATCCCTGTATCAACATTTATTTTCTTTTTGTAGCTGGTATCAGCAGCTATACCCAATATTACCACAATTGATTTTACGCTGTTAAAATTTTACGGCTATACCAATATTGAGATAGGAAATTCCATAGCCCAACTCCAACATTGCCGCCAGGTTATCCTGGAAATAATATCTTCCTCCCAGGAACCACGACCAGGCTAAACCACTGCCGGCGGCTGTGTAACCTGTAATTGTACCGCCTCCGGTATATGAAACAATATTGTATCCAATTAATATACCGGTATAAGTATCCAAATTGTCAAGAAAATTGTAATGCAAATACCCGCGCGGGCCCAAAACAAAGTTGGAGTATTTCCATTCGTAATTGTATCCGACGTACCGATATTTGTACCCAAAAAACCCGGCATAGCCGCCAACACCCAATGCACCTTTTCCATCACTGAATAAATCATCGTCTAAAATTACTTCCAACGATGCTGACAATGGCGGGAAAGTATTGCTGTATGCACTCCCGGAATAATAATTAGTACCTAGACCAAGCCCAAGATTTAAAATTTTATCTCCATTTGAAACGATCTGGGAATTCGCAACAAGAAAACCAAAGACCAAAATAACTGTAAAAAGTAAATTCTTCACTTTCATAATCTGCACATTTAAATTATTGTATTTAAAACTTTTAAATCAACTAATAAAACATATAGTTAAAATTATGTGATGACCCATAAACTTCCTCACTCTATTACTATAGCCATATTGAGACTTACACGTCTTTTATTCTATATTAAAATTATAAAGAATCAATTTAAATAACATCATAAAACGCCAATTATTTTTTTTGATTTAATATTTGGGAAGATATTTAAGAGGATAGTCACTTAGACCATCCTTTTTATACGTTGAAATTTTTACTGATATTCAAAATTTCAGAAACGATGAATTATCCAATCACTACATTAATGATTTTCTTCGGAACAAAAATGAATTTCCGAACTGTTTTTCCTTCCAGCCATTTTTGCGAACGTTCATCGGCTAGCACTGCTTTTTCAGCATCTGCCGGTAAAACATCCGCCGGCAACTCGATCAAATAGCGCATTTTCCCGTTGAATGAAACCGGATATTCAATTGTATCTTCCTGCAAAAGATTTTTATCGACATCCGGCCACGGCTCATATGCCAATGTTTCAGGATGACCATACAACTGCCACAATTCCTCACCCAAATGCGGTGCAAATGGAGACAGAATTTTTGCATATGTTTCGGCAGTTGATTTGGTAACTTTTCCTTTTCTTATAGCCAGGTTATTAAATACCATCAAAGCCGAAATCGCAGTATTGAATTTCAGATTTAGAATATCTGACTCTACCTTCTCAATGGTTTGATGTAATAATTTAGCTACTTCTTTATCTTCTTCCCCATCGGCTATATTATTCAAATCAGCAAAAAAACGATGTACCCGGTTCAGAAAATTAAACACTCCTTTTACACCATTTTCAGCCCAGGGTTTACGTTCGTCGAGCGGACCCATAAACATTTCGTATAAACGCAGAGAATCAGCTCCGAAGTTAGCAATTACGTCATCAGGATTGATCACATTTTTTAGTGTCTTTGACATTTTTGCCACTATCTGTTTTACTTCCTCACCAGTTTCCTTGTGGTAAAATTTCCCTTCTTTTTCTTCTACAAAATCTGAAATTACTTTGGCTCCGTTCGCAGTCTCATAGGCAAATGCCAGAATCATTCCCTGGTTATACAGCTTTTGAAATGGTTCATCTGTTGAAACAATCCCCAAGTCGAAAAGCACTTTATGCCAGAAACGTGAGTATAGCAGATGTAAAACCGCATGTTCAGCACCGCCAATATACAAATCCACCGGCATCCAGTACTGTTCCTTTTTCACGTCGAAAATGCTTTTTTCGTTGTTCGGATCGATATAACGCAAATAATACCAGCACGATCCTGCCCATTGTGGCATGGTATTGGTTTCACGACGACCTTTCCGTCCGTTTTCATCGACAATATTCAGCCAGTCGGTTGCATTTGCCAGTGGCGATTCTCCCGTTTCGCTTGGTTTATATTCTTCCAGTTCTGGTAATTCCACCGGCAGGTTTTCATCATCAACCAAAGTAACTTCTCCGTCTTCCCAGTGAATTACCGGAAATGGTTCGCCCCAGTAACGCTGGCGACTGAATAACCAGTCACGAATTTTGTAATTCACTGTAGCTTTCCCGAGGCTATTTTTATCTAACCAATCAATGGTTTTCTGAATTCCGGCAATTTTGTTCAATCCGTTAATATCAAGCCCGGTTTCTTTACTTGCTGAGTTAATATATTTTCCATCTTCTGTCCAGCAGGCATCTCCTGCAAGTACCTGTTCCCTGTTTTCCGCCGATTCCGGATCAAGAATACATATTATTGGAATATTAAATGCTTTTGCAAATTCAAAGTCGCGGGTATCGTGCGCAGGAACTGCCATGATCGCACCAGTTCCGTAACCCATTAAAACATAATCAGCTACCCAGATAGGAATGGGTTGTTTATTCACCGGGTTAATTGCAAAGCGACCCATAAAAACTCCGGTTTTTACTTTTGCAAGATCGGTACGGTCAAGATCAGATTTTAAAGAAGCGGCGTGCAAATAGGCATCTACTTCCGTCTTTTTTTCTGCGGTAACAATTTCACTTACCATCGGATGTTCAGGCGCAATTACCATATAGGTTGCACCAAATAAAGTGTCAGGACGAGTTGTATAAACACGCAGTTTATTATTTAGCCCATCAATTTCAAAATCAACTTCCGCACCTGTAGATTTTCCAATCCAGTTACGCTGCATATCTTTTACACCGGCCGGCCAGTCGAGATTATCAAGTCCGCTTAACAACCGTTCGGCATAATGAGGAATACGGAGCAACCACTGTTTCAAATATTTTCGAATAACCGGAGTTCCGCATTTTTCATGCGATCCGTCAGCAAGTACCTCTTCGTTGGCGCAAACTGTTTTACACGATTCGCACCACCACACCTGCGCATTATCGTAATAAGCCAAACGCTTTTCACCGACATACTTTTTAACTGCCTCTTTACCTTCATCTTTTAACTTCTTCTGGAATTACAAGTTCTGAAACCGGCCTTCCCTTTTGCAGTTCTTCATCGAACCAGGTATTATACAACTGCTTAAAAATCCATTGTGTCCATTTGAAATATTTCGGGTCAGTGGTATTAATTTCGCGATCCCAGTCATAGCTTAAACCAATAGCTTTTATTTGCCGGCGAAAATTATCGCAGTTCTTTTGAGTTGTTATTGCAGGGTGCGTTCCGGTTTGAATTGCATATTGTTCTGCAGGAAGTCCAAAAGCATCGTAACCCATCGGATGAAGTACATTAAAGCCTTTCATTCGTTTGTAACGACTTACAATATCAGTTGCCGTGTAACCTTCCGGATGACCAACATGAAGTCCGGCACCCGAAGGATAAGGAAACATATCGAGCGTGTAAAATTTTGGCTTTGAAAAATCGTCAACTGTTTTAAAAGTTTTATGCTCTTCCCAATACTTCTGCCATTTCGGCTCAATTGCTGCAAAATTATATTCCATTTTTCCCTTGTTGAATACGCTTCAAATTTTAAAGCCGCAAAGATACCAATTTTGTTTGATCAATCTTTCATCTTCATTTTCGTAATTAACATTGAAAATTTAACCTTCACGCAGGATAAATTAGCATTGTTGTAAAAAAAATATGCTTTCTTATGCTTACAATTCTCTGAGTGGTAAAACCGCAGAATTTTATAATTCATAAGCAATCATAACAGAAAAGTTTAAATTTGATATTCAAACAATAGAATTACATTTAAAATGAATCAGCACGACCAACCTAACTTACTGATAAACAGATTTTTTTATACAGTCTTCTTTTCTTAAATTAAGCGCATAAAATCAAAAAATTTAATTCATTATGATTGCAAAAAATTCTGAATCCTTTGTAGAGAGTTTTATGGAATATGTAAAGGCAAAAGATCCTTTACAGGTAGAATTTCACCAGGCAGTGCATGAGGTGATAGAATCGCTGGCCGATTTTATTTTACAAAACCCCGTTTATATGCATGCAAAAATCCTCGAGCGTATGGTGGAACCTGAACGAATTATTCAATTCAGAGTGCCATGGACCGACGATAAAGGAAACATAAATATCAACCGCGGGTACCGTATTGAAATGAACAGTGCAATTGGCCCGTATAAAGGCGGACTGCGCTTTCATCCCACTGTAAACCAAAGTATTCTGAAATTCCTTGCTTTCGAGCAAGTATTGAAAAACAGCCTGACATCCCTTCCTATGGGAGGTGGAAAAGGAGGTTCCGATTTCGATCCGAAAAATAAGTCTGACAATGAAGTTATGCGTTTCTGCCAAAGTTTTATGATAGAACTTTCGCGCCATATTGGTCCTTATACCGATGTACCAGCCGGGGATATTGGCGTTGGCGGACGTGAAATAGGATTTCTTTTTGGTCAGTATAAACGTTTGAGAAACGAATTTACAGGTGCATTAACCGGGAAAGGTGTTGAATGGGGAGGTTCTCTCATCAGACCTGAAGCAACAGGTTACGGAGCCGTATATTTTGCTGATCAAATGCTGAAAACACGCGGGGATAGTTTTAAAGGAAAAACGGTTGCAGTTTCCGGTTCAGGAAATGTTGCCCAGTATGCAACAGAAAAAGTGATTGAGCTAGGCGGCAAGGTTGTAACACTATCTGATTCATCAGGATCAATTTACGATCCGAATGGCATAAACACCGAGAAACTGAATTATGTGATGGAACTCAAAAATATTCATCGCGGACGTATTCGTGAATATGCCGAAAAATACAATGTAACGTATATGGATAAAAAACGTCCATGGGGTGTAAAATGCGATATTGCGCTTCCATGTGCCACTGAAAATGAAATAAGCGGAGAAGAAGCAAAAACCCTTGTAAACAATGGTTGCTTTTTGGTAGCTGAAGGCGCTAATATGCCAAGTACTTACGAAGCTGAACATCATTTTCTTGAATCAAAGATTTTATACGGACCGGGGAAAGCAGCTAATGCTGGTGGCGTAGCCATTTCAGGACTGGAAATGACACAGAACAGCATGCGTTTGGCCTGGAGCCGCGAAGAAGTGGATGAAAAACTTCACTCCATCATGCACAATATTCACGAAATGTGTATGAAATATGGCAAGGAACCCGACGGATATACTAATTATGTTAAAGGAGCCAACATTGGTGGCTTTGTAAAAGTGGCCAATTCAATGCTGGCACAGGGACTCGTTTAAAATAAATTCTTTTATAAAAAATCAGGTATTAATATCAATACCTGATTTTTTATTTCCTCTTTTCCAACAACCAAATCCTTTCAAGCATTTGTTCTTAAATCGAGGCACATTTTTTGTACACCTAGCTGCCATTTTTAATACTTTTGCGCAAAAACCAAATGAAAATATTTTTATCTGTTATATCTGTCTTCTTATTCATTCTCTCTGAAGCACAAACTATCCAGGTAATGGACGCCAGGTCAGGGAAACCAATTGAAGGGGTAATTTTGATTTCCGATATTTTTTCTACACAAACCGATCAGAATGGAAAAGTAAATATCGATCAATTTGGTGAACAGGAAAAAATCATTTTTAAGCATCCTTCGTTTTTAACTTATTCTCTTACGAAACAGAAAATAATCCGGCAGGGAGGAATAATTTTGCTGACTGAAAACCCGGTTCGACTAAATGAGATAGTGGTTTCAGTTAACCGATGGGAACAGTCAAAAAGTGAAATTCCACAAAATATTGTTTCAATCCGACCTGAAAAAATTGTTCAGTACAACCCGCAAACAACCGCCGACTTACTTGGAACCGGCACGGGTATTTTTATACAGAAAAGCCAAATGGGAGGTGGTAGCCCGATGATCAGGGGTTTTGCAGCGAACAGAGTATTGATCGTTGTTGACGGAATAAGGATGAACAATGCCATTTACCGGAGTGGAAACCTGCAAAATGTAATCTCAATTGATGCAAAAAGTCTGGAAAATACGGAAGTAATCCTGGGGCCTGGTTCAGTAATTTACGGAAGTGATGCACTTGGCGGAGTGATGAGTTTTACAACCCTAAAACCAAAACTATCAACCGGGAAAGGGGTAGTTCCTTCAGGAAAAATAATGACTCGATATTCCAGTGCTAACTTTGAAAAGACGATTCATGCTACCGTTAATCTGAGTGGTGAAAAATGGGCTGCATTAGTTAGCAGCACCTTCACCGACTTCGATGATCTGAGAATGGGTTCAAATGTTCGGGGTGAATACAAACGACCGGAATATGTTTTAAAAAATGGGTTTGATGGTTCTGATCATATCATTAAAAATCCCAACGAACTGATTCAAGAATATACCGGATACAGCCAGTTTAATATTCTTGGAAAGTTGCGTTACCGTCCGTCTGAAAAAACGGAACTTATCCTGAGCGCCAATCATTCTCAAACATCAGATATTCCACGATATGACCGGTTGATCGTTTACCGTAATAATAAACTGCGCTATGGTGAATGGTATTACGGACCGCAAGTCTGGTCAATGTTTTCAGGGCAACTAAAAATGAAACCAAATAGTGTTCTGGCTGACAAAATAAACCTGCAAACCGCATTTCAGAAATATGCTGAAAGCAGATATGATCGCAGTCTGAATAATCCGGAACGAAACGGAAGGAAAGAAGACCTTTCTGTCTTTTCAGTGAACCTCGACCTTGGCAAAACCATCGATAAACAAAATGAACTTTTTTATGGGGTTGAATCGTATTATAACCTGATCAATTCTGTTGGTACAACCTTTAATCTTACTACAGGAGATACAGAAACGATTCCTTCCCGTTATCCGGGCAACTCGGATTACGGAAGTATAGCCGGATATATTTCATATAAATATAACTGGCAGGAAAAAATTATTCTGCAGGCCGGGACACGTTACACTTTCACCTGGATGAATGGAAAGTTTAATCAGCAAGACTATGGTTTTCCATTTGATGGATTCAACCTGAAAAATTCAGCATTAATTGGAAACGTCGGATTGGTTTGGCATCCTTCTGAAAACTGGCAGTTTAATATTGATGCCTCCACCGGATTCCGTTCGCCAAATATCGATGATGTAGCAAAAGTTTTTGATTCAGAGCCGGGAAATGTAATCGTTCCCAATCCAGATCTCAAACCTGAATATGCACGAAACCTTGAAATTGATATTATAAAAACCATAGTTGGAAAGGCCAGTTTTGAGCTGACAGGATTTTATACACGACTGAAAAATGCCATGGTAAGACGTGATTTTACACTTAATGGACAGGATTCCATTATGTACGACGGCACACTGAGCAAAGTGGAAGCGCTGGTCAACGCCGACGCTGCGGATATTTACGGCGGAAGTTTTGCACTGGAATATTTGTTTACCCAAAATCTTAGGACACGACATAACATAACAATTACCAAAGGAAAAGACTCAGATGGCTATCCGGTTCGTCATGCAACGCCGGTATTTGGCAGTTCGCATTTAATATTTGAAAATTTGAAATGGTTTGCCGATCTGTATGTAAACTACAATGGAAAAATTGCTTTTGAAGATCTCGCTCCATCAGAACAGGGAAAATCTTATATGTATGCTACCGACAAAAACGGAAATCCTTTTTCACCGGGCTGGTGGACACTTAACCTGAATGGAAACTATAAAGTAACCCGGAAATTTACGTTGAGTGGAGGCGTTGAAAATATATTCGACCAAGGTTACAGAACATATTCCTCGGGAATTGTTTCTCCCGGAATTAATTTTATTTTGTCAGCTGTTTTTCAGTTCTGATTTTTGAAATCAGAGACAGGAGTTATGTCAGCATATAATAAAAAACCTGAATGATCGTTTTTTTAACGAAGGCAAAAAAATCATTATAACAAGTTTAATTTATTTAATTCGGTATTGCCTTCAGAGAGGGACGTTTTTTACGTTCCTCTTTTTTATTTTTATCTGCTGATTTATCAAACAACAAGTAATGAAAATCAAAAATGAAATCGATTTCAGGAATCGGTGTAACTGGTGTATTCAGAAAGAAGCCAAATTGCAACGTGTAATTGAAAAATACAGTTTTCCTCCGTTTTGGAGTCGCAAACCAAATTTTGCAACACTTGTACTTACCATTCTTGAGCAACAGGTTTCGTTGGCATCGGCAAAAGCTGCTTTTAACAAACTGGAAGAAAGAATTGATGCGATTACACCAGTGAACCTTTTGAAACTTTCGGATGAGGAACTGCGTGCCTGTTATTTTAGCCGCCAAAAAACAAAATATGTAAAAATACTGGCCAATGAGATTGAAACCGGTAATCTTAATCTTTCCAGATTAAATGTACTAAATGAAACAGAAATTCGTGATCGTCTGATTCAAATCAAGGGTATTGGAAACTGGACTATTGATATGTATTTAATGATGAGCCTTCATTTTTCTGATATTTTCCCACCCGGCGACCTGGCAACCATTAAAGCAGTTTATGAACTTGAACTGGTTCCACCCGAAAGCTCCAAAGAAGAAATCATCTTATTTATGAAGAAATTTTCTCCAAATCGCAGTGCAGCAACTTATTTGCTCTGGCATAATTATATTGAAAAACGCAATTTAGAATTAGAATAAACTATTGTAATTAGAAGTCAGGTTGGAACTCAATTATCATAAATACGTAATAACTGAAAAAAATAATCTCTAAAACTTAAACCATTGATCATAAATAACAAAATCGAAAAAACGCTTGAAGGCCCCACGATCTTTTTTGGCATTACTTTCTTGATTATTGGGATCTCTATGTTTTTTGCTTCCATGTGGGTGCTTGGTGTAGCCGGAATTTTAATTTCTCTTTTTTTACTTTTTAGCTATTCAGGTATCGTTGTAGATACTGAAAGAAAAGCCATTAAACCATATAACTGTTGGTTTGGAATCATTAAGACAGGAACTTGGGAATCAATGGAAAAATATATTGGCTTAACATTGGTTCCCATGAATAAAGTATATTCCATGTACAGTCGTTCGAACAGGAGAAATGAATCTGTTGAACGGGATTACCGGATCTATCTGGTTAATAAATCAAGGAAACCTTCGCTTGCTTTGAAAAGATGTAAGGACAAGGGAAAAGCTCAAAACAGCATGGACGAGTTTTCTATTTGGCTTAAACTTCCGGTTTACACTGTTAAAAATTTAAGCGTTTGAAACATTTTTCAAACAAAAATTGAAACTCCTTGAAATAGAGCTGACGGGGAATGCGCTCAACGGAATTCAAAGTCAGCTTTCTCATCATTTAATTACAATCATGGCTACTGTTATTTTTCCAGAAACACTTTTTGAAAATTCATTTTTAAAATTGAATGGTAAATTAAGCTTGTTTGATATTTTTTTTGTAAATCGGACGTTCTTATTTTAACCATTGAAACAAACGATGAAACAGATTATCACAGTTATTTTAGTGTTTGCTATTGTAGGAACGTCAGCCGGACAAACAAAAAAGAGAGGACAGGCAAAACGTAAATACCGTAATACAGAGCGTTCAGTTCAGTCACTGCCACCGGTTTTTTTACGTGGAGAAATCTATGATGCAAACGATGTTCCCATTGCAGGAGCGACCGTATCGGTTGACGGAACAACAAAAGAAGTAAATTCAAACGCCAACGGAGAATTCCTGATTCAAAATCTTCAAACCGGAAAGGCCAGAGTAAGAATATCACATATTGGATACGAAACAAAAACAATAGATTACGAACTTGTTCAGGGTGAAAACTTCTTTAAGATGACACTCGATCAGGGAAATATTCATTTGGAGCCGGTGACGGTAACGGCCCAAAAACGAGAACAACAACTGCTGGATATTCCTGAAGCCATAACTGCTGTGAGCGCTTCTACTATCGAAAATTCAAATATCACCGATTTAAGCCTTTTAAGTGAATTTGTTCCTGGATTATTTATTCGGGAACAGGGAGCCAATCGACCAACTTTTGTAATTCGCGGGGTAACAAGCGATGAAGTGAGTCCGAGCGCACAGCCACGTATTTCTGTATATTACAACAATGTACCCATTAACCGGGCCAGCGCTGCATCCGTTGAACTTTTCGATATGGAACAGGTAGAAGTTTTAAGGGGCCCGCAGAATACACTTTTTGGAAGAGGAGCACAAGCCGGAGCTATTGACTTTATTAGTAAAAAACCGGTTAATACCACCGAAGGCTATATTACTGCAGGAACCGGAAATTATGCTGAAAAAGAAGTTCGGGGAGCGGTAAATGTATCCATAATTAAAGATATGTTGTTTGTTCGCGCAGCCGGGATTTACAATGCACGTGACGGTTATGTAAAAAATACGTTTGGCGGAACGCTTAACGGGAAAAATACCGTTGCCGGTAGATTTTCGGTCCGTTTCCTTCCTGCTTTTAATCATAAATTAGACCTTGAAGTAAACTATCAGAAAGACGATACTCCCGGAATTGCATTTATGAGTAAAATGTTTCCGAATACAAATGGGGTTACCGATATTTTTGGTGGAGTAGCTTCGCTGGAACAAGGTAAAAATCTGGGTACAGGAAAAGACTTTTTCGATGCAACATTGAATTATAAATATTTTATTAGTGAGCATAATTACTGGACTGTAATTGCCTCGTACCGAACAAGCAAAGCTTCGGCCCGTTGGGATGGCGACGGAACCGCAGCAGCAGCAATAGACATGGCGGAACATAGTAACGCCGATCAGTACTACGGCGAGGCGAGGTACAATTTCTCGCAAAACAGTCGCCTGAATGGAACATTTGGTGCAAGCTACTGGCATGAAAAAGCAGATCAGACTTACTGGTTCTCGCCCAACGAGCAAAATATGATTCATCTTTTTAGCCCGGACAATAGTAATCTTGTTGATGCTAACGGACAGCCCGTATCTATTCCTGCAATACCAAACTATATTCCTGAACTTGATACTACCATTTATATTCCTCTGCCAGCAAACCACCAGGAAGAAAATTATAGCTCTGCTACAAATCGCTCGGCAGAGGTATTTATTGACGGAACCTATGAATTAACGCATAAAATCTTTATTTCAGCTGGTGCCCGGGGCGTTTTTGACATGTACAAACTAAATGGCAGTGCAGCATTTATTGGCGGGGACCCTTCAGTGTTGGGATCATATACCGGAAATTCCCCTAACTTATTTTTCAAACCCGGAGATTATAATGAAATCAAGAAAAATTCAATTTCATTTACCGGAAAAGCCGGACTGGAATACCGGATGAACGACAATACCAATATTTTTGCCAATTATGCACGCGGAAGACGACCAAAGGTTCTTCAATATACTTCAACAGGTGAATCGCAAATTCTGGATGCTGAAATCCTGGATAATTACGATGCCGGATTTAAAACCGATATTTTGTCACGGGTTTATATTGATGCAGATGGTTTTTATCATAAGTACAAAAATTTCCAGACCAGCGCCTGGGTTGCCAACACTGAAACCGGTGAGTTTAACTACATTGTAAAAGATGGAGGGAAAGCCACTTCTTATGGCATAGAGGCAAGTATAAAAGTTGCCTTATTCAAGCACCTTGATTTATTTGGTAATTATGCCTGGTTGCACACCGAATTTGATTCTACAAATACAGACGGGTTAACACAGGAATACGCCGGGAACTCGTTCCGTCTTTCACCAAAACAAAGTTTTACTGCCGGCTTTAATGCACACGTAAATATTACACCCAATATTATAGTTTTTGTTACACCTTCTTACTCGTACAAAACCCATATGTATTTTGAAGATGCCAATACTCCGGGACTGGAACAAGGTGCATACGGTTTATTAAATATTAACGGTGGAATAGAGCTGACGGATTTAAATTTGACACTTTCAGCATACGGAACAAATATCCTGGATCAGAATTATGTTACCAGTGCAGGGAATACAGGCAGTTTGTTTGGTGTTCCAACATTTGTTCCCGGTCCTCCAACAATGTATGGAGCTAAATTAACCTGGAAATTTCACCCAAAAGAAAAGCCTTACTATAAAAGAAGCAGATTGAACAGATAAATAGAAAAGCCCGGCATGACCGGGCTTTTCTAAGTACTAATCTCTCTACTAGTTTAATCT
>CAVYOB010000046.1:0-34867 GCA_963769925.1 uncultured Prolixibacteraceae bacterium
AATAAACATTGTCTTCCGAAAAATGGCGAATGGCATGCAGAACTTCCAGCTTTTTATCGCGAATACTGTTGGCATCAAGATCAACAGGGGGTTCCATTCCAATCAAACAAATAAGCTGAAGAATATGGTTTTGAATCATGTCGCGCACGGCACCCGCATGTTCGTAATAAGAAGCCCTGTTTTCAACGCCAACCTGTTCCGAAACATTAATTTGAATCTGTTCAATAAAATTGCGGTTCCAAAGCGGCTCGAAAAGTGCATTGGCAAAACGAAAAGCCATAATATTTTGCACCGTTTCCTTTCCAAGGTAATGGTCGATACGGTAAATCTGGCATTCACTAAAAATTCCCTGTAACACATTATTCAGATCTTTGGCACTTTCCAGATCGTGTCCAAAAGGTTTTTCAACCACAATCCGGTGTTTCCGGCTGTTTCCGGCAATTCCGGCTTTGTCAAGTGGCCTGCAATTTCTTTTATAAAATGAGGAGAAACCGCCATATAAAAAATGCGTGAGGCTTCCGTATCCCAATCTTTGTCCGTTTCGTTAAATATTTTTTGAAGCTGGTTGTACGATTTATCGTTCGTAATATCGGCCTGCACATAGGTAATATATTGCTCAAATTCTTTCCATTTTTCCTTGTCGGCTTTTCCCCGGCGTGAAAATTTATTCACTCCTTCAAAATGTCTTTTATTGTACTCTTCCTGCGCTACATCTTTCATATCTACACTCAGTATTTTGAATTTTTCAGGAAGAAATCCATCGATAAACAAATTGTACAAAGCCGGAATGAGTTTGCGCCAGGTAAGATCGCCGTCGCCACCAAAAATGGTTAATATGGTAGGTTCGAGTTCAGAAATACTTTTCATACTATTAAAATTATTTATTCTTAAAGGTATAGTATGGAACTCGTCCCGAACAACCGGGACTCGTTTCATTTCAGAAAATTTAATGTGTTGAATAATTTTTCAATCTTATTATCAGGAAAATGTTACTTGTTTTGGTACTACCAGTCGGTATGAAAAACACCTTCTTCGCCAATCTTTTGGTAGGTGTGTGAGCCAAAATAATCGCGTTGTGCCTGAATCATATTGGCTGCCAGATGTCCACTCCGGTATGCATCGAAATACCCCAGCGATGACATTAATCCCGGAACCGGCAGACCGGCTTTTACTGCCTGAATAATAACATCACGCACGATTTCCTGCTTTTCATTCACTGCTGTCAGAAAGCTTTGTATCGAACAGCAGGTTGGGTAACTGCGGAACACTTTTGTATGCTTTCATAAAATCGTTGAGCATTTCCGAACGGATAATACATCCGCCTCTCCAAATACGTGCCACATCGCTAAGATTCAGATTATACCCTTTTTCATCGGAAGCAATGCGGAGCAATTCAAATCCCTGAGCATACGTAATCAGCATTCCAAAAAAGAGTGCATTTTCCAATTTTTTAATAAACGTTGCTTTGTCTTCTTCAATCTGGGCAACTGGGCCTTTCAACACGGAATCTGCTTTTACTCGTTCGGTTTTAAACGCGGAAAGATGGCGCATGGAAACAGCAGTGTCGATAGTTGGCACCGGAGCCTGAAAATCCATGGCAAGTTGCGATGTCCATTTTCCTGTTCCTTTTTGTTTGGCACTGTCCAGAATATGATCGATGAGAAATCCGCCTTCCTGTTTGTCTTCTTTTTCCAATATATCTGCTGTAATTTCAACCAGGTAAGATGCCACGGAACCATAGTTCCATTCTTTAAAAATGTCACTCATTTCCGTATTTTCCATTTTCAGCCCATTTTTCATCACATCGTAAATTTCTGAAATCAGTTGCATAATTCCGTATTCAATGCCGTTGTGTACCATTTTTACGAAATGTCCGGCGGAGCCTTTCCCGAGCCAGGTTACACAGGCATCGCCTTTTACTTTGGCTGCCGCGTCGGTAAAAATGTCGCTAACCAGGTTGTACGATTCTTCGTTTCCTCCCGGCATCATACTTGGACCATGTCGTGCACCTTCAGCACCACCCGAAATGCCTACACCCAGATATCTGAACCCTTTTTTCACAAATGCTTTCTCCCGGCGTTCTGTGTCATTCGGATGCGAATTTCCGCCATCGATAACCAAATCATCTTTTTCGAGCATCGGAAGCAAATCGTCCAGTGCTTTGTCAACCACATCTGCCGGAACAAGCAACATTATTTTTCGTGGTTTTGGCAAGTCCCGAAATAAAATCTTTCAGGGTATTTACACCTTTTACTTTATATTCTTTGCCCTCTTTATTCAAAGCCTCTACTTTATCTTTATCCAAATCGTAGCCAAGCGCAGAGTGGCCGTTTTCTGCAATGTTCAGAATAAAATTTCTTCCCATTACACCCAATCCTATCAAACCAAAATCATATTTTTCCATATCTGTTAAAACTTTATATTATACTTTTTCAGGTTTTCGCCGAGTTCGTTCACCTTTGTGAGATGTATGCAATTGATTCCCTCATTGCGGGCAGCTTCAATATTTTCAATCCTGTCGTCGATAAACAGACACTCGTTAGGTTGAAGTTGGGTAATATGAATTACCGTTTTGAAAATCCGTTTTTCGGGTTTTCGCATGTGCAGGTAACAAGAGCTGAAAAAATGATCGAAATACTGTGCAAGACCAAATTTTTCAATTCTAAACTGGTTTAATGTAAACGATTCGTTGTTAATCGTAGCCAGTCTGTAATCTCCTTTTTGTTTGATTTTTTTAAGAATTTCTAACGTAGATTCAATACTTTTACTTTGGTCCTTCATAAATTTAATGATGTCCTGTCTTGTAATATTTCCTATTTGTTCAGAGGTAAAATAAACTTTATCAATGTATTCTTCCAATGTTATTTCGCCACGTTCAAAATCTTCAAAAAGGTTGGCATGAACCGACTCTGTTTGCTCAAAATCGAAGCTAAATTCCTGTGCCAGTTTTTCCCTTGAAGATTCATCCCAGCCATTGGTAAGGCATACCCCTCCAACATCGAAAAAAATGGCTTTTATGTTATTTTCTGTTTTCATCTTTTCTTTTTTTCTGCTTTCCTGAATGTAATTCAGGTAATAATCCAATGTGTATAAGATTTATTTTGCCTCCTCTTCAACGGTTTTAAGCAACTCGTCGAAAGGTTCAATAAATTTGTCAATTCCTTCTTTTACCAGTTGGTCAGTAATCTGCTTTAAGTTAATCTCAATTTTTTCAAGATCATTGAAAACACGATAGGCTTTTTTAATTGCTTCGGTAATTGTGTTGGGCATTAGTTTACCATGATGTTTAAATGCTTCGATGGTTTCGTCCGGCATAGTATTAACCGTGTGCGGACCAATGAGCGGTTCAACATATCGTGTGTCGTTGTATCCTTCGGTTTTATTGCTGGTACTGGCCCAAAGCGGTCGTTGTACACGAGCTCCTTTAGAAGCCAATTTTTGCCAGCGGTCGCTACTAAAAATTTTCAAAAAACTTTGATATGCAATTTTAGCGCTTGAAATGGCGGTTTCTCCGAGCAAATTTCCGGCTGCAATTTTATCGTCACCATGCAGGCGTGGAATAACCTCTTCAAGAAGCAATTTATCCGTAAGTACATCAATCCGGCTTAAGAAGAAACTGGCAACCGAGGCGATTTTATCAATGGGTTTTCCATCCTTCACCCGGCGCTCAAGCGCTTTCAGGTAAGCTTCGGCAACAGCTTCGTAACTTTCAATAGAAAAAAGCAGGGTGATATTAATGTTAATACCTTCGTACAACATTTCTTCAATGGCAGGAACGCCTTCTTTTGTTCCCGGAATTTTAATCAGGCAATTAGGGCGATCCACTGCTTTAAATAACCGCCGTGCTTCGACTTTGGTTTTTTCGGTATCTCTGGCCAGATAAGGCGAAACTTCCAAACTGACAAAACCATCTTCACCATTTGAATCATCGAATACCGGCCGCATCAAATCGCAGGCATTTTGAATATCTTGTATAGCCAGCGTTTCATAGATTTCCTGTGGTTTTTTACCTTGTTGTGCCAGTTCTTTTATTTGTTTGTCGTATAAATGACCATTGGAAATGGCAGTCATAAAAATTTTTGGATTTGAAGTAATTCCCCTCAACCCGTCATTTTTGATTCTGTTTTCCAGTTCACCATTGGTAATTATTTCTCTCGACAAATTATCAAGCCAGTAGCTTTGGCCGTATTCCAGTAGTTTATCAAACTTTTCCATTGTGGATATTTAATTTTATTAATTGTCTTCATTTTTATATAAATCGTGGTGCCAGATGAGCTTCTACCATAGCCATTCTAACGGAAGTCATAAATTTCTGACCCATCGGGCCGGTACTTGTATCAATACCTTCGGTTAATCCGTATTCCGGGTTAACAGGTGTTTTAGTGTCCCATATTCGAAAATCTTTAAATCATTTATCGACAAACAATAGGTGAAAAACCATGCCAGCATTTATTCGATCTGGTATATAATAGATATAGAAGTGAATGCCGGCAATAAGTCAATAATATTAATAACGCTGCTGTGGAGAAATTTCAACAATATTTGGGGATAATGAAACAACAAATTAGGGATTAACCTTGATTGAACAAATTATACTTTTCTTTTCTCTTTTAATGGATTCATTGGCTTGTATAGCAAATTTCAAAGATATTTGTATCTATTTCGTTAGCTATATCACAACATTAACTGTAATACACCACATGAATATAGTTTTTTCAAAAGAAGCATCATAAATTATTGGATATTCACCAAAAACAACTATTAAACTAAAAGGGGTACAATACGGGGGTACAAAAATAATTAATCCACTCAATGACAACTATATGAGTGGATTAATCTGTAGTCCCGTCGGGAATAGTAAGTACCACAATTCAATATTAATAGTCGTGATGGTGATGATTTGATGCAATCAGAAAAGTATTGCACACTTTAATTTTTTATTTGTACTAATTGGGTAGAGATACTTCAAGTTTTTAATTAAAAGTGGTATCATGGGAAAGGAGAACAGTAATGTTTTTGCCAGCAGTTTTGTCAGCACTAAAATAAAAACCCTCTGAAATCAATGACTTCAGAGGGTCTAATGTAGCGGGGGCAGGACTTGAACCTACGACCTTTGGGTTATGAGCCCAACGAGCTGCCAACTGCTCCACCCCGCAATGTATCTTTATTTCAATGAAATTTCGTCGTTAACGGGTGGCAAATATAATACCTTTTCACGAATCTGCAAAAACTGGTCTGTTAATAATTTTTGCGGGCTAAAGTAAAGCCATTTAGAGAAATAATATTACACGCCATAACTGAAGTAGAAATTATTCAACATCTATTGGGACTACTAACCAGTCTTCCAGCTTTGAAATGATCTTATTTTTTAAATCATCGGGCATGTTTCCAATACGTGAATTATGTGCCCCTTCCGGTCGTACAACTTTCAGAAGGTTGGGTTTGTTAGGGATATTTACCGCTGTTGCTCCCCAGGGATCATATGCACCATAAATAAAGATCATATCTTTATTTGTCGTATCCAGAAATTTTTGAACATTGAGCATGGTCTGCGGATTGTAAGGAAACGTCATTTCTTTAGTCAGAAAGATTTTAGTCAGATAGCCCTTCGATGATTTTATTTTCAGGTATTTTTTCAAAGGTTTAATATTATATCCGTAATATCCAAGTTCATGCTGTGCCTGTACAAAAAACGATTTGATATCTTCCATTCCTTCAATTGAAAAATAGCTGGGTGAAGAAATCCTGAATAAGTGATTGAACAAAGTTGAATCACTGGCCTGGACATCTGGCAATGCATCGGGATTGATTCCGTATTGCCAGAAAGCAAAGGGGTATTCAAGAACACAATAATCGTAAACTTCCTGTTCAGGAATCCGGAAAGTGTACTTCTTTTCTTTAACCAAATCGTGAAACATGGGATAAATTTGTTTTCTGCGTTTTAAAACTTCAAGTTGAATTTGCTGAACATGTTTGCGTAACTCGGGAGTGCCGGTTTTTTCTGCGATAAATTTTGCAAGCCGCTCGTCTTCTACCGAAAAATTTAATGGAGCAACATAAGCAATGGTTACATCCACATCATCGGGATAAAAAGTACGGTGGTAAGTGGCTGTCTGCCCACCCTTGCTAACACCTGTGTTTACCCATTTTCCGGTGTAATATTTTTTAAAAAGTTCAGTAATCAAATGATGGTCACCGGCTGCGTTTTTTACGGTCAGGTATTTCCAGTCGATATTTTTGGGCCACGATTCACCAAAGTACCGGTGTTCCACCTCAATCTGGTTGGCATGCAAAATACGAGCGGGTTCAGAAAGATAAGTCAATCTGCGTGCCTGTGGAGCCACATATCCTTCGGTAACCAACACAACAGGAGCATCTTTTGAAACATCAGACACAAAAACACGCTGATAAAAGAAACCGACTGTAGTATCGTTGTGATCAAGCGGTTGTTTAACCATTATTTTGTATGATTCAGTAAACTGCCTGTTCCCATCTATTTTTTCAATTTGCTGAATAACCGGCTGGCTTTTCAGAAATTGTAATAAACTGCTTTCCTGTGAAAAACTTAAAAGTGCCAGGAATAATAAAAGATTAACGAGCAGGATTTTCTTCATAATGCTTATTTTTATTTGTCGAAATGTAAAAATCCGGAGCAGAACAATGCGGGATTAAGGGCCTTAAAGGTATAAAAATAAATAGGTGAAAAGATGTCTGAAATCATAAAAATAGTATTCTGCAAAAAAGGAAATTTTATTTTCCGGGAATTGTTATTTTCAGTTTTTGCCTTACTCCTTTCATGCAATGTCAATGCACTGCCGAAAGTAGAAATTACTACCAGTATGGGAACGATAGTTGTTGAAGTTGATACTACCAGGGCTCCGATTACTGCAAAGAACTTTTTATATCATGTTAAAAAAGGAACTTACAAAAGTGCGGTGTTTTATCGGGTAGTCAGAATGGATAATCAACCACAGAATAAAGTTAAAATTGAAGTTATCCAGGGTGGTTTGTATGATGATTCTGCGATTGATAAAATCCCTTCCATCGTTCATGAAACAACAAAACAAACAGGTATTAAACATCTCGACGGAACTATTTCAATGGCAAGAATGGAACCGGGAACTGCTTCCACTGAATTTTTTATTTGTGTTGGTGATCAGCCTGAACTTGATTTTGGTGGAAAACGAAATCCTGACGGACAAGGTTTTGCGGCTTTTGGAAAAGTTGTAAAAGGCATGGATGTAGTTCGGAAAATTCAGCAACAAAAAGATAAGGAACAGATGTTAATGGAACCAGTGAAAATATTGAAAATGGAAATAGTCGAATAAAAAATATTCGGCATTAATCATAAAAATAAAGCCGTTCTTCCAAAAGAAGAACAGCTTTATTATGCAACAAAAATTATAGCTATGGAAGTGTTAAAATTTCCGTTGCCGGATCCCATGCATATACATCCGGAATGTAATGCGTTAGACTCATTGTGATGACTTTACCGCTGATAGTTCCTTCACCCATACAGTAAACGTCTCCGTATTCATCGTCGTAATACCATGCTGGCTGAGCGGAAACAGTAACATTTTCGCCATTAACAACAATAATAATGTCGTAACCCACATCATAAAGTTCTTTAGCTTTATAAACGGTAAGATCGTTGCCCAAATCAGCTTTCAAAGATCAACAGACCATTGATCTTCATAAAATGCTGAAACAAAATCTCCGGTACCTGCTTCAACAAAAGTGAGTTTAAAGCCGGCTTTATAGGTTGTCGTATTATAAAATTCTGAAACATTATTGCCTGTTAATGTTAAATTGAAAGAGTAGGTTTTTGTCGGGTCGATTAACTCAGGTGCAACTAACAGGAACAATTTTTACATAGGCTATTTCTTCGCCATCTTCAAAAGTAACCGTGTTCGATTCAAGTGCAAAAACACCTTCAATGTCGTTGTTCATTTCCAGTGAAACTTCTGCAGTAGTGGGAGTTTAAGTCTGAACGAACAATTTGCACACTAACTGAAAAATTATTTTCGGCAGTAAGAAAATTCTGTGGAACAACGGAAGAACTGAAAGCAACATAGGTGTCTCGGGTTCATAAATTGTCCCGATATTTTCCTGATCGCAGGAAACTAATACAATTGTCAGGATAATTAAGATTGAAAATATATTTTTCATAATATCATTTTTTTAAGTTTAATTATCAGCCCATGGATTTTGATCTGTAGTTTCATCCATGTTATTATTTCCATCAAATTCCGATTGCGGAATTGACATTACAAAGTCAGGATATTCAGGGTTGAGTGTATTTCTCGACAGCAGTTTATCGGGATGGTTACTTCCATCAAAATTTCTGGTAAAGCCTGTTTTTAACCGTTTAATGTCCATTATCCTTCCAACTTCTCCCCACAATTCAATTCTTCGTTGTAAAATAATTTCATCGAGAAGTGTAGCTGAACCACCAGCCGGAGTTGTTGGACCGTTAGGGTCATTCGTAGTTAAAGTATTTGCATCTGTCAACGAAGAAATATCATAATCAGGATCACGCTTCTGCCATTAATTCTTGCAAGACAGATCTTGCCTGCGAATATTTTCCCTGCATGCACATGGCTTCTGCTTTGACAAGCATCATTTCTTCGTGACGCATGTAATATAAATCTCCCAAATGCACTTGATGGATCGGAAAACTGAAACTTAAACTGGTTGTAACTTAATTCAGTGCCCAATTTCTGCATCAGCTATCAAGTGGTCCTAGCCACCAGTATTTTTACGAACATCAGTATCCGACATTTGGTTGTATAACCATGAACTGATACATTTCCGGGAGGTTTCTGCATAAAATTCAGTACTGGCATCCATGTGGCCAAAAAATGACTGAGTTCCGTCGGTTTGTTCTGCAATAATTTTTGCACCCCAAAGAACGGTTTTTGCATTTGCATCGTTAAATGCAAAACCTTTCTCCAGGTCACTCATGGTAAGCATTGAAGTTCCTCCACTCATGGCAATATCTGCAGCAGATTCAGCTGTCGCCCAGTCGTTTTTCTCCAGTGCGATGTTGGCTTTTATTCCGTTTGCCACATAATAATCGATATGCGAAGGATGTGTGCGAGGTGCTGCAACATCCGGGATTAAGCAATTGCAGTGCCTGTTCCATATCAGCATCAATTTGCGAATAAACATCGGCAACCGTTCCTCTTGGTTTTCCTTCTGAAGTATTGGTTGTTGGTTCAGTATAAATTGGTACGCCGGGTGCATTTTCATGTCCTTTATATGTTTGCTGATAAAAACGGATAAGATTAAAATATGAATATGCCCGTAATGCATAAGCCTGACCAATTAAACTATTGATTTCAGATAGGTGCACCTGTCATTCCATCCTTGGCTGCAATAATTGAATTTGCATTTGAAATAATGGTATAATAAAAATACCAAACTGCATAGGGCCGTCCACTTTTATGTGTATAATCCGATTTTACATTGTATTTGTAATCATACCAAAACCAACCACTTCCACCTTCATTTTGAACCATATCTTCACCCATAAAATCGTAGGTTAAAATAAAGGCCATGGTTCCAAACTCTTCGTCGGCCCAGTTTGCCGACCACTGTGACGCAACGTACATGGCCCTGTAAATTCCATTAAGTGCAACATTTGCTTTCTCAACATCGGAAAATAAAACATCTCCGGAAGTACTGTCTGTAGGATTTGTATTCAACTCATCCTGACAGGAGAAAGTCGCTACAGAAAAAATCAATATGATAAGAATCTTATATATTTTCATGATGTAATAGTTTTAAAATTTTAATTCAATTCCCAAAAGACTTGTTCTAACAGGAGCATATGAAAAATTGGTAGATCCGGTAAAATTATACTGCGGATTCATACCATCTAAATGAGAAAACAATGCCACATTATCGAAAGCAACATAAGCTCTTAGACTTTCAATACCTGCTTTTTGAAGTATATTTTTGGGTAATGTATATCCAAATGTGATATTTTTAATTGCAAAGTAAGAGGCATCAATAAGTTGACTGTCAGTAAACGGGCGAGAAAATCCGGTTCCGTTTTGTATCCTTGGAATATCGGTAACATCTCCGGGTTTTCTCCAGGCTCTTTCTACATTTGCTGCATAATTTGTTCCGATATAGGTTGGATTTAACAGACCAACATAAACATCGTCTCATAATCTCACCACCCACAGAAAATGTGGTCATAAATGAAAAATCAAAGTTTTTATAAATAACAAAATCACTTCCAAAAGCTCCATAGAAATCAGGAATCCGACTTCCTGAAATTATTTTACTTTGCGAAGCTTTCTGGTAATCGTCGGAGATATATGGTTCTCCCGGATTTCCATTAGTCGTCCTTGTCGAAAACCCAGTACAACTGTGCTCCAGTGGTAATATCAACTCCTGCTGACTGCGCCAGGTAATATGAATTAATTTCTTCTCCTTTCCTTTGAATAAGAGTTCCCATTAACAATCTGGTCCTTTTCTCCATCAAGTTCAACAATTTCATTTTTAAGTGTGGTAAGATTTAAATTTGCATTCCAGTTGAAATTATTGGAATTAACAACACTTACTTTCGAATTGAATTCAAACCCGAATTCAGCATTTCGCCAACATTGGCCCAGTAACTATCAAATCCAAGTGAAGTTGCCAGTGGTTTTTCCATTAACATGTCAACTGTTCTTCGCTGATAATATTCAAGTCCAAATTCAAAACGGTCCAAAAGAATTCCTTCAATACCCACATTAAAATTGTTGTTTTCTTCCCATTTTATGGAGGTATTTTCCAACGATGAAAGCAAGGCTCCGTTCAGATTGGCATTTGCCCAGTCGAGATTGTAAAGCGATTGCCATCCGTAATATGTTCCAATCTTATCATTTCCTTGTTTCCCGTAACTGGCTTTAAGTTTCAGATTATCGATAAAGTTTACGTCTTGCATAAAACTTTCTTCACTAATTCTCCACGATGCTCCAACCGACCAAAATTGTCCCCAGCGGTAATCTTTATTAAAACGCGAAGAACCATCGGTTCTGAAACTGGCTGACAAGTAATACCTGTCGGCATAATCATAAGTAAAGTTGCTTAAAAATGATTCGATGGCATAATTATCTTCAAAAGAGGTTAAGTAATGAAATGGTTGACCCAGGCGCCAGCTGTTTAATTCCGGAATAAGGGAATCCGGTTTTTTCTCCTTGCAGTTCATTGATTACCAATTTATAAAATTCATGCCCGGCCAGTACATTAAAACTGTGTTTTCCAAAATCTTTTTCATACCGAAAAAGTTCATTAATCGTATATGAAAAATTTCGGTTATTTATCAGATCAAGCAATCCACCAACAGTTGCGGCATTACCAAAATCAGGATTCCAGTAGGTGGTTTGGTTGGTATTAATATAATCAAACCCAACATTTGTTGTCAGATGATAATCCTTCGAGAGCTGATAAATTCCTTTACCTAAAAGATTAAGATGAAATCTTCCTGATAAATTATCGGCGGTAGTTTCATATGAATCTTTAAAAAGTGTAGCTACAGGGTTCCAGTTTGGATTTGCCCCTGCCGGCCTTGTTTTACCATAATCAAACTGTTTTTCTCCGGTTTCGGAAAGAATAGGATTTCCCTGTTCATCCTGAATATATACCGGATAAATGGGTGCCATAAATTGTGCTGAATACCACACATTTGAATTGGAAGTAGTATTCTCATATCCCAGGTAATTTTTATCGGTTTTTGAAAAGTTTACATTTCCTCCATATTTTAACCACGCTTTGGGTTCCAGTTCTGCGCCAATTCTGCCCGAAATTCGTTCAAAATCGGTGGTTTTTAATAACCCTTCATCTTTCAAATAGGCAATTGAAGCAAAAATCTTTGAAGTTTCAGAACCTCCGTTTATATATAATTGGTATTCCTGACGTGTTGCATTTTTGTTGGTAATTTCACCCAGCCAATCTGTTTCATACAAAAGATTTGCTGATGGATTTACTTTGCCGGTTGCAGGATCAATTAATTCAGAAACAGGCATGTTGTAAGGATTATACATTTCGTTTGTACCAAAAATTCCTGTACTGCCTTTCATTGCTTCAACAGCCATAGCGCCAGCCAAATCGGGATGTACGCCACCGTTGTAAATCAGGTCATTTTTATAACCCTGAAATGATGCTTCAATAAAATCAGCCGTACTTAGTGTTTTATAAGGTTTAATTGCCCTGTCAGAAACCGTACGAAACTTTAAGATCAACTGAAAGCTTTTCGGCTTTTCCTTTTTTTGTGGTAATTACAACTACACCGTTGGCCCCCTAGAACCATAAAGTGCTCCTGCTGAAGCATCTTTCAAAATAGTCATTGATTCAATGTCTCCGGGATTAATCGAATTTAAATTTCCATCAAATGGAACACCATCAACCACATACAAAGGATTATTACTTGAGTTGATTGATCCAAAACCACGGATGACAATACTGGCACCTTCTCCCGGTTGTCCTGACCCAGACGTAGTTTGAACCCCGGCGACCTGTCCTTCAATCGCTTTTGAAATGTTTGCAACAGGTCTTTTTTCCAAAACATCGTTATCGATAACTTCAGCAGAACCCGTAAATGATTCTTTTTTTGCAGTACCATAAGCAACAACCATAACTTCATCCATGCCGATAATATCAGTTTTCCAGAGTTACATTGTAGGTATTATTGAAGTAATTGGAATCTCAATTGTTTTCATCCCAACAAAAGAAAATAAGAACCTCATCTTCGGGAACATTCAGTGCAAAAACTCCGTCGGCATTTGTAATTGTGCCGATGGTAGTTCCTTTAACAGCAACTGAAACTCCCGGAATGGGAGAACTGTCATCACCAATTACTTTCCCGGTAATTTGCTTTGTTTGGGCATAGATTGCATATCCCAAAACACAAAGCAATTACTATAAGAAGTAGTTTTTTCATAGAACAATAATTTATATTAATATTAAGGTCTTTTATTGTCAGGCCAACTCCCGGATTAAGGAATGGTTTTTAAGGATAAAAAAACTCCCGCCGGGGAAGCAGGAGTTAAAATCTGCCTGCCGGCCAGATATTTGCACATTTTACATTTTTTTGTAATGCTGTTTAAAACTATTTCTATGTAAATAAAGTAGTGCCCTGTTAAAATTTTAATCACCGAATTCCCCGAATAATGAATAAATTAGATTGAACGCATTGCTAAACCTTTTTTCTCATGGCTTTTGATTCAAACTTAGCAAAACATGTCGTTAAGAATTTTTAAAATCAACCAATGACTATTATCGATATGCGAATGGAAATATTTACTATATAAAGCAGGACGTTTTCATTTACCTGGTGTTTGTAGATTATATTTAGTGGTTTGCAGATTCAGGATAATCAAAAAAAGAGATGGTTTTGGCCACCTCTTTTTTGTTAAACAGGATTTTACTTTATCCTAGGTAAACTATTTGTATTTGTTTGACTAACCCTAAAACCCTTGAATTTTGGTTATTTTGTTAATATCCCGGAATCGGGGACCCGTCTTCGACGATTACCTTCCCGTTAATTTGCTTTGTTTGGTCATAAATAACAACTATGCCGAAAAAAATGCCATTACCGTAAGCAGTAGTTTTTTCATAGATAAAGATTTATGTTAATAATAAAGCATGTCTTTGCTTTTAATTTTTTCAAAAGAAACTCCCGCCGGAGAAACGAGAGTTTAAGTATCTGTCACCAGGTCAGGTGTTTGCACCTTATGGCATTAAGTAACGTTGTTGAACTATGTAATTTCAGATGTGCTTCATTTAATAATCCCTTTACTTCCCCGTAATGAATATTTTATAATGATCCACATTTTGAACATTTTGGCTTTTAATTCAAACATAAGGAAACAATCAATCAGGGGGTGATTAATTCAATAAACGACTGATTTCAGAAAGTAATAGAAGGCTATTTTTATGCCAGTGTTGAAGGTTGATGCGGAGTGTATTTGGATAGGAGTAAACAGTTATTTGCAGATTAATCCCGGGTAGTAGCAACAAAAAAGGCGGGTGAAATTTCCGCCTTAAACTTATTTATGCTGCAACATTTGCAAATGCTTTAGAAAGCACGTCCGGATAAATCTCTCCGAAATTCTCATAACACCACAGGTACAATTCCCGCAGTTCTTCTTTTTCAACCCAATCAATACATTTATTCAATTCTTTACTGAATAAATCTTTGCTGAAACTTACTTTTGGTAATATTGTTTTAGCGTACTCCAACATAGCATTGATCTTTTATATTTCGTCATTAAAATAACCTTGATTTTCCATTTTTGTTATGTTATAAAAAAGGGTTTAACAATCGTTAACAATAAAATTCCTAAAGGTATATTAGCAGTCTGCTGAATGGCAGTTTATTACAAAAAAAAAGTATTAAACCTGTTTGAAAACATGATTTTCCAAAAAGATTTTTTGGCATGGGAGAATAATTGTTTTAGGGCTGTAAAATTGTATTTTTCACAAATTGTCGAATAGCATCTTTCAACGAAATTTCAGCCTGAAAAGATTTTACAAAAGCACTTCCAATGATAGCGCCGTTTGCAAATTTACAGGCATTAGTGAATGTGTCATGATCTGAAATTCCAAATCCGATCAATCGCGGATTTTTCAGGTTCATTTGCTGAATTCGTTCAAAATAATCCTGATGAAAATCTTCTACTTTTTTTCCTGCGCCTGTAGTCGATGCTGATGAAACCATGTAAATAAATCCTTCTGAAGCTTCATCAATTTGCCGGATTCGTTTTTCCGAAGTTTGAGGTGTAATCAGTAAAATATTATGAAGGTTATTTATGGTGAAATATTTTTTGTAATGTTCTTCAAATTCTTCCAGCGGGAGATCGGGTAGTATGGTTCCGTCAATGCCAATTTCACTACATTTTTTGCAGAACTTTTCCACGCCAAATTGTAAAACAGGATTAACATAACCCATCAAAATCAAAGGTATTTTTACTGATTGGCGAATTTCTTTTAACTGTTCAAAAAGCAGTTTCAGGCTCATCCCGTTTTTAAGTGCAATTCTCGCTGCTATGCTGAATGGTTGGACCATCGGCAGTGGGATCGGAAAAGGGAATTCCGATTTCGATGAGGTCAACACCATTTCTTTCTAACTCCTGAATAATTTCTACGGTATTATTCAGATTTGGAAATCCGGCTGTAAAATACACCGAAAGTATGTTTTCTTGTTTCGATTCAAAAAGTTGATTTATCCTGTTTTTCATTCTGTAGTTTTTATGTCATTTCGACGACGAAGAAGGAGAAATCTGTTTCTACAAAGATTCGTATATGTCTTCATTAAGAAACTTCCATTCTGGATTAAATTGATTTATCAGATTCTCTTTTTTCTCCCGCCTCCATTTTTTTATTTCTTTTTCTCTCTCAATAGCATATTCTATTTGTTGGAAATGCTCATAGTAAATTAAATAATTGCAATTATATTTTTTTGTGAATCCGGGTATCAACTTATTTTCGTGTTCATAGATTCTTCGTTGCAAATCATTTGTAATCCCGATATAAAGAACAGTCTTATTCTTATTTGTGACAATGTAAACAAAGTAATTATGATCTTTCATCGTTTTTATGATACAGATTTCTCAGTCGTACCTTCTTCGAAATGACAGCATTTAATATCCAAAATAATTTAAATAAGTCTCCATGTCTTTATTTCCGCTGCCTGAAAGATTAATCACATTAATATCATCAGGATTCATTTTAACTTTCTCCAATGCCGCCAGTGCATGTGCCGATTCCAGTGCCGGAATAATTCCTTCTTTTTGAGTTAACAGTAAAGCTGCATGTAAGACTTCTTCGTCGGTGGCAGAAAGATATTTTGCCCGGCCTGTTTTAAACAGATTTGCATGCATCGGGCCAATTCCCGGGTAGTCGAGTCCGGCAGAAATTGAGTAGGGTTCCGTAATCTGTCCATCACTGTTTTGCATGAGCATGGTTTTACAGGCATGTAAAACTCCGGGCGAGCCAACGGTTAAAGTAGCTGCTGTTTCAGGAGTATCAACACCTTTTCCTGCTGCTTCCACGCCGATTAATTCAACTTTTTCATTATCCAGAAAATGATAAAAAGCACCTGCTGCGTTACTTCCTCCCCCAACACAAGCCAAAACCCGTGTGGGAAGTTCATTGCCGGTTTGCTCTTTCAATTGCGATCTCATTTCGGCACTGATAATGGATTGAAAACGTGCAACCATGTCGGGATAGGGATGTGGCCCAACCACCGAACCAATAATGTAATGGGTATCTTCCGGATTGTTGATCCAGTCGCGCATAGCTTCGTTTGTAGCATCTTTAAGTGTTTTGTTGCCACTATGAACCGGTACAACTTCAGCACCCAGCATCTTCATTTTCTTCACGTTTGGCGCTTGCCGCGATACATCGAGAGCTCCCATGTAAACAACACATTTTACACCTTTCAGTGCACAAACAGTTGCCGTTGCCACGCCATGTTGACCTGCCCCTGTTTCAGCAATAATCCGGGTTTTCCCCAATTTTTGAGCTAACAAAATCTGGCCAATCGTGTTATTTAATTTATGCGAACCGGTGTGGTTCAAATCTTCACGTTTCAAATAGATTTTTGAGCCATAGTGTTCCGACATCCGGCTTGCAAAGTAAAGTGGCGATGGGCGTCCAACATAATTTTTCATTAATTGATCGAATTCTTTTTTGAACTCTTCCGATTCAATAATTTCCAGGTACCTGGTTTTTAATTCATCAATGTTGGTGTACATCATTTCGGGAATCCACGCTCCGCCAAATTCCCCGTAATATCCTTTTTCGTTAACTTGATAATTCATTTAATTAAAATTAGAACCAAGACACATGAACCAAGACACAAGACTAAGAATTTTAGTCATTCTCGTTTGTGCTTAAATCTTCTAATCATGGCTGTTTCATTTTATTCGTTTTTCTTAATCTTAGTGGTTCTCTGTGTTTTCTTCGTGTGCTTTGTGTTTGTGGTTATAATTCTTTCCCACAGAGAACACAGAGTTTTTCACAGTGCATTTAATTCAGTTATAAATTCTTTTATTTTTTCAATATTTTTTAATCCCGGTTCATCTTCAAAACCGCTGTTTAAATCTACTCCTGCAAATTGCGGATGATCTAATTCTTTAATCTCTTCGACATCTTCCGGTTGAATCCCACCGCTTAGCAAAAAAGGAGTTTTCCCTTTATATTTTTCCAATGCATTCCAATTGAATTTTTGACCTGAACCTCCCGGAAGGTTTGTTTTTGTGTCAAAAAGAAAATAATCAGCAATTCCTTCATATGGTTTTGTTTTAGCAAATTCAAAGTTTTCGTTCACATTAAAAACCTTAATGATTTTTAGTCCCTGATCTTTAAGAATCTGACAGGTTTTCGGGTTTTCCTTTCCATGTAGCTGAACCCATTCGAAACCCAGATTTTTTGTCAAAGCCAAAATTTCAAACGCATTTTCATCGACAAAAACCCCGACTTTAGGTTTTGAGGAATTGAAAAGCCCGGACTGTGGATTTTCACCTACATACCTTTTTGACGGCGGATAAAAAATAAATCCCAGCAAATCTACCGGAAGTCTTTCAACTGCTTCACGGTTATCGGTAAATTTCATTCCGCAAACTTTTATTGTTAGTGTTTTCTGCATTTAAAATTATTACTCAGATTTCGACTTCGCTCATTCTGACTTTCACCCTGAGCGGAGTCGAAGGGTGATAACTACATCATTATTTTTTCAACTCTTTAATAAACTTTCTACAAGCTTCACCAGGATCTTCCGCTTTCATAAATGTTTCACCAATCAAAAATCCTTTAAACCCGTTTTCCCTTTAAATAGTGAATGGTTTCAGCATCTTTTAATCCGCTTTCCGAGATTTTTACAAATCGGTCGGGGATGAGTTTTGCAAGTTTCACTGAAGTTTCCACATCCACTTCAAAGGTTTTCAAGTCGCGGTTGTTTACGCCAACTATGTCAACAAAGTCATTAATTTTCTCCAATTCTTTTTCATTATGAACCTCCATTAAAACTTCCATCCCAAGGCTTTTTGCCTTTTTAGCTAATGCTTCGGCTTTCTTTTTCTTACGCAGGCGGCAATGAGTAAAATAACATCTGCGCCATATGCTTTTGCTTCCACCAGTTGGTAGGGATCAATCATAAAATCTTTCCTTAAAATCGGAATGTCGGGATTTGTTTCGCGTGCTTTTACCAGGTTCGCTTGAGAACCTCCAAAAAATTCTTTTTCAGTTAAAATGGACAAACCTGCTGCTCCGGCATCAGCATAAGCTTTTGTTACCTCTTCAACTTTTGCTGAAAGATTAATTTCCCCCTTCGAAGGTGATTTTTGTTTGAACTCGGTGATGATCCCGGAAGAACCTTCGTCCAGTAAGTTTGATTTCAGTGAATTGCATTCCCTTTTAAAGTCAGGAATCATTTTTAGTGCCCTTAAACTAACCACCTTTTTTTGATGGGCAATTTCCAATTTTTTAGATTCAATAATTTTGTCGAGAATTGTCATTCTATTATTCAATTTTAAACTGTTACCGCTTTTAATTTTCCAAGCGCTTTCCCGCTTTTTAGCGATTCAGTGGCCATTTCAACACATTCATATAATTCTTTTTCAGGAAAAACAACGTTTAATCCCAAAGCTGCATTGGCTACAACTACATTGGTTTGTTCTTGTTCCTTTTCCTTCCAGTATATTTATAAAAATCTTAGCAGCTTCTTTTACTGAATTTCCTCCATAAAGTTTTTCAGGCGCAATTTTTTCAAATCCAAAATCACTGGTAGAAAGAAAACCTTCCTTTTTATTATTTGCAAAATGAGTATCCGAAGTAAGTGAAACTTCGTCGTAACCATCATTGCTGTTTACAATCACAAAATTAACATCCAGTTTGTTGTATACATTTTTGTAATGATTAAAATTCTCTTCATTATTTACCCCAAGCAACTGGTATTTTGGGGAAGAGGGGTTAATCATCGGGCCCAAGGATATTAAAAAAGGTTTGCACTTTTAGCGCCCTGCGAACCGGTGCAATATGTTTCATGGCCGGATGAAACAGCGGTGCATGCATAAAACAAAAATTTCCTTTGTCCAGATCGCTTTTTAACTTTTCAACATCATTGCTGAATTTATACCCCAAAATTTCCAGCAGATTAGAAGAACCACTGGTTGAAGAAACGGCATAATTACCATGTTTGGCTACATTCACTCCTGCTCCGGCAATAATAAAACAAGCCAGTGTTGAAATATTGAACGTATTTTTTCCATCGCCGCCGGTACCAACAACATCAATGGCATTGTATGCTGAAAGATCGGTTTCCAGGCTCAATTCTGCCATGGCATCACGAAAACCTGCCAGTTCTTCCGAAGCGAGCGGACGCATTTTAAATACAGTGAGAAAAGAGGCAAATTCAGCTTCGCAATGTATTCCTTTTCCAACTTCTAAACAGGTCTTGCATCTTTGCCGTGAGTTTATTTCCTTCATAAATATTGTAATGTTTCTTTCATTTTTATAATAGTTGTGGAAGTGAATCCGAATTTTTAGTTTCTTTTGTCTTTAATGTTCATTAATCAAATTTTAGTCACTGAATTTAACCAGTTTTCAATTATTTTTTCGCCCAGTGGTGTAAGCACCGATTCCGGGTGAAACTGCACTCCCTGAACATCGTATTCCTTGTGTTTCATCCTCATAATCAATCCATCGTTATCATAGCTGGTTACTTCCAAACAATCGGGCAAACCTTCCTGTTCCACAATCCATGAATGGTACCTTCCGACTTCAAATGTTTCAGGCAATCCATTAAAAAGAACCGATTTTGTTTCAGTGAGTTCAACCGGCGTTGCAATGCCATGCAAAACTCGATTCATATTGATCAGTTTTCCGCCAAAAACTTCACCAATGGCCTGATGCCCAAGACAAACGCCAGCATGCTTTTTTTCGGCGCAAATTCTTTAATAATATCCAGAAGCAATCCTGCTTCTACAGGAATTCCCGGTCCCGGAGAAAGTACAATTTTATCGTATTTCTCCAAATCTTCCAGTGCAATTTCATCGTTACGAAACACATCACCGGCAATCCTGATATTTTTTTGATTGCATGTACCAAATTGTAGGTAAACGAATCGTAATTATCTATAACTACTATTTTCATTTTCTTATTACTTCTACTAATTATCTATTTTTAATTAATCTCTTTTGCCATTTCAATGGCTTTTTTCAGGGCTGCCAGTTTGTTATTCACTTCCTGTAATTCGCTTTCTTCCTGTGAGTCGGCAACAATTCCAGCACCTGCCTGGTAAAACAGTTTGTTTTCTTTACTCAAAAAAGAACGAATCATAATGGCATGGTTCAGTGTTCTGTCGAAACCAAGATAACCAATGCACCCACCATAATAGCTGCGGTTTTGATTTTCATAGTGATCAATCAATTCCATGGCTTTGTGTTTTGGTGCTCCCGAAAGTGTTCCTGCCGGAAATGATTCACCCAGCACTTTAATCAGGTTGGTATCGTCGGTAATTTCGCCTGAAACCTCGGAAACCAAATGAATTACATGTGAGAAAAACTGAACTTCGCGATAGGTTTCCACCACCACATGGTCGGCATTTCGGCTCAGATCATTGCGTGCCAGATCAACCAGCATCACATGTTCTGCATTTTCTTTTGGATCTTTGCTTAGTTTTTCGGCCAGTTCACGGTCCTGCTCATCGTTCCCTGTACGCTTGAATGTTCCGGCAATGGGGTGAATGTATGCCTTGTTATTTTTGATGCGCAATTCAGCTTCAGGGCTTGAACCAAAAATCCGGTAATCGCCATAATCGAAATAAAACAGATAAGGCGAAGGATTAATGGACCGCAGTGCACGGTAAACATTAAATTCATCGCCTTCAAATTTTTGCGAAAACTGGCGGCTCAACACAATCTGGAAAACATCGCCACGATAACAATGTTCTTTTCCTTTGGTTACCATGTGTTTGTATTCTTCGTCGGTGATGTTTGAAGTTTCACTTCCAACCGTTTCAAACTTTGCTGTTGAAAAGTTAAGGTTTACCAGAAATGATCAATATGATCCATTTGTGAATTTTCACCTTCCAGCAGGTTTTCGACCATGTGAATCATGTTTTTGTGGTGGTCGATGGCAACAATGTATTTGTAAAAGCAATATTTCACTTCCGGAACCTGGTATTCTTCTTTCTTTCTGCATGTAAAATTAATCTTTTCAAAATACTGGATGGCATCGAAATTGATATAGCCAAACAAACCATTGGCCGGCAGTTCAATTTCATCCGACTCTACATTAAACGTTTTGAAAAATGCATCCAGTTCATTATCGAGTTTCCTGTTCTTTTGAAAGACGAATTCTTCTTTCTGTTGTTCCCGGAAGTTCTTTGGTCACTTCTCCGTTATTAACCGTAAAACAAGCCACTGGGCTAAAACAGATAAATGAATAGGCATTTTCGTTTCCATGATAATCGGAACTTTCCAAAAGATCGATTTTGGATACAGTGTTCGAAGACGCAGATAAATACTTACCGGTGTAACTGTGTCGGCAAGTATTTTTCGTACTACTGGTTTATAATTTAATTTTTCCATTTTATTTTTTGTTTTATTTCTTTTTTATAGTTTTTAAAATGATTATAAAAAAAAACGGCTCACCGTGATCCGATGAGCCGTTTCTGCTTTTTAAGGCAATAGCATTACTTCTTTTCACGGTTTTGTAAAAAGTTGCTGCTGCCACCACCAAATATTTTTTTTCATTTTTCTCATACTGTCATAAAATAAAAAAACCTGCCCATTTCGAGGAGCAGGTCCATTTGAAATATCTTTAAAAAATACCAATATGGCTCATTAACTCCTCACTTACGTAAGAAGACCCCACCACGGAAGCCATATTGTATTTATTTTATTCATTTTGTTTTTCAATTTCAATTCAAAAGAATAAAAATTTTCAATTAAAAACAACTGTACCCACAAAAAGTTTTGTTAAGTCCTGCTTTTTACTGTGCCAATGTAAATCGGAAACTAACTCCGATATTGGTATTTGATGTTTTAAAAGTGTTATTAACATATGGATTGTTCAGGTATTTTATCAAAGAAAACCCGCATCTGAAAACGATCACTCAACATGGTATTCTGCATGGTTTTAATTGAAAATGAACTTTGTCCGGCTGTTAACTGGTCCTGGTCAATATCCAGTTGCGTAATGCAGTTTTGTTTTTACGATATGTAACATCAGCACGCAGATTTAAATCGTTTGAATATGATTTTTGCGAATTTTTGGTTTTAATGATCAGATCCATTTGAGTAAATCGGTAACCAACACCCAAGTGTATATTCATTGCTTAGATGTTTCAGTTAGCTGGTTATTGGCAAATGAGAGATTCAGGTTTCGTGTACGTTTGATTTCAGCACGTGGTAGTAAGATCGCCTACCCACATAATATCAATATTAATAAGTGGGCTGAATGTTTCCATAATATTCACTGAATTAAAATCATATGGAGGAACGAAATTTTCGGATGCATCACGAGCATAGCTAAATCCATCAGATTCTTCAAAATAATTAAGATTGGTAGCAAATGAGCCAATGTTGTAACTCGAACGATATGCATGAGTAATATTCATCGATTTCATTATCCTGTTCAATCCCGGAATTTTTGAAACCATTCCTTCATACTGAATCCTCCAGTTTGGCCGGATAAATTTTATTGATGGAAATATATTCAAGCGATATTTTATCCGGATCTTTTTTCTGATATGCTGCCAGAAATGCAGGTACAAGGACTTCTACTGAACTTGGGCCGTAACCATCCCGGTATTCCGGATTATCTTGATTGGGAGCATTAGGATTGTATCCAAAACCATTATTCGGATTGCGTTGTTCAGCAAGTCTTCTGGAAATTATTTTTCTATATTCTTTCAGATTATTCAAATGCGTCTGACTGGGTTACTTTTTCTTTACCCAGGGCAAAAAATGCAGTTCCCCAGGTCAGTGTGGACATGCTAAAGTTACCTGACTCGAACGACTGTTGGCATTGAAAATGCCATTTTCATTATCGTAGTTATAGAACTCGGAAATATTTTTTGAAAAAGTTCTGTCGGCAGTAACATCAATACGTAGATCCGGCAGTGGCTCAACAGTGGCCCGCAGGTTAATTCTTTCTGTTTTGGTAAACAGATAAGGCATGTTTAAAGTAGAGTCGTTGGTAACCCATCCGTTTTCGGCTGCCTTCCTCGCAAAATTGTAATTCTGCCAGCCTAACAGGAATGGCATTCCCGGGGCAAAGCTACTTTGTGTGCCATAACCGAATATTGGATCCGGTGTATATTTTCCTGCACCAAAAACAACCGGTTCAGGTAAATAACCCGGCAAAACCGTTCCCCCTGATTTTGTATATGTTCCCGAAATATTTTGAATGCCCAATTAAAACACGGGTAGTAATATCGAGAATATCTTTAAACAGACTTTGATCGCCTGGTTTTCCGGTAACTGTTAACATAGCTTGTGAAGCATCTGCCAGCTGGAACAATTTCAATATTATTTGAATCCAGCGTATTTACTTTAACAGGAATAACTTTTCCATCCACACCAGTTACTACTACCTTAATTTTTTTAGTATTTAATTTGTGGGTTATTTTCTGCGCTTTATCTTTTTCCAGCTTTACATTATTTGTAAAAGTTTGCTTCTGTTTTCTTTGCGGTAGTTGGCTGATTTGCTTGATTTGCTGATTATTTGAACGCCGGGCGAGACTTCCCATGGCACGTCCTGTTCGTCTAAATTTTTGATTGACCTCCCGGAAATACGGCACTTTATTATACAGGCCCGATAAAGTTCATATTTCCGGTAAGCTGAATATTATTCGAGTTTTGTACCCGGTTCCCCAGATGTATGGTATCTGCAGTAATAGGCCCGGCAACCCAATCATAAGTTCCCGTATAGCGGAATGTTGATGTCATAAAACTCAACATCTTTATTTGGTTGATAGGGAGGGTATAAGAAACATTAACATTATGATTGTATAATGTTGGTCGTCCTAAATTCCCATAGATTATTGAGGATGGAATCTTTTTTCCATTGGTAATCGATCATCGTGTTTGTTTATTCTTCCTTCAGGTTCATCAATTCTTGAGGTACTCTGTGATGAAAAGTCAACTTTCAGTGTCCGTGTTAAATCATAACGTAAGTCGAAAAAACGGTTCCAAAGAAAATCTTTTTCGAAGGTTGGCGGAATAATGAAAATTGGGTTAGTAATATTCCGGGTTTGTATTTCATGATATCTTCGGTACAAATCGGTTCTGAACGAAATTTGTGTTGGCAGCGGATAAAAATTAAAATTCCCGATCAGTTTTAAGGGGCCCTTTTGCAGGAACTGTACTTTTTTGAAAGGCTGAATGAATTGTGGCCGGCTGTTATAATTGTAAGAAAACATAGCCCGGTATGTTTTGTCGTTGTTGTATTCTGTATTTACATCCCGCTTTGAAATTTCATTATAAGAATAGCTAACGGCAAAGTTTTCGGGATCCCACAAATGGGTCTTTTCTTTTTGTTTCTGTGGCTCTATCTTTGCATTGGTGATGTTAATACTTTTCCTTGTCAACAAGATCCTGTGAAATGAATTTAATCGAATCCCGTTCCTGTTTTGATCCCGCATGCTGCAGAGATCGTGAAAGCTCAATATCAGGATCGAGAGGGTTATATTTTGGATTTACATGCACTGCGCGAATAACCATAATACACGGGCAGACGAATACCAACTTTTTCCGGGAAAAAGCGACCAAAATCAAGTGATGCAGAAATATCAATTTCATTCTGGTCGTCAAGTTGGCGGTTATTTATATTTTCATTCAGATTACCGTATCCACTCGAGCGTGTTCTCCCGGCAACAACAACACTTCCAAGGTCGGCAAGCCGTGTGGATAAACGTGCATTTGCAGCCCAGCCTCCTTTTTCATCAAAATCAGCAAGCCGTAATTCGTTCGTCCAAACAATTACTGATTTTGGCCCTGTGTTTAACTGTCCTTTGCGATTTCGGATCCCCATCATTATTACCTGCACATTCCCCAGATTGGATTTCCTTTTATTTTTACTCGGTTTTTGTTTTTGTTCCAACCGTCATGTACAGTTTCAAAAATATCCTGAATTGACACGGATGAGTTAGCCGGACGCATGGCATCATTCCGTTGCAGTTTTACTTCGGTAAATAGATCCAACGGAATATCAAGCCGGTTTTCATCCGGCCAAACAGTATATCGGTCCTGTTCAATATCTCCGTTATAAAGCCTGGTGGCGTTAATTTTAGCGGGAGTTCGTATTCGTAATAATTATTATTGTAATCGGAACCAAGACGGATAAAGAAATATAATTCATCGTCTTTTAAAGGGTCACCTTCAATTTCTTCCGCATGAATTTCCATTTTTAGTTTTTTGTACCGTCTGAAATCCATACTGATTGATTTATAGGAAGCCCGTGCGTCTCCCTGTTCCAGATCGGTGACTTTCATTAACATCGATTGTTCATTCAACTGGCGAAGCTGAGGGTTTGCCGGATCAATAACCCGGTTGATTCCGGGAGGTAAAATATAATTAACCGGTTTCTGTCCACCATTTTCCTCAATACTTACAGCAGAAATATCAAAATTGGCATTGGGCGATATTGCACCATCATTTCCTAAATCACGTGAATAACGACGCCAATCGGCTCTTACCAAATCAAGTTCTGCAAAACGAAGGATAACAGAATCCTGGAATCCATGCAGAAACATACGTAAAAACCTTATCGACTTAAAATCGCTGATGTTGCCAAAAACTTGTTCGGGATTTTTAATGGGTATTTTAAACTGATACCACTTATACATGTGCAAGTTGATTATTTTTCAACTGAACAGGAGCTTCTCCATATCGAGTTGATGTAATTTTGTCCCTGCACCATATCTTGCTTCCGAAGACTTACATGGTACTGGTAATAACGTTCATATTCATTCAGGGTATTATCATTATTAATATCTTCTACATCAGGAATGGTTGAGGCTGAAGTTGGATAACTTTCAGGCGACATTTCGGTAGTGGGAGAGTTTCCATCAGGCCCATTGAAATTTTTATAGCGCTCCAAAATGCTAAGTTTTTCCTGATCATAATCGGTGCCGCGATAGTAATGGTAGTCGTCTGATGAAGGGTCAGTCATTGCCTTTTGGTAAACAGTATTGTTTACTCTTTGCTGAAGTTCATTAAGATACTTATTAAAATACGTTTGTTCATCGGCATCATCCAACCCGTCAAAACCAATATCCTGATACTTTCTGGAATTTGGATCATTATCAAAGGCATTTACCAGCGATTGTTGTGTTGATACCCTACCCCAAATGGTTGTATCAACATTGGTTACTTCGCTTGTTGTTGGAAGCCCATTTTCAAAGGCTTTTCGGGAATCTTTCAAAATATCTTCCGAAATATCTCCCAGGTTGAAATAAAGATCACCTCCACTATTGTTGGTCCAGACGTGTCGTAAATAAACGGATCCATCAACCAGAATTCGATAAATTCAATATTAGATGTTTCAAAATCGCTGGTTTCTATTTTCCGCATAATTCCCCCCCAGCGTGTTTCCGGTGCATTTAAGGTTCCATCGTGATTTACACCTGCAGAATAAGTTGGTAGGATCGGCATCATAGTTATACGGGCCACGTTCTTTGGGATAAAAAGCAAGGTCGAAAACCGGAATATTGGTAGGTTGTCCTACTGGTTGTTCTTTAGCCGGGAATAATTCTCTTTCAAAAACCTCACTTACAAAATGGTTTGATTGATGTTTCGGTCGTTTTTAATATAATCAGGTGTTAAAGTATTATTTCGCAGGAATAAAGGATCAATAATATAAAATGCGAGTTTTGCCCTGTTTATTACCATACTCAAGCGAGTTGTTCAAATTTCCTTCAGGAAACAAGCTCTGATGCTGCGGCGTACTTGCCAAAACCCAGACTGTCGTGTTTTTAATGAAATTGATGTTTTTGTTCCTTCAAAATCATCAATGTATGCATTTCCGCTTTTATCAATTGATTTGGCATGACCCGGAATTAACTTGGCAAATTCAGCTTCAAAATCAATCGTTGATGGTGTTTTGGTTGAATAAAAAGGCAATGCATCTACCGCTTTTGTCAGCAACATACTTTCCGTGTTGTAACGGGCATCCATTCCCAGCACCAGGTTTGAAATAGGATCTTCGCCGTAATCAACTTTCTGTGTCAGTGGCCGTTCATGCATGTAAAGTGCGTTGCGCCAATATTAAAATTATCGGAAAATGCATAATTGGCATATGCTCCCATCAACGTTTTTCGCTGCATAGTAAACAAGATCCTGGCTTTCTGTTGAAACCTGAATTGGTGTTCCGGCATCAAGCAAAGCCTGATTAATAATCTTTACCCTACCCATTGAATAATCAACTGTATAATCAACATTTTCACTGCAGTTCGCGTCCCCCGGCAGTACTTTAACCGATCCCTGTGCAAGATTTAAAGCATATAATGGAATTTCTGAACTGGAAGAACCTTTGTAAGTTCCGGTAAGCTTAAATTTGTTATGCTCTGCATCCTGCTCGGCAAAAACCTGTGTTGAGTCGTACAATGATTGAAAAGTATATTTGTCAATCAATGCCGGATCCTGAATTGAATCGGCCAGATGTTTTCCAAAAGGTTCAAGAACCGGGAAAATTATTCGCCCGATATTCGAATTCTACCGTAATTCCTTCAACAAAATCGAAAACTCCATCTTTATAAGGGTCAAGTTGTTTATTTAAGTTTGTCGAGATTCATAACCTCCAGTAAAATATGCCCGTTAATACGACTTTCAGGAAGATAATTTATATAAGTTCCGGTTGAATCATTCTGATAAACGATATTCAGATATAAATTCGTCGTTGGTAAGTTGAAAAGCATTCAGGTTATAAATGTTTTTCATCATCAGCTTCCATGTAGGAAGTTTTGGAGTAAGATTGGTGCCTTTCAATAGTTTTAACAATAAGCGTTTGGGAGCGCTAACTCCGTCGGTTGAAAATTCACCAACCTGGTAGGTTTGTCCGTTTGATGTGTAATTGTAATGCAACTGCCAAAACTTCATCAGAATTAAGTGGTGATTTAATGAAATATAACCCAAGTTGGGCGTTAATAGTATATTCTGACGGATCCAGTTTACGTGCATATTCAATTTTCTCAAAATCTCGTCCTCCCTGAAAAGCATCACCAAATTGTGACATTACTGCGGTTATATTTTTACTATCCCGAATATCGCTGTAGGTATTTGCCATTTCGTAATACAATCCGTTGGCATCGTTTAACGGGAAAATATTTTGAGGATAAGGTAATGCCGGTGTTTCCTGGAAAGTGGGATGTTATTATAGATATTTGGCTCATGTTCTCCCAAATCCTGAAAAGCCAGAATATTTCTAGATTTTCAAAATTATTTGTTTATTGGTTACCCAAACTTCAATTTTATTAATGTGAATTGGCGACAATGGTACAGCAGTATTTTTTAACCATTCATCGTAATGATCGCGAAAATATTGTGCAAGAAAGAAATGCCGGTTGGCATCATAATTTTCTGCCGAAATTTCAAAAGACGTAATTTGCGCTCCGCCTTCGGTTTCCACGGTTTGCGATTCTCCTTTATTTTGCGAAAAAATAGTGGTAAGCGAGAGTTTCCCAAACTGCATTTCGGCTTTTACCCCAAAAAGGTTGGATGCGCCGGTTATCAGCGTTCCGTTTAATGGAAGTGAAACATTACCTGCTTCAATCCGTTTCAGAATTTCATCTTCTTCTCCGGTATATTCAAGGTTCATTTTATTCTCATAGTCGAACGTGGCTTCGGTATTGTAATTTACCCGCATGTTCATTTTTGTACCAATTTGCCCGTTTACATTCATCTGAATTTTTTCATCAAAATCGAAAGTAGGTACTTTTCGAAGTCTCTCCGGAATAGCCGGGTTTTCAGTGGTATTCATCTGATACCCAAAGCTAACTTCAACATATCCCTGTGGTTGAATATTGATAGTATTACCCCCAAAAATACGGTTAAATGCTTCTCCGCCAATAGTAAGTTGCGGAATAAGTGAACGTCGCTGATCTAAGGTCCTGAATCCTGTGATCTTTCTTTCCAGTAATTTTGAATCGACCGGTTAAAATCATAATCTATATAATCGTCGATCGACATGGTTTGCGGCAAACGGTAATTGAGATTTCCGATCTTTTCATAAAAAACATATTGCCCGGTTACCGGGTCGAATTCAATTTCGTATTTAATGTTATTAGGTGAATTCAGGTATAATTTTGTGGAATCGGGAGCTGTTTGCCCAAAAGCCGGTTGATCCTTAAACGGAAATGGTAGTGGACCGGTTGTGTCAATTTCAACAGTATCCGGTTTTTGAGCGTAATAAAAATCAGATATACCCAACATCATTTACCGCCACGCCTGGTTTAGCAAGAATCAGTAAAAATGTTAGTGTTAAGAAGAAGTATATTTTATAACAACTTCGGGTCAATTTCAATACTTTTATAACCTTTTTAACGCTTGTTTTATCACACTCTCCACGGTTGCGTCCGGCTGCTCTTTTAAAATAGCCGAAACAGTCTTTTCGGCATCACGTTTTACAAATCCGAGCATGACTAATGCTGATAACGATTCATTCCTTATAGTATTGTTTGGTGAAAGTAAAATTTGGTCGGTTTCATGCAATTTTCCAAGTTTATCTTTTAAATCAATAATGATACGTTGCGCCGTTTTTGCCCCGATCCCTTTTACCCCTTTTAAAACCGCTACATTTTCGGTAGTTACTGCTGCTGCAATTTCATCGGGATTTAAAGAAGAAAGCATCATAATTGCAGTACTCGCACCAACTCCGTTTACGGAAATCAGATTGCGGAAAAGTGTACGTTCGTCTTTATCGGCAAAACCATATAAAACATGTGCATCTTCGCGAACTACCTGGTGAAGAAACAGAATTTCTTCTTTTTTAGGGCTGAGTTTGCTGTATGTATAAAGTGAAATATTTACAAAATATCCAATGCCACCGGCTTCAATAACTATACTTGCCGGATTACGTTCAACAATAATTCCCCGGATAAACTCGTACATATAATTTTGGTTAATTAGTCCTGATCATCTTCCGCTTCAATATCCACACTTTCATCAACCTGGTTGGGATTGATCTGGTATTTTTTTAGCGGGTTACTACTGATTTCACTATAAATTTCCCGGTTTTTATGAATATCGATTGCCAGGTACAATGCCTGCCGGAATGATTCCGGGCTAGCTTTATCTTCCCCGGCAATTGCATATGCCGTTCCATGTGAAGGGGAAGTACGGATTACCGGCAGCCCCGCAGTATAATTTACACCCCGTTCAAACGAAGCCAGTTTAAATGGAATCAATCCCTGGTCGTGGTACATGGCTAAAATTGCATCAAATTTGCGGTAATCTTCCGATCCAAAAAAACCATCTGCCGGATACGGTCCGATGGCAATAATTCCTTCTTTTTTTGCCTGGTCGATGGCAGGAATAATAATGTCTTTTTCTTCGTTTCCGAGCAACCCGTTATCACCTGCATGAGGATTTAACCCAAAAACGGCAATTTTGGGTTTGTTAATTGAAAAATCCTGTTGAAGGGTTTTATCGATGATGCGAAGTTTTGAAACAATGGCTTCCTTTGTAATATTTGCTGCAACCTGTGAAAGTGGCAAGATGAGTAGTTACCACTCCCATTTTCATTGTTTCGCTTACCATAAGCATGGCATAATCGGTAGCATTAAACCGCTGTGCAAGATATTCAGTGTGCCCCGGAAAATTAAAGTGGTCACTTTGAATATTGTCTTTATTGATTGGCGCTGTAACCAAAACATCGATCAATCCTTCTTCAAGATCTCTGCATGCCTGGTCGAGTGCATTAAATGATGATTCACCCGCATCACGAGTTGATTTTCCAAGTTCTACCCTTACATTGTCATCAACACAATTAATAATATTTATTTTTCGTGAATGGCTTTCATTGGCCATTCGGATATGATTAAAACTCAGGTTGTCGATATTTAGTGCTTTTCGATGGTAAGCTGCAACCTTTGGTGAGCCGTAAATAATGGGCGTACACATTTCCAGAATACGCGGATCAAGCAATGTTTTTAAAATCACCTCGTATCCTATCCCGTTAATATCACCGTGAGTTATTCCAACTCTTATATTTTCCTGATGTGTCATTCTTGTCTGATTCAGATGTTATTCTTCCCCTTTAAAACGAGGGTCAAAGTTACATTTTTTAATTGAATTTTTTCAAAAAGTTATAGAGTAGCCGGGTGCCGTAACCTGTGCCTCCGGCAGGCAAGTACCCCTCTTTTTCAAATTGAAATGAAACTCCTGCTGAATCCAGGTGAATCCAATTAAAATCGGTAAAATGTTCCAGGAACTTTCCTGCAATAGTTGACTGAGCTTCACGTATTCCGAGGTTATTCAGGTCAGCGATGGCCGACTTCAATGGCTTTGCATATTCCTCCCAGAGCGGAACTTCAATGATCCGTTCGTAGGTTTCATTTCCGGTTTCTCTCAGTTGAGTCAGATAATCCGAATTATTTCCCATTCCGACAATGGCCTGATTTCCTGCAACAATCTCAGCAGCACCCGTTAATGTAGCAATATCAATGACCAGTTCAGGATCATATTTTTTTGTATAACTCAAGGCATCAGCAAGTATCAAACGACCTTCTGCATCTGTGTTTTTAATTTCAACTGTAGTCCCGTCATACATGGTTATAATGTCGCCGGGAACATAAGCGTTTCCATCAGGGCGGTTGTCTGTAGCAGGTATTAATCCAATTACATGTACCGGGATTTTATTCTTTGCGATTGCATAAATAGTCGCTGCCACCACTGCACCGCCGGCCATATCACTTTTCATGTAATCCATCGATTTAGGAGTCGGTTTTAAACTTAATCCTCCGGTATCAAAAACAACACCTTTCCCAACTAAAACAACCGGCTTCTTGTTGGCGGCATTTTCAGGGTTCCATTCCAGGATGTTAAAAGTTGGCGGATCGATACTTCCTTTATTTACTGCCAGCAAACCACCCATTTTCAGCGTTTCTATTTTCTTTTTATGAAATACTTCCACTGAAAAGCCAGCTTCACCTCCCATCTCTTCGATCTCATGCGAAAACTTAGTTGCTGTAAGGTAGGAGAGAGGTTCATTTACTAAATTGCGTGCATAAAAAACTGCCTGTAACAAGGCTTTTATTTCAACCAGTTCTTTTGGATCAACATTTTTGTCAAAAATCAGAATTTCATTCAGACAATAATCTTCTTTCTCCTTTTTATATTTTGAAAACTGATATCCGGCTAAAATTATTCCCTCCAGAAAAGAAACTAAAAATTCAGGCCGGCTGAAATTCATCAACTGTACTGTTTTAATTTTTTCAGAATTTAGTAAATCAGCCAGTTTGGCCCCGGCTTTTCGAATTGTTTCTTTTTGCCGGGAACGGTCATGTTCATCCTTTCTTCGGCAGAAGAACAATACTTCCGGATGTTTATAAATGGCTACTTCATTCTCTTTCTCCAGTTTTCGTTCCAGATAATTCTTTTCATTTTCAGTTAAAAATGAAGATGAAAATTGCGTGATTTGATCAAAGATCGCAGCAGTTGATATATTTTCTTTTAATTCTGCTATTTTTGAAATTTTTGGGATCATTACGATAATTTTCGGCTAAAATAATATTAAAATGGTTTTTGGGAATGATTCGTCTGATAAACGAAGTGAGAAGGGATAAAAATGCGAACAAACGAAATTGTAAATAAAGCCGTTGCGCTGGAAGCATTAACGTTGGAAGAAGGAATGTTTCTGTATGAACAACTTCCAACTAATGAGTTGATGCTGATTGCCAATGAATGCCGGCAAAAACAGGTTCCGGGAAATAAAGTGGGGTGGATTATCGATCGGAATGTGAATATTACCAATGTTTGTATTTCAGGTTGTAAATTCTGTAATTTTCATTGTAAGATCAACGAGGAAGCACAGTATATTACCACGATTGATGAATACTGTCAAAAAATTGATGAACTGCTTGCAACCGGGGGAAAACAACTTTTGTTGCAGGGAGGTATGCATCCAAAACTCGGCCTTGGTTTTTACACTGATTTGTTTTCAGAATTAAAGCAAAAATATCCACAACTTAAACTTCATACGCTTGGACCACCCGAGGTGGCTTTTTTGGCAAAGAAAGAACGAATGAATTACAGGGAAGTACTGGAAAAACTGGTCGAATCCGGAATGGATAGTTTGCCGGGAGCAGGTGCCGAAATTCTCTCTGACAGGGTAAGAAAAGTAGTTTCTCCCGGAAAATGCAGCACAACAGCGTGGCTTGATGTAATGCGCGAAGCACATAAAATGAACCTCGTTACTTCGGCAACCATGATGTTTGGCCATATTGAAACAAAGCTGGAAAGATTGCAACATTTAATTCATTTACGCCAGGTTCAAAGCGAAAAGCCTGAAGGGACATATGGTTTTGTAACTTTTGTGCCCTGGCCGTTTATGGACGAAGGAACAGTTCTTCAGCAGGAAGGTATAAGAAATACAACGACTGCTAGTGATTACCTTCGCCTGGTTGCTATCAGTCGAATTATGTTGAATAATGTAAAAAACCTACAGGCTTCATGGCTAACTGTGGGTGCGGCCACCGGACAACTTTGTTTGCATGGCGGGGCCAACGATTTTGGTTCGATAATGATGGAAGAAAATGTAGTTTCGGCTGCCGGGGCAAGCTATAAATTAAATGCAGAGGGTATTCAACAGGCTATTCGTGATGCCGGTTTTGAGCCCCGGTATCGTAACCAGGCTTATGAAGATGATGAAATTCCGATTCAGGTTAATCAAAGTCAATAATCAATTTATTGCTCCTTGTAGTTATATTTTAGTTTGATATAGTCAATTACTTTATTTAACTGCAGCATTTTGAATCCATTAACCATGTATCCCATCAGGAACTGATACACTTTTTCATTCTTGCTTACTTTTGGCAACACAATATCTACTGCACGTATGTAAGCATTCTCGCGCTGTTCCTTAGTAAAATCAGGTTGATTGTAATGTGTCAAATATTCAAAGACATTATCCGTATAAACAGATGAATTGATGAGGCGGTCGTCAGTAAAATCAAGGGTTTGAAAAAAGCTCTTTTTATAAAAGTCCTCTCTTTCTTCTGCCGTCAAATATCCATCGAGTAATGGGCGACGCTGATTCTTTATGTAAACAGAAGCCAGCAATGCCAGATTCCTGTCAACCGTTTCTTTAACAAAAACATCGCGTTCCAGTTGGAGCTGGTTGTATTTACCTGCAATATTTATGGCCTTTTCTTTTTCTCCCGATTCCCAATAGCGATTGACCATCTCTTCGAGGTTTTTTATGTCTTTCTGAATAATGCGATCTTTGGAAAGAAAATCATTCCAAACCTTGTTCTCTTCTGATTCGATAATAGTAAGACTTTCAACCGGCGATTTGAAATCAGTTTTAATGACGATGTTTTCATTGTTAAAAATAAGGTCCAGTTGCTGTGGCGCTTCATCCATTATTCGTGCATAGGTTGTTTTTCCAAAAACCAGGCGGTAAGTTCCCGGATGCGCGTTAGGTGGAAATTCAAAAGTTACCATCCCGTTTGAACGATCAATTTTTGCACTGTCGATCAGGTTAAAATCATCTCCCTGAATCCATCCTAATAAAACTGGATTTTTAGGTTGATTTGTAATGGTAAGTTCAATATGATAGGGCTGGGCATTTAAAACATCGATCGTTCCAGTCCATAAAAATGCAATTAAGATTAGCGCGAGGTATTTTCTAAGCTTCATTCTGCAAG
>CAVYOB010000047.1:0-112806 GCA_963769925.1 uncultured Prolixibacteraceae bacterium
ATGATATTTCAAGTATTCCAACCGGAGATCAGATCTGGATTAACGAAATTCATTATGACAACAATGGCGCAGATACAGGAGAGTTTATTGAAGTTGTTTCAAATTTTGATGCATCTGCTTATCAAGCTTGTTTTATATAGCCAAGGAACAAGTACAATAGTTTCAATCTATCTTCTGCAATTATAAATACAGTACTCAGGTTTTACATTTTATACTGCTTACATCGCCGGAATTCAAAATGCCGGTTCCAGTGGAACTACACCGGATGGCATGGCTTTAGTTGATGATTTAGATAATGTTATTGAACTCATTAGCTATGAAGGTAGTTTTACGGCAACTGATGGTCCTGCAAATGGTATGACTTCCACAGATATAGGTGTAAGCGAATCAAATTCTACTCCTGTAGGAACTTCACTTCAATTAACAGGATCAGGTTATAAAAAAGAAGATTTTACCTGGGTTGGAGGATTACCGGAAACAGCAGGAACAGTTAACCAACAACAAAGTTTAGGTAAAAACAGTGTAATATTAACTGTAACCGATGTAAATGGAAATGTATCAACATGTACAGCAACGGTAACTGTTGAAGACACTGTTTCTCCTGTGATTACTTGCCCGGGGAATATTAATCAAACTGCCGATGCTGGTCAATGTGGAGCAGTAGTTAATTTTGAAGCAACGGCGACAGACAATTGTTCGGCAACAATAACTTACAGCCAGGATCCGGGAACATTCTTTCCTGTAGGTATTACTACTATTATTGCAACAGCAACTGATCCATCAGGAAATGAAATATCATGTTCATTTGATATTACTGTCACCGATGACGAAAACCCAACGATCACTTGTGCTCCTGACCAGACACAAACTGCTGATCCAGGTCAGTGCGATGCTGCAGTCACCGTTGCCGGCCCGACAACCTCAGACAACTGCGGCGTGGCAACCGTGGTCAACGATTACAACGGAACTGCCGATGCAAGCGACACTTATCCGGTGGGAACAACTACAGTTACATGGACCGTGACCGATATTCACGGAAACACAAAACCTGTACTCAGGATATCACGGTGACAGATGATGAAGCCCCAACAATTGCATGTGCTGCTGACCAGACACAAACGGCTGATCCAGGTCAGTGCACTGCTGCGGTAACCGTTTCCGGCCCGACAACCGGTGACAACTGCGGCGTGGCTTCCGTCGTCAACGATTACAACGGAACCGCCGATGCAAGCGACACTTATCCGGTGGGAACAACTACAGTTACATGGACAGTGACTGATATTCACGGAAACTCAAATACCTGCACACAGGATATTACGGTGACCGATGACGAAAACCCAACGATTACTTGTGCTGCCGACCAGACGCAAACTGCCGACCCAGGTGTTTGTAATGCAGCGGTAACAGTTGTCGGACCGACTACCGGTGACAACTGCGGCGTGGCAACTGTGGTCAACGATTTCAACGGCACCGCCGATGCAAGCGATACTTACCCGGTGGGAACAACTACAGTTACCTGGACGGTAACCGATATTCATGGCAACTCAAATACAGTGTACTCAGGATATCACAGTGACCGATGACGAAAACCCAACGATTACCTGTGCTGCTGATCAGACACAAACTGCCGATCCAGGTGTTTGCAATGCAGCGGTAACAGTTGTCGGACCCGACAACCGGTGACAACTGCGGCGTGGCAACTGTGGTCAACGATTTCAACAGCACCGCCGATGCAAGCGATACTTATCCGGTGGGAACAACTACAGTTACCTGGACGGTAACTGATATTCACGGAAACACAAATACCTGTACACAGGATATCACCGTGACCGATGACGAAAACCCAACGATTACCTGTGCTGCTGATCAGACACAAACTGCCGACCCAGGTGTTTGCCATGCAGCAGTAACAGTTGCCGGACCGGCAACAGCTGACAACTGCGGCGTGGCATCTGTCGTCAACGATTACAACAGCACTGCCGATGCAAGCGATACTTATCCGGTGGGAACAACTACCGTTACCTGGACGGTGACCGATATTCACGGGAACTCAAACCTGTACTCAGGACATCACCGTGACCGATGACGAAAACCCAACGATCACCTGTGCTGCTGACCAGACACAAACAGCCGATCCAGGCGTTTGTAAGGCAGCAGTAACAGTGTCGGACCGGCTACAGCTGACAACTGCGGTGTGGACTGTGGTCAACGATGACAACAACACCGCCGATGCAAGCGATACTTATCCGGTAGGAACAACTACAGTTACCTGGACAGTAACTGATATTCACGGGAATACAAACACCTGTACCCAGGATATCACCGTGACCGATGATGAAAACCCGACAATCACCTGTGCTGCCTGATCAGACACAAACAGCTGACCCCGGCGTTTGCCAGGCAGCAGTAACAGTGGTTGCGCCGGCAACCAGTGACAACTGCGGTGTTGCTTCTGTCTCCAATGATTACAACGGTACCACCGATGCAAGCGACACTTATCCGGTGGGAACAACTACTGTTACTTGGACAGTGACTGATATTCACGGGAACACAAAACCTGTACACAGGATATCACGGTTACCGATGATGAAGCACCAACGATCACCTGTGCTCCTGATCAGACACAAACAGCTGATCGCCGGCGTTTGCCAGGCAGCAGTAACTGTGGTTGCCGGATACCTCTGACAACTGTGGTGTGGCTTCATCGTCCAATGATTACAATGGAACTACCAGATGCAAGCGACACTTATCCGGTGGGTACAACTACTGTTACCTGGACAGTAACTGATATTCACGGGAACACAAATACCTGTACACAGGACATCACCGTGACCGATGACGAAAACCCGTCGATCACCTGTGCTCCTGATCAGACACAAACAGCTGACCCGGGCGTTTGCCAGGCAGCAGTAACCGTTGCCGGCCCGACAACAGCGTGACAACTGCGGCGTGGCTTCTGTTGTCAACAATTACAACGGAACAGCGATGCAAGTGACACTTATCCGGTAGGTACAACTACTGTTACCTGGACAGTGACCGATATTCACGGGAATACAAACACCTGCACACAGGATATCACCGTTACCGATGATGAGGAACCAACGATCACCTGTGCAGCTGACCAGACACAAACAGCTGATCCAGGTCAGTTTGCCAGGCAGCGGTAACCGTTACCGGCCCGACAACATCTGACAACTGCGGGGTGGCTTCCGTCACCAACGATTACAATGGAACTGCCGATGCAAGTGACACTTATCCGGTGGGTACAACTACTGTTACCTGGACAGTGACCGATATTCACGGAAACACAAATACCTGCACACAGGATATCACCGTTACCGATGATGAAGCACCAACAATTACCTGTGCTGCTGATCAGACACAAACGGCTGATCCCGGTCATTGCCAGGCAGCAGTCACCGTTACCGGCCCGACAACAGCTGACAACTGTGGGGTGGCTTCTGTGACCAACGATTACAACGGAGCAGCCGATGCAACCGACACTTATCCGGTGGGAACAACAACAGTTACCTGGACAGTGACTGATATTCACGGAAACACAAAACCTGCACACAGGATATCACCGTTACTGATGATGAAAGCACCAACAATTACCTGTGCTGCTGATCAGACACAAACAGCTGACCCGGGCGTTTGCCATGCAGCAGTAACAGTTACCGGTCCGGCAACAGCGGACAACTGCGGCGTGGCTTCGTGGTCAACAATTACAACGGTACCAGCGATGCAAGCGATACTTATCCGGTGGGGACAACTACCGTTACCTGGACAGTGACAGATATTCACGGTAATACAAGCACCTGCACGCAGGATATCACCGTGACCGATGACGAAAACCCGTCTATCACCTGTGCTGCGGACCAGACACAAACGGCTGATCCCGGTCGTGCTATGCAGCAGTGACAGTTACCGGCCCGGCAACAGCTGACAACTGCGGCGTGGCCTCGTGGTCAACGGTTTCAATGGTAGCAGCGATGCATGTGACTACTTATCCGGTAGGTACAACTACAGTGACCTGGACAGTGACTGATATTCACGGTAACTCAAACACCTGTACACAGGATATCACCGTGACCGGGACAAATACCTGGTATATTGATGCTGATAGTGACGGATACGGTTTAGATGGAACGGATTCCCTGGCATGTGAACAACCCTTGGGACATGTTGTATATAATACGGATTGTGATGATTCCAATCCATATATTAATCCCGGAGTAACAGAGATTCCAAATAACGGAATAGATGATGATTGTAATCCAGCAACTTTAGATAATTCTGGGGCCATTCTTTCATTATCTGCCCCTGATGATGTTACAATAGAATGCAGTGAAAGCGCTGAGCCATCTAATACAGGGCAAGCGACTATTTCCGATAATTGCAATTCTAAACCGGTTGTAACATATTCTGATCAAACGGCAACTGGTGATTGCCCCAATGAATCAACAATTACCCGTACATGGACCGCTACTCATGCTTGTGGTAATTCTGCTTCGGCTTCACAAACAATTACCATCGAAGACAATACTGCGCCAACTTTAATCCTACCGCTTGACGCAACCGTGGAATGTAACCAATCTACCGATCCGACTGTAACTGGAATGGCTACTGCTACCGATGTTTGCGGACAGTCACTGTTTCTTACACGGATGCCTTCGCACAGGCTTGCGGAAACACCGGCGTGATTACTCGTACATGGACGGCTACTGATGCTTGTGGTAACTTCTCTACGGCTTCACAAACAATTGCTGTCATCGACACTACTGCTCCGGTTATCTCCGGTGTAGGTGCTGATGCTACCATCGAGTGTAACCTGATCTCACCGTCCGTACAGTAATAATGGCTCAAGCTAATGACGTTTGTGAGAACCGTCACTGACTTATGAAGATGATACTACTGCCGGTCAGGCCTGCTGAGACACCGGCATTACTCGTACATGGACGGCTACTGATGCTTGTGGTAACTTCTCTACGGCTTCGCAAACAATTGCCATCGACGACACTACTGCGCCAAGTTTAATCCTACCGCTTGACGCAACCGTGGAATGTACCGAATCTACCGATCCGACTGTAACTGCAATGCTACTGCTACCGATGTTTGCGGTACAGTCACTGTTTCTTACGAGGATGCCTTCGCACAGGCATGCGGAAACACCGGCGTGATTACCCGTACATGGACTGCTACTGATGCTTGTGGTAATTCTGCTACGGCTTCACAAACAATTACCATCGAAGACAATACTGCTCCACTTTAATCCTACCGCTTGACGCTACCGTCGAATGTAACCAATCTACCGATCCGACTGTAACTGGAATGGCTACTGCTACCGATGTTTGCGGAACAGTCACTGTTTCTTACAAGGATACCTTCGCTCAGGCCTGCGGAAACACCGGCTGATTACCCGTACATGGACCGCTACTGATGCTTGTGGTAATTCTGCTACGGCTTCACAAACAATTACCATCGAAGACAATACTGCTCTAACTTTAATCCTACCGCTTGACGCAACCGTGGAATGTAACCAATCTACCGATCCGACTGTAACTGGAATGGCTACTGCTACCGATGTTTGCGGGACAGTCACTGTTTCTTACACGGATGCCTTCGCACAGGCTTGCGGAAACACCGGCGTGATTACCCGTACATGGACCGCTACTGATGCTTGTGGTAATTCTGCTTCGGCTTCACAAACAATTAACGTCGTCAATCAAACGCCGCCAACTATCGCAGGTGTACCGGCAGATAAAACCGTTCAGTGCGATGCAGTTCCCAATCCGGCAAGTCCAACGGCTACAGATGTATGCGATGTGGCTCCGGTGATCAGTTTTGTGGAAACTTCAACGCAGACAAATGATGGCAGCTGTACCGATTACAGCTATACTATTACTCGTACATGGACTGCCACCGATGCCTGTGGTAATTCTGCTTTGGCTTCACAAACAATTACCATCGAAGACAATACTGCGCCAACTTTAATCCTACCGCTTGACGCAACCGTGGAATGTAACCAATCTACCGATCCGACTGTAACTGGAATGGCTACTGCTACCGATGTTTGCGGGACAGTCACTGTTTCTTACACGGATGCCTTCGCACAGGCTTGCGGAAACACCGGCGTGATTACCCGTACATGGACCGCTACTGATGCTTGTGGTAATTCTGCTTCGGCTTCACAAACAATTAACGTCGTCGATCAAACGCCGCCAACTATCGCAGGTGTACCGGCAGATAAAACCGTTCAGTGCGATGCAGTTCCCAATCCGGCAAGTCCAACGGCTACAGATGTATGCGATGTGGCTCCGGTGATCAGTTTTGTGGAAACTTCAACGCAGACAAATGATGGCAGCTGTACCGATTACAGCTATACTATTACTCGTACATGGACTGCCACCGATGCCTGTGGTAATTCAACTTCGGCTTCCCAAACAATTAACGTCGTCGATCAAACGCCGCCAACTATCGCAGGTGTACCGGCAGATAAAACCGTTCAGTGCGATGCAGTTCCCAATCCGGCAAGTCCAACGGCTACAGATGTATGCGATGTGGCTCCGGTGATCAGTTTTGTGGAAACTTCAACGCAGACAAATGATGGCAGCTGTACCGATTACAGCTATACTATTACTCGTACATGGACTGCCACCGATGCCTGTGGTAATTCAACTTCGGCTTCCCAAACAATTAACGTCGTCGATCAAACGCCGCCAAATGTGATTACTAAAAATATTATTGTTCAACTTAATGCATCAGGAAAAGCAAGTATAGCAGAAAATACAGTAGATAATGGTTCATCTGATGCCTGTGGAAGTATTACATTTGATACTAACATCACGAATTTTGATTGTTCCAGTGTTGGAGACAATACTGTTATTTTGACGGTAACAGATGCTTGTGGAAATACACAAACAGGAACAGCAAATGTTACCGTTGAAGATAATATCGCACCAACAGTATTAACTCAGAATATTTCTATTTATTTGGATCAAACCGGTGATACTACCATAACAGCTTCAGATATTGATAATGGATCAAGCGATGCCTGTGGAATTGCTTCATTGACAGTTTCACCAAATACATTCACTTGTACTGACGTTGGAACAAACACGGTCACTCTGACTGTAACTGATGTAAATGGCAATTCCAGTAATGCAACGGCTAATGTTACTATTATGCTTAGGCCAACTTCATTAACAATTACCGGAGACTTATCCGGACAATATTCTGACCAGGTGAATCTATCTGCAACACTGATTGATGATTTAACGGGACACGGTATAGCCGATAGTACAATTCAGTTTCAGGTTGGAACACAAACTATTTCTGCAGTTACTGATGCTGACGGAATTGCTTCTACCACACTTATTTTGAATCAGGCACCTGCACAGGTTGATTATTCCGCATCATTTACTGAATCATGTCCTTATGCAGCCAGTTCCGATAACCAGCCATTTACAATACTGCCAGAGGATGCTTGTTATGAATATACTGGACCTGAATTTGCTGCCACAACAAATATAAAAGACGGGACAGTTACCTTATTATTAACAGCAACAGTTTTTGAATCAACTGATGGCGATGGCTCTCCCGGAGAAATAAGCAATGCAACTGTTCAATTCTTTGATATTACTAATGATGGTCATGATAGCATTAGTAAAAAATTGACACCGGTTCCGGATCCAAATAATCCTTCTATTGGATATGTGTCATGTGAACACGAATTTGATATTGGAAACTCAGATGCTGATAATTTTGAGATAGCTCTTGAAATAAATGGTAATTATACTATTAATCCAGACATTAGCTGTACTGATGAAACAGTAATTAACATTTATACAGCCTGAAGGAGATTTTATTACAGGAGGCGGTCACATTATCAATTCACGTCGGAAGGTATGTATGCCGGAGATTATGGAATAGAAAACCAATTTTGGATTTAATGTAAAATTCAATAAAAAGGGTAAGAACCTGATTGGGAAAATGACCATTCTGGTTAGAAAAACCGAATCGGATGGTGTGCATTTATACCGGTTTAAAACAAATGCAACCAACTCTCTTGGAGTAAATATGGGAAGTGCAGGTGAGTGTAATATTGCTGAATTTACTAGTAAGGCAAATTTAACAGATATTACAGATCCGTTGAATCCAATAAGTTTAGGCGGGAATCTTGAAATTAGAGCCACATTAACCGATTGTGGCGAACCGGGAGAAAACGATATGATCGGAATTACTATTTGGGATGGGAATACTTTATTATTCTCTTCCAATTGGGATGGCACTGAAACAATTGAACAAAGCCTTAATGGCGGAAATCTGAAGGTGCAAGCAGGATTCAGCCTTTCTGATCAAACTCAAACCAAAGAGGCTGAAATAAATAGAAACTCAATTTCTCCCAATTATATAGAATTTAAGGCCTATCCAAATCCATTTTCTGACCGGCTGCATTTTGAGTTCTCTTCTCCGGTTTCGATTAATGCACGAATTGATATCTACGATTTAACAGGTAGATATGTAAATACTGTATTTGATGGACCAATAAAAGGTGGTGTTACCTACACATCCGAATTTATACCAACAACTCAAATTAGTAGTGTTTACATCTACAAAATGACCATTGGTGAAGATTCTGTAATAAATGGGAGGGTGATTTATATGCAAAGATGATTTCAAAAATATTATTATATGTTTTCAGATTAGCTCTGATTTTAGTTGAATATCAATAATTTAAATATTGCAACTTCACAAAATACGTAACAGAAAAATACCGGGGAATTAATCCCCGGTATTTTTATTTAAACTACTAATGATACAACACATTAGTTTAACAGTAATTTTGTGATTATCTTCTCCTCCCCGAAACTTTTTCATAACCGAGAAACTTACTGGCCCACGGAATAAAGTATTCATAATTAGGCGCATCAGTGTGTCCTCCATCGTGTTGCCTCCATGCAAGCTGACCATCCAGTAGTCCTGTCAAAACCGGAGGCATTTCTTCCTTCATATAATCATTGGAAACTCCCAGGTCCTTGGCTCCTAAAAGCTTAAATACTACACCAGCTGCAACGGTTGCCATATAACTGCCTTTTTGATCCAGCCATTTGGCATCGCCCTGTTCCGGAATTCCATAACTGATAAAAGTGAGTCGCGGAGCGCAAAGAGCAATCAATTCATGAGAATCCACAGGAAGATCACACCCTGTTTTACTTCCGAAAGTTGCTTCAGAAGCCCCGTATTTAAGGTAATTCCCGGCCATCCAATGATATTCTCCTGTTCCTGTCAGGCTTTCCACTGCTTCACCAAAAACACGACGATGAAGTGTTGCACCTCCCTTACCGGAAGATCCGATCAATCCAACTGCAAAGCGAGGTTCAAAAGCAAGTGTTACCAAAGCAGCTTTTCCATAACGCGAAACCCCTTCAATTCCAACTTTTTTAGCATCCACCAGTGAATCTGTTTCCAGATAATCCAATCCGCGTGCAGCACCCCAGGCCCATGCACGAAGAGATCCCCAATCATCGGGTTTACGCGGCTGACCTTTATTTACCAATCCTATTATTCCCCTTGTAAGCCCGGCTCCGTTATCAGCCTGAATACTACCGGGATCAATGGTAACATATCCCCATCCTGCCGCCAGTAACCGCTCAGTTGGTGAAGGTTCCTGACCACGGCGCTGCATCATGGAAGCAAACGGATTTTCACGTTTTACAGGTTCATATGCCGGGTATTTATTAAATATCTCTTCCAGCTCTGGATTATTTTTGATAAGCGCTTCTTTAAACGCTTTGTTGATTTTACCCAAATCTTCTTCAGAAGGTTGAGCCGGCGATGGAAAAGACGGACGACCAAACATCATCAGAACCGGCACGGGACCTTTTACATTTCGAGGCACTACCAGCATCATATCAATGTTCACATCGATCAGTGGATATTCGCTATTGTCAACTTGCCCAACCAAGTTTTTTTGCAACTACAGGTGTCCAGCCTACAAATTCATTATCAGTAATTTCAACCGTCCACTTTACACCAGGAATATTCTTTGGTAGTCTTCCATACACTTCCTTTTCCAACCCTTCAACAATTTCAGGCCGGCGTTTTTCCCACCACATTTTTGCAGTAGTTACTTTTTTTCCATCTTTCGTAGTGAGAATATCGGGTAATTTCGGACAAGGATTCGCAATTGATTCATCATAATTTGCATGATTTGGTGCTGATTCATTTCCGCTCGGACCGGGACGCAAAGCTTTTATTCCCAACTGCTGCATCATATTTGAATGATCTTCCTCGGAGGTAAAAGTTACTAACGGAGGATACTTACTTACATCAATTTCCGTTTTTTGAGCTCTCAGATTTAATGATAGACTAGCGACAATCATGAGTATTGCAATCTTTTTCATAAGAATATTTTTAGCATTTTATAATCATTGAAGACAGATTTATTTTGATTTAGTCCTGCTAAGTTAAAATTCTTTCACAAAGAATAAATACAGTATTTAAACACTGATTAATACTTTTTTTGCGATTTGAAAGAAAAAGTGAAGTACATTTTTAATGTTTAATTTCATTCAAAATATTTTTAGCATTATGTTTATATAATTAAATACTAAACCGAACGACCATGAAAAAACAGTTCCTAATTCTGATCCTCATCACTTTTCAAATGGCAAATTCATTTGCCCAAGATACACTTGTTGTAATGAAAAAAGTTACTTATAAGAAAATAGGAGATAAAGAATTAAGCGCTTACATGTTCTATACTTCTTCAAGTCAACAGAAAGATAATAACACTGCAATTGCTTTTTTCCATGGTGGAGGCTGGGCGTTTGGAGACCCGTCAGAATTTTTTGAAGCCTGCAGAAGGTACGCCCGAAAAGGATACATAACATTCTCATTTCAGTACCGGCTTTGTAAAAACGATGACGGAACGTATCCAAATCCTGAAATTACACCCGTGGAATCGACTAAAGATGCCCGGTCGGCAATTAGGTGGTTAAAAGAAAATGCGTCAACGTTAAATATAAATCCTGAGAAAATAGTTGTAGGGGGGCAGTCGGCAGGTGGACAACTGGCACTGGCTACAGCTTTGCTGGATTCGGTAAATGAAACTTCTGACAATATTGATATTAGCCCTGAACCAGTTGCTTTGTTACTTTATTCAAGTAATGTCAATACAATCGAAGCGTGGATTGATATGTTACTGGGAGATCGCAGGGAAGAAATCTGGTCTATTTCTCCGTATCATCATCTAAAGAAATCGATGCCACCCGTAATTGTTTTTCGTGGTAGCGAAGACAATCAGGTACTTCCATATATTGTAGATATGTTTCGGGCTAAAATGTTGGAATTAGGTAATTATTATGAAGAATATATCTATCCCGGCAGAAAACATTATCTGGGTGAAGGAAATAAAAAATATGCCAACTATTTCGATGAAGAAATACTTGAAAAAACGGATGCTTTCCTCGAAAAAAATGTGATGAAATGAACTTCAAAAAAAATTCAAAAAAATGAGGAAATCCCGACGTAATTTTTTAAAATCAACTGGTCTTTTTATTGCAGGGTTGAGCGTTTTCAGGCCCACTTATCTTTTCGGGAGAAATAATATTAAGCTAAAGAAATCCCTGAGCTCAGAAGTTATACCTGAAATTATACCGCGGGATGAAACAATATTACCCGACGGTGTTAAACCTGTTTGGGATATTTCAAAAGCTTACCGAGAAACAACCGTCTCTCGTGAATCGATTTGTATAAATGGCTTGTGGCAATGGCAACCGGGAACCATGGAATCCGAAACGCTCCCACCCGAAAACTGGGGCTATTTCAAGGTACCGGGAGGATGGCCGGGAGGCACGAATTATATGCAGAAAGCGAGTCAGACCATGTTCTCTCACCCCGCATGGAAAAACAAATCGCAGCGAAATATTAATGTGGCCTGGTACCAGCGTGAAATTTATATTCCTGAAAACTGGAATGACCGAAAGGTCCATCTTTCAATTAAATACCTTAATTCCAGTGCAAAAGTGTTTGTCAACGGAAATATGACAGGCGAAATTTTATTCCCGGCTGGTGAACTGGATTTGAGTTCATTTTGTGAGCCTGGAAACAAATATACTTTAAGCCTGAAAGTAACCGCGCTTCCATTGCAGGATGTTGTGGCTATTTTCAGCGACAGTAATGCCTCGCGTCAAGGGAAAGGAACCATTGATCGCCGTGGATTATGTGGCAATGTTTTTCTTTGCAGTACGCCGAAAAAAGCTGCTATCAGCGAAACTCAGATAATCACGTCAGTTAGTAAAGGTGAAATCAAATTCAGTATTGCATTGGAAAATCTGTCTCCTAAGAAACAGTATGTTTTGCGCTCAGTAATAACAGACGGCAAAAAAGAAATATCCGAATTTACCAGCAGAAATTTTAGCGCAGACCAACTAAAGAATGGAATTTTTTCTTTTACAAAATCCTGGCTGCCTGATAAGCTTTGGGACATTCATACTCCGGAAAATACATTTGAATGTACGGTTTCCCTCCTTGATAAAAATATAAGCCTGCTGGATACGGCATTCCCGACACGATTTGGATTCCGGGAGTTATGGATAAATAGCCGTGACTTTTACTTGAACGGAACCCGCATTTTTCTGTCAGCCGTACCACTCGATAATGCTTTGGTTGGTGCAGCATGGGCAAACTACGAGGCGGCAAAAGAGAGCATGAAACGGTTGATGAGCTTCGGCATTAATTTCGTTTATACCCACAATTATGGCTGTGAACCGGGCACTCATTTAAGTTACGACGAAATTCTGAAAGCTGCAGACGATGTTGGAATGCTGATTTCATTTTCTCAACCGCATTTCGGACAATACGACTGGAATGAAACTGACGCAGACGAAAAGAATGGTTATGCGCATCATGCGAAATTTTATACCAAAGTTGCCGGAAATCATCCATCTGTCATTTTTTATTCCATGAGCCACAATGCCTGTGGTTACAATGATGACATGAATCCCGACATGATTGACGGAATTCACCGAACAGATTCCAAATGGTCGGAAAACAACGTAAAAAAAGCGCTGCGGGCGGAAGCGATTGTAGCTGCAATGGACGCTGGAAGGATTATTTATCATCATTCTTCGGGAAACCTGGGGTCGATGCATAACAGTAATTTTTATCCCAACTGGGTTCCAACCCAGGAATTATCCGACTGGCTCGAACATTGGGCAACTGAAGGTGTCAAACCACTTTTTACATGCGAATTCGGTGCTCCGTTTATGTGGGACTGGGGATTGTACCGCGGCTGGTATAAAGGCAAGCGGGAATTTGGAAGTGCAGCAGTGCCCTGGGAATTTTGCTTGGCCGAGTGGGATGCACAATTTCTGGGTGATGAAGCTTACAAAATTTCGGAACTGGAAAAAACTAACCTGCGCTGGGAAGCAAAACGTTTCAGGGAAGGTGCAACCTGGTACCGCTGGGATTATCCATATAGTTTTGATTCCAGTCTCTTTAATGAACGAATCCCTGTTTTGAAAACGCATCTTACCGATCAGTGGCGTGCTTTCCGAACCTGGGGAATGTCAGCTAATTCACCATGGAATTACAGCAGCTACTGGCAGTTAAAAACGAATTTATTAGAGAATAAAAAGAATTTGGTTGTCGATTGGGAAAATCTGCAAAATCCGGGGTTCAGCGCTGATTTTATTGAACGGGAAAGCAGAATGGATTTGGATGTTGCTTTCGATCAATCAGACTGGAAACCTACTGCTTCAAAAGCGCTCATGCAGAATAACATGCCACTCCTTGCTTATATAGGAGGTAAACCGTCAGCATTTACAAGCAAAGATCACAACTTTCTTCCGGGAACGAAACTGGAAAAACAGCTTATCATCATCAATAATTCGCGTGTGACAGTACAGTGTGAATGTAGTTGGTCACTCAACCTCCCAGATGAGGTCAAAAACGTAAAAACAATTCAGTTAGCCACGGGACAACAGGAACACATTCCACTCAATTTCGACCTTCCTTCATCACTAAATCCGGGTAATTATTTACTTCAGGCAGAAGTTAAATTCGGCAATAATGAAATACAAAAAGACTCATTTGAAATAAATGTTTTACCGGCCGATCTTTCTTTTAAGCAGATAGATAAAACAGCATTGTTCGATCCGAAAGGAGAAACACAGCAATTATTCGACCGGTTGGGGGTTCGATATCAAACGGTAGAAGCTGGCACTAATCTGGACGGCTATGAACTTTTAATCATCGGAAAAGAAGCACTGACTCCTGAAAGTGAGGGACTAAATATTGAAGGCGTCCGCAACGGGCTGAAAGTAATTGTGTTCGAGCAAACTTCAGAGGTGCTTGAGAAACGGTTCGGATTTAGAGTTCAGGAGTATGGGTTACGCAAAGTTTTCAGACGGATTTCAGATCATCCTTTGTTGGCCGGACTTGAACCTGAAAATCTGCATGACTGGCATGGCTCATCCACAATATATCCTGACAGGCGAAATCTAAGTTATGACGAAAATGTGTTTAACGGGACGCCATCGATAAAATGGTGTGATATTCCTGTTACAAGAGTCTGGCGTTGTGGAAACCGTGGCAATGTAGCCAGTGTGTTAATTGAGAAACCTTCGTGTGGAAATTTCATTCCAGTTGTGGATGGAGGTTATAGTCTTCAATATTCGCCATTGATGGAGTACCGTGAAGGCAACGGGATGGTGCTGTTCTGCCAGATGGACGTTACCGGGCGCACAGAAGATGAGCCAGCTAGTATTCATCTGGTAAAAAACATGCTTTCGTATGCGTCTGAATGGCAGCCAAAAGAAAGCAGGAATGCTTTTTATATTGGTAATTCGGACGGTTTTAATCATTTAAAAGAAGCTGGTGTTTCAGTATCACATTATGATTGTAATCAACTGTCGGTTGACCAGATATTGATTGTAGCACCGGATAATAAAAAAACACTTTCATCCGATTCGAAATTTATCGGGAATTGGTTAAAGAAAGGTGGCCGTATTGCAACAATCGGTCTCAGTCAGGAAGAAGTTAATGTAGTACTGCCTGAAGTTACAATGAAAAATACAGAGCACATTGCAACTTATTTCGAATCCTTTGAAACTGATTCTCCGTTTGCAGGAATCGGGCCATCAGATGTTCATAACCGGGAACCTAAAGAATTATCGCTTGTTGAGGAAGGAGCAGAAATCATTGGAAATGGTGTACTGGCAAAATCAAAGAATGCAGATGTAGTTTTTTGTCAGTTAAAACCCTGGGAGAATGATTATTCCGATGGAAAACACAATTTAAAGCAAACATTTCGGCGTTCTTCTTTTCTTTTGAGCCGGTTACTGGGGAATATGGGAGCAAAAAGTATAACACCTCTGCTTGCCCGGTTTAACAGTCCGGTCAGTTCACAAAAAGAAGAAAAACGATGGTTGGAAGGCCTATATATGGATCAACCGGAAGAATGGGATGATCCTTATCGCTTTTTCCGGTGGTAAGAATATACTTTGATTATTTTTTTATGGACTTATTTAAAAATGGATATTAAAATATGCTTATAAAACTCCCTTCAATCTTCCGATAAGCACCTGAATATAAGTTGAATATTAAAAATTACATCAATTTCTTCTTGAAGAAGTCTATTGTTCGTTTCCATGCCAGTTCTGCGGCTGCTTCATCATACCGAGGCGTTGTATCATTATGAAATCCATGATTTACATCCGGGTAAATGTAAGATACAAAATCCTTATTATTTTTCTTTAGGGCCTCTTCATACGCTGGCCAACCAGCATTAACTCGTGTATCAAGACCAGCATAATTTAACAGTAATGAAGCATGAATTTTAGGAACATCTTCCGCATCGGGCTGAGTGCCATAAAACGGAACAGCCGCCAGCAAATCAGGGATTTTTACCGCCATCATATTGGCTATCCATCCACCAAAACAGAAACCCACAACGCCTATTTTCCCGTTACATTCCTGGTGCGATTTCAGATAATCGAAAGCAGAAATGAAATCCTCCAACATATCATTCCGATCAAGCTTACTTTGCATCGCCCTGCCTTCATCATCATTCCCGGGATATCCGCCAAGTGGAGTAAGTGCGTCTGGGGCAACTGAAATAAATCCTTCCAATGCCACACGACGCCCAACATCAGCTATATAAGGGTTTAATCCACGGTTTTCATGAACAACCACCACTCCGGGTAATTTTTTATTGTTGTTTACAGGTCGAGAAAGTTGCCCTTTTATTTTACCGCCACCTTTAGGAGAATTATATTCAATAAACTCTGTTTTTAAACGTGAATCATCAGCTTTTACCTGAATTTTATCCTGGTAATTAGGCATAATGAAACTCATCAGTGAAGAAACTGTTAATCCTCCTACCGCATATACTGATAGTTTTTCCGTGAATTTTCGCCGGGTAATCCGGTTGTGGGCATAATCGTCGTATAGATCAAATACTTCCCGTTTTACATCCGCTTTCGTTATTTCTTTCATGGTGCATAAATTTTATTTTATGAAACTGATAAAGAGGAAGTTTGTTCATCATTAAATAAAAATAACTTTTGTATAAACAGATGAAAGTAGTTTTAAAAGTCTATTGATATATAAAAAGAAAAAATGGGTAGAACCATGGACGCTTTTTGAAGATGATTGATGATTTACAAACCCCTAAACACAAAACCAATCATAAATATTGAAGTCCTACCCATTTATTACGCGTCAAAACCAATTCGTCAGAACTAATTTTATACAAATATATAAAAATAAAAGATATTTTCATCTTTTATTTGTTAATTTTAAAAAAAATTTACTTCAACAAGATATTCTTTTAACTGATGGCCTTGTTAACCTGCCGTAGTATCTTATTTTTTTTCAGTATTATAGCAATTTACAAAGAAATTATTCCTCTTTGCTGGGAACTTCTAAAACCGACTCATATGCAAGTTTTGGCTTTTTATTTCTGTCAAATAACAATGGATAGTTCGTCCTTCCGGGAACGGGATATCCATTTTTCCAGGACATACCATCGTGCAAACCCCATAGAGTAACACGATCAATTTTATCACGCTTCCTGTAAAATATTTCAAAAAGTTCTGCATACCTATCAGCAAGTTGTTTTTGAACTTCATCAGGAAGTCCATCAGGATAAGGATCCAGAAATTCCTTAAATTCTTCTAGTTGAAACTGTTTATCACTCATCACCTGTCCAATAATCTGACCTTCTTTTGTGAGAGGTAACACATCCACATCCAGTTCTGTTATCATCACTTTTACACCAAGCGATGCAAATGAATCAATAGCTGCTTCAATATATTCATTTTTAGGATAATTGAGCCCCCAGTGACCTTGCATACCCACACCATCAATGCGAATACCCTCTTTTTGTAACATTCTTACCATCCGCATGATACCGTCTCTTTTTGTTGGGCGCCATGCATTAAAATCATTATAATACAATTCCGTATTTGGAGCATACTCAGCTGCATATTTAAAAGCCAGTTTTACCAGCAGATCGCCATCTCCTACTCCATTTACCCAAGTCGTTGACCGGTACGAACCATCATTATCAATAACTTCATTTACCACATCCCAGGCATCGACTTTACCGACATATCTTCCAGTAACTGTTTCAATGTGTGATCTTAAACGTTCAATTTGCTGTTCCGGTGTATTCGGATTTCCGTTCTCATCCGTAAAAAACCATGCAGGTGTTTGATTATGCCAGATTAATGTATGCCCAACAATGAACATTTTATGTTTTTCTCCAAATTCAACATACTGATCAGCCGGACCAAAGTTATAAACCCCTGGCCGTGGATTTATAGGACTAGCCTTCATTACATTTTCAGGGGTAATAGTATTAAACTGATTTATAAGAATTGCCTGCGAAATACTATCTCTCCCCGAAACAACAAATGGATTTACCGAACAGCCCATTTTAAAAGCATCTTTATATGCATCTTTTAAAGATTTTGTTTCTTGTAATGATTTTTCGTTTTGTTGACAGCTTAAGAGAGTGGAAATGCAAACAAGTAGCAGAATTAAGTTTTTCATTTTAAATGTTATCTATTTTTGATTCTTTTGTCTAAAATTAAACTTTTTATTTATTAACTGAATATTTATTCACTGCCAATACAAATTCCGCAAGTTGTTTATTACTAAGACCTCTAATAACCCATAAAAAATATTTTATCTTTAACCAGATATAACATATTTAATAAACCTGAACTATGTACAATTACCTAATTAAACAAACACTATTTCCCCGTTTTCTGGTGCTTTTAGTTGTATTTTACTTTGGGCTAAGTCAGCATCAAATATTTGCTCAGAATAATGGTTTAACCATTAACGATCAGGGATATTTTGAAAAACCGGGATTGAATATTCTTGTTTTTAGCAACCAATATAATGGGATGTTTTTCGATGAAAAAACTGCTGCAGTTGAAATTATACATCACGGTGTAAGAACGGCCACAGGCGGAGCAGTAAGATTGCAGAAACACTCCTGAACAGTGGGATCTAATTCCCAAGATGGTTGAACGTAAAGTTGACAAGGATAATAATAGCATTGAGGTTCTAATGCGTTACGAAGAACTTGATTTTGATTCAAGGTTGCTGGTTACTGCAAAAGATAACGGCGTGGAGATCAATATATTTCTTGATAAACCATTACCTAAAAATTTAGCAGGGCGTGCAGGTTTTAATCTCGAATTTTTACCTGCAGCTTATTTTGGAAAAACATTTCTCGCCGACGCTAATCCGGGACTATTTCCAAAATATCCATCAAGTGATACCAAAATGGAACCGGGGAGTAAAAAGATACAGCAGTTTGCAGGTCATAACACCTTTGACGACAGAGGCAGAGATGAATTTATTGTACCTTTTCCTATAGCTTCAGGTAAAACAATGGTACTGGCACCGGAAGATCCAGAACGCAGGATAAAAATTCAGGCCGTTGATGCTGAACTGATGTTGTTCGATGGTCGCAATCTGGCACAAAACGGATGGTTTATTGTTCGAAGTTTACTTCCGGCAAATAAGACCGGGAAAGTGTTGACATGGTATCTCGAGCCTTATACAATTCCCAACTGGAAAAGAGAACCGGTAATCGAATTTTCGCAGGTGGGCTATATCCCCGATCAGAAAAAAGTAGCTGTTATTGAACTTGATAAAAATGATAACCCCTTAAAAACGGCTTCAATTTACAAGATCAGTGCTGATGGAAAATCAGAGGAAAAAATTAAAGGTGAAGTAAAAGTCTGGGGAGATTTTCTGCGCTATAATTATGCAAAATTTGATTTTAGTTCAATAAAAGAACCTGGAGTTTATTACATAAAATATGGCGATCAAAAAACAAATACGTTCACTATAAGTCAGCATGTTTATGACAATATCTGGCACCCAACGCTGGATGTCTGGTTCCCGGTGCAGATGGACCACATGGAAGTAAACGAAGCTTACCGGGTTTGGCACGGAGAACCTTATAAAGATGATTGTCTTCAGGCTCCTCTTAATCATCAACATTTCGATGGGTACCGGCAGGGCCCGACTACTGACACGAAATATAAGCCTTTAGAGCGCATTCCAAACATGGCCGTAGGAGGTTGGTTTGATGCAGGCGATTTCGATATTCAGACAGGATCACACGACAATGTTTTATCAAGTTTTGTAGAGGCCTGGGAAAATCTTCATCTCGACAGAGACGAAACTTATATTGACCAGAAGACACGTTATGTCGACATTCATCGCCCGGACGGGAAACCAGATATTTTACAGCAAATTGAACATGGAACATTAAACGTTGTTGCCCAGTGCGAAAATATCGGGCATCCGGTAAGGGGAATTGTTGTTCCTCATCTGCATCAGTATCATCACCTGGGAGATGCAATGACTGAAACCGACAATCTCCCTTACAATCCAAATCTGAAACCTTATGAAACAGACGGAAAATCAAGTGGAACGCTTGATGACCGCTGGGCTTTTACTAACCGAAATTCATTTCTGGATTATCAAACTGCTGCTTCTCTGGCAGCTGCAAGTCGCGCTCTCAAAGGTTATAATGACAACCTTGCAGAGAGAAGTCTGAAAAGTGCGGTTCGACTTTTGGAGGAAGCAGATGAAGCAACAAAAAATGCTGGTAATAACTCCAACAATAGTATGGGACGAGGAAGCCGTAGTCTTGATCTGAATGCTGTAATTCAGTTATATATTACAACAAAAGAAAAAAAATATGCCGATAGATTCCTGGAAAACATCTGGTCATCACTTGAAAGATCAGCTGCCAGAGGTATTCGAACTGCTTTGATAGCTTTACCTTACATGGATGAAGATTATAAAGTTAAATTGAAAGAATTTGTAGTCAAATACAAAGAGTCACTGGGTGAATATGAAAAAGATAATCCCTACGGCGTCCCGATGAGACTGGGAAGCTGGGGTGGCAGCGGCGGTGTTGTAAACTATGCAGTTACTAATTATTATGCAAACAAAGCGTTCCCGGAAATTATTGACAAAGAATACGTTTTTAAAGGATTGAATTATATTTTTGGCTGCCATCCATATTCCAATGTTTCTTTTGTAAATGATGTTGGTGCCAAAACTAAAAAAGTTGCATACGGAAACAACCGGGCCGATTTTACAACCATTGCAGGCGGTATTGTCCCCGGATTGATTTTGCTAAAACCCGATTTTCTTGAAAATAAAGATGACTGGCCATTTCTGTGGGGTGAGAATGAAGTTACAATAGGCGGCAGTGCAGAATATATTTTTCTTGGCGGTGCTGTAAATGAGCTAATTAACAGAGATTAATTGCTTTAAATAAAAACATCTCAGAAAAAGATTACATCCACTTTTTTTGATTTTGTATATTTTATTTTCCGATCTTAATATTAAAAAAATCCTCGTTCAATTATAATTTACAGGATATAAAACACCTTGTATATTAAGTTGATTTGTAATTGTCCTGTTCTTTCGATAATTTTAAATAATATACAATCAACTGACTATGGGTTATCAGGTCGAAATAATACCTCCTTCCCCAATTTTTAAACCTTTCATTGAATATTATAAAAATGTTGTAATGGATGCCGATGGGGTATTTAAGTGTATTCCGGTTACAAATCAGGAACTCTATTTCAATTTTAAAAATATTCGACTACAATCCAACGGTTTTTATTCTTTACAGAATCCTCATGTTTTTTTCACGGGATTAATTCAATATGAACAGGATGCATATTCCTTTGCAGGAAACGATGTAGCAGGAGGATTTGTAGTGGTTTTTAAACCCTTTGGGATTCAAAATCTGTTTGGAATAAGCAATCCCGAATTCATTGGTTACGCCATTGACGGGGAAAATATTTTCAGGAATCAAAGTGAATACATCTGTCACAGACTTGCTGAAACAAAAGATTGTTTTGTAAGAAAAGAAATAGTTGAATCTTTTTTACACCGTTTTATAAATAATAAATTTAATCCTCAACCTATGCTAAACCGAATAATAAAACTGATAAAAAAGGAAAAGGGAATGCTCAGTCCGGGGATGATAAGTAAAAGTTTTAATATCTCCACCAGAACTTTGCAGCGACAGTTTCGTGATGGCATTGGTATGTCGCCAAAAGAATATCTTCAGATTACAAGATTGAATCATGCTTTAAAATTAATTCAGGGTAAAAATGGGTATTCACTTACCCGGGTGAGTTATCTTTCGGGTTATTACGACCAGTCACATTTTATCAGAGACATTAAGAAAATCTGTGGGTTTTCTCCCGGTACGTTGAAAAAAGAAACTCAACATATAGAAAAATGCGACAATCGGAATTTTTTAAAACTTTCCTGAAAAGGCTGTCGCGTTTTTACAATTTTTCTATTATTATGTTGGGTAATTTTCTGTCCACTAATTCTTATACCCAACAAAATGAAAAAAACACTTCTATTTCTTTTTATCCTTTTGGGAAACCTGGTTCTTACGGCGCAGGAAAGCGGCTTCGCAAATATTGGTGATGCCAAAATTTATTACGAACAAAAAGGGGAAGGCACACCCATGATTTTTCTTCATGGAGGTTATTGCGATACACGAGCCTGGGATTACCAATTTGATGAGTTCTCTAAAAAATACAAAGTAATCAGGTTCGACCTTCGGGGATTTGGGAAGTCATCAGTGCCTGATAATGCCAAACCGTATAATTATGCCGAAGATCTAAAAGCTTTAATCGATTATCTGAAAATTAATAAAGCGATACTGGTTGGCCACTCTCTTGGAGGAATTCCGGCTTTTAATTTTACCTACAAATACCCGGATAAAGTATTGGCACTAATACTTATCGAAAGTGGCCCTTTATACAAAGGAATGTTTAATAACGACGACGCAAAGATTTTTCTGGACGATTTGAATAAGGTAGATGAGATCGGGAAACAGGAAGGAAAAGAAGCCGCAAAGAAAGCTTTTCTGGGTATCAATATTCTGAAACCGGCAATGAAAAATCCACTTTCGAAAGATATTTTAGTGAATATGACCATGGATTATTCCGGGTGGCATTTTGAGAATGATGATCCGAGAACTTTGGGGGCAATCCTCAACCTCTCGGATTATTCGGATTTAAATGTCCCAACTTTAATTTGTACAGGTAAATTGTCGCTTCCTTTTTATCACCGGTCAATGAAAGAAATACATCAAACTCTACCAAACTCAACCCTTGCAGAGATTAGTTCAGGGCACATGATTCAACTTGAAAATCCAAAAGAGTTCAATAAGGTCCTGAAGCAATTTCTTTAAAAAGAAGGAATTAATTAGCATACAATCAACCTGGAAATTTTTGATATGAAAACTTTAAATCTGATTTTAATTTTTGGCCTGATCCTTTCTTTTTCATGCAAGAAAGAAACCGGGTTAAGTGAAAGCGCGAAAAATTCGGTAAAAGATGAAATCTGTCTGTTTATGAAAAATTTTGATGCCGCTGCATCCGCTGCAAATGAGCAGGTTTATGCCAATATGTTTATCCGAACCGATGAGCTGGCAGTGGCATCGCAGGGGAAACTGTATCCTTCTTACAATGCTGTTCGCGACACTATTCGTGCTCACATGTCGGCAATGCAGAAGCAAGAGATACAAAATGTAGATGAAAAGATTTTTGTAATCGACCAGAATCATGCGGTAATCTCCACATCAAAACTTACGCATATAACTTTAAAAAATGGGACCGAATTTACGATGCCTTATGCACTGACTATGCTTCTGGTAAAAAGAAACGGCGAATGGAAAATCGCACATTATCACAATTCATAACATTAACCAACAAAATATCAGTACCTTGCAACTTTTAAACATTGATTTAGTATAAAAGAAATAGTTTGCCTTTGACACAATTCAAATTATGTAACTAATAAAAATCAACTGTCATGAAGAAACTAATCATTTTATTGGGATTTCTGGTCGTATTTGTTTCATGTAAACAATCAAATCCGGAAGTAGAGAAAAAAAATGTAGAAGCTGCCATCACTGGATTTTACGATGCCGTTCAGCAATTTAACTACAAGGCTATTCCAACTTTTGTCACCAGCGATTTTGGCGCTTACGAAGAAGGATATACTTACTCTGATATTGATGGCTTTGTAAATACACTAAAGTCTTTTGAAGCTAGTAAAGTTGATATGAAGCTGGACTTTGTTAAAACTGAAGTTTCAGGCAACATGGCATTTTCAATTGTTACCTTTGATATTTCATTAACAAAAGATCCGGTTCTCCTTCATTTTAAAACATATGAAGATTATATTCTTAAAAAAGTGAATGGAAACTGGTTAATCCAATATTTCCATAGCACCCATCTGCCCGATCCCAATGACAAAAATTTAAGTAGCATCCATTTTTTGAAGGTTCCGGAAGACCTGTCTGTTTCCGATCTTGAAAATTACCTGAATAAAGTGAACGACGCCATTGCTTCATTGGGTTATACCGACTGTGGTTATAAAGTTTTAACCGTTGTCCCTGAAAGCAAGGATGTTTACAATTATGTTGTCGAGGGAAAATGGAAAAACCAGGAAACCTATCAAATTATCCACGAAAGTGATGCATATAAGAAAGCAACAGAAAACATGAATGATGACCTCAAGGAATTCTTCAAAGGTCAGATTTATGTCAGAGCAGGAATAAACCAGACGTTTAACATCAAATATTAATTAATCCAAAATCATTCGTTATATGAAAAAATTACCAAAGTCGGCATCCTCTACCTTATCATACTTTTCCGGCATGGCATCTTAAAAATATAGATTTATGGGAAATACTCAGCTAAGTTTATCTGAATATTCAAAGATAAAATTCCCGTTTTGTTTAGTGGAGAACATCAATTTGTTTTATCGAGGTCAATCAAAGACAATAAATTTGCCAAACTCCGCAATTGTTATCGTAGAAAATCCTTTTCAGGACATTTTTCCGGCCATATTAAACATCGAATAAACCTGGAAAAATTTCCAACACATAAAGAAGTTTACTGCGAAGGCATGGAAGAATTTTAAAGTGGAAAAATCCGTAGTTGAAATGATGGTGGATTTCCTGCATATTTCTTCCAAGTTAACACTTACTTATAAGCAAATGCCATTCAAAGTGCAGCAATAAATTTATTGTGAAGTAGAATCATTGTTAAAATCAATAACTTTCGAAGATGGCGCCGTGTTTTGGGAGCATCTATGAAATCTTAGACAATGGAAAGCTTTTACTCTCTGATTTTGGAACCGTCAAAATATTGGATTATAAGCAACAGAAAATCAAAATATCAATAACCTCTGATTTTGCTTCGGAAAGCGATCTGATTGCCGCAAAACAATCCGTGGTTTCCGGCTCCGAACAAACAAAGAAGCTATGCAGGACCTGGGTGATCACAACCATCGACGGAGAAAATGCAGAGTGGTTATCAGAAGAAGATATGATGGTATCATTCACCCAATATGGGACCTATGTTGTTACTTTTGGAGGCGTTGCTCAATGGAGATGGAAAGATGCAGGAAAACTCAATTTTGCTATTCCTGGGATGGTACTCCAGATTGCAGCGATGTTGTCGAGATTGAAACTTTAACTCAAAACACCTTAATTATGATCGATGAGTATTCCCGATACGAGTTAAAGCCAATAAACAATTGAAAAAACCAAACATAAACAATCATGAAAAATCATTTGGCTCTATCTGTAGTTCTTATTTTGGCAATATTTTTTGCTAGTTGTAATGGGGCAAAATCGGTACAGGAAAATGAATCTATTGCCAAGGCGTTTATCGAAGCCTGGAATTCCCATGATATGAACAAGCTTAATTCTCTTTTCGCTGATGAGTTTGTTTACCATGAAGTGGCATCAGGACGAAGTTATTCAACTAAGGAAGCACTATCAAATTACGGGAATTTAACCATTGCCGGAATTCCTGATACTAAATTGGTTGAATGAAAAATTTGCAGCTGTTGAGTGGATATGGAAAGGTACAAATACGGTTGGATGGGATTTTATGGGGATACCTGCTACAAATAAATATTTTGAATTACCGGGTGATATCTGAAATGGAAATTGAAAACCAAAAAATAAAACGGAACAGTGATTAACTGGGACTGGAATACTTTAAGCGGTCAATTGGTGCAAATCCCAACTAAAGACAAATCTTATTTATCTAAAATCAGCTTATAAACGTACTGATTTTCAGGAGACGAAATTTTAACAAAATAAAGACCGCTGGCAAACGATGACAGATCAATGTTCAAAAGTCCTGTAAAATTATTACCCAGAATTTTGTTGTAAACCGAAACCCCCGATGCATTTTCAACTGAAACTCTGGCTGAATGAATCCTATTTTTGAAATCAAGACTAACTTTTCCATTAGAAGGATTTGGATAAACCATTACTGAGTTTATTGTTTTCAAAGTCATTTGCGAGCGTTACTGTCGGCTTCCATTCAACAGAGACATCAGAGTAATTACTGGTTCCTGTTGGCGTTAACTGAACTGCGTCTGCCCCTTTTGTGAATGTGAAAGACAAAACCGCATGTTGGTTAATTTTGTCTCTTCCCCAACCCATCTCAATGTAAACATTGTAGTTACCATCAGGAACAACGGTACTGTTCACATCTGTTCCGTCCCAAAGAACAGATTCTGTTCCGTACGATGTTAATGTTGCTCCCGTAACTGCATCTACAAGATTTTTACCTGACATTGCTGTCCACGATGTAAGATGATCATCCTGATGACCATATTTTGCTTTTGTTTTAATAAAATTTGCCGGATCTTTTGTGTCCATTACCCAAATAGCCAACACATGTTTATTCCCCCAGGATCCGGTTGGTGCATACGTTGAACAGGAAAAAGTCAACTCCCCGGCTGTTTGTGAAAATGCATTAATCGATAAGCTCAAAAAAACAATTAAGCTTAAAACACTTGTAATTCTTACTTTAGGTGCACACATAATATGACTAATTTTATTAATGTATTATTATATAAATACCGTAATTCAATAACACAAAGACAAATAATTAACTATTTGAGTTCACCTAATAGAGGCTAATTAAGATTATTTAACCAGCATAAATCTATTCATCCTTCTTAAGAATTTTAATTGGGATTCAGATATACCTTATCAAATTCAAACTGTTGACCTTTGGATGTCATATATTCATTGATATAGGGAGAATAAGTCCGAACTGAAATCATGTGTTTCCTAAAATTAATATTGAATTTTCGTAAAAATCCGTTCCCTTCTTTCACAGCACCTTTAACACCCCCCTGATAATTGGCCAGGAATTGATAAACAGGAAGATCCTTTTCATCTTTACTGATTAAGGTACCAACACCACCATTTAAAATATGACCGGAAAATACAAATCTGATATTTGGGTGTTTGGCAACCAGTTTTTTCCAGATTTGTTCTCCATCATTTACTGCACCCGCCGGGGCGTTCTTTCCAATGCCATAACCATGAGGATTCCATTTGTCGCCTTCTCCAACACGAGTGCTGTCGGAATACATATAGCAATGTGTATTCAGGATAACTAATCTATCCGCGTATTTTTTTGCTATCTGTCCTGCCCATTCCAATACTTCATCTCTTGGTCCAAACTCCAATGTAAGAATGAGCCATTTTTGCTTTCCTTTGTTGAAAAGATAATATGCATTTTCCATTTCTCCCTTTTTAAAAGCTCCTCCAAACGATGGCAATTGTCTCATTGATTCATATGGAAAATATGTGTTAAAATTTTCTGTATTACGCGTGTCAGCAAATTTGCCAGGTTCGCTTCCCATATCATGATTGCCAATTGCGAGAACATATGGAATCCGATTGTTAAGTTTTTGAAATGCAGATTGAACTACCTTCCATTCTTTATCATTATTATTATTGGTCAGGTCGCCTTGTTGTATGACTAAATCAATATCATCTGCATTTTGAACGATCCAATCTATTTGGCTGTTTAAAATCTCAGGATATTTCTCAGCATATCCTTGTGTATCAGGCAGTAAAACAATGTGTGTTGTTTGTTTCAGCGCACTACAACTTGCTAAAACAAATCCAACAGTAACTGATAAAATAATCTTAAATAATACCCTTTTCATATTTTCCATTTAATTCACAAATTATATGTGCTCTAAATTAGAACATCGAATTGTATTTTATTCATTTTTAGGTTTAGTATTTTATCCCCCACAAATTATTCCTCCTGATTTATGGTTGGAGACAAAAATAGGGATTTTCATACAAATGAAAAGAGCCATGAGGATTGTTGCGTCAGAATATATCTCGTTCCACCAAAAGAAAAAGGCCGGATAATTCCAGCCTTTTTGCTCCACTGACAATCAGAAGCTATAAACAAATATTCACTTAAATACTGTCGAAATCAGGTAATTATAAAATCTATTTTTTCACAAACTTCTTATAAAAAGTTCCTTCTGGCGAGGTTACAACAAGAAGGTATACTCCGGAAACATAACATGTTAAGTCAATTGAAGTTGTTTCTGATGTAATTACATGGTTAGTAATTTTCCTGCCCTGTAAATCAAAAATCTGGTAAAAGTAACCCAAAGCATTTTCATTCAATTCCAAAATTAACTGTCCTTCGGCAGGATTGGGATAAATTCTGATGCCACTAATTTTTTCAACTGTTTGTGGCTTAATCGATGCTTTTTTGAGTTGTTGAATTGCGCTTCCAAACGAAACCATATAATCCTCTACTTCGCCACCCGTAAATATTTCACACGGGCCGGGTTCTCCTCCATTTTTCATGGAAACTCTCATTCGTGTTTGTCCGGAAAGTCCCGACGGGATATCAATAGTCCCGGATGTAGCACCTTTTTTATTATTTGCAATAAATACGGTTTCCCCGGAATCTTCGAAGTCACCATCCTGCGAGAAATCAATCCAAATTCTGAAAAATTCTCTTTGCGCATGACCTGTAAAATATGGTGTAATTGTAACTGTTGGAGAAGAACCAGGTTCAAGTGGAATAATCATATTTGTGAAATCCGAATACAGGCTTGCTACTGATGGATTTGAGAAAACGCCTATATCCACCTGTTCAATCCATTCTAAATCATTACTCGTGCTGGCTGAACTGCAATATTCCGGAGTGGGTAAATCATTTACTACTGAAATATAACCCACTGATGTCTTGGTATCAGAACCAACATCATTAACAGTAGTTAAAGTGACATCAAAATCACCAGCACTGTTGTAAGTTACTGTTGGGTTCGATGCACTTGAATTATCGGGTGTACCTCCTACGAAACTCCAACTTAAACTGGTAGGATTATTTGCTGAAAGATCAGTAAACGTTACAGTTTCACCTACCTGAATGGTTGTTCTGTCGGCTTCAAAATTAGCTACCGGGGGCAGCGGGGTCGGACTTCCAATAATTATGGTGTAATCTTCTACCTCGCCAAAAAATAAATCCTGGTCACACGGGAAAATTGAACTTATCGAGGAATTAGCCATAGTTATCCTCATTCTTGTGGTACCAGATACTCCTGTTGGAATGGTAAATGTTCCGGTCACAGCATTCCGTTTCCCATCGGAAGAAAACACAAGTTCTCCGCTATCGTCAAAATCGCCATCCAGGTTGTAATCAATCCAAACCCTCCACGATTCTTTTAATACTTTATTTGATTTCCATGGCTCAAGGGAAATAGAATATGAAATACCAGGTTCCGCGTTAAATACCAGGTATGTAAAATCGCTGTAAACAGAACCATCTGAAGAATTATTCAGGTCTCCAACAGTAACGGAAGCAATATATTCATCGGAATAACTCTGACTGTATGATTCGCAGTATTCATTAACGTCAGGTTTTTTTACAACGATTTGCAAAGTGGACTGATCTGTTTCGCCACTATCGTCTTTTACATGAACTGTCCATAAATTTGTTCCCGCATCTTCACTTCCCGGGGTACCTGAAAGGTCTCCGTTTCCTCCAATTAAAAGCCAGGCTGGACCAGAAACTGTTGTGAAAATTAAATTGTCTCCTGCATCCGGATCGGATGCAAATTCAGCTATGGAGCCGGAATATGCAACGCCAGTAAATGCATCATCTAAAACAATTGTGTCAGTGTTAAACACCGGCGAATCGTTAGTGTTAAGCACTGTAATTTGTAATTCTGCCTGATCTGAGCTTCCGTTTCCATCAGAAACCTGAACTGTCCAGGTATTCAACCCAACATTCTCATTCAGCGGCGTTCCGGATAGGATTCCATCCGAACTCACTGTTAACCAGAAAGGTCCCGATACTTTGGAGAATGTCAAAACATCCTGATCTGCATCACTGGCATTATCTGCAATGGAAGTTTCATATAATGCATCTTCATTAGCAGCAGCCTCAATAATCGGATCCGAATTAAATACAGGGGCTGCATTCTGTTCTCCTACTGAATATTCGATATTTAAAATAGCGGCAGAAGCAGCAGACCCTTCGTAAGCTTCAGCAATTCTGGTGCCTGTACCGGTTATTATAATTGAAACAGCACTTAATGATGAAAAGCCGGGTCTGTCGACAATCTCCTGGATAACCGCAGAAATATCAGATGTTTGCTGGTCAACTCCGGAAGCTCCTTCAGAATTCCAGGAAGGTGGATTCCAGGTAACGGAAGCAGATGTTTTCGTTCTCGAAGAAACATCACCTGTTGATGATGAAAATGCCGGAGAATCATCAATTGCCTGGCCAAAAATGTACATTGTACCTGAATTATTTACTACTTCGTCGCAGGTAAATTGAACATATGCATTTGTAATAGCAGCTCCTTGCGGAATACCCAGGTCTGTAAAACGTAATCCAACGGTCTGATTTCCCTGTGCGGCGCTGTGCGATACATAGGAATCGTAAACCAGTTCAATGTCGGAACTGTTCATATACATGTACCCGTCTTCTGCTTCTTCCACATCATCATTGGAAGAGCTGATCTGAACAGAAACGTTATCCGAAAATGCCCCAACTGTAATGTTCACAGGATCGGATGTTGTTTCTGCCCCAAGGTTATCGGTAGCTTTTGCTGAAATTGAATATGTGCCGTCCGAGGGGATGGTCCAGTTCAAAGAATACGGCGAAGTAACATCAACTCCTACTGAAACATTGTTAACAAAGAATTCCACCTGCGCTATTAAACCGTCCGAATCAGCTGCATCGGCGGAAAGCACAATAATCTGAGTTGAATTGTAGTATGTTTCAGCTTCCGGACCGGTTATAGCACAGTTTGGTGGAGTGTTAGAGATTCCACCTTCAATGAAAATGGGCGAAGAAATGGCTTCATCTCCGTCGGCCTGAGTTACTTTTATATAATAATAATCACCATCAGAAGTACTAATATTTTCGTTGATCGCTACTGTAGATGTTACCAGCGGCCATGTGTTCGCAACTAATCCGTTTTTGAACAACTGAACTTGGGTAAAATTCTCCCCGTCGTCATCCGACACTAAAATTTGCATTGCCTGTCCGGTATCACCCTGGATTTTGGAACCCATTTCGTTACCGTTGATCGTGAACGACATTTTCAGGTTTTTGTCAAGGGTTGAATAAAATCTTCTGTTGAGGATAGCTTCAAACAAATCTGCCCTGGTAAGATTGGTTGCAAGAATAGCCATTCTGTAATCGTTATCCGTTCCCCAGGTAGCCGAATGGTTATCGTCCGATCCTTCGGCCCCGATTTTCCAATCCCGGCTCAAAGCCTCATCCAAATAACCCAAATTACCGTCATTGGAATAATATCCATCATTATAATAATAAACGTCATAATCACCCGACTTATTCCAGAGTTCCATTCCCACAAACTGATCTGATGGTGTATCAAGAAAATGCCCAAACTCCTGACCAGTTGAATTTTGCCGACCGGGATGATTAAAGAAAGCCGCACATTCACGGGAGTTCACCCAGGAAAGCAAATCACTAAAAGTCGGTTCTGTATTTTTGGTACAGTAGTCATCGGTATTAATAACAGTAACGTGCCCCTGAGTGCTATGCGACCATTCAAATCCCCAAAAGGTAGTAAACACATCATCTTCATTATAGTTATTGGCAGCAGCTTTTACACTTGCCCATTCAGTATCATCAGTTAAATATGCATGATCTGATAATCCAAAAAAGTCGAGCCCGGCGTTGTTTTTTGCATAGTAGTATGCCTGTTCAGGTGTTCCGGTCCCGTCAGAAACATTCGAATGATTATGAATATGACCGTAATAAACATTATAATTAGTTGTTGCTGTTGCTGATTTTAGAGTACTGCCAGCCTCATTAATACCTCCCGAATAATTTTCCATCTCCGGGGAAATCGAACTTTGTTCGTATAATGTTTTTGTTTTTGTGTAAGTCAGTTCCGAAACACTATTTTGACTAAAAGAAGATTGATATAAACATATTAATATCAACCATAAGGTTAAAACTTTCAGCGATTTCATTGGTTTTGATTTTTGGTATGTAGAGAGCAATTTACAAAACATATATCTGAAAATCAACTTTTTATTGACAAGATGGAATTAGAGTACGATATTTGTTCTATAATATCTAAATAAGTCAAAATTTTAGAAAAAATATTTCCCAAATTGAGTTATAATCCGGGGAAAATATATATAGAATATTAAAAATACAGGTAATTTAATGATTTCATCGTTATGTGTTGTATCGCTAAGTCATTGAATTACAGCAATAACAGGAAGTTGCTTCCTTATTTATCAAGGCCAATATGAATTACTACTTGTAATATAATAGCAAGAATTGATGAACTATTTAATTATGAAAACTTTAAAACCATTCGCATTTTAGCACCGCCTTTCACGAAGAATTTGGATACTCACCCAAAGAGCTTATTCAATAAAGCCTATCAATACACTTTGAGACGCTTTCGAAAACATTGGAGACGCATACCAAAGCAGCACATTTAATCTCAGTATAACTTTGATAAAAGTATACTCCCGTTCACACTTAATAACCTTAAAATGTTTGATATGAAAAATTTAATGCTATTAATGCTGAGTATGAACCTGTTTTTACAGGCTGTGAAACGAACAATGATCTGATACCCGGGTCAGAAATTAACAATGAACTGAAGTCTGTTACACTTAAAGAAGTTCCAATTACAGGAGAAATACAGTCGCAAGTAACACAGTATTTTGAGGGTGTTCCAGTTGTTGGGACATTAGCAGGAAATATCTCGCATCTCGGAAAGTTGATTACTGAAAATAGCCTTTGGTACACTACTCAAATGGAATTTGATGAACAAACCATGAGCATTTCCTGGGAAATGTTTGGGTTAACCTGCGCAGCCAATGGCGATTTAATATACTACACGCTATCGGCATCATTTAGTATCCCCAATAATGAAATAACAGGGCTGGTTGAATTTGATGGCGGGACTGGTAAGTATGCAAATACCGAAGGATACATGAACATTACCGGCTATGCCGACAATCCTGTTGCGATAACAACCATGTATATGGAATGCGAAGGAATAATATCGATCGTTGGCAACGATCATTACAGCGAAAATGCTGTGATAAGCCAGAATAAATCCATTGCAAGAAAATTTATAAAAGCATGGGATTTACATAATTACAACAAACTAATATCATTATTTGCCAACGAGTTCATCTATACCGAGATTGCCTCCGGGCGTTCTTACACCGATAAAGAGTCACTGTCAATGTATGCAAGTGCCACCATTGCGGGAGTGCCGGACACCAGATTTGTAGTGATTTCCATAACAGCAACCAAGAAAATTGCTGCAGTCGAATGGATATGGGAAGGAACAAATACAGTCGGTTGGCCTTTTATGGGAATTCCTGCCACCAACAAATATTTTGAATTACCTGGAATATCGGTTATGGAGATTGAAAACAAAAACATTAAACGAACAGTGATTACTGGGACTGGAATACACTGATGCGGTTAATAGGTGACAATCAGTAATACCGTATATCAAATAAAGAGCCTGTTGTATGTAAACTCCAAAAGGTTCTTTATTTGTTTTTTTTTATCTATTTCTTATGGTGCCCTTAAAACAGCCTCATAAGCAGGTATTGGTTTCTTATTTCTGTTATAAAGCAAGGATAATTTGTTCTTCCTGGCACCCGATAATAAAAAATATGCCACCTACTTCGATGAGGAAATACTGGAAAAGACCGATGCCTTTCTGGAGAAGTTTGGGTTATAAATGACGTCTTCATAAAGCGCCGAATATTTTATAAATAAATTGTTGTAACTTAGTAGATATCAGTTTAAATAAAAAACCATCAGTTAATTAAAACAAACTGAAAAACTGAAATATTTCAAACAAACACATGCCAGAGATGAAACATCTTAATGGCAAAATATTAATTGAGTGGATTGACGGTTACCTTGATGACCCACGACTTGATTCCGAAACACAACTTCGAAAACGTTGGGCGTGGATTTGGTTGGTAGTGACTGGTGTATTATCGGTCTTTTCTGCTGCTGTCACATTATTTGTATTTAAATTGTGGCCACTCTGGTGGTTTGGTGTTATGTTTCTGGCAGGCTACGCAATAGCGTTCCCCTTGTATCGCCGTGCAATGCGTTTCGATCTGGTGATCAATATCTTTTTCATCGGTTGTATTACCGGAGACATGTTTGCCATATTACAAGTTGGGGGACTTACCACTTCGATGGGATATGTTTTCAATGGCATGAATGCCGCCATGGCATCGATACTGGTTGGCAAAGTGCGTTGGACCATTGGTATGTTTGTATGGTATTGTATCACCATTCTTATCGTAGGAATCTTTCAATCTTCGCTAACAACTCCTGAATACGTTACGCCACAGCTTAATACAATATCGTTTGTGGGTTGCGCGTTTTGGGTAAATGCCTGCATCCTGTTTATCGTCATTCTTTTTATGAAAGACAAAAGCCGCTTTGAAAAAGCAGAAGCAGAAAAGCTTCGGAAAATAGACGAAGCCAAAACCAAACTCTTCACCAATGTTTCACATGAGTTCCGTACTCCGCTTACGGTAATCGGAGGGATGGCTGAACAGATGGAAAAACATCCTGAAAAATGGATGGAAACAGGGCCCGGAAAAATAAAAGCACAAAGCCGGATACTGCTGCGGCTTGTCAACCAAATGCTGAATATCGCCAAAATAGAAGCCGATGAAATGCCGTTAAACCTTATTCACGGCGACATTCGCAAATTTGTTTACTACCTGTCGGAATCTTTTCAGAGCCTGGCAGAAAATACGAACATCGACCTGATCGTAAGCAGGCAAACAGAGGCTATTTTCACCGATTATGATCCCGACAAATTAATGCATATTATTTCCAACCTTTTATCAAATGCCCTAAAATTCACATCTGCGGGTGGTTGTGTTTATGTGGATGTCGGTAACGCAATCGAAGAGAAAAAGGAAGTAGTCAAAATCACTGTCCGGGATACGGGCAGGGGAATACCAACGGAGTCAGTAGAAAAGATTTTTGAACGATTTTACCAGGTTCCCGATAAATACGACCAAACACCGGGAACTGGCCTTGGGTTGGCGCTCGCTTCGGAACTGGCAAAATTGATGAAAGGTGAAATAAGGGTAAAAAGTGAAGAGGATAAAGGCACTGAATTTACTGTTGTCCTGCCGGTTCAGACAAGTGCAAAACTGAGCGAAGATCACGGTAGTCCCGGCCATCCATTCCGAAGCATTCGATACAATTGTTCCGAAAGCCGGAATCAATCATGCAAGTGAAAATTTCACTGAAAACTCAGGAGAAAAACCGTTGCTGCTAATCGTGGAAGATAACAGTGATGTGGTGGAATACCTCCACTCGGTTTTGAATAAACACTATGACATTGAACTGGCTTCGAATGGGAAAGCAGGTCTGGAGAAAGCGTTGGAAATTATTCCCGACATCATCCTTTCAGACGTGATGATGCCACAAATGGACGGATTCGAAATGCTGATGCAACTTAAAAAAGACATTCGCACCGACCATATTCCGGTGGTCATCCTCACAGCCCGCGGCGACCTGGATTCAAAACTTACCGGGCTTGAAACCGGGGCAGACCATTACCTTGTAAAGCCTTTCAGCGAAAAGGAACTTTTACTAAAACTGCACAATCTGCTTGAGTTAAGAAAAAACATGCAAAAGCAACTGGGCATATTGCCTGTTAAAAATCATCAGGGAGACCCGCATTTCCTTCAGGAAAAACAATTTATTGAAAAAATCAATTCCTGTATCGACAGTCGCCTGGACGACGGGGAATTTGGAATTAGCTGATATCGGAGATTTACTGAACATGAGCCGTGCCCAGCTTTACCGCAAATTCAGCGCATTGACCGATAAATCCATTGGACGTTATATTCGTTCCTACCGCCTGCATAAAGCAAAGGAAATCCTGGAAACCACAAACAAAAATGTCTCGGAGGCTGCATTCGAGACCGGGTTTAAAAACCTTTCACACTTCAGCACCAGCTTCCGCGAAGAATTCGGATTTCCACCGGGGAAACTGCTTTAATACTTTTTTGTCATTTCGACGATCCCGATAGCTATCGGGAGAGGAGAAATCTCTCACCTATGGAACAGATTTCCTGTCCGACTGGCTCATCCAGGCGGGCTCAGTTGCTACCAATGACAGATCCTAGTTTTTTGTCATCTCGACGATAGGAGAGATCTGTCTGTTCGAAGAGATTTCTCCTCGCACACTCGTCGAAATGACAGCACTGACAAGGCAATCTGTCATTGGCAACCGTCATCCGGCAGTGAAGCTATCTCAGGCTTTACCCGGCCAGAACTGCTTTATACAATGCTGTATTTTGGGACATCCACCAAAACATTTGAGATTATCACAAAAAACACCTAAAAAGCTATGGTCTAAATTTATACAGGTGTTTGTAAAAATGCCTGCAGTTATTATTAATTAAAAATCTACAGTTATGAAAAAAGTTTTGCTATTCGTATTAAGTCTTGGCCTTCTTTTTACTTCGTGCGAAAAAGGCGGTCTTGTTTTACCTGATGCAGATGCTGACGGAATGTTGAAATCTGACGAAGTAAAGATGTTACCATTCAAAGCCGACATTCAATCAAACATAATTGAATATAATGAAGGCGTACCGGTTAGCGGATTCCTCTCGGGGATAATGTCTCATTTGGGAAAGTTAAATGCAGAAAAGAGCGTTTGGTATACTTCTGCTCTGAGTGTTGATGAAAACACCTGGACAATAACATGGAAGGCAATTGGGGATGCTTATGCCGCCAATGGCGATATGCTGCATTATTTATTTTCCGGCTCATTCAACATTCCCACAAATACATTGACGGGATATATCGACATTGAAGGTGGTACAGGGAGATTTGAATTTGCAGATGGTTACGCGGAGGCAACTGGTTATGCTGACAACCCGACTGCAATTACAACAATGTTTATGACCTGTGAAGGATTAATTTCGAGTGTTGGCAGCACGAAATAATTATTTGATCCAATTGTACTCAACGATTCACCGGGTAGCGCTTTGATACAAGTCGTTACTCGGCGAAGTTGTTAAAAATTAAAATCCAAAGTCATGATTTTTGATAAAATTAATCAACCCTTTGACACTCCCTCTTCTCCCTCTCTGCGCGCAGAGAGGGACGATTTTAACGAAGTTGAAATCAGGGTGAGTAATAACAAAAAGACCCCACACTTCGCATTGAATTTATCATGCTAATAATCTATCAATTACATATGCTTTTTGTATTTAACTTTAATCAGGTTCTGTGAATAAACTACTTAAAATTTATAATATCAAAACTTATCCATTTCTTTCCGCTTTTTGTATCCCGACTATTTCTTGTGCAAATACAAGTGAAAAAAATCGGGTAAAACGGGTAAAAGAAAATGAGACCATTGCCCGAACATTTATCGAAGCATGGGACTCGAAAGATATCGACAAGCTTTGCACCTTGTTTGTCGATGATTTTGTTTACCCTGAAGTGGCATCGGGACACAGTTACACAACAAATGAGGCGCTCTCAAATTATGGGAATTTAACCATTCAGGGAATTCCGGATTCAAAATTTGAAATTATTACCTTGGTGGCAAATGAAAAATCTGCTGCCGTAGAGTGGATTTGGAAAGGAACAAATTCGGTTGGCTGGGATTTTATGGGAATTCCCGCCACAGGTAAATATTTTGAATTACCGGGGGTATCATTTATGGAAATCGAAAACCGAAAAATGAAACGAAAAATGTGATTCTGGAACTTCAGGACGATATTGAAAAAGAAATTGGATAAAATTTTTCGAACCGGTTTTATATACTGCAGTTCGGGACAAAAACATCTGTTCGGAATCTAACTAAATAGTTGTAAATTAGTAGATACAACTTGAAATAAAACCAGAGACTTTAGAATAAAGTAAAAACTGAAATATTTCAAACAAACACATCCCAGAGATGAAACTTCTGGATGGCAAAAAAGTAATTGGGTGGGTTGATAACTACCTGTACGACCCGCGACTTGATTCCGAAGCACAACTTCGTAAACGTTGGGTGTGGATTTGGATGTGGTTACCTTTGTGTTTGTTGGTATAGAAGCAAATTGTCTCATTTTTTGTATTTAAATTGTGGCCTCTCTGGTGGGCCGCAGCAGTTTTTTTCATCGGATATGCCATCGGTTTTCCCTTGTTTCGCAGGGCTAAACGATTTGATTTGGTCTTCAATATCCTTTTCACCTTTTTTATTACAGTAGACATGTTTATGCTGTTACAAGTTGGGGGGCTTACCACTTCGATGGGCTATGTTTTCAACGGCATAAACGGCGCCATGGCATCGATACTGACAGGCAAAGTGCGTTGGACCATTGGTATGTTTGTATGGTATTGTATCACCATTCTTATCGTAGGAATCTTTCAATCTTCGCTGACAACTCCGGAGTACATTACGCCACAGCTTAATACGATATCGTTTGTGGCTAGCGCTTTATGGATCAATGCCTGTATCCTTTTTATCGTCGTTTTTTTTATGAAAGACAAAAGCCGCTTTGAAAAAGCTGAAGCAGAAAAACTTCGGAAAATAGACGAAGCAAAAACCAAACTTTTCACCAATGTTTCGCATGAGTTCCGTACCCCGCTAACCGTAATAAATGGGATGGCTGAACAGATGGAAAAACATCCTGAAAAATGGATGGAAACAGGGCCCGGAAAAATAAAAGCACAAAGCCGGATACTGTTGCGGCTTGTAACCCAAATGCTGAATATCGCCAAAATAGAAGCCGATGAAATGCCGTTAAATTTGATACACGGGGACATTCGCAAATTTATTTACTACCTGTCAGAATCTTTTCAGAGCCTGGCAGAAAATACGAACATCGACCTGATCGTAAGCAGGCAAACAGAGGCTATTTTCACCGATTATGATCCCGATAAATTAATGCATATTATTTCCAACCTTTTATCAAATGCCCTTAAATTCACACCTGCGGGTGGCAGTGTTTATGTGGATGTCGATAACGCAATCGAAGAGAAAAAGAAAGTGGTCAAAATCACTGTCCGGGATACGGGCAGGGGAATACCAACGGAGTCAGTAGAAAAGATTTTTGAACGATTTTACCAGGTTCCTGACAAATACGACCAAACACCGGGAACAGGTCTTGGACTTGCGCTTGCATCGGAACTAATAAAACTGATGAAGGGAGAAATAAGGGTAAATAGTAAAGAAGGGAAAGGCACTGAGTTCGCTGTTGTGTTACCGGTAAATGTCACAGCAAAAGTAAGCGACGATCACGGTATTTCTGCCATCCTCCCCGAAACGTTCGATACTGTTATTCCAAAACCGGGAACCAATCTGGAAAGTGAAGGCTACCCTGAACATTCGGGGGAAAAACCGTTGCTGCTAATCGTGGAAGACAACAGTGATGTGGTGGAATACCTCCTCACTGTTCTTGACAAACAGTATGACATTGAACTGGCATCGAATGGTAAAGCAGGTTTGGAGAAAGCGCTGAAAATAATTCCCGACATCATCCTTTCAGACGTGATGATGCCGCAAATGGACGGATTCGAAATGCTGATGCAACTTAAAAAAGACATTCGCACCGACCATATTCCGGTGGTCATCCTCACAGCCCGGGGCGACCTGGATTCAAAACTTACCGGGCTTGAAACCGGGGCAGACCATTACCTTGTAAAGCCTTTCAGCGAAAAGGAACTTTTACTAAAACTGCACAATCTGCTTGAGTTAAGAAAAAACATGCAAAAGCAACTGGGCATATTGCCGGTTAAAAATCATCAGGGAGACCCGCATTTCCTTCAGGAAAAACAATTTATTGAAAAAATCAATTCCTATATCGACAGTCGCCTGGATGATGGGGAATTTGGCATTAGCGATATCGGAGATTTACTGAACATGAGCCGCGCCCAGCTTTACCGCAAATTCAGCGCGTTGACCGATAAATCCATTGGCCGTTATATTCGTTCCTACCGCCTGCATAAAGCAAAAGAAATCCTGGAAACCACAAACAAAAATGTCTCAGAGGCTGCTTTCGAAACCGGGTTTAAAAACCTTTCACATTTCAGTACCAGTTTCCGCGAAGAATTCGGTTTTTCACCCGGAAAACTGCTTTAATACATTTTTTGTCATTTCGACGATCCCGATAGCTATAGGGAGAGGAGAAATCTCTTACCTATGAAACAGATTTCCTGTCCGACTGGCTCATCCAGGCGGGCTCAGTTGCTACCAATGACAGATCCTAGTTTTTTGTCATCTCGACGATAGGAGAGATCTGTCTGTTCGAAGAGATTTCTCCTCGCACACTCGTCGAAATGACAGCACTGACAAGGCAATCTGTCATTGGCAACCGTCATCCGGCAGTGAAGCTATCTCAGGCTTTACCCGGACAGAACTACTAAATACAACACTGTATTTTGAGACATCCACCAAAACATTTGAGACGATTACGAAAAACACCTTAAAAGCTAGGGCCTAACTTTATACAGGTGTTTGTAAAAATGCCTGCAGTTATTATGAATTAAAAATCTTCAACCATGAAAAAACCGAATCAACCAAAAAATGCCGGTATTCTTTTGTTATTAATTCTTATTGTTGGAAGTTTAATTCCTACCTACGCCCAGGATGACCAAAATGAAGGCACTTACATTGAATTAAAAATGCACAGCACCTCGCTGGAAAATAATTTTCTGGGCGATTCTCCGGACAGATTTGTCTCGGTATATCTTCCACCGGGTTATTACAGTTCACCGGAAAAACATTATCCGGTTATTTATTTTTTGCATGGCTTTAACTTTAGCCATACAACGTATTTCAGCGGATATCGGGCAGATTTTAAGTTTATTTGTGACAAGCTAATCAGCTCGGGGGAAATAGATCCTGTTATTGTTGTTTCTCCAAATTCATACAACAAATACTGGGGAAGCTGGTATACAAATTCAATTGTACTACAGGTAATTGGGAAGATTATATTGTTAAGTGATGTTACACAATTACATGGATCGTAATTTTCGTACCCTCCCCAGGCTGAAAGCCGTGGACTGGCAGGACATTCCATGGGAGGATCTGGCACATTCCGGTTGTCAATGAATTATCCTGATGTATACGCTGCTGCATATTCGCTCAGTGGCCCTCCTGACGGAGAAGAAACTTTTCTGAAACCTCATAAAGATGATTTGATTTATTTAAGAAATGCTAAAACTTTGCCAGCAGGCGATTGGGAATTAATGATGTGCGTCGCTGCTTTAGCAGCATTCTCTCCCGATACAATAGCACCCCCTTTTTATGTCCAGTTTCCGTTAAACGATTCCGGAGAACGAATTGATAGTGTATGGCAAAAATGTTTTAAACTATGATCCATTGACCCAATTAGCCGTCTTTAAAGGATAATTTATTACAACTAAAGGCGATCCAATTTGATATTGGTATAAATGATGATTAGTTACCTTGTAAACAGTAATAGAAATTATTCTACGGCCTTAACAGATTTAGGTATTCCCCATGTATTTGAAGAGTATGATGGCCATCATTCGGACAAAGTTGCGGAAAGAATTGAAACAAAACTATTGCCCTTTTTCTCTGAAAACCTTTTAGATACAATGATTACCGGCTCATTAAGTCCTGAACTTATTCAATGGCAGGAAATTGACGCAAAAGAAAATTTCAGTTTAAAAGAAACCATTAATCTGGATACAACAATCTGGAACAGCGATAGCGTAAGTTATAAAATTATTTCGGTGAAATTCCGAAAACCTGTTTTCTATCGACAATATGAACCATGCTATTTAAGCCGATACCATGATGATTAATTATGAGGCAAAAGATGCCTATGATTTACTTGTTGAAGCAACATATCAAAATGGTCAGGAAATAGTCAGGGATACAGCAGATATATATATCCGGGTTGAAAATGTATTGGAACCAACTAAAATTTCCGATGCCACATTTGAAATAAAGGAAAACAGTAAGCTAAAGATTCGGTTGTTGGCACAATTCCTATAGAAAACATTGAAAATGTTCCCCTATCGTTTAGAATCATTGACGGTAATATTAATAATACTTTTAGAATTTACCCTGATGGGACAATAAAAATCAATAACAACGATTCACTGGATTATGAGAATCATAAACAATTTGTACTTCAGGTGTTAATGATAGAAATGGACGGAACAAAATCAAAGGATACAGCAACAATAATTATTGATGTAATAACAACATCTGTAAATAGTATAAATTTCCCTGATATTGAAATATATCCCAATCCGGTTAAAGATAAAGTCAATATTAAAATCCCTGATTTTGGCACTAAGTATTTAACCATCTCAACCCTTACAGGGAAATTGATCTGCAGCGAGGAAATGGATGAAAATGAAACTCAACTCGACCTCAGTCCTTATCAAAGTGGAATCTATTTTATTACCGTTAGGTCGAAAGACTTTATAACAACAAAGAAGATTATTAAACTTTAATAAAATATATAACCGTAAGCACCTAAAAAGCTATGGCCTAACTTTATACAGGTGTTTGTAAAAATGCCTGCAGTTATTATTAAATAAAGAAAATTTTTAAAGTTGACTATCTCCGTGGCAGAGCCAGGGAGTATTACGCCACTTTTATTTCGGCAAAGAAGCCGAGAATCGAATTTTCTCTATTTCACCCCACTGTCTGTCTTTCGACTGACATCTCCCCTAAAATTTAGGGGAGAATATATGGAACCCCGAGGCAAAGCCTCGCGGAATTATTTGATTAAAAATTTACAGTTATGAAAAAAGTTTTGTTACTCGTATTAAGTCTTGGCCTTCTTTTTACTTCGTGCGAAAAAGGCGGTCTTGTTTTACCTGACGCAGATGCTGACGGAATGTTGAAATCTGCCGAACTAAAAATGGTCCCGATTAAGGGTGAACTGCAATCGCATGTAACGTGAAACCTTAAATGGTATTCCTGTTTATGGAACCTTATCCGGAAACTTTTCACATTTAGGGAAGTTGATCGCGGATAAGAGTACATTTTATACTATTTCTGTAGAAATGAATGAGCAGACCTGGACGATTTCCTGGGAATTGCTTGGATCAGTTTGTGCCGCTAATGGCGATTTTCTGAAATACACCTTATCAGGATCGTTTAATATTCCCGATAACGAAATGATTGGACAGGTCGAATTCGATGGTGGCACCGGCAGATTCTCCCAGGCACAGGGCTCTATGGATTTCACCGGCTATGCGGATGATCCTACGAATATAACATCGATGATGATGCAGGCTGAAGGTATGATCACAAATGTGGGGAGCAGTCATGGCGAGCGAAAATGCAACAGTAAAGCAAAATGAATCGATTGCCCAATCATTTATTGAAGCGTGGGATTCCCATGATATGAACATGCTCAATTCACTTTTCGCTGATGAGTTTATTTACACAGAAGTAACAACAGGCCGTACCTGGACAGATAAAGATGCACTTGCATTGTATGGCGATGGCACTATTGCCGGACTACCGGATACCCGGTTTGAAGTAGTTTCCGTTGTGGCAAATGAAAAATATGCTGCTGTTGAATGGATTTGGAAGGCAACAAATACGGTTGGTTGGGATTATGTGGGAATTCCAGCCACCGGGAAATATTTTGAGATGCCGGGTGCTTCTGTCATGGAGATTGAAAACGGTAAAATAATCTGGAACAAAGATTACTGGGATTGGAACACCTTTATGCAATTGTTAGGAGTTGAACTATAAATGGATTATACAAAAAAAACGATAAAAAAGGCTGGAAATCATTCCAGCCTTTTTTGCTCCCCTGATCCCGATAGCTATCGGGAGAAGTTGCAATTTAGCCACTCAGGTAAAAAGTTAACTTATATTGATTTTCAATGGTCTAAAGCAATAAAATAAGGATAAAATCGGAGCGAAGGTTGAACATAGCGATCATCTTTCACGTTGTAAACAAAAAAGTTGTCCTGTGTCGAAAATTAGAATTCTTGCAACTGAAGATGATACCCTCCATGAAGAAATGTTGCGGATTACCATTGAACAATTAGGATACGAGCTGATTGACGTCATTTATAAGCCTTCTTCCCTGTTCTTAAAAATTGATGCCACAAAGCCCGATATTCTGCTGATGGACATCGATCTAGGAGATGATGTTTCCGGAATTGATTTGGTAAAGGAAATCAATGAAAGGTATGATATTCCCGTAATTTATGTAACCTCTTTTGCTGACAGCAATACGTTTCAGGAAGCAAAAAAAACATATCCGGCAGCGTATATTGTGAAGCCTTATACAGAATCGGAGTTGCAGCGTGCCATTGAACTGGCAATTAATAATAAGCAGGTAAAAACCGGGTCACCGGAAGATTTGAAAAGAAAGGTGGTTTTTAATAATGATATTTTTGTAAAAGAAGGCAAGGCTTTCGTAAAATTTGAAATCAATTCAATTCAACTTATTGAAGCCTACGATAAATATTGTTTTATCTATACTTCAGAAAAGAAAAGTATGATTCGTTCAAAGCTGAAGGATATTCACGCTCAGTTACACCCTCCTTATTTTGCCAAGTACACCGGTCATACATTATAAACATAAATGCGATTGATAAAATAGTTCCAAACGAGCATAAAATCTATATTTCAAAGAAGGAAATTCCGGTTAGTAAATCGTACCGACAAAATTTGTTTTCACGACTCAATTACGTGGTTTAAAATTTATGAATTATGGTTATTCCAAACAATATTGACAAAATGCTGGAGCTTACCCACACGTTTGGTTGGCTTATCGGTGTTGATGAAAAACTGGAGAGTCATTTGTGCAGAACCTGTGGCGTAAAAAAAATTGGCAACGAGCATTTAATCATTTTAATTACACCATCGTTGGCGGAGCAATTATTGGAGACCATTCAGAAACACCCCAAAATTGTTTTTACAGTTGTGGATGCCTATACATTTGAATCTTACCAGTTTAAAGGGGAATATGTTGAAAACCGCCCATTAAATTCCGAAGAAGAAAATATGAAACTAAGGTTTATGCAGGGAATAGAGTCAGTTTTGTTTGATATGGGGTTTGATTATCATGGCCACTTCAACCAATATGCTGATTTGGAAGGTTGGGCTGTAAAAATGAAGGTAGAAGAAATATACGAGCAAACGCCTAAACCAGGGACAGGGAAAAAGCTAATCGTCAAATAAAATGAAATATGGGTTCATTAATAACATCTGAGATTCAAAATGCGCTTCAGGGGATTGTCCCTTCGGTAATGGCTACTACTTCGCCTGATGGCATGCCCAATTTAACCTATATTTCCCAGGCTCATTTTGTGGATGATAAACACCTGGCAATTTCCTGGCAATTTTTTAATAAGACATGGAAAAACCTCCAGACGAACCCGAATTTTTCAGTGGTAGTCACAGCGCCTCAAAATTGGGCTATGTGGAAAATTAATCTGCGTTTTGAGGAATTACTGAAAGAAGGTGAATTGTTCGACGAAATGGAAATTGCTCTTGAAGCCATTGCAACCATGCAGGGAGCTGCTGATGTATTCAAACTGGCAGCTGTATTGATGTGCGAGATTGTATCAATTGAAACCCAGTTTCATGGAATCACAGGTTGATCAAATCAAAGCACAGCTGGATAAAGAAATTCGCAAAAATGAGATTGCGCAAAGTGTATCGCTTGAAATTGGGAAAGTCTCACCCCTTAAAGATAAACTGAATCATATCCTTAAAATTCTGGAACAAAGTTATGGTCTGAAACACACCATGTTGCTTTTTCCGGATAAGGATCAACAGAAATTAACGGTTTATGCCAGCAGGGGATTTGATCAATCGGGTATCGGGGCCGAAACACCGTTTGGTCAGGGGATCATTGGCATGGTGGCAAAAAAGAAGAAAAAAATCCGAATTGCCGGTATTCCCAAATACCGCCAGTATGCTTATACAGCATCACATAAGCAAGGACTTGCTGATGATGCCATTAAACTTCCCGGATTACCTGATATTGACTCGCAACTTGCCATTCCTCTTCTTGCCAATAACGAGTTAATCGCAGTTTTATCCATCGAAAGTTCCGATCACAATTTTTTTTCAAGAGAAGATGAAATTTTTCTTCAGTCTTTGTCACAGCAAATAGCGTTATCCATTCAGAATGCTATTATTATTGACCAACTGGAGGAGAAAGTTCACCAGCGAACACAGGAAATAGAACAACAAAAAGCAGAACTGGAAAGATTGAATGCAACAAAAGACCGATTTTTTTCGATCATCGGACATGATCTGAAAAGTCCTGTTTCAAGTCTGAAAGTGGCAACTGATCTCATTCAGCACTACTCCCGAAAAGGAGATATTGAGAAATTAACTGAAGTAGGATTTAAAATCAGTACTGCCGTTAACAATGTAAATCAGTTGCTGGATAATTTGTTAAACTGGGCAATGAACCAAAGAAATATGTTGAAGTGTGAACCCACAAAAAATCAATGTTAAAGAAATTTTTGGCAGGGTTGAGAATATTTTCAAGGAATCGATAGCCGCCAAAGAGTTGATTTTAGATAACCTGTTAACAGATGAATGTTCGGTCTTTTCTGATAAAAATATGACCCTGTCAGTATTAAGAAATGTTCTAAGCAATGCCATAAAATTCAGCCATAAAAAAGGAATCATAACAGTGAAGAACCATCAAACGGACACTGAAACAAAGATCATGATTACAGATCGGGGTGTGGGTATGTCTCCGGATAAAGTCGAAGTATTGTTTCATCTCAAGGAAAAGAAAAGCACGCTGGGCACAAATCGCGAGAAGGGAACCGGGCTGGGAATGGTTCTGGTTAAAGATTTCATGGAAATGAATAACGGATCGGTGACCATAGAAAGCCAACCGAACCAGGGCACAACAGTCACCCTTTGTTTCCAAACCGGGAAATCGTAAATTCTTATTAATTCACGAAAGTTATTTGTTACACTTTCACGACAGATTAATCCCATTCAGTTGAAAGTAAATTCATTCACGCTACTTTTTGAACCATTCGCGCCCGAATAAAATCACTTCATTCCTTTTATTTCCATCAGTTGATGCCACTTGCTACCTTTAATAAAAATAATTCGAACACGTATTAATTTAAATTACATTATTATGGAAACTCTGAAAGAAATACAGGTTAAGGAAGAGCGGAAAGTTGATCCTTCCAACATTATGCAAATTGGAATGGGATTTTGGGCATCAAAAACTCTGTTGACTGCAGTTAAATTAGAACTATTTACACATCTGGCAGGCAGGCCACAGTCGGGTGCACAAATTAAACACCAGTTGGGTCTCCACATTAGAAGTTTGTATGATTTTTTAGATGCTTTAGTGGCATTAGGTTTTCTACAAAGAAAAGGGGAAAAAGACTCGGCCGTTTATTCCAATTCTCCAGACACGGACCTGTTTCTTGACAAGAACAAACCTTCGTACGTTGGAGGAATGCTGGAAATGGCAAATAACAGGTTATATCCTTTTTGGAATTTTCTTGAGGACGGACTAAAAACGGGGAATCCTCAAAATGAAATCAGGACCGGGAAACAAACTTTGTTTGAACAAATTTATTCTGATAAAGATAAAACGAGGGAATTTGTAAATGCAATGGGCGGTATCCAAACAGGCAATTTTATAACATTTGCCACGAAATTTGATTTTTCAGGCTACCACTCATTGTGTGATATTGGTGGTGCCGGAGGGCAGTTATCTGCTCATGTGGTATCACATAATCCGCATATAAAGTGCACATCTTTTGATCTGCCTCCTGTTAGTCCGATTGCACTTGAAAATATCAGTAAAATGGGATTAGCCGATAAGGTAAATGTAAGGTCCGGAGATTTTTTCACCGACGAATTTCCTAAGGCCGATATCATTACTATGGGTAACGTCTTGCATGATTGGGGCACAACAGAAAAGAAAATGCTAATCAATAAAGCGTACGATGCACTACCAGAAGGAGGTGCCCTGGTTGTTATCGAGAATATTATTGATAATGAAAGACGCGAAAATGCTTTCGGATTACTGATGTCGCTGAATATGTTGATTGAGACTACTGAAGGTTATGATTATACACTTGCTGATTTTGATACATGGGTAAAAGAGGCCGGATTCAGTGAAACTTCGGTAATGCCTTTAACCGGACCTACCAGTGCAGCTATTGCAATAAAGTAATCCTTGAGTTGAAGAGAATTATTAGTGATAAATTTTTATTGAAATATAAATAATCGCAGTTTATACTGCTTAAAAAAGTAAAGTTATGTCAAAGATATTAGTTACAGGGGCAACGGGTAATACGTGCTCCATTCTTGTTCCCGCTTTGTTAAAAGCAGGACATGAAGTTCGGGTGTTTGTTCGAAATGAAGAAAAAGCACAGCCTCTGAAAGAAGCAGGGGCAGAAATCTATGTAGGCGATTTGGATCAGGGAAATACTATTGATGCTGCACTGGAAGGAATTGATGAAGTTTATTTATGTACCTGGAATGGCCCAACGGCTCTTAAGCAGGGGCTCAATGTAATCGAAGCGATTAAGAGAGTAGGAACAAAACCTTTTGTTGTAAGACATTCTGCTTTTGGCGCTGAAAATTCAGAAATTATTCAGCAAATCAATGAGGTGGATAATGCCTTGAAGGCATCCGGAATTCCATGGACAAGTATTAAACCCACCTTTTTTATGCAAAACCTGATGATGGCATCTCAATCCATTCAGACAGACGGAAATATTTACTGGGACTGGGAAGATGGAAAAACTGGAATGGTTGATGTACGTGATGTGGCCGATAGTGCATTCGGCGCCTTGACAGGCAAAGCAGAACCGGGAAAAGAATATATTTTAACAGGCCCAAATCCGGTATCAATGTCAGACGTGGCAAAATCCTTTTCAAGTGTTCTGGGCGAAAAAGTAAACTATGTTGCGGTTCCGCATGAAGCCTCAAAAGAAGCGATGATGGGAATGGGATTTCCGGAATTTGTTGTTGACGGATATATCGAATTGAATAAAGGATTTGCAAATGGTTTTGCTGATATTTCAACAGATAATGTTGAATTGCTCTCCGGCCATGCAGCCAGATCCGTTGATGATTTTGTAAATGATTTCAGAGGCTACTTTGGGGGTTAAACGGGTTAGGCTAGTCAAACACAAGAATGCTGAATTTCAGAATTTGATATTTATGGAAATGAAAATGCATTCAGTATACTTCTTATTTCAAAATTGATTTTCAGATGAATAGAAATAAATAAGGGGTCAAATTTGACCCCTTTATCTTGTTTTGCTCCCCTGATCCTGTCCCGATAAATACCGGGATCGGGAGAAGTTGTAACCTAATTTGTGAAATGAATCCCGATTATTCGGGATGAATTCCATGGACCGGGAACTTCCGCATTAAATGATTTCGATAGGCAAAAATGAAATACCAGACAATCAAAAAATGATTTATTAAGGTAATGACGCCAAAAATAGTTGGTGGAATTGATAAGAATTATTTGTAAAATACGAGTGTAAACCTGAAGAGGAAACCGGCAATCAATTACTGCATTGTGATAGCGGTAAGTTCATTTCCATCTTTTCTAAAATAATTCACTTCACTATCAGACTTCTCCCATTCCATTTTTTCACAATTAAACTGCCAAGCAAAGGATGCAATAGCTTTTCCATCCTTATACTCGAAGCCGAAATTATCTCTCAATCTGGTTAGATTAATATACCGGGTCTTGGAAATGGGTAATAGTTGAAACTGTCCTATACTTAATATATCTGTTCGTTTATAGAATAGCATCCCGTTTTCAATCCAGATAACTCTTGGGCCATAAGTGCCTTCCACTTCTTTGTATTGATTTATCAATGCAACTGAATCGATGCTTTTTACATAATTAATATGTGCGAGAGCATCTTTTAGGTAATAGTGTTTCGGATTGGTTTGTATTGCTGTAGTGTAGGCTATTTCGGCGCTATCTAATTTCCCGGCTTCCAAGAATGCTTCTGCTTTTTTTATATTTTCATCAATTTTCCAAAACCAATTCATACTAGTCCGCGACAGATTATTCTCCTCGTATTTCAATACAAAGAACTCATTGTTTTCATTTTTTAAAAATTCATATTCATAAGTAATCCCTTCTAATGCAGCATGTCCTCCTATTAGAGTGCTATTCTCTCCTATAATTAAGGTACTATTGACTGGTTGGAATAATAGTTTAATAATCAATAGCGTCCTAAACGATAAAAAAATGTGAGAAGATATTTAAGTATCTCAAATTATCTTTGAGTTGCACAACAAAAAAAACTTCTCACATGTCAAAGATAAATTTATTCTCACAGATAATATCAAAATTAGATCGTAGTTCCTTTAAATCCTTAGTAAAGGAAAGAGAAACCGACAAGCATCAGAAAGGCTATACCAGTTGGTCACATCTTGTATCGATGTTGTTTTGCCAGTTTGCAAAAAGTCAATCGGTGCGAGACATTAGTAATGGTTTAAAATCGGCCACAGGGAACCTAAATCATTTGGGGATTCAAAAAGCCCCTTCCAAGTCCACTATAAGTTATCAAAACAAGAATCGTGACTGGCAATTATTTAAGGACTATTATTATAAACTGCTTTCACAATTAGGACAGCAAATGAATGTGAAGCAGACAAAGTTCCGAATAAAGTCGAAAATATTCTTGTTGGATTCGTCAACAATAAGCCTTTGTTTAAGCTTGTTTGACTGGGCAAAATACAAAACAGCAAAGGGAGCCGTAAAAATGCACACATTACTTGATTACGACGGGAACTTACCTGCATATGTAAATGTTACCGATGGCAAAACAGCTGATAATAAAGGGGCATACGACTTACCATTACTTGCCAATAGCGTAATTGTTGCAGACCGATATTATAATGACTTTTCCCTTTTAAACGTTTGGGACAGCAACTCGGTATATTTTGTGATTCGGCACAAAGAGAACCTGAAGTTTAAAACAATAAAAGAAAATGAATTGCCCGACAATAGACACCAACACGTGCTAAAAGATGAAATTATTGAATTTACAGGAGTCCAAGCTAAACAAAAATACCCTAAAAGACTTAGAAGAGTCGCCATATGGGACGATGAGAACAAGCAGGTGATCGAACTTATTACCAATCAAATGTCTTGGACTGCTAATACAATCAGCGAACTTTACCGCAGCAGGTGGCAGATCGAAATATTTTTCAGGGAAATAAAACAACTCCTTCACATTAAATCGTTTATCGGAACAAGTGAGAACGCAGTTATGATACAAATTTGGACTGCCTTAATAACAATACTTGTCCTAAAATACTTGAAAGCTCTTTCGAAATTTGGATGGAGATTATCAAACCTTGTTGCTTTTATTCGCTTGAACCTTTTTGTAAAAATAGAACTGCAGCAGTGGTTAGATAAACCATTTGATGAACCACCCAAGAGAACCAATGATGCAATGCAAGGGGTTTTATTTTAAAATATGCTATTCTGTGAGCACTAAACACCATGAATGCATATGTTTCTTAATTTTAAAAATTTATTTAGGACAGGATTGTGTAAATACCAAATAAATATGAAGGCTACCATTTATATCACAGGTACTCAAACCGTTTTTTAATTTTTTCAACACGCCACTCGCTTAGCTGTTTTATACGGTTTAGCACATTTGCGGTAACCCTGTTATGAACTGCCTCCCATATTTTATTGACCATCCTGCTATTCTGTTTTTCTTTTCCGTAAAAATTGAAACTAACCGCAAAAACCAGTTGTGAAGAAGTTATCTCACCCAATTCCTCAATGGAGGAACGCACATACATGGCAAAAATTCCTATCGGATATCCCCCGCTGCAGCGATATAACAAATAACGTGCATTATCAAAATCAAAAGTATCTGGAACTTGTTTGAAGCGAATCGATTTCAGGTAAAACAAAGGGATGATTTGTAATCCAAAAATACTATTCATAAAACGAAAAGGATATTTTGACCAGCCAAAAGGCAGGATTCTGATTTGTTCAAGTTGATTGTCTATGCGCTCCACCCGGGCAACATGATTTGGCCAGCAGGTTGAATCACCATTCCAGTTTAAGAGTTCATTGAAAACATAACTCACCGGGGCATTCACACCAATTTGATGAATATTAAGAATATTATTTTTGTCAACTTCAACACCAACTCTTTGTAATACACGCTGATTATATTCCTGACGTTTTTCTTCCGTATCAGTTTTTACCAGTGTACTTTTATGGGGCGAATGAATCAGAAAATGCCATATATCTGTAAAAACATTTTTACTCTTGGAAGGTGGATTCCTATTCAAAGATTCAGATACCTTTTTATTCGTCATTATTTTTATAGGTGAAAATTCTTTCCTTCAAATTTATAAATAATGCTTCTTCACAAACAGAAAACGAACATAATTTCTTAAGTGCTGATATCAAAATACCAAATTCCAATTTGACAGCTAGGATAATAGCTCAATTCAAGTTATTCAGAACAATTACTCATTTTCAGCATTCTTTTAAAGTAATGAATCTCTATATTTTTTACAAGCTAAAAGCATGAGCATAAAAAAAGGTCAAAACGAATTCCGCCCTGATGGATGAGTTCTGTAAAATACTACTGAATTTTACATATTTAATGAGACAAATTTAAAATCTGATAAGTCTCCAGGTTGTATTTGAACAATTTGAGAGGACTAAATATAAATACTTGAAAAACTGATTTTGCCGATTTATTTCGATTCAAAGATTAATTGGATAATCGTGAAAAAATTATTAAATTATACAATCAAAACTCAGGCTTATAGATTTTCACATTTTTTACCGTTGTTGTTAATTATCATAATTTTAAAGAACCAATCCAAAAAAATTAAATTAAATGGGTGATAATAAAATAAAAAATGGGACTGTGTCTCGGCGTACATTTTTTAAGTCAGCTTCCATTGGCATTGGATCACTTCTTACTGTTATACTGGGTTACCCTTTATTTAATTCATTAGTTGCAAAGTCGAAAGCTTTAGCTGCAAAAGTTTTAAGCAATTTAGGACCTGTGGATAATATTCAGGATTCATTTTCGCCGGTTGAACAACCAACAAAACTGAATTTTTCAAATACTATTCAGGATGCCTTTATCAGTACTACAGAACCCGAGCAGGTGTGGGTAGTTAAAAAGTCATCTGAAGATCTGAAAGTTTTTTCACCGGTTTGTCCTCATTTGGGGTGTCGTTATAACTGGGATGAAGAAAAGAAACAGTTTGTTTGTCCATGTCATAACAGTATTTACACTATTGATGGGAAAGTGGTTTCCGGACCTACACCCAGAGGTCTGGATGAGTTGCCCATTGAAATTAAAAATTCAAATTTATATGTTCAGTATGAAAAATTCCAGGTAGGTATTCCTGAAAAAATTGTCATTGATTAACATTATTATGCAACAAAAATTTAGAAAGTGGTTAAGTGAAAGACTGCCTCTTGGAGGATTTATTAATACCATGTTTGATGAAGAAATTCCAGGTGGGGCAAATTTTTTTTATGCCGTGGGCAGTGCAACACTGTTTGTTTTCACTTTGCAGGTAATCACAGGAATATGGCAGTTTTTTTATTATGTTCCTACAGTTGACCATGCCTATGCCAGTTTAAGTTATTTCCGCATTCATGTTCCATATGGATGGCTTATTCATGGAATTCATTATTGGGGCGCCAACATTATGGGCGTTCTGGTTGCACTCCATATTATACGCGTTTTTATTTGGGGAGCCTATAAAAAACCCAGGGAACTTACATGGCTTATCGGAGTTTTGTTATTGTTTTTAACTGCTGGGTTAATCTTTACTGGTGCCGCATTGCCCTGGGACGAAACCGGGTATTGGGCTTCCGAAGTGGGATCAAGTATTGCCGGCACAATCCCACTGATTGGAAGCTCTCTTGAAAAATTCCTGAGAGGAGGTTATTCTATGGGACAACTAACACTTTCAAGGTTTTTTGCATTTCATACTGCTTTAATCCCGATGTTAGCCTTTATTTTTATTGTTTTTCATTTAATTGCTTTTCGCAAATATGGAAGTGTTGGTCCGTGGAAAGAATCCAGGCGTATAAGATCCGGTTATTTTTGGCCCGATCAAGTAGCCATTGACTTAATTGTCAGTGGATTCATTTTGGTATTCATCGTTTGGTTGTCCGCATTTCATCCGGCTCCGTTTAGTGGCCCTGCAGATCCGGCAGATACTGCATTTGAACCAAAGCCGGAATGGAATTTTTTGTTTTTGTATCAATTACTGAAATTATTCAAAGGTCCTTTTGAAATCGTCGGGACCGTTGTGTTACCTACTTTAATCATAATTCTTTTTGTAATTGTTCCCTTTATTGATAGAAAAAAATCGAACAGCCCGCTCAAAAGAATGGGGATGATGATAGGCGGCCTTGCTTTTGTTGGCTTTGTGCTGGCATATACCATTATCGGTTTCAACAGCAAACCACAGGGAAGTGAAAAAAATGTTGCTTCCGGTTCAACTGTTATAAAAACACCGGCATCTTATACATCTTCACCAACAGCAGTTAAGGGTGCAAATGTTTATAACACTTATGGTTGTGTGGCTTGTCATATAATGAGCGGAAGCGGAGGAAAAGTTGGGCCAGATTTAACCAATGAATATATGAGAAATAGATCCAATCAATGGTTATTGGTGCAGATTACAAATTCTAAAGTACATATTCCCAATTCCGTAATGCCAAATTACTCCATGCTTAGTAAAGAACAGTTGGATAATTTGGTGGAATATCTGAACAGTGCTCATCCTGAAGGGTCAAAAACGGCCGCTGATTCTTTGGCGATTATTTCTGCAAAAAATAAAATATCTGTCGATAGCCTCGAAGCCTATACAAAAATGAAACTGGAAGGACTTGGAGCTCCCGGAGAGGCTGCGTCAATTATTGGGAATGTGGTGGTAGGCAGAAAGTTGTATGTAAATAATTGTGCTTCATGTCACGGTGTAGATGGTAAAGGAGGAGAATCCAATTATGGTTCAAAATTTGGGATTATTCCTGCTCTAAATCCGGTCAACGGAGCTTTATACAACAAAGATCCAAAACAGTTTGCAGAAAATATCGATTTATTTATTCAACATGGTTCGATACCTGCAGGGACTAATCCGATTCAAAAAATGTTTAATTACGGGGACTCGTACAGTCTAACACAACCCCAGATTGCTAATATAGAGGCTTATATTCTTAATCTGAATCACGTAAACCGTGCACAAATTGAAGCTCCTAACTCAGCAAAAATGTTTTTCTACATTACTTCAACCCTTTACCTTGTATTAATTATAGTGTTAATCGTTTTTTGGCAAAGGACTAAAAGAAACAATACAGATTATGCTAAATAATAAACTGGAATTTTAATACTCCTGCTTCCCAAAAACAGGAGTATTAAAATTCGACCTCATTTAGCAACAGATCGAAGATATTCAAGTATAGCTCTTGCCTGGTCCTTGGTTAAAGCCGGATTGGGCATGGGAAGATGGTTGTATTCATTGAGCAACTCTTTCATTGTCGCATTATCCTTTTGCATTTGTACCGTATTCAAAAGCAAATTCATAATAAATTCAGGCGTACGTTGTTTGGTTATATCCTCTAATGGCGGACCAACTTTTTTTTGATTCATTTCATGACAAACGCTGCATTTAGTATTGAAAAGAGATTTCCCTTCTTCAACCATTTTAGTGTTTATCGGGCCGAGTTCAACTTTTTTTACAGGACCAATTCCAAGATCCTTGGAATGTGGATTTTGGTAATCTGTCAAAATAATTTTATTAGGAGCGGCATTGGGCTTTACTACTGTATTTGAATTGCTTTCATTTACTAACCAGGCGCCACCGACAAGAAACAAAACGGTTGCCAGTGATAAAGTGAAATATAAAAAAATACTTTTCATGATAAATTGAATTTTATAAACAATCAAAAATTAATCCAGGCTAAAAGGTACAATGTATTATTGTTCGAAGCACTTCTTCCTGAACCATCATAGTTGGACGAACTGCCATCGAGTTTATTGAAAATAGTATATTGGATGGTAAATCGCGTATTGTACCAGGGCATATATCCGAGTTGTGCAATTAATCCATTACTGTTGGGTTTATTTGTCAGGCTTTCAACAATGTCAGGATCTTGGGTCCCCCATGAATTAAAGTAAGCTAATGTAGCATTTATCCCATTTTTGAAATACAGGTTTCCATCTATCTTAAAAGAATTAAAATTTAGCTTTTCAGAAGTTGATAAGGAAAGATTCCGTTTTTCATTTTCATTTATAAACGAAGAGTGCAGAGAGAAATAACCTACGGTTAAACTCCGTTGATACTGAACATCAAATCCTAAATCAGTAAATTCGTCTGTACTTCCGCTGATACCGTTAAAATATTGTTTGGAAGAAATTCCAAAAGTTCCTATTTCGATAAAATCTTTCGACCAATCATGTTGTACCGCCAGCCTCCAATAGGGAGAAACTCCTTTAATAACCATTGAACTGGTGTTATCTGCCGGGTTGGGCGCACCCTGTTGTGCGGACCTATACAAAGTAAATTCAGTATAAAGCAAATTATCAAATAAAGTGTATGCACCCAGTCCGGCCACCTGCGCTCCCAGATTTTCAATTAAAGTCGATTTAGAGGGACCTGGTCCGGCATCAGATGAAGCAAATGGAAATCCCCATGCTGGTGTTGAATTCCAAAGATCCTGCACAGTTGGATTATTATTTAAAGTAAGACCGTAAACCAAGCTCTTTGAACCAATATTTGCCTGCTCGGCAAAGCGGATATCTGTATTATCCATTCCGAAGCTTTGCCCATCGTACGTTATCTGTATAAAAGTACCAACGTGCGGGGTTATTTTTCCGCCAAGAAAGACGCTTAACTGTTGGGGTAAAGTAACAGAATTGTTTTGTGTGCCTTCAGCATCTTTTGAGATATGTGTGAATGAAGATTGTACCATTGCTGAAAGAGGTAATGAACTGAGTAAATCCAGTTTTACAACTTTGCCGCTATCATCTTTGGCTTCAATTGTAGGCACAGTAGTCATTGTGTATCCGTTAAGCTTGAATGATCGGCCAAAGGAGGTAAGTTCCGGAAACGATGTATGGCACGCTATACAAGACATTCCTGTTTGTCTTGCGTAGCTGGGTATTGCCTCAACTCTGTCTGTACTGATTGCGAAAAGAAAGAGGAAAAAAAGTAAATAACTGAACATGAATGTTTTAGTGGAATCATAATTGCGCGAAGTCCGTTCAATTAAGTTACACTTAGTAAATCTTAATATTATTTTCATAATTATAAAATTTAATAATGATTAAAAAGATTTTCTATTACCTTTCAAGGTACGGAACTTTGAGGATTTATTAATAAAAAAAAATATGAATTTGGTTCATATTAGTAACCCACTGACCTATTTTGAACAAATTAGCTTTAGAGTGTTGATTTAATTAAAATTTATTGAAAAATCCAAATTAGGATCACCGAATTTTATATAAATTGAAGGTAATATGTTGTATTCGAATTTCATATGTAATCAGAAGGTTTTGAAAGAGTACGGCAACAATTACTATTTTTTAGACAATGTTGTAAAATTTATTATCTAACAAAAGGTTTTCAAAAATTTGGATAAAAAAGGTCTATTTGATCTCTTTATCCTGTGTGGCTCCCCTGATCCTGTCTCGATAACTATCTGGATCGGGGAAGTTGCAACCTAATTTGTGAAAGTTTAGTGAGAAGTACTGCAAAATATACGCTTCCCAAAAATTCATATTATCATTTATAAATTAACTATCTGCTGTTAATCCATTTTAGAATATCTTCTTGTAGTTGTTTCCTGACATTTCCAAATCCGTGATTAGTGTGATATACAATGAAAGTCACATCATCTGCCCCTTCCTTTTTTAGAGCTCTATAGAACGGGAGTAATGTATTATCTACCGTTACATTTACATCTTCCCAGCCACCCAATATTAAAATATCCTTTTTAGCAAGTTTATCGGCATTTCTTATTAATCCATAGGTATCTTGATTTTCCTTCAACTCATTCATGGTATATTCAGTGCTAAACCTAATGGGCCCGTCGGGAGCCTCGGTTGATTGAAGGATTTCATCTACCATTGCTTTAAATTCTTTGTCCCTCTGGTATTGTTGAATCATCAATGCATGATCTGTCCCGGCTATAGAAATCACTTTTCTAATGGTAGTATCCTTAGCGGCATAAGCCAGTATTGTGCCACCACCCCAACTGTGTCCGACCATAATAATATCTTCTGCATTTAAATTATATTTATCAGCGTTCCCAGAATCTCTTATCCAACGAATGGCAGTATTATAATCCTGTAAACCGTTGGCAAAAGTAGCTGTGCCCTGACTCTGATGCCATCCACGCGGGGAAATGACTACCGCAGGAATTCCATTGTCGGAAAGAAATTTTCCAAGTCCCATGACATCTGATGGACCACCACCCCATCCCGGAACTAACAGAACAGTTTCGGAAGGATTCTCGTTACCTTCCCAGATTGTCAGAAAAATCTGAAAGCCATGACTATTGATTTGGATTTGTTTTTGAGCGTGGAGGGAGAAACAAACGAATAAGAGCAGAAATAGATTCAAAACTAATTTTATATTCTTTTTCATGATAAAAAGTTTATATAAATCAATAAAATAGCCCTTATAAGTTAGTGAAAAATTATTATGCTGCCTTGAAAAAACCATTATATACTTTGGAAGACAAGCCATAGCAATTGTGATAAGAAGTATTTAGTGTTATAACATCGGTATTTAACATTCCTGATATTGTCCGATTGGCTGTTTTTTTTGTAGTACTACAGATAAAAATTATATCAAAGTATAATAAATTGAAATTGAGAATGTTAGAGATTATAAAACAAAGTTTTGACTAAATGAGAGAAATTAAACTACTGTTTCAGAGATGTAATTTTGATGGATTTGAAAAATTAAGGATAAAAAAAGAGGTCGCTTATGACCTCTTATCCTGTGTGGCTCCCCTTCCCCCAATAGCTATAGGGGAAGTTCCAACCCTTTTGGTAATCAAATTGAATATGCTTGTTTAAAATTATACTTTTAGCGAAAATGATAAATTGTGCAATTTTTAACAAATCCAATACAAATTATACTAAAAATTTAAAGCTGCTATAGTAAAATACATTAAATAGTGGAAATCCTATATTGTCCTATTTGTAATTCTAAACCGTATAAACATTAACCTGAAAAATATGACCAGAATAATATTGACGATTTTGTGATTAATTTATACTACTAATTACTCTGTGCAAATTGACAAAGGTAAATGCAAAATGGCATTTTAAAAAACCATTTGACTCTACTATATTTATCGATTAATTTTAGCGAAATCATTTAATAACAATGAAAAATAACTTAACTGAATTTGATATGAAAAACTTCTTAATTTTATTACTACTGATTTTATTTTTTGCACAAAATTCGATTGGTCAGAACAAAAATATAAAACAGGAAAAACTCACAAAATTTGAATTGCAGTCTGTGGAGTTGATTGCAGTACCAGGTGAAAAGATTTCAACTTCTAATTACAAATCTAATGTTTACTGGTTTCCCGTGAATGTTCCCTCGACGGTTCTTTCTGGACTTGTTGCCAACCGGATTTATCCAGATCCGTATACGGGAATGAATAATATGCTGATTCCGGATGCCTCAGATGAATTCAATAAGGAATACAACCTGGAGCAATACAGTAATATTCCAAATGTAGGCAATCCATGGAAGAAACCTTATTGGTACCGAACTTCTTTTAAAGTTTCGGCTGAAGATGAAGGACGTCATTATCAATTAATATTTAAAGGGATTAATTATCGGGCAGCGGTTTGGATGAATGGCCGTGTAATCGCCGATTCGAGCCAGATGGTTGGAATGTTTGCACAATACAGTTTTGATGTAAGTGAAATAATTAAACCTGGAAAAGAAAATGTACTGGCTGTAAAAATTTTTCCGCTTGATTTTCCCGGGCTTCCTTCCAAAGAACAATTAAAAGCCTTGGGCGATTTTTTCCCGAATGGAGGACCTACAGGAGATATTGGAAAAAATGTAACCATGATGTGTGCCGTTGGATGGGACTGGGTACCACCGGTTCGAGACAGGAACATTGGAATATGGCAACCGGTATATCTTCGTACTTCAGGCGAAGTAACCATTGTTAATCCTCAAATTATTACCGATTTGCCGAACCTGCCTGATACATCGGTTTCAAATATTTCATTAAATCTTTCCCTTTCAAATTACAGTAATAAAAGCACAAAAGGAACACTGAATGTTAATATACGGCCAGAGAATTTTAATGGTGAAGCAATTCAGTTTACTAAAAATATTACTATTGGTGAAAAAGGTAAAACCGCTGTGAAACTGGATGCCGGAAATACTCCACAACTTGTCGTGAAAAATCCGCAACTGTGGTGGCCAAACGGTTATGGAAAAGCCAATTTATACCGCATTCAACTTCAATTCGAAAACAAGGGTGTTGTTACCGACGATACTACTTTTGTATTTGGAATCCGAACTGTTAGCTCCAAAGCAACCGAGGTTCCAGGTAAACTTTTACGCCGCGATTTTTATGTGAACGGTAAACGGATTCAGCTGACCGGTGGCGCCTGGGTGCCTGATATGATGCTTAACCGCGATTCGCTGCGTTACGATTATGAACTGCATCTTTGCCGGAATTCAAATATTAACCTGGTTCGTATTTGGGGTGGTGGAATTACTCCCCCCGATGAATTTTTTGATGCTGCAGACCGTTATGGAATGTTGGTTTGGTCCGATTTCTGGGTTACCGGCGACACCCATGGCGAATTTAAAGGTTCAACCGAATGGCCGCTGGAAGGAAATGTTTTTGTAAATAACGTAATCAGCACGATTTTGCGCATTCGAAACCATCCGAGTCTGTTGCTGTGGACAGGTGGAAACGAAGGGCATATTCGCAAAGACATTTATGAAAAAATGAGGGAAAGTGTTATTGTTTTGGATGGAACAAGGCCTTTTATTCCAAGTTCTTCGGGATTTGCCAAACTTCCCGAAGGCTGGAAAGGTTCCTGGCCCGACAATCTCGCATCGGGCGTGTACAGCGGTGGACCATATACCTGGCAGGATTCAAAGGATTATTACCAAAGAGCAGATAATGCCAAAGACTGGGTTTTCAAAGATGAAACTGGTTTGCCCTCGCAACCGCCATATAACAGTTTGAAAAAAATAATTCCCAATCTGGTGTGGGATGCCACTTTGCCATTCCCGTTAAATAATTCGTGGGGATATCATGATGCTGCAACCGGAAACGGAAGGTATGACAGATACTACAACAGTATGGTTAAACGTTATGGTGAACCGTCATCAATGGAGGATTTCTCAGATAAAATGCAATTGATGAATGCAACTGGTTATCAGGGAATCTTTGAAGCGGCCGGACATAAATTAAATGACATTGGCGGAATCATGTTGTGGAAATTAAATGCAGCATTTCCGAGTGTAATCTGGCAGGTTTATGACTGGTACCTCGAACCAAATGCCGGATATTATTTTATGCAAAATGCCTGCGAACCAGTTCATGTTCAGTTAAATATGCTCGATTACAATGTAACTGTTATCAACAGAACTTACCATCCGGGTTCAAATTTAACCGTTCAGGCTGAAGTTTTTGGACTGGATTCAAAATCATTATTTCATAAAACTGCCAACGTAAACCTTGCTGAATCGGATGTGCAGGAACCTTTTTCGTTAAAAGAAATTTTAACAGATGCAAAAGGTGTAAATTTTGTTGTTTTAAATCTGAAAGATGCCAATGGAAAATCTGTTTCGCATAATGTTTACTGGTTGGCAGCCGATAATAATTACAGTGCATTAAATGATATGTTGCACACGAATCTGGAGGCAACCGTTTTAAATAAACAAACAAGTAAAACGGAAAAATCATGGACACTGAAATTCACAAATAATACAAACAAACTGGCATTTTTTGTTCGCCCGCAGTTGTTGAATGACGAGGAAAATGTATTACCATGTTTTTGGTCGGCAAATTACTTTTCATTGGCTCCGAAAGAATCAATTACAGTTACTTTAACTGCTCCAACAGCTCAATTGGGAGGTGAAAATCATGAGATCAAAATCACAGGTTGGAATCTGGATGAACAACGAATTTCATTAAAATAAATAAAAATAGTTGAAAGAACTCAAATGTGATTTTATTGCAGCGGCAAGTGCAACCTGGCAAAATAAAAACACGCTGGTGTTAAAGTGGCGTATAGTCGAAACAGTGCATAGCGAGATCGTTGCCAGCATTTTTAATGATAACAGCTTAACCATAAAATTTCAGTTCAGCCTTGTCCCACCGTAGAATGAGCCTAATAACTGTAAAGACATAAAAAGGAAGTTATTTGTCTAATAGAATTAAAATATTACAACTTACAAATTCACAAAACCGAAACGAGTCCTTCCATGCCAGAAAGGTTTTCATCTCACTTCAACTAATTGATTTAAAGGTGTTCGCGGACTTCCCGTCGGCCGGCAGGTAACTACCCGGCAATATCGGATTTCGTTTCAAAAAATCGGATACAAAAAAAGGCCAATTTTGACCTCTTTCATATTTTGCTCCCCTGACCCTGATTGCTATCGGAGAAGTTGCAATTTGGTTTGTGAAAGAATTAGGAAATTACTCCGCACCGAAATACTTACTGACTACAAAAATGCTAATCATTCACAACAAAAAATCTTAATATTTACAACTGAAAACCGTCAACAATCCAAAATATTCGAGAATCTTCAAGATCCGCCACGTTACTATGCTCTGAATTACTGCATGTTAAGCATTTTCCCAAATTAATGGTACGGCTTTTGCAACTATTTTAAAGAAGACAATTTAATTAATACTTAAAGTCATGAAAAAATTAATCATATCTATTTTAGCACTATTTATCTCAGTTGTAAGTGCTACTGCAGAAACATATCCCAACGAATATTTAGGTCTTCCGGGTGATAACCTGAACCTTTATGCTACAATGAAGCTATTTCAAGGATCAGAAACCCTTGAAGGTTTTGAAAGAAGCCTGAACGATCAAAATTTACACATCAACAACCTGGATCTGAATGGAGATAATCTGGTTGATTATATCACTGTAACGGATTATATTGATGGCAATGTTCATAACATCGTTCTAAGAACTGCATTAAACAGCGAAGAAACACAGGACATCGCAGTTTTCACCGTTGAACGTTTTGATGATGGAACAGCCAGAATACAGCTAATTGGAGATGAAGCTCTTTATGGCAAAAATTATATTGTCGAACCCATTTATACAGATAGCCAGGAAACTCCCAACCCTGGTTATATCGGAAACTCAATAGTAATAGAAACACCAACGGTAGTTGCCGTCACAACCTATGAGGTTGCAGCATGGCCAATAATCCGTTTTATCTTTCGCCCCGCCTATACTTGCTGGCATTCCTTATGGACCTGGGGATATTATCCTTCGTTTTGGAATCCATGGCACCCCTATTACTGGCATACTTACTACGGCTATCACGCCCACTTTTACAACTATTATTACGGGCATTATCGCCACTGGAATCACTATCGGTACAATCGTTACAACAATTTTTATTATAGCCATGTGCGGACATATTCACCAAGAGTAAGTGCCAGAATCAGAGCAGGAAATTACAGAACCACTTACTCTCGTCCGGACTTGAGAAAAAGAGGTGATGAACTTTATAGTAGAACTGCCCGGAGAAGCACAAGTTCTATGATTATGAGTTCAGAAAACAGAAGCAGAACATCCGGTACACCGGCTGTAAAAAGCCAATCAAGAGTCGGAACCAACTCAAGTTCAACAAGAAGATCAGGTTCGTATAATTCAACCCGAACGCAAGCAAATTCGTCAATCAACAGGAGGTCTGGAGACACGAGAAAGTCAACAACGATTCGATCCGACAGATCGACTACGAATAATCCTCATCAGGCGAGTAAAAGAGCGGTGTCTCAAAGGCCAGTAAACAGAAGCAGTGCATCTTACAAGTCCGGCACTGCTCCCTCAGTAAGTAGAAAAAGAGAGATGCCCCAAAAATCAACAACGGTAAGAAATAGCAGATCGTCGAGATCGTCTTCAGTAAAACAGAATAGCAGTCAGCCAAAGCGGTCATCAGCCACTTATTCAAAAAGGTCGAATTCCAAACCGAAAGTCGCATCAAGATCGTCAAACTCAAGAAGTTCATCCCGACCTAAAGTGTCTACCAGAAGTAATAGCTCTAGTAGCAGTAACTCAAAATCAGTAAACAGAAGCAGTCAATCAAGATCATCTTCCAATGGAAGATCTGGTCGCAGGTAATTAAAATAAACTAAAAAGCCGATTCAGAAATTCTGAATCGGCTTCGCTACACAGGATTTGAACCTGTTTTAAATGTCTTTAATTCAACCCCTTAATGAATCAACATCAGTATTACTCACGATTCTCACACTTTTGAGAAACATCAATTTTAAGAACTTTCTAACCTATAGATACACATTCCACTGTCAAAACCCACTACATTTTCCTTTTATTGTTATAGTAGTGGAATCTCTTCTGGGTTTCCAGGACAGTAGCAAAAATAAATAAGGGATTATATAAAATTCGTCGCATATAATATCTTTGTAATGAACTTTATTCGGGAGTATGCAATAATCATTTTATCTTAGGAAACTGAAATATTCAATGATTGTTCGGAACAAACATTTTAAATGCTGTCTCAAATATTATCTAAAATCTGCACAATGAAAAAACTCATTTTATATTTTTTGGCTGTTTTATTGAATTTCTCGGCCATAAGTCAGGACAAGCCAACATGGCTTAGGTATTCATCCATTTCGCCCGATGGTCAGACCATTGTTTTTTCCTATAAAGGTGATTTATACAAAGTTTCGAGTATCGGAGGAACAGCCGTTCCTATCACCTTTAACGATGCATATGATTTCAGGCCTGTCTGGAGTCACGATGGAAAAACAATTGCTTTTGCTTCGGACAGGTACGGCAATTTTGATGTATTTACCGTGGGCATTAACGGTGGGGAAGTTAAAAGGCTAACTTATCATTCCAACAACGAACTTCCGTATAGTTTCAGTGCTGACGACAAATCAGTTATTTTTGGCGGACAACGCCTGGATTCCGAATCCAGCAGGCAGTTCCCAACCGGTTCCCAACCTGAATTATATAGTGTTCCGGCAAACGGAGGCCGTGTAAAAATGATTTTTACTACACCGGCAGAAGCGGTTTGCGTTAGTAAAAACGGGGAGTTTCTGGTTTACCACGATAAAAAGGGCGGTGAAAACGAATGGCGGAAACACCACACCTCGTCCATTGCCCGGGATATCTGGCTTTATAACTTTAATACAGGAGAACATAAACAAATAACTACTTATAAAGGTGAAGACAGAAACCCTGTACTTGCCGACAATGATGAGTCCATTTATTTTTTAAGTGAAGAATCAGGGAGTTTTAACGTTTACAAACTGAATCTTGAGAATCCGCAGCAGAGACAACAGGTAACCGATTTTAAAAAATTTCCTGTGCGTTATTTAAGTAGAAGCAATGACGGAACGCTCTGTTTTAGCTACGATGGCGAGTTATACACATTAAAATCGGGACAACCCGAAAAGGTCAACATTGTTATTCATACCGAAGGAAAATCGAATAATGAACAAATAATCCCGATAAACGGAAATGCCGATGAAATGGCAGTGGCTCCCAATGGAAAAGAAATCGCATTTATTGCACGCGGAGAAGTTTTTGTTACTTCAGTGGAAGGTGGAGTTACCAAAAAAATTACAGACACTCCGGAACAGGAACGTTTTCTCAGCTTTACACCCGATGGCAAGGGCATCGTTTATTCGAGCGAAAGAGATGGCAGATGGCAAATTTTTAAGGCTACGAAAGAAAGAAAAGAGGAACCCTATTTTTACGCTTCAACAGTAATTAAAGAGGAACCACTTGTTTCAAACGAAAATGATAATTACCAGCCCAAAATATCGTCCGACGGAAAGGAAATCGCTTATATCGAAAACAGAACTACCTTGAAAGTGCTTAACTTAAGTACAAAAGAAAGTCGTACCATCCTGACTCCGGACGAACTATATTATATGTCTGATGGCGATCAGTATTTTACCTGGAGTCCTGACAGTAAATGGTTGCTGGCAGAATATTCACCGGTATTGTCAAATCGCGAAGTCATCCTGATTTCGGCTGACGGAAAAGAAAAAATGCATAATCTGACTAAAAGTGGTTACGATGATTTTAAACCGAAGTGGGTCAACGGAGGCAAACAAATGCTTTGGTTTAGCAATCGCGATGGTCTGCGCAGTTACGCTAACAGCGGAGCCACACAAACCGATATTTACGGCATGTTTTTTACACAGAAAGCCTGGGACAGGTTTAAACTAAGTAAAGAAGATTTTGCCCTTTTGAAAGATCTCGAGACTAAGGAAAAAGAGAAAGAAAAGGAGGCAAAGGCAAAGGCTGAGAAAGACAAGAAAAGCAAGAAAGACGAAAAAACGGAAACAGTTAAAAAGGATACCCTGCTTACCTTCGACTGGGAAAATATGGATGAAAGAAAGGCTCGGCTTACCCTTACTTCTGCTTCCATTGCTGATGCACTTTTATCGAAAGACGGAGAAAAACTTTATTTCCTGGCTAAATACGATAAAGACATGAATCTCTGGAGCATCAACCTCCGCGAAAAGAAAGCAAAAATGGAAGTTTCACTTAACGTCAAAAGAGGGAAGATGGAATGGGATAAGGAAATGAAAAATATATTCCTCCTGGCTGATGGCAAAATCTCAAAAATAGATTTGGCGAAATCGAAAAATGAAGCCGTAAAAATAAAGGGTGAAATCACAATCGATGAAGCTCAGGAGTATCAAAGCATGTTCAATCATGTTTTCGAGCGGACGAAAAAAGGATTTTATTCAAAAGGCTATCACGGAGTTGATTGGGACGAAAATGGCAAAGATTATGAAAAGTATCTGCCCGGGATTAACAACGGTTACGATTTTGCGGAAATGTTGTCGGAAATGCTGGGTGAGTTAAATAGTTCACATTCAGGAGCAAGATATAGTCCGCATTCTGAAGAGGGTGACAAGACAGCATCACTTGGAATTTTTATCGATTACCAATATGAGGGCGATGGCGTTAAAATTGCTGGAATTATAAGCGAAGGACCGATGGATAAAGCCAACATAAATGTAAAACCGGGTTTTATCATTCAACAGATTGATGGAGAGACGATTTCAGCTAACAGGGATTTGTCTGAATTCTTAAACAGAAAGGAGGGCAAATTTACTTTGTTAAAAGTCCTCGATCCCTCAGACAACAGCACTCAGGAGATAACAGTTAAACCAATCTCTCTGAGAAATGAAAGCGGGTTGTTGTACAAAGCCTGGGTAAAAAGAAATCAGGCTGAAGTTGACAGCCTGAGTAACGGGCAGCTTGGTTACGTTCATATCCCTGGCATGTCGGACGGGCCTTACCGGATCATTTATGAAGAAATGATGGGTAAATATTATGGGAGAAAAGGAATCATTGTAGATACCCGTTTTAACGGAGGTGGCGATCTGGTCTCTGACCTGACCATGTTTTTCACCGGTAAAAAATACATTGAATATGGAAACGACACCAGGATGTTGGGGTCGGAACCTCCCTTCCGATGGACAAAACCTACCGTGGCAATGTTTAATGAAGCCAATTACAGCGACGGCGATTGTTTCGCCTGCGGATATTCTCAACTTGGAATTGGAAAAACCATAGGAATGCCGGTTCCGGGAACCTGTAGCTGGGCAAGTTGGGAAACACTTGCGGACAAAGACATCCGTTGGGGCATGGTTCCGGTAAGTTCAAAAGACATGTACGGACATTGGATGGAAAACCTGGAAACCGAGCCCGATTACATCATAAAGAATGATCCGGCGCTGCTGGGCAAAGACAGGGATCAGCAATTGGAAAAAGCTGTTGAGGTGCTTTTAGATATGGTTAAATAAACCAATAAACGAAAAAAGGTCGCTAAAACTGACGACCTTTTTTCGGTGCTCCCCTGATCCCGATAGCTATCGGGAGAAGTTGCTATCTGATTTGTTCGGGTTGTTGTATTTCAACTTCTTTTATTCTAATCCTTTCTTACCCGTTCAGTTGACCGACGGTGTAATAACAAATTTGCGGAATTCCACCGGCCCGTGATCACCCTGAATCATAATTGGTCCGGGTTCTCCTTCATTGCTATCGAGCGAACCGCCTGTAATTCCGGGAATAGGACGGTTAGAAATAACTTCAATCCCGTTAAGTACAACAGTAACATGGCGACCAACAAGCGTAACTTCATAAGTCTGCCATTCTCCCGGTTTTTTAGCAGCATTTACCGAGGGAGCAATAAAACCGTAAATACCACCTAAACTTACGAGATCAGTTCTTCCTTTTGAATCTTCAATCTGAAGTTCATGTCGGCCACGCAGATAAATTCCGCTGTTACTTCCGGCAGGGTAACGGAATTCTACGCTAAGTTTGAAATCGTTAAATTTTTGAGTGCTAACCAGGTTGCCACCCGATTCGGTATTCACCATTACACCATCTATCATCTGAAATTTATTGTTCGCCGGAATGATCCATCTGTCCATATTTTCGGTAATCAAATTGATGGGGGTACCCCAAATTGGCGGTTCTTTTCTTTCCAACGACGGGGCCCGAACACCTGTCCATTCCAATTTATTGCCATCGAGCATTTGAAAACCCGAGAGCTTATCATCTTTTAAAGTAAATTCGAAATAAAGATCATCTATATCCATCCATTGCGGAGGAATGGTAAAATGATATTTATCCGTGCTTGCATCATAGATTACTTCTGCAATTGGCCTTGCACTACCTTCGTATCCAACATAGTATCCAACAAGAGTAGACAAGCCCGATAATTTAACTTCAAGCCATCCAGGGAAGCCATCGGAAGACATTAATCCGTGTCTGAAAAGTCCGAGATTCTCCAGTTGAGCATCATCTATTTTTATGGTAAGATCCCACCTGCCAATTAACGGCGAGTCACTTTCAACACGTTGTGCCTGCACGGGAACGAAACCAATTAGAGTAAATACAAATAATAAAATGAAAGCTTTTAGTTTTTTCATAGTATATTTATTTTGATTATTAAAATGACAATTTTGTATTTTTAGATACAAATCTACTTAAAAACAGTATTTGAATAAATATTATACATCCATTTTTTCAATTTAAATTATCCTTGTTATGTGTGTATTAGAGCTGTTTGTTTATTCTTTCATGACTTTCCATGTACTATCGTTCCAAAAATAAGGGCACAAAAAAAGAGGTCGAAAATGACCTCTTGTCCTTTCTGGCTCCCCTGACAGTCAAAAGTTGCAACCTAATTTGTGAAAGTTTAGTATAAATTTTTATTTCACAAATTTATACCCCACACCTCGAACACTAATAATATGTTTTGGATTTGATGGATAATCCTCCAGTTTTTTTCGTAAATCAAGAATAAAATTATCAACAGTCCGGGTGGTTGGCATGGCAGTGTAACCCCACACTTCGTTTAATAAATCGTGGCGGTGAATGGCTTCTCCTTCGTGTTCAATTAAATATTTTAAAATATCAAATTCTTTACTTGACAAATTAATCTCCATGTTATTTCGAAAAGCCTGGTATTTTATAAAATCGAGTTTAATTTCTCCAAAAGAATATTGTTCGGGTGTTTCTATTTCATGATTAAATCTTCGTAAAACAGCCCTCACCCGCGCCAGTAATTCGGGAATGCTAAAAGGTTTGGTAATATAATCGTCGGCGCCCAGATCGAGTCCGGAAACTTTATCCATTTCAGAGCCGCGTGGCAGTAATCATTATTATTGGTAGCTCCGGTTTTTCCTTTTTTAACTTTCCGGCAAATTTCGAAACCGTTTATTCCGGGAAGCATAATATCCAGCAAAATAAGGTCGGCAAACTTTTCCAGTGCAGCTTTTAATCCGGTATCGCCATTCGATTCGGAAATTACTTTGTATCCTTCGTATTCCAGGTTATCTTTTAATCCCCGAAGAATACTTACATCGTCTTCTATAATGAGAATCGTTTTCACCCGATTTCAATTTGTTTGTTTAAAATTATGGAAAATTTACTTCCTTTCCCAGCTTCACTGGCAACCTCTAATTTTTCCGTTATGCGCTTCAACAATCTCTTTTACTACGGTTAATCCAAGCCCGGTTCCGCTAACACTTTCCTTGTGATTTATGCGGTAAAATTTCTCAAAAATGTGTGCCTGTTCTTTTTTAGAGATTCCAATTCCACTGTCCTCAATTTCAATATGAATGGAATTTGTATTTAAATATAAGCGCGTGGTAATTTTTTTAGTTAAGCTTGAATATTTAATGGCATTGTTCAGCAAATTTTCAAAAACCTGTTTCATTTTTTCCGGATCGACTTTTGCTTCAATATGGTTGTCGAGTTCAGAAACCACTTCAAATCCTTCTTTTTCAAACCAGTAATCAAATTCCTGAATTGCCGTACTTACAAGTGAAGCCAAATTTGTAGGAGCAAAATGATATTCTGACTTTCCTTTTTCCAATTTCGAAAATTCAAGAATGTTATTTATCATTCGTTTCAGTCGCTCGCTTTCTTTTAAAATGATGGATAGATATTCATCTTTATCCGAATCTTTTTTCACCCGTTTTAACAACATCGATTCGGCAAACATAGAAATAGAGGTTAGCGGCGTTTTTAGCTCGTGCGTAACATTCGAAATAAAATCGGATTGCAACCGTGCCAGGTGTTTTTCGCGTGAAATATCACGCACAATTAAAACCACTCCCAGCACCATGGCCACCAAAAGTAAAACCGTAGAAATACCGTAAATCCAGCTTCTTCGTTCAATCAAATCGTTTATCAGGTTTTCATCGATTAGCTTTATTTGCAATTATTGTTCAGGAAAATATGGATTTAGTTGCGATGAAAAAACCAGATTATTTTTTGTTGAATTTGAATTATAACCGCTTGCAAATTCAATTTTATAATCAAATTCAAAATCCGATTGAAGTCCTGTTTTAGTAATCGTTTCAAATAATTTTTCTACCATCAATTAAAAAGCCTGCCGGATTTATAAAACTTGTATTGATTAAAAGTAATTTCTGAGTGCTTCCTGAAAATGAATTTACAACCTTAAAATCGTTTGCCTGCATTTAAAAACTGGTTTAAACTTCCTTTTTTCAATAAGTCCGACATTACAGTTCGGTATTCATCAACAAACCGGAGTTGTTGCAAAATATGCTTTTCAAGTGTTTTTATATTTTCCAGTTTTTCGGGATTGTCAGCGGTTAATTCCTGCAACGATTTTATGGATTGAGTTAATCCGTCTTTTGTGTTGAAATTCAGCGGAATTTTCCCCTTTTCCATTTTTTCAAAAGCAGATTCAAATACGGGCAGTTGTTTTTCAATATTAGCGGCATTTGTAATTTTCGCCAACTGTGGCACTGCGTAATAAATATATGGAACTCCGTTTTCATCGGAAACATTGAAATAATTGAGGCAAATTAAATTGTACTGCTGAATTGCGTTTTCGAATTCCTCCAATTTCATTGAAACGCGGCCAAGTGCATTTAAAGCTTTTGCTGAATCATACTTTCCGGTTGAAACGCCAAGGCACTGCAAATAGTTTTCCAAGGCTGCATTCAGATTATTTCTGGCAAATTCCGCTTTTTCTCCTTTTTTGAACGCGGATTTAAATCGGGCGGAAAATTTTTGTTTGGTAATCTTGTCTGATATTCCTGTAAAATTAGGGTACAAAAAATCGCCATTGTTTTTCAGAATAAAAGACTGAATAATAAAATCAGATTCAGCAGCTTTTTTAACCAGCGAATCTTTTAATAAATCGATTGGAGCAATTTCATTGCTAAAACCGGCAGTAACATTTTCTATTTGTTTTTGAAGAACATCAGAAAACCGTACAGAAAGTTCACGTTGTTCTTCCTGTATTCGTTTTTCAGTCAGTACTTTTTGGTTCGAAATATTGTTAATACTGAACCATGTTAAAATGCTTCCCGAAAGTACAACCACGAGAATAAAAACGACCGAAAGCCGCGAAGCCGGTTTTAATTTTTGGTTCATAAAAATCCAGTTACTCCTTTTTTACGATTCTGAGTTAATTGTGTTTTATATTACAGATGAAGGGGAACCCGATTTTCTCGAATACCCCTTTTCATCAATTTATTATATTCCAGTCACTTTATTCATTTTGACTATAAATTTTATTGAGCTCGTTAACCAAACCTTCTATCACCCTTACTTCGGTTATTCTTTCCCGTACTGAATATGAAATCTTTTCTCCTGAAGGATGCATAACAAACGATTCCGCTCCTTTTTCGGTTTTCCAAACTTTCTCCGGTGTTCCTCCATTAGCATCAACTCTCCATAAATTGGTCCCCTCAGGTCTTTCTGAAAAATAAACATACTTGCCGTCCGGCGACCAAAATGCCGATCCAGAAATATTCGATTCCTGTGACGTACACAACTCCTTTTCATCTCCCCCCTGAGTTGAAATAGTCATTAATCGACTCAATTTTTCTCCTTTATTCTGAATGGCAAATAACAACTTATTACCATCCGGAGACATCTGCAAAACTCCCCTTACAAATTTGGGATGCCGGTAAAGAATGGTATCTTTTCCAGTATTCAAATCATGTTTTACAATCCAGTCATTTTGAAACAGTAAATAAATAAATTGCTGATCATCAGACACAACATGACCTGATATTGGTAATGCATCATCCTCTGAAGGAGTATATTCATAATCCGATATCAATAATTTCTGTTCTAAATTGTTGGAATTTATATCAACTTTATAAATACCTCCTTTATATCCTTTATTTTGAAGCATCTTTTGGTCCATTCCATAGAAATAAACAGATTGAGCATCACTTGTCCAATATGGACCGATTGCATACATTAACTCTTTTGCCAATCTTTTTTCAATTCCAGTCTGTTCTTCACGAAGTATTAGATCAAAAGAACGCCTCCCTTCCTGAGCACGTACCATATATTTCCCATCAGGTGACCAATTTTTACTATAGATAGATCCCGACAGGGGAATTTCCGGATTACCCTCAGGGTTACCTGTTAATTTATTTACAGAAAGAATATACGCGTTAAAATTTCTTTTGCGAAATCCAATAAAACATTCACCTTTTTCGGTGATTCCAACAGGTTCAACTTCACCAATCTCACTGAATAATCGCCTTGGTTCTCCAGATGGTTTGCCATTTATAATTTGGATTGACCATAAATCCCATGTTCCCGACCGGTCGCTAATAAAAAGGAATTCAGCCCTATTGGGAATCCAGCCAATAACTTTATCGTTTGCCGGATGAACAATCAGAGGAACTTCAGCTTTTTCATCAATTGTTAACAAATAAATATCCGAATTGCTCTGACCACCTTTTTTCGTGCTATACGCCAAAAAATTACCATCAGGAGAAACGCATAAGCCTGGCCACCCAGTTTTCAATTCTTGAAATGTACCATCTAAAACATTGAATAATGTTACCTGAGTCAATTCTTTATTTATATCCCGCCTTATAACAATAATTTCATTGTCACTTCGCCATGTAACAGGGTAAGCTTCAACATTATCTTCTTTATAAAGTAGCTTGTCTGAATTTTTTTCTATATCGAAAATATGCAAATCAAAAGTATGGTATGGCCTCCACCAGGAATAAGCCACTTTTTTCCCATTTTTTGATATTGCCGAGCCAATTACAAACTTTTCAGGATTCTCATCCAATGTAGCATTTTTTGTGAGTATCCTTTTTTCTCCGGTATTTAGATCAAGAATTGCAAGCTCGCCATCCTCCCAATCTACAAAAGATAAATATCTACCATCTCTGGATACAGTCCCAAAATCATCTAAAAAGGGCTTTTTACTTATTTGTCTGATTCTGATTCCTTCGGGTTCTTTGGCTGCTGTTTCTTGGTTTTTAGAAGGCAGGAAGTTTTCCATTTCCCAAATAGTATTTTTAGGAAATGAAAACCCCAAACTGGAGAAAATAAGATGCCGCCCATCAGGATGGAGATTAGGAGAATTAATTCCCAGAATATTTATTTCAATTTCAGATTTCTCGCCATCACCAATTGGGATTCTTTTCAGATTCCAGGTACGATTTTCAGTATTGAATGCATAAATAATGTATTTTCCATCGTTGCTCCAAAACTGAGGAAGAGAATTACCTCCGGGCAATATAAAATTGTCAAGATCTTTTGTTTCCTCACCATTTGTAGAAATTAGTTTAATCATTCTGTTTTCTCCTCTATTTATGGCCGATATCCATTTGCCATCGGGTGATAAGGCAATAGTAAAAATCCGGTCCATAAAATCTTCAGACGAATACTGAAAAAGTACTTTATCGTTCTCTGTTTCGATATTTCGTGCTTTGATATATGAGGTTTGGTTTCTTTGACTTAGTTCAAAATAATAAATCGTTTTTCCATCCGGTGACCATTGAGGATAAATAAAATCAACGCCATTTGATTGTTTATCCGGATCGGTAAATAAGGGTGAATATTTTTTTGTTTGGAGGTTGTAAATATATATACTTTGATTGCCTCCTTTTCTTGTCATTAATGCAATTGAACTGTCATCAGGTGACCATGTAGGATGAGAGATAGTATTTGAGATTTCAGTTTGCTGTGTAATTTCAATCTCCTTGCCGGTTTCTAATTCCCGTACACAAAGAACTATTCCGGATGTCCCTATACCCCGTCGGGATATATAAGCCAGAAATTTTCCATCGTTTGAATAATATGGAGAACCGTTTTTACCTTCAAATCGTTTTATTGCCAGAGTTGGTTTTGTTATCACTTTCCCATTTTCAAAATCAATTTCAGTAGAATAAATATTTTGCTCGTCGGGCCATTCACCATAATAAAATGATCCTTTCTGAGTAAATCCCATCGGTACTATATGACCAATATTCGATTTTACCGAAACTGGCTTTCCGGTTGATTTTCCTTCCTGAACCGGAATTATCATAGCATCAACAGAACCTGTTCTGTCGCTGGCAAACAGAATGTTATTTCCTTCGGGTGTCCAACCAAGAATATTATCATGGGCAGGATGCTTAAAAAGAGGATTGTCCGATTTATCTTCAATGGATAAAATGTGAATATCGCTATTTCCTGAAGCTTTTTCATCGGGTAAATCGTAAGCAACAAAACGGTTATCAGGAGAAAACCAGGGTTTTCCGCCCAAATATGAAATGTCACAAGATTTTAGAATATCTAAAGAACCATCGCTTGTTGAAATTCTGACAATCTGGCTCTCTGGATGGTCTCGTATACTAAGAGTGGCAAGTATATATTGTCCATCGGAAGACCAGTTCCCCAGTTCAATCCAATTCACCTGAACCGATGTATAAATTTGTTTTTGATTATTTCCTGTTACATCAACAACACTTACATTATATCTATCTTCATTATCTCCCATCTCCCACCAAAAGAAAGCCAACTTTTTTCCATCGTGCGACCAACTTGAATAATACGCTTGTTCACCGTCATTTTTAAAATCTGTTATGCATTTTTTTTCATTTGTATTTAAATCCAAAATACTTAGATTGCTGTTTGAAGCCCAATCTACAAATGAAATGTACCGGCCGTCAGGTGAGGGAGCACCCAAAGGTTCACTTGGTGCATCATCAAGAACTTTTCTGATCAGTAATTCTTCTGTTTCATTTTGAGAAATTTTCTCAGTAATCAGTAATTTGGAAAGCCTTTCTTTTGCAATAGCAACCTCACTTGCTTGGCCCGGGAAATTATTAACCAGTTTTTGATAGGCTTTGGTTGCTTCCTCTTTTCCCATTTTTTCGTAGCACAAACCGACATGCAAAAGTGCTTTTGCCTGAATTGATTGTTCTGCGTTTTGATTCTCTACAATTGAATTGTAAATATTGATGGCTTCCTGCAGGTTACCTTCGCCTTCTTCCTGCATTAATCCTTTTTGATACAGTTGTTCTGCACTTTGAGAAAATGTAAGGTTTATTCCTGCAAAAAACAGGAATGACGTTAACAGGCAGCTGATTATTCGTGTTTTCATTTTACGTTCCTCCGAATTAAGTTTTACTGTTTCAAAATTAATTCGTTACACCAGGCTTATTGTCATATGAAAGTAGAAGTTATGTAAAATTTGTGTCATAACCGTGTATCAAAGTATAGAAAATTTGAGTCCTGACAAGGATGCTCTAAATTTCTATCATAAATAAGTGATTAAAAAAGATGCTGCAGATAACCATGTAAAATATCTTCAAATAATTCCTCCATACTCCGGTTGTTGCCTATTCTCCTTTTTATAATCCGAAGCATTTTTGGCAAAATAAATTCGCTGAAAATTATTTTAAACCGTGATATCTTAAACTACACCTGTCAGGTGAAATATTTAGTATTTTTTTTATGACTTAAATAGTTTAAATGTTTCTATTATTGAGCTTCTCACTATTATTGAATAATCAATTTTTCGGTTTGGGAAAATTTTTGATTATTTACTTTTATTAAGTATATACCTTTTGCCAAACCGCTTAAATCCACTTTTTCGAGAGATGAACGAAATTCTTTTTGGACAACCACCTGTCCGGCAATATTAATAAGCTCAAAAGTGTAGGGTGTATCAATATTTACCTGTTCAATATAAATAACTCCATTTGATGGATTCGGATAAACCTTTAGGATAGAATACAATGGTTCGTTATCAATTTTAGTTACTATTTCAGCAACTTTTACCGATTCAAGAGTTAAACCAGAATGAACAACCAGGTTTCCACCATTAAGTAAAATTTCTTGCGTTTGCATACCAGACCAATTACTAGAGTACCATAAAATATTTCCATCCCATAATGTAAACGCTATTTCATCATAATTTCCCGGTTCACCACGATCGGTCATTGCAACCTGCATAATTTTATTACCTCCCAAATCAATTGGATTAAGAGGATCAGTAATGTCCTGAACGTTGCACTTGCTTGTAAACTCAGCAATTTGCTCTTCTTCGTTAAAAATATTTACACCTAGCGTTAAAGTAGCATTTGACTTCGCCTGATAAGTTCTTCCTCCACTTCGCCAGATAAAATTCAATTTACCCTGCAGGTTTTTCCCCTTCTTATTAAATTTAATATTGAATCCAAAGTTCGTTTTTTTACCTGCATCAGAATTATACAATCCATCCGAATTATTAGGTATAATATTTCCTCCACCGGTTATAAAATCACCTTCAGGCAGGTAAATTGTAATTATTTCTTCAACGTTGGCTACATAAAAATTATTTACATTGATGCTTATTGTAAGTGTTTCTGCATTTTGATTTTCAGGTAACTCAACCATCCATGTTTTTGAAACTACTCCGGTAAAAGGATCAATCAAATCGAAAATCGGTGTCCAGTCCATTATAATTGAATTATTATCGAGATTAACAAACTGAACATTAGCATTGGTAATATCTCCTCTAAAATCGTCAATTACCTCTTTAATTACTGTTCTTAAGTCTATGTATGCTGAAAGATTTGTAGTGCTGATTGTGGCAGTTAATTCTGTACCAATATAATTAATTAGAGCATTTTCATAAGTAATGTCAAAGATTTTATCATCGCTACTTTCCAGATAAGTTTCATCTTCAATAAAAGTCGAATATACTGTATAAGATAAATCCGGAGACTGGTTTACCGTTAACCTTGCAGAAGCAATTCCATTTTCATCTGTTTCAGCCATGACCGATTGTGTTCCAATGGAAAAAGTAATTGTTTTTCCTCCAACTCCCAATCCGGAAAGATCATCGGTTAAAATTGCTTCCAGGCTAACCTGATCTGAATACTGAATTTGAAGATCTCCTTCATATAACAATGATGTAGGTCGTTTATTTACAGTTATAATTGTTGAGCAAGAAACTTTATTATCCCTTTCATCAGTAGCTGTCCATTCAACTGTAGTTTGTCCAAGATTCAATTTAACTCCTGACAATGATTCACTAAAACCTGTTGTCGCTCCACTTAATGAATAACTCAAAGAAACAATTCCACAAGCGTCAGTGGCACTTGCATCCAAATCTGTTCCCGGCACGGTATAATAGTTTTGGTTTGCATCAACATAAAATGAGATTGGAGTAATACAACTAATTTCTGGAGGAATATTGTCTGTAACCGTTACAACGGCTTCGCATTGCGAACTATTTTCACACTCATCTGTTACAGAAAGAATTACATTCCTATTTCCAATATCATTACAACTAAAGGAATTGATATTAAGGGAAAGAAAAGTATTACCGCATAAATCATTGGAGCCATTATTAATATCGGATGCAGAGATATCTGCAATGCCGCTTTCATCCAGTTGAACAGTAGTATCGTTGCATTGAGCTACAGGTGGAATATTGTCAGCCACACTAATATTCTGATGAATTATGGTTATGTTTCCACAGGCATCCTGAAAAGTCCAGGTGCGCTCTTCTGAAAAATGATTTGGACAATCTCCGGGAGTAGTATTAATGGTCGGACTTACTGTTATTTCACCATCACAGTTATCAACAGCAGTTAGATTTACTGGTGGCGGTACATCTGAACCACATGATAACGTTAAATCCTTGGGTACATCTGAACTTAACACTGGAGGTTGGTTATCAAAGACTGTAATTGTTTGACTGATACTGGCTGAATTTCCATTACTGTCAATAAATGTCCAGATTCGTAAAACTGTAAATTTATTCGGGCAATCTCCCGGTGTAGTTTCATCAACAGGACTTACCGTAATGTCACCATCATGATCATCAACGGCAGTTAGATCTGATAGAGGTGGCACATTTGATGAGCATGCAACAGTAATATCTAAAGGTGGCGTAGGTGGAACTGGAGGCAGGTCAACCACTGATTTAACATGAAATGTATCGGTAGCTGAATTGCTGAAAGTGCCCTCTGCGTTCCGTACACGAAATGCAATGGTATGGCTTCCGGCTTCAATATCTGTCATTGGAAGATTTAGTATTACATCGATCGTATCTCCTTCTGTAATAGAAACCGGTATTTCATTTCCATTTCCCAGAGTATCATCAATGCAGTATTCCATTGAAACAAGAGTTGCAGTTTCCGTTAAAACTGGATCTTTCGTAATATAAAATAACCTTGATTCAGAATGACTGAAAGTCTTATTTTCATTGAAAACTCTTACCGACAGTTTATAAAAACCTTCTGTTAATCCTGTAAAATCTACTAATTGTTCAATATTAATTGTGTCGGTTTCCTCCAGCGAAAATTGTATTCCATTTCCAATGCCTGGATCGTTATCAAAAAAATACTCACCTCCGGACAAAACATCGGTCTGTTCAATATTTGGCAGTATATAAACTATGCGCGATTCTGAATGACTCCACTTTCCCAATTCATTCATAATTCTATAAGAAAGCCGATGAAATCCAGGATTTAAACCATTGGTTTCTACAATTTCGGTAATTTCAATTGTATCGTTTTCGATAAATGCAAAAGCTGTTGCATTTCCAATTCCGGGATCGGTATCGAAAAAATATTCTCCCCTTGACATTAAAGTATTTTGAGCAATTTCTGATTGAGAATTTATGAAAAATATTCTTGTTTGTGAAAAACTCCAACTATTGTCATCGTGCATCAAACGAATGGAAAACTTATGAAATCCGGATTCCAAACCTGTCACAGAAACGTTAAACTCCCATTCATTTTCAGAAGAAATCGGAATGTTTATTCCATTTCCTATTCCGGGATCGGTGTCGAAAAAATACTCTGCTGTTGTTATGCTCTGACTAAAAGAAATAAGACAGCTCATGAACAGCAGAAGTATGGTGCTGGTCAATTGTCTCATGACATTTAATTTTAGTTGTGAGCTTTTACTTTTACCGTAAGCGTTCCATCGATTTGTATGATTGGATTTAATATATCCATCTGGATTATTTGCGGAATAGGTGGCATCCCTGTTAAATCAAGCGTTCCATCTGCTTTTTCAGGCCATGGGTATCCACCACCGGTGATACCAATGTCTGTACCATCTGTTCCTGTATTTTTACAGGGCGAACTATCTTGTAATCGGTAGTCGTCGTCGTAACTAAAACTAGTTGAAGCAACTGAATTAAACAATGGGTCTGTATTTTCCAGATTAAAAGCACCTGTATTATTACATCCTCCGGGAAAAAATTCTGTAAAACCTCCAAGATAGCTAAGATTGTTATTGAATGTACAAAATTCTGCCAAACATGATTCTGGAGCTGATACACTGGCACTATAGAAGATATTATTATTAAATGTTGAGTATCTCATATAATCGAATGCAGTTTCGGAGAAATAAGTAGCATAAATAAATAAATTATTTGAAATAATTATTGACGGTTCTTGAAATGAAGCAATACACCTATATGTGAGTATGTTGTTCGTAATAATAAAATTCTTGGCGTAAGTTCCAGCATCAATTGACCTTAAAATGTTGTTTCTTATTATCCAGTTGTTGGCTTGTGATGGACTGGACCAAATACCCCCATGCCCACAGAAATTGTGATGTCACAATAAAGAATGGTAATATTATTTACCAGATTTTCGTTGTATAGCGAGGAGCTAACCTTAATACCCATTATTGTTGTACCTGAAGCATTGCTCAAAGTTTTGTTTTCTAAAGTAATTTTCGTAAAGGTTGTTGAATATTTATGTTGATTTTCAGGATTATAACCCGCACCTATAATCGTAAGTGGTTTAGATATTACAACAGTTCCATAATCAGATGGAGAGCCAAAAATATAAAGTGTATCACCTGCATTTGCAGCATCATGTGCTTCCGCAAAGTTATTATATTGCGCTGGGTTGTCAGAATCATTACAAACCGTGTAAACGGTTGCATTTGCGGTTGCCATTCCTATAAAAATGGCGATAAGGATAAGTATTTGTTTTTTCATGGCTTAAAAAATTTAAAAGTTTCTAATTATTATTATCTCTCTCAGTTATTGAATAATCAACTTCTCCGTTTTTGAAAAATTGGGATTATATACTTTTAATAAGTATATGCCTTTTGCCAAACCGCGTAAATCAATTTGTTCCACTGTTGAACGAAATTCCTTTTTGACAACTACCTGTCCTGCAATATTGATGAGTTCAAAAGTGTAATGTAGTTTTAGATTTATCAGCTCAATGTTCAACTTTCCCGATGTTGGATTGGGAAAAATTTTAAGTTTTGAGTTTAATCCTACTGGATTTTCCATTAATTTCGAAGAAGTTACAAACGCACCTTTAAATAAAAACAGGCAGTTATCTTCTTTGCAGCAATCATGGCATTCCATGCTTTCCAAGGGATCATCAAAGTGCCACAGTCCGCGGGTACATTCATCATTTGAAAACGGATCATTTGGAACAATATAAACTGTATCAGCATACCGTGCACAATCAGAAATTCGTATTTCATCAATCATGCCATCAAAATTGGCACCTACTTTTAGAGCTTGATCCGAATTATTTACTTCAATATCCCCATAGTACTTTTCATGAAGCCTTTCACCATCCATGTAGAGGCTCATTTTTCCTGAAGCTTTTATTATATACTCCTGCAACATGATGCCACCCTTCATTCCACAATCCGCCACCATATTTTGTAGTTCCCGAAGCAACTATTGAAGTTGTAATTCCAGACCGTAAGTTGAATCCAATATCTCTAAATTTGTATCCCATACTTGTGTATTCTTCAGTATATAGCCGGTATGCATCTGGTTTTACAATAATATCTGCTGTACTAAATTCAGAAAAGTTCACCCATGCTTCAACCGTAATACTTTCGCCACTTTCATCACCTAAATCCAATTCGGAATGATCAAAAGCTTCGGCATAATCATCATTACCATCCAGAACAAGGCAGCCACCAAATGGAAGTAAAGATTCTTCCTTCTGAATTTTAACTTCAACATTAAAATCAGTGGATATCGTTCCACCTTTGCCATCATCAGCCGAAACCGTAATGGTTGCAATACCTTCAGAAACAGGCACACTGTCAGTATACTTCCTGAAATTATTGCATTTGCTACTGAAATATTGGAACTTACAACCGAATAATTCAATGTATCATTTGGGTCGGAATCATTAAATACAGCAGGTGAAACATCAAGATCCCGAATGAAATCAGTACTGTCAATATACAAAACAACACCTGATATTTCATTTGCTACAAAAGGTGAATTATTTGCTGAGTGCTCGAAATAAAATGCACCAATATCGGCTCTTGTAGTATCCGGATCCAAGTGGACTTTCCGGGTCTCCTGCATCAATACAAGGAGAATTTGATTGCAGGTAAAAATCCGATGGAATAATTTCCTCACTCCGTATATTACTTTTTTCAAAGTTATACGGTTCAAAGAATGATTTCTTAATAATTGTTTCATTTAAATTTGTTTCGTTTCTAAGATTATATGCTTTATTTCTAAGATCTGCAATTACAATTTCTCTTTCTGTGTCAAAATTAATTTGTCCTGATTTGTACGATACAACAGAATAAACTTCAATTGAAACAAAAAGTGGATCATCGGAAATATTACTTGGGTCAGATTCATAATTATCACTGTAATCGAAAGAATTATTCCAAACATCGTTGAACTTGATGGTCATATTTAACGGATCAACACCGTAATCAACGCTACCGTCCATGTAAATTCCGTATTGACTATTACTTGAAATAATATTGTTAACAGATGTAATTTTTACTGGAGTTAAATCACCGGAAGATTTTTGTATCCAGATTCCAGCTAAATTGTTACTATGAATGGTATTGTTATATGCTAAAATATCTGATGAAACACTTATAATGCCTATATCATTATTTACTATTAGGTTACCGTTGATTTGTGGATTACTGTCAGGTATATAATCTCCGCAGAAAATAGCACTAAAACTATTCTCTGAAAATATATTATACCTAATAACAGCACTGTCGGCAACACTAATTCCAGTATCACAATTGGTAAATTTATTGTTTTGAATAACAGGTGAAGAAGACCAACAATTTACACCTTCTTCTAAAGATTTTACTTGCATTAGTAATTGTAAAACCTTCCAGGACCGCATCATCAGCACCTCTGAAAACGGAAAGACTGTCACCGTCAATGACAGATAAATCGATTCCTGCTCCCTGAATAACGACTCCGGATTTCATTTGAATATTATTCTCATGAAAAGTCCCTTTTGCCACAAAGACAGTATCGCCAGCATTTGCTGCATCGATTCCTTCTTTAATTGTTGGATAATCAACCGGGATCCAAATCACTTTAACCCCACCTTCGGGTGTGGCAGTCCAGTTGCCGTCACAATTTCCTGAGCTGGATTTATAACTCCAATCTCCTGAAGCCTGATTACCGCTACTTCCAAAAATACCTTTAATTGTAAATTCTTCATTTGTAACGTAATCTTTATCTGTTGATCACAAATCCATTGTTATTTATATTCCAATTAGAAATAGATGTAACACTGCCATTATGTGTTGCGCTGCCACATTTCCAATCAGTAAAAATTATCTTAAGTTCTGTTATACCTGAAGCGTCTTCATTTACTACGAATTCAAATGCAAATCCGGTTCCTGTGTCAGCAATCCATTTACCGGACTGGATTTGGTCCGATTCTTTTTCTGTTTGCACATTAGTAAATAGTCCTGATTTTGTATTAATGTTTTCATTAACGGGATACGTCGTATAATGAATTTTAGCTGGTGTAATTCTGTTTTGTCCCATGGAAGATTGAGACATAAAAAGAATTGAAATACAGACACATCCTGTAAAAAGGTGTCGTATAAATTTTTTCATTTTTTGGATTTATTTTTGGAATTACTCGTATTGATGTATCAAGTACAAAAAGTACAGTTCAGTGCATTGTTTCGTTTTCCGTTCGAACATTAAAATTAGTGAACATGTTGGTAAAGAATGTCAAGGAAATGTAATGTAAGTGTAAAAATTGTGTCATAATAAAAGAAAACCATTGTAGCTGATCGCCGGAAACTTTTGCTCCCGGCTGTCAGTTATTTGGTTTTAAATGTTCAATAATAAACTATTCCATTTTTAGCAGCTTTTCTTTCACCTCCTCAAAATCGGCTTCCCAAAGCACTCCTTCCGGACGAACTTTTACTCCCTCCTCAGTAAGATAGGAAAGCCATTTTCCATCAGGAGACCAGAGTAAACCATATTTATAATCCTCAAGATTATCATCGCCTAAACGGGTGATTTGTTTTGTTTCAAAGGAATAAATTATAATGAAGGAATTGTCTCCATTATTACTGATAAACGCCAGGTATTTACCGTCAGGACTGTATTGTGGTTCAATTCTATTGTCAACCAGTCCCCAATCCTTTTTATTGGCGATGTGTTGCAGTTTAGTACCAGTCAATGAAACAATTTGCAATTCGCCGTTTGAAAAGAGTGCGAAGCTTTTACCGTCAGGTGACCATTCTGCTCCATTGCAAGTGTTACTGATGACTCTTGGAATTCCTCCGGCCTCCGGAATGACATGCAAAATCGCTGTTTGTTTGGAAGGGATAATATAGGAGATCATTTTTCCGTCAGGCGACCAATTCACCCAACGTTCGCTTTCAGCAGTATTTGTAATTTGTACCGGATTCCCTTCAACTAACGGAACAACCCAAATGTCTCCTTCGTGCACAACAGCTAATTTAGTTCCATCTGCCGACCAAGAGATATTAACATTATAAGCACCTCCTGACCATCCTTCAAAAACCAAACGGGCAGGACCAGTGGTTCTGGCTTTTTCCAACGAGAAAGGAACAATGTATAAATCCTTTTTGCGATCTTCCCGTGCAACAGAGAAAGCAATCCTGGTCAGGTCGGGCGAAGCTTCGAAAGGAAATGGTTTGCCATTGATGTTGACATCAATTTTAGCATCAACCGGATTTTCACCTGTTAATGGAATAATTTTAAAAAGTATATTCCCATTTTCATCTTCACTTTGTGCGAATATTCGCTTGCTGTCGCCAGTCCATTGAGAGCCATAAACTACATCTTTTAAATCAGGTGTAAAAGATGGACCTCCGGAAATTGAGACAATTTTTAACGACCATATAGCATCATGGGAAGACCGATAAAATAATACTTTATTTCCACTTGATGTGAAAGTAGCAAAACTACCAATTTGCTTGGGAAAAGAGAATTTATAGTTCATATTGCGTTCAAGCGAATAAAGATGTTTGTTTTCCCAGTCTGAATGAAACAACCATTTACTATCGGCCGACCAATGGGGGAATCCACCATTTTTAATTATCATTTTTGTTTCATTGCCATCAATGGAAGTCAGCCAGAGATTCTTTTCTTTTCCGAAACCTAAATAGGCTATTGATTTACCATCAGGCGACCAGGCAGGGCACCCCTCAAAATTAGGAGAATTGGTAACAGGCGATAGTTTGCCATCAGAAACATTAATTATCCAGATGTGTCCTGTTATGGTCTTATCATGTCTTTCGAATACGATTTTTTTTCCATCCGGAGACCAGCTTACTGGATTTTGAAATCTGTAACGCCCGGCAATTAATTTTAAAGGTTGTCCGATCGATCGGCCGGTTTCAGAAGAAACAGGCACCGTCCAGATAGCGCTGTCGGCATAAAAAGCTGCCCTTTTCATATCCGGTGAATAGCTTGCCCGAAGCGCATCCATTTTAACCAGAGTGAAAGCATCACTGCCGTCGGTCGGCACAACTTTGTTTTCCTGCACCATAAACCGCCCATCTAACGATACGTTAAAACCGCCACCGGTGCCACCTATAAGGTCATTCTTTCCAATGATAGTGTTTACCTTCCGATAGGTAATTCCCGTTTTCGGGTCAACAATAACATTTCCATCTGTATTAATTTCCGACCCTACCTTTGGTTTGTTATTTTCCATGGCATTTTTCACCTGGGCTACCATAAGTTCGGTAACTGGTGTAATAATACTTTCCGGATTTTCTTTGACCAGTTTGTTAAAGGTTGCCAGAGATTTCTCATAATTTCCTTTCCTGAACCATGATTGTCCGATATAATATTGGGCATTCTGTGCCAACAGTGTGTTTGGATAAAGATTAATAACATTTTCATATTCCTTAATTGCTGCCTCAAATTCCCATTGGTCGAAGAGCTTTTTCCCTTCCTTCATATATTGTTCAACTTTCTGGCGAAGTATTGCATCCTCTTTTTCCGTTTTTTGCGCCAGCTTATCAAGTGGCAGGAAATCCTCCATAATCCAGAATTCAGCATCACCTCCTGAATAAGCAGTGAAGGCAATCTTTTTTCCATCGGGTGACCAGCCAATCTTAGTTGCAGATCCCTTTACGCCGGTTTTAACTTCTCTGGTTGTTCCTGATTCAGGAGAATAAATCCATATTTTGCCCTGGTCAGTATAAGCCAACTCCTTACCATCAGGCGACCAGGCCAGATCAAACTGGCTATCTACGCTGTCGACTTTTGTTATTAAATGTGATTCACCGCCATTAACCGGAATATATTTTATTGAATTATCCTTTGAAAAATACGTTATCGATTTCCCATCAGGGGCCCAGTCGATGGGAGCCCAGGATACTTCATCAGATTTATCTGTTATTCTTCTGAGGTTTTCACCTCCTTTGGAGATTGTATAAATGTGCATGAAAAATTCTTTGTCTATTATCTCGGGGCGTATAAATGCAATGAAATTTCCGTCGGGTGACCAGCAGGGAAAACGATCCTGAAGTTCTGCTGCTACCTGAGTAAGTTGTGTTGGGTTACCTCCTTCAACCGGGATGGTGTAAATGTTTACATCCCATTTTCTTACCCCGTCTTCATAAAAAATCTTTGCCCCTGAAAAAACAATTGTTTTTCCATCAGGAGAAATGTCGTTTCCGGAACCAGGGACAGCTGTGAATATATTAAATTCTGAATCAATATTTATAGAATCCACTTCTCCCCCTCCGGAGGGGACAGACGCTATCTTCCCTCCATCCCATCTGAAAAATATTCTCTTACCATCCGTGCTCCATCTGGGATAGGATGTCCAGCCCTGCGGAGTGACCTGGGTTGCAATACCTCCGGATGCTGGCACAGTATAAATAATTTCATATTCCGGATTAGCTAATTGGAAGCCGATTTTATTATCCTGTGTCCAGCCGGCTATAGTATGAAAACTTGCAAGAGGTAAATCAATTTTTCTTGGTGGGGATGAAGGATTTCCCTCATTTGCTACTGGCACTATCCACATCTCTTTTGGATCCTTCCCTTCAGGTCTTCTCAGGAAAGCAATCATTTTACCATCAGCAGACCAGACTGGTCCGAATGCCTGCCCAGACTGAAAGCTACTGATCCGAATTGGAGTACCACCTGCTGAAGGGATTACCCATACATTTGAATAATAATAGTTTGAATTATTGTCCTTATAACGTTTTGTATAGACTATCTTGCTTCCGTCCGGAGAAAATGCAGGTTCCTGTGTTCCCGTTTCTGTTAATTTCTTTGCTTCGCCCCCATTTACAGGTATGGTAAAAATCTGAGAGTAATGGTTTTGATAGTCTCCGGGTTTAAATCCTGTTGAGTATGCCAGAATTTTACCGTCAGGAGAAAGGCTTAACCGAAATTCTGACGGCCAGCCACACTGATGTGAAGGAACCTGGACTTTCTGTGCATCACCTCCTTCTGAAGGTACAATATATATGGATGTTTCCGGGGAATTTGACTCCGACTTTACATTGAAAGCAATCCATTTCCCATTACCCGACCAACAAAATGAATTACTCATATCCCATGCTCCAATATTTTTTGTTAATCTTTTGGATTCACCGGTAATATTTGGATCAACTCCCCCCGAAACGGGCACGATCCAGATATCGCCATCTGAAATGAAAGCTATTTTTTTCCTATCAGGAGACAATACACCATTGCCCGGATTTCCGGACATTTTAATTTTTGTAAATTTTGGTTCCAGGGGAATTTCCAAATCTTTCTCAGCCAAAGTCGTCAGTCTGGTGAGTCTTTCTTTTGCCATAGTAACCATGTTTTTCTGGTCGGGGTAATTATTTACTACTTTGTCATAGGCTTTACTGGCTTCTTTCAATCCCAGTTTTTCGTAACATATTCCAATGTGGAGCTGGGCTTTGGCTGCTACCGCCCTGTTATCAGGAAATTTTGTTACAATGGATTCATACAATTCAATTACATTATTCAGATCACCATTAACTTCTTCCTGGTAGATAGCATCTCTTAACAGCTTTTCAGCTTGTTTGTCCTGTCCTGATATCGTTAGTGAAATCATCAGGCAGTAAAATAATATGACAATAATTCGCTTCATGATTTTTTTATTCAAAGTTACCCTGTCATCTATCGTCAGATATCAGAATTTTGCAAATCGTTGTTAAGTTTTTGTCAGGAAAATTTTAACCGTCGAAAAACCGGTATCCAAATCCATGCACACTACCAATAAATTTTGGCCTTGCCGGATTGTCTTCAATCTTTTTACGCAGATTGGCAATGTGCGTATCCACGCTTCGGGGGGTAACCACCACATCTTTTCCCCACACTTCGTCCAGCAGTTCGTCGCGGTTAATTGCTCTTCCTTTGTTATGTATCAGGTATTTTAATAATCCAAATTCATGGACGGTCAGGTTGATTTCCTTTCCCGTTTTTGGTACAACGGTAATTCCTGAAATCGAGTTCCAGTCCCATCAAGCGGTAACTCTCCAAATCTTTATTTTCTTCCTGGTTATCCATCCTCCGAAAAATTGCTTTTACCCGGGCCTGCAACTCCCGCGGGCTAAATGGTTTTGTGACATAATCATCAGCCCCAAATTCAAGGCCTAAAACCCGATCGATTTCCAGACCTTTTGCTGTTAGCATAATTATCGGTGTTAAAATCCCCCGGCTTCTTAGTTTTTTACAGATTTCAAAACCATCCATTCCCGGAAGCATGATATCGAGAATAATCAGGTCGATATCTTTGTTTTGCGATTTTTCGAGACCTTCGATTCCGTCAGATGCAGATTCTACAATGTAGCCTTCATCCATGAAATCATCTTCAAGGACGATGCGAATGGGATCTTCATCTTCTATAATTAGAATTTTTTTCATACGTTAATAACTTAAATAGCTTTCTGGCAAATCGGTTATTTGAACTCTCCCTCTTTTCCCTCTCTTTTCGAAGAGAGGGACGATAATGTTGCAGACATTATCAGGGTGAGTAGTTCAAGTAAATATTTTGCCATAAAAAATTGCATTTGTAAATTAAGCTCTTTGTAATTGCTTATTTCAATTAATTTTCACAACGATTCAAGTTTCATTTTTAAAATTAATTCCAGGGAATTTCAAAATAAACGTGCTTCCTTTTCCAGGGCTGCTTTCTACGGTGATCTTGCCCTTGTGTGCTTCCACGATTTGTTTTACAATGGTTAATCCTATTCCGGTTCCCTTTACCGTTTGAATTAATTCTTCTCCCACCCTGTAAAATTGTTGAAAGATTTTTTCCTGTTCTTTTTTCGGAATTCCTATTCCATAATCCTTTACGCTAACATACACCCAATCGTTTTCCGATTCAACACCAACTTCTATTTTTTTTGAGTTGCCCGAATATTTAATGGCATTGTCAATCAGGTTATATAACACCTGCTCCATGGCTTCCCTGTCTCCGTTTATTTTATGAACTGAACCGGAGTTAGAGAGCTGAATCTGAAAATTGTTTGCAGCCAACCGATCCTGAAAGGATTGAATGACATTTTCTGCAACAACTGCCAATTCGGTATTCTCAAAATGAAATTGTTTTTGCCCGGCTTCCATCTTTGAAAAATCGAGTATATTTTCAATCAGATGGCTCAAACGTTCGCTTTGCTGCAAAATCATATTAAAATACTTCTCTTTCCTTTCTGATGACACTTTTTTGTGAACCAGTATTTCAGCGATTTGCCGGATGGAAGTCAACGGGCTTTTTAATTCGTGCGAAACAGTTGAAACAAACGACGATTTCATTTTCGAAAGCTCAACTTTATTGTTTACGGTTTGCAGCGTAAAAATTAATCCAAATATCAGGATTACCAGGACTGCAATAAAAATGTAGAAAAAAAATCCACCGCCTGACCGGAAAAAAGTTGCAAGCAATCCCCTGTTTACCGGGTAAAATATCAAAGACCATGATGGAAAACCAGAAGGAAAATCAGAATTAACAGGAAACAGTTCTTCCGGAATATTTTCAGAACCGGCCAGCCATTCACCATCTTTATTCGCAATTTCCCAATAAAAATGAAAGGAAGAAGCTTGTTCTTGCATCAGAGGTGTCAGTACATTTTCCAGAATTTCGGAGGTATTAAAAATCACAATCCACTCCTTATTTCCAGCATCTGACAAAAGGGAATAAAAATAGCGCCGGCCATTTATTGTGTATTTATGCCTGTAATTTGCTGTTTTATCTTTTGACCGTAAACTTTCAGCAATTGATTCACGATCATTCCAGAATGTCAGTAGGTAATCGGTTTTCTGCTGAGCTGTTAGAATGATGTCTTTTATCACTTTGGCATTATCCAGTGCGAGATTTATGCTATTATTTTTCGAATTCCGGCAAATTGTAATGGTTTCATCCGTTTTTTCAAGGTAATCAAAAAAGTACGATTCCTCCAGCTCCCAGTATTTGTCGGCCATCATCTGTAGTAGCATGATTGAATTTTCAAGGGCAGAAACCGAATCGTTTAACTGAAGGTAACAACTGTTCTTTTCGAGGAAAGCCATAATTCCAAGTGGAATTTTATTTTGAATAATAATTTGGCTGTAATTTTGCTGAATTGAATCGTAAATTGCCACAGCAGAATCAAATTCACTCCTTTTTTTCTGCACCCGCGCCATGGCATTTAGCAATTCGCCCCGGGTTTGAATATCATTGCTTTTTTTTAGCAAGCCATTATAAAACTGAAAAGCTTTACCAAAATCTTTTTCTGTAAACTCATATTGCCAGCCCTTTTTTAATGCTTCCGGAAAAAATGAAGTTTTATTTTCCGGGAAATATCCATCAGGAAAAAAAATCAATCCGTTACTACAAACAGAGAGTTTGGTTTGGTTATCCAGTAAGAAAATTCCCTCAACAATTTTATGTTGATTATTAAACTGCGATAGGATGCTACTGTTAAAGATTTCTTTGGTTAATAGTGTTTCCTGAACAGCCACATCGGAAAAACTGTTTTCTATTTTTATGAGGGATTTGTCGAGGTTTTGAAAAATCTGATTTGAAGTCTCAATCAATATTCGCCGTTGCTCACTTTCCACCAAGGCCTGGTCGTTTTTTATTCCACGAAAGGCAAGAATACCCAATAAAAAACAAGGGATAACAATGGCAATAATATAATAAAAGATTATTCCCTTTCTTGTAATTTCTTTTAGGTATTTCATAATAGAAATAAAACCGGTCTTAACTTAAGATATGTAAGTTCATAAATTAAAATCATATACGGGTAAAGAAATTATATGGTTTTTGTCAGGATTTAGTCAGGAACCGGGAATAAATACTAAAACAGCCGGAAACTTTTGCTCCCGGCTGTTTGTTAATTGGTTTTAATTTCTAATTAATTATCTCATTCGCTCTGTTTCTATTTGTTAACAGTTTCTTCCTTTGGCAGGAAGTTTTCCATCATCCAAATCTGTGGCAATTTATAGGATGAACCCTGGTTGCTGAAAGCAAAGTGTTTTCCATCTGGATGGGCGCTAATCTGCCAAATCTTAGTCATTTCCAATCCAAGGTTAACTGGGGTACCTCCATTAACTGGGATTTGCCAAAGATTCCTGATATCGTCACCTCTTGGTTCGCGAAATTTTTGTAAATAAATATACTTTCCATCCGCACTCCAACAGTGATAAATAAACTCATTTGCATATGATTTTGAACTCCAGATTTGTTTTCCATCAATTGTCTTTTTTTGATCCAGAGAATAAATTTCCCGGACTTCACCCCCGGAGGTGGGTATAATCTTTATTGTCTTTTTTTGATCCAGCCCAAGGAACGCTATCCAATTTCCGTCTGGCGAGCATGAAATTGTTGCTAAGTCTGGAAAATATCCTTTTCTACCATGATTTACGTATAGAATCTTTTCTTCTTTGGTTTCCAGATTATACCTTACCAGTTTATGTTTTGTGGTATCATTTTCCTGATATTGGAGTACCATAAATATTGACATTCCATCTGCACACCATTCAAAATCAAAAATTTTCATGTTTTTATCACTAAAAATCAGACTAAGTTTTTCACTTTGTAAATCGATTTTGTAAATTTCTGTTATACTTTCGGTATTCCAGTTCATCATAAGGATCGAGCGGTTATCTGGTGACCATTTAGGAATTTCAAAATCATCAATTTCCGGTTTTATTTCACGAAGCGTACCATTTTCAAGAGACTTAACACAAAGGACATTACCTGTATGGATTCCATTTGTACGCGTAAAAAACGGTGGTCTTCGTGAAATAAAAGCCAGATATTTGCCATCGGAAGAATAATCGGGGGCTGAATTTTCTCCCATAAAACTTCCGATAATTTCATTTGGATGCGAGACAATAGCACTTGTTTCTGAATTTATTTCGGTTTCATAAACATCGGTAACAAATGGTCTGTAGAAACAATAAAACACTCCATTGTCAGAAAAACCTAATCCTGTTAGGTTAGAATATTCACATGTTTTAATAAATTTTGGATTCCCCTGTGTTTTTCCATTTTTCAATCCGACGGAATAAAAACCCATTTTCCCGGAACGGCTGCTGGCGAAAAGTAGTTGATTCCCATCGGGTGATAAATCAAGTACAAAATCATGAGCTGGATGTTTAATAATCGGAGTTTCCGTTTTTCCGTCCAGCGATAACCAATAAATATCGTGAACCGGAGAATCTAAATCGGGAGGATAATCATATACAATACCAGCTCCGTCACTTGTAAATTTAAGGTTCTCCACACTATGAATTCCAGGCAATTCCTTAATAATCTGTTTTTCACCATCGCTCACAGAAACCAGTATAATTTGTGTTTTCTTTTCCATGGTTTCGATGGTTCCTAAAATGGTTTTGCCATCCCCCGAGATATCATAAACCTGCACCACCCACTCATTTTTTGTTTCTTTTTTACGAATGGTACGAGGAGTTGAATTTTCAAGTCCGATGGTACGGATTTCTCCAGTACCGGTTGAGTAAATATTTTGCCTGCTATCAGCTGACCATATGGAAGATAAGACATAGGTTGTATTGGGATCAGTACTCCAGGTTTCCCCATAATTATAACTTGTTAGTCTGCGTTTTTTTTCGGTAGCTATTTCATAAATTGCTAAGTCACCAGCAGGCCAATCAACATAGGATATGTATTTCCCGTCGGGAGAAATTTGGCCAAGATTATCAATTTCATTTTCTTCCCATATTTTTTTACTGGTCATAACTTTTGGAGCTTCTTCTGCCATTGTCTTTTTTTGTGCCAGCTTTTCAAGTGGCAGGAAATCCTCCATAAACCAGAATTCAGCTCCTCCTCCCTTCGAACCTGCAAAAACAAATTGTTTTCCGTCGGGAGACCAATCGAGATGCCATATTTCTACATCGATCAGATTAGTTTTAACATCCTCAATTTTACCATCCTCAATATTCATGATTTTAATTACATTATCACCATTAAAAGCGATCTTCCTACTATCAGGTGACCAGGCAAGTTCTATGTGAATATGAGCAACAGGAAGTTTCCCGATTACATTTACTTCACCAGTGCTGACGTTTACTACATTTATGGTTGGATTAGTTCCTGAAGGCAAATCTGCAGTCAGATATGCAATCATTTTCCCATCAGGTGACCAGACAGCTGAAAAAATATATTTGTCAGATTCCGGGAGCAACATTCTCGTATCTTCACCTGATGCGTTCATAATATGCATGCTTGCACTGCCAAATGTAATATCATCTCCTGTCAGCCTGGTTCGTAAATATGCAATTTTCGTTCCTTCGGGCGACCAACTGGGACACATATCTGCATAGGAACCCTCGTTATTGGTAATCTGCATTGATTTGCTTCCATCAAGGGCTATTTTCCAAATTTTAGTTCTGGGATAATTTCCTCCTGAGTCAGCTGAAGTCCAGACTGATGAAATAATCCATTTTCCATCCGGAGATATACGGTTTCCTCCCTGATAGGATGCAAAATGGATATTTTTATCTTTTTCATCTTTGAGAAGGGGATATCCTGTCCCTCCAGCAGCGGGCACAGAAGCAAGAAACCACTGATAAAATCGATTGACTCCTTCCTTCGGTATTGTTGCATAAAAAACCTGTTTGCCATCTCTTGACCATCGCGGTTGAGAAGCATAACAGTCATTTGAAATTATTGCAGCCTGTCCACCGCTTGCCGGTAAGGTGTATAATGCAAATTCTTGTTTTGAAGTCATTAAAACTCCAATTTTATTTTCGGGTGTCCATCCTGCCAGAAGCCTGACTTCTTCTATTTCTTCAGGAGTATGAATTCTGGTTACGTTTCCAGTTGTTTCCATATTTTTTGGCACCTGGACAAAGTTTATTTGCTTGTTCTTGCTGTTATCCAGAAAGGCGATCATGGTTCCGTCGGGTGACCACACAGGACTTGAAGCTGTTTCTGCCTCAGCCAGTAGTTGAGGAGTTCCCCCTTGAGAAGGGATAACCCATAATCCTAATCCACCTTCGCCACCACCCAAATTTTTATCTTCTACAAATGCAATCATTTTACCGTCGGGAGAAAAAACCGGCTCCCGGGACTCAATTTCCACCAATTGTTTTAGTGTACTCCCACCAACTTGTGTTGTATATACATGTTGTTTATTGTTCTCAATTGATGAATATGCAAGATTTTCCCCGTCGGGTGATAAACTGATCCTGTAATTTACTACCCTTGCAGAGCGATAGTTTTCAATTACTTGCTTTGGGCTGCCACCAATGGAAGGAACGATAAAAATTCGTTGATTGAATTTTTCTTTTTCAGGTCTTTCTGACCTGATTTTATCAGTCGTTTCTTCGTTGAAGGCAATCCATTTCCCATCGCCTGACCAGGCAAGTCCTGACCATTCCACTGTTACCCCTTCCGTATTCACCTGAACTGGTTTACCTGGGAAACCTGGGCCAATATTTCCTAAAAGAGGCATTACCCATAGCTTACTCTCAGATACGAGTGCAAGGTTTTTCCCATCTGGCGATAATGCGACATTCCATGAAAGTTCTGTTGGGATATTAATTTTTGTAAATTTTGGAGTAAGGGGAATTTTAGAAACTTTCTCGGCAACTACTAATTTAGAAAGCCTTTCCTTTGCAATTCGCACAAATTTAGGTTGATCTGTAAAATTATTGACTACCTTTTGATAGTATTCTTTTGCCTTTTTATTCCCCAGTTTTTCATTGGCTAATCCAAGGTGATAAAACGCTTCCGCAGTAACCGTCCGGTTTGCCGAATTTTTATCAACAATTTCAAGGAATAACTTTATCGCCTCTTCAAGGTTCCCGTTCACTTCTTCCTCGTAGATTGCCTTATTGAGCATCTCCTGAGGAGTTGTCTGGCCTGAAACGTTAAATGTAACTGCCAGGCAAAAAACCGAAATAATTAATATTGCTTTCATAACGTTCTTTTTTCAATAAAGTTAAACCACCGGAATTTCGTATCGAACAAGTAACGAATGAGTTGTGTCAAGCTCAAATGAAGTTTTAAAAAGATAAAAATTTATACCCTCTTCCGCGCACACCAATAATCCATTTAGGTTGTGCAGCATTATCTTCAATTTTTTTTCGCAGATTTAAAATATGTGTATCTACAGTTCTTGGCGCTACAAAAACTTCAGTTCCCCAAACTTCATCCATTATCCGGTCGCGGTTTACTACTTCCCCTTTATGTTTAACCAGGAATTTTAACAAATCGAATTCAAGTGTAGTCAGTGTTATTTTCTTTCCATCTTTAAAACACTCGTATTTTTGAAAATCCACTTTTATATTCCCAAAAGAGAATTCAGTTTCTGTTAATGATTCGCGTTTTTCATTTACCCGCCTCAATACCGCTTTTACGCGGGCCTGCAATTCGCGTGGACTGAATGGCTTCGTAACGTAATCATCAGCGCCAAATTCCAGTCCCAGGATTTTATCTATCTCCTGGCTTTTTGCTGTCAGCATAATAATGGGAGTCCGCACATTTTTTTTGCGAAGTTCTTTTAGCACTTCAAATCCATCCATTTCGGGAAGCATGATATCCAGTAAGATAATATCGTAATTTGGCTCACTTCCTTTTTGGAGGCCCAAAGTTCCGCTATTGGCCGAAGCAACCTGAAATCCTTCTGCAATAAAGTCATCTTCCAGTGCCATCCGAATTGCTTTTTCGTCTTCAATAATTAATATTCTTGTCATTTTATAGCTAATTATTTATTTATTTAAATGGGTTATCCGATTAATACCTGGTGCAGAGCACCTGAATATTTGTAGCAAATTCATGAATTCTTATTGAAGGTGCAGCGCACCGTAACAAAAAAAACAAAATATGTTGCGGTGCTCTGCACCTTTGGGTCTGTTTATGCATTTTTGACTACAAATATTTCGCAGCTCTGCTGCTAATTGAATTTATATTTTAAACAATTTTATCACGGGAATCATTGGATACCCCATTTTTATTTATTTCCAATACTCGTTTCATTCTTCCGGTTTTAATGGCAAGCGGATAATAAATGTACTTCCTTTTCCGGGAGTACTTTCCAGGGAAACCGTGCCGTGATGTGCTTCAATTATTTTTTTCACAATGGTCAGTCCAATACCACTCCCTTTTACTGAGCGTGTGAGTTCGTTACCTCCCCTGAAAAAACGTTCGAAGATTTTTTGCTGGTCTTCGCGTTGTATTCCAATTCCAAAATCTTTTACACTTATTTTTATCGAATCTCCGGTAGATTCAACCAGTATTTCAATTTTTTTTGAATCTCCAGAGTATTTATACGCGTTGTCGAGCAAATTATACAAAACCTGCTGAATGGCCTCTCGGTCAATTACAAGTTCAGGAAGTGTTTCAGGAACAGATAAAGAAACCAAGAATCCTTCGTTTGCAATACTTTTTTGAAAAACCAGTTTTACATGGTCGATTAGTTCCGCCAGGTTGGCCTTCTCAAACCGAAAAGCTTTTTTCCCTTCCTCTATTTTTGAAAAATCAAGAATATTATCAATGAGGTGACTTAACCGTTCCGATTGCTCCAGCATTACAGCATAATACTCTTTTTTCCTGCTTTCCGCTTTAATCCGCTCATTCAACAGCATTTCCGACATCTGCCTGATGGAAGTCAGTGGGCTTTTAAATTCATGGGAAACGGTGCTGATAAAATCGGATTTCATTTTCGAAAGCAGGAGTTCCTTATTAATTATTTGCAGGGTGAAGAATAATCCCAATGCCAACACAATTACAATAAACAGGAAGATGTAAATAAAAATTCCCTGCGATGCCTTTAAAAAAGTAGTTATCATACCGGTTGATTCCTTATAAAGCATCAACGACCAGGAGGGCAAATATGAAGGGAACACCGATGAGATTCTGATATCTACAGGCAAATCTCCCGGCGACTGCGCGAGTAATTCTCTGCCTTCTTTGACAATTTGCCATTGAAAATTGAGTTTTTGATTTTCATTTGGAATAATTGAATCCGTTAATTGATTTCGAAATTGCGTGAGATTATAAATGATGCCCCACTGCCCATTCCCCGATTGCGGGAATACAGAAAAAAGGTTTGCGTTTCGCTCGATATTCGTATAAATTCTGTATTCGCTTTCAGCTTGGGGTAGCCTAAAACCGGGCTCTTTTAATACGATTGCCGCGTTTTCCAAAAACACCAGTTGATTATTGGTTTTATCAGCCAATTTTGTTAGTTCATCCAGAACCGATATCATTTGCTTTCGCTGTTTAAGGCAGGGCTCATTTTTACAGGATTCACTTCTTTTTATAATTTCATTACATGCTGCTACCAGTTGGTTATATTGCGAAAACTCCAATGCCCAATGTGATTTAGCGGTAAGCGAAAGGAGATAATTTGTCGATTTTAATGCTTGCAAAGTATCTCCCTGGATTAAATGCAAACTGCCTATTTCCATTAATGCAATAACACCCAGAGGGATTCCTCCGGTCAGTCTTTCCTGTCCGTGCTTTTCTTCAATTAGCTTGTATATTTCTATGGCATCGGTGTAGTTAAATAACTTTTTCTGAATTCGTGCTACGGAAATTAAATGCGAAGCAATCAAAGTTTCGTTTTTGGTTTTTTTAATTTGACCCTGGTAAAAATTTAACGCTTTTGGATAATTTTTATCCCGAAATTCGTATTTCCATCCTTGCAGGAAGTTGGTATTTAAATCAGATTCATTGGTTGAATTCCATTGATTAAAAGTGCCGTCAGGGAAATAGAGCAATCCTGATTTTAGGATTTGTACGTTACCTGCGAACTGGATGTGAAAAATGCCTTCAATCACGGATTTGTTCTTCAGGAATTTTGAAAGGATTGAATCTTCAAAAAATATTGTTTCTGCCGGAGGTATTCCGGTTACTCCGGTTTTTTTAAAAAATTGTTTTTCTGTTTCTGCAAGAAACAAATCGGCTTCTGTAATGATTTTTGTACCGGCTTCAGCAAGTTGCTGCCTGGTTTCTCTTTCATTGATTGCCTGATCGTTGATAACACCTCTAAAAGCGAGAGCGCCAAGAACAATGCTTGGCAATACAATTACTAAAAAATAATAATACAGAATTTTATTTTCCCTAATCCGAATTTTCTTACGCATCTGAAAATGAAACTTTTATTACAATCAGTAAAAGTTCTTAATTCTAAATCACATACGTGTCAAGAAATGGATTTGTTCTGTCAAGATTTGGTCAAGAATCCTGACTAATACAAAAAACAGCCGGAAACATTTTCTCCCGGCTGTTTACTTCATAATTTAATTTTTGTGGTTTAATTATTTTCTTGAGAAAACAGTTTTTCTTTCACCTCATCAAAATCGGCTTCCCATAAGTAACTTTCCAAACGTACTTTAATGTTTTCTTCCGATAGGTATGACAACCATTTTCCATCGGGGCTCCATTTTAAGAAATATTTTTCATCATCCTGATTTTCGAATACGAATCGTTCAATTTTTCCATTCTCAAAAGAATACTCAAAAATAAGCGATTTGTCACCATTATTACCGATAAAAGCCAACTCTTTGCCATCGGGACTATATTCCAGTGAAGAAATGTTAATCAACCCTAAATCCTTCAAATTGACAATGTGTTTTAACTTTTCACCGGTTAGTGATACAATTTGTATTTCGTCGTTTGCTAATAGTGCCATGCTTTTGCTATCATGCCCCCAGTCTCCTGTTATACAATTGTTATGAACAACTTGAGGAATGCCGCCTGTTGCAGGAACCAAATAAGCTATTCTTGTATTTTTTGATTCAACCAAATAAAAAATCATTTTGCCATCAGGAGACCAGCCTAATCCTCTTAGCCCTTCCGGAGTATTTGCTATTTGTACGGGGCTACCACCATCTAATGGAACAATCCAAATGCCTCTTTCATGTTCTAAAGCCAACCTGGTATTTTCAGGTGACCAGGATAAATTTCCCCGTGACCAATTTTCAAACACCTTTTTGGCGGGACCGATAGTCTGGCCTTCCTGCATTGAAAATGGAATTATATACAGATCAAACTTGTCATTTTCTTTAGCAGTTAAAAAAGCTAAGCTTTTTAAATTGGGGGAAAAGACTAATGGTAATAATTTGCGATTTACATTGGCCTTAATTTCTACATCAACAGCATTACCTCCGGCTAACGAAATTATTTTATAGATAGTTTCACCCAGTTTATTTTCACTTTCAACTACAATCTGTTTGCTATCTGTTGACCATTTAGCATCAAAAACTGAAATATTTGGAATAGGTGAGTATGTGGGACCTCCTGATGCAGAAACTATTTTACTCTCCCATTTATCATCAAAAGAGGTGCGATAAAAAAGTATTTTTCCCCCAGTAGCAGAGAAGGAGATAAATTTGCCGATCTGTTCAGGAATATTGAGATTATAGTTTTTATTGTGATCAAGAGAGTACAAGTGGTTTTGGTCCATATGGTAATAAAATAACCATTTGCTATCGGGTGTCCAAATCAGTCGCGTATTCCAGCCTTGTTTAATGATCATTTTTGTTTCACTGCCATCGGCTGAAGCCAACCAGATTTCGCCTTCACTTCTAAAAGCAAATTTATTGCCATCAGGTGACCACACCGGACCATCATCATATTGTGGGGAATTTGTAATAGGCGTTAGTTTACCGTCTGAGACAGAAATGACCCAAATATCTCCGGCAATTGTTTTATCTCTTCTACCAAAGGCAATCTTTTTCCCATCAGGTGACCAACTTACCGAGTGTTGAAATACATAACTTCCTTCAAGTAGCTTTTTAGGTTGCCCAATGGAATGCCCTGTTTCGGGAGAAACAGGTACGATCCAAATGGCACTTTCAGCGTAAAAAGCAGCATTTCTCATATCAGGTGAATATACGGCACGTAGTGCATCCATATCAACCAAAGAAAAAGGATCACTACCATCAGTCGGAACAACTTTGTTTTCCAGCACTAAAAACCTGCCATCCGGTGACATATTAAAACCACCTGAAGTATAACTAATTACATCATTCTTCCCTGTAAATGTTTTTACCTTACTGTAAGTTATCCCCGTTTCCGGATCTACAATGGTATTTTTATCTCCATTAATTTCCGGGATTACCTGTTGATTATTATTCTCTATGGCATTTTTAACATGTTCAATCATAAGTTCGGTGACCGGGGCGATATTACTTTTTGGATTTTCCTCAACCAGTTTATTAAACGTTTCCAACGCCAAATCATACTTCCCCAAACGAAACCATGTTTGGCCAATACAGTATTGTGCATTCAACGCCAGCAGGCTTTTAGGGTCAGGTTCCATCGCTTTTTTGTATTCTTCAATAGCCGATTCATATTCCCACAAGGTGTACAGTTCATTACCTTTTTTGAAATGTTGCTCTGCCATTTCCTTAGTTAGTGGCAGGAAATCTTCTAAAAACCAGAACTCATCCTCACCGTATTGTCCTATCCACCAAAAACAAATCGTTCTCCATCTGGTGACCAGTCGAGGTGTTTTACACGGACATCTGACATACCGGTTTTAATATCTTCAATGCTTCCGTCATCTATATTCATAATTTTTATGACCTTACCATCTGCCGCGTTAAATGCAATCCGTTTACTGTCAGGAGACCACACCAATTCTGTATGCATATTAATTTCAGGAAACTCTTCAAATACCCTGATATCTCTACTTTCAATATCTATTATTTTAAGTGTTTTTGGATCCATAAACTTTTTACCGTCCGTATAAGCAATCTTTTTCCCATCCGGAGACCATATCAAATGAGTTGCGAAAATGCCAGGATTTGGATCCAGTAATTCCGGTTCTCCTCCATTTGAATCAATTATATAAATGCGAGAGTCACCAAAAAAGCTTTTTTCGTTTAATTCTGTATGAACAAAGGCTATTTTTTTTCCATCGGCTGACCAACACGGACTCGAATCGAAAAAGTTCCCTGGTGTATTAGTAACCTGGATGGCATCCTCGCCATCGACCGAAACTTTCCATATTTTGGATCTTGGCCAATCTATATTAATGGTATTAGTGTCGGCTTGAGTGGTGTTAGCGTCGGCTTGAGTCCAGGTAGAAGTAACAATCCATTTACCATCGGGAGACACCTTGTTTCCACTTATAAATCCCAATTGTTTTATAAGATTTCCCTTATAATTAGTTTTAAGCGGTTTACCATTTCCGCCTGAGGCTGACACCGAAGCCAGAATGTAACCTCTACCTTTCGTAGTTCCTTTTTCAGGATACGTAACATAATAGATTTGTTCACCATTTTTCGACCATCTTGGCTGCAAAGCCATGCCGTCTTGTAATATTTTTGCTGCCTGTCCACCTTCTACTGGCAAAGTATATAAACCATATTTCGTATCTTTTATAGTTAATGCACCAATTTTATTATCGTGTGTCCATCCCGTCAACCCTCTGACTGACCCAGGTGCCTCAATACGAATTACTTTACCACTTGTATTTGCTGTTTTAGAAAAGGGAACAATACTAATTTGGTTAAAAAGAGAAAAATCATGAAATGCAATCAGTTTTCCATCGGGCGACCATATTGGACATGATGCATCATCGGCATCTGCTAATTTATATGGTTTACTACCATTCGCTTCAACTACCCATAATCCCGGGTTACCTTCGCCTATTCCTTCATTTTTACCTTTTACAAAGGCTATATATTTTCCATCAGGCGAAAACACAGGATTACGTGCTTCCATCTCCACTAACTGCCTCGGAATTACTTTATCCACGGGCGTTGAAAAAATATGTTGTTTATTCTCTTCTACTGAAGAAAAAGCAAGGTTATTTCCATTGGCAGACAGACTTATATGGTAGTTTATAGCCTCCATACCACGGTTAATTTCAATTACTTTTTTTTGTTTCCCACCATCAGACGACACAACATAAATACTCGGATTTTCACTTACATTTCCTTTATCATCCAATTGAGGATTACCGTTAAATGCAATCCATTTCCCATTTAGCGACCATGATAATGGACTCCAGTCATTCAATAAAACACCTTCTGTATTTATTTGCTCCGGTATTCCGGGGATATCAGGACCCAGGTTTCCCGAAAGTGGCATTTTCCATAATTTATTAGCCGAAACCAATGCGAGGTTTTTTCCATCGGGAGATAATGCAACAAACTGGGGAAGATTGGTCGTAATTTTAATTTTCGTGAATTTTGGAACCAGGGGAATTTCCAGTTCTTTCTTAACAACCTGTAATTTTGAAAGCCTTTCCTTAGCAATTCGAACATATTTTGGTTGGTCTCCAAAACTATTTACAATTGTTTCGTAATACTCTTGTGCCTTTTTATTACCCAATTTTTCATTCGAGAGTCCCAGGTGGAAAAGAGCTTCTGCAGTAATCGCTCTTTGATCAGGATAATTCTTAATAATATCCTTATAAATAAGGATTGCTTCTTCAAGATTACCTTTCACTTCTTCCTGGTAAATTGCCTTTTTAAGTAATTCATCAGGTTGCTTCTCTTGTCCGAAAGTAACGGCGACAAACAATGGGAAGCATACAAGAAAAACTAAAATTCGTTTCATGATTTTTTATTTCAAAATTAAGCTCCCTTTTTCACACATCCATGTTGGAATTATGAAGTTGTGTGAAACAAATGCAAAGTATAATAATACATACACATTGGCGGAATTAATTCATAACATATTGAATCACAGTTCGACTCCGCTCACTGTGACCGTCAGACTGAGCGTAGTCGAAGCCTGAAAATCAGGCGCTTAAAAAATAATTCCGCCAACAGGTTTATAAACATGTAAACTTATAGCCTACACCTCTAAAGCCAATTATCCATCTAGGCTGCGAAGGATTATCTTCTATTTTCTTTCTTAGTTTGGCTATGTGCGTATCAACTGTGCGGGGTGTGACCATTACATCTTCACCCCAAACCATGTCCAGTATTTCATTTCTGCTCATTACCTGTTCTCTTTTATTAATTAAACAATGAAGTAAGGAAAACTCTAAAGTGGTCAGGTTTATATTTTCCTCTTTTCTTTTACAGGTAAATTTTCTGAAGTTGATTTCAAATTCGCCAAAACGGAACTGGCTCTCATTTGCATTTTCTTTTTCGCAGTTTCTTCGTCGAAGAACCGCTTTTACCCTGGCATGCAGCTCGCGCGAGCTATAGGGTTTTGTAATGTAATCATCTGCCCCAAACTCCAATCCAAGAATTTTATCAATCTCCTGACTTTTCGCCGTTAACATGATAATTGGCGTTTCGATCCCTTTTTTTCTTAGTTCTTTGCAAATGTCGAAACCATTTATTTCGGGGAGCATTACATCGAGTAAAATAATATCAATATCCGGATCGAAGGCTTTTTTCAATGCTTCATTTCCCATTATTGCTGATTCCACATGGAATCCTTCAAATGTAAAATCATCAATCAAAACTTTCCTGATAGCATCGTCATCTTCAACTATTAAAATTCGTTTCATACTCTTTTATTTTAATATGGGTAATTTGATAATAAAAGTACTGCCTGAACCAACTTTGCTTTCATGAGAAACAGTTCCACCGTGGTACTGTACTATTTGTTTCACGATAGTAAGACCAATGCCACTGCCTTTTACCAGTTGGGTATGGTCGTTACTAATTCTATAAAAGCGGCTGTATATTTTATCCTTGTCTTCAGCTGAAATACCAATGCCATAATCTTTCACCGAAATTATTACAAATTTTTTATCCGATTTTGCTTTTAATTCAATTAAATCCGAATCCCCTGAATATTTAAAAGCATTATCTAAAAGATTGTGGATTACCTGTGTAATTGCCACTTTATCAGCATTAATCACAGGTAAACGATTTTCTTGCTTGTAGCTTACTTTAAAATCTTTATCAGGAATTGAATTTTTAAAGGATAAAACAATTTCCTGAAGGAGCTGGTCCATGACTACAGGTTCAAATCTAAAATTCTTTTCTCCCTCCTCCAGTTTTGAGAAATCGAGGATGTTATTGATTAAATGACTCAGCCGCTCGCTTTGTTGATGAATAATCTCGTAATATTCTTGTTTTTTTGATTCGGTTGGAACTCTTTTAAAAACCAACATATCAGTAATATGTCTAATAGATGTTAGCGGACTTTTGAATTCATGCGAAACGGTTGAAATAAAATCGGACTTCATTTTTGACAGTTGAAGTTCTTTGCTTACGATCTGAATTGTAAAGAATAAACCAAGCGCAAGAACCAATGCTATAAAAATGAAAATAAACAAGAAAATATTATGTCCGGTGAAAAACAGGGTATTTATTAATCCGGTTGGTTCTGCATAAAGTTTAATTGTAAAAACTGGAAACTCCTCCGGGGATTCGAATAATACAGGTTCCAGATTAAAATTAATGTCGGATGAATTCGCAATTAACTCCGCTCCTTTTCCAAATAACTGCCACTGAAAAGTTATCGTTTTCCGAATGCTTTCTTATCGATTTAAGGAGCAATTCGTTATATATTTCATCGACATTGAAAATTATCCCCCAGAATTGATTTTTTGCTCCCCGAAAAAGCGATATATAAAATTCGTTTTCATTTGATACAAAATACTTCGTTACAGGAAATTGAATTTTAGAATCCGAATCATTCAGATAATTCATTAAAAAAGGTGACGAATTATTCAGAAAATCAAAAAGATATTTTGTGTCGTTATCACGAATATTTATTTCTTCAAAAAGCGAATCTGCACGAACTAATTGAACTTTTATCTGCGCATTACCAGACTCTTTTAACCGGGTTAAAATTTCATTTCCGGAAGTTATCAGGTTTTTGTAACTGGAATAATCCAACTGCCACTCTGCATTTAATATTTTGTTTAAAAATTCAATCGAGTAATTCAAAGCTGAAATAGTATCTCCGGTCAACAGGCTGATATTAATTTTTTCGAGCCGGGCCATAGAACCCAAATGAATTTGATTATCGATGGTTAGATTTCCATATTCAGACTCGATAAGCTGATAAGTTTCTAATGCTTCAACATTTGTATTTTGTTTCGTTTGAATCCGTGCAATCTGCATCAGGATATAAGCTTTGATCTCTTTTTGGTCAAATTCTTTTACCCTTTTTCGATAATAGAGAAGAGCTTTCTGAAGATCCTTTTCCTGATATTCATAATTCCAACCCGGTATAAACAGGTTTATAAAATTATATGGAGATCTTTCTTTTTCTGTTTCTTCAACTAATTCGGGAAAATAGATAAGTGAAGGATGAAATATCCGTATTGAATCTGAGTACCGGATAAAAAAAAGACTCCTTATTAATTTGTTCTCTTCAACCAAAGAATTTAAAGTTTGTTCTTCGAAAGTTAATGATGAAGGGAACTTCGGAGTTAAATCAGGGATTTTTTCTTCGAGACTGTTATTAATTTTTGCGATATGCGAAATCGTTTCAGAAAATACTGAAGTTCCATATTCTGCCAGTTTCTTTCTTTGCTCCCGCTCAATTAGCGCCTGATCGTTTCTTACGCCTCTTAAGGCCAAAAAACCCAGTATACAGCTAGGTATTACAATAACTAACACATAGTATATAACGATTCTTTTTTTTCTAAGGTGCTTTTTGGTTTTCATTTAACGAACAGCTCTAAACCGCTTTATTTAAAGAGTTTAATATAACGATTTTTCAGCACTTTGTGTTAAGGAATAAATTAGTTTTGTGAAACTTTTGTGAAGTAACAAAATGTAAACAAAACCAAAGAGGCCGTCTCAAGGCAAGTTTGAAAAAAAATGAACTTACAATTTGTAAGTAACCACTTGTTTGTTCATCCCTAAATCCCCTGAAGGGGACTTTAAGCCTCCCGCTTTAGGGGAGGTTTGAAGGGGTCGCAACTATTTATCACAAAAAACAGCCGGAAATTTTTGCTCCCGGCTGATTGTTATTTGGATTTAAATCTCTAATTGTATTTTCTCATTGGCTTCATTTCTGTTCGTTATTCGCTTCTTCCTTTGGAAGGAAATTCTGCATTACCCAGACTTCGGCATTTGATTCTTCTGTTATGGAGAATGCAATATGTCTCCCATCAGGATGAATACTCAGATTCATTAGAAATCCGCTCATTTCCATTCCAAGTTTCTCGGGTTCTCCACCCTTTGCAGGAATCCGATACAAGTCCCATTTCTTAATCTCTTTTTTAGGGGATTTCATTGAGTACAGTATATATTTCCCATCAGGAGTCCATGTAAAAGGTGCACCGGCTCTGATGTCAATTCCATCTTCGAATCGGCATAGTACGCGTGATTCTCCTCCGGCTGAAGGCACAACGATCAAACTCGGTATTTTATCTGGTACAAGGACGTTCTCCGTATAGAAAGCTTGTATGGCCAACCACTTGTCATCTGGTGAAAGTCTTATGTGTATGCTACCTTTAATTCGATAGATTTCCTTTTCTGTGCCGTTTTCAAGGTTTTTAACAATAATTTTGGAAATATTGGTTTTTCTGTCTCTGAGCACATAGTAGATAGTTTTTCCGTTATGGGAGCGCTCGGTTGGTTGGGGCCCTAAATTATCATCAAACAAAACAGATGTAACATTACCTGTCTGAATATCGATCTGTTTGGATCCACTATTATTCATGTCAATGACAAAAACCGAATGACCGTCAGAAGACCAACGGGGGGAACGGAATCGATTGAGGCCAGGAATTATTTCGCGTTCTTCACCAGTTTCAAGATGCCTTATACAGAGAACATTCCCTCCAACTTTAGCTATTGTATAATCTGGAAAAATAGTCAACGGGAATCGCCTGGATATATAGGCCAAATATTTCCCGTCAGGAGAGTAGCTGGGTGCTTGGTTGTATCCTTCGAAACGTGTAATTATTTTTTTAGGTTGAGTAATAATTTCACCTGATTCCGGGTCAAGTTCAGCATTATAAATATTATTGTTTTTCTGTGAATAACCGTAATAGAATGAACCTTCACTAGTAAATCCCAATGGTTCTATGGCTCCTATATCTGACTTGACCAATTTTGCATTTCCATGAGGTTTTCCTTCAATAATTTGTTTGCTCCATAAGCTATAAGTTCCATTCCGGTCACTGGCAAACAGAATATTTTTACCATCCGGCGTGCAACAAAGTAACTCATCATGGGCAGGGTGTTCAACCAATGAAATTTCAGAACTCCCATCAATCGACATCATGAAAATATCACGTTCCGGAGAACCTTCTTTTTGTGGAAAGTCATAGATTATGTAACGCCCGTCATTTGAAAAGCACAGATTATCTGGCCCGGTTGCACCAGTCTCTGTGATAGGTGTTGTTTTAAGAACAACTTCAGAACCATCGGCAATGGAAACCAGCACTATTTGACCTATCCAGTCTGTCCCATTTTTTCTATCGAAGTATGTCAGAATTTGCTTCCCATCGGGCGACCAATCGTAAGTATAGGTCCATTTTACTTCTTTATTACTATAGAGAATTCGAGGGTTCGAGCCATCGAGCCCAATTATTCGCAGTTCACAGAAGTCATTTTTATTTTTCCAGTCATAAACAATCTGCTTGCTATCGGGTGACCACCTGGACATTAAGGCAAATTCATTTGATTTATCCCATGAACCCTTATTTGTTAACCGACGTTTTTCCCCTGTTGCAATTTCATAAATGGCCAGGTCTCCTGTTTCCCAATCTACATAAGAGAGGTATTTTCCGTCTGGAGAAGGAGCCCCTTCAAGTTCAGTGTCGGGCTCATCCCATATTTTTTTATTGGTAAGTTGAGATGGAGTTGTATTAGCATTTTGTTTTTGTGCCAGCTTTTCAAGTGGCAGGAAATTCTCCATGAACCAGAATTCAGCTCCTCCACCTTTCCCGCCTGCAAATACGAATTTTTTACCATCAGGCGACCAGTCGATATGGCCAATCGTAACCTCCCCTAAATTGGTTTTAATATCTTCAATGTTTCCATTTTCAATATTCATTATTTTTATCACCTTTCCTTTGCGATCATTAAAGGCTACCTGCCTGCTATCGGGTACCCGGCTAGTTCTATGTCGGTATCAGAATAAGGGACTTCCCATTCATACAATAATTCTCCATTATGAGCATTGATAAAGTTCATTAGATTGGTATATGGTGCTTCATTTTCTTTTGATAGAAATGCTAACATTTTTCCATCTGGTGACCAGACAAGTGAAAAAATAAATTTATCGGATACCGTAGCCAGTATTTTTTCCTCACTGCCTGATGAATTGATAGTTGTAATGTTTACTGTATCTAATAAACTCGATGTTGTTCTTTTTAATTTGGCTCGAATAAATGCAATTTTATTTCCGTCAGGTGACCAACTGGGACTAAAATCGGCATAGTGACCTTTTTTGTTAGTTATTTTTTCTGACTTAATACCATCGGTCGTGATTTTCCATATATTAACTAATGGGAAATTTAATTCTGGAATGAATTCTTCCCATGCAGCTGAAACTATTGTTTTTCCATCTGGCGAAATCCTGTTTCCACCTTGATTTCCAAGTTGCCATACTTTTTTTCCCTCATTATCTTTTGCAAAGAGTTTTCCTGTTCCTCCATTGGCGGGTACCGATGCAAGTGTTAATTGAAAAGCTCGTTGAGATCCCTTGTCTTCAGTAGTAGCATAATAAATATGGGATCCATCTGGTGACCATCGTGGCATCATAGCCCAGCAATCATGCAGAATCTCAGTGGCCACACCCCCTTGAACTGGCAATGAATAAATGGCATTTTCTACTTTCTTTGTAATCATAGCCGCTATTTTGTTGTCGGTTGACCATCCTGCCAGGAGGCTAACTTTTTCAGTCCCTTCAGGCGCAGCGATGCTTATCACATTGCCGATTCCTTTTCCCTCTTTTGGTATCTCAACTACGTTTATCTGATTTTTTTTGTCATCATCTACAAATGCAATCATACTGTTGTCTGGTGACCAAACCGGACTGGTGGCATAACCAGCTTTGGCAATGAGTTTTGGTTCTCCTCCAATGGCAGGAACAATCCATAAATTGCCACCACCCGTGCCAAAGTTTTTATCTTCAACATACGCAATCCATTTTCCATCGGAGGAAAATGCAGGTTCCCGTGCCTGAATATCCACCAGTTGTTTTTGTGAACCTCCTGCAACCGCTGTTGTGTAAACATATTGTCCATTTTCATTAAAAGATGTATGAGCAAGGTTTTTCCCATCGGGAGATATACTAATCCCAAAATTCTCTATACGTCCTGAACGGAAATTTTCAATTATCTTCGTTGGTTTCCCACCTTTTGCAGGAACAACATAGATACTCTGAAATCCTTTTTTTGTACAAGCGTATCATTCAGTGGAAATTCATTGAAGGCAATCCATTTCCCATCATCCGACCAGGAAAGTCCTGCCTGATGATCAACCTCAATCCCTTCTGTATTTAATTGAACCGGAGTCCCCGAAAATCCGGGTCCAAGATTTCCTGACAGCGGTAGTTTCCAAAGTTTTTTATCTGAAACTACTGCAAGGTCTTTCCCATCAGGGGATAATTTTACATACCAGGAAAGTTTTGTTGGAATATTGATTTTAGTAAATTTTGGTTCAAGGGGAGTTTTTGTAACTTTCTCAGCGATCACTAATTTGGAAAGCCTTTCTTTGGCAAGTGCAACCTCATTTTTTTGCCCGGGAAAATTATCAACCAGTTTTTGGTATTTTTTTACAGCTTCCTGGTTTCCCAGCTTTTCGTAGCACATTCCCTGATACAACAACGATTTGGCTACATATTCCTTTTCGTTGGGATAGGTTTTAATCAGCGACTCAAAGATGTTAATGGCTTCTTTCAAATCAGCTTTGGTTTCCATGGTGTACTTTGCTTTCTCAAAAAGCACTTTATGATCCTGTTTTTCCTGGGAGGAAATTGAATTCATTCCAGTTACCAGAAAAATGATCAGCAGTAAAATAAGTTTTGTTTTCATGGCTGTTTCTTTTTCGTTTAACAATTTCATTGTAAAACTACTCGATCAATATGTCATCATTGTCAGCGAAAAGTAAAAGAATGTCACTCTTAGTCACTAATACACGAAACGATATCCTCCTCCATATACGGTAAGAATATGCCGGGGATGGTTCGGATCGTTTTCAATTTTCTTTCTCAGTTTCAGAATATGATTGTCGATTGTCCGGGTGGTTGGAAATTTTTCATACCCCCATATTTTATCCAATAGGTCATCGCGTGATACCACTTTGCCATCCTGCTGAATTAAAAACCGCAACACATCGACCTCTAAAGATGTTAGGTCGATCTCATCATCCTTCCGGATGACTTTATAATGCCCAAAGTCTATTTCTATGGATTCCAGATGAACAACTTCCGGGATCGTTTCTCCACCGCGATTTCCCTCCGGAGGTGCGCTTTTACCCTAGCCAGAAGTTCCCTGATGCTAAATGGTTTCGAAATGTAATCATCGGCACCTATTTCAAGGCCAATAACTTTATCTATTTCTTCACCTTTGGCGGTTAGCATTATAATTGGGACATCTATATTCTTTCGGCGAAGTTCCTTGCAAATCTCCAGACCATTCATCCCGGGCAACATGATATCGAGCAGAATCAGTTCGGGTTTTTCCGTCAGGGCTTTCTCAAGTCCAACTTTCCCGTTTAAGGCATAATCCACCACATAACCTTCATCCAACAGGTTTAATTTCAATCCTTTAACAAGGTCCTCCTCATCTTCGATTATCAAAATATGTTTTTTCATTTTTCCTCCTTTTTCAAGTTACCCGGAATAAAAATGGAAAAAGTACTTCCTTCTTCAGGCTTACTATCTACTGTAATCTGCCAGCCATGAGCTTCCACTGCATGTTTCACAAGCGTTAGTCCTAAACCGCTTCCCCTCGCTTCGAATTCGAATTCTCCTTTACACGATAAAAGCGGTCGAATATATTTGCAAGTTCTTTTTCGGGAATTCCGATTCCTTTGTCAGCCACCTCCAGAATAATATTCTCTATTGACATTTTAAGCCTGATCGCCACTTGTTTTTTATTTCCTGAAAATTTTACGGCATTACTTAAAAGATTGATTAGGATTCCTTCCACGGCACTTTTATCAAATGCAACCTGCGGTATATTGCTTTCGAGTTCTTCCGTTATTTTAAAACCTTTTTTTGACAGGTGATACCGGTAAATCAAGTGTGTTTTCTATAACGTCCCTGAGGTTTCCGGATTTCAGGTCGAACTCTTTTCTGCCCATTTCGATTTTGGAGAAGTCCAGAATATTGTTAATCATATAGGTGAGGCGTTCACTTTCCTTGGTAATAACCTGCAAACCTTCTTTTTGATCTTTCTTTGGCAAATTCTCTTTTAATAGAAGTGTTTCTCCATAAAGCCGAATCAAACTTAAGGGTGTTTTCAACTCATGCGAAACATTGTGAACAAACTCGGTTTGAAGCAACATGGAATTGGTTTCACGGGTAATTTCACGCATAAGTGCAAAAACGGCAAATACCATCAACGCAATGATAATAACCACAAGCAAGCCATAAATGATCACTTCCCTTTTCGCATCCGATTCCAGCTTTTTATATCCGGGCTGAATAGCCACCAACAACCAGGGAAATGGAATGTTGTTGAACGTTAATTTTAGGGACTCCTCGGGGATATTTGCAGGTCTCCGGTTAAAAGATTGTTGTTTTTGTTATCTGCCAACTGAAATTCAAGATTGGTTTCCACTTCCAGTTTTTCAAGCAGGTTCAGAATAACACCAATCTTTAATGAGTCCAGGTTCCAGAAAATCCCTGCAAAATAGGTTTTATTCAACTCAGGAAAGTAAAGCTTTTTAAAACTGATTACATATTGCGCATCCTTAGTTTCCAAATATGTTCTATTGATATCAACAGTTTTATTAAACTCGGGATATTTTTCCTTTTCCTTCACCACAGGAACCACATGGTTTTCCAAAAACTGGCTGCATTTCAGTACCTTTTCAAATTCTGATACTTCTGTGCTATTAGATTTCCAAAACAGATTCATATTCTTCCTTGAAAAAGAAGTAACACGAAGAACTGATGAGCCAATGTCTGTCTAACATAAATCGGTAAGTTATGAGTAATGAATCGGGACCAAATATTTCCTTTCCCATTTGTTTTCCAATGGCATGTAATTGAAGAGGTGCAGTTAATCCGTAAGGATGTCCGGAAAGGTTAATCGTCTGGCTATATTTATTTTTAAGCAACTTATAATATTCTATTGCTTTTGTATTATTTTTTGCTGACAGATTAGAACG